>NZ_AP019716.1:1635000-2835000 GCF_006742065.1 Clostridium butyricum | reverse complement strand
TTACTCCTTAGATAAACGATTATTTTTATGGATCGTAAATATTAAGATATATTACCATACCAACAACATTCTGATTATACCATGTTTTTTTAATAGTATCTATCAGTGAAATATTTACAAATTTCAATTTTAATCTTTAAATAAAAAATACTGTATCTAAATAAAAGTTTAGATACAGTATTTCTTTATTTGCATATTAACGTCTTCTTCTACGTGAATAACTGCTTTTTCTACGTCTTGAGTTTGAAGCCATATTTTTTATTAATATTATTAATGTAATAATAATTATTATACTTGCTAAAGTTGCGATATAAATAATTATGTTATCTTTTAATATATTTCCAAATGAGATATCAACACTACCGGCAACACTTTCATTATGATTTCTTGTTGAATAAGTTAGTGTTACATCTTTATTAAATAGTAACTTCCATGCGCTTGAATCAGTTTTATCATAAGTTATTTGAGATTCAGCATCATTGATTGCATTTGCGTAATAAGTCACATCTTGAGTAAGTTTTAATGGAACTGTAATTGTCTTTGTTGGACCAAAGAATCCAAATGATTTATATTGTACATCTGTAGTACCAACTTCCTCACCAGATGATTTGTAAACAGTTTTTGATGTATTATAACTATAATTCATTATAGAATCCATGTCATTGAATTTAGTCATATCGGCATTATCTACTTGTCTACTCTTAAGAACTACACCTATAAGCTTTCTTCCGTTTACTTCATAAACAGCAGCAAGACATCCACCAGCAGCATTAGTTAAACCAGTTTTTCCTGCTATGTTTCCATTTTTACCAAGACCTAAGTTTCTGTTTTCTAACAGTACTTTAGCGCCATTAATTTGAATAGAAGCATCTGCAAGTTCCATGGTTTCTCTTTCCCAGTCATTTTGAAAGGCAGCCTTTGTTATTAAGGAAAGATCATATGCTGTAGTGTAGTGATTTTCATCATGTAATCCATTTGCTGTAACAAAATGACTATTATTAGCACCAATTTCTTTTGCTTTTGCATTCATCATATCAGCAAACTTTTGAGAATTTCCTGCAACATTGTCAGCAATCATATATGCAGTATCATTTCCAGAGAATAGCAATAAACCTTTCATGACATCATCAGCTGACATAGTATCTCCAACTTTCATAGAGTTGTGCATAAAGTTTATGTTCAGTGAATATTCAGGTTGGATTTTTGCAGATTCTGTAAATGCAATTTCATCACTTTTTTGTTTATTTTCAGCTAAAAGTAAACCTGTTAAAAGTTTTGTTGTACTAGCTGGATATCTTTTGCTGTCTGCATCCTTACAATAGATGATTTCACCAGTTTCTAAATCCATAGTTATAGCAGCTTGAGCATTTATATCTGGCTGTGCAGTTGTAGCAGCTTTTGCATTAATAGATGCTAATGGGCTGAATAAAGAAATAGAAAGAGTTAGTATAAGTGTTTTTAAAATAAAATTTTTTTTCAAGTCAAATCTCTCCGCTTCTATTTATTAAATATCTTAAAACAGTTTTAGTATAACATTTATACAAACTAATAACAATAAATGTTAGGTTTAAAATACTAAAGAAATTATTAAATAAGAATAACATATGTTTTTTTGATTAATGAATATAGTTAAATAATTAATTTACTAAGATGGTTTTTGAAGGCATATATTCCATTTAAAATTATGAAAAAGTTAAATATATTTTTACATTAATAGATATAGATTTTGTTTTTTTGAACAAACTATATACGAACTATGAAGAAGGGGTGACATTTTATGAAACAATATATAAAAAATATATTAATTGCAATTATTATTAGCCTTATAAGTGTAAATTATATAGGTGTGAAAATTAAACCTGAGGCAGCAGAAAGGAAAGTAGTTTATTTGACTTTTGATGATGGACCTTCTTTTAGTAATACAGATTCTATATTAGATCTATTATGCAAAAATAATGTTAAAGCTACATTTTGTGTAGTTGGTAATAATGCAGTTAGAAATAAGGGTACTATGAGAAGAATAAACAGCAGTGGTATGGGAATATTACCACACTGCAATAATCACGATTATACCGAAATATATAGTTCCACTGAAAATTATGTAAATGATTTAAACAAGTGTATGAAAACAATAAATGGAATTATTAATGAAGAAAGAACTTATAATATGGTCAGGATGCCTGGTGGCTCAACTAACACTGTATGTACGAGAGACGTTTTAAGTAATATAAAATCATATTTAAAAAGTAGAGATATAAATTATATTGACTGGACGATAGATTGTGGTGATACAAGAAGGTCATGTGTAGCTTGTAATACTATAAAAGAGAATGTAGAAGAAATGTGTGGAAAGAATATAGTAGAAGTTGTTTTGATGCATGATTTAGAAAATAAAAAAACCACAACAGAAGCACTGCAAGGAATAATTGATGATTATAAGAGATTGGGTTATGAGTTTAAAACAATAGAATCCATGGAACCATGGGAATTTGATTATTTGATAAATAGAAAGGTAATTAACAGGTAAAGATTCAATGAAAATACTCCCAAGTAAAAAACAAGGGAGTATTTTATTATTTTTTTAATCGTTCAATTATTGATTGCTTAGCTTTTAATTCAAATTCATCAGTTAAAGATTCTAGGATTACTTCTTGACCATACTTTTTTTGAAGGGCTAAAGTTAAAAGTCTATCTGCAAATTCTGGATTCTTAGATAAAAATGAACCGTGGAAATATGACCCAAAAGTATTCTTATATATACATCCTTCATATCCGTCAGAACCATTATTTCCATATCCGTGAATACATTTTCCTAGTGCTTTGTAATTATTGATATATGTTCTTCCTGAATGATTTTCAAAACCTACATATGTTTCATTGAACTCTTCATTAATGATTTCTGTATTTCCTATAAATCTAGTGTCTCCACCTTCAGTATAAATATCAAGTATTCCAAGGCCGTCTATTTTTTCACCATTAGGTGCAGTGTAGTATTTTCCAAGAAGTTGATATCCACCACAAATTGCAAGTACAACCTTACCTTCTTCAATATATTCTGTTAAAGGTTGTTTTTTCATGTTTTTTAAATCGTCAGATACAATAGATTGTTCAAAATCTTGACCACCTCCAAAGAAGATAATGTCAGTATTATCTTTATCTAAAATATCACCTTGAGAACAATTTACAATATTTACATTAATGCCTCTTAGAGAAGCTCTATGTTTTAAAATAAGTACATTACCTACATCGCCATAAACATTTAATAAATCAGGATATAGGTGGCATATAGTTAATTCCATAATATTAAATCCTCCTTATTACCATAATTTATCAATATAGCCTTTTGAATGAAGATATTTTCTATAATTAATCATAGCAGTGTATGTTGCAAGTATATATATTTTAGTTGATGAAGATTTCTTAAGTTTTTCTGTTAACTGCTCATAATCTTCTTCAAGGATAAACTTATCTTTATCAAGTCCTGCTACTTTTAATCTAACAGCCATATCATACATTCTCAATCCAGAAATAAATATGTCCTGAAGTTTTAATTCTGATATTTTTTCAAAGTCAACATCCCATATCCATGATACATCACGTCCATCAGCATAATTATCATTAAGCATAAATAGAGCAGAAAATGCATCGTCATTTAACTTTAAAGTATCTAATGCTTGATTATATCCTGCAGGATTTTTTACTAATATTATCTGAATATTTTTGTCATCTATTTTTATTTGTTCTTGTCTTCCAAAGCTTGAACTTTGGTTTTGAAGAGATGATTTTATCACATCATCATTAATACCTAGCTGTTTTGCAATTGAAAATGCACATAAAGCATTATATATATTATATGCACCTGATTGGCTTATAAAAATTTCAGAATTATTAATAAGTACAGTTGAACTTTCTGGTTTTAAATCTAAAATTTTATTTACACTATATGAAAGCTCTGGACGTTTATATCCACATTCAGGACAATAGAAATCACCTAAATGGTTGTACGTAACAAGGTTATAAGAATAAGGAGCCTTACAGAATTTACAGAACTTAGCATCAGCATTTAAATCTAAAGAATTATCTTCTTTAATAGGAGTATTAAATCCATAATATACACATTTATTTTGTATATTAAGTTTTCCAAGTAATGATTCATCACCATTTAAAACTAAAGTTGATTCTGGAACCTTATGAACACCTTCAAGAATTTTAACTAAAGTTGTATAAACTTCACCATACCTATCCAATTGATCTCTGAAAAGGTTAGTTACAGTTATTATTTCTGGAGTTACATATTCAGTAATAAATTTTACATTTGCCTCATCAACTTCTATGACAGCATATGAGTCTTTTGGTTTTTTAAAGAATGAATAGTTAGAAATAAAACAAGCAACTATTCCAGGATATAAATTTGCACCTGTATTGTTAGTTATTACATCAAGGCCACTTTCTTTTAAAATGTTATAAATCATACTTGTAGTTGTAGTTTTTCCATTGGTACCTGTAACAAGTATTACTTTATATCCTTTGCTTACTGTTTTTAAGATTGATCTATCAATTTTTAAAGCAATTTTACCTGGAAAGTTACTTCCTCCCTTTACTATATGCTTTGCAAGGAAAGCTGTAATTTTAGATAAAAATATACTTAAAATGCTTTTAATCTTTATTGTACTCACCACCTAATAAAATTATATCAAATTATATATTAATATATTTAGCTTAATAAGTAAAACAGATAATGTAATTATTTATTAAGTATGAACATATTATTATCACAATAATCAGGTTTAGTATATCATAAACTATAAATTTATAATAAGTAATGGTGCTAAATTAATTAAAGTCAGTTTGTGTCACAATTAATCTAAAAATGATATTATTTAAAAGAAAAATAAAAAAGGATTAAAATTAAAGGAATTTTTTATTAATTAGAGTATGTTACATAATTGTTTTATTGCTGAATATATCCTATAATTAAATAAACAAAGAATTTTACGAGGTGTTATATTAGTATGATTAAGGTAACAGTTAATATAAATGGTATGAGTTATAATTTAAAGGGTGAAAAAGATGAGAAATATCTTTTAGGCGTAGCAAGTTATGTTGACAGTAGAATTAAGGAAATAATGTCTAAAAAATCTGGATTAAGCACGAATGCTGCAACAGTTCTTGCAGCAGTAAATATTGCAGATGAATTATACGAATCTGATGATCAACTTGACAGAATAATTAAAGAAAAAGAAGAAATAGAAAAAGAAAGAAATTTATTAAAAAATAATATTGCAAAATATAATGAAAAATTAGAGACTGTAATTAAAGAAAAGACAAGCATTGAAGCACAGTTTGGGAAAAAGGAATCAGAACTTCATGAAAGATATAAAAATCAGGAAGTAACTTATAATGAACTTAAAGAAGAAATAAATAAATTAAAATTAGAGAATGAGAAGTTATTAAAAGGTAATAAGGAAATAAATGAAGAATTTAAAAAGAAAAAAAATGTAGTGGAATCTTTAACTAAAGAGTTAACTGAAATAAAAGAAAAGAATAAAATTAATTACAAGAAGATTGATGATTCAAAAAATAAGGAACATAGATTAAACAGAGAACTTCAACAGGCTAATGATAGAATAAATACTTTAACAAGTAAGTTAAAAGCAGTAACAGATGAAAAAGAAAAAATAGCAGAAGAATTGAAAAATATAAATGATTCAAACTTAGAAATAGCAGCAGCTCTTGAAGAAATAAATATAACTAAAGTTAATCTTGATGGAGAAAATCAAGGATTAAAAGAAAAAAATATTCTTTTAGAGACTGAACTTGAAAATACAAAAGAAAAGCTGAACAATGAAAAGTTAAGCATGGAAGAACAAATATTAGATTTAAGCAATACTTTAAATGAAGAAAAATCTAAAAATACATTACTATCTAAAGATTATAATGACTGTAAACTCGAGCTTAGTGAATTAAATAAATTATATGAAGAGAATGATACTGTTTTAAAAGACTATAAGATGAAATTAGAAGTACAAGTTAAATCTTATAATGAACTTGAAAAAAAATTAGAAAATGAAAAGCAAATTTTAAATAAGAAGATTGAAGAAAAAATATCTTCTGAAAAAGATTTAAATAATTTATTAAAAGATGTACAGCAAAAGTGTACTGAATTAGATAAACAAGTTAAAGATGGAGATATGGAAAAGGCTCAATTGAACAAACAATTAAATGATTTATTTGATGAGACTGACAAAGAAATTAACCAATATAAAGAAAGATTAAATAATTTAAATAAGCAACAAGAATCAATGAAATGTGAAATAAACCTTTTAAATGATGATAGAAAAAAACTAGAAGGTGAAATAGAAGGATTAAAAGATATTGAGAAAAAACTTAATCTTGAAATTGGTGAATTAACAGATATAAATGATGAGTTATCTGGTCAATTAGAGAAAATTCAAGAAGAAAAACGTATTTTAGAAAAAGACTTAAGTGATTCAAAAGTTGAAAATGCAGGATTAAAAAATGAAATAGAAAAATTAAAAGAAGATACTGTAAATAAAATTATCATGAAAGATGAAGAAATAGTTACATTGAATTCAAGTCTTGAAGTAAGGGAATCGCAATTAAAGAAAATAAATGAGGATCTTGCAAGCAAGACAAGGGCAGTTTCAAGATTAGAAAAAGAACTTGAAGATAAACAAGGAATTTTCTTAAAACTTAAGCGAGAAATTGAAGAAAAAGAAAAAAGAATTAAAGATACTGGAAATGAAATTGTTCAGATAAAAGAAGATTATAATAATTGTCTTTTAAAGATAAATAAGTATGAAATTGAAATTGCAAATAATAGAGAATCAATAGATGATTTAAATAATAGGATTTTAGGATTAGAGAAGGAAAAAACACAAATTCTAAGTGAAAAAGATGAATTGATAGAGGATTCTAAATCTTTCCAACACAGATTGTTTGAATTGCAAGCAAAAGTCATAGATGCTGAGATTGAACTTGCGAAAGCAAAAAAAGAACAACTTGGTCCAATAGTTACAAAAGGAAATAGAAAATAAAAAATAAGAAGGTACTAGTATATTATTAGTGCCTTCTTTTAATGTTGTATTTGCAAATTCTTGAATTTAGTATATTATTAAAATGATAAATAAGAATACCTTTTTATAAGGTATTTTAGGAGGATATAGAAATTATATGAAAAACGTAGAATTACTGGCTCCAGCAGGAAGTATGGAAAGTCTTATTGCTGCAATAAACAATGGAGCTGATGCAATATATCTTGGAGGAAGTAAGTTTTCCGCGAGAGCTTATGCTTCAAATTTTGATAATGAGACTATGATGAAAGCTGTTGATTATGCTCATAGTTATGGTGTTAAAGTCTATGTTACAATGAATACTCTTTTGAAACAGAATGAATTAAAAGAGGCGTTAAAATATGTTGGATATTTATATGAAATAGGAGTTGATGCTTTAATAATTCAAGATGCAGGATTAATTAATTTAATCAAGAATATTTATCCTAAATTTGAACTACATGCATCAACTCAAATGACAGTACATAATGGAGAGGGCGCATTATATTTTTACGAAAAGGGTCTTCAAAGAATAGTTTTATCAAGAGAATTATCTTTAGATGAAATAAAATATATATCAAATGATCTTGGAATAGAAACGGAAATTTTTGTTCATGGTGCATTATGTGTTTGTTATTCAGGTCAATGCTTAATGAGTTCTATGATTGGTGGAAGAAGTGGGAATAGAGGTAGATGTGCTCAAAGCTGCCGAATGCAGTATACTTTGAAAGGTGAAGTATCTGGTGAAAGGAAGGGATATCTTCTAAGTCCTAAAGATACATGTCTTATTGAAGATATCGATGCAATAATAAAAAGTGGAACATCATCTTTAAAGGTTGAAGGAAGAATGAAAAAGCCTGAATATGTTGCAGGAGTTACGCAAAACTATAGAAAAGCTATAGATAAGGTTGAAAAACAGACTAAATTTGATCTTAGTAAAGGAAAAAATCAGCTTGCCCAATTATTTAATAGGCAGGGGTTTGCGAAAGCTTATCTTTATAAAAATACAGGTAAGGACATGATGAGTTTTAATTATGCTAAAAATACGGGTGTATTTATAGGCAAAGTTCAAGATAACGGAGAAGTTATTTTAGAAGCTGATGTTGCTTTAGGAGATGGAATAAGGTTTGATGATGATGGTTTTACTTTAAGCAAAATAATGCTAAAAGGAAAAGAAGTAAAAGAAGCTAATAAAGGTGATAGAGTTAAGCTTTTTCCAACTGGAGGATATAAAAAGGGATACAGATTATTTAAAATGTCTGATAAAAAATTATTTGATGAACTTCATGATTATATAAAGCCCTATAAGAGAAAGATTTTACTTACAGGAGAAGTAGAATTTAAAGTTAATGCACCTATCATATTGAAAACTGTATTTAATGGAAAAGAATATAAGGTATATGGTGAAATTATAGAAGAAGCTTCTAATAAACCTTTAAGTAGAGAAAGAGTGGAGGAAGCGTTAAAGAAATCAGGTGAAATTCCGTATAAATTCGATAATATAATATTTGATGTTTTTGATGAAGGTTTTATACGAATTGCATCACTAAATAATTTAAGAAGAGAACTATTTGAAAATATTTTAAAGGATGCTACAAGCTCTTATAGAAGAAAAAGAATTATGGAAGAGGTAAAAAGTCCTTCGTGTAAATTTAATGGGAAGCTTGGATATATATATAGCTGCACAACAAAAGATCAGTTTAAGGCTTTAATGGAAGAAAATTCAGTTGATAATATTGCATTAAATATATTCTATAGCAGGGTGAAAGGCTTCTTAAATAAAGGAGATATAAAAGGATTAGAAGACATTAATCATAATAAAAATATTTTCCTTAAAGTTCCAGAAATAATTAAACAGGACTTTGAAACCATAACAAAAGTAATTGATGAATTATCACCTTATATAAAAGGTATAATAACATCCAATGCAGGAATTATAAGAAAATATAAGAATTCAATGTTTATAATTGGTGATTATAAACTTAATATATTTAATCATGAAGGTGCTGAATTCTATAGTGAAGATATTGATATTCCAAGTTTAAGCGTAGAACTTAACAGAAAAGAATTAAAGGAAGTAATGAAGGATATTAAGTGTAAAATTGCAGTGAATATTTATGGTAAAACTGAACTTATGGTAAGTGAATACTGTCCTGTAGGAAGCACATTTGGAAACAAAGCTTCAAAGAAAGAATGTAGTATGCCATGTATGAAAGATAATTTTACATTAATAGATAGAATGAATGAGAAGTTTAGGGTGTTATGTGATAATAGTTGTAGAAGTCATATATTAAATTCACTTCCTATAAACTTAATTGAAGAGTGTGAAGAAATGGAGACCTTTAATATAGAGAATTTCAGAGTTGACTTTTTAGATGAGACCTATGAAGATGTTAAAGATGTTATAAAGCAGATTAATTGTGGTAAGAAAAATGAAAATAGGATTTATACAAAAGGCCATTATAAAAGAGGCGTAGAATAAAGACAGTTAACAGTTAACTGACAGGTGTTAACTGCTAACTAAATAATCGGGGTGTTTTTATGAATGAAAAGAGTTTAAGAATATTAGAATTTAATAAAATAAAAGATAAGATTAAAAAATATGCACGTACCAATGCAGGTAAAGAAAAGATTTCAGACCTTGCTCCTTATGATAATGTTTATGAAATAAACAATAAGCTGGATGAAACAAATGAAGCTTTAGAAGTAATACTTGATAAGGGGAATCCTCCTCTTGAAGGACTTTTTGATATACATGAAGGTGTTGAAAGAGCAAGAAAAGGAGGGACGTTAACTCCAGAGCAGCTTCTTAAAATAGGAAGTACTTTAAGAGCTGCAAGAAACATGAAGGAATTCTTTAAAAGAGAAGATTTTGAAAAAGCTTATGAAAGACTTGAAGATTTAGCTTATATATTAACCCCAGTGAAAAATCTTGAAGATGACATAGAAAGATCAATAGTTTCAGAAGAAGAAATAAGTGATAAGGCAAGTGCAACATTATACAATATAAGAAGAAGCCTTAAAGAGAAAAATTCTTCTGTAAGAGAGAAGATAAGTTCAATAGTCAGAAGTCATTCTAAATATCTTCAAGATGATTTATATACTATGAGAGGTGACAGATATGTTATTCCAGTTAAATCTGAATATAAAAGTGCTGTACCTGGAATAGTTCACGATCAGAGTTCAACAGGAGCTACATTTTTTATAGAACCTATGAGTCTTGTTAATTTAAATAACGAAATAAGAGAACTTGTATTAAAAGAAAAAGCTGAAATAGATAGAATATTAGCTGAACTTTCATTTAAAGTTAAAGAGAACTCTGAACAATGTTTAAGTAATTTTAAGATGCTTGTTGAATTTGATTTTATTTTTGCAAAAGCAAGATATGGTGAAAGATTAAATGCAGTAAGACCACTTATAAGAGAAGATGGAAGATTCAATATTTATAGTGGAAGACATCCTATGATAGATGATGATAAAGTAGTTCCATCAGATGTTTATATTGGTGAGGATTTTGATACACTTATGATTACAGGTCCTAATACAGGTGGTAAGACCGTAACTATAAAAATGGTTGGACTTCTTCATATTATGGGATTAAGTGGTTTGTTGATACCAGCACGTGATAATTCATCTTTATCATTTTTTACTGAAGTTTTTGCTGAAATAGGTGATGAGCAAAGTATTGAACAGAATCTTTCAACATTTTCATCTCATATGACTAATATTGTTGAGATAATGAGATATGTAGATGATAAATCATTAGTACTTTTTGATGAAATAGGTTCTGGAACAGATCCGGCAGAAGGTGCTGCACTTGCAATATCTATAATTGAGACTTTAAGAAGTAGAAAATCAAGAATTATTGCAACAACTCACTATAGTGAATTAAAGGCATATGCATTAAAAACTGATGGCGTAGAAAATGCTTCTGTTGAATTTGATATAGAGACATTAAGACCTACATATAGGCTTCTTATAGGAGTACCTGGTAAGTCAAATGCTTTTGAGATTTCAAAGAGACTTGGGCTTGTTGAGGGTGTAATAAAGAGAGCAAAGGCATATATGTCAGAAGAAAATCTGCAGTTTGAAAATCTTATAAGAGATTTACAAGAAAAGAGTATAGTTGCTAAAAAAGAAGCAAGGGAAGCAAGTGCTCTTAAAAAAGAAGCAGAAGAACTTAAATTAAGATATGAAGATAAACTTCAGAAATTGGAAAAAGCAAGAGATAAGGCATATATGGATGCTAGACATGAGGCTAAGGAAATCATTGCAAATGCAAAAGAAGAAGCTGATGAAATATTAAAGGCAATGAGAGCTTTAGAAAAAATGGGAATAGAAGGTGGAGGAAGAGCAAGACTTGAAGAAGAACGTAAAAAACTTAAAGATAGTCTTGAACATAAGGAAAAAGGCCTTCATAATATGAAAGAAAATGAAGGAGAACCAATAACTAATGTAACACTTGGGATGGAAGCTTTTCTACCTTCATTAAATCAAACTGTAGTTATTATTTCAATGCCTGATAATAGAGGTGATGTACAGGTTGAAGCAGGAATAATGAAGATTAATGTAAAGCTGAAGGATTTAAGAAAAACAAAAGTAACTAAACAAGAAAAAGTTAAGAAAAAAAGAGAAGTAAAACTTAATTTAAGTAATATAGAATCAAGAGTAGACTTAAGAGGAATGGATTCGGAAGAAGCATGTTATAAAACTGATAAGTATCTTGATGATGCATATAGAGCAAATCTTGGAGAGGTTACAATTGTTCATGGTAAGGGTACTGGTGTATTAAGAAATGCAATAACAGCAATGCTAAAAAGACATCCACACGTAAAATCATTTAGACTTGGTGTATATGGTGAAGGTGGAGATGGAGTAACTGTGGTTGAACTTAAAGCTTAAATTAGTTTGAATTTAACAAAGAACAGTTATCATTTAATTATGAAATTACTAAATGATATGATAAAACCATGTGTTTTAAACATATTATAAAATGATATGAATATCAATTGACATCTGTTAACTGTTAATTGAAAAAAGGGGTGATTAAAATATATATTATTAGTGCATGTTTATGTGGAGTGAATTGCAAATATAGTGGTAAAAATAATATGAATGAAAAATGTATGAAGCTTTTTCAAGAAGGAAAAGCTATACTAGTATGTCCTGAACAACTTGGAGGTTTATCTACACCAAGAAATCCAACAGAATTAGACTCTATAGCAAAAGAAGTTGTTGAAGGAGAAGGAAAAGCTATTGATAAGGAAGGAAATGATGTTACAAAGCAATTTCTAGACGGAGCATATGAAACACTAAGAATAGCTAAAAATGCAGGAATAAGCAAAGCAATACTTAAAGAAGGAAGCCCTTCATGTGGATGCAATTTTATTTATGATGGAACATTTTTAGGAAATAAAATTGAAGGAAAGGGAATAACAGCTTATGTTTTAGAACAAGAAGGAATAGACGTTATTTCTGATGAGGATTTAGAAGAAAGTAATAGGAAACTTGTATATCTTAATGGATATGATAGAGAAAAAGCTAAGAAAATAAAATTATTTAAAGAAGAAAATGATGAGGAATCAGATTACTTTGATTTGACGGAAAACTTAGAAGATATGTCGGATCTTCCAGAAAGTGTTGAAACAAATGTTAAGAGATTAATGATATCTTTAGCTAAGGACTTGATGGGATTTGAAGAAAATGATGAAATAGCTGAAGCAACAGGATTGTCAATTGATGAGGTAGAAGATATTATTAAAAAAATGTAATAATTAAATGAATATAAACAGTCATGTTTTAAATAAAATATTAAGCATGACTGTATTTTTATAAATAGAATTAATAATATGTTGTGATAAATTAATAATATGTTGTGATAAAGTGATAAAAAACAAGAAAAAAAGATGATAATATATCAACGCTATGAGTTATAAAATTCTAATTATATAAATTGTGTAAAAAATATCACTTCAATATGCATATATGATATAATTTCGAAGTGTAATATTATTCAAGTAAATTGAAATAATATATATTATATAATATATAGAATTAAATTGGTTATAAACGTAGGAGGAAAGATGGAAGATAGAAATCTAAAGAAAGAAATAAGCCTATTTATGGCTACTATGCTTGTTTGTGGAAATATGATAGGGTCAGGTGTTTTTATGCTGCCGGCTACACTTGCACAAGTATCTGGACCAATGTCTACAATTATAGCATGGATACTTACAACAATAGGTTCTATATTAATAGCTGTTTCATTTGCAAATCTAGGATCAAAATATCCATCAACAGGTGGTGCATATCAGTATACTAAAGAAGCATTTGGAGAATTTGCAGGGTTTTTAAGTGCATGGCTATATTGGAATGGTTCTTGGATTGGAAATGCAGCTATTATAGTTGCAATATCAAGTTATGCATCATCATTTGTACCAGCTTTGAACAACCCATTAATATCTATACTTTTTACAAGTGGAATTTTGTGGGCTGTAACGATACTAAATATAGTAGGTGTAAAACAGGCTGGAAAAATACAAAGCTTTGTGACTGTATTTAAAATAGGATTTTTTGCATTATTTATAATAATAGCATTCTGGAATTTTGACAGTATAAATTTAATGCCTTTAAATCCAGAGGGAAAAGGCTTATCAACAGTATCACTAGCTGCCACATCAACTTTATGGGCATTTGTAGGACTTGAAAGTTCAAGTGTTACAGCTGGTGAACTTAAGAATCCGGAAAAGAATGTAAGAAAAAGTACTATATATGGAATTATTATAGCAGCTGTAATATACATATTAATAAGTTTAGGAAGCATGGGAGCTATGGCTAATAGTGAACTTGCAATGAGTACAGCACCACTTACAGATATTATAACAAATGCTCTTGGAAGCAATGTTGGAAAGATACTTACAATTGCAGTTGTAATCTGTATATTAGGAACAACAATAGGATGGATACTATCAACTGCAAGAGTTTCATATGCAGCAGGTGAAGATGGAGTTTTTCCAAAGTTCTTCGGAAAGCTTCACCCTAAGTATGGTACACCAGTAAATTCTTTAATAATAGGTTCTGTATTAGTTAACATACTGCTAGTAATGAATTATCAAAAGGGAATGGTATCAGCTTTTACCTTTATAACAATACTTGCAACATTATCATTCTTGCCAGTTTATCTTTTAACTGTAGCAGCAGAAATAATGCTTATGTTTAAAAATGAAAAGAATTTTACATTAACGTTATTTATTAAGAAGTCAATAATTCCTCTTATTGCTTTTATTTATACAATTTGGACTATATATGGTTCAGGTGCAGAAACAGTAATGTGGGGATTTATATTGATGCTTATAGGAATACCATTTTATATTTATAATTATCATAAAAACAGTGACCAAGCAAGATAGAGCAACTTAAGAATTTTATATTAATAAAGAAAATACTGATGCAGAAGTAGTTAAGAAACATTTGCATCAGTATTTTTTTAGTTATACATATTATTAAGTTATAAAAATACCATAACACAAATATGAAAAAAATTTTTCATATTTGTGTTATAATTATAGTAAATTATAATCAGCTGGGGGAAGAAAATGAATAATTATAAATTTGAAAAAATAACAGTAAATGATTTTGATAGTTTGTATGAAGTTATGGAAAATTCATTTCCGAGTATAGAAAGAAGAAAGTATGAAGAACAGAAAGATCTTTTTTATAAAGATATTTATAATGTAATAGGATATAAGGATAACCACGATAAGGTATGTGCTTTTTTAGCATTCTGGAAGTTTAAGGATTTTAATTTTATTGAACATTTTGCAGTGGATGATAGCCTTAGAGGAAAAGGGATTGGAACTAAGCTTTTAAAAAAATATTTAGATAATAATAATAACTTGACTGTTCTTGAAGTAGAATTACCGGAAGATGAAATTTCAACAAGAAGAATTAAATACTATGAGAGAATGGGAATGGAATTAAATGAGTATGACTATTTACAGCCACCATTACAAAAAGGAAAGCCATTACTTCCTTTAAAAATAATGAGTTATGGAAAGAAAATGAAATATCATGAGTTTAGTGGATTAAGAGATGGGCTTTACAAGAATGTATATAAATACAGTATGTAGTAAAAATATTATATTTTAATTTTATTAATTGAGATTTATTTATATAGAATTTTTTATAAAACATTATTAAATGAATACACATTACCTATTAAGTAAAAACTTATTTTATATAAAGTTTAATAGGAGTGAAAGTAATGGATTCTATAGGAATAGAAATAAATGAATATAAGAAACTTTGTGAAACTGTAACAAAAGTAAAATCAGTTTTAAAAGATGATTCATGTAGTGAGCATGAAAAGTTACAAATAATAAATAAATGTGTTGATATTTTAGAACAAAATCTTTATTAGATATATTTATAGTGAATATATCTAGTCTTATAAATATTCTTCATATAAATTCAATAAATTCTGTAAGAATTTTTTATTCTTTGGGAAATTGTTAAGTGAAATCTGATGATAACTTTGAAACGTATATAATTTTTAAGTGTAAATATGAATTGTAATTATACATATTTACACTTATTTTTATTTTAAATAAAAGAGTATAGTTATAAAAATCATATTAATAAAGTGATTTTTTAGGATATAATCATATTTATAAGAACAAATATTTTTGTTAGGAGGAATTATTTTGAGAATATTACATACAGGAGACTGGCATTTAGGAAAGAATTTAGAAGGCCAGAGCAGAATGGATGAACAAGAAATGTTTTTAAAAGATTTTGTAAATATAGTTGAAGAAAATAAAATAGATTTGATAATAATAGCAGGAGATGTATATGACAGTCCAAATCCTCCAGCAAGAGCAGAACGAATGTTTTATGATACATTAAAACAGCTTTCTAAGGATGGAGATAGAATGACTCTTGTCATAAGTGGAAATCACGATAGTCCGGAAAGACTTATTGCAGCAGGTCCTCTTGCAAGGGATCATGGAATAATTATGGTTGGGACACCTAAAACAATTGTATCATGTGGAGATTATGGCAAGAATAAAGTAATTAATTCAGGAGAAGGTTTTATTGAAATAGAGATAAATGGAGAGAAAAGTGTAATTTTAACAGTTCCATATCCAAGTGAAAGAAGGTTAAATGAGGTTATATATAATAATATGGATGATGATGATGAAAAAGCTAAATCATATAGTGACAGAATATATGATTTGTTTAATAATCTAAAAATACACTATAGAAGGGATACTATTAATCTTGCAGTATCACATTTATTTGCCATGGGAAGTGAAGAAGGTGGTTCAGAGAGAAGTATTCAGCTTGGAGGAAGCTATATTGTTGATAGTAAATGTTTTCCAAAAGAAGCTCAATATATAGCATTAGGGCATGTACATAAGCCACAAATTGTGCCTGGAACAGATAAAAGGGCACGATATTCAGGTTCACCTATTCATTATAATAAAAAAGAAATAAGTTACGATAAAAAATGTTTTATCATAATGGCAGAGGCAAACAAACCATGTGATATAAGTGAAGTTAAAATGAAAGTGTATAAGCCCATTGAAGTATGGAAGTGTGGCAGTATAGAAGAAGCTTTAAGAAAATGTGAGGAAAATAAAGACTATGAATGCTGGGTATACATTGAAATAGAAACAGACAGATATATAAGAGAAGATGAAATTAAGGCTATGAAAGACTTTAAAAAAGATATTTTAGAAATAGTACCTAAAATAAAAGGTGATGAGACAGAATTTGATTCAGAAAATCTAAAAGAAAAACCTTTTGTTGAGATATTTAAGGAATTTTATAAAAAAGAAAGAGATGTAGACCCGCAAGAAGAAGTTGTTGATTTATTACTATCAATTATTAGTGAAGAAGGTGATGAAAATGAAACCAATTAATCTTAAAATAAAAGGACTTAATAGTTTTCAGGAAGAACAGAGCATTGATTTTTTAAAACTTACAGATAGGGGGCTCTTTGGAATATTTGGTCCAACAGGAAGTGGGAAATCAACTATTCTAGATGGTATAACACTGGCGCTTTATGGAAACATGGCAAGAAAAAGTTCTAATTTTATAAATACTAACTGTGATAGAGTGAATGTGAGTTTTGAGTTCCAAATATCTGGAGCAGAAGTAAAGAGATATTCAATTGATAGAGAATTTAGAAGAAAAAAAGATGGCAGTATTAATAGTGGAAAATGCAAGCTGATAGATATAAATAATGAAGAAGTTTTGGCTGACTCTGTAAAAGTTCTAAATAAGAAAGTAGAAGAAATAATAGGGCTTAATATTGATGATTTTACAAGAACTGTAGTTCTGCCCCAAGGGAAATTTAGTGAATTTTTAAAACTTGAAGGTAAAGATAGGAGAGAAATGCTTGAAAGATTATTTAATCTTGAAAAGTATGGTGATGAACTTTCAGTAAAATTATTTTCTAAAATAAAAGAGGAAAACACAAAGAGTAGTGTTTTAGAAGGTCAGTTAAAAGGATATGAAGATATAAGTCATGAAAAGTTGGAAGAAAATGAAGAACTATTAAAAAATAATATGAGTGAGTATATAAAGCTAAAGGAAGAATTTGATGCTATTGAAAAGCAGGATAGAGATAATGAGGAATTATGGAATACTCAAAATGAATTAAATAAATATATGGATAAAAAGAAAGTTTTAGATGAAAAATTTGATTTTATAGAAGAGACTAAAATGAAAATTAAAATGGGGGAAGGGGCAGAAAAAGTAATTCCATATATAACTGCATATGAAAATACAACAAGTTCATATTTGGAAAATAAATTATTACTTGAAGAACTTACAGTAAAGATAGAGGATCTTTCTAAGAAAAAAGAAATAATTGAAAATAAATGGATTCATGTGCAAAATGAGAAAGATGAAAAATTATCAGGATTATTGATTGATGAGCAGAAAGTTAAAGATGCAATAGAGGATGAAAAATCCTTGAAAATTATAGAAGAAAATTTGAAGGAATCTATATATGCAAAAGAAAAATATAAAAATAAGCTTAATGAAAATGAAATAACTTTTATAGAATTACAAAGACAAATCAAAGAAAAAAATGAATATATACTTAGTAATGAGAAGAAATATGAAGAGTTAAAAATAGATGAAAGCTTTAAAGAAAAGGTTCAGGATGGGTTAATACTTGAAGAAAATATAAGTAAAGTAAACAACACATTATCTCAAGAGGAAGAAAAAATTAATAAAATAAATATATTGATACATGACACAATACGAGAAGGCAAGGGGTTAAAAGAAAGCCTTCAGAATATTGATAATAATTTAAATCAAAAGAAAGAAAAGTTGAATATTATTATTAAAAATTGTCCTGGAGATCAAAATATTCTTTTAGAAAGGCGAAAGTTTATAGGAGAATGTAGTCTAAAGTATGAATCATACAATAGACTTACAGCTGATATAAATAAATTTATTGAAGAAAAAACTATACTTGAAAAAAGTATCAAAGAAGGAGAAGAAGTTTTAAGAATACATGAAAGTGAACTTAAGAAGCTAAAAGAAAATCAAAATAACGCTATTAGAAAGTCAATGGCAACAGAGCTTAGAAAAGAATTAAAGGATGGAGAACTATGTCCTGTATGTGGATCTGCTCATCATCATATAAATGATAAAGTAGTATTTGATGAAGTTAAGTTTGATTTAGAATTAATTGAAAAAGATATAAAAAATAAAGAAAATATAATAAAAGACATAAATAATGATATTATTAAGGATAAAACTAAATTATCAGTATGTATAAAAAATATTGAAGAAAATACAGAATCTATAAATAAATTAGGGGATAAATTTAGAGAAGTATCAATAGAAATTCTGGAGGAAAATTTTGAAAAGTTAAAAACTGAGATAGAAAGTTATAATAAAAATAAGGAAGAATTAGAAGTTCAAATAAATAAAGCAGCAGTTGAGCGTGAAAAACAGGAAGGTGAAATAAAAGCATTAAGATCAGCATTAAGAACTTATCAAAATCAGCTTGGAACAATGGAAAAAGAGTTGATTAGTATAAAAAATGAAAAAGATGTTCTAGATCAAAAAATAAATACTTTAAAAAGTGAAATATGTGTAGAACAATTTAAAGAAAAAAATAGTGAAATAAGAAAAATAGAAATAGAACGTAACAATATTTCAAATGAAATAAGCAAGACTAGAAAACTTCTTGGAAATCTTGAAACAGAAAAAGAAAAGTGTAATAAAGATATAAAAGCATTAAGTGAAGAGATTATAAAAAAGGAAACTGAAATTAATTCTTATGAAAAAAGTAAACTTGAAAAGATTGAATCCATAAAGAATAAAGCTGGAAATGCAGAAAGTTTAAAAGACTTATTAAGAGATATTGAGATAAATATCAGAAATATAAAAGATAATTATATAAGAGTGGAAAAAGAAAAAAATGAAATAGAAGACATATTTAATAAATATAGTGAAAAGCTTATTTCATCAAAAAGCAAAGAAAAAACACTAAGTGATAAAAAGGAAACTGAAAAAGAACAGATGAAGTCTGCAATATTACGTGAAGGATTTGAATCAATAAATCATGTTAAAAATAATATTCTTAGAAAAGAAGAATTGTTGGAATTAAAAGAAGAAGTTGAAGTTTATAAAGAGAACATTTCAAACATTCAAGGTGCTATAATCAATCTTACTAATAAAATTGGTGGAAAAAGTATAACTAAAAATCAATACGAAGAACATAAAATTCTAAAAGCTTCCAAAAATAATGAATTGATTACACTTAATGAGTTCTTAATAAAATTAAAAGATGAAATTGATCGTATAAATGAGAAGCTTAAAGAGCAAAAAAATCTTTTGGAAGAAAAAAGAATATTGGAACATAGGTTAGCATTATTAAGAGATTTAGAAAAATTATTTAAAGGTAAAAAATTTGTAGAATTTGTTGCTGGACATCAGCTTAAGTATATATCAATAGAAGCTTCAAAGAGGTTAAAGGAAATAACTCATGGAACCTATGGTCTTGAGGTAGATGAAAATGGAAAGTTTATAATAAGAGATTATAAAAATGGAGGTGCAATAAGAGATGCAAGTACTTTATCTGGTGGAGAAACTTTTCTTGCATCATTATCATTAGCTCTTGCACTATCTGCACAGATTCAACTTAAGGGAACTGCGCCATTAGAATTATTCTTTCTTGACGAAGGATTTGGTACTTTAGATGATAATTTATTAGATGTAGTTATGGATTCATTGGAGAGGATTCATAATGATAAACTTAAAGTTGGAATAATAAGCCATGTAGAAAGTATAAAAAATAGAGTTCCTGTTAAATTAATTATTTCTCCAGCAGAATGTGGAAATGGTGGTAGTAAAGTTAAAATAGAAAGAAGTTAATTAAAAATGTTATAAAATAAATAAAAATACAAAAAAATATAAAAAAGTGATATAATGGACATGTAAATAATTAATAAGGTAATATAAATTAGATGAATTAGAGGCGAGAAAAAATGTTAAATTTTAATTGCAAATTAATCTTATCTTTTCACAATTCTTCAGATAAGACTAATCATTATAAGCATATGAAACCTTATGATTGTTATATGCCTATACATTTTATTCATCGTACGCTCATGATTTAAATAATCTAAGCATAAAAGAATTATTAAAATCATTATTTCAAGGAGAGTGTTTACAATGAATGAACTATTATTAAGTAAAAGAGTTAAAGGAAATGGACATAGTGCCAGAAAAGAAAGAAGAAAAGGTGCAATTCCAGGTGTGATATATGGAAAAGAAATTGGAAATGTATTATTTGATGTTGATGTGTTAGACTTGGAAAGAGAGTTAGCTGTATCTGGAGAACATGGGGTATTAGAATTCGATTTCGAAGGAAAAAAGGGAACAGCAGTAATTAAGGAATTACAAAAAAATCATTTTGGAAATAAGGTAATTCATATGGATTTAGAAGAAGTTTCAGCTAAGGAAAAGATGACAACAGAAGTTAGTATAAAGATTTCTGGAAAGGGACTTCTTGAAAGTAAGGCTTTAATATTACAAGTGCAAAAAGATTTAGTCAAGGTAACTTGTACAGCAGCTGATTTACCTAAAGAATTTAATTTAGATGTATCAGAAGGGACAGCAGGAACAGTTTACACATTAAAAGATTTAAAAATTAGTGATAAAGTTATAGTTGATGATGATTTATCAAGTGTTATTGGATCAATTGTAGCAGATGAAAGAGAAGATGATACAGAAAGTGAAGAGTAGATTATAATTTAGATTAAAGCTAGGAATAGTCAGAGTAAAAAATTAAAATTACTTTGACTATTCCTAGTTATTTTTAAAAACTTTTATAAAAAGTGAATAAAAATTCCTTAAATGAGAAATAATTAAAAAATGATTAGTAATTATGAAATTTAAGGAGGACTATTAATGGAGGAATTAATTTTAAATAAAAGAATGAAAAATTCATCTAATAGCGCTAAAAAGGAAAGAAAGAAAGGTCAAGTTCCAGGAATTATATACGGTAAAAAACTTGGAAATTTAATGTTTGAAATTGGAGAAATGGATTTAGTAAGTGAACTAAACATTACAGGTGAACATGGTGTTATAAATTTTGATCTTGATGGATACAATGGTACAGCAATCATTAAGGATATACAAAAGGATGCTCTGACACATAAAGTAATGCATATTGATTTAGAAGAAGTAAGCAGTAATGAAAATGTAATAGCTGAAGTTCCAATTAAATTTAATGGAAAAGACTTTTTAAGTCAAAAAGGAGTAGTACTGCAAAGTCAGAAGGATTCTGTAAAAGTTTCATGTAAACCTCAGGATTTACCAAAAAGCATTAATATAGATGTATCAAAAGCACACGGTGGTAGTACTTATAAACTTTCTGATTTAGAAGTTGGAGCTGAAATTTCAATAGTTGATGATTTAGCAACTGTTTGTGCATCTGTAGTTACACAACAATTCATTCCAGAAGAAGATGAAAGTTCTACAGAAGAAGTTAAATAAAAATATTTACAAATTTTTTTGTGATAAGTTGCAAAAATTTAAGAATATGTCTATTTTCTGTGGATTAGTGTAATAATATAAGTTATAATAAATGCCAACATGAATTTTTATGTAAATAAAGATGAATGTTGGCATTGTTTTTGTTTTGATAAGAACCATGTTGTGATAATTTTATTTTAAATATTTACAAAGAATAAATCACTTATTTTTTAATATACTATAATTCGGGTTGAATAAAACTTATTTTTAGGAAAAAAATTAATTAGATACAAATTTTTTATAATATTTGCACTAAAAAATATATATTTAGACAATGATATTTCGGAAACAATTACAATAATTCTGGAGTTAAGTTTAAAACTATTTTTAATTATAAGTAAATATTGTATAATATAAATGAGAAAAAATGGGGAGGGAACTTAAAATGAACTATAAAGAAAAATATAACGAATGGATTAACTCAGATATTATAAATGAGGAAACAAAAAATGAATTAAGAAACATATCTGATGAAAAGGAGATTGAAGATAGATTTTACCAAGATTTAGACTTTGGTACAGGCGGATTAAGAGGAGTAATTGGAGCAGGAAGTAACAGAATGAATATATATACTGTTGCTAAAGCTACACAAGGATTTGCAAATTATTTAAATGAAAACTTTGAAAATCCTTCAGTAGCAATTGCTTATGATTCAAGAAATATGTCAAAGGAATTTGCTGAATCAGCAGCATTAAATTTATGTGCTAATAATATAAAGGTTTATTTATATGAAAGTTTAAGACCAACACCAGTATTATCATTTACAGTAAGAGAATTGAAATGTTCTGGAGGTATAGTAGTAACAGCTTCACATAATCCTAAAATATACAATGGATATAAGGTATATGATGAATTTGGAGGACAGGTTACTGATGAAAAGGCTAACACTATAATAAACTGTGTTAATGATGTAGATGATTTCTCAAAAATAAAAACTATTGATAAAAATGATGCAGTAGAAAAGGGATTGTTAAAATATATCGGTGAAGATTTAGATAATATTTATTATGAAAAGGTTAAAGGATTAACTATAAGAACTGATTTAGTTGATAAAAAAGCATCAGAATTAAATGTTATATATACACCAATACATGGATCAGGAAATGTACCAGTAAGAAGTGTATTAAATCAGCTAGGTTATTCAAATGTAAAAGTTGTAAAGGAACAAGAATTACCAGATGGAAATTTCCCAACAGCATCTTATCCTAATCCAGAAAATCCTGATGTATTTGAATTAGCATTAAAAATGGCACAAAGTGAAAATCCAGATATAATTTTTGGTACTGATCCAGATTGTGATAGAATAGGTGTAGTTGTTAAAGATAGTCAAGGAGAATACAAGGTGTTAACTGGAAATCAAACAGGTTTACTTTTAACTCATTATGTATTAAGTTCTTTAAAAGAAACTAATAAGCTACCTAATAATGGAGTTGTAATTAAGACTATAGTTACAACAGAAGGTGCTAGAGCTATTGCAAAAGACTTTGATGTAGAACTTATGGATGTTTTAACTGGATTTAAATATATTGGAGAGAAAATTAGAGAATTTGAAGATGCAGGAAATAAAACTTACTTATTTGGATTTGAAGAAAGTTATGGATATCTTGCTGGTGATTTTGTAAGAGATAAAGATGCTGTAATTGCAGCAATGTTAGTATGTGAAATGGCTCTTTATTATAAAGAACATGGAAAGAGTTTATACGAAGCTTTAATTGAGTTATATGAAAAGTATGGATACTTTAAAGAACAATTAGTATCTATAGAATTAAAAGGTAAAGAAGGTCAAGAAAAAATTTCATCTTGTATAGAAGCTTTAAGAAATGATCCTATAGCAGAAGTTGATGGAATAAAAGTAGTTAAGAATTTTGACTATAAGTTAAGTGTAGAAACTGATGCAGTAAATAATGTTAAGTCTGATATTGATTTACCAAAATCAAATGTATTGAAGTATATATTATCAGATGATTCATACTTTGTAGTAAGACCATCAGGTACTGAACCAAAAATGAAAGTTTACTTAGCTGTAAAAGGTAAGAGTTTAGAAAATTCAGAAGCGGAAATATTAAGATTTAAAGAAAAAGTAATGGAAATAATTAATGGAAAATTAAATTAATTATTTAAAAATGCTGTCACAAGGTGGCAGTATTTTTTTGTTTGTTGTCACATGTCAATTACAGTATATAATATTGGATATTAATTAATATAATATGAAAATATAGCATGAATTAGAATTTTATATTTATGGAAGTATTAAATTTTATTAATTTAGATTATAATATAAGATATAATTTATAAAGTGTATAATATTAGATTAATAACACTATGATTTATAATGACAATTAACAAGAGGTGCAAAATGAGTAATTATAAAACAATGTATAAAGATAAGTTAAGTAAAATGCTATTTTTAGAAGTAGATCAAGATGGTTTTAAGAAAAGTATAAGCATGCCACAATATGTTGAATTTAAAAATTCAGATCTATATATTCCTATTAGTGCAGACTATGTTACTAAAAATGCAACTAATGAACTTAGATTAAGTAATCTTCCTATATATTATTTTGTTGAAGGAATGTTTACAGCTTTTGGAGCAGACCCTAACATAAGATATATTGAAGATTATGGTACGATATTAACATATATTCCAGACAGTGAGGAATGTGTTAAGAGTATTATTGCAGATAAAATAAAAAAAGATAACTTAGAAGATGCATATATTCTTTTAAAAGGTCTTTACAGATATACTGAAGAAGAAGAAATAATGGTAAAATTATTAAATATAGGGGAAGTATTAAGAGAAAAAGATTCTAGCTTTACTGAATTATTTAGTGAAGATATTGATTTGTGCAGAGAAAAATTCTTTAAATGTCCTGAGCCACATTTATATAATGCTCTTATTTTAAAAGATGAGGGAGACTTTAAAGGTGCTCAGGCAGAAATACATGAATACATAAATAAGGGGGGTAAAATGAGCCCTGAAATAGAAAGTATAGTTAAGGATGTTGAAAATATAAGCACATATGAAAAAGCTGTTGAACTTGTTAAAGACAATCCAGAAAAGGCAATAGAGCTTCTTACACCATTAAGTGATGAATTTTCAGATAACCCTTTAATATATTACTATTTAGGAGTATGTTATAGAAAGATTCAACATTACAATAAAGCGATACATTATTTGAATAAAAGTATGTCTATAGAGTCTGGTATACTTGAAGTAGTAAATGAACTTGGAATGAATTATGCATGTCTAAATGAATTTGAAGAAGCAATAAAATATTTTAAAAAGGCATTTGAAGCTTCAAATGAAGTTGACATATGTACAAATATAGTAATGTGTTATTATAATTTAGGGGATATGGAGCAGGCAAGACTGAATCTGGATATAGCGAAGAAGATTGCACCAGATGATGAAATTGTAATAGATATAGATAAGATGATAAATAGAACTAAGTAATTTATTATGTTAATAAATAAGATATTAATTAACAATGTTATAAGGTTCTTTAAGAAAATTTATAGTTAAGGATATGAATGCAGGAGTAGATATGTTTACAAAGATACTTGATTTTAATGTGTTTAATGAAGATAAAGAGAGTCTTATGAACTATGTTGAAGGACTTGATAAAGTAAATATAATATCTGGAAATCCAGAAGTACTTTTTAACGGATTAAATAATAGTATGTTGCACAAGAGTTTTAATGATAAGTATTCTCTTATAATACCAGATGGAGTTGGAACTGTAATTGCATCTAAATTAATTAAAGAACCTGTAAAAGAAAAAATAGCAGGTATAGATGTTGTTAGAGAGGTACTTATTAAGGCTGATAAAGAAGGTAGATCAGTTTATTTTCTTGGAGCAACAGAAGAAGTTGTATTAAAATGTGTAAAGAATATAAAAGAAGATTATCCTAATTTAAAAATAGCAGGATATCATAATGGATTCTTTGATTTAAACAATTGTGAAGATATAATAGGAAGTATTAAGGAAGGCAGGCCGTGGGCAATCTTAGTAGCTATGGGATCACCAAGGCAGGAGATATTTATAGAAAAAATTAAAAATATTACAGATACAAAAATTTATATGGGTGTTGGAGGAGTATTCGATATATTTGCAGGAAATTTAAAGAGAGCTCCAAAATGGATGATATCCTTGGGACTTGAATGGATGTATAGAGTAATAAAAGAACCTTTTAGAATAAAAAGACTCATATCAATACCAAAATTTTTATTAATAGTTTTAAATAACAGAAATGCAGGAAAGAAATAATATAGGTGAAACATGAAAAAGGAAAGTAGTTTAATTAAATCTACATTTATAATCATGATAGTGTCAGTTATAAGCAGGGCAGTAGGGTTTATAAGAGATATGCTTATAGCACAAGGATTTGGTGCTGGAATGTATACAGATGCTTATAATATTGCTGTTACTATACCAGAGACTATTTTTACGTTAATAGGTCTTGCAATTTCAACTGCTTTTCTTCCTATGCTCAGCAAAATAAGAGCTAAAAAAGGTCAAAAGGAAATGTATAACTTTGCAAATAATGTAGTTAACATTCTTTTTGTAATATCTATGATCTTTTTCGTTTTGAGTAGTATTTTTTCAAAAGAAATTGTACATATATTAGCAGGTGGATTTTCTGAGGAAGCATTGATTCTTGCGACAAGATTAACAAGAATAACATTACTTAATATACTATTCCTATCGATAAATGCATGTTTTACATCATTGCTTCAAGTAAATGAAGATTTTGTGATTCCATCTATTTTAGGATTGTTTTTCAATTTACCTATGATAGTATATTTGTTAATTTTTAGAAAATATGATATTGTAGGATTAACTATAGCAAATGTTATAGGAAATTTCTTAAGGGTAGTTGTTCAAATACCATCCTTATTGAGTCATGGATATAAGTTCAAATTTTTTATAAATATAAAAGATAAGAGAATTCATGAAATCCTTATACTTATTATTCCAGTTATTATAGGTGCAGGTGCTAATTCACTTAATATGATAGTAGATAAAAAAATTGCATCTTCACTTGCAGTAGGTTCTATTTCAGCTCTTGATTATGGTCAAAAGCTGATAGTTTTTATAAATGCAATAATAACAACCTCCATAGCAAACGTAGCATATCCTATTATGGCTAACATGAGGAATAATGGTGATGAAAATGGATTTGTGGAAACATTAAAAAAATCTATAATTTATCTTGCGATTTTATTGATTCCTATAACCGTTGGAGTTCTTATATTCGGTCGTGATATAGTCCAGATTGTATATGGAAGAGGACAATTTGACGAATATGCAGTTAGAATAACTAGTGCTGCACTTATTGGATATGGATCTGGAATCTTCTTTACAGGTATGAGAGACATATTGAATTCCACATTGTTTTCAATGGGAAAAACAAAAATAACTACATTTAATGGAGTTGTTGGAGTGTTGTTCAATATATTATTTAATTTAGTACTTTCTAAGTATTTTGGCGTTTTGGGAATAGCAATAGCATCAGTAAGTTCTATGATAATAACATCAATGCTTTTATTTAGAAGTGTTATAAAGATAGAACATAATTTTAAGATTGGAGATTTAATCTCAAAGATATTAATTATAAGCTTAAATTCTATAGTTATGGGCTTAGTTATTATCTTATTTGTAATGTTTATTGGAACTAAATTAAATACAGTAGCTACAGTTGTATTAGGAACTACTATTGGAATAATCGTTTATTTTATACTTGGTTATATATTAAAAATTCAGGAACTTATTGAACTGAAGAATATAATTTTGGCTAAGATAAAAAAATGATAATGGACATGATATGACAAATGATAATAATATGTACAGCAAAAGTTACAGATAGGAGGACATATGAAAATATTATTTATAGCCTGTTATTCTCCGCTTATTAATAATTCAGCAGCAATTGAAACTTTACAGTATTTAAATAAATTAAGTGAAATAGAGGGTAATGAAGTACATCTGTTAACCGTTAATTTTCCAAAAGATTCAATTTATTATGATGAAGCATTATTGAATATGATGGATAAAGAGATTAGACTTCATGTTATAGATGGGGGTATTGTATTTAAAAAATTAATGCCAAAAAAATTACAAAATTCAACTAAAGTAGTTAATGGGAAAAATAGTAATGGATCAGTAAAAAGAGTATTGCGAAAAATAAAAAATTCTCTTGTTATTCCAGATATGTATTATGGATGGTCTAAAAAAGCAGGTGCTTATGGAAAAACATTGATGGAAAAAGAAAAATTTGATGTTATTTTTTCAATGCATGAACCACCATCTTCTCATTTATGCGCTTATGAAATAAAAAGTAAATTTAAAAATGTACCATGGATCACATATTGGAGCGATCCATGGCTTAAGGATTCTACAAGGCAGAAATCATTAATATTTAAAAAGATAATAGAACACAGCATGGAAAAAAAGATTGTTAATATGGCTGATAGTTTTATTTTTGTAACAGAAGCTAATAAAAATGAATATCTAAATGACTATAGTAAACTCAAGAATGGATCTAAAAAGACATATATATTAAATAGAGGATTTGATTCTAAGCTCTATTATAAACTTTCATTTGAAAAATCACCTGAATTAATAAATATCAATAAAATCAATATGATATATACAGGTGAAATTTTTTCCAAGTTAAGAGATATAAAACCCTTTGTGACAGCACTAGAAGAGATAAAAGAAGAAAATTATGAAGTTTATAAGATGTTCAATGTTTTATTTTTTGGAAATATTGATGATGTAGATGGACGAAGAAGACTTGAGAATCTAGAAGTAGCAAAAGTTTCGGGAAGAATTCCATTTGATGAAGCACTTAAATATATGCTTAATGGAGATATATTACTTCTATTTGGAAACAAAAATTCAAAGCAGATACCAGCAAAAATTTATGATTATTTTGGAGCAAAAGGAAGGATTTTTGTTATTTATGGAGATGAAAATGATCCAATCAAGTCTGTAGTAGAAAATAATGAAAAATGTATAACAACAAATAATCATGTTATGGAAATAAAGAATCAAATATATAATATGGTAGAAATGTTTAAGGAAAAAAATCTTGAATGTGCACCAGACATGAACTATGAATGGAACTCTATAGTTGAAAGATTAAATAGTATATTATTAAATGAGGAGTGATTAAATGCATATAATGGTAATTCCATCATGGTATGCATCATCAAGAAATAAAGTTCATGGGAGCTTTTTTAAGGAACAGTTTAAGGCACTTTCAAATGCAGGAATAAAAGTAACTGTTGCATACAATGAGATATGGCCAATAACAATGCTTGGAAGAATAAAAGAGAATAGAGGTATTGAATTTTCAATTGAAGATAATTTGAAAACATACCGTTATAAAGATTTTAATTATCTTCCTAAAAATCCATTAATGTTCAGAAGTTTCAATAAAAGAATGGATAAATTATATAAAGAGATAGTAGAAAAAGAAGGTAAAATTGATATTATTCATGCTCACTCTGCTTTATGGGGGGGGATATCAGCACAATATATAAGCAATAAATACAATATTCCTCTAGTACTCACAGAACATTCTTCTTTAAAATATGCAAGATATGTTAAGGAGAGTTATAAAAAATATATTTATAAGGCGTATGATAAAGCTGATGCTCTAATAGCAGTTGGAAATGGGCTGAAAAATGAAATGAAAAATTATACTAATAATGATATAAAAGTAATTCATAATATGGTTGATTTAAAAAAATTTAATCTTGATATAAAATTAAGTGAAAAAAATAATTCTGAAGATACGTTTAATATGTTTTCGTGTGCTTTTCTTGAAGAAGGTAAAGGTATGGAAAATCTTATAGAAGCATTTTACTTAGCCTTTGAAAGTAAAGATGCTATCTTAAGAATTGGTGGAGATGGTTCATTAAGAGAAAAACTTGAAGGAATGATTAAAGAATTAGGTATGGAGAATCAAATTTTTCTTTTAGGAGCTCTATCAAGAGAAGATGTAGCACAAGAGATGAAAAATTGTAAGTGCTTCGCACTGGCTTCAGAGCATGAAACTTTTGGCGTTGTTTATATTGAAGCATTAGCTTGTGGAAAACCTGTTATAGGAACCTATAATGGTGGTGCAGATGACATAATAAAAGATTATAATGGAATTATAATTGAAAAAAAAGATGTTAAAAAATTAAAAGATGCACTTGTTAAAATGAAAAATGAGTATAAAACTTATGATAAAAATGAAATAAGAGAGAAAACAATTCTTAGCTATTCAGAAAATGTACTTGTTGAAAAGCTAAAAGGAGTGTATAAAGAAATATATGAAAGATAAATTAGAACAAATATATAAATTTTTAGACAATAAATTTTACTTTAGGTTATTTTATCTATTTGTAAGTTTAACATTAGTGACAATATTAAAAGTAATCCCTGGAATAAATCTCTTAAGTAAAATAGCTTTAGTTTGGGGGATTTTATTAATAGTATTTATGGTGTTTAATGACTATAAAAAAAGAAAAATATTTGCATTCGATATTCCTATTGGAATTTTTGTTGTAATCACTCTTTTGTTTAATATTTTTATATACAGAAGCAGTGAAAATTTGAAAATATGGATAGTTAATCTCATATTATTTATGGCTGTTTTTACTGTTGATGTTTTTAGAAATAAAAAAAATATGGTTGAAGAAATGAAAATAATAACCTATTGTTATGTGATTTTTATGTTTATTTCTTCATCAGTGTCTTTGTTAATGAAGTTTTTTGATAAGTCTATATCTATAAAGGAGTATGTATTTCAAGGAAGCAGGGCAGGAATTTTTGAAAACCCTAATGCAATATCAATTGCAGCATCAATTGCAATAGTCATGTCCATATATCTCCATCACATTGTGAAGAATTATAAAATTAAATTATTGTTAATATTAAATATTATAATTCAGGCGTTAGCTATGATTTCATTTAAGGGGCGTAGTTCAGCCTTAATAGTAATAGCCGTTGTTTATTGCTTCATATTTGTTTATGGTAGTAATAAATACTTAAGAGCATTTCTCTTGGCTTTGCCTATAGTAGCCTGTATAGGAGCAGTAAACATGGAAGGAAGTCATATAAGAGATTTTACAAGTGGAAGAACAAGTCTTTGGGAATCAGCATCCATAGTAATACAGGAGAATCCCGTTACTGGAGTTGGATATGATAATATGATTGAAGCAGTGACAAGTGCAAGAGAAACAGATGATTTGCCAGGGTTATCTACAGGAAGATTGCATAATATATATATAGAAACAGCAACTGTGAATGGAATTGTATCTTTAGTAATGATATTGAGTTTTATAGTTATATTATTTGTATTTATAATAAATCGCTTGGATCATTTAAGAAAAAAAGAGAAATTTGAAATGACTACATTAACATCAATGATTCTTGGAATTATTGCAGTTAATTTGTTTGAAAGTACACTAATATATATAATTAGTTTTATTTCTATGATTTTTTGGATATATTCTGGATACCTTGTATCTATTATAGGAAATAGAAATATAGAATAATTAATAAACATAAGAAAGTTGGGGATCAATATAATGAAATTTTGTGATGATACTATAAAAAAGTTTATAAATGACTTAGAAAGTGATATGCCGGCACCGGGAGGTGGAAGTGTTGCAGGACTTATTGCAGCTTTATCTGGTGCTTTAAATTCAATGGTGTATTCTTTAACTGTAGGTAAAAAAAGTTATATGGCATTAGATGAAAAAACTCAAGATGTTATAAGAAAATTTCAAGCAAAAAGTTTAGAATTTTCAAAAAGAAGTCTTGAGATTATGGATGAAGACAGAGAAAATTTTTTGAAACTTATGGACTGCTATAAGATGCCTAAAGATAATGATGAACAGAAAGAAATAAGAAAGAAAGCAATAAAAGAGAATACAATAAAATCAATGGAGGCACCTTTAGCTTTAGCAAGAGAATGTGTAATATTTTATGAAAATCTAAAGGTTATGGCTGAATATGGTAATAAGATGTTATTATCTGACTTGGGAATATCAGCAATTCTTCTTCATAGTGCAATAGAAAGTTCAATTATTAATGTAAAAGTAAATTTGAATGGATTAAGAAGTGAAGAATTTTTTGAAGAGTTAGATAAAGAATTGATAAAGATGTTAGAAATATCAATCCAAGAGAAAAATAAAATTTCTGAAATAGTTGATAAAGTGATTTACGCATAAATTGTTTGAAAATTAAAGGAGATACTGAGTTATAATAATTTAGTATCTCCTTTAATTTTATTAATCTACTGGACTTCCATTAAAATTTTCGTATTGAGATTTATTTTTTGGATTTCCTACATTATTCTGATTATCATGCAATTTTTGTCTTCTTTTACCTTTTTGCATAGGGTTACAACTGCCTTCTTTGTTTGTTGCCATACTTAACACTTCCTTTCAAAAGTATTTTATGTTTAGATTTAAAATTAATACATTTTATGAATTTTTATAATAATTATTAAGGTAAAGATTGAAAAATATATTATAGATAGGATATAATTATTAATAGTAAAAGTTATGATATTAACTAAAGAAATGGGGGAAGAATATGGAGGAGAAAAAATATCCTATTATAATAAAAAAGAAAAATAGTTTTATGGTAATGGCTGTTGTTGCAGAATTTTTAGTTGCATTAGTTTATGGGATTACTCAGGGATTTGCAAGTGTGCTTTTTGCATTCTTTTTATTTGTAGCAATAGTAACTGCGCTAGCTTTATGGGTAGAATATAGCAGAGATGTTTATTTGAAGGAAAATAAAATTGAGTTTTATCAGAATAAAAATTTAATTACAACAATAAAGTATAGCAACATAGCTACATTAGCAGTTGAAGAAGGAAACGAAGATAAGAACAAGAAAAAAGAATATGTTACAATCTCATATAGAGAGACAAGCAATAAAAAAAATGCAGATAAAAATGCGAAGATTAAAAAATACTATATAAGTCCTTCGTACTATTGTGCAAATGATTTCAAAATGATTAAAGAAGTTATTAAATCAAAAAATCCAGAAGTGAAATTTAACGAGAACTTAAGTAAATATATAAAAGAATAGTATATAAAAAATGCAGCGATTTTCACTGCATTTTTTATATATAAATTATTTTAAGATGGCAAGTCATTTAATGATTTAAATTCATAGCCGGAATCTTGAAGAGTTTTAATTACTTGTTTAAGTATCTTGGTATTAGTATCTGAAACAGCATGAAGAAGCATTATACATCCAGGATGAGATCCATTGGTTATTTTTTCGATTCCTCTTGATTCAGAAGGCTGATCATTTACAAGCCAGTCTTTATAAGCAAAACTCCAAAAAATTGTTTTGTAACCTAGGTTTTTTGTCATTTCAAGAGATTCCTTTGAGTATTTTCCCATAGGAGGTCTAAAAAATTTAGGCATTTCCTCACCAGTCAATTCTTTGTATGCATCCTCAACACCTGTAAGCTCAGCTTTAAATTTTTCGGAATCATGAATCTGAGCCATTGAAGGATGGTGGACAGTATGGTTTCCTACAATATGTCCTTCACTTACCATTCTTTTTACTAACTCTGGTTCTTTGTCTATATAAGGTTTAACTACAAAAAAGGCAGCAGGAACATTTAATTCTTTTAATATATCTAATATTTTTCCTGTATTACCATTTTCATATCCCTCATCAAATGTTAAGTATATTACTTTTTCGGAAGTATTTCCAAGGTAATAAGCAGCATTTTCTTGTAAAAAGGATGCAGATTCCTTTGGTGGTTCAGCAATATTATCCTTACCTTTACCTACATAGTACCAATTTAATTCACCCTGATCATTTGAAAAAGTGAATATCTCTTGGAAATCTTCCATATCTGCAATGTCACCTAAAGCACCATCATTCATAAAATATTCTTCAGAATATATAGTATCAGTTCCAACACAAGTGGAAGCTGAAATAGGTGTAATTACATTTGCAGTTATACTTAATGATAATGATAAAGCTAGAGTATATTTAAGCATTTTGTTCATCTAATATTTCACCTTCAATTCATCAAATTTATCTTGGTAGTAATATTATTTGTAATTAATGAAATAAAACTCATGGTAATTTATATATAGAAATGTTGAAATTAAAATATATCTAGAGTATAATTTTTAAAGATGTATTTGTTTAGTTGACAATTAACAATAACTAGTTAACAATTTTATAGTGATTGTCATATTATATAAAGTTATGAATTGGAAAGGAATGTACATAGATGAAATTAGGTATGGTAGGTCTACCAAATGTAGGTAAGAGCACATTGTTTAATGCAATAACAAAAGCTGGAGCAGAATCAGCTAATTATCCATTCTGTACTATAGAACCAAATGTTGGTGTCGTAAGTGTACCAGATAAGAGATTAGATGTTTTAGAAAAAATGTATAACACTAAGAAGAAGGTTTATACAGCAATAGAATTTTATGATATAGCAGGATTAGTTAAAGGTGCATCAAAAGGTGAAGGTTTAGGAAATAAATTCTTAGCTAATATTAGAGAAGTTGCAGCTATAGTTCATGTTGTAAGATGTTTTGATGATGAAAATGTTGTTCACGTTGAAGGGAATGTTGATCCTATAAGAGACATTGAAACTATAAACCTTGAATTAATATTCTCTGATTTAGAAATGCTTGAAAGAAGAATGGAAAAAAGCGTTAAACTAGTAAGATCAGGTGATAAAAATGCTAAGTTTGAGTATGCAATAATGGAAAGAATTAAAGAACAACTTGAGGCAAATAAGCCTGCAAGAACTTTAGAATTTACTGATGAAGAACAAGTTTTTGTAAAAAGCCTATTCTTAATAACTTCTAAGCCAGTTTTATATGCATGTAATATTTCAGAAGACGATGTTATGGAAGGTAACTTTGATAATGATTATGTTAAAAAGGTTAAAGAATATGCAATTAGCGAAAGCTCAGAGGTAATGGTAGTAAGTGCTAAGATAGAAGAAGAAATGTCAGGCCTTGAAGATGATGAAAAAGTTGAAATATTATCTGAATATGGTTTAGAAGAATCAGGATTAGATAAGCTTATAGAAACAAGTTATAGATTATTAGGTCTTATGAGTTACTTAACAGCTGGTGTTCAAGAAGTAAGAGCATGGACAATTAAAAGAGGAACTAAAGCACCACAAGCAGCAGGAAAGATCCATTCGGATATAGAAAGAGGATTTATAAGAGCTGAAGTTGTAGGATACGATGATTTAGTTGAATGTGGATCAGAAGCAGCAGCTAAAGAGCATGGAAAGTTCAGACTTGAAGGTAAAGATTATGTCATGCAAGATGGCGATGTTGTTAACTTCAGATTTAATGTATAATAAATTTAGTATGTAAAATATATATAAATATCTCTTAGGAATTATAGAATAAATATTTCCTAAGAGATATTTTTTGTTTAAAACTGCTAACTGTCAATTAAAAATCGTGTGGATTACTATATGAAAAATGTAAAAATAACTCATATATTAATGTAAAAAAAGAGTATTGTATAGATTTTTATGAGTTTTTTTGATACAATAGAATTTAGTATAAATAAAAAGAAAAGTTAAAGGGGGATTTGTTATTGAAAACAATGAGTGATAACAAAGCAAATATTTCCAAAAATAAATATTTTATACCGACTATTTTAATGATTATTTATATATGTATATCAATGGCTATTGTATTAGTTGTAAAATTTAATACGACAACTGAGGATACAAAAGTTTCTATAACTACTAATAATGGTGATGAAGCTTTTTTAAATGGAAAATATGATGTGGCCATTTCAGAATATAATTCATTACAAGGAAAAGAAGAATGGCCTGTTTGGAATTTAAGAATAGGTGAAATATATTCTGTTCAAGGTGATTATAAAAAATCAAATGAATTAATTCAAAAAGTATATGATACAAGAAATAAAATTATGGATACTCAAAAAGTAAATATAGAAGATTATAAGCAAAAGGATAAGGAATTGGCAAACAGTATAGTGTTTAATTCGTTTATGAATGGTGAATTTAAAAAATCATCAGAGTATGGAGAAATGTTTATGCAATCATATCCAGATGATGTGAATTTGTTAAAGACAATGTTTGCGGTATACATAGCTAATAATGAAACAGCAAAAGCAGAAGATATAATAAATATTTTTATGAATGAAAATTCAGATTCTGATAAACTTGTAATTGCAGGAAAAATGAAGCTGTTTATAGGTAAATATGAAGATGGCTTAAAGCTATTAGAAGAGGCGTATAAAATTAATGAAAATAACATTAATATATTTGATGCCTTAGAAGATGTTTCTAGATATAATAAAAATACTATTATAGATTCAATAAACAAATTAATTGAAAAAGATAAAAATAATCAAAGTTATAAGTTATTTTTAGCTAAAATATATTCATTATCTTCTTCTGATATTGTAAAATGTCAGGAGATTATGAACGAGCTTGAGGAAGAATTTTCTGATAATACAAATTATTTATTTATAAAAGTAAAAATAAATGCAGAAGCTAATGATAAAAAAGAAATAGAAAAAGCATTAGATGAGATAATAGATATAAATGAAGGTACATTTATAGAAGAATATGCACAAGCTATGAAATTTTATTATGAAGGAAAATATGAAGATGCTTTAAAAAGTGCAAAAAAAACTATAATACTTAATGGAAATTATGTTAAAACATATAGTTCTTTAATTCCTTCAATTGCTTTTAAGCAAAATAAGTTATTAGAAGAAGAACCTTATATTAGAATAGCTTTAAATAAAGAGCCTTTTAATTTTGATTTTATGATTACAGCGGCTGAATATTATAAGGAAGTTCTTCAAGATAGTAGTAAGGGAATGTACTATTATACAATGGCATCAAAAATAAATCCTAATAATTCGGAAGTATATTATAAAATGGCATTGATTCAGTATAACAATCAAAGAGTTGATGAGGCAGTAGAATTGCTTAAGAAAAGTATATCATTAAATGGCAAAGAGCCTAAATATTATAGAACATTAGGAAGTATATATTTAGAGAAAAATAAGAATGAAGAGGGAATGGCTGAGATAAGAAAAGCTTATGAGCTTAATAAAAGTGATGTTGCCACTTTAAATAATGCTGCATATTATTATATTTATGTTGATCATAATGTAAATAGAGCAATGACTAATATTAAGGGAGCTTTTGAAGGTATTGACGAAACAATAAGTAATACAGAAAAGCAGATAATAACAGATAATTATAATAGAATAAAAGCTCTTTATGATTCTTCTAGAAACAATAATTCATCAAACAATGCTGGAGTAGTATCAGAAGTAAAATTGATTTATTAATATATACAGATAGTTTATAATATGATAAAAATACTTAGGATTATATCAAAATTAATTTTATTAATATGATATAATCCTAAAATACTTATTATATGAAAAATAATAATAGAGTATAAATTAGGGGGTATGAGATGTCTATATTAAATAAAAATAGATTTAAAATTTTATGTGGGATTTTTTTACTAACTGGAGGAATTTTGCTGACTATTATGAATCTTATCTCTAATAAAGGTGTAGAAATAGTAAAGTGGGATAATTACTATAATGAAAATAATATTGTGTTTTTTTATGAAGATCATATAAATGAAAAATTAGATCTTATAAATTCTACATATGGTATAAAAGAACAAGTTAATAGTGAAAAAAGTGAAATTAATAAGGTCTTAAAAGCATTTGATATTGTAAGAAGCAAAATTAGTGTTGCAAATGTAGAGAATACAGGATTAAATAATGGATATGATATATTATCCATGAAAACTCAGTCAAATAAAACATCATTTAGTGATATGGCTATAGTTGCAAGAGATTTTCTCAATTGTCTAGGTATAAGAAGCAGAATTGGTGTATTTAGAAAAGGACAGACAGAATATCATTCCGATGTAGAATATTATGTAATTGAGTATTGGAGTACAGAAGATAATAAATGGGTTATGGTTGATTTTAGTGATGGTGGATATTTTGAAGATGATAAAAGCAATAAGTTATCAGCTATAGAATTGATAAATAGTAATATAAAAAAGGTTTCTTATATGGGCAATACATCTCAACTTGATTATAAAAATAATATAAGTAAATATTTTGATTCATATACGTTATCAATTGAAAACAGTTCGGAAAAGAAAAGGAGCAATTGTAATGTTACATATATAAAAAATGAAAGTGCTGTAGAGTATAAGATAAAAAATGTTTTTACACCACCAACAGTTTTCACTAAAGAAACTAAATTATTTGAGAAAAGTCCTTTTGATAAACTTGTAGGAAGCGATGAAAAGGCTTATTTATTAGTTTGTGGCTCTATATCAAATAATGAAGAAGAAGATAAAGATCCTAATAACAAAAAAACTAAAGAAAAAGAGAAAAAAGAAAATAATATATTTGTAGCTGCATTTAAAGATGATAAAGTTTTAAAGTCTTATTATCTAAATATAAATGGACAAGGCTATGAACAAGTTGAAAATAATAAAGAAGTTAAGCTTGAAAATGGAAGTAATACTATTGAATTATCTCTAGATGGGCAAAATACAATGACAAGTGTAGTTATAGAAAAGAAGTAATAGGAATTTGGGTGATAATTAACTCTGTTTACAATATGTAGAAATGTTATTATAATGAAACAGAGCGAAAAAGAAAGTGAGTGATAAATAGTGGGGTTAGACTTTTTATTCATACTAAAAGCTATAATAATAGCTATAGTTGAAGGGCTTACAGAATTTATTCCTGTGTCATCAACGGGGCATATGATACTTGCATCAAGTATTATAGGATTTAATGATCCAAAGGTATTTGTCGATATGTTTGAAGTTGTAATACAGCTTGGAGCAATACTTGCAGTCGTAGTATTATATTGGAAAAAGATTAAAGATAGTGTTATTGAATTTTTTACTTATATATTTACAAAAGGTAAAAAAGGAAAAACAGGATTTCAGTTTGGAATAAATGTACTCATTGGATGCATACCAATGGGGGTAATAGGAATAGTGTTTTATAGACAGATAAAAATGCTTTTCAATCCTAAAATAGTGGTGGCAGGATTGATAGTGGGCGGTATTCTATTAATAATAATTGAAAATAAATTCAGAAAAAATAGAAAGTATTCAACTAAAAATATAGATTCAATAACACCACTTCAATCATTAAAAGTAGGAGTGTTTCAGGTTCTCGCAGTATGGCCTGGTATGTCAAGAAGTGCATCAACAATTATGGGGGGATGGGTAGCTGGTTTATCAACTCCTATAGCTGCTGAATTTTCTTTCTTTTTAGCAGTCCCTGCTATGATAGGGTCTACTGCAAAAGATATTTTTGAATTTGATTTTTCAATGATGAATATGACATTGTGGATAACATTAATAGTAGGATTTATTGTTGCATTTATTGTTTCTCTTGTTGTTATGGAGAAATTTGTAGCGTATTTAAAGAAAAGACCTATGAGAGTATTTGCAGTATATAGAGTAGGTATTGGTATTATATTTGCAATACTTATGATGTTAGGAATGAATCTTAATATGTAAATTACAGTGATTTATTATAATATGCAGATTAGATTGAGTATTGATGCTTGTGAATCTGCATACTATGATTTATGCTGTAATTTTTTTGCTTTATAATATGGAATAAAAATAGAATTACATAATTTTATTAATGTAAAAAATATTTATTGGTATATATCTAAAAAAAAACTATATAATAATAGTATGATAAAAAGAAAAAAATAATTTCAGATATTTATATAATAAAGCATATATTGTCAATTTATACTTTTCATAGATTGAAGTTTATGATATCATAAAATAAATAGAAGTAATCGTATACTTGTATGACTTTTCTATTTAAAAAAGGTATGGGATGATTAAAAATTTTTTGAACAAATATTCAGAAAATATTGAAAATTTGTTAAAGAGATTATGGTATGGGGGGATTAAAATGAAGAAAGAGATTAAGAAAATAGCACTATTAACTGGAGGGGGAGACTGCCCCGGTCTAAATGCAGTAATAAGAGCAGCGACAAGATCAGCAATTTTAAATTATGGTTATGAAGTTATTGGCTATAAGTTTGGTTATAGAGGGCTATATAACAATGATTTCATGAAACTGGATTTATCAACTGTATCAGGTCTTTTACCAAGAGGAGGCACAATTCTATATAGTTCAAATAAAGATAACCTATTTGATTATCAGGTTGTTGAAGATGGAAAGACATTAAAAAAAGATGTATCAGATATAGCAGTTGAAAATTTAAAGAAAGAAAATGTTGATGTTTTAGTTGTAATAGGAGGAGATGGAACTCTCACATCTGCAAGAGATTTTGCGAGAAAAGGTATTAATGTAATAGGTGTTCCAAAAACAATTGATAATGATTTAGGATCGACTGATATAACATTTGGGTTTAATACATCAATAGATATTGCAACAGAAGCTCTTGATAGACTTCATACAACAGCAGAATCTCATCATAGAATTATGATATTAGAAGTCATGGGGAGAAATGCAGGCTTCATAGCATTAGAATCTGGAATAGCAGGTTCAGCAGATGTTATATTGATCCCGGAAGTCCCATACGATATAAATAAAATTGTTGAAAAGGTTGAAGAGAGAAAAAAACAAGGTAAGTTATTCACTATAATAGTAGTTGCCGAAGGCGCAAAACCTAAAGATGGAGAAGTTATGGTTGCTAAAATAGTTGAAGATAGTCCAGATCCAATAAGACTTGGAGGCATCGGAAATAAGCTTGCAGAAGATTTAGAAAAGCTTGTAAAAGAAAGAGAAGTAAGATGTACTGTTCTTGGCCATATTCAAAGAGGAGGAACTACATGTACTTTTGATAGAATATTGTCAACAAGATATGGTGTAGGTGCCGTAGAACTTATTAATGAAGGAAAATTTGGAAGTATGGTATGTTTAAAAGGAAATGAAATAACTTATGATAGTTTGGAAAATGTAATAGGAAACAATAAAAAAGTAGATCCTGAAGGGGAATTAGTAACAGTTGCAAAGAAGATAGGTATATCGTTTGCTGATTAACAGTTTTTAACAAATAGTGATATCTGTTATAATTAACATTGAGGATATAATATGCCTGGTGACATTAATTAGTATTTTAGAAAGTGGTGGGTATGATGAAAGAAATTAAGAAGTATTTAGAAACAAGAATAGGAACATATGCATTTTTCTTTGAAGATTTAGAAAGTGGATTTTGTTATGGATATAACGAAAATGTTCAGATGACAAGTGCTGGATGTATGAAACTTCCTATAGCAGTTTCGGCAATTAAATATGTGGAAGATGGAAAAGGATCATTTTTAGACAAAATAACAATTAATGAAGACGACAAAGTATACGGAACAGGTATTATTCATGAATTCAACAATAGAGAATACACTTTTTTTGAATTATTAGTTGCAATGCTTATACAAAGTGATAATACAGCAGCAAATAAGCTTATAGATATTGTTGGAATGGATACGATTAATGAAGATATACAAAGCCAGGGATTGAGAAATACGAAATTAAATAGAAAAACAGCAGATGAAAGAGCAGTAAGTAGTGGTGTTGAAAACATAACAAGTGCTTTGGATTTATCTAAAATATGGAAGCATTTGCATAATTCAAGTTTTTTAAATGAAAAAAATAGCACTATGTTGATAGATATTTTGCAAAGACAGCAAATGAAAAACAAACTAGCATTATATATTCCAGATGATTTGAAATATGAGATATCAAGTAAAACAGGAGATAAGAGTGGAGTAGAAAATGATACAGCGCTTTTACATCTACAAAAAGGATCGTTTACTTTTACTGTGTTATCCATGGGAATTCCTAATAGTGTTTATGGAACTGTAACTTTAGCTAAATGTGGAAAGATGATGTGGGATAGTGTAATGAATAATTTCTAATATAAATAAAGATTCCAGCAATGGAATCTTTATTTGCTTTAAGGATAAAACTATTATTGTAAGTAGAAATATATTTTAAAATTAGAGTTCTTTTTCATATTGCTGATTTTAATTACTAATCACATAGTAAATTTTATGTTGATTATAAGGTTTGATAGTATCTGTATTAATATTTGTGTTGACACAGTAAAAAATAAGTGTTATTCTTACACAAAGAATAACCTTTAATTTGATTCAGAGAGATCAATAAGGAAGTTATATAACAATGTAGATGCATTAGGATTATTATGCCTTCCTTTAAATTAGGAAAGGCTTTTTTTATATAATTTCCTGCCTTTAAATTAACACGGAGAGGTTAAGAAGGAGTGATAAAAATGACAAAAAAAATAAGACATTTAATAGAACCTAGAGATTTTACAGTAGAAGAATTAAATGAAATCTTTGAACTGGCACATCAAATTATGGCAGATCCACAAAAATTCTCACACATATGTGATGGAAAAATATTAGGAACTTTATTTTATGAACCAAGTACGAGAACAAGGTTGAGCTTTGAAGCTGCAATGATGAGACTTGGAGGAAAAATATTAGGGTTTTCAGAACCGAGTTCTACATCAATTTCTAAAGGTGAGACACTTTCTGATACTATAAAGATGGTATCAATCTATTCAGATATTATTGCAATGAGACATCCAAAAGAAGGTGCAGCGAAAGTTGCAAGTATTTATTCAGGAGTTCCTGTTATAAATGCTGGAGATGGAGGTCATCAGCATCCAACTCAGACTTTAACAGATTTACTTACAATAACAAGCTTAAAAAATGGATTGAATAATCATACTATTGGTATATGCGGAGATTTAAAATTTGGAAGAACTGTTCATTCATTAATTAAAGCTATGTCAAGATATTCAAATAATAAATTTGTTTTGATATCACCTAAGGAACTTGCGATTCCTCAATATATAAGAGAAGAAATCCTTCAAAAGAATAACATAGAATACATGGAAGTAGAAAAACTAGAAGATGTAATAAATGATTTGGATATTTTATATATGACAAGAATTCAAAAAGAACGATTCTTTAATGAAGAAGAATATTTAAGATTAAAAGATAGTTACATATTAGATAAAACAAAAATGAATATGGCAAAAGAAGATATGATAGTTATGCATCCGCTGCCAAGAGTTAATGAAATATCATATGAAGTAGATGATGATGAGAGAGCTTGCTACTTTAAACAAGCAGAGTATGGTATGTATGTAAGAATGGCTCTTATGATAAAACTTTTGGGGGTGATGTAGATGCTAGAAATAACAAGCATTAAAAATGGTATAGTAATAGACCATATTGAAGCAGGAAAGGGTATTAAAATATTTAATTATCTTGAACTTGATAAAAATGATTATAGTGTTGCCCTTATAATAAATGCAGATAGTAAAAAATTAGGTAAAAAGGATATAATAAAAATAGAAAACTGCGAAAAGCTTGACTATACAGTTTTAGGTCTTCTTTCACCAACTATGACAATATGTGAAGTAAAGGATGAGGTTATTGTAAACAAGGTAAAACCTACACTTCCGGAAAAAGTGGAAAATATAATAAGATGCAAAAATCCAAGCTGCATAACAGGTGTTGAAGATTATGTAACGCACTCATTCATACTTGTTGACAAGGAAACTGGCAGATATAGATGTGAATATTGTGATACTATAACAAGACTATAGCAGTTAAGAGTGGATAGTTGAAAGTTAAGATGAAATTCTTAAGGGAATTTTTTAAATTGTAATAACAAAAAATACAGAGTAATTTAATAATTTTAACTTTTAATTATCAACTTTCAATGATCAAGTGAATAAGCGGGGTGTTTATATGGAATTATTAATTAAAAATGCAAGAATAATAGATTTATCCCAAGATTTTATCGGAGATATTTATATAAAAGATGGAATAATAAATGAAATAGGAATAGATATAAATAAAGAGAATTCGGAAATATTAGATGCAGATGGTAAAGTGGTTATGCCTTCTTTTATAGATACACACACTCATTTTAGAGATCCAGGATTAACATGGAAAGAAGATATTGAAACAGGATCAAAGGCAGCACTTAGAGGGGGATATACAGGAGTGTGCCTTATGGCAAATACAAATCCTATATGTTCTTCAAAAGAAACATTAGAATATGTTAGAAATAAAAGCAGAGAGTTGGATTTAATAGATGTACATCAATGTCTTTCTGTGACTAAGAATTTTGATGGAATAACTTTATCGCATCTTGAAGAGTTAAAAGATGACTTGGAGATAAAAGCACTTTCAGATGATGGTGTTGGAGTTTCGAATTCTAATACCATGCTTGAAGCGATGAAAATTGCAAAGAAAAATAATTGGATCATAATGTCTCATGCTGAATCACCAGAATTTTCAAAGATAGATATGAGAATAGCAGAAAATATGATGACCCTTCGAGATGTAGAACTTGCGAAATTAAGTGGTGCTAGACTTCACATGTGTCATGTAAGTACTAAAGAAAGTATAAAGTACATAATAGATGGTAAGATGAGCGGAGCCAATATTACTCTTGAAGTTACACCACATCACATAGGTCTTACAAGAGATATAAATGATTATAGAGTAAATCCACCTATAAGAGAACAAGAAGATGTTGATGCAATAATTTCAGCTATTAAACTTGGAATGGTTGATACAATAGGTACTGATCATGCACCGCATACAGAAGAGGAAAAGAAAAAAGGTTCACCTGGAATGGTTGGATTAGAAACAGCATTTCCAATTTGTTATACGAAACTTGTTAGAGAAAACGGAATCTCATTAAACAAGTTAAGCCAGCTTATGTCTTATAATGGTGCAAAACTTTTAGAAATGAACAAAGGTAAAGTATGTATTGGAACTGAAGGGGATTTAGTTCTTGTTGATATAGATAAAAAGATAAAAATTAATAGTGAAGAATTTTTATCAAAGGGAAAAAATACACCATTTGAAGGAATGGAGTTTTATGGGGAAATTTTAGCTACAGTTAAGGGCGGAGTAATTAAATATAAGAAAAACTAATTATAAAAAATATATAAATAAAAAACAGGAGGAACTTTAAAATGACAAATAATATTATTGATAAGTTATATGACAGAGTAGAAAAACGAGGCGTTGTTTGTGTAGGACTCGATACAGCTTTAGATTATGTTCCAGAACATATAAGAGAAGGCAGAACTTCAGGAGAAGCCATATTTGAGTTTAATAAACAGATTATAGATTCTACATATGATGTTGCAGCTTGTTTTAAAGTTCAGATAGCATATTATGAAGCATTAGGCTTAGAAGGTCTTATTGCGTATAAGAAAACTCTTGAGTATTTAAGAGAAAAAGATGAAATAATAATAGCTGATATAAAAAGAGGAGATATAGCAGCTACAGCAAAAATGTATGCAAAAGCTCATTTTGAAGGGGATTTTGAAGCTGATTTTATAACATTAAGTCCTTATATGGGAATGGATAGTATAGAACCATATATGCCTTATTTAGAAAGTGGAAAAAAAGGAGTATTTAGCTTAGTAAGAACATCTAATCCAGGAGCAGAAGATATTGAGTATTTAGATACTGTAGAAGGAAAAAAAGTTTATGAAGTAGTTGCTGATAAGATTACTGAAATGGCTAAAAGTTGCACTGGAAGTTGTGGATATACAGCGATTGGTGGAGTTATAGGATGTACTCATGTAGACGAAGGAAAGAAAATAAGAGCAAACTATAAAAACATGTTCTTCTTGATACCAGGATATGGAGCTCAAGGGGGTACTGCTGAAGATGTGGCATTATATTTAAATAATGGAAACGGCGGTGTTGTTAATTCTTCAAGGGGAATATTATTAGCATATAAAAAAGCTGGAAGACCTGCTGAAGATTTTGCAATATGTGCAAGAGAAGAAGCGGTAAAAATGAGAGACGCAATACAGTTAGCAGTTAACAAGTAACAGTTAACAGTTGGTAATAAAATTACTAAAGTAATTTTATTGTATGAATGATAAGTTTCTAAAAAATGATACTGTAGTTATGGTCAGCAAGTAACAATTAAGAGTTTATTTAGAAAATTGCTCAGCAATTTTCTATCCACAAAACTGTTAACTGTTAACTGTTAACTGTTAACTACCTACGGAGGGGTAAAAATGGCGATTACATATAGAAGTGCAAAAGTAATTTCAAATAAAGAAATTTCAAAAGATATATACAAATTAGTAGTTGAGGATAAAAGTGAAATAAAAGCAGGACAATTTTACATGCTAAAGCTTAATGGAGCAACTTTACTTCCAAGACCTATAAGTATATGTGAAAAGAGCGGTGATGAGTTAACTTTTTTATATGCAGTAGTTGGAACTGGAACTAAGGAATTTGCAGGACTTAAAGAAAATGATGAAATAAATTTAACAGGTCCTCTTGGAAATGGATTTGATTTGGATAAGGATTATGGAAAAGTGGCATTAGTTGCAGGTGGAATAGGTACAGCACCGATGTTTGAACTTGCAAAGAGACTAAGAGCTAAGAATAATAATGAAGTTATAGATTTATATTGTGGATTTAGAGATGATGTTTATTTAGTGGATGATTTTAAGCCTTATGTAAATGAAATAAAAGTATCCACTAATACAGGAAGTCATGGACATAAAGGTTTTGTTACAGAACTTATAAATGTTGAAAAATATGATACAGTATTATGCTGTGGCCCTGAAGTTATGATGAAAAAAGTAATTGAAATGTGTAAAGAAAAAAATGTTAAAGTGTATGTATCTATGGAAAAGCATATGGCGTGTGGAGTAGGTGCTTGCTTGGTATGCACATGTAAGACAAAAGAAGGAAACAAGAGAACGTGTAAAGATGGTCCTGTATTTGATGGATACTATGTGGAATTGTAACTAAGGGGGGAATTAAAAGATGATGAACGTAAATATAAATGGTGTAGATTTTAAGAATCCTGTAATTGCTGCATCAGGAACATTTGGTTTTGGAGCTGAGTATAATAACTTTTATGATGTAGGAATTCTTGGAGGTATATCTTCAAAAGGTCTTACAATTAATCCTAAAGAAGGTAATGATGGACTTAGAGTTTTTGAAACACCTTCAGGAATGATGAATTCAGTAGGACTTAACAATCCAGGGATAGATGCATTTATATCAAATGAGCTTCCTAAGATGAGAAAACTTGGTACTAATGTTATAGCTAATATAGGTGGAGGATGTATCGAGGATTATGTTGCTGCTGTCACAAAAATAAATGAAGCTGATGTGGATATGATTGAACTTAACATATCGTGTCCAAATGTAAAACATGGTGGAATGGCTTTTGGGATAAAATCAGATGTGGCATATGATGTTGTTAAAGAAATAAAATCCATAGTGAAAAAACCATTAATGGTGAAACTTTCACCTAATGCTGAAGATATAGTTGATATGGCTGTAAAATGTGAAAAAGCAGGAGCGGATTCTATTTCACTTATAAATACATTAAAAGGTATGGCGATAGACATATATAAAAGAAAACCAGTTTTTAATAATATAAGTGCTGGTCTTTCAGGCCCAGCAGTAAAACCTGTTGCACTTAGAATGGTTTATGAAGTTTCTAAGGCAATAGATATTCCTGTAATAGGTCTTGGAGGAATATCTACAGGAAAAGATGCTATCGAATTCATGATGGCGGGAGCAAGTGCGGTGCAGATTGGAACAATTAACTTTATAAATCCAATGGCAGGAAAAGAAATAATTGAAGAAATGGAAGCATTTTTGAAAGAACAAGGAATCAAGGATATAAATGATATAGTAGGAATTATTTAATAAAAAAGTTTGAAGTTAACGGAGGAATAAAAGATGAAAGCTTACAAAAAGGAATTTATTGATTTTATGATTGAATGTGGAGTGTTGACATTCGGAGATTTTGTTACAAAGAGTGGAAGAAAAACACCTTTCTTTGTTAATACAGGGAATTATCAAACAGGAAGTCAGTTAAGCAGACTTGGAGAATTTTATGCAGAAGCAATAAAAGAAAACTTTGGAGATGATTACGATATATTATTTGGACCTGCATATAAGGGGATTCCATTAGGGGTTACAACAGCAATTGCATTATCAAATAATTTTGATATAGATGTTAAGTATTGTTCTAATAGAAAAGAAGTTAAAGACCACGGTGATAAAGGGATCTTGTTAGGAAGTAAGATAAATGATGGAGATAAGGTTCTTATAGTTGAAGATGTTACAACAGCAGGAACTTCGATTTATGAAACAATGCCTATATTAAAGAGCCAAGGAGATGTTGATGTAAAAGGGCTTATAATTTCTGTTGATAGAATGGAAAGAGGCCAAGGAGAACAATCAGCATTAGTTGAAATAAGAGAAAAATTTGGTTTTAAAACTTGTGCAATAGTAACTATGGCTGAAGTTATAGAATATTTATATAATAAAGAAGTTAATGGTAAAATAATTATTAATGATGAGATAAAAGCAAGAATTGATGATTACTATTCTCAATATGGTGCAAAATAATACAATATATAGGGAAAAATAAGGTGATGTACTAGTGACTTCACCTTATTTTTATGTATTAAGAAATAAATACTGATGTAAGTTTTATATTTGAAGAGAAGTGAAAGTGAATAGATTGACAAGAGAACAACAATTATAAATAGTAAGTATTAAAGTTAATGATAGTATTTAACAGAAATATTGCAATTTGCATTTTATTTAGATAATTGTTTTGGATAATCATTACTTGTTAATATTTATAATAAACTAGAAGAATAAGGGATAGACTTTTGTTTGGAACTTGTTTTTATTTATTAGAAAAAAATAAAAAATGAAAGTTATAAATCATAAAAACATTTGAATGAATAATCAGAAAATATAAACAAGAAAACAATGATAAAAAATTAACAATCTTTTAGGCTTTAGGAAGTATAAATGAACAATGCATGGGACAAATATCGGAAGAAACTTAGATAAAATCAAAAATATTAAAATAAAGTTTTGGAAAAATATAAAAAACAAATAAATTTTTAATTGTTTTCAAAAAAAACTTTTCATTTTGTCGATTATGTATTACAATGATATTGAAGATGATTTAACAAAGTTTTTATAAAGCTTTGAATAATTGATTTTAGTTAAAGTGTATATTTCGTTATTAAAAGATATATACAAAACAAAGGAGGAAACAATTATGTTTAAACAATGGGATGGGTTTAAAAGTGGACAATGGCAAAAAAGTGTTGATGTAAGAAACTTTATTCAACTTAACTACACTCCTTATGAAGGTGATGATTCTTTCTTAGCTGGAGCTAGTGAAAACACTACTAAGTTATGGGATGAAGTAAGTGACTTATTCAAAAAAGAAAGAGATAATGGTGGAGTTTTAGATGTTGATACAGATACTGCATCTAGAATAAACGCATATGCACCAGGATATATAGACAAAGCAATTGAAAAAATCGTAGGAGTTCAAACTGATGCACCTTTAAAGAGAGCTGTAATGGCTGAAGGTGGAATAAGAATGGCTGAAAATGCAGCTAAGGCTTATGGATATGAAGTAAATCCTAAGATTTCTGAAATATTTACTAAGTATAGAAAAACTCACAACCAAGGTGTTTTCGATGCTTACACAGATGAAATGAGATTAGCTAGAAAATCAGGTATAGTTACAGGTCTTCCAGATGCTTATGGTAGAGGAAGAATCATAGGTGACTACAGAAGAGTTGCTTTATACGGAGTTGACAAATTAATCGAAGATAAAATAGCTCAAAAGAAAACATTAGAAGTAACTACTATAGATGAAGAAGTTATCAGATTAAGAGAAGAACTTTCTGATCAAATCGTTGCATTAAAAGAACTTAAAGAAATGGCATTAAGCTACGGAATAGATATATCTGCTCCAGCAACTAATGCACAAGAAGCAGTTCAATGGTTATACTTTGGATACTTAGCAGCAATAAAACAACAAAACGGTGCTGCAATGTCACTTGGTAGAACTTCTACATTCTTAGATATATATATTGAAAGAGATTTACAAAACGGAGTTATAACTGAAGAAGAAGCTCAAGAAATAATCGACCATTTCGTAATGAAATTAAGATTAGTTAAATTCTTAAGAACTCCAGAATACAATGATTTATTCTCAGGAGATCCAACATGGGTTACTGAATCAATCGCAGGTATGGGATTAGATGGAAGAACTTTAGTTACTAAGAACTCATTCAGAATTCTTAATACACTATATACAATCGGACCATCACCAGAACCAAACTTAACAGTTTTATGGTCAACTAGATTACCACAAGGATTTAAGGATTTCTGTTCAAAAGTTTCTATTGACACAAGTTCAGTTCAATACGAAAATGATGATTTAATGCTTGAATACTGGGGAGATGACTATGCTATCGCTTGTTGTGTATCTGCAATGAAAGTTGGTAAGCAAATGCAATTCTTCGGAGCTAGAGTTAACTTAGCTAAAACTTTACTTTACACTATAAATGGTGGTAAAGATGAAAAGTATGGAATGCAAGTTGGACCTAAGATGGAACCAATAACTTCTGAATACTTAGATTATAACGAAGTTATGGAAAAATTCGAAGTTATGACAGATTGGTTAGCTAACCTTTATGTTAATACATTAAACTGTATACATTACATGCATGATAAATATTCATATGAAAGCTTACAAATGGCTTTACATGATAGAGATGTATTCAGAACAATGGCTTGTGGTATAGCAGGACTTTCAGTTTGTGCTGACTCACTTTCAGCTATTAAATATGCTAAAGTTAAGCCAATAAGAAATGAAGAAGGAATAGCTGTGGACTTCGAAGTTGAAGGTGATTTCCCTAAATACGGAAATGATGACGACAGAGTTGATGATATCGCTGTATTCTTAGTTGAAAACATGATGAACAAAATCAGAAAGAACAAGACTTACAGAAATGCATACCATACTCAATCAGTATTAACTATAACTTCTAACGTTGTTTATGGTAAGAAGACTGGTACTACTCCATGTGGAAGAAAAGCTGGAGAACCATTTGCACCAGGAGCTAACCCAATGCACGGAAGAGATAACAGTGGTTCATTAGCATCATTAAATTCAGTTGCTAAATTACCATATGAACATTCACAAGATGGTATTTCTAATACATTCTCAATTGTACCAGATGCATTAGGAAAGACTAAAGAAGATCAAATCACTAACTTAAGTGCTATGATGGATGGATACTTCGGTCAAAAAGCGCATCACTTAAATGTTAATGTATTTAACAGAGCAACATTATTAGATGCTATGGATCATCCAGAAGAATATCCTCAATTAACTATCAGAGTTTCAGGATATGCTGTAAACTTCATTAAGTTAACAAGAGAACAACAATTAGACGTTATAAATAGAACATTCCACGAAAAAATGTAATTTTTAACTTCTAAATATATTTACAAAAGATAAAATAATATAGATGATGTAGAACCTTGGATGAAGCTTTGTTAATCCAAGGTTTTACTTTACTATAAAAAGTAGCATAATTAAATTGATGTATGAATGATAATAAACAATTGATACTTAATAAATTAAGGAAACTGAAAGTTTTCATCCATAACTGTCAATTGAAGAAAAGGTGGAGATAAAATGGTTAAAGGAAAAATTCATTCAGTTGAAACTATGGGACTTGTAGATGGACCAGGAATAAGAGTTGTTGTGTTTTTTCAGGGATGTGCATTAAGATGTAAATTTTGTCATAATCCTGATACTTGGACTCCTAGTGGTGGAGAAGAATATACTCCAGAGCAACTTGTAAATAAAATTGAAAAGTTTAAAAGTTATTTTGCAGCAAGTGGAGGTGGAGTTACATTTTCAGGAGGAGATCCATTAAGACAGCCAGAATTTTTGCTTGAAGTGTTGAAATTATGTAAGAGTAGAAATATAAATACTTGTTTAGATACATCGGGATATGGATTTGGTGATTATGATGAAATATTAAAATATACTGATCTTGTATTGTATGATATTAAACATTATACAAGAGAGGGGTATAAGAATGTTACATTAATGGATATAGATGAGTCACTAAAATTCCTTGAAGCTATGAAAAGAAATAATACTAAAATGTGGATTAGGCATGTTGTTGTACCAGGTATAACGGATGGAGAAGGCCATTTGAAGGAACTTAAGAAATATATAGATACAATACCTAATGTAGAAAAGGTAGAGCTTCTTCCATATCATTTACTTGGTATAAATAAATATGAAATAATGAAAATAAAATATCCATTAGAAAATGTTGAAGCTATGGATAAAGATTTGTGCAAAAAATATCAAAAAGACATATTTGGATATTAGAAAAACGAGTTTTAGAAATTTAATATAATTTCTAAAACTCGTTTTAAGATTTATAAAGAAAATTCATGGAAATTACTATTCAGGAGAAAAATTATCCTTGCTGAAAGAACATATAGGACATACCCAGTAATCAGGCAAATCCTCAAATGGTATACCTGGATCAATTCCACCATCCTCGTCACCTAGTTCAGGGTCATAAACATATCCACAGACTTCACAAACATATTTTTTCAACTAATCACACCCCATTTAAGTATCTACAGTTTATTCATTAAGGATTACTAATATTATATGATGATTTGTGTAATTTGATAATGAAAAAAGATAAATCTCTATGATAAAATATAAAGACTTATCTTTTAAAAATTAGTTTTGTTGTTTTAAAATATTTGTAAAGTAACCTTTAGCAATATGACCCTTTTTCAAGCCTTCTATAACGGTAAGGTATGTAGCTGCAGTATCAAATCTAGCATCATGGTAGTTTCCGCTACCTTCAAAAAGTTTTTCAGAAGTTTCGGCAATCTGTTTTTCTGATACATTTAGCCAGTCTATAACTTCTGAAAGTTTTGGATTTTTTATTTCGCCATTAGCCTTAGGGATTCTGCAGATATCTTTATAATATGCCATTGTACAAAAAATATTTTTAGGTTCAAATAATTCTCCTAAAGTGAATAATTCATGTTTTAAAAATCTAATATCAAAATTCACATTATGGCCAATTATAAAGTCAGCTTCTCTGAAGTCATTTATAAAATCAAAAGCTAAATCTTCGAAATATTGCCCCTCAGATAATTCATAAAGTTTTTCCAATGAAAAACCATGTATTTCTTGGGCAGAGGGATCCATTTCATCTACGGTAAAAAAGAAATTTTTCCCCGTAGTCACTTGAGGTTTTGTGCTTGCATCGACAGTGATATAACTTAGCTGACAGATGCTCCCAGGTTTGATACTAGTAGTTTCTGTATCAAAAAATAATAATTTCATTAAAGTTTTACCTCCATTTTATGTATACATAAGAAAATTAATTATTAACTTGTTAAAATTAATTATATAGTATTTACGACAAATTTCAAATACGATATAATAATAAATAATTATTACTAAATAATAATAAATTAAATTTTGTTTGTTAATAGTTGAAAGTAATATATAAATAATAATATTCTAACATATTGTAAATAATAATATTATATTTATATAATTTAGGAGGAAAAATAGATGATAGAAAGAAAACGTAAAGTATCGGTAATAGGAGCAGGGTTCGTAGGAGCAACTACAGCATATGCATTAATGAATAGTGGAGTAGCAACTGAAATTTGTGTTTGTGATATAAATATGGATAAAGCAATGGGTGAAGTAATGGATTTAGTTCATGGAACATCTTTTGTAAAGCCTGTAAACATATACGCTGGCGATATAAGCGAAACTAAGGATTCTGATATAGTAGTAATTACTGCTGGTGCGGCTCAAAAAGAAGGAGAAACAAGATTAGATCTTATAGAAAAGAATTATAACATTTTTAAAGGATTTATTCCTCAAATTGCTGCAGCAAGTCCAAATGCTATCTTATTAGTAGTATCAAATCCTTGTGATGTCTTAGCATATATAACATATAAATTATCAGGATTTCCTAAAGAAAGAGTTATTGCTTCAGGGACAGTGTTAGATACATCTAGATTAAAGTATGTTATTGGAAAATATTTAAATGTAAATAATAATAACGTTCATGCTTATGTATTAGGTGAACATGGTGATAGTGAAGTTGTAAGTTGGAGTACTGCAAGCATAGCAGGTGAAACTTTTGATGAATATGCTAAAAAGTTTAATCTTGAATGGGATGAAGAAATTAAAGAAGTAATTGCAAAAGATGTTGTAAATGCTGCTTATGAGATAATAAACAGAAAAGGTGCTACATATTTTGCAATAGGGCTTGCAACAACAAGAATTGTTGAAGCTATATTGAGAGATGAAAACACTATATTAACAGTTTCAAGCTTGATGGAAGGTCAATACGATATTGATGATGTTTATTTAGCAGTACCAACAGTTCTTAACAGTACAGGTGCAGTAAGAATAGTTAATCCTGTTATAAAGGATGAAAAAGAACTTAAAAAATTACAAGATTCAGCAAAAGTATTAAAAGAAAATATTCAAAAGGTACTTAATAAATAATAGAAATTATTTTTGAATAAGAAAATAATTTTACGTAAAAATTGACAAATGTAAAAAATTTTTATAAAATTATAAAATAGAAAAGCTGACTATAGATCAAGATTGTAATAATCAGTCTTGATCTATTTTTATATATTATTACACAACTTAAAAATTTAACTTTTGTTTTGTATGCATGCAACTAAAAATAAAATGAAGTTAAAAAGTTAATAATAATGACATAAGAATGTTTGTATATTTTAACAGATAACTGTTGCTTGCTAACTGTTAACTGTTAACTGTGAATATAGTTGGCTATTAAATTTAAGGGGGCAGACACATGAACATTGAAGGATTAATAATTCCAGAAGGTTATAAAAGCAAATATTCATTAATTGAAACTGAAGTTCACATAAAAAAAATCAAAGATTTTTTCGAAAAGGCTTTAGCAGAAAATTTGAATTTAACAAGAGTTTCAGCACCATTATTTGTTGAACCTAATACCGGAGTTAACGATAATTTAAATGGAATTGAAAGACCTGTTAGTTTTGATTTATTAGAAGCTAAGAAGGAAGTGCAAATTGTACACTCATTAGCAAAATGGAAAAGATATAGTCTACACAGATATGGTTTTAAAGTTGGTGAAGGATTATATGCTGATATGAATGCTATAAGAAGAGATGAAGAATTAGATAATATTCATTCTATATATGTTGATCAGTGGGACTGGGAAAAAATTATAGATAAGAAAGATAGAAATATAGATACATTAAAGAGCATAGTAAAAAATATATATTCAGCTTTTAAAGCGGCAGAAGAATTTACATGTAATGAATTAATCAATGAAGATAAATTTCTTCCAGAAGATATATTCTTTATAACTACGCAAGAACTTGAAGATAAGTATCCAGATAAGACTCCTAAAGAAAGAGAAGATATTATAGCAAAGGAAAAAGGTGCAGTATTTATAATGCAAATTGGTGGAACATTAAAATCTGGCAAAAAGCATGATGGACGTTCACCGGATTATGATGATTGGAATTTAAATGGTGATATAATATTCTACTATCCTCTTTTAGAAAGAGCGTTTGAAGTTTCATCTATGGGAATAAGAGTAGATGAAGAAACATTAGATAAGCAACTTACAATTGCAGGATGCGATGATAGAAGAGAACTTCTTTTTCATAAGATGCTTTTAAATGGTGAATTACCATACACTGTAGGTGGTGGAATAGGTCAATCAAGAATATGTATGTATCTATTAAGAAAAGCGCATATTGGAGAAGTTCAATCATCAACATGGGATGATAAAAATTTAAAAATATGTGATGAAAATGGAATAGTATTATTATAGTTAATAGTACTGAATTTTAAATAAAAGAGATAATAAAATTTATTATCTCTTTTATTTTTGTGTTTTATTAAAGATGTGCAAATATTTAAATAGATTTAAAGAAAAATTATTGCCATATTTCTAATTTAAGTTTGGAGAATGTTCTGGTTTTAATTGGAAGTTGGTGTTATTCTTAAATAGAAAGGTGTGAATTTATATGGGTAAATATGAAATTGGGAAAAAATCAAAAAGAGAATGTTTGGTTACTAAAGATTTGTTAGCAAGTAGTGTTGGAAGTGGAAGTGTGGATGTATTAGCTACTCCAATAGTTGCTGCTATTATGGAAGGTGCAGCTTCAGATTTGGCACAGACTTTTTTAGAAGATGATTATACTACTGTAGGAACAAAGATTATTGTAGAACATCTAAATGCTACAGCAGAAGGTGTTAATGTATGGGCAGAAGCAGAGCTTACTAATGTTGATGGTAGAAAATATACTTTTTTACTAAGAGCATTTGATAATAATGGATTAATAGCTACGGGAGAGCATATACGTGTGTCTGTAAAGAAAGATAGTTTTCTAAAAAAAGCTATAGAACGTAAAAATTATTAGAATTAAAAATGAAAGTAATATCTTTATAAAATCTAGAAGTAGATTTATTAAAGATATTACTTTTATATATTTTGCAATAAGCATGTAATAATTAATGTTAAGATTACTATATTATTTCTAAATTATAACTGTAAAGTTCAGAGTGAAATATATATAGATTTCCTGTATGATATAAATCTTTTAACATTAGAATTTTATACTGTAGTAAAAAATTCTAATGAGTTCTATTTAGTCAAGTTTAAAGCTAATTTCACCGGATAAAACAGTTCTTTCATTACCATCAGCATCTTGAATAATAAGATCACCTTGATTAGATAAAGAAATACATGTAACTAGTTCTTCATTAGCATATGTTATAAGTTTTGCTTTTTTACCCCATATATTTGAATGTTCTCTACAAATTTTTATTGTGTTTTCTAGATTTAAATCCTTTGAGAATTTTTCATATTCAATTTCAAAGTTATTCAAAAATTTTGCAAGAATTTCATTTCTATCAAATTCAATATTATATTCATTTTTTAACGATGTTGCAGTTTTTTGAACTTCTTCATCGAGCAAAGTTATATCAACATTTATATTCATGCCTATTCCTATGGCAAGATAATTTATAGTATCCATATCACAACTCATTTCTCCAAGAATACCACATAATTTCTTATTATTTAAATGAATATCATTTGGCCATTTTATTTTTGAATCAATATTTAATTCTTTTAATGTTTTATATATGCATGCGGCTGTTATTTGAGTTATTTTAGGAGCCTCAGAAGTGGGGATATGAGGTCTCAATATTAAAGTAAACCATATTCCACCTTTAGGAGAATTCCAAACTCTTTTAAATCTTCCGTTTGCCATAGATTGTTCTTCTGCAACTATGATAGTTCCATTAGGGCAATTATTTTTTGCAAGGTCTTTTGCTTTTAAATTTGTTGAATCTATTAAATCAAAATGTATAAAATTTCTGCCTAGTTCTTTTGTTTTAAGTTTTGAAAAGAAATCAGGCTTATTAATTTTATCAGGAGAAGAAAGGAGTTTATAACCTTTGTTTGATATGCCTTCAATAAGATATCCTTTATTCTTTAAATTTTTAATATGTTTCCAAATGGCAGTTCTTGATACATCAAGTGATGAACTTAAAATTTCTCCAGATACATGCTGAGATGAATTTTTTAATATATCTAAAATTTTATCTTCCATAAAATAAGCACCTCCTTATGAGATTATAGCATAATTATGTAATAAAATATTGTTAGAATATAGATAATTGAGCAAACTATACTATATGTTGCATTTGAAAGTTAATTTTTTATATTTTCTGTAGACTTATAATTACAACATAGATAATATAATAATTTATATGTATAAATATAGTGTTTGAAGGAGAATAATGATGAGTTTTTAATATTAATATTGAAAAAGTGATATGATTGTAATTTAAATATAAATAATATATAATAAGATTTGGTATATTTTTAAAAAAGAAGTTTAAAGCATGCATTTTTAGAGAGGATATTATTATGAATAAAAATACAGGTAACAAAAATATGAAGCGCAGGCCTAAACCTAAGCCTAAAAAAGGAAAGAGAAAAAACAAAAAGGTTTCCGGGAAAACTTTGATTATGTTTTTATTATTTGAATTTATTTTCACAGCGTGTACTTTTCCTTTTTTGCTTTTATATGGGCCCTTCAATAATGCCAAAAGTACATATGTAGGTGCTGCTATGACATCTATGACTCATCAATATCTTGCAACTTGGTTTTTGTCTGAGGAAAAGATAAATAAAATTTTGGGGAATAATTCTACTGAAGCAACAGATGAAACTACAAATGCATCTGAAATAAACATACCTAAAGTTAAAGATGATACAATAGAATTTTATGAACTTGCTGATAACCCTAAATTTACAGGTTATTATCTAGTAGTAAAAGATCCTACAAGAGTTAAAGTGGGTCATACTACTAAATTAAATGAAGAAGGTCAGACTACATCACAAATTGCTGAAAACTATAATGCTGTTGCAGCAGTTAATGGTGGAGCGTTTGTAGATCAGTCATCAACATCTCAATGGACAGGAAATGGTGGTATTCCATCTGGGATAGTAATGAGTGGTGGAGAAGTAGTTCACAATGATCTTGGAGAAGGTAATAAAACAGAACTTCTTGCAATTGATAAACAAGGAGTTATGATTGTAGGTAAATATTCAATTGATGATTTAAAAGAAAGAAAAATTCAAGAAGCATTGAGTTTTGGTCCAACATTAGTTGTTAATGGAAAAATGACACCAATGAGTGGTGATGGTGGATGGGGTATTGCACCAAGAACTGCAATAGGACAGAGACAAGATGGTGCTATTATTTTATTGGTTATTGATGGAAGAGGTGTAGGAAGCCTTGGAGCAACTTTAAAAGAAACTCAGGAGATAATGTATCAATTAGGTGCTGTTAATGCAATGAATCTTGATGGTGGTAAATCAACAACATTATATTATGATGGAGAAGTTAGAAATACACCTTCGAATAGTATGGGTGAAAGAGCAATCCCAACAGCAATTATTGTTAAATAAACTTAAGGAGAGAGTATATTATGAAGTTGTATAAAAAGATAATTGCCTGGGCAATATTATCTATAATATTACAGATTGGTGGATTGTTCGTTTTAGATAATTTTGTATTTAAACATTCATCAAAATTTAAAAGTAACAAAATAGACATAGAAAAACAGAATACAAAAGATATTAATGTGATAATTCCAAATGGAGCAGAAAATGTTAATATATCTTATAATGGAAAATATCTTACTTACTATGAAAAGGATACTTTATATATAGAAGAAAGCAAGACAGGAACAAAGACAGAAGTTAAGACAGAAGATAATGGAGAAATTTTGTACTATAAATGGCTATCAGACAGAGATAGACTTATAATTGCAGAAAAAGTTGTTAAAGATGGTGAAACGGTAATTCAGCTTATTACATATAGCCCTAAAGACTCATCTGTAAGTTATGTTACTAGTATATGTGATTATGAAGATGATATGAAGGTAATGAAAATAACTGAATCTACATTTACAAGTGTTTATTATGTTGATATTTATAGAGGTGGACTTAAGAGTATGGTTTACAGAATAGATATTAACAATGATAAAAGTAGGGTTTCGCTTCAAGCTAGTGTTTTAGGAAATATGCAGGTTATTCCTCATGTGGATAGATTGGTATATGAAGATGAAATAAATAATAAATTTTACGTTACAAGTCCCAATAAGCAACTTACTTTTAATTCTAATAAGAATTTAACACTTCTTGGAATTGATAGAAATGATGTGATTTATATTGGTGAGCTTAATGGTGAAAAAATATCAAGTATAATTTATGGAAAAGTTGATGAAGATACATCATCATGGAAAACTGTAAATTTAGAAGCTGTAGTAAATAGAAAAGATATATACTTTAATAATGAAAGTGAAATATTGATTAATGACAACCTTAAAGGTGCTGTTAAAAATCTCACTACAGGATTAGAAGTTGAATATGAAGGAAAACTTGTTCAAATAAAAGAAGATTTTATTGCAACAACAGATAGTACTGGAAAGTTGGTTTATACAACATTAAAATCTGACAAGAAATAATAAATAAGATAAATACATATTAAGTTTTATTAGTATGTATTTATCTATTTTTATAATAAATTAATATTTTATATATAAATATTATGATAATATATAACTAAAGAAAGTGATAAATAAGGAGGAAAGAATGGGTTTTTTATTAGAGAAAATTTTAACACTTCCAGCAATACTACTGGCATTTACTTTTCATGAATATGCTCATGCACTAGTAGCAGATAAATTAGGAGATAAAACGGCAAGGTTTCAAGGAAGGCTTACATTAAACCCTGCAAAGCATATAGATCCTTTTGGATTTTTATGTGTTCTATTACTTGGAATAGGATATGCAAGACCAGTTCAAGTCAATCCAGGAGCCTTTAAGAACTACTACAAGGATGACTTAAAAGTTAGTCTTGCAGGTCCATTGGCAAATTTTCTTGTAGCTATAGTGGCAGCACTAATATTTGCAATATATATCAAGTTTTTATATAGATTTATGCCTGGAGATTTAGCACAGATATTGTATTTGATGTTATTATACACAGTATCCATAAATATTAGTCTAGGAATATTTAATCTGCTTCCAATACCAAGTTTTGATGGCTTTAGTCTTGTAAGAGATATAAAACCAGGAAAATTTAGAAACTTTGAGGATGCGTGTTATAGATATCAAGGATTATTAATCATGGTAGCGTTATTATTTGGGTGGAGAGTAATAGCACCAATAACGTATATGCTTAAAAACTTAATTATGAACTTTGCACTTTCAATAATATAATAAAAATTTTACATATAAATTGAAAATTATAAGGATTTTAATATTTATTGATAATTGCCAAGTAAATGAAAATAATTAGAATTTAATATGAATAGGTATATATACATGATTTAATATGATAAGTAAAATATTTATTGACAATAATTTTATGTATTTGTATAATAAATAAAGGTTAATTTTATTATGAAAGATTTGATGATGAGGATAGTACTTTAGTTGATTCCATAAGCGAGCTGGGAAATGGTGTAAGCCTGGTAGGATAGATTAATAGGAAGAGAACCTTGGAGAAGTCTCCTGAAACGAGTAGGGATGACCGCAGGTGAAAAAATGATCTGCGTTAAAGTTAAAGTGGCATATTTTAATTTAGAATATGCAATTAGAGTGGTACCGCGAATAATTCGTCTCTTGTTTACAAGAGGCGTTTTTTATTTATAATAGAGAGATTTTCTGCTATTGTTAGGTACAAAAAAGATATATAAAATTAAATAAATATTGAAATATTCTGAAGAATATATAAGAAAAATGTTAAATGTTATATTGATAACTTTTAATTAAAAAATGGAGGTTAATTATGGATTACAAAGTCAAAATTGCAGAATTAATAAAACAACACGTAGATTTAGAAGTGGAAGCGATAGAAAAATTAATAGAGATTCCACCAAAGCCAGAAATGGGGGATTATGCATTTCCTTGTTTCCAACTATCTAAAGTTATGAGAAAAGCACCAAATATGATAGCAGAAGAATTAAAAGGTCTTATAGACAGTGAAGGTTTTGAAAGAATTGAAAGTCTTGGACCATACCTTAACTTCTTTGTTGATAAGGGTGTATTTGCTAAAAATACATTAAACAAAGTATTAGAAGAAGGAGATAATTATGGAGCTTCTAATATTGGAGAAGGAAAAACAGTATGTGTAGAATATTCTTCACCTAACATAGCTAAACCATTCCATGTAGGACATCTTTTTACTACAGCTATAGGGAATTCTTTATACAAAATGTTTAAAAAAGAAGGATATAATACAGTTGGATTAAATCATCTAGGGGACTGGGGAACTCAGTTTGGTAAGCTTATAAGTGCATATAATAGATGGGTAGACGAAGAAGCTTTAGAAAAAGCTCCTATAGACGAACTACTTAGAATATATGTTAAATTCCATGAAGAAGCTAAGAAAGATCCTAGCTTAGAAGATGAAGCAAGAGCAAACTTTAAAGCATTAGAAAATGGAGATGCTGAAGCTACAGCTCTTTGGAATAGATTTAGAGATTTAAGCTTAAAAGAATTCGAAAGAGTTTATGATATTTTGGATGTAAAATTTGATTCATTGAATGGTGAAGCATTCTACAATGATAAGATGGATGTTGTGGTTGATGAATTAAAGGAAAAAGGATTACTTGTCGAAAGTAACGGAGCACAAGTTGTTATGCTTGAAGATTATAATATGCCTCCATGTATTGTATTAAAAGCCGATGGAGCTTCTATATATGCAACAAGAGACTTAGCAGCTGCTATGTACAGAAAGAAAACTTACGATTTTCATAAGTGTGTTTATGTTGTTGGTACTCCACAAGCACTTCACTTTAAACAAGTCTTTAAGGTTTTAGATCTTGCTGGTCATGAATGGGCTAAAGATTGTGTTCATGTAGGATTTGGTTTAGTTAAATTCGCTGATAGAAAGCTTTCTACAAGAGATGGTTCAATTGTACTTCTTGATGATTTATTAAGAGAAGCTGTTGAAAAAACAATGGAAGCAATAAAAGATAAAGAAGAAATAAAGAATAAAGAAGAAGTTGCTAAAAAAATTGGTGTTGGAGCAGTTATCTTTACATATCTTAAGAATTCAAGAGAAAAAGATATAGTCTTCGATTGGAAGGAAATTCTTTCTTTTGAAGGAGAAACAGGTCCATATGTTCAATATGCATATGCAAGAGGAAACAGCATCTTAGAAAGAGCTGGTGAATTTAGCGGAAGTATTGATTATAGCAAATTATCGTCAAAAGAAGAATTTGAATTAGTTAAGAGTCTTGGAAATTTCAACAATGTTATAACATTGGCATTGGATAAATTAGAACCATCTATATTAACAAGATATGTAATTGAAGTTGCAAAAGGATTCAATAAATTCTACAATGCACATTCAGTATTAAACTTAGAAGATGAAGAATTAAAAAGAGCAAGATTAAACCTTGTTAAAGCTTCATTACAAGTTATAAAAAATGGTCTTGAATTACTTGGAATTGGTGTAGTGGAAAAAATGTAATAACACATTTATTAAGAAACTAGGTTTATTATATTTAATATGGGTAATCTTTTGAGAGAGTTATTTATGATGAATAAGACTCTCTTAAGAGATTTTTCTTTTTATATGTTAAACTTAAATTAATATAATAGTTAGTATTATAACTTATTCAATATGATATAATTAATATCAGTAAACTAAGAAAGGGGAGATTTGGTTGTTTATAAATAAAAATATAAAATACAGGGATATTTTAATATTCGCATTAATAGGTGTCATAGGTTATAAATTTATTGATAATTATAAGTATTTTTTCAGTTTGATTAATAAAGGGTTATCTATATTAAGCCCTTTTATATATGCACTTGTGTGTGCTTATGTTTTAAATCCAGTGGTAAAGTGCTTTGAAAGAAAGTTTAATATTAAAAGGAGTTTTGCAATAGCTGCAACATATTTAATTTTGGTTGGAATAGTGTTTGTAGGACTATTTTTTACAATTCCAAGTATAATTGACAGCATTCTTAATATAACTGGTGAAATTCCTAATTACATGGTTAAGGTTCAAGAGCTTATTAATATGAGTTTATCAAATGAAAGAATTAATGAATTAATAACTCAATCAGGACTTTTATCAAGTATTCAGAATATAGCAACTCAAATTGGAAATGTTTCTATGGATCTTCTTCAGGATTTTGCATTATATTTATTATCTCTTACTTCTAATTTGGTAAATATTGTACTGGGATTTTTAATATCTATTTATGTGCTAATTGAAAAAGATAATATAGCTAAAATGGCTAAAACATTAACATATATGAGTCTAAAAGAGAAAAATGGATCTCGTTTAGTGAGTTTCATAAGAACATATAATAAAATGATAGGAATGTACGTAGGAATAAAGGCTATAGATTCAATGATAATAGGAAGCCTAGCGTTAATAGGTCTTACAATACTTAAGGTTCCATATGCACCGTTATTAGCTCTTATAGTGGGAATAACTAATATGATACCATACTTTGGACCACTTGTAGGTATTGTAATATCATTTGTGGTAACTCTATTTTCATCACCACTGCAAGCAGTTGTAGTTGCAATGCTTCTTTTTGCACTTCAACAATTTGATGCATGGTATCTTGAACCCAAATTAATAGGTAAAAAAGTTGGTGTAAGTCCTCTTGGGATAATCTTTGGTGTTACTTTAGGTGGTGGTATATTAGGTCCAGTTGGTATGATACTAGGATCTCCAACCATGGCTACAGCAAGAATTTATTATAATAAGCTTGTAGATAGGTTTAAGGAATCTAATAAAGAACTTGTGGAAAAGGAAAATCTTGATAAATAAGTGTATGGAATTACTTTTATATAGTCCCATTGTTGCCTTTAATTAAATATAATATATTATGGGTAATTAAAAAGGGTTGCAAATACTTTTCTGAAGTGTAAAAATAAAGTATAATAACTTGTATTACAATAACAGATGAGGATGTGAGGTAATGTCAAACGTAGGTGCATTTTTTGATTTAGATGGTACTCTTTACAGAGAAGGTCTTATAACAGAAGTATTTAAGAAAATGGTTAAATACGAGATTATAGGTGAAGAAAGATGGTACAATGATGTAAGACCTGATTATATGAAGTGGGATAAAAGACAGGGCGATTATGATGATTACCTTTTAAAAATGATAGATATTTATATGGAAGCTATAAAGGGTCTTGAAAAATACAGAATAGAATATATAGCTAAAAAAATTGTAGATCAAAAAGGTGATAGAGTCTATACTTTTACAAGGGATAGAATAAAATGGCACAGAGATAATGGCCATACTTTAATAATAATTTCTGGTTCACCATCAGAATTAGTAAGAGAAATGGCTAATAAGTATGGATTTACAGATTATATTGGAGCAAAATATATAATTGATGAAAAGAATGCTTATACAGGTGAAGTAGTTCCCATGTGGGATAGTAACAGTAAAGAAAAAGCTATCGAAAATTTTGTGAAGAAGTATGATATAGATTTAGAAAGCAGTTATGCTTATGGAGATACAGCAGGTGATTATACTATGTTTAAAAAGGTAAGATATCCTTACTGTATGAATCCTACTAAGGAACTATTGCAAAAGGTAATAAAGGATAGAAGTCTAATTGATAAGATTAATGTTATTGTTGAAAGAAAAGATGTAATATACAATTTAGATATTGAAGATATACAATTTGTATAGGAAAGAGTGGTACTGTGATTATTCGTGAAAATAAAGTGAAGGTAGATGAATATAGTGATGAATTTATGATAAAACCTCAGGATAGGGAATATAATCCAGAAGAGTTGATATTTTTTGATTTAGAGCACTATGTTTACAAAAAACCTAAATGTATAGGTGTTTTTGGAGCGTGTGAGTATAATCCAAAAATAAAATCTATATTAGTTACCCAATATATGATAGAAGATAAAGATGAGGCTATAGATATATTATATCTTGCAAGAGATTACTTTATGAAAATGAAAAATAAAGGTAAAAAAGCTATTGTTACTTTTTCTGGCAATAATGATTTTACTGTTATAAATTATCTTTTTGAGAAGAATGGTATATTATATAATTTTGATGAAGAATTTGATTCTATAGATATTCAAAAAGAGTACGAGAAAGACAGGATAGGATCTATAGGGCTAAAAAATCTTGAAAAGATATTTGATATAATAAGAGAAGGTGAAGTAATTAGTGGATCAAACCTTGCTAAAACTTTTCATAAAGTAATGAAAGACAAGAGCTATTTTAAAAGGATGCCTGAAGAAAAAATAGAGAAGATTCTTCTTTATAACGAGCAGGATGTTGTTAATCTTTATTATATCTATGTTAACTGGAAAAAGTATATTATTCATAATATTGATGAGAACATGATAGAAAATCTTGATTCTGAATCTGTTGATATTAATGTTGATAATGAAAACCAAGAAGAAAATGATGAAATAGATGAAGTAATAGATGATGAATTGCAATTATCACAGCAAAATAAAAATAATTCTTCATCTCAAACTAAAGAATTACTATAAAAAGTGATAAACAAACACTAACTTTCTAGAGGTAATACAGTACATTACTTTTAAAAAGGGGCTTCTTAATTTTAAGAGGTCCCCTTTTTTGTGTAATTTAACAAATGACAGTTAATAGAAAAATGCTTTTAGAGATTTATGAAAAAAGAATAAAAGATAACTTTTAACTGTAATGTAAATCGGTAATTGAAAAAGCACGGTAAAACCGTGCTTTAAATTATGCTTTTAAAAGTTCAATACCTTTATGCATTCTCTTTAATGATTCTTCTTTTCCTATTAAGATAGCAATTTCAAAAGCTCCACCTGGAGTAAATGATTTACCTGAAAGAGCAGTTCTTATAGGCCATAACATTTGACCATTTTTTATTTCTAAAGATTTGATTAATTCAAATACTTTGTCATGGATATTATCCATTGTCCAATCTTTTTCATCGATAGATTCTAATACTGGTAAAACTTTTTCTAAGTTTTCTAATGAAGTTTCAACTGTACTTTTCATTTTTTTATGAACATAAAGATCAGTTGTATATTCTGGTAATTCTTCTAAGAAATCTATTTGTTCTGGAATATCATTTAGTAATTCACATCTAGTATGTAATAATTCAGATATAAATTTAAAATCAAAATCCTTGTGTAATACTTTCTTATATTGTTCCATAGCTAATTCATGGAATTCATCTAACGATAATTTTCTTATGTATTCACCATTCATCCATTTTAATTTTGCATTATCAAATATTGCTGGTGATTTACTTATATCTTTATAGTCGAATTTTTTGATTAATTCTTCAAGTGTGAAGATTTCTTCATTTGATCCGTCATTCCATCCAAGTAAGGCTATGTAGTTAAGTACAGCTTCTTTTAAGTAACCTTTTTCAAGAAGATCTCCAAATGATGCATCACCATTTCTCTTAGATAATTTATTGTGTTGATCTTTCATTATTGGTGGGCAGTGTACATAAACAGGAACATCCCATTCAAATGCTTCATATAATCTATTATATTTAGGTGATGATGATAAATATTCATTACCTCTTACTACGTGAGTTATACCCATTAAATGGTCATCAACAACATTAGCAAAGTTATAAGTTGGAAGTCCATCGGATTTAATTAAAATCATATCCTCAAGTTCTGAATTATCTACAGAAATCTTTCCATATATAACATCAACAAAAGTTGTTGTTCCTGTAGTAGGGTTATTTTGTCTTATAACATAAGGAATTCCTTTTGCTAAGTTTTCTTCAATTTCTTCCTTTGAAAGATGTGCACAATGTTTATCATATTTAAAAGGTCTCTTTAATGCTTCAGCATTTTCTTTAAGCATATCTAATCTGTCTTTAGAGCAGAAACAATAATAAGCTTCACCCTTTTCAACTAACTTTTTAGCATATTCAAGATATATATCTTTTCTTTCACTTTGAATATAAGGACCAACAGGGCCACCAACATCTGGACCTTCATCATGAGTTAATCCAGTTTCTTTCAATGTGTTATATATAATATCAACTGCACCTTCAACTAATCTTTCTTGATCAGTATCCTCTATTCTTAAAATAAAGTCTCCATCTTCATGTTTAGCAATAAGATAAGCATAAAGAGCTGTTCTTAAGTTACCAACATGCATATATCCAGTTGGACTAGGTGCAAATCTTGTTCTAATTCTATTTGCCATTTTTTTCACTCCTATAAATTTATTTTATTTAAAAGTAAATAATTATTCATAATATGAACATGTGTAATTAATATACAACTGGTAAGAAAATAATTATAAAATTTATCTCAGTTTACATATATTAATCATGTTCACTAGTTCATTAACAATACTTCTATGATATCTCAATGAATATTTGATGTCAATATTTCTTATATTTTAATGTAAGAAATATTGATTCAAATATAGAACTATATTATTGCATTATAAATTATTGGTGAAAAGGTCAATAATATTTATACGAAATATTAGTTCCATCAGAGATTAGAGTAATATTGTTTTGGATATCAGTTCTTAAGATATCTATATTATAGGTATTTAATTTTGATATTATAGTATCATTTGGATGATCATAGATATTATTTTTACCAACGCTTATTATTGCATATTTAGGTGATACTCTATTTAAAAAAGAATCAGATGTTGAAGACGATGAACCATGATGTGAGACTTTTAATATATCCGCTTTTAAATCATCATTCAAAAGTATAAGTTTATCTTCAATTTCTTTTTCTGCATCTCCTGTAAACAAAAACGAATTGTTGCCAAAAGATATTTTTATTACAGGAGAATAATTATTTTCATTATCATAGGTATCATTTATAGGGGAAAAAACTTCAACATTTGTTTGAAAACCTAAATTTATTGTATTGCATCCACGTTTTATTGGGTTGATTTTTAAATTATTACTTTTTAATGAATCAATCATTTGTTCAAATGATTTTGTATAAGAGTAGACCTTTGGTGCATAGAAAGATTGTACCTTATATGAATTTAACACTGTATTCATATTTCCTATGTGATCTTCATGTGGGTGAGTTGCAATAACATAATCTAATTTTGAAATATTTAGATCATTAAGAAATTTCACAAGTTGTTTTTTATGACTTTTAGGTCCACTATCTATCAAAAGGTTTTTATTGTTTACTTGAATTAGAATAGCATCACCTTGATCCACATTTATATAATGAACATACATAAGATTAGGATTTACTTTATAACTGTTGAATTTCTTTGTTAGCAGAGAAGAAAAAAAGCAAAGTAATAAAAGTAATGTAAATATAATTAAATGTTTAAAATGTCTTTTCTTAATTTTTATAAACATATATAAATCCTTTATATTTGTAAAAATAATTATTAACTATGAAAATACACTTCTTGGATAAAATCATAATCTTTTATAATTATTTCAATAAATCTGAAATATATACCATATTTTTGAAAAAACGAACGAAAAATTAATATATAAATTTAATATTCATAAAAGTGAAGATATATTAAAAAAATTAATATATATATAATTATGAGAGAATAACTGAAAGATATATTGATATGATTAGTGTTTTGAAATTTTATTAAATGAAAAAATGCAATAAATGCAAAAAAGTAAGGTTGAATATTGCAAAAAATATGGTATAATGATATCAATGTGTGGAAAAACAATAAAAAATGAAATATTTAAGCCAAAAAAATTTCATGCGGGGGGCAGAATATGAAAAAAGAATTTTCGATGAGTAACGATAAGGTAATGATAAACTTTACAGCAAAATATTGTAATAGTTTTGAGTCAGTATTAGAAAGCAATGGATTTAGACGAATTTTAGAAGTTTATTTAAGAAGAGCGAAAAAGAAAAATTCATTATCTTATAGATATTTGAATAACGTTTTAGATACAGATAGTCTTATAGATATAAGAAGAGAATTAACTCAAATGATACGATATCTTACAATAATGGAAGCTGATGAAGTTGTCAATATAAGTGAAGTGTATAAAAATTTATTACAAGATAAAGATAAATTCATTGGAGTTATAGAAGATGTATATTTATTTTGGAGAAAACTTGAAAGATATACAATTGTTCATAGATACAAGGTTCAAGAAGGGCTTGCAGCTGTAAGTTTTACTGAAGCAAATGCAAATTTTTCAACATTAATATTAAATTTATATAGAAAGATTGAAATGCATGTAGTAGGATATCAGCCAAAAGTATATAGACAGATACCAGCAGGTGGAAATGCAGGAATTATGATTCAGGAATTAGAATGGGCTAGACCAGAAGGATATGAAGCCTTAGAGGATATTCCTTTCATAGACCATATATTACTTGAGACACCATTTATAACTTATCCAAAGAGAAACACAAGAGATGGAATGTTTACAGCTATAGACTATAATCCATTAAAATATGCAGATATTAATAAAGATCATTGGTTCTGTTATCCAGCCAAAATTGGAGGAATGATTATATTTATATATTTCCATAGGGACTTTATGGAACATGGAATAACTTTGTGTAATCTTTTCGAAATGGCAAGAAGTGAGGAAACAAGAGGCAGAAAGCCGGAGATGATTTTTGTTTTTGGAGCTAAAGATGATGGAGATGAACTTAAAACTGTATTCTATGAAGATGATAAAAATGATATAGTACTTGGATATATTAATCATTCAGAAAAAATTGATTATTTTGGATACATGAAGAAAATGACATTAACTCTTTACAATCTTCTTATGATTAAGAGAGGTTATCTTCCAATACACGGATCAATGGTAAATGTATTACTAAAGAGTGGTGAAGAAGCAAATGTTGTTATAATGGGAGATAGTGGAGCTGGAAAGTCAGAAAGTCTTGAAGCTTTTAGAAGTCTGAGTGAAGATTATATTTCAGATATGACAATTATATTTGATGATATGGGAACATTTAAAATAGAAGATGGAAATATAATTGGTTATGGTACTGAAATAGGTGCATTTGTAAGGTTAGATGACTTAGATCAAGGATATGCATTTAAGGAAATGGATAGAAGTATATTCATGAATCCAGATAAAGTAAATGCAAGATTAGTTATGCCAGTAGCTTCGTACAAAGAAATAACTAAAGGTAATAAAGTAGACTTCTTCTTCTATGCAAATAATTATGAAGGAGTAGAAGACGGCGGAAAGTATTTGAATTACTTCAATACTGTGGATGAGGCAATAAGCGTGTTTAAATCAGGTGCTAGAATGGCGAAGGGAACAACAACTGAAAAAGGTTTAGTTGAATCATACTTTGCAAATCCATTTGGACCAGCACAAAAGCAGAATGAAACAGATATTCTTATAGATCAGTATTTTAATGAAATGTTTAAAGATAGTAAAGTTAAGGTTGGGCAGATAAGAACTTGCTTAGGTGTAAAAGGACAAGAAAAAAATGGTCCAAGAAATGCAGCAATAGAGTTATTTGATGAAATTAAAAAGATGAATAATAATAAATAAAATTATGAAAAAATAAAAAATATTATGAAAAAATAAAAAATATTAAGGGAAAATGTTCCCTTAATATTTTTTTATTTTTTCTTTAATATTTTTAATTATTTCATTAAATTGTTTGTATGATTTATTATTAAAAGTCCGAATAAATCTTTTATTGTTCATTTTGAATTTGTGAAAAATATTTTCAAAAGATCTAAATTTATCAGCAGCTTTATCTCTATAAAAATTTGAAATAGAGTTTACTTTAGTAAAAGAAAGATTAATAGAAGCTAATTCAAATGGATAAGAGAACTTGTTTGGTTCTATAAGTGAAAATAGCGTAATTAAAAAATCTAATATAAAGTAAAAGACAATAAAATAGAAAAACATTGATGCAAAGTAATATGGTATGCTGTAAATAGCATTGCTTATTATAGGATTTATAACAGTTATTATTACAACTTCACCTGCACCCCATAACAAGGAATATTGAAGACATACATGACCGTGTATATTAAATGGGTCATCTGAATAATCCCACCATTTTGCCTTGAATGCTTTTTCAAGTATAAATCCTGTAATATATTCTAAAAGTGAAGTTATAAAAAATGCACCTAAGAATAATAATGGGATATTGCCTTTATAAGGTTCCAATAAAAAAATAAGTGTTACAATACAGCAACCATAAATAGGGCAAAAAGGACCTTTTAGAAACCCTCTATTTACAAAGCGTTTTTCATTTTTGAAATAATAACCTACTTCAAGACACCATCCCAAAAAGGAATAGACTGTAAATAAAAAAACTATATCATATATATTGTTATGAATTAAATTAATCAAAGTATCTTTAAGCCTCCTTTAATAGGACTTTTGATTTAATTTATTATATTATATACCAAAAAAAATAAATAGAAAATTAATTTCTGATTAATATTTTCTTAAATTATTGATAAAAATAAACTCTATATATTTTATAGAGTTTATTTTATTAAACATATAGATTATGAAAAGCTGATTATTTTTTCATGAAGAAGGAAATTGAATATATACCAGCTAACCCGACAAGAGCATAGATTATTCTGCTTATCATGGACTGAATTCCGAAAATAGAATCAACGAGATTATATTGCAAAAGACCAATTAATCCCCAGTTTATTGCACCAATGATTATTAAAGTAAGAGCCGTAATATTTAGAAATTTCATACAAACACACTCCTTTACTAATTTATTTTTTGTTATTAAATAAAATTTATGCATAAATATTAAGATAAAAATCAGAATAAATAAAAAGGCATTTTTTCGGAATGAAAAAATGCCTTTTCTGAAATTTAACAATATTATATTGACTATAGAGTTATATTTCTATCTATAGGTTGGGATAAAGACACAAATGTATCTGTTCTTGATATACCATCGATATTGTTTATTTTATTTAGTAAAACATCCTGAAGATCAGAAATATTTTTACACACTATTTTTGCAAACATGGAATAATCACCAGTAGTTAAGTGTAATTCAACTACTTCTTTTATATGAGACATTTGATCAAAGACTGAATTAAATGATGATGTTTTATCAACATATATTCCTACAAAGCAACAAACATCATATCCTAGTTTAGGAAGATTTAAAACAATTCTAGATCCTTTTATTATGCCCATATCTTCCATTTTTTTCATTCTAACATGAATGGTACCACCACTAACATGGCATATTCTAGCAATTTCTAGATATGGAGTTCTGCAATCTTTTATTAAAAGTTCTAAAATTTGTAAATCTAATTCATCTAAATGACCATTTGGAACAAAAGCCATTATATCACCTCTTATTATTATGTATTCTATTTTTTATATTCTATCAAAAAAAAAGTGAAATTTAAAGGAAAATATAAAAATTTGCAAAAATAATTTTAATATTTTAATATTTTAATAAAATATTCCACATTATCAAGATTTAGAATAAAAGCAAAAAGAAAACCTTAACTACTTGATAATATTAAGAAATTAACTTAATATTATTATTATAGACTTTATAAGGAGGAATTTCATAAATGAACGTTTTATCTACAATTTTATTTTATGTTATTATGCTTGTAGTTATATTAGCACTTTATGCAGGATGTAGATTATATGTGTTTAATAAAATACGTATAAATAAATGGATACCTTTGGCTATATCAATAATCTTATTCTGTTGTCAGCTGTTTATAAAAGGCATCAATGGTTACGTAAATGCAGCTATAACAGTAGCGACAGTATTATTTTTACTATGGTTTATGGAAATACAACAGACAGGTGGTCCTAAGAAAAAGGAAAAACCTATAGTAATAAAGCCTAAAGCAAAGCCAAATAGAGTGAAAAATAATAAAAAAGATAAATAAAAAAGAAAGTCGGTTTAGATAGCCGACTTTTTATTCTCTAAAAATTGGAGAGCTTATAGCAATCTTTGAATTTTCAAGTATCACCTTAATAACATACCATCGTTCATTATTTTCAGGTTCATGTTTATAAATATATCGGACTCTATTTAAATTTAAATTAGATATCTTTTTGATTATTATTCCGTTGTTTGATAGTATCTGTATTTCTATAATTTTATTATTTGTATCTTTAGCAAATATTAAAAAATTAAGCTCCTTACTTTGTGAATCAATAGAACTACCCATAAATAAATCGTTTATCATAAAGTACATTACCAGGCTCCTAGACTCTGTTGAATATGTATGATGTTCTCTAAAAGCCTGAATTAATGAAGGTATAGTTAGGTTATTTGCTACAACACATGTTAAGTTTTCAGTATCTCCGAAATTTAATCTGTGATTATCTTGCCCGTTTATTGCACTTAATTTCCAACCTTTATCCAGTAGTTTATAATAATATTTTTCATATCTTTGGTATTTGTTAGGTAATGACCCATTTCCGACTTCTATAGAAGTAATTATCTTATTTAATACTGGATTAAATTCTAAATGTTCTATTGAACTATGTGGATGATTTATGGAAATGAATGCATTAGGGTTGTTAAGCATCCATAAAACTAAAAGCTGAATGTTATTTACTGATCCAGTGAAAAATATTCCAGGATTTACTATGTTAATATCGCCTAGAAGATTTGTTTTGCTTTCAAAACCTATTACTGAGAGAAAATTTTCATGTTTTTTATTATATCTAGATGAAAGATATTGAGAAGCATTCCATTTAGTGAATTCTTCGCCTCTTATTCTCACTGATTTACTGAGATAGTTATTATGGTCTGTTAATATTAAGAAATCTAGTCCGTTGTGCCTTGCATAATCAAAAGCCTCTATTGGTGTTCCGATTCCAGTTGAGAATGCACAGTGAGCGTGTGGAATCCCAAAGTAGAATTTTAGATTATTTGTATCTATAGTATTAGATATAGAAATCTTTTTCTTTGCCATAATAGTTCCTTCTAAAAATTATTTTATAATATATACTTATTAAACAACTATCTAAAATAATGACAATAACTAAATCTAATGATAAAATAACTTTAGCTGACAGATAGAAGTATGTTATTATACTATGTTTTAATACAAATTTTTAGAGGTGATTATAAATGATTAAAAGATATATGGGAAAAAGTCCTGCTATTGATGAAGAAGTGTATATTTCAGAAACAGCAGTTATTATTGGGGATGTTACACTAAAAAGGAATTCTAATATATGGTTTGGAAGTGTACTAAGAGGTGATATGGAAAGTATAGTCATTGGCGAAAATACAAATATTCAGGAAAACTCAGTTGTTCATGTTGATAAAAATGAAAAGGTTGTTGTTGGTGATAATTGTACGATTGGACATAATGCTATAATACATGGATGCATAATAGGTGATAATACTTTAATAGGTATGGGAGCAATTATATTAAATGGAGTGAAAATAGGAAAGAATAGTATAGTGGGAGCTGGTGCACTAGTAACTCAAAATAAGGAATTTGAAGATGGGGTTTTAATTCTTGGAAATCCTGCAAAAGTTATAAGAAAACTTACAGAAGAAGAAATAAAAAGTAACAGTCAATCAAGTCTTAATTATATAAAATTAAGCAAAGAAATGGAATAAAAATATAAGCACTATTTTTATAGTGTATGGAGGAATAAATATGATAATATTAGGACAATATTGTAATTTAGTAGTAAGTAAAAAAGTAGAGTTTGGTTACTATCTTAAAGATAAATTTGGTGATGAAGTATTACTTCCAAACAGTGCCTGTAAAGGAACAGTTGTAAATGAAGGAGATACGTTAGAAGTATTTATATACAGGGATTCAAAAGACAGAATGATCTGTACATTAAAGAAACCATATTTAACTACAGGGGAAGTAGCATATTTAAAGATAGTATCACAAACAAACATAGGTGCATTTGCTGATATGGGATTGGAAAGAGATTTATTAATTCCGCTAAAAGAGCAGACTTTTAAGCTTAAGACTGGCGAGAAATATCTAATTTATATGTACATAGATAAAACTGATAGACTAGCAGGAACTACAAAGATTGATTTATATCTTGATACAGCGGAAGAAGGCACATATAAGGTTTCAGATGAAGTTTCAGCTATTGTATATAACACTAATGAAAATGGAACATTGAATGTTGCGGTGGATGGAAAGTATAAAGGTCTTATTCTAGCAAATGAACATTTTGATTATGTTTATCCAGGTCAAGTTATCAAGGCAAGAGTTAAGAAGATTTATGAAGATGGAATGATAGGTATAACAACTAGAAAGAAGAGACTTGATGCAAGAGAAGAATTAGAAGAAAAAATTCTTGCTATGTTAAATGAAAATGGAGGTTTTATGCCATATAATGATAAATCATCTCCAGAAGATATTAAGAGAGAATTCAATACAAGTAAAAATTACTTTAAGATGACTCTTGGAGGCTTGATGAAGAAAAAATTAATAACTCAAGATAAAGAGGGAACACGTCTTTTATAAGAATAAATTAGATATATTAGCCTGAATTTTTCAGGCTTTTATATTATTTTACAGTAAAAATATATATTAATATTTTGAATTTAAACATGATGTTTGAAGAGGGAGAAAAATGAAGTGGAAAAGTCTACTTGATATATTATTTAAGAATAATAAGAAATATAAAATATTAATTATAACTTTAATTTTTATATTACTTGTAGGAATTGTATGTAAGGGTAACATTAAAAAAATACCAGTTATTTGCGATATTTTTTCTAATGAAAAGAATATAAATCTTGAACAATATGATGATTATCTTGAAGTAGTAGGAAAGTCTAAAGAGTATGGAGATATTACTGTAACACTTGAATATGCAGTTGCTGACAAAAATATCTTAATGGTTAGTTTTCTTGTGAAAAATGATGGGGAAGAAATCAAAGATTTGAAAGATGCAGACATTCATATTTCTTCTTTTACTATTAATGGAAAAGAAGTGCATTTAATATCAAAAAATAATTTAGAATTACTTGATGATAATCAAGTTAGAATAGTTAAAAGAATAAGTTTGAATTATGATGATCTTCCAAGTAATCTTAACATATCAATGGGAATTGAAAAAATGTTCAATAAGGATGGAAATTGGGATATTAAATTTAATGTTGATACTGGCAAAATATTAAAAGAAACTTATAGAGAAAAGATAAATAGCTCAATTAATATTAGAGATCTTAAAGGGAAAGTTAAGGAAGTTACAATTTCACCTCTTACTATAAAAATAGACACTGCATATAAGAGTTATAATAAAAGCAGACTTGAATTTTTGGTTTTAGATGAAGATGATAATGAATTAACGATGGTAGGTGAAAATACATCTACAAATTTAAATCAATCTGAGTATAATGCAAAGTATGTAAGTAATGCGCCTTTACAAAAATTAAAAGTTATTCCTATATATTATGGAAAGGCTAATAGAGAAGAAACTCTTATATCAAACAAAGTAAATTTAGAAGAATTTCACCCCTTTTATTTAAAGATAAGTGATAATTTAGCTATTAAGATAGAGGATTATATGATAAAAGATAATTATATTATATTAAAATATAATTATGAATATATGGGAAAAGTAATAAAGAAAGACTTGAATTCATTATTTATAAAGTATGATGATATTATTTACGATGATGTAAATAGCGAAGAAGGGGATAATATAAAAAGAAATCATGCTAGAGATGAATGCAAAGTAGCTGTTTTTAAGTATAATAATCAAAAATACTTTGAGATAGGATGTTATGATGGCAGCAATTCCTTATTGCTAGAAGATTATATTTTTGAGGTTGAAAAAAATAAGGATTAGATTTAGATGGTTATATGAATAATTTTTATTTCATATAACCATCTTTTTTAAGATTCCTGAACTTGTTTTGTTGTCTTAGTTCTAAATAAAAGTGTTTTTAGCTTTCGCCAATTAAATGGTATTAAAGGATAGAAATATGGTTCTCCTACAATTGTTTTTGTACGCCACATAATAATTAGTATGAGTAAAGTTCCTCCAATTAAGCCATAGACTCCAAAAAGTTGAGAAAAGATTAATAATAGAGTCCTTGCGAACTTACAAGCATAGTTCATCTCTATACTTGGCTGAGTAAATCCTGCTAATGCAACGACTGACATATATAATATAGATTGATCAGTAAACCATCCAGTATTAATTGCATATTCACCTATAATTAAACCACCAATAACTGAAAGCGATGTTCCAAGGGGATTTGGTGTGTTTAATGATGCAAGTTTTAGACCATCTATTGCAAATTCAAGTATAAAGAATTGCCAAAACATAGGTATTCTATAGTCTGCTTCAGGCCGTAAGAAATCAAAAAAAGCCGGAAGGCGTATTGAACCATCAATATATAAAAGAAAAATAGGAATTAAAAAAATTGTTGCAAATACAGTTAAATTTCTTACTAATCTTAGATAATTTCCTGTAAAAAGAGGAAAATAGTAATCATTTATATCCTGAGTAAAATCAAAAACAGTTGTAGGCAATATTATTACATTTGGTGAATTATCAACAAATATTACAAATTTACCTTCAACTAAATGAGCAGCAGTTACATCAGGCCTTTCAGTATACCTCACTTTTGGGAATGGAGTGAAGGTATTCTTTTTTATCATTGCATCTACTAGACTTTGATCACCTACAGTTAAAGCATTTAAGTCTATTTTTGCTATACTATTAACTATTTTTTGGTGCACTTTTTCATCTGCAACACCATCAATGTATGCAACGCAGACATCTGTTTTTGACATTGTTCCTACTTGATGAATTTCGAAAACTAATCTTGGATCACGTATTCTTCTTCTTATAAATCCAGTATTGAAAACTAATTTTTCGATAAAAGCATCACGGCTTCCACGAAGTGTTTTTTCTTTTTCAGGCTCAGAAGAATCCTTACCAGGATAAGTACGAAGGTCAATAATCCAGAAGTATTCGTATTTATCAATATATAGAATTGTTTGACCACATAAAAGTGCATCTATTACTTTAGTAAGATCATTTTCTTTTGCAACAGAAACATGAGGAATTTCATGAAGCATGAATTCATCAGCTGATTTAAAAGAATCCATAGTTTCTACTGAAATCTTGAAGAATGATTTTAATATATCTTCCATAACATCATCTTTTATAAAGCCATTAAGGTAGTAAAGAACAGTTTTTCTTCCACCAACTACCAATTTACGTTCAACAATATCAAAACTTTTATCTACAGCCAGATGAGAATGAATAAGTTCAATATTTTTTGTATAATTAGCTGTTACTTTTAACATTTATCACAGTTACTTAAGTATATAAACTTAGTAACAACCTCCTTTCACAATAAATTGTACTCTGTACTATAGATGTATTATCAATGATAATTTTAATCATAATAATACAAAATAATGCAATATTAGTATGTGATACTTGATGTTAATGTATACATTAAAGAATTAGAAATTATTATTTAATTATAGGTTTATTGCTGATAATATTTGATAAGTTTAATCACAACATTAAAATAAAATCATATTTTATTAATGTGAATAATATCTGAGGGAAAATAAATGTGTGGAATTGCAGGATTAGTTAATTTTAATGAAAATATAATAAAGAATAAAAATATATTAGAAAAAATGACAAAAACTCTTACTAAAAGAGGACCTGATTCTGAAGGTATATATATATCTGAAAATGTACTTTTAGGACATAGAAGACTTATTGTTGTAGATCCAGAAGGCGGAATTCAGCCTATGATAAAAATTATAGAAGGCAGAAAATATACTTTGATATATAATGGTGAGTTATATAATACCGATGATTTAAGAGCTGAATTAAAAAAATGTGGACATGATTTTGATTCTTATTCAGATACAGAGGTACTTTTGACTTCTTACATTGAATGGGGAAAAGATTGTGTCAATAAATTAATTGGAATTTTTGCATTTGCAGTATATGATGAATACAATAAAGAGGTATTTTTAGCAAGAGACCAGATGGGTGTAAAACCATTGTTTTATACAATTGTAAATAATACAGTTATATTTGGATCAGAAATAAAAACTGTTTTAGCACATCCTGATGTAAAGGCTGAAATTGATAAAGAAAGCATTACAGAAATATTTGGACTTGGCCCGGCTGTAATACCAGGTAGTGGTGTTTTTAAGAATATAAAAGAAATAGCACCTGCAAATTGTATGCTTATATCAAGAGATAATAATATAAAAAAATGGGAGTATTGGACTTTAAAGGCCGAAGAATTTAAAGAAACAGCACAAGAGGCTATAGCACATACAAGAGAATTAATTACAAATGCAATAATAAGGCAGCTTGTAGGAGATGTACCAGTATGTACATTTTTATCAGGGGGATTGGATTCCTCAGCAATATCAGCAATATCAGCAAGTGAATTTAAAAAAAGAGGAAAACAGCTTATAACTTATTCAATAGATTATGAAGATAATGATAAATACTTTAAAAAATCACTATTTCAACCAACATCCGATGAACATTATGCAGAAGAAATGTCAAAATTTATTGGCAGTGATCATAGAAAGGTTGTGTTAAATCATTCAGATTTAGCAGAAGCATTAAAGGAATCAATGATTTCTAGGGACCTTCCAGGAATGGCAGATATCGATTCGTCACTTTTACTTTTTTGTAAAGAAATAAGAAAAGACTTTGTTGTAGGACTTTCAGGAGAATGTGCAGATGAAATTTTTGGAGGATATCCTTGGTTTACAAGAGATGAAATGTTTTATCTTGACACTTTCCCATGGTCAAGATTTGTAAACAATAGAATTGAAATAGTAAATGATAAGTTGAAAAACATGCCTATAAAAGAACTTGTTAGATCACAGTATGAAAAATCATTGAGTAAAGTTCCTCACTTGGAAAATGAAAGTAAAAGAGATTATAGATTAAAAGAAATATCTTATTTGAATTTGAAATGGTTCATGGTAAATTTATTAAATAGAACTGATAGAGTTAGTATGTATAATAGTTTGGAAGTCAGAGTTCCATTTGCAGATATAAGACTTGTTGAATATGCATTTAATATGCCTTCTGATATATTATTATATAAAGGCAGAGAAAAAGGTCTTTTAAGAGCAGCAATGGAAGGAATACTTCCAGATGAAATAATTTATAGAAAAAAGAGTCCATATCCAAAGACACATAATCCTGTCTATACAGATATTGTGTGCAGAGAACTTACAGGTATTTTGGATAAAAAATCTTCACCAATTCATGAAATTATAGATGATAAGGTTGTAAGAGAAATAATAGATACAAGAGGTACTTCATATAAGGCGCCTTGGTATGGTCAACTAATGACAGGTCCACAGCTTATTGCATATTTAATTCAAGTAAATATGTGGCTTGAAGAGTATAATATAAATATATTAGACAATTAATAGAGTTAATGATATCTTTGGTTTAATAATCAAATATAAATAGTAATAAGCCAGTACATTTAAGTACTGGCTTATTACTATTCATATTTAAATTTGATTGAAATTTCTTTGATTTCACCTTTTGAGTTTTTTCTGATATTAAAGCTTTTGATATCAGAAAAATCGTTTTCTATTTGATAAGTTAACTCTGTAATAGTGGCTTTTGCTTTTTTAGCAATTTCACCATCTTCAATTATTTGAAATCTAGATTTCTTACATATTGTTTCTTCTTTTTTATCATCTAAAATTACATAATATTCAGGTGCCTCTTCAATAACCACGTATTCTTTATTTAATTGTAAAGTAGAACAAAGAGTATCATCTATACATCTTACTATCATCTCAATACCTCCTCAAATCTAGTTGTTACATAAATTTTAGTACAAACATTTTTTCATTTCAATCATAAAAATATATATAATCAATCTTTGTACAAAATTATAAAAATAAAAATGAAAATTAGTGTAATATTCTAATAATTTTGTTGAAATTTATGTTGACTAATGAAAAAAATATTACACAGCTAAAATGAGTAATATAGTAATGTTAAAGTGACATTTTTATGTTTTATATACATAGTATATAAAAGTAGTAATTTAAGGATGTGAATCTTGTAAATGTTATTTAGAGAAAATATATCTGAAAAATATGTAGATGCATCAATAGGATTATTAACTAATGTACCTAAAGAGATACTAGATAATTTAGATTTTGCAATAGAAGAAAACAATACTATTGAACTTATAATTTTGTATAGAGATGAACCAGAAAATGTAAAACTGATGGTTGAAGGTTTAAACGGTAATTTTGAAGATTTAGGGTTTAATTTTGGATTAGTTAATATAGGCCTAGATAAATTGATGATGCTTTCAAAAAGCAGGAGTATTCAATATATAGAATTACCTAAAAATTTATATGAATCAGCTCTAGAAAGCAATATAGCATCGTGTATTCCTAATGCAGTATCTACATACAATGTATCTGGAAAAGGTATATTAATTGGATTTATAGATTCAGGAATAGATTATATGCATCCGGCTTTTATGAATAATGAAGGAAGTACTAGAATTGAATATATATATGATTTAAGTGCAGGTAAAAAAATATATGATAAACAGATGATTAACGAAGCTATAAAAGCACCAGATCCATATGCAATTGTAAATTCAATTGATAGTACAGGTCATGGGTCACATGTTGTTGGAATTGCGTGCGGAGGAGGAAAAATAAATTTAAAATATAAAGGTGCAGCACCAGAAGCCTCTATTGCTATGGTAAAATCTTCAAGAGGTGTTAGGACATTAAGTTCACAAATTATGAGAGGATTTAAATTTTTAATTGATAAAAGTAAAGAATTAAATATGCCCTTAGTAATAAATATGAGTCTTAGCACAAATAATGGTGCACATAATGGAAGCAGCCTTTTAGAGCAGTATATAAAAACAATAGCAAATTTAGAACGTATAACTATTGCAATTGCAGCTGGAAATGAAGGGGATGCTGGACATCATACAGGTGGTACATTTAAAGGAAATAAATTTAAAACATTTAATATTGCAAGTGATGAAAAAGCCATAGTTATTAATTTTTATAAATCTATTTTACCGGAAATTTCAATTAATATAGTAAATTCATCAGGTCAAAGCAGTGGATTAATAAAATTGAATGAGGGGTATTTTAGAACTAATATAGGAAAAGATAGATTGGATATTTATGTGGCAGGACCTAAGCCATTTGAATTAGATAATGAAATTCAAATAATAATATCAGCAAGATCAGCGTATCTTGCAGAAGGCATATGGAAAATGGAGATTGAACTTAATAATGAATATGATGGAGATTATTCATTATGGCTTCCAGTATCAGAAGGTCTCAACACTAGTACAAAGTTTTTAGAACCATTAACAAGCAATACACTAGGCATTCCAGCAACAGTTGAAAATATAATTGCAGTAGGAAGTTATAATAATATAACAGATGATATTTCGTCTTTTAGTGGAAGAGGTGCAGAAAATAATCCATATACAATAAGACCTGATCTTGTTGCACCAGGACAAAATATATCTGGACCATTACCTGGTGGCGGGTATGATAATAAAACAGGAACATCAATGGCTGCTCCTCAGGTAGCTGGAATTTGTGCATTACTTATGGAATGGGGAATAATAAAAGGAAATGATCCATATTTGTTTGGGCAAAGATTAAAATATTATCTTGTTAAGGGAGCTAAGAGGAAGAGAGTTAATTTAAATTATCCTAATAATACATGGGGATATGGAGAGGTATGCGCATTTAATACTTTTAAGCTCATAGAAGATGAAATAAATTCTATAATTAGAATGAAATTTAGAGATGGAGAAAGTGATAATGTTAAAGATATAAGTAGTGTAAAAAAAATTGCAAGTGAAGATATAAATAAAGCGATTCAAGAAATGGATGATGAGCATTACAATACAGACTTTATAGGCTTAATAATTCAGTATACGGGTATAGAAAATCTGAGAAAGATCAATGATAATATAAAAGATGCATCTTCAGTAGCACTTACTGAATCATTTGCAATAGCTATACTTCCATTTAATAAAATATCTGAATTATTCCCTTATGTTCAAGAAATAGTGCCGATACTTATTCCTGCAGTATATACGTTAAGTACTTTATCACCAATAGAATCTAGTGGTGCGGAAGTTTTTAAAAGCAATCCTCATTTCAATTTGAGTGGAAGAGATGTGCTTGTAGGAATAATTGATACAGGAATAGATTATTTGAATGAAGAATTTATGTATGAAGATAATACAACAAGGATAGTAAGAATATGGGATCAGACAATACAAGGAGATAAAGAAATATATGGATTGAAATTTGGCACAGAATATTTAGAAGATGAAATAAATAGCGCAATAAGATTATATTTATCAGGTGGTGATCCATATACTATTGTACCGAGTAAAGATGATTATGGACATGGGACTATGAGTGCAGGTTTGATTGGAGGAAGAGGAAAAAATCCAGATCTCCTTGGAGCAGCTCCAGGATGTAAATTTGCAGTTGTGAAATTAAAAGAAGCTAATAAAGTTACTTTGTCATATGCAGGTGTACCATCTGAGAAAAAAGCAGTCTATGACAGTGTATTTACTATGTCTGCAGTTAGATATTTAGGTGAATTAGCCAAAGAGTTAAATATGCCGTTAGTGATTTATCTTCCACTAGGAACTAATACAGGAGGACATGATGGAACAAATGAACTTGAAAATATTCTAGAAGCACATGGCAAAAAAAATGGAGTTGTTCCTGTGGTTGGAACAGGAAATCAAGGTGATACACAAGTTCATACTGAAAGCAAATTTGAAAAGACTGGAGAAGTAAGAAGCATTGAAGTAAAAGTTGGAAAGAGTCAAATGGATTTAAATTTTGAAATATTTTTTATGAGACCTGATCGTGTTTCTATTGGGATTATATCTCCATCAGGAGAAATATTAGAAAAAGTTGATCCTAAACAAAGTCAACCAAAAAATTATAAATTTTTATATGAAGGTACTATTGTAAATATAAATTACTTTATTCCAGATGAAAATACAGGGGATGAAATAATTGCAATAAGAATGAAAAATGTAATCGAAGGAAATTGGGAATTTAGATTGTATGGGGACTATATTGTTGATGGTAGGTATTGGTCATGGCTACCACAAAGAGAATTACTGGATAATGATACGAGATTTTTTAATCCTAGCCAGTATACAACATTAAGTATACCAGGGACTTCAAAGGGAGTGATTACTACAGCATATTATAATCAAGATAACAATTCAACTGTAGTATCATCTGGAAGAGGTTATACACGTGACGGAAGAATAAAACCAGATGTAGCAACTGGTGCAGTTAATGCATTAGTTACTAAACCTGGTGGAGGAATTGCTACTGCATCAGGTTCATCAGTAGCCACATCTATATTGGCAGGTTGTTGTGCATTAATACTTCAATGGGCAATAGTTGATGAAAATATGCCAAATATTCGTACTCAAAAAATGATAAGTTATATAACTAGGGGAGCAAAAATGAGACCAGGAGACATGTATCCTAATAAAGAGTGGGGATATGGAATGTTAAATGTTCAATCTATTTTTGATTCTTTAAGAAGTCTGGATAAAGAGAATATTAGAAATGAAAGAATAATATATAAACCTTATGAGGAAGTTCTTCGAAATACAAAAAAAGAGGAGTTTGAAATAGGTAATCTTTTTTTTAGAATTCCCCAAATATTTAGATAGAAATCATTTAAAACAAAAAATATCCTAGTTTATAGTTAAGTTGTTTGATATAATTTATTATATCAGATTGAAAGGAACGAATATGAATGGAGATAGGAAGAGTACGAAGAGGTACTGTAGCTAGCGAAAGAAAAGTAACTACAGGAAAAAAGGATTTTTCACAAAGCTTTAATCAACAGAGACAGAAGAAATCTGAAGAGCAGCTTAATAAGATGATTGAGGATATTAAGAAAAGAGGATCAAGATTAATAACGACAAAAACATATGTTGATGTTGTTATGTATAAAAAGATGATTAAAGAATATCTTGAGTCTATACTTGAATTTATGTATGAGACAAAAAAAGATATTAGCTTCTGGCAGACACAATATTATGTTACAATAGACACCATAGACAATAAGCTTGAAGAACTTACGCAGGCTTTATTGTCAGATGAAAAGGATAATATAAATATTGTTGCAGCAGTTGATGAAATACAGGGCATGATTGTTGATATATATAGATAATATAAAAACTACTAAATTTGAATTTAATTTAGTAGTTTTTTTGAGTTTAATTTACGAAGCTTTACAGGAATTATAAAAATAATAGTTATAAAGTTAATTTAAATTATACTTATGCAATTCAGATTGTGAAAGTATAAACTTTGTCTTTTTTATATGTTGTGATATTATAAAAAGTGGTAAATATGCATAAATAAAGAGTGTATGTTTTATTGTATTTAGATTAAAAAAGTATTTAATAGAGGTGGTAATTATGAAAAAGAAACTGACATTAATTTTGATTTCTGTTATTAGTACATTTATGTTTATATCATGTGGAAATGCTCCTTTAAAAGATGATAATAGTGGAGTTCAAGAAGCAAGTGAAATAAAATTTGTAGTTCCCGATGGACTTCCAGCTATTTCAATAGCAAAAATGATAAAAGAAAAACCACAAATAGATGAAAAATATAATATAGACTATAGTATTGAACAAAGTTCAGATACACTTGCCACAAGTGTAATGAAAGGTGAGCCGGATATAGCAATAGTTCCTTCAAATTTAGCAGCTACAGCATATAATAAGAATAAACAATATGTAATAGCAGGAACAGTTGGATGGGGATCATTTTATATAGGTTCTTCAGATCCACAGGTAACATCTATAGAAGAATTAAAAGGAAAAGAAGTATATAACATTGGAAAGGGATTAACTCCAGATATAATTACAAAATGCATACTTAATGACAAGGGAATTAATACAGACAGTGATATTAATTTTAGTTATGTTGATGGGGTTACAGAACTTGCACCAATAATATTATCTGGTAAAGCACAGTATGCTGTGATTCCAGAACCGGCATTATCAACTGTTCAAGAAAAAAATGAAAACTTTAAAACAATAATGAACCTAAATGATGAATGGAAGAGTTTAAATAATTCAGAATATGGGTATCCACAAGCTACTATAATAGTAAAAAGTGATTTAGTAAATAATAATAAAGAATTTGTTAATGAAGTTTTAGATAGAGTTGATGAGAGTTGTAGATGGATATATGAAGAGAAGAACTTACTAGGAGAATATTGTGAAGAAATTGGAGTTTCAGCTAAGAAGCCTATAATAATTAAAGCAATTAGTAGATCAAATATAAAATATGTTGGAATAAAAGATTGTTACAATGAATACAAGACTTATTTTAATAAACTAAATCAATTAGAACCTAAGACAATAGGAGGAAATATACCAGATGATAAAATATTCATGGAAAAGTAAATATACTTTATTTTCATGTGTATTATTTTTGGTATTATGGGAAGTAATGGCATTAATTATAAACAATGATATTTATCTTCCAAGAATAGAATGTATTCTGAAGGAATTATTGAATTTAGTAAAAGATAAAAGTTTTTATATGTATGTAAGTAGCAGTTTTATGAGAACATTAATAAGTTATTTATGTGCATTAGTTTTATCAGTATTTTTAGGGATACTCTCATCAGTGTATCCCTTTTTTAAATATCTTATAGCGCCTTTAAATTCTTTTGTAAAGACTATACCTACACTTGTTCTTGTTGTTTTAGCATTAGTGTGGTTCGATAAAGATAGTGCACCCTTTATAGTTGGGTTTGCGATTATATTTCCAATACTCTACGAAGGAATTCAGAATAGTTTAACTAAGATTGATACTAAAATAATGGAAATGACAGTTATTTACGAAGTATGTATTTTTGATAAGATAAGAAAAATATATTTGCCAACAATAAAATTTTATATTATGAACATATTTGTATCTACTCTTTCATTAACATTTAAGGTAGTTATAGCAGGAGAAGTTCATGGTCAACCTAAATATGGAATAGGATCTCAGATTCAACTTGAAAAGGTTAATTTTAATACAACCGGAATTTTTGCTTGGATATTAATAATAGTTCTTATATCCTTAGTTTTTGAAATGATTAATATAAAACTAAATAAAACAACATATAGGTGGTTAAATGAAGATAAGCATTAAAAATTTAAATAAAGTATATGGGAATGATAAGATATTTGATAATTTTAGTATTGAATTTTATGATGATAAAGTAAATTGTATTGTTGGAGAATCGGGATGCGGAAAGACAACCCTTTTAAATATAATAGCAGGACTTGTTCAGTTTGAAAATTGTGAGATTAATGGGATTACTAAAAAAGATATAAGTTATGTATTTCAGGAAGATAGATTAATACCATGGCTTACAATAAAAGAAAATCTTGAGATTACATTAAAGCAATATAGTGAAAAAGATGAGCTAAATAAAAGAGTTTATAAAGTATTAAATCTTGTAGGAATAGATGGAATAGAAGATAAATATCCTCATGAACTTAGCGGAGGCATGAAGCAGAGGGTTAATATTGCAAGGGCCTTCGGAAAGCCATCCAAAATAATACTTATGGATGAACCTTTTAAATCATTAGATTATAAGATTAAATATATAATAATAGATGAATTTATAGAAATTTTAAAGAAAGAAAATCGAATGGTTATTTTAGTAACTCATGACTTAGATGAAGCTATATATTTTAAAGGAAATATTATTGTATTTGGTGGACGTCCTGTGTGTGTTAAAGGTGTTTTTAGGTCGGATTTACAAAATGAGAAGAATAAAATAATGAAGCTATTATAAAATAAATAACAACTTTATATTTAAATAAGTTTGAGTGTAGCTTATAATAGTAATGTTTTATGAAAATATTATTTTGCTGCCAACAGTTATAAACATAAAAGCTGCTAGTATAAAACTGCAAAAGCTTAAAATTTTCTTATGATTATTTAGCAGATTAATTCCAAGAAGTGTATTAGAGAATCCTAGACAAACAAATATAAGAGGGAAATATTCGTTTGGATTTAAACTGCTTGCTATTATGTTAAGTGAAAATATTGATAATGACACAGCGAATAACATATTAACATAGTTAAAAGTTTTTTTTATCATACTTGACACCGCCTTGTATATTAAAAATTATGTATCGTATTTTAAATTATATACAAGCTATTTGATTTTTATTCATATGAAAAGGAGAAAAAATGTTAAAAAAATTTATTTCATTTTATAAACCATACAGGGGTCTTTTTATTTTGGACCTTATTGCTGCATTTATAGCTTCTATGTGTGATTTGGTATATCCAATGATGACAAGAGACCTTCTTAATGATTCTATACCTAATAAAAATTTAAAGATGATAGGAATGTTTGCAGTTGTTCTTATTATTATTTTTATAATTAAGGCTGCATGTGGATATTTTATGCAGTACTTTGGACATGTTATTGGAGTGAAAATGCAGGGAGATATGAGAAGAGATGTGTTTAAACATCTTCAAAAACTTCCAAACAGCTATTTTGATAATAATAAAACTGGAGATATAATGTCCAGAATAATAAATGATCTTATGGAAATTTCAGAACTTGCTCATCATGGTCCAGAAGATTTATTTATATCTATTGTAATGCTTATAGGTTCATTTATAATTTTATGCAATATAAACATACCACTTACAATTCTAATTTTTGCTTTTATACCATTTATAGTTATATTTACTATATTTGAAAGAAAGAAAATGAATGATGCATTTATGAATACAAAAGTAGAAACAGGTGCTGTTAATGCAGCTCTTGAAAATAGTATATCAGGAATAAAGATATCAAAGGCTTTTGTAAGTCATAAATCAGAAGAAGAAAAATTTGAAGAGGGCAATGAAAAATTCATGAATGCTAGAAAAAAATCTTATAAGGTTATGGCAGAATATTTTTCAGGTTCCGGATTTGGTTTAGATATCTTAAACTATGTAGGACTTATTGGAGGGGGATTGTTTACCTTTAAAGGAATAATAGATATAGGTGATTTTATGGCGTATATGCTTTTTATAAAAATGTTCACTCAGCCAATAAAAAAACTTATAGACTTTATGGAACAATTCCAAAATGGAATAACAGGATTTCAGCGATATATGGAAATAATGAATCATGAAGCTGAGACTGATAAAGAAGACGCCACAGAGTTAAAAGATGTAGAAGGAGAAATAGAATTTAAAAATGTTGATTTCAGCTATGAAGGTAAGCAGGTATTGAAAGATATTTCTATAAAAATTGAAAAAGGAAAGATGCTGGCATTAGTAGGTGCTTCTGGTGGAGGTAAAACTACATTTTGTAATCTTATTCCTAGATTTTATGAAATTGATAGTGGAGACATCTTAATTGATGGTAAGAGTATTTATGATGTTAAAGCTAACTCTCTTAGGAGTAATATAGGAATAGTACAACAGGAAGTATTTTTATTTACTGGTACAATAAAAGAAAATATTCTTTATGGAAAAAGTAATGCAACTGATGAAGAACTTATAAAAGCAGCTAAAATGGCTAATATACATGAATTTATAAAAAGCCTTCCTGAAGGATATGATACATATATAGGTGAAAGAGGTGTAAAACTTTCAGGAGGGCAGAAACAAAGAATATCTATTGCAAGAGTATTCTTAAAAAATCCATCAATACTTATACTAGATGAGGCTACATCAGCACTTGATAATGTTACAGAAAAAATAATTCAAGAATCATTAGAAAAACTATGTCAAGGAAGAACAACAATTGTTGTAGCACATAGATTATCTACAATAAAAAATGCTGATGAAATTGTTGTTATGGGTAATAATGGTATAATAGAAAAAGGTTCCCATGATGAACTGATAGAATCTGGTGGTGAGTATAGTACACTACATAAAATATCATCATTTTAAATATATGAGCATGCAGTAAATTTACTGTATGCTTATATTTATTTTGTAGAGAATTTATAGAATTTGAAGTTTAAGAGTATATGGAGGTGAACAAAAACTTAATGTAGTGAATATAATAATATCATGAGAAAAAATAAATACTATGATTTCAATATTAATTTAAGATTAATTAATGTAGGAGTCTTATTAGTTTGAGGTGAAGTTATGATAGCACACATAAATGAAGAAAATTTTGTTCATGAAGTATTAAAATCATCTGGACTTGTTATTGTAGATTTTTCAGCAAAATGGTGTGGACCATGTAAAATGTTATCTCCTGTTTTAGAAAAAATATCTAATGAAAATAAAGATGTTAGAATTGTAAAAATAGATGTTGATGAAAGTCCTAAGGTTGTAAAGAGATATGGAATAAGAAGTATACCTATGTTGATTTTTTTTAAGAATGGAAGAGTAGTTGATGAAATAGTAGGATTTGTACCTAAAGAGCGTATAAATGAAGCTATAATTGAGAATTTATAAGATTTTTTAAAACAAAAAACCAGTTCAATATTAATAATAGAACTGGTTTCTGTTTAGTTTATTATTTTACTTCGTAAATCCATCCCTCTGGAGCTTCAACATCACCCATTTGAATTCCGTAAAGAATATCATATAGTTTTTTGATTGTTGGTCCTACTTCAGTTTCACTGTGGAATATAAATCTTTCACCTTTGTAATCAATAGCTCCGATAGGAGTGATAACAGCAGCAGTACCACATGCACCAGCTTCTGCAAATTCATCAAGTTTATCTACAAAAACCTCTCTTTCAAATACAGGCATTTTTAAATAATGTTCAGCTATATATAATAAAGAGTATTTTGTTATGCTAGGTAAAATTGATGATGATTTAGGTGTTATAAATTCACCGTTTTTAGTTATTCCTATAAAGTTTGCAGCACCAACTTCATCAATTTTTGTATGAGTTGCTGGATCTAAGTAAATACAATCAGCGTATCCATCTTCAGCTGCTTTTTTATGAGCTTGTAGAGAAGCAGCGTAATTGCCTCCGACTTTTTGTTTACCAGTTCCATGTGGAGCAGCTCTGTCAAATTCATCTTGAACTACAAATTTACATGGTTTTAATCCGCCAGAGAAGTAAGGGCCAACTGGCATACAGAATACAGAAAATATGTATTCTGAAGCTGGTTTTACTCCTATATTATCTCCAACTCCAATTAAAACTGGTCTTATATATAGAGTAGCACCAGTACCATAAGGTGGTACATACTTTTCATTAGCTTTTACAACTTGCATACATGCATCTATAAATTTTTCTTCAGGTACATATGGCATAAGAAGTTTATCACAACTTTCATTCATACGTGCAGCATTTCTATCAGGTCTGAATAATTGGATTTTCCCTTCTTTTGTAGTATATGCTTTTAATCCTTCAAAACAACTTTGTCCATAATGAAGAACAGGTGATGCTTCGCTTATATGAAGAGTATTATCTGTTGTAAGTGTACCTTCATCCCATTTCCCATCTTTCCAGACTGAAACATAACGATAATCTGTCTTTATGTAGTCAAATCCTAATTTACTCCAGTCTATATCAGCTTTTTTCCCCATTTTCATTCCTCCATATCTTTAGGCTTATTGCCAAATAATTCGATACAATCTATTTTAGCACTACTCGGAAGAAAATTCTACAATTCATTATAAAAAGTGATAAAGTTTTAAAATATTAATAATAAAACGTTGTGATATTTAACATTTTGAGATATAAATGTACTTTTATTGATGAAAATGAGTAATTTAAAAAAACTGATTAATAATATAGTATTATTAATCAGCTTCTAAATTAGGCTTATATAAAATTATTCTATTTAATATAATCTGTAGATAGAGCTAGTTTATGTTATAAGACAACTAACATTCAGATTAGTATTTAATCTAGATGAAATTAAGTTTTACTTAAAGAATTAGTGTTAATTCCAAGGTTGTGCATCAGAAGGCATTCTGAAATCTCCTCTTGGACTTAAGGAAATACTTCCCACTTTTGGTCCGTCAGGAAGAGCACTTCTTTTGAATTGCTGAGTGAAGAATCGGAACATGAATTTGTCAAGCCATTTACCAATTTCCTCTTTTGAATAATCATCTTTAAATGCATGCTCTGCAAGAAATGCTATTCTTTCTTTTGTAGAACCATGTTTTATAAAATGATATAAGAAGAAATCATGAAGTTCATATGGGCCAACTATATCTTCTGTTTTTTGAGATATTTGGCCATTTGAATCTTTAGGAAGTAATTCTGGACTTACAGGAGTATCAAGTATATCCATTAATGTGTTACTTACTATTTCGTTAGATTCATTTTGAGCAACATATCTTACAAGGTATCTTACAAGTGTTTTAGGTATTGATGGATTAACTGAATACATAGACATATGATCTCCGTTATAAGTACACCAGCCTAAAGCTAATTCAGATAAATCACCAGTACCAATTAAAAGACCTTTTTCTTTGTTTGCTAAATCCATTAATATTTGAGTTCTTTCTCTTGCTTGAACATTTTCATATGTTACATCATGAATATTTTTATCATGTCCTATATCTTCAAAATGTTGTAGTGATGCTTTTACAATGTTTATTTCTCTTAAATCAGTTCCAAGTTCGCGGCATAAATCCAAGGCATTATTATATGTTCTGTCTGTTGTTCCAAAACCTGGCATTGTTATTGTTACTATATTCTTTTTGTCTAGATTTAAAAGTTCAAAAGTTTTAACTATTACAAGGAGGGCTAATGTTGAATCCAGACCTCCTGATATTCCTACAACAGCTTTTTGTGAATGAGTATGTTCTAATCTTTTAGCAAGGCTTGAAGCTTGTATATTGAATATTTCTCGGCATCTTAAATCTCTTTCTTCTTCAGATGATGGAACAAAAGGATGTTTGTCAATAAATCTATCAAAACCTTTTATTTCAGTATTTGTAAATTGAAAATTTATCATTGAAGGAGTTTTATTTAAGAAAATTGAGGCATCTCTGAAACTTAAATTTTTCATTCTTTCAGCTTTTAGTTTAAATACATCTACATAACTATAGATTATTTCATTATCTCTTTGAAATCTTTTATTTTCACTTAATAAAGAGCCGTTTTCACTTATAATGAGATGTCCACTGAAAAGTACATCAGTTGTAGATTCGTGAACACCAGCAGAAGAATATATGTAACTACATATTGAACGTGCACTTTGGTTGGAAATTAAATTTCGTCTGTAATCAGCTTTGCTTACTAATTCGTTTGAGGCAGATAGATTACCGATAATATGAGCACCCATAAGAGCAAGATATGAACTTGGTGGTATTGTAACCCATAAATCTTCACAAATTTCTACTGCAAAATTTCCTAGGTTTGAAGAAAATATTAAATCAACACCAAAGGGAATTTCTTTTTGAAAAGGAAGGTTAACTTTTTGATTTGTTATAGATATTCCTTCGGTAAACCATCTTTTTTCGTAAAATTCACTATAATTAGGAATGTATGATTTTGGAACTATTCCAAGAACTTTTCCTTTGAAAAGAATATAGGCACAGTTATATAAGATACTACCAGAAATAAGGGGAGCACCTACTGCTATAAGCATATCCAAATTGCTAGTATTATGTAGTAAATTTTTTATTCCTTCATAAGACTTATTTAAAAGGTGTTCCTGTAGAAATAAATCACCACAAGTGTAAGATGTAACAGATAATTCTGGAAAAACTATAAATTTACATCCTTTCTCATTTGCTTCTGTAATACATTTTAAAATGTTTTCAATGTTATAGTCTACATCACTTACGCGGGTATTTGGGCAAGCAGATGCTACTTTTATAAAATCCATAAGATCACTCCTTATATTTATACATACTAACTTTTCGCTTTGATTTAATTATCAATTTATTTATAAGTTTAGTTTTACTCAGATAGAAAAAATATATCCTATTTAGTAAAAAAAGTCTTTAATCAAAGATGTAAACAAGAAAAAATATTTATTTGATATATTAAATGAAAAATAGTATTCTTTTTCATTTTAATATTAATATTTTTAATAGATAGCGTCAACATAAGCTTTTAAAGATGTAGATGTTTAAATTTTTGGTCGATATTTAAAAAGAGTGAACTTTTCTAGTAATCTAATGATGATAAATATGAGTAGTATTAAAAATCATAGGTAAACCAAGGAAAAAGAAGATTGGACAATTTAAATACAGTAAAACGAGAAAAGAGTTATTTTATACTATATTTAGGGATATAAAATAACTTGAAAAATAATTAACAATAACATATAATTAAATTGTGGAAAAAATATACTAAGAAAAAGCAAAAAGAAGTATAATAAGTAAAAGGAGGGGATAAACATGGGAGCAATAATTTTATGGATACTCATAGCAATAGGATCATTTGTAATAGATATATTATCAAGTAGTTTTTGTTTTGTATTGCTTAGTGCAGGGTCCATAGCTGCAGCCATATGCGCATCTTTGGGTATGAGTATTGCAATGCAGGTAATAGTTTTTGCAGTTATAAACATAATATCAATGTCAGTGGGATATCCATGGTTAAAGAAAAAGTTTAAAAAAGGATTTACCAAAACACTTCGAATGGAAGAAACGTATATAGGTAAAGTTATTAAAGCAGAAAAGGAAATAAGCAATAAAGCTCAGATTAAAGTTAATGGTGAATATTGGACAGCGGTTAATACAGGTGAGGACATTAAACAGGGTGAAGAATTCATCATTACAGGAATAGAAGGTATTAAATTATTAATTAAAAAGGTTGAGGAGGAATAAAAATGATTTTAACGATACTTTTAGGAATTATATTACTTATAGCAGTTATTGTAATACTATCATCAATCAAAATAGTAAATACGGGGTATTTATATGTTGTTGAAAGATTTGGACAGTTTGACAGGGTTTTAGAACCGGGTTGGCATTTTATAATTCCATTTGTTGATTATGTAAGAAGAAAGATATCTACTAAACAGCAGATATTAGATGTACCACCACAAAATATAATAACTCGTGATAATGTAAAATTAAGTGTTGACAACGTAATATTCTTTAAGGTTATAAATGCAAAAGATGCTGTTTATAACATAGAGGATTATAAATCAGGTATTGTTTATTCAGCAACAACAAATATAAGAAATATTCTTGGTAATATGTCATTAGATGAAGTTTTATCTGGTAGAGATAAGATAAATCAGGATCTTTTAAGTATAATTGATGAAATAACAGATGCTTATGGAATAAAAATATTATCAGTAGAAATAAAGAACATAATACCACCTGCAGAAATACAACAAGCTATGGAAAAACAAATGAAAGCAGAAAGAGATAAAAGAGCAATGATACTTCAAGCTGAAGGTTTAAGACAATCTCAGGTTGAAAAAGCTGAAGGTGAAAAAAGATCTCAAATATTAAAGGCAGAAGCAGAAAAAGAAGCTAATATAAGAAGAGCTGAAGGTCTTAGAGAATCACAACTTTTAGAGGCAGAAGGTAAAGCTAAAGCTATAGAACAAATAGCAATAGCTGAAGCACAAGCAATAATGAAAGTAAATCAAGCAATAATTGAATCAGGAACAGATGAAAGAGTTATTGCATTAAAGCAGGTTGAAGCACTTAAAGAAATGGCTAACAATCCAGCAAATAAGCTTATTTTACCAAATGAAACATTATCATCATTAGGAAGCATTGCAGCAATAGCTGATACTTTAAAGGATATAAAAAAATAATCAGTAGAAGATAAAGATAAACTGGTGTACAGAAGGGTACACCAGTTTATTTTTGTTTGAATGATATAGTTAGTTTTTACAAATCACTATATTAATATTATAAAATGAAGGTAAATTAATATATTATTGCAAAAAAAATGATAAAAAACAAAGCATTTTATACTTGTAGATGACTCTAGTCATGATATTGTAATGAAAAATGTATTGTAAAAAATTAAATCATATGGTATAAATATATTATCAATTGCAGGAAAATAAAAATAAATTGCATTTTATAAATATGGGGGCGAATAAATGAAAAAAAAATTAGGTTTGACTACAAAAGTATTTATTGGATTAATATTAGGGGCATTATGTGGAATTTTTCTATATAAATTTGTTCCAGCAGGTACTATAAGAGATGAATTCTTAATTAATGGAGTATTTAAGGTTTTAGGTAAGGGATTTTTAAGAGCAATGCAGATGCTAGTGGTTCCGTTAGTGTTCTGTTCACTAGTGTGCGGAAGTATGGCTATTGGAGATACTAAAAAGCTTGGTAGAGTTGGTATAAAGACTATGGGATTTTATATAGTTACTACAGCAATTGCTATTTCAATAGCAATTGGTATTGGGAAAATAATAAATCCAGGAATAGGACTTGATATGTCTAGTATTCAAATAGCAGAAACAAAGGTAGCAGAGTCTAAACCATTAGCAGATGTACTTTTAGACATAATACCTACCAATCCAGTGGAAGCATTGTCAAGTGGAAACATGCTTCAGATAATAGTGTTTGCTATATTGATTGGAATAATACTAGCTACACTTGGAAAGAAAACCGAATTGGTTGGAAAATTTTTTGAACAATGTAATGAAATTATGATGAAGATGACAATGATAGTTATGAAAGCAGCTCCAATTGGAGTTTTTTGTCTGATAGCTACTACTTTTTCAACTATAGGGTGGAATGCATTTACACCGATGCTAAAATATATTTTTGCAGTAATGCTTGCGTTGGCAGTGCAATGTCTTGTGACTTATATGTCCATGCTTAAAGGGTTTGCAAACTTAAGTCCAAGAAAATTCTTAAAGAAGTTTGCACCGGTAATGAGCTTTGCATTTTCCACAGCAACATCTAATGCAACAATACCACTTTCAATTGAAACATTAAAAGAAAAAATAGGAGTATCTGAAAAGATTTCTTCGTTTACAATTCCTCTTGGAGCAACCATAAATATGGATGGTACTGCAATAATGCAAGGAGTTGCGGTTGTATTTGTATCCCAGGCATTTGGAATAGAACTTGGACTTAATGCATATCTTACAGTAATATTAACAGCGACATTGGCATCTATAGGAACAGCTGGAGTGCCAGGGGTAGGACTTATAACTTTATCTATGGTATTTAATTCAGTAGGATTACCAGTTGAAGGTATTGGATTAATAATGGGAATAGATAGAATTCTTGACATGACAAGAACGGCTGTAAATATAACAGGGGATGCTGTTTGTACAACAATAGTTGCAAAGCAGGAAAATGCATTTGATATAGAAGTTTTTGAAGATGAGTTTTCAGGTGAATTGGAAGAGGCTTTATAAAACTATAAAGTTTCATTATATAAAATATTTATGAGTTTTGGCAGGATTACTTATATTTAAAGTAAGTAGTCTTGCTATTTTTATTTTATTGTTTAATTGCATAATGAAGAAAAAAGTATTAATATATACTTGTCAGTACAAAAAATAGCTGAGGTGAAATGATGAAATTAAGAAATTTGTTTATAATGGGAATAGTGCTAACAATGTCATTTTCTATAACAGGATGTGATTTAAAAGATGATTATATAATAAAAGTTAATGAAAATACGGATGAAGCACCATCAGGTGACAAAGTTGATGAGATATTTGAATCAGAAAAAGTATCCGAATTAATGGATAAGCTAAAAACAACTCCTTCTGAGATGAGTAGTAAGTTAGATGAGGTTGATAGTGATACTCAAGAGATGATTGATGATCTTAATGATAAGATGGATGAACTTAAAGATACTATTGATAATGCAGATATCGAAGGTAGAAGTGAAGAGATAGTAGATAAAATTGATGAGTTAAATGAAAAAATTGATGAACTTAAAGAAAAAACAGAGGATACAAAAGATAGAGTGGATAATATAGAAAGTCCTATAAATGAAGAAAAAGCTAGTGATTCAGTAGATCAATTAAAATCCCATATGAGTAATCTTGAAAATACAATAAATAGATTAGGTGAATAGTTAAAAAACATAAAACCATTGAATAGTATTTTATATTATTCAATGGTTTTATACATATATATTTATTAAAAGAAATGAAAGTATGCTTATATGAAGATAAAATTTAAAAATTACAATAAAAAATTATAAAGTTAGCTTAATAAATTAGTAATTTGGAATAAAAATTATAAAATAGTAAAGAAAATGAAAAAAATGCTTGAATATATTACTTTAGTGTGGTAAAGTAATGAATAGAAAAAGCGATTAAGCAAGGGGGAAAAATAATGAAAGTAAATAAGTTAATAAAAGGTTTAGCAGTAGTAGGTATAGTTGTAGCTATGGGGGTAAGTGCAATAGGATGTGGAAGTTCAAGCAAAACATCTTCAGGGAGTACTTTAGATAAGGATGAACTTATTATTGGTTTAGATGATACGTTTGTACCTATGGGATTTAAAGACGAAAGCGGAGAACTTGTTGGGTTTGATATAGATCTTGCAAAAGCAGTTGGGGAAAAATTAAATAAAAAGGTTAAATTTCAAGCTATTGACTGGAGTATGAAAGAAACTGAACTTAATGGTGGAAATATTGATTTAATATGGAATGGATATTCTATAAATGATGAAAGAAAAGAAAAAGTTGAATTTTCAAAACCATACTTAAATAATACTCAGATTATCGTAACGTTAGCGGACTCGACTATAAATTCAAAAGCTGATCTTGCAGGAAAGAAAGTTGGGGCACAGAATCAATCTACAGCAGTTGATGCAGTAGAGGCTGATGGAGATATAATGTCTACTTTTGATGGCGGAAATTTAGTAACTTTTGAAGATAATAATCAAGCATTGATGGATTTAGAAGCAAAGAGACTTGATGCAATAGTTGTAGATGAAATTTTAGCAAGATACTATATTAAAGCAAGAGGAGAAGAAAAATATAAAATCTTAACTGAAAATTTTGGTGATGAACAATATGGTGTTGGAATAAGAAAAGGTGATACAAAATTTGTTGAAGCATTTAACAAAGCATTAAGTGAAGTAGTTGGAGATGGACAAGCAGCTGAAATATCTAAAAAGTGGTTTGGTGAAGATATAGTTGTTAAATAATATTTAAATATAACAATGTGAAAAATCTCTGTTAAGATTGAGCGAGGAGGAGTAAATTTGAATTATTTATTAGGATTAATGCCCCAAGTGTTGGAAGGGTTAAAAGTAACATTAGAAATCTTTATATTGACATTAGTATTATCTATTCCACTTGGAATAATTGTAGGGTTCATGAGAACATCAAAATCTATAATATTACGTAAAATAAGTGGGGCATATGTTCTTATAATGAGAGGTACTCCTCTATTGCTTCAAATAATTGTTATATTTTTTGGTCTCCCATTGGTGGGTATTACATTTGACAGATTTCCATCGGCAATAATAGCATTTACATTAAATTATGGAGCTTATTTTGGTGAAATTTTCAGAGCTGGTATACAATCTATTGATGAAGGTCAAATTGAAGCTGCAGAGGTTTTAGGAATTACACCTAAAGATACTTTCTTTAGAATAATATTACCACAGGCATTTAAAACAGTACTACCACCAGTAGCTAATGAAATAACAACATTGGTTAAAGATACGTCTCTTGTCTATATTGTTGGTATGGATGAACTTCTTAAAGTAGGAAAGATTGCATCAAATAGAGATGTTTCTTTATTACCTCTTTTGGTAGTAGGTGCTGTTTACTTAATAGTTATAGGAATATTGAGCAAGCTGTTGAAAAAATTAGAATATAAATATGACTATTATAAGTAGGAGGGGTTAATATGCTTAAGGTTAGGAATATAACAAAAAGTTTTGGAAATACAGAAGTTTTAAAAGGTGTAAATCTTGAAATAGGAAAAGGTGAAATACTAGTTGTAGTTGGTCATTCTGGTGGTGGAAAAACCACACTTTTAAGATGTATAAATGCCCTGGAATATTGTGATACTGGTGATATTGAAATAAATGGGAAAAAATTATGTGATAATGGAAGATATGTAGATAAAAGTACACTTAGGGAAATTCGAAAGGATATAGGCTTGGTATTTCAGAATTTTAATTTATTCCCTCATATGAGTGTTTTAGAAAATCTAATTGAAGCACCACAGAGAGTGCTTGGAATGTCGAAAAAAGAAGCAATAGAAAAAGCAGAAGAGACTTTAGGATTTTTAGGATTAGATCAAAAAAAAGATAATTATCCATATGAATTATCAGGAGGACAAAAACAAAGAGTGGCCATAGGGAGAGCTTTAGTTTTAGAACCAAAAATAATTTGTTTTGATGAACCAACATCAGCTCTTGACCCTGGACTTACTGGAGAAGTTGCAAATTTAATTAAGAGTTTAAGTGAAAAAGGAATGAGTATGATGATAATAACTCATGACATGGATTTTGCTAAAAATGTAAGTGATAGGATAGTTTCCATGAATTCAGGAAAGCTTGAAAATGGTCTTATATTTGAGGATTAATTTGTAACAATTTTGTTGAATTTTAATATAAAGTATGATATTCTAAAAGTGTAATATAATTCAAGATTTAATCAGTACTCGTAAATTTGCCTCTGTTTCAGAGATCGTTTAAAGTATCAGGTTAATCTTTGAAATAAGGAGGATTTTTATAATGGAAGATAAGACTTTAGTATGTAAAGATTGTGGTAAGGAATTCATATTTACAGTAGGTGAACAAGAATTCTTTAAAGAAAAAGGATTTGATAACGAACCAGTTAGATGTCCAGAATGTAGAAAAGCTAGAAAAGCTCAAAGAAACAACAGAAGCTTTGATAGATAGTAGTAATTTCAGGCCATAAGAATATCTTATGGTCTTTTTTATGTTCTTATAATTAAAAGTTTCAAGACTGATATTTAAGCATATAGTATAAATAGAACAGTTAATTAGTCTGAGTCTTTTTGTATTAGTATTATTATGAAGAGACATTTAGTAGTTAAAAATATGACTGAGTAACTATAAAATAAAATTTTAGTAAGGAAAGAGAGGAATTTTACTTTATGGTTAATTTGGAAGAAGTAAAAAGAAAAATAAGAATTGTACAATTAAATTTATGGGTATTTTTTAAGTGGATTATTATATCAATTATTACAGGTGTTGTTGGTGGTGCAGTTGGTAGTATTTTTCATTTGAGTGTTGAGCTTGCAACAAAAACTAGAATAGAGCATTCATGGATTTTATATCTGCTTCCTTTTGGAGGATTGTTAATAGTATTTATGTATAAGAAGGGAATGAAAGGAGATCCAGGAACAAATTTAGTTATTAATTCTATAAGAACTGATGGTAAAGTACCTTTTTTAATGGCTCCTCTTATTTTTTTAGGAACTGTAATTACACATCTTTTTGGTGGATCTGCAGGACGAGAAGGAGCAGCTTTACAACTTGGAGGGAGTATAGGTTCCCAAATTGGAAATCTTATAGGTCTTGACGAGAAGGATATGCATTTGATTACATTATGTGGAATGAGTAGTGTGTTTTCTGCATTGTTTGGAACTCCTCTTACTGCAACATTTTTTGCAATGGAAGTAATAAGTATAGGTATAATACATTATTCTGCTTTTATACCATGTATAGTATCTTCTGTTACTGCATATTATATATCAATTTATTTTGGACTTGCTCCAGTTCGTTTCAATTTAAATGTAATTCCTGAAATATCATTGATAAATATAGTTAAAGTAATGATACTTGGAAGCTTATGTGCGGTAGTAAGTATTATATTTTGTAATCTGCTACATAAAAGCAATAATATATCAAAAAAAATAATATCTAATGCTTATGTACGTGTGTTTATAGGTGGAATAATAATAGTTTTATTAACAATTATTATTGGAACAAGAGATTATAATGGTGCAGGGATGGATGTTATATTAAATGCTATGAATGGTACAGCAAAACCAGAAGCATTTTTATTAAAAATGATTTTTACAGCAATTACTATAAGTGTGGGTTATAAAGGTGGAGAAATAGTACCAACATTTTTTATAGGAGCGACTTTTGGTTGTGTTGTAGGTAAGTTTTTAGGCTTAGATCCTTGCTTTGGAGCAGCGGTAGGACTTGTAGCACTGTTTTGTGGAGTAGTAAATACATTAATAACTTCTATAATATTAAGTATTGAACTTTTTGGAGCAGGTAATATAGTATTGTTTGCGATTGCGTGTGGAGTAAGTTATATGGAATCAGGATATTATAGTTTATATAGCAGTCAAAAGATAATGTATTCAAAAATTAAAGCTGAATATATAAATAGGAATGCGAAATAAAAAAAATCCTTAATTTGTCAACAATAAAAGAGTATCATCTGTCATAATGGATGATACTCTTTTGCTTTGAAGAAATTTATATAAATTTTAATGAACCAATTGATGAGTTGAAAGCTCTAATATATAGATGCATCGATAAGAAAGGAGCTAGTAGAAATTTGGATGAAAAAGAACTTATTATGAAAATCCAGTCTGGTGATATGAATGCCTTTGCAATTATTTTTGAAAAATATAAAAATGAAGCAGTAAGATATTCATATCTTATTATAGGTAATAAACATACAAGTGAGGATATTGTTCAGGAGGCTTTTGTAACATGTTATACAAAAATAAAATCATTAAAAAAGCAAGAACAATTTAAATCTTGGTTTTTTAAAATACTTACACGAATTGCATGGAAATATTATAAAAAAGAAAAGAAATCAGTACCAGTTGATAATATTTTTGAAAAAGCAGATTATGAAACAAATTGTGAGGCTATAAGTAAGTATATAAAAAAAGAGCAAGCTGATATTCTGCATGAGGTAATTGATGAGCTTGATATAAAACAAAAAATGGTCATAATTCTTTATTATTTTAATGAACTTACAATAAAAGAAATTGCACAAATAATGGAGTGCTTTGAGGGAACTGTTAAATCACGACTTTATACTGCAAGAAAAAAGTTGAAAAAGAGTTTAATGGATTTTGATAAATGTGAGGATATAAGAGAAAAGGAGTATGGAGTTTTATGAAGAGTTATGATGAAAAATTTGATTTAAATATTAAGGAATGTTTGAAAAATGAAGCTTACAAAGTTTCAACATCTGAAGATCTGTTTTTTAAAGTTAGGAATGAAATTTTAATAAAAGAAGAAAAGAGGAATTTTAATATGAAATATAAATTTTTAAGACCCAAAACAGCATTAATTGCAGGAGTTATTTGTGTTCTTACAACAGTAACGTGTGTGGCAGCAACTAACCTTTCAGGATGGTATGGTTCATCTTCGAAGTTGACTGAGATAAAGACTTTTCCAACAAAAGAAATCGTTCAAGACAAGGTTGGATTTACTCCTAAGTATATTGAGTCATTCGGCAATGGGTTTAAGTTTGAAACATTTAATTATTCTAATAATGAAATAAAAAATGAAAAAGGAGATGCTGTTGATAAATTTAAAGGTGCTGATTTTCAGTATGCAAAGGATGGAGCTGAAAATAATCAGTATTTAACTATGTCAGCAGAAAAGATAGATCAGAAATATATAGATGAGAATAAATTAAATAATGTAGCTACAGAAAATTATAATGGTATAACAATAGAATATACAAGTAATCAATATAAGGCAGTACCAGAGGGGTATGAACCATCAGAAGAAGAAAGAGAATTAGAAAATAAGGGTCTGCTTCAGATAGGATATGGAAGTAATGAAATAGAAGTTAGTCAAAATCAAGCTGTAATATGGTATGAAGATGGAATATCATATTGTATTTTGAATTCTAATTATAATGAATTAGATAAAGAAGATATGATTAATATGGCTATAGAAGTAATTAATCAAAATTAAACATAGGTATTAAATGACAGCGTAGATATTAAATGCGCTGTCATTTTTTTACGTTTGACTATACAAATAATAGAATGATACTAGATACGAACTTTAAATGTATTATTAATATGAATATACGTATTAATTCTGGCGGTATTAGAATTTAGTAACTTTAATTTATTAAGGAGTTACAAAAAGAAAGTATTTATAATTAAGTTTATATATAGAAAAAAATTGTTTTATTTGTAAAAGTAGAAATTGTATTTACTTTAAAATCAAAGGATGATAAGCTTTGAGTGTCGGAAGGAAAGAATAGGAAAAAATATAAAAATATTAAAATGTCCGACTTTAGAATGTTAATTATAATAATAAACATTAAGGTAAATTTAGTTGGTAAAATAAGAATTATTTATAAAATACGAATATTAAAAAGGAATGGTGAGTTGATTATGAAAACAAGAATAGAATTTGATTCAATTGGAAGCATGGAAGTGCCAGAAGAAGCTTATTATGGTGTGCAAACATTAAGAGCTAAAAGAAATTTCCAAATAACAGATAGATGTATTCATGAAAAGCTAATAGTAAGTCTTGCTGAAATAAAAAAAGCAGCAGCTATTACTAATAAAAATGCTGGATATTTAAAACCACATGTAGCAAATGCTATTATAAATGCTTGTGATGAAATAATTTGTGGAAAGCTTCATGAACAGTTTATATTAGATCCTATTCAAGGAGGTGCTGGAACATCAGCAAATATGAATGCAAATGAAGTTATTGCTAATCGTGCAATTGAGCTTTTAGGAGGCAAAAAGGGCGACTATAGTATAATTCATCCAAATGATGATGTTAATATGGCACAATCAACAAATGATGTTTTTCCAACAGCAGGAAAGCTAAGTGTATTGAAAATGCTGCCAGAAACAGTATCTGAACTTCAAAGGCTTTATAAAGAATTGGAACTTAAAGCCTTAGAGTTTAATGATGTTATAAAGATGGGAAGAACTCAATTGCAAGATGCTGTTCCAATAAGACTTGGACAATCATTTCATGCATTTGCTTCTATGATAAAACGAGATGTAGATCGTTTAAAAAAAGTAAGTGAAGAAATGCTTGTTTTAAATATAGGAGCAACAGCTATAGGGACATCTATTAATGCAAGCTCTGAATATTTAGAAAATATAATAGAAAATATTAGGAAAGTATGTGGCTTTGAAGTAATTCAAGCTAAAGATTTGATAGATGCAACACAAAATTTAGATGGTTTTGTAACTGTATCAGGAGTATTAAAAACATGTGCAGTTAATCTTTCAAAAATGGCAAATGATTTGAGATTATTATCAAGTGGACCTAAGACTGGGATTTCAGAAATTAATCTTCCAGCAATGCAGAATGGTTCATCAATAATGCCGGGAAAAGTAAATCCTGTAATACCTGAAGTTGTTTCACAAGTTGCATTTAATATCATAGGAAATGATTTTACAATAACCATGGCAGCAGAATCAGGACAATTAGAGCTTAATGCATTTGAACCAGTTTTATTTTACAATCTTTTTGAATCTATAGAAACTTTAAAAAATGCTGCAACCACATTAATAGATAACTGCATTAAAGGGATTACTGCAAATAAAGAAAGATGCAAGGAATTGGTGGAGAATAGTGTTGGAATTGTTACTGCCTTATGCCCATATATTGGCTATAAGAATTCTTCTATTATAGCTAAAAAATCTTTGAATACAGGAGTTTCTATAAGACAAATAGTTCTTGAAGAGAAAATTTTATCAAGAGCACAGCTTGAAGAAATATTAGATCCGTTTTCTATGACAGCTCCAGGTAGTGCAAAATTAACTAATTCAAATTTAGTTAGTAATAAGGCAATATAATAAAATGATATATATCTTGTAGATAAATTTGTTTCAAAATATTATTTTCGTATATTTATGAATGAAGGTGGATTTATAAAAATAAATTCATCTTTATTTTTATGTTAAAAATACAAATATATTTCTATTTGATTAAAATTAAGAATAAATAAAAGTAACAGGTGTAAATTAGTAAGTTTTAATATAGAGTCGAATGCTAAAAAAGTTTAAAAAAAATTAATTTTAAATTAAACTTATGTAAAGAAAATGTAAGGAGAAAAAATAATAAAACGAATAATAATAAAAATAAACAATTATATAATTCGTTAAATTCCAAAAAATAATAAAAAAATAGATAATTTGAGTTGACATCATCCGTGTTAGGTGATAATCTTAAGTTAGAAAAGCGAAAGTTAAAAATAATTAATAGAAAAATATTCGCATCGCAATGATGTGGTGATAAGCTAAATCTCATAATATTTTTGGAGGAATTAAGATGTCAAATATTAGAAGCGTATTTGTGGAAAAAAAGAGCGGATTTAATGTTGAAGCTCAAAGTTTATTAAGAGATTTTAAAGAAAATTTAGGACTTGCAAATCTTGAAGATGTAAGAATTGTTAATAAGTACTTAATTTCTGAAGTTTCAGAAGAGTATTATAAGAAATCATTACACACAATATTTGCAGAACTTACGGTTGATAAAATCTATGAAGAAAAATTACCAATTAATGAAGGAGAAATAGCTTTTGGAGTTGAATTTCTACCAGGTCAATATGATCAAAGAGCAGATTCAGCTTCTGAATGTTTAGCACTTTTAAGCGCTGAAGATAAAGTTGAAATAAAGTCAGCTAAAATAGTTATTTTAAAAGGAAAAATTTCTAAAAATGATTTAGATAAAATTAAGAAATATTATATCAATCCTGTTGATTCAAGAGAAGTTGATATTGAAAGCAAAGAACTTGCATCAATTTCAAACATGCCTAAAGACGTTCAAGTCTTAAACGGATTTACCAAGAAAACAATAGCGGAACTAGAAGAGTTTCATAATGATTTAGGATTAGCAATGAGTATAGATGATATTGCTATGATCCAAGAATATTTTAAAGAAGAAAAACGTGATCCAAGCATAACAGAAATAAAAGTTATAGATACCTATTGGTCAGATCATTGCAGACACACAACATTCTCAACAGTTTTAGAAGATATACATATTGAGGAAGGTACTTATACAGAGCCTATCAAAAAGAGTTACGAAGAATATTTAAAATCAAGAGAATATGTTTATGGCGAAAAGCATAAAGAAAAAACTCTTATGGATATTGCAGTAATTGCAATGAAAGAGTTAAGAAAAAGAGGAAAGCTTAACGATCTAGACATATCAGAAGAAATAAATGCATGTTCTATTAATGTTAAGGTTGAAACTGATAAAGGAATGGAAGATTACCTTGTAATGTTCAAAAATGAAACTCATAACCATCCAACTGAAATTGAACCATTTGGTGGTGCAGCAACATGTCTTGGTGGTGCAATAAGAGATCCGCTTTCAGGAAGAACTTATGTATACCAAGCAATGAGAGTTACAGGTGCAGCAGATCCAACAGTTGCAATTAAAGATACAATGGAAGGTAAATTACCACAAAGAAAGATAGTTCTTGGTGCAGCTCATGGATATAGTTCATATGGTAATCAAATAGGTCTTGCAACAGGTCAAGTTCAAGAAGTTTATCATCCAAATTATGCGGCAAAAAGAATGGAAGTAGGAGCAGTTATTGCATCTGCACCAAAAGAAAATGTTGTACGTGAAGAACCATCTTTAGGTGATGTAATAATACTTCTTGGAGGAAGAACAGGAAGAGACGGTGTTGGTGGTGCTACTGGTTCATCAAAAGAACATACAGTAGATTCTATCAATGAATGTGGTGCAGAAGTTCAAAAAGGTAATGCACCAACAGAAAGAAAACTTCAAAGATTATTTAGAAATCCAAAAGTTGCAAAGATGATAAAGAGATGTAATGACTTTGGAGCTGGTGGAGTTTCAGTTGCAATTGGAGAACTTTGCAGAGGGTTAGATATAGATTTAGATAAGGTTCCTAAAAAATATGAAGGTTTAGACGGAACAGAACTTGCAGTTTCAGAATCTCAAGAGAGAATGGCTGTTGTAGTAACAAAAGAAAATGCAGATGAATTTATAAGACTTTCAAATGAAGAAAATTTAGAAGCTACGTTAGTTGCAAATGTTACTGATACAGATAGATTGAGACTTTTCTGGAGAGGGAAAAATATAGTTGATTTAAAGAGAACGTTCCTAGATACAAATGGAGCTACTCAAAAGACTGAAGTAACTGTTAAAGCTCCAGGAGCGTATCCATACAATGTTAAAGATATAAATGTTAAAGAAGAATGGATAAATAATTTAAAGAAATTAAATGTTGCATCACAACAAGGTTTAAGTGAAAGATTTGACGCTACAATAGGTGGAGGAACAGTTCTTATGCCATTTGGTGGAAAGTATGCTAAAACACCAGCTGAAGGTATGGCTGCAAAGATTGTTGTTCCTAATGGTGAAAGTAAAGATGCAACTATTATGACATTTGGATTAAATCCAGAGCTAGGAATGTGGAGTCCATATCATATGGCTTATTACTCAGTAATAGAAAGTGTGACAAAGCTTGCAGCTATGGGTGGTAATTTTAGAAAAGCTCATCTTACATTCCAAGAATATTTCGAGAAACTTGGAAAAGATAGCAATAGATGGGGCAAGCCTTTTGCAGCATTACTTGGAGCTTATGAAGCACAAATGGCTCTTGAAATTGCAGCAATTGGTGGTAAAGATTCAATGTCAGGAAGCTTTGGAGATTTAGATGTACCACCAACATTAGTTTCTTTTGCAGTTGGTGTTGAAAAAGCTAAAAAGATTATTTCACCAGAATTTAAGAATGTTGGTTCAAAATTAATATTACTTACTGTGGAAACATGTAGTGATGGAACAATTAACATGGATAAGTATAAAAAGAACTTAGATGTTTTATACAGCTTGATTCAAGATGAAAAAGTTATTTCAGCTTCAAGTGTTAAATTCGGAGGGGTTTCTGAATGTATAACTAAGATGGCTCTTGGAAATAGAATTGGTGCAGAAATTGAAAATTTAACAAAAGAAGAATTATTTGGATTTAATTATGGATGTATACTAGCAGAAGTATGCGAAGATGTTAATGTTGAAGAAGCATTTAATGAATCAGAATATAAAGTAGTTGGTAAGACAATAGCTGAAAGTATAATAACAAGCAGAGAATATGATTTCAAATTTGATATTTGTTCATTAGAAAAAAATTACGAAGAAAAGCTTAAGTCTGTATATCCAATAGAAACTAAAGAAGTAAATGGAAAAATTGAAACACCATTGTTTGAAGCTAAATCATATGCTTCGCCTAAGGTTAAGATAGCAAGACCTAAAGTTGTAATTCCAGTATTCCCAGGGAATAACTGTGAGTATGATTGTGAAAGAGCATTTAGAAATGCTGGCGCAGATGTTACTCAAGTTGTATTTAGAAATATAACTAAGGATGCTTTAAATGAATCAATAGATAGATTAGCTAAAGAAATTTCAACAGCTCAGATACTTATGGTACCGGGTGGATTCTCAGCGGGAGATGAGCCAGATGGATCAGGTAAGTTTATAGCAAATGCTTTAAGAAATGAAAAAATAGCTTATGAAGTAATGGAACTTCTTAAAAATAGAGATGGATTGGCTATTGGTATATGTAACGGCTTCCAAGCGTTAATTAAATTAGGATTAGTACCATATGGTGAAATAGTAGATATTAAAGAAGATATGGCAACATTAACTTATAATAATATCAACAGACATATGAGTTCAATCATAAGAACAAGAGTTACTTCAAATAAATCACCATGGTTTAGTGAAGTAAATCCAGGTGATATACACTCAGTAGCTATTTCTCATGGTGAAGGAAGATTTGTTGCACCAGAGAGCTTAATAAAGGAATTAATAGCAAATGGACAAGTGGCGACACAGTATGTTGACTTAGAAGGAAATGTTTCATTAGATATGCCATATAATCCAAATGGATCAATGTATGGAATTGAAGGTATAACAAGTCCTGATGGAAGAGTATTAGGTAAGATGGCTCATAGTGAAAGAAGTGGAGAAGATATATTCAAAAACATTCCAGGAAACTATGATCAAAAGATATTTGAATCTGGAGTTAAGTACTTTAAGTAGATAAGTGAGAGCCCAAATCTTTGATTTGGTTCATCGAACTTAGTTAACATCTATTTGATGTTAACTTCAACAATAAGAGGATTTGGTGTGAATCACTTACTCAGCGAACGAATGTGAGTCGAGTTTCATTAAAAAGTGAGAGCCAAAATCTTTGAGTTGGTTCTAAGAACTTAGCTGGCATTAATCCAGTGTCAGCTAAGTGAAATAAATGATAATAATTTAAAATATTGATTAAATATTAGGAGGATTTTCTAAAATGGAAGTAGCAATATTTTTTGGAAGTAAATCTGATACAGAAATAATGAAAGGAGCAGCAAATGCATTAAAAGAATTCGGAATAACTTATAAAGCATTTGTATTATCAGCTCATAGAGTACCAGAAAAATTAGAAGAAACATTAGAAGAAGTAGAAAGACAAGGATGTAAAGTTATTATAGCAGGTGCAGGTCTTGCTGCACATTTACCAGGAGTTATAGCTTCAAAAACTATATTACCTGTAATTGGAATACCTGTTAAGGCTGCTCTTGAAGGTGTTGATGCACTATATTCAATAGTACAGATGCCAAAATCGATACCAGTTGCAACTGTTGGAATAAATAATAGTTATAATGCAGGTATGTTAGCAGTTCAAATGCTTTCTGTAAATAATGAAGAAATTAAAAATAAATTAAAAGAATATAGAGTAAATATGAAGAAAAAATTTATAGAAGATAATGCTGAAGGAGTGGAATTATAATGGAAAAATTAGAAATGTTATATGAAGGAAAAGCAAAACAAATATTTAGAACTAATAAAGATGATGAAGTAATTGTATATTACAAAGATGATGCAACTGCTTTTAATGGTGAAAAGAAAGGGCAAATTCACGATAAAGGAGTTATGAACAATAACATAACTTCAATACTTTTTGAACAATTAGAAGCTCAAGGAATCAAAACTCATTTTATTAAGAAGTTAAACGATAGAGAACAATTATGTAAAAAGGTTGAAATAGTACCTCTTGAAGTAATTGTAAGAAACGTTGCTGCAGGAAGTATGGCTAAAAGATTAGGTCTTGAAGAAGGAACAGCTTTAAAGACTACTGTATTTGAATTCTCTTATAAAGATGATTCATTAGGAGATCCATTAATAAACAGCTATCATGCAGTAGCAATCGGAGCAGCTACTTTTGAAGAAATAGATACTATTTTAGAAATGACTGCAAAAATAAACAATATATTAAAAGATGCATTTGCAAAAGAAAACATTAATTTGATTGATTTCAAAATTGAATTTGGTAAGACAGCAGACGGAGAAATAGTATTAGCTGATGAAATTTCACCAGATACTTGTAGATTCTGGGATGCAACTACAGGAGAAAAACTTGATAAAGATAGATTCAGAAGAGATTTAGGAAATGTTGAAGACGCTTATATTGAAATATTAAAGAGAATTTCTAAATAATACATAATTGACAATTATATAATTGCTGTATTCAATGGACATATAAATGTCCATTGAATCATCTTAATAGTCAATTAACAATATTTTAGAGTGAAAGGATTGTATACATGACAAAATCAGATTTTGAATTAATTATGGACCCTAGCTTAGATAAATTTAAAGATGAATGTGGTGTTTTTGGTGTTTATGCAAATAAGCCTATCGATGTAGCATCTATGACTTATTACGGTCTTTATGCTCTACAACACAGAGGTCAAGAAAGTGCTGGAATAGCAGTAGCAGATGGAGAAAAAATAGAAGTACATAAAGGTTTAGGATTAATTACAGATGCTTTTAAAGAGGATGATCTTGAAAAGTTAAAAGGACACATTGCAGTTGGTCATGTTAGATATTCAACTGCAGGTGGAAAGGGAATTGAAAATGCTCAGCCAATAGTTACTACTTCTAAAATAGGATCAATAGCTATGGCTCATAACGGAAATCTAGTTAATGATGATGTTATAAAGGAACTTTTAGAAGATGCAGGACAGATTTTTCACACTTCAACTGATTCAGAAGTAATAGCATGTCTTATAGCAAGAAGTGCTAAAAAAGGCTTAGCAAAAGCAGTTGTTGATGCAATGTCAGCTATAAGAGGTTCATTTGCATTAACAATAATGTCACAAAATAAGTTAATAGGGGCAAGGGATCCTCATGGAATAAGACCACTTTCACTTGGAAAAATTGATGAGGGTTATATATTAACATCAGAAAGTTGCGCTTTAGATGCAATAGGTGCTGAACTTGTAAGAGATATTGAACCAGGGGAAATAGTTATTATAGATGAAAATGGAATAGAATCTTATAGATATTCTGAAAATACTGTATGTCAGACTTGTGCATTTGAATATATATATTTTGCAAGACCAGATTCAAAAATTGATGGATTAGATGTGCATACATCAAGGGTAAGAGCAGGAGAACAGCTTTACAAAGAACATCCAGTTGATGCAGATATCGTTATTGCAGTGCCAGATTCAGGTATACCAGCAGCTATAGGATATGCAAAAGCATCAGGAATTCCATATGATACAGGATTTATTAAGAATAGATATGTTGGAAGAACATTTATATCTCCTTCTCAGGAAATAAGAGAAAGAGCAGTAGCTGTTAAACTAAATCCATTAAAGATAAATCTTGAAGGTAAAAGAGTTGTTCTTATAGATGATTCAATTGTAAGAGGTACAACTTCAAAGCATTTAATAGATTCACTTAGAAAAGCTGGCGTTAAAGAAATTAATTTTTTAATAGCATCTCCAAGTGTTAAATACCCATGTTATTTTGGTATAGATACACCGTATAGAAGTGAATTAATAGCAGCTAACAATAGTGTTGAAGAAATAAGAGATATAATTGGTGCTGATTATTTAGGATATTTAAGTGAAGAAGGCGTAAAGATAAGCTGCACAGGAAAAGAAGGTTTTTGTATGGGATGCTTTAATGGGGTTTATCCTGTGGCTACACCAATAGAAACAGAATAAAAATAGTTAATCAAGTAGCAGTTATGGTCAGTTTGGATAATTAATAGCTGTTGACTGAAAACTGTAAACTGAATAAAGGGAGTGTATATTAATGGTAACATCATATAAAGAAGCAGGAGTTAATATAGAAGAAGGATACAGAAGTGTAAAGCTAATAAAAGAATATGCTGCTAAAACAATGAGTGAATATGTTCTTAATGGTCTTGGAAGCTTTGCTGGTATGGTAGAACTTCCATCAGGATACGAAAAACCAGTATTAGTATCAGGAACTGATGGTGTAGGAACAAAATTAGAAATTGCTTTCAAAAATAATAAATATGATACAGTAGGTATTGACTGTGTTGCTATGTGTGTAAATGATATATTATGTCATGGAGCTAAACCATTATTTTTCTTAGACTATATTGCATGTGGTAAGCTTGAAGCTGAAGTTTCTTCAGATTTAGTTAAAGGTATTGCAGATGGATGCCTTGATTCTGATTGTGCATTAATTGGTGGAGAAACAGCAGAAATGCCAGGGTTTTATTCAGATGGTGAATATGATATGGCAGGATTTGCTGTAGGTATTGCTGATAAAGATAAAATAATTAATGGAAGCAAAATAAAAGATGGAGATAAGCTTATAGGTATAGCTTCTTCTGGAATTCACTCTAATGGTTATTCATTAGTTAGAAAGTTATTCCCTGATTTAAATGAAGATTTTAATGGTGAACCAGTATGGAAAACACTATTAACTCCAACAAAAATATATGTTAAGCCAGTACTTAAGTTATTAGAAAGTTACGAAATAAAAGGAATGGCTCATGTTACTGGTGGTGGATTTATTGAAAATGTACCAAGAATGTTCAATGGAGGAGAATTTACAGCAGTAATAAATAAAAATTCATATCCATTACCTGAAATATTTGAAAGAATAATTGAAAAAGGCGTAGATAAGGATCACATGTACAATACATTTAACATGGGAATAGGATTTGTGTTAGCTGTTGATGAAAAAGATGTTACTTCTATAATAAAGGCTTTAGGTGAAATGGGAGAAAAGGCTTATGAAATAGGTCATGTGACATCTGGAGGTGAAGGTGTTTGTTTAAAATAGCAGTTTTAGCTTCTGGTGGTGGTACAGACTTCCAGTCCATAATAGATGCAGTTGAAAGCAAATATTTAAATGTGAAAATAGAGATGCTTATTGCAAGCAAAGATGGGATTTTTGCTATTGAAAGAGCTAAAAATCATGGTATAGAAACACATGTTGTATCTAGAAAAGAATATGGTGAAAAAGCAAGTGATAAAATTTTAGAGTTAGTAGAAGATAAGGTTGACTTAATAGTACTAGCAGGATTTTTATCTATATTAGATGGTAAAATTCTTGATGAATTTGAAAATAGAATAATAAATATTCATCCATCGTTAATTCCTTCTTTTTGTGGACCAGGAATGTATGGATTAAAGGTTCATGAAGCAGCTGTTAATAGTGGTGTCAAGTATTCAGGGTGTACTGTTCATTTTGTAAATAAGGATGTAGATGGAGGAGCAATACTTCTTCAGGACGTTGTTCCAGTATATTTTGAAGATGATGCAGAAAGTCTTCAAAAGAGAATACTTGAAAAAGAACATATTCTTTTACCAGAAGCTATCAAATTAATAAGTGAAGGTAAAGTTGAATTTATAAATGGAAAAGCTAAGCTACATTAGCATGTATACATTAAGATAAAATTTTAATATTAAAAAAATAAGAATAGTAATTTAATTGAAAATGTGAATACGGTATGACTTTATAATTAATGATGTATTTCTTTAAAAATAAATAATCAAATAAAGATTTCATCATTAATTGTCAACTGTCAATTGTCAATTGATGAAAGGTGGTTTTTCATGAAGAAGAGAGCTTTAATAAGCGTATTTGATAAGGATGGAGTTTTAGATTTCGCTAAGTTTTTAGTGTCAAAAGATGTTGAAATTGTATCAACAGGTGGAACTTATAGATATTTAAAAGAAAATGGAATAGATGTAATTGAAATAAATGAAGTTACTAACTTTCCAGAAATGTTAGATGGAAGAGTAAAGACACTTCATCCATTAGTACATGCTGGGATATTAGCAATCAGAGATGATGAAGAACATATGAATACATTAAAGGAAAGAAACATTCACACAATAGATTATGTTGTTGTAAATCTTTATCCTTTCTTTGAAAAAGTAAAAGAAGATTTGACTTTTGAAGAAAAGGTTGAATTTATTGATATTGGCGGACCAACCATGCTTAGAGCGGCAGCTAAAAATTTCCAAGATGTTGTTGTAATTTCAAACAAAAATGATTATGCTAAAGTTATGGAAGAAATAAATGAACATAATGAAGTAAGCTATAAATTTAAGAAGAAATTAGCAGGAAAAGTATTTAATCTTATGAGTGCTTATGATGCAGCTATATCTAATTTTATGCTTGCTGATGATGAAGAAGAATATCCTGAATATCTTTCAGTATCATATAAGAGAATGCAGAGCTTAAGATATGGTGAAAATTCACACCAAAGTGCGGCTGTATATTCTTCAACAATGCTTGATGGAGCTATGAATACTTTTGAAACGTTAAATGGTAAAGAATTATCATACAATAATTTCAAAGATGTTGATATAGCATGGAAGTGTGCTAATGAATTTGATGAGCCAGCATGTTGTGCATTAAAACATAATACACCTTGTGGAGTAGCTGTAGGAAATGATTCATATGAAGCATATATGAAGGCATATGAGGTTGATCCAACTTCTATATTTGGTGGAATTATAGGATTCAACAGAAAAGTTGATAAAAAGACTGCTGAAGAAATGGTGAAGATTTTCTTAGAAGTAGTAGCAGCACCAGATTATGATGATGATGCTTTAGAAGTATTAAAGAGCAAGAAAAATTTAAGAGTACTTAAGTTTAATAATGTTCCAAAGGCTGAAAAATATATGGTTACTGTTGATGGCGCAATGTTAGTTCAAGAAGAAGATAGAAAACTTGTTGATGAAATAAAAGTTGTTACTGAAAAAGTACCTACAGATGAAGAAATGAAAGACTTATTATTTGGAATGAAAGTAGTGAAATATGTAAAATCCAATGCTATTGTTACAGCACATAATGGAGTAGCTGTAGGAATAGGTGGAGGTCAGGTTAATAGAATATGGCCAACTGAGGATGCCTTAAAGAGAGGTAAAGGAGCAACTATTTTAGCTTCAGATGCATTTTTCCCATTCAGAGATGTTGTTGATGAAGCTGCTAAATATGGAATCAAAGCTATAGTTCAACCGGGCGGATCTATGAGAGATCAGGAATCAATAGATGCTTGTAATGAACATGGAATAGCAATGATATTTACTGGTTATAGACATTTCAAACACTAGAATAAGTTAATTATTAAGAAGGAAGTTCTAATTGGATTTCTTTAGTGAATTAATTTAAAGGACAATGGCATAGAAAATTGTAGTATTAAAAGTTAATGTAAATTGATTTTTATATATGGTGATTTTCTATTGTCCATTGTTAATTTCATATATGGGAGATGATTGTTATGAAAATTCTTTTAATAGGTTCAGGTGGAAGAGAGCATACATTAGCTTGGAAAATGGCTCAAAGTAGAAAAGTAGAGAAAATTTTTGTGGCACCAGGTAATGGTGGTACTGCAATTGCAGATAAATGTGAAAATATAAATATAACAGATATGGATGAATTGATAAAGTTTGCAAAAAAAGAATGTATTGATTTAACTGTGGTTGGACCAGAAGATCCTTTAACTAATGGAGTAGTTAATAAATTCAAGAAAGAAGGATTAAAAATATTTGGACCAGCAGAAAATGGTGCAAGACTTGAAGGAAGTAAGAGTTTTTCAAAAGATTTTATGAAAAAGTATGGAGTGAAAACTGCAGAATATGCTACATTTACAGATGTATATGAAGCTTTAAAATATCTTGAAACATGTACTTATCCTACAGTTGTAAAGGCAGATGGTCTTGCAGCAGGTAAAGGTGTTATAATTTGTGAAAATAAAGAAGAAGCAATTGCAGCAGTGAATGAGTGTATGGTTGATGAGAAATTTGGAAGTGCTGGAAATAAAATTGTCATTGAAGAATTCCTTGAAGGTATTGAAGCATCGATACTTTCAATTACAGATGGAAAAACAATAATTCCATTCCTATCAGGTAAAGATCATAAGCAGATATTTGATGGTGGTAAGGGACCAAATACTGGAGGAATGGGGGTTATGGCTCCTAATCCATATATTACAGAAGAAGCAATGAAAGATTTTGAAGAAAATATTATGGCAAAAACACTTTATGGAATTCGTGAAGAAGGGTTTGATTTTAAAGGGATAATATTCTTTGGAATAATGATAACTAAAAAAGGAGTTTATCTTTTAGAATATAACGTAAGAATGGGAGATCCTGAAACTCAATCAGTTCTTTATTTAATGGAAAGTGATCTTGTTGAACTTATAGAAGCAGCACTTAGAGAAGAGTTGGATAAGGCTACTGTTAAGTGGAAAGATGGGGTATGCATAAATGTTGTTTTAGCATCAAAAGGATATCCAGGAGATTTTGTAAAGGGATATGAAATAACAATAGATGAAAAGGTAAAAGATAAAGTATTCTTAGCTGGAGCTAAATTCGAAGACGGAGTATTAAAGACAAATGGAGGAAGAGTTTTATCAGTTATAGGATGTGGAAAAGATATTGAAGAAGCAAGAAAAGAAGCCTATGACAATATTAAATATGTTAATTTCAAAGATTCTTATTGTAGAACTGATATAGGCATATTTAAATAATAGAATAAATTATAAGAAACAGGTTTGGTTTATTTAACTAAACCTGTTTTTTGTACGACTAAAATTTAAATTTATGGATAAATAAAAAAAAACTTCCATTTTAAACTAAAGAAAATAAGTAAATGTATCGAAATAAAAACGTATATAGCATATTAATACTCCTCATATACGTATTAAATAAAAATATATAATAATATTAACAAAAAAAGAGGAATTTAAGATAAAATGTTTAATTATAAATATTATGTAACAAATAGAATAAAAATATATATTTTCATATAAATGTATTTTTGGGCGAAAAAGAATAGATTTAAGGTGTGGTTGATTTAAATTTAGCATAAAGTTTTGAATAAACGAAATGAGGAAAATAATATGGTTGATATTGATGGGGGATATTTATTTTTAAGATGTATAGTGGAAGTGTTTATTGTAAACTTTATGATTTATACTTTATCCAAAAGGAGTATAAATAATACTAACTATTATATTGTCAGTATACTTTTATCTGTATTAACATATGTAGTGCGTCTACTTCCAATATATTATGGAGTTCATATTGTTATCAATTTAATTACCTTTATAAGTATAATGACTATACTTGGAATACCATTGATTAAATCTATTAAGAATACGTTAATTACATTCACTATTTTAGAGTTTTCTGAAATTTTAAATTTAATTATTTTAATTATTTTAGATAATAAATTTTGGGAAGATAATGAAATTTATATAAAAGGTTCATTGGGAATTCCATCATTAATCTTTTTATTTTTATCTGCCGTGATTTTAAAATATAGAATAAAATCAGAATAGTAATCATTTATAGAATAGTTTAATTATGGGCAATAAATACAATAAATAGGAATCGGGTGAAATTTATAGGAATAATTGAAAAAGGATTAAACAATATAAATTACTAAACTTATGTTAAGTGATTTTATTAAAATTAAATATGAAAGAGAAGTGTGATTTTGGAAAATAATAAAAAGAAACTATCTGATATGCTGCTGATAATAAAAGTATCAATGATAATTTTTACTGTTATTATAGTGTATATGCATTTATCAGAATATTGGATGAATACAAGGATGGAGGTTGTTGGTAAAATAAATATATTCACAGCAATGTTTTTCTTACTGATTACAATAGTAGTTTATATGCTGTGTATATTAATGTCTCCCAAAGTAGAGATGTATCATAATGTATTCAAATTAAAATGGCTTATAGAAAATATATTATGTATATTATTTATATCTTTACCAGTACATTTTTTTGTAACATATACCAATGAATATAAGTATATTTTTTTATTACTTATATTATCGAGCACAATTCAATATGGATCCAAATACGGTATGATAACTTCATTATTTTCATCAATAGCCATACTCAGTACAGATTTATTGTATGCACCTATAAAAGATGGAATAAACATGATATTTCAACAAGATATAATAATGACAGGGATATTTATAGTAATAGGATGGATTTTTGGATATTATGTTGATTTGGTATCTGAAGAAGATAGGAAAAAAGAAAATAAATTAAATGTATTAAATAGCAAACTTGAAGAAAAAATCAAGCAAAGAAAAGAAATACAAAAAATACTAGTAAATAATGAAACTTGTTATGATATATTATTTGAAAATTCAATAAATGCAGTTATTGTACATAAAGATGGAAAAATACTATATGCTAATAGAAGTGCTAGTAATTTATTAGGGTATGATTATATAGATGACTTTAATGTAAAGACAATTTGTGAATTTTATACTGAAAAGCAACGTGAATATATAAATAGTAAATACCAAAAAATAGAGAAAGAGCATATGTCAAAGGTTATTGAAGAAGAAACAATTATTGATATGTTTGGTAAGGTTATACCAGTTAGCAATACATCGTCTTTTTTTCTTTATAAAGAAGAAAGTGCGATTTTGACAGTCTTAACTGATGTGACAAACGAGAAGAAAATAGAAAGCCTAAAGCTTGATATGGAAAAAAATATTAAGATATTAAATGAGACAAAAGAATTCAATATGTTGATTAGAAGCTTTTTCATTAATATGTCTCATGAACTTAAAACACCAATAACAGTTATGTATTCTGCAATCCAAGCTATAGATTTAAATATTCAAAAATATAATTCAGATAGTGTTGAAAGAGATAGAGTGTATATAAAAAACATGAAACAAAACTGTCTTAGAATGATACGTTTAATTAATAATTTTGTGGATGCTACAAGGTTGGAAGCTGGTGAAATGAAAATCAGCAAGGAAAATGGTGATATTGTAGATGCTGTTGAAAGTATAATACAAAAAACAGCACAATATATACATGATAAAAATATTGAATTAATATTTGATACAAATGTTGAAGAAAAATTAATGGCATTTGATAAAGAAGTAATGAAACGAATATTATTAAATCTAATATCTAATGCAATAAAATTCGGTGATAAAAAACAAAAAATCCAAATAGATTTAAATTCTGTGGATGATTATGTATTTATTAATGTAAAAGATGAAGGAAGAGGGATTCCTAGGAATAAACTGGATGTTATCTTTGAACGCTTTGGACAAGTTGATAATTCTTTATCTAGAGAATGTGAAGGATCAGGAGTGGGATTGTATTTAGTAAAGTGCTTTGTTGAGCTACATAATGGAAAGATAAAAATAATAAGTAACGAAGGTGAAGGAACAGAAGTTATAATATGTCTTCCAGTAGAAGTATTAGATGACATGGAATTTTCTAGTAAGAGAATTGTTGAAAGTGATGAAGAAAAGATACAAAGGGAATTTTCAGATATTTATTCAATATAAGTTATAAAGTAACCATAATAGAGTATACACTTATTAAGATTATAATAATTTTGATAAAATAGTATATAATTAATATTATAATGTAAAAATTATTACATTATGATTTAATAATCAATAATCAAATTGTAGAGGTGAGTATAGATGATAATTTTGACAATAGATAGTGTACCAGGGAAAGAGATAAAAGAGGTAAAGGGTTTAGTTAAAGGAAGTACTGTAAGATGCAAGAACATAGGTCGTGATATTATGGCAGGATTTAAAAATATAGTTGGTGGAGAAATGGATGGTTATAATGAAATGCTTACAGAAGCAAGAAAAATAGCCATAGGAAGAATGATTGATGAAGCGACTTCTATTGGAGCAAATGCAGTAGTTGGGATGAGATTAACATCATCGGCTATTGCACAGGGTGCTGCAGAAATGGTGGCTTATGGTACAGCTGTAGTTATAGAGGAATAGGCAAGTATATGTTTATTGCAGGGATGATACTATTTGTATATGGATCTGTAATCATTGTATCTGTAGGACTTCTTGTATATACGATATTTAAAAGGGTTAAAGAAAAGAAAAAGGAAGCAGAAGAACATAAAAAATATGAGGACTATTAAAATATATTTTCAATTGAAATGTCTATACACATGTAAAGAATATTTGTGTATAGGCATTTTATTGTGGATGATTTTTTATTAAGGTCATTAGTGATATAATAGATTAGTTATTATAAAAGATTTGGTGAGGATGCAAGAATGCAAAATAAAAATTATTTATACAATAATTATTTAAATATGGCTAGAAATCTAAGGACTGAAAATAATTTATTAAAAGCTTTGTCTTTTTATAAAAAGGCGTATAGTCTAGAAATTGGGAAAAAGGATATAGAACTTCTAATAGATATGGCTCTTATATATGATGAGATTGGGCTTAAAAGTGAAGCAGAAGAAAAATACTTTGAAATAATTGAATTAGATAAAGATGAAGCCAGGGCTTATTATGGATTGGCTATTATATATGATGATAATGATGAATTAGGAACAGCAAAAAAATATTATGAAAAGGCTATAGAAAAAAATCCTAATTATGATAAGGCATATTTCTTTTTGGCTAATATTTATGATATTTGGGATGATAGAGAGAATGCTATATACAATTATAAAAAGTCAATAGATATTAATCCCAATGAACTTTGGGCTTATGCTAATTTATCATGTATTTATGAAGAAGAAAAAGAATATGAAAAAGCATTGGAATATATAGAAAAAGCTTTAGATATAGATAAAAACAATTATAAAATATTATTTAATAAGGGTGTCATACTAAACAAGCTTAATAGAGTAGAAGAAAGTAAGGAATATTATAAAAAATCCATAGAGGTAAATCCTAAATACCCATATAGTTTTTTGAATTTAGCAGTTATGTATAAAGAAAATAAAGAATATGAAAAAGCAATTAATATTATAAATGAAGGAATTAAAGAAAATGAAGAACAAGGATTTTTATATTATAATAGGGCATGTTTTTATGTTCATATAGATAAAAATGAAGAAGCCTTTTATGATGTAAAAAGGAGTATAGAATTAGATGAACTGTTTTTTGATTACATGAAGAAAGACTCGGAATTAGATCCAATAAGGAAATTAGAAGAATATAAAAAATTTATGGAGTATAGGAAATAGAATAAAGTATCAATTTATTAACAAGAATCATAGATATTTCATATACATAAATAGGAGGAATGTATATGGTTAGTATTTTGTTAATGTCCATAGGGATAACATTCATAGTAATTGGAATTATGTTTTTTTTGGATAAGATAAAACTGATTAAATATGGTATAAAGGCTGAAGGTGAAATAATAGATTTTAAAAAGGGTATGTCATCATATATTAATGAAGATAAACAGATAGTTTATATAACCGTATCTAGACCTGTAATAAGGTTTGTAGATGAAAATAATGAAATTAGAATAATAACATATGATATTTCAGAAAATGACAGAAGTTATAAAATAGGGGATAAGGTTATGCTGGCTTATACAAGAAATGACCCTGAATATGTGGAGCTTGCAGAAAAACAAATTGCTTTTTCTATGTTATGTAAATTAATTTCATTAGGTATAATGTTTATTGTATTTTCAGTGATATTGTGGATGATATGAATAATTTTATAATTAAGACTGCGTTGATGTTTGTGTGAATAAATATCAATGCAGTTTTTTGCTTAAAGATACAAAAAATTTAATTTAGAAATAGAACAAACATAGTGTTAAAAATAAGAAAAAGTTTGGTTAAAAGATACTTTTTATATAATAAAAAGATGTCGAAAATCGACATCTTTAAAATAGAATTGTATTCTGAATACTTTATTTATAATGAACTTCAGATAATTCAGATACATGATCATATTCTATAGTTTCATTGTTGTATAAGAATTTTACACCATCAATCCAATCAACATTTGACTTATTATTTGACTGAAGAAAATTTTCTATTAAAGTATTTGCTGTCACCTGTCCTCCAGTTGAACCTTGGAATTTAGGAACCCATGTCTTATCTCCAGAATCAACAAGATTAATAGTAGCAACTTTTTTACCATTTATAGTATCAATAGATTTTACTTTAAGAGTAAGACCATCAAAGTTAGTTTTTGATACTGCATTTGATAATTGATTTAATTTATCATTTAAACTTAGACTTGAATCTAAAGAAATGCTACTAACTTCATTAGGTTCTAAAGAATTTTCATCTATTTTATAAATAGAGAATTTAATTTTACTATCAGTGTCTTTTGCGTTAGATTGAGGTTTGCTTTCTGTTTCGCTTTTGTTTTCAGTTTCATTTTTTTTGTCATCATCATTTTTGTTTGATTCAGTATTTGTAGATGAAGAAGACGATGAATCAGTAACTGGTGGAGTATTAGAATCAGATTCAGTTTTCTTCTTAGATCCACAAGAAACTATTGTGAAAACGCTTAGCATTAAAACAGTTGTTAAAATAAGCTTTCTAATCATAGCATGTACTATTGCTATTAAATATCCTTAAATATTTAAAGCAACAGTTTTCACCTCCTTTAGATTAATAATATAACAATAAAATATTATATTTTCATAAATTATATCATATGGGCTCGAAAAATAAAAGCTTAGTATTATTTAAGAATTTATTGACAATTTATTTTGATTGTAGTATATTTTGATTATCAAAGTATTTTAAACTTAAAGTACAAAATAAATACGTATTTATGACGATAAGTGATAAACTTTCATTTATATGTGGGAGGGTTAAATTAATGAGCAAATCTACAGTTATTATCAATGAATTATTGGTAGAATTGTTTAATGATGTTTTACAAATAGAAGAACAGAGTTTAAAAGATGGACCGATTTCGGATTTATCTATAACTGAAATTCATACACTTGAGGCAATTGGAATGTATGATCAGAAAAGTATGTCTGAAGTTGCACAAAACCTAAAAATAACAGTTGGAACTTTGACAACAGCAATTAACAAACTTATAAAAAAGGAATATGTTGAAAGAAAAAGAATAGAGGAAGATAGAAGAGTTGTTTTAATTAAGCTGACTAAAAAAGGCAAACTTGCTTATAGGCTGCATGATAAATTTCATAAAGATATGGTTAATACAGCTGTAGATGGATTAAATGATAAAGAAGAAGAAGTTTTAATTCATTCTCTAACGAAGATTAATAAATTTTTTAAGGAAAAATATGAATTGTAATTATAAAGGAGAAAAACGATGAGTAATGTTGGAATTGCAGGGACAGGAGCATATGTACCTTCTTTGGCAGTGACAAATGATGATATAAGTGAACTTGTAGAAACTAATGATGAATGGATTATGAAGAGAACTGGAATAAGAGAAAGAAGAATTTCTCAAGGTGAAGATACGTCAGATATGGCTTCAAAAGCTGCATTGTGTGCTTTAGAAAGAGCAGATGTTGATCCAAGAGATGTTGATTTGATTATAGTTGCAACAATAAGTCCAGATATGTTTATACCTTCAGTTGCATGTCTTGTACAAAGTAAAATAGGTGCAGATGATGCGGCTTGCTTTGATATTAATGTAGCATGTTCTGGATTTGTTTATGCAATGGAAATAGCACAAAGCATGATGAAATCAATGAATTATAAAAATGCTCTTATAATTGGTTCAGAGACTTTATCAAAGGTTATAAATTGGAAAGATAGATCAACATGTATTTTATTTGGTGATGGAGCTGGTGCTGCAGTTTTAAAAAGAACTGAAGAACCAGGAATAATAAAATCATATTTAAAATCAGAAGGTAAAAAAGGTGATGCATTAACAATAGGAGCTGCTGATTTTAATACTCCATTTTCAAAAGAGTCTGTTGAAAGAGATAGACATATATATATGAATGGTGGAGATGTATTAAAATTTGCAGTAAATGCACTTGCGGATTCAGTAAACAAAGTTTTAGATGAAACAGGACTTTCTATGGATGATATTAAGTATATAGTACCACATCAAGCTAATGTTAGAATAATACAATCAGCAGCTAAGAAGCTACATACTGATTTAGATAAATTTTATATTAATCTTGAGAGATATGGAAATACGTCATCAGCTTCAGTTCCTATTGCATTAAATGAAATGTATGAAAAAGGAATGTTAAAAAAAGGTGATAAGTTTATACTTGTAGCCTTTGGTGGAGGCTTGACATATGCAGCCACTATGATAGAATGGTAAAAAATGTAATTTTAATATTAAAATAAGTAAATTTTAGACAATATCAAAATGAATTGTCTTTAAAATAAAAAATATGAAAATTTTTGGAGGTATATATTATGTTATTTGAAGAAATTAGAGAAGTTATTTGTGAACAATTAGGAATTGAAAAGGAAGAAGTTACTTTAGAAACAACATTCGATGAATTAGGAGCAGATTCTTTAGATTTATTCCAAATAGTAATTGAACTTGAAGAAAAGTATGAAATTCAAATAGAAGAAGTAGAAAATTTAAAGACTATAAATGATGCAGTAGAATATGTAAAATCACATAAAGAAAATTAATAGTAAAAAGTATTTCAATATAGATATTTAAATTATCAGCACAATCAGAGAAACTAAAAGTTTATTTGATGATGGCAGGGGGAATTTCTTATGGAGAAAAATAGAGTATGCGAACTTTTGAAAATAGAATATCCTATCTTTCAAGGTGGTATGGCCAGAATTGCCGATGCATCGCTAGCAGCTGCTGTAAGTGAAGCGGGCGGACTTGGAATAATAACTGGAGCAGCGCCAACAGAATGGGTCAGAGAACAAATTAGGGAAGCTAAAAAGATCACAGACAAGCCTTTTGGTGTAAATATAATGTTAATGTCAGAAAATGCAGAGGAAATTGCAGATTTAGTTTGTGAAGAAGGCATAAAAGTTGTAACAACAGGGGCTGGAAGTCCAGGAAAGTATATGGCTAAATGGAAAGAACATGACATAAAAGTTATTCCAGTAGTTGCCTCAGTAGCTCTTGCAAAAAGAATGGAAAAATCAGGTGCAGATGCAATTATTGCAGAAGGAACTGAATCTGGAGGCCATGTTGGTCAGTTGACTACTATGGCATTAGTACCACAAGTTGTTGATGCCGTAAGCATTCCTGTTATAGCAGCTGGTGGTATTGGTGATGGAAGAGGTGTTGCAGCATCATTTATGCTTGGATCAGAAGGCATTCAGATTGGTACAAGATTTCTTGTAGCAAAAGAATGCACAGTACATCAAAATTACAAAGATAAAGTGCTAAAAGCTAAAGATATAGATACAGAAGTTACTGGAAGACCAACAGGTCATCCTGTAAGAGTTCTAAGAAATAAGCTTGCAAGAACTTATATAAAAATGGAAAAAGACGGTGCAAGTTTAGAAGAATTAGAGCAATTAGGTGTAGGTGCATTAAGAAAGGCCGTTGTTGATGGTGATGTAGATAATGGCTCAGTCATGTCAGGACAGATTGCAGGACTTGTTAATAAGGAACAGACTGCTAAGGAAATAATAGAAGAATTATTTACAGAAGCAAAGGAAAGATTTAAGCTTTTTGGAGGCAGAGATGAATAGTAGAAAAATAGCATTTCTTTTTCCAGGTCAAGGTGTTCAGACCGTTGGAATGGCAAAGGAATTATATGAAAACATACCAGAATGTAAAGAAATATTAGACTCTAGTGAAGAAATTTTAAAAATGCCATTAAAGAAGATGATGTTTGAAGGTCCAGAGGACCTTCTTACTGAAACTGAAAATGCTCAACCAACAATATTGGTAGCATCACTTATGGCGTTAAAAGCATTAGAGATAAATGGAATAGATGCAGAATATGCTGCAGGATTAAGTCTTGGTGAATACGCAGCTCTTATAAATGGTGGAGCATTATCGCTAGAAGATGGATTACGTCTTGTTAAGGAACGAGGAAGAATAATGGGAAATGCGTTGCCGGAAGGACTTGGAACAATGGCAGCAATTTTAAAATTAAATGATGAAAAGTTAGAAGAATTATTAGAAAGATCAAGAAAATTTGGAATAATCGAAGGTGCGAATTTTAATTGTCCTGGTCAGGTTTCAGTGTCAGGAGAATTTAAAGCAGTTGAAGAAGCTGTTAAAATTGCAAAAGAATTAGGTGGATTAGGAATTATGCTTAATGTAAGTGGTCCGTTCCATAGTTCACTTTTAAAAGAAGCAAGTGAGGAATTTTATAATACAATTAAAAAAGCAAATATCAAACCTCTTAAAAAAGAAGTATATTCAAATGTAAAAGGAACTTTATATGAAGAAAATGATGACATAAGGGATCTTTTGAAAAAGCATATCAGATCATCAGTTCTTTTTGAAAAGACTATAAGAGATATGCTTGAAAAAGGTGTTGATACATTTATTGAAGTTGGGCCTGGTAAAGCTTTAAGAGGATTTGTTAAAAAAATAGATAGAAAAGCAATATTGCTAAATGTTGAAGATGTGAATTCATTAAATAATACCATTTCAGCACTGAATGTATAATTATAGGATTTATAAAGGTATATTTTTATATATAATTTGGAATTATTATGTTATTAGTAAAATTATTTTAAGTTAAGTTATTATTTACAAAATAGATATTGTATAGGAAATTATTAAGGAGGAAGATTTATGCTAAAGGGTAAATGTGCACTTGTAACAGGGGCATCAAGAGGAATAGGAAAAGCTATTGCTTTGAAGTTAGCATCCCTTGGAGCTAATTTGGTTTTAAATTATAGAAGTAGCGAGCAAGAAGCTTTAGAAGTTGAAAAGCAAGTTAAAGATATGGGTGTTGATGCCATAAGTATTAAAGGTGATATTTCTAAACTTGAGGATGTAGAAACACTTGTTTCAACAGCTAAAGAGAAATTTGGTGCAATTGATATTATGGTTAATAATGCAGGTATAACTAAAGATACTTTAATACTTAGAATGAAAGAAGAAGATTTTGATACAGTTATAGATGTAAATTTAAAAGGTGTATTCAATTGTTTAAAAACAATTACACCTGTAATGGTAAGACAAAAGTATGGTAAGATCATAAATCTTTCATCGGTTGTTGGTATTTCAGGAAATGCAGGGCAGGTAAATTATTCAGCATCTAAAGCAGGTGTAATAGGAATGACAAAATCCCTTGCAAAAGAGGTCGGTTCAAGAGGAATCAATGTAAATGCTGTAGCACCAGGATTTATTGAAACTGATATGACTGATGTTTTAGGAGATAAATATAAAGATGAAATAAAGAAGAATATTCCACTTAAAAAACTTGGAAAGCCTGAAGATGTTGCTAATGTAGTCGCTTTTCTTGCAAGTGAAAATTCAGATTATATTACTGGCCAGGTTATTCATGTTGATGGTGGAATGTTAATGTAGTGGAGGAAAATTAATATGGATAGAAGAGTTGTTATAACAGGTATGGGAGCAGTAACTCCTATTGGAAATGATGTTAATACATTTTGGAATAATGCCAAAGAAGGAAAACTTGGAATAGATTATATAACAATAATTGATAAAGAGTCTGTTGATGTAAAAGTAGCAGGAGAAGTTAAAAATTTTGATCCTGAAGCTATAGTAGGTAAAAAGGAATGTAAAAGACTAGATAGATTTGAACAGTTTGGATTAGTAGCAGCTCATGAAGCTATTGAAAATTCTGGATTAGATTTAGAAAAAGAAGACTTAGAAAGAATCGGAGTAATTGTTGGTTCTGGAATTGGTGGACTTCAAAGTATTGAAACAGAATGTACAAAACTAGAGTCAGGTAAATCTAAGAGAGTATCTCCTTTCTTTATACCTATGGCAATAATAAATCTTGTAGCAGGTAATATTGCAATTAAATATGGTTTGAAAGGTCCATGTACATCAGTAGTAACAGCATGTGCAACTGGAACAAATAGTATTGGTGATGCATTTAGAATGATTAAACATGGATATGCAGATGTTATGGTTGCAGGTGGATCAGAAGCGCCTATAACAAAAATTGGAATGGGCGGATTTAATGGAATGAAAGCATTAAATTCAAATAATGATCCTAAAAAAGCATCTATACCATTTGATAAAGATAGAAGTGGATTTGTTATGGGTGAAGGTGCTGGTGTTTTAGTATTAGAATCATTAGAGCATGCAGAAAAAAGAGGAGCAAATATAATTGCAGAAGTTTTAGGATATGGTTCAACATGTGATGCATATCATATTACATCTCCTATTCCAGATGGAAGTGGAGCTTCAAAGGCAATTAGAGATGCATTAAATGAAGGTGGAATTAATCCAGAAGAAGTTTCATATATAAATGCTCATGGAACATCGACTCAATTAAACGATAAATTTGAAACAAATGCAATTAAGAATGTGTTTGGAGAAGATACAAAGATTCCAGTGTCATCAACTAAGTCAATGACAGGACATCTTTTAGGTGCAGCAGGTGCTATTGAAGCAATTATATGTGCAAAAGCTTTAGAAGATGGATTTATACCACCAACAATAGGATATAATACACCAGATGAAGGTCTAGATTTAGACTATGTTCCTAATGTAGGAAGAAAACAAGATTTACAATATGTACTTACTAATTCTTTAGGTTTTGGTGGTCATAATGCAGTTTTACTTTTAAAGAAGTGGAAGTAAAAACTCCTGGGAGGTTATATTATGGAATTTGAACAGATAAAAGAACTTATTACACTTATAGATACTTCAGATTTAGCTTTTTTTGAACTTTCTGATGGAAATAGTCATATAAAAATGGATAAATCATTAAACAGAGGTGGATCAGAAAACACTGTAAGCACTGCTAATGATAAGATTATTACTGAACAAGTAGTAGAAAAGCCAATATCTAATTCTACTAATAATGAAATGAAAAAAGTAATAAAAGAAGAAGTAAAAGAAGAGGTTAAGGAAGAAGAAGATAGCAATTTGAGCATTATTACTTCTCCTATGGTAGGAACATTCTATTCAGCAGCCTCACCAGACACTCCTGCATTTGTTAAAGTAGGAGATATAATATCAAAAGGAAAAATTATATGTATCATTGAAGCTATGAAGCTTATGAATGAAATAGAAAGTGAATACAATGGTGAAATAGTTGAATGTTTAATTAAAGATGGTGATATGGTTGAATATGGTCAGCCGTTGTTTAAAATAAAGGAGGCTTAATTTATGCTTGATATAAAAGAAATAAAAGAAATTTTACCTCATAGATACCCTATGCTATTAATTGATAGGGTGATTGAAATGGATATTGAAGAAAAACTTTATGTTAAGGGATATAAAAATGTTTCAGCTAATGAAGCTTTCTTTCAAGGACATTATCCAGAAGAACCAATTATGCCAGGTGTATTACAAATAGAAGCACTAGCTCAGGCAGGAGCAGTTGCTATTTTATCTATGGAAAAATTTAAGGGAAAAACACCATTGTTTGCAGGAACAAATAAAGTTAGATTTAAAAATAAAGTTGTTCCAGGAGATCGACTTGATTTATATTGCGAAATAGTAAAACTTAAAGGACCTATAGGTGTAGGAAAAGGTGTTGCTACTGTAGATGGTAAGGTAGCCTGTGAAGCTGAAATATTATTTGCTATAGGATAGGTGATAATATGTTAAAAAAAATACTTATTGCAAACAGAGGAGAAATAGCTGTACGAGTAATAAGAGCATGTAGAGAGATGGGAATAGCTACAGTTGCAGTTTATTCTGATATAGATAAAGATGCGCTTCATACTCAGCTTGCAGATGAAGCCGTATGTATTGGATCCGCAATGCCTAAAGATAGTTATTTAAATATGGCTAATATTTTAAGTGCATGTGTTTTAACTGGAGCGGATGCTATTCATCCAGGGTTTGGATTTTTATCTGAAAACTCTAAATTTGCTAAGATGTGCAGAGAATGTAATATAAAATTCATAGGCCCAGACTATGAGACTATTGATTTTATTGGTGATAAAGCCAAAGCGAGAGAAATTATGAAATTTTCTGATGTACCTGTAGTACCAGGATATGAAGGAGAAATACGTGATGAGAATCATGCTTTAGAACTTGCAAAAGAAATAGGATATCCTATTATGATCAAGGCATCAGCAGGTGGTGGTGGAAAAGGAATAAGAATTGCTTTTAATGATGAAGAATTCTTAATGGGCTTTAAAACTGCTAAAGCAGAAGCTAAAGCATGCTTTGGAAATGATACATTATATTTAGAGAAGTATGTACAAAAACCTAAACATATAGAATTTCAGATTTTAGCTGATGAACATGGAAATGTAATTCATCTAGGTGAAAGAGAATGTTCAATGCAGAGAAAAAATCAAAAAGTATTAGAAGAAGCACCATCTAATGTGTTAAATGAAGAACTTAGAGAAAAGATGGGTGAAATAGCAAAAAGAGCAGCATTGGCAGTAGATTATAAAAATGCTGGAACTATAGAATTCTTATTTGATAAGGACAATAATTTCTATTTTATGGAGATGAATACAAGAATACAGGTAGAACATCCTATAACAGAAATGATAACTGGCATTGATATTGTTAAAGAGCAGATAAGAATTGCATCAGGAGAGAAGTTAAGATTTACTCAAGATGACATAAAACTAAAAGGTCATGCTATTGAATGTAGAGTAAATGCTGAAGATCCTGATCATGATTTTAGACCTTGTCCTGGAAAGATTGAAGAATTGTGTATTCCAGGAGGAATGGGTGTTAGAATAGATTCAGCAATATACTGTGGATATAAGATACCTCATTGTTATGATTCAATGATTGCGAAGGTAATAACATTTGGAAATGATAGGGATGAAGCAATCGTTAAAATGAGAAGAGCATTATCTGAATTTGCAGTAGGTGGTGTTGTTACAAACATAAATTTTGATCTTTCTATCTTAGAAACTGAAGAGTTCTTAAGAGGAGAATATGATACGTCATTTTTAGCAGAAAAGATGGTGAAGAAGAATGCTTAAGGATTTATTTGTAAAAAGACAATATGCAACTGTAAAACCTTCAGTATTAAAGAGAGATGAAGAAAAATACAATGAAATGAATGAAGAAAAACCTAACATTCCATCAGGCATGTGGACCAAGTGTGATAAATGTAATGGAATAATATATCAGGACGATCTTGAGAATTATAAACATGTTTGTCCAAACTGTAATCATCATTTCAGATTAAATGCAAAACAAAGAATTAGAATGCTTTTTGATAAAGAATCATTTACAGAAATGTGGAAAGATTTAAAAACAACTAATCCTCTTGATTTTGAAGGCTATGATGAGAAGATTAATAAAAGTAGTCTTAAAACAAATAGTTCAGAAGCGGTTGTCACAGGAATTGGCCAGATAAATGGTTTAAAAGTAGCATGTGGAATAATGGATAGCTTTTTTATGATGGGAAGTATGGGAACTGTAGTTGGTGAAAAGTTAACAAGGCTAATTGAATATTCTACAGAAAATAAGCTTCCTGTAATTATATTTACTACATCAGGCGGTGCAAGGATGCAAGAAGGGATTTTTTCTCTTATGCAAATGGCAAAGGTAAGTAGTGCACTGGCTAGACATGATGAGGCAGGTCTTTTATATATTTCAGTATTAACAGATCCTACAACTGGTGGAGTAACGGCAAGTTTTGCAATGGAGGGTGACATTATTTTAAGTGAACCTAATGCCCTTGTAGGATTTGCAGGAAGAAGAGTTATAGAAAATACTATAAAAGAAACTCTTCCAGAAGATTTTCAAAAGGCAGAATTTTTATTAGAAAAAGGATTTGTTGATTCTATTGTTGAAAGAAAAGATCTTAGAACTTGCATATATAAGATTCTTGTATTACATGGAGTGAAGAATTATGAGTAAAGAATTTATTAAAGGTAGCAATGAAGCCTGGGAAAGTGTTGAGATAGCACGACATAAAGAAAGACCTACAGGACAATATTACATTGAAAATATTTTTAAGGACTTTATTGAACTGCATGGAGACAGATCTTTTGGAGATGATAAGGCTATTATTGGTGGTATAGCATCTGTAAATGGTATAAATGTTACTGTTATATCAATTACTAAGGGATCTAATACGACTGAAAATATAAAGAGAAACTTTGGAATGCCAAATCCAGAAGGATATAGAAAAGCTTTAAGACTTATGAAACAAGCAGAGAAATTTAAACGTCCAGTAATATGTTTTGTAGATACACCAGGAGCTTTCTGTGGACTTGGTGCTGAAGAAAGAGGTCAAGGTCAGGCAATTGCAAATAATCTATTTGAGTTAAGTCGCTTAAAGACTCCAATTATGTCTGTTATTACAGGTGAAGGAGGAAGCGGTGGTGCTTTAGCTTTAATGGTTGCAGATAAGATATGTATGCTTGAACATTCGATTTATTCTATTCTTTCACCAGAAGGATTTGCTTCTATTTTATGGAAGGATTCATCGAGAGTAAAAGAAGCTGCAGATGTTATGAAAATAACAGCTAAAGACTTAAAGGAATTTGGAATCATTGATGAAATGATAAAAGAGCCAAGAGGTGGTGCTCATAAAAATCCTCAAAAAGCAGTGGATGAGATAAGAAGCAGTATTACAGAATTTCTATTAAAAGTTAAAGAGAAGGATTTGGACAGTTTAGTTGATGAAAGATATAAGAAATTCAGAGAGATGGGTAATTTCTATTAAAAAAAGCACTTAAAAGTTAAGAAAATAACTTTTAAGTGCTTTTTGTATGCTAAAACTGACAAAGGTTGCTTATTGTTATATAATCAAGTTAAAGCAATTATATAAAAGGAGAAGATTTATATGGAGAGTAATAGTACTAAAGTAGCCAAGATAGCCACAAAAATGGCTATATGTGATAGAGAAGAAGAAAATTCACTTAAAAAATTATATTCTGAACAAGGAATAAAAGTAACGGCTGTAAATATAGGAGGGAATATAAATTCTTCTATTTCTAAGATTCTTGAAAGTGCATTAGTTGCATCAAAAAGAAACGGTCTTATAAGAGAAGAACACCTTCATGAAGGTGCAGTAATAGGTGCGGCAAGAGATGCTATAATACAGGTTAATAATAGAGCTAATGGCTTAAATATAGGCGGAAAAATAGGTATTGCACGAGGTGGAGAACATATTTCAGTATGTATTTTTCTTAGTATTGGACTTCTTCATTTAGATGAGGTTGTTATTGGAATAGGGCATAGATGTCTTCCTATATAGAACATAGAGTAAATAATTAAAAAATTAGTTAAACTTTATCTTGATCATAATTGAATTATAAAAAACATAAATAAAAGATCGATAGTTATTTAAGCAAAATAATAATTTATTAAATTAGAAGCTTTGATTATGATTATTATTAATGAAATTTTATTTAATATCATGTAAAAAGAGACTTTAAAATTTTAAAGTCTCTTTTTCTTCGACATATTATGAATTATATCACTTAAAAAAGCAAAAAAACTTTAATATATAATAGATAAAACTTTACATAAAAATTAAAATATGATAACATAAATTAATAAATTAATAAATTGTTGTCAATTTAATTGATGTAATTACATAAATATAAGTATACAATTAATAAATTGTTTTTTGTAAATCTGAAAGATTAAAGAGACAACATAGATCAGGAGGATGGAATTATGGTAGGGAAAAAAAGATTAGGGGCACTAATAGCAGCTGCAATAATAGGTACGTCATTAATAGGTTGTGGCAGTAGTGCAGGTACGAGTAGTACAAGCAATGAGGGAGGACAAGAAGTAAAGAATATTGGTGTAGTTCAGCTTGTACAGCATGATGCATTGGATTCTGCGAATAAAGGGTTTGTAGATGCATTAAAAGAAAAAGGATATGAAGATGGAAAGAATATAAAGATAGATCAGCAAAATGCTCAAGGTGAGCAGGCGAATGCTCAGACAATTACAAAGCAGTTTGCTGATAGTAAAAAGGATTTGATTTTTGCAGTAGCAACACCAGCAGCTCAAGCAGCTTATAATGCTACAAAGGATATTCCAATTGTGTTTACAGCAGTTACAGATCCTGTTGCAGCGGAAATTGCAAAGGATTGGAAAAGTTCTGGTACAAATGTTACAGGTACATCAGATAAGGTTCCAGTAGAAGATCAAATTAAATTGTTAAAGCAGTTACTTCCAGAAACAAAAACTATTGGAGTAATTTATAATACATCTGAAACAAATTCGATAATTCAGGTTGAAGAATTAAAAGCAGCAGCAGAAAAAGATGGATTAGGAGTTAAAGAAATTGGTGTAACAAATGTAAATGAAATTAATCAAAATTTAGCTAGTGCGCTAAATGACATAGATGTTTTATATACTCCTACTGATAATACAGTAGCATCTGCGTATAGTCTAGTTGGGAAACTTTGCATTGATGCTAAAAAGCCAATTATAGGAGCAGAAGAAGCAGTAGTAACTAAAGGTGGACTTGCAACCATTGGTATAGATTATTATAAACTTGGTAAAGAAGCAGGTTATAAAGCTGTTGAAATATTAGAAGGAAAGGAACCTTCTGATATTGAAATATCAACATTAAGTGAGATGTCATTTACTATAAATACAGATGTTGCTACAAAATTAGGGATAAATATTCCAGAAGATATTCGCAAAAATGCTAATTTAGTTACAGGAGGGGTTGAATAGTGAATGTTTTAATAAATATTTTAGAACAAGGACTATTATTCTCCATTGTAGCAATAGCGGTTTATATAACATATAAAATATTAGATTTTCCAGACATGTCTGTTGATGGAACATTTCCAATGGGAGCTGCTATTAGTGCATCTTTGTTAGTTCAAGGTGTTAATCCATGGATAAGTATACTTTTAGCAGCATTAGGAGGTGCTTTAGCAGGTGCAGTTACAGGAATTATGCATGTTAAATTGAAGATAGATAATTTAATGGCTGGAATTCTTATGATGATAGGATTATATTCAATAAACCTAAGGATAATGGGGAAAGCAAATGTTCCTTTATTTAATGTAAATAATATTTTTAAATATAATGTTCCTGCTATAGTTATTATTGCAGCAGCATTAATAATAGTAAAAATTCTTTTAGATTTATATCTTAAAACAAAATCGGGTTTTTTACTTATTGCTGTTGGAGATAATGAACAGGTTGTATCTTCTTTAGGTGTAAATAAAGATATGGTAAAAATATTAGGACTTCTTATAAGTAATGCACTTTCTGCTACAGCTGGAGCAGTAACAGCTCAATATCAAGGTTTTGCTGATGTTGGAATGGGAACAGGTACTGTTGTAATGGGACTTGCAGCAGTAATAATTGGAACATCTTTATTTGAAAGAATGTCATTTATAAAAGCAACTACACTTTCTATTATTGGAGCAATAATATATAAAGGTGCAATTGCGCTGGTATTAAAATATGGAGCAGTAATAGGACTTACAGCTAATGATCTTAAGCTTATGACAGCGATAATTGTAGTGATAGCATTATGTTCTAACAACGGTGTATTTAGAATGAAAAAGAAAAAACTTATAGAAGGTGGTGAAAAGAATAATGTTAAAAGTAACACAACTATGCAAAGTGTTTAATCAGAATACTATAAATGAAAATAGAGTTTTTGATGAATTATCTTTAAATGTTGCTGAGGGGGATTTTATAAGTATAATTGGATCTAATGGTGCAGGAAAATCAACTTTATTAAATATGATATCAGGTACATTACAGGCTGATTCAGGGTCTATACTTTTAGATGGAGATGAGGTTATTAATAAGCCAGAGTATGTAAGGTGTAAATCTATAGGAAGAGTTTTTCAAGATCCATCAAAAGGTGTAGCACCTAATATGACAATATTAGAAAATATAGCACTTGCAGATAATAAAGGTAAAAATTTTGGGTTTGGAATTGGTGTTAATAAAAAAAGAATAGATTACTATAAAGAAATGGTAAGTGAAATAAACTTAGGTCTTGAAGATAAGCTTCATAATAAAGTTCAGCTTTTATCAGGGGGACAAAGACAGGCATTGACTCTTTTGATGTCGGTCATGTCAAAACCTAAATTGCTATTACTTGATGAACATACAGCTGCATTAGATCCAAAAACATCTGAAAAGATTATGGAGATAACAAGAAAAATAGTAAAAGAAAGTGGTATTACAACACTTATGGTAACACATAATCTTAAACATGCAATTGAAAATGGAAATAGGCTTTTTATGATGCATAGAGGTGAAATACTTGTTGATATTAAAGGCAGGGAAAAAGAAAGATTAGATACAAACAGTCTTCTTGAATTATTTGAAAAAGCAAATGGAAATGGAGAAGAGGGGTTAAGTGATAGAACTCTATTTGGATAGAGACTATTAATTGTATATAATATTGAAATAGAATATAAATCCTGTGTAGAAAAATCTACACAGGATTTATTTTTAAATATTTCATTTAAATATTCAATATTTTAAGCTATAATATAAATTGTATAAATAAATATAAAATTTGATATTTAAGCAGCTGAAAATACGGAAATAATAAAAGAAAGTAATAGATAGGTGAAGAATTTTATAAGTTCTATTTTATTTCCAAAACATTTAAAATAGGTTTGCTCATATATATATATAAGATGTCATAAGAGTAAGAATTAATAGTGAGTTTGAAAGATAATATAAAGAACGTAGATGAACTTTAAAACATATAAAACCTAATTGTAGAATAAAGTAAAAATATTAATCAGTTTTTTATAATATTAATAAAAAACTGATTTTTTTACTTTGTATAGTATGTGATAAAAACAAATAAAATCAGTTATACATAGAAGAGGTGAAAAAATAATGAGACCTTTAGCGGATTTAATGAGACCTTCATCATTGGATGATTTCGTTGGTCAGAAACATATAATGAGTGAGGGAAAGCCTCTTTATAATTTAATAAAGAGCAAAAATATATGTAATTGTATATTTTATGGACCACCTGGGACAGGAAAGACAACACTTGCAAATATCATGGCCAATTATGTAGATAAAAAGTTTTATAAATTAAATGCTACTACTGCTAGTGTTAAAGACATACAAGACATAACAAATAATCTGGATAGTTTATTGAGCTATAGTGGTGTAGTTATTTATATTGATGAACTTCAACATTTTAATAAGAAACAACAGCAGGCGCTTTTAGAATTTATTGAAGATGGAAGAATAACATTAATTGCAAGTACGACAGAAAATCCATATTTTGTTATACATAAGGCTATAATAAGCAGATGCAACATTTTTTCATTCAAACCTCTAAGTAGTGAAGATATAATTATTGGTTTAGAAAAGTCTATAACGAAGTTGATTGATGAAGGGGTACGTGTAAATTATTCACAGGATGCTTTAAGATATATTTCGGAAATATCCCAAGGGGATTATAGAAAATCATATAATATTTTAGAACTTGCAATAAATTCTCAAGTTAAGCATGTAAGAGAAATAACAACAGAATATATTGAAAGTTTGGGGCAATCTAACATGAGGGCTGATAGTAGTGGTGATGAATTTTATAATCTTTTAAGTGCACTTCAAAAAAGTATACGTGGAAGTGATGCTGATGCAGCTGTTCATTATCTTGCAAGACTCATTAAAGGTGGAGATTTAACGGCAATAGTAAGACGAATTGCTGTTATTGCTGCAGAAGATATAGGGCTTGCAGCCCCAAATGCTTTAAGCATAATAAATTCAGGTATTGAATTAGTTCTTAAAACTGGACTTCCTGAAGCGAGGATAATATTGTCGGAAATGGTTATTTATCTCGCTACTCTTCCAAAGTCTAATAGTGCATATCTTGCAATAGGAGGTGCGTTGTCTGATTTGGAAAGTATGAATTTTGGGGATGTGCCGATGCATCTAAAAGATGCACATTATGGGGGTGCACAAAAATTAGGTGTTGGAGGATATAAATATCCACATGAATTTGATAATCATTATGTAAAACAGGAATATATGCCTCAGGAATTAATTGGAAGAAAATATTATGAAGAACAAAACAATAAATATGAAAATAGTATAAAGAATTATTGGAAAAATATAAAGTAAACCAGTAAAAGTTATAATAAATAAAAAAAATCTATGCAAACTATGATATGGTGATATAATAATTAACAGTTAGGGGTTAACAGTTAACAATTAATAAAAACTCCTAATTAAGCTATTTATAAAGAGATGTTTAGAAAAAAAACAGTAAATAATTATTAAAAAATATCAGGTTTGACAATAGCCGAGTATTTTGATAAGATATAAATGAAATAAGATTAATATTAAGGGGTGAGATTATGAAATTATCAACAAAAGGTAGATATGGAGTAAGAGCAATGGCAGAACTTGCAGCTCACTATGGAGGTGCCCCTATTTCAATAAAGACAATATCGAAAGAACAAAATCTTTCAGAATATTACTTAGAACAGCTTTTTAGCCCACTACGACGTGCTAATATAATAAGAAGTATAAGAGGAGCTCAGGGGGGATATGTTTTATGTAAAGCCCCGAGTGAAATCACTGTTGGTGATATTATGACAATATTAGAAGGGCCAATTGAGATTGCTGATTGTATAGATGGATATGCATGTGATAGTGAACACAGTTGTGCAACTAAATTTGTATGGGAAAAAATAAAAAACAGTATAGATGATGTTATGAATTCTATTTCACTACAGGATATAGTTGATAACTATGAGAAAATAAAAAAAGAAAGCGGTAAGATAAAATTAGTGGAGGAGTGTGAATAATATAATGAAGAATGTTTATATGGATTATTCAGCAACAACTTATGTTAAACCAGAAGTATTAGAAGAAATGATGCCATATTTCACAGAGAAGTTTGGAAATCCATCTTCATTTTACGGAATATCAAGAGAAACAAAGAGAGCAATAGATACAGCAAGAGAAAAAGTTGCAAAAGGTCTAAACTGTCTTCCAGATGAAGTTTACTTCACAGGTGGTGGATCAGAAGCAGATAACTGGGCAATAAAAGGTATTGCGTCTGCTCATAAAAATAAAGGAAATCATATAATAACAACAAAAATTGAACATCATGCAGTACTTCATACATGTCAGTATTTAGAGAAAAATGGATTTGAAGTTACATACTTAGATGTTGACAGTGAAGGTTTCATTAATTTAGACGATTTAAAAAATGCAATAACAGATAAAACAATATTAGTTTCAATAATGTTTGCTAATAATGAAATTGGAACAATTCAACCTGTAAAAGAAATTGGTGAAATATGTAAAGAGAAGAAAGTATTTTTCCATACAGATGCAGTTCAAGCAGTTGGTAATGTACCGATAGACGTTAAAGAAATGAATATTGATATGCTATCTTTAGCAGGACATAAAATTTATGGACCAAAAGGAATTGGTGTGCTTTATATAAAGAAGGGCATTAAAATAGATAACTTAATTCATGGTGGAGCTCAAGAAAAAAACAGAAGAGCTGGAACTGAAAATATTGCAGGTATTGTTGGTTTAGGTAAGGCTATGGAACTTGCAACATGCAATATAGAAGAACATATGGAAAAGATGACGGCATTGAGAGATAGATTAATTGATGGGCTTTTAAAAATTCCATATACAAATTTAAATGGACCAAGAGGAGAAAAAAGACTTCCTGGTAATGTAAATGTAAGATTTAGATTTATTGAAGGAGAGTCAATATTACTTTCGTTAGATTTTAAGGGTGTATGTGCTTCAAGTGGAAGTGCTTGTACATCAGGATCGCTTGATCCATCTCATGTACTTCTTGCTATAGGTCTTCCTCATGAACTTGCTCATGGATCGTTAAGACTTACATTAGGAGCTGGATCGACTGAAGAAGATGTGGATTATGTTTTAGAAGTTACACCGCCTATTATTGAAAGATTAAGAAATATGTCACCATTATGGGATGACTTTATTAAGAAGGGAGAAAATTAATATGATATATACAGATAAAGTAATGGATCATTTTCAAAATCCAAGAAATGTTGGAGAAATTGAAGATGCAAATGGTGTTGGAGAAGTAGGAAATGCTAAATGTGGAGATATAATGAAAATTTATTTAAAGGTTGAAGATAACATTATTAAAGATGTTAAATTTAAGACTTTTGGATGTGGATCGGCAATTGCATCATCATCTATGGCAACTGAAATGATAAAAGGAAAGACATTAGATGAAGCTTGGGAATTAAGTAATAAAGCTGTTGCTGAAGCTTTAGACGGTCTTCCACCAGTTAAAATGCATTGTTCGGTACTTGCAGAAGAAGCTATTCATAAAGCAATCAATGACTATAGGGAAAGAAACGGATTAGAAGTACAGCCTATGGAAGAACACGACCATGATGAATTACACAACATGGTTCACGGAGAATAGTAACATTGAGTAGTAAGAAGAAAGTTTTAATAGGTATGAGTGGCGGGGTTGACAGCTCCGTTGCTGCATATCTTTTAAAGGAACAGGGATATGAAGTCATTGGTGCCACAATGCAGATTTGGCAAGAAGATAAGGAATTTGAAGAAAGAGAAGGTGGATGTTGTTCGCTTTCAGCAGTAGAAGATGCAAGAAGAGTATGTGATAAATTAGGTATACCTTTTTATGTTTTAAATTTTAGAGATTACTTTAAAGAAAAAGTTATAGAACCATTTATACAAGAATATATGGATGGAAGAACACCAAATCCATGTATTGAATGTAATAAACATCTTAAATTCGATGAACTTTTAAGAAGAGCAAGAGGAATTGGTGCTGATTATGTTGCGACAGGACATTATGCAAAGATAGAAGAACGTGATGGCAGATATCTTCTTATAAGATCAGATGATGATTCGAAAGATCAAACATATGCTCTATATAATTTTACTCAAGATCAATTAGCTCATACATTAATGCCTTGTGGAGCTTATGAAAAGACTAAAATAAGGGAAATAGCTAAGGAAATAGGATTAGCTGTACATAATAAAAAAGATAGTGAAGAAATATGTTTTATTTCTGATAATAATCATGGAAAGTATATTTCAGAAGCAAGACCAAGTAGAGTAAAACCAGGTAACTTTGTAGATAAAGAAGGAAATGTACTTGGAAAGCACAAGGGAATAGTGTATTATACTATAGGCCAGAGAAAAGGGCTTGGGTTATCACTTGGAAGACCAGTATTTGTTACTGGGATTAATGCTAAAACAAATGAGGTTATTATAGGATCAGAGGATGAAATTTTTAAAAATGATTTAATTGCAACTGATGTTAACTTTATTTCTTTAGATAAATTAGAAGGAGAGTTAAATGTTCAAGCAAAAATAAGATATTCTGCAAGACCAGCGGAAGCAATTATTTATCCATTACCAAATGGTAAAGTGAAAGTATCATTTAAGGATAAGCAGAGAGCTATAACAAAAGGGCAGTCTGTTGTTTTTTATGATAAAGAAGTAGTTGTTGGTGGCGGAATAATTGAAAGTATAATTTAATATAAAAGCCTTCTATTTTGTGTATTTTTTAATATTCAAAATAGAAGGCTTTTATATTGAATAATTTATTAAAAAGTAGAATTATTTTCCTTGTATTGGGCAACATATAGTCATAAATTAAATGAGGGGACGTGCAATTTATGCTTAAAAGTAAGGATTTCTACTTAAAAAATGTATATAACAGTGAAGGACGAAAATTAGGAGTAATTGAAGATGTATACATAGACTTTTATAAGGGAAAGATAACTGGATTTAAATGTTCGGTTTCGGCTCTATTTTCAAGAAAGAATTATATAGATATTGAAGATGTAATTAATATTGGGGAAGATATTATCGTGATTGAAGAAAAGCAGGGGAATGGATTAGGACTAAAATCCCTTAAAAATATTGAAGTTGTAGATATTAATGGTATTGTCAAAGGCGTTTTTGAAGATATTATAGTTGATGAATATAGCTATTTAATTAAAGGAATAGTAATAAGCTCAGGATTAATTGACAGACTTATAAAAGGAAAAGAAATAATTTTGTTGGAACAATGCATACTTGGAGATGAGTATATACTTTATAATGGAAAGGATAATATAATGTTTAAGTCTATTCCTCATAATTTGGAGAGTAAAAATGAATCTTCGAAAGCATAAATCAAAATTATTTATAATCCTTTCAATATTAATAATTGTAATCTTTATTTCTTTATATTTGTTTAATTCATCAATTAAAGAAATTGTAAATATAATCTTTATTTCATTTTCTTTATCATATGTATTAAATCCAGCAAAAGAATTTTTGATGACAAAACTGAAAGTGAATAAAAGAACATCCTCATTAATTATCATTTTAATTGTAGTTGGGTTAATAATAGGTGGAATAACTGTAATGCTCCCAAGTTTTGTTGATGAATTAGCTTCAGTGGGAGATGTCTTTGATAATGTTGAAAAATTTTATAATAATATTGCAGATAAGTTTAATTTGAATAGTATTCCTGGAATAAATTCTATATATAACTCAATAGTGGAAAAAGGAAATGGTTTATTGACAAGTGTTTCAGATAATTTATTGGATTATATATTGGAAGCTAGTTCTAAAATTTTATCATTAGCTGTAATACCTATAATAATTTACTATTTTATGTGTGATGGGGATAAGTTATTTTCAAGAATGATGCTTATTTTACCAACTAATAAAAGAGAAGTTACACAAAATATAGTTATGGATATAAATAAGGTTTTAAAAAGATATATATCAGGACAGTTGTATCTATGTGGAATAATAGGTATACTTACATTTATTTTATTGCTGAGTTTACAAATTAAGTTTCCATTGTGGATTGCGATTTTTAATGCATTATTTAATATAATACCTTATTTTGGTCCGATTTTTGGAATGGTGCCTGCTGTTATTGTAGCGCTGATGATATCTCCAGCAAAGGCTCTATGGGTTCTTATTGGTATGATTCTTATTCAACAAATTGAAGGTAATATATTATCGCCTAAAATTACAGGAGATAGCATTGAGATGCATCCCTTTGTAATAATAGTTTTACTTCTTATAGGAGATAAATTTGGAGGCTTTATAGGAATGATTGTAGTAGTACCAATAGCTGTAGTGATTAAAGTATTGTATGATGACATTAACTATTATTTATTCTAATCTAAATTAAAACGATGAATAAAAAATATAATAAATTTTTCTCTAAGAAGGTAGCATATTGACATAATTATGTATATGAAATATAATTTTTGTTGAAATAACATATATTAAGCGATGAATAGGAAAAGTAGAATTATTAATAGATATTAAGAGAGGAAGTGGCTGGTGAAAACTTCTTGCTATTGTATTTTGAAGCTGCCTAGGAGCTATAACTTACTAAGTGATGTATATTTTATACATAATTAGGGTGGTACCGCGGAATTTTAGCTTTCGTCCCTTGTTTTTATAGGGAGAGGGCTTTTTTATTTTTTTACATAAAAATGAAATAATGATAAAGTATAATTAATTATGTTATATGATTTTTTGTATATATATTTTTTGATTATCTTTATCCGGTGTAATGTCATTTAAAAGTGACTATTCACAGATAAATTAATATTAATGGAGGAATAACTTATGAAATTTACAAAGACAAATGACTTAAGAGATGCTTATTTAAAGTTTTTTGAAAGTAAGGGACATTTAAAGCTAGATAGTTTCTCTTTAGTACCTAAAAACGATAATAGTTTATTATTAATAAATGCAGGTATGGCACCTTTAAAGCCTTATTTTACAGGGTTACAAGAACCACCAAGAAAAAGAGTTACTACTTGTCAGAAGTGTGTGAGAACAGGTGATATTGAAAATGTAGGAATAACAAGCAGACATGGTACTTTTTTTGAGATGCTTGGAAATTTCTCTTTTGGAGATTACTTTAAAAAAGAAGTTATTCCATGGGCATGGGAGTTCTTAACAGAAGTTTTAGAAATGCCAAAAGATAAATTATATGTAACAATATACTTAGATGATGATGAAGCATATGAATTCTGGACTACACTTACAGATGTAGATAAGAGCCACATATTCAGATTGGGTAAAGAAGATAACTTCTGGGAACATGGTGCAGGTCCTTGTGGTCCTTGTACAGAAATACATTTCAGTAGAACAGATGATGTTCCAAAAAATGCAGAAGAATTTGTTGAATTATCAGATGCAGATAAGATTATAGAAGTTTGGAACCTTGTATTTACACAATTTGATGGTGATGGAAAAGGTAATTATGAAAAACTTGCAAGTACAAACATAGATACAGGAATGGGGCTTGAAAGACTTGCAGTTGTAATGCAAGAAAAAAATAGTATCTTTGAAATAGATACATTAGAAAATATCTTAAATGAAGTGGCTAATCTTGCAGGAGTTAGATATGGTGAAAATAAGAAAACTGATATATCATTAAGATTAATTACTGACCATATAAGATCTATAACATTCATGATTTCAGATGATATAATGCCATCAAATGAAGGAAGAGGATATGTATTAAGAAGGCTTTTAAGAAGGGCTGCAAGACATGGAAAGACTTTAGGGATAAAAGATGCATTCCTTTGCAATTTATGTGATGTTGTTATAAGAGATTCTAAGGAAGCATATGCTGAATTAGAAGCTAAGAGAGAATACATTAAAAAAGTAATTAAAATAGAAGAAGATAAATTTAGGGAAACTTTAGATGCAGGAATAGAAATTTTAAATGGATTCATTTCTGAATTGAAAGAAAATAATAAAAAAATTCTTAGTGGTGCAGAAGGATTTAAATTATATGATACATTTGGATTCCCTATGGAACTTACAAAAGAAATTTTAGAAGATGAAGGATTTTCTTTAGATGAAGATGCATTTCATGAAGAAATGAAGATTCAAAGAGAAAGAGCTAGAAATGCAAGAAAAGTTTCTAACTATATGGGTGCAGACGTTAAGACTTCTGATGCAATAAGTGCAGATGTTGAAACAGAATTTGATGGATATACAAATAATCAATTACAAGGTAAAGTTGAAGTATTAATTGATGGTGAAGATTTTGCAGATTCATTAACTGAAGGAAATAAAGGTATACTAGTTACTGATGTAACACCATTTTATGCTGAAATGGGTGGACAAATTGGAGATACTGGTCTCATATATAATGACAGCTTTAAAGCAAAAGTTGTTGACACAAAGAAAAATATGGGTGGAAAAATAGTTCATTTTGTTGAAGTATTATCTGGAGAAGTAAAGATAAATGATACTGTTACTTTAGAAATAGATAATGAAAGACGTGAAAGAATAAGAAAGAACCATACAGCAACTCATCTTTTAGATAGAGCATTAGTTAAAGTTCTTGGTTCTCATGTACACCAAGCAGGTTCATTAGTTACTGATGAAAGATTAAGATTTGACTTCTCACATTTTGAAGGGTTAAGTGAAGAAGATATACTAAAAGTTGAAGATCTAGTTAATGAAGCTATAATGAGTGTTACTCCAGTAGTTACTGAAGTTATGGACTTAAATGATGCTAAAAATAGTGGTGCTATAGGAATATTTGATGATAAATATGGGGATAAGGTAAGAGTTGTTACAGCAGGAGAATATTCTAAAGAATTATGCGGTGGTACTCATATAGATAACACTGGTAAAATAGGATTATTTAAGATTCTATCTGAAAGTGGAATTGCAGCAGGAACAAGAAGAATAGAAGCAGTGACAGGAAAAGAAGCTGTTAAATTTATAAATGAAAAAGAAGAATTATTAAAAGAAGCTTGTGGAAAATTAAAATGTACACAAAAGGAAATTACATCTAAAATTGAACAGAACTTAAAAGAAATAAAAGAAAAAGAAAAAGAAATTTCAGCATTAAAAGCTAAGTTTGCAGCTATGGGATTGGATGATATAATTGCTAGTAGTAAAGAAGTAAAAGGTATAAATGTTGTATCTTATGAATTAAAAGATGTTGACAGTGATACTTTAAGAGAAGTTTGTGAAAAAGTAAAAGATAAGGTTGAAAATAGTGTTGTTTTACTTATGAGTGAAAATGCTGGTAAAGTAATAATATGTGCAATGGCAAGCAAAGATGCCGTTAAAAATGGAGCACACTGTGGTAAACTTATAAAAGAAGTTTCAGCTATCCTTGGTGGAGGCGGTGGAGGAAGACCAGATATGGCTCAAGCCGGTGGTAAGCTTCCAGAAAAAATTAATGATGCTATTGAAGAATCATATAAAATAGTTGAAACTTTAGCAAAATAGTATACTTTTTATTCAAATTAGAGTATAATCTAAGTAAAGATTCAGTGTATAAATTTTAATCATAAGGTTAATAATAAAGAATGGATATGGTTTCCTTAGAATATAAGTAAGGGGGTGAGCTGCAGTTAAGCAGCGCGTTATGAGTAATAATATTGAAGCAACAATGCAGTTTGATTTAAGTAAGAATAAAGAAGCTCTTACAAAATCTATCTTATCAGAGGTTTATAATTCATTACAAGAAAAAGGATATAATCCTATAAATCAATTAGTTGGATATTTGATTTCAGGAGACCCTACTTACATCACTAATTACAACGGAGCAAGGGCTTTAGTAAGAAAACTCGAAAGAGATGACATACTAGAAGAAGTAATAAAATCTTATTTAGAGATAAAGTAGAGAGTGCCCGTTATTACGGGTACTCTTATTTTTTAAGAGGTGCAAATTTGAAAAGAATACTAGGTTTAGATTTAGGACAAAAAACTATAGGAGTAGCAATAAGCGATCCATTAGGTTTTACTGCTCAAGGTCTTACAACAATAAGAAGAGGCAGTAAAGAAAAAGATATAGAGGATTTAAAAAAAATTTGTGATGAGTACAAAGTAGAAACTATTGTGATAGGGCTTCCTAAAAATATGAATGGAACAATAGGTCCATCGGGTGAAATTGCAATGGCTTTTGGAAAGCTACTAGAAGAAGAATTTCAAATAGAAATTAAGTTCTGGGATGAACGTTTGACAACAGTGGCAGCGCACAAGGCAATGCTTGAAGCGGATTTGTCAAGAAATAAAAGAAAAAAGATAGTTGATAAAGTGGCATCAACATACATATTACAAGGTTACCTAGATATGATATCTAGACAATTATAAAATTTTACACTTGAAGAGCTATAAATAAAGATGTAATTGTTTTATAGTATAGAAAATATGATGATTTAAAGATTAATTTGAAAATAATCTCTTTATGAAAGTTATAAAGAGAATTAATATATAAATTAGATAAAGAAAGGAAAATATTTATGGATAAAGAAGCAAAATATGTATATATACCAGATGAAAATGGAAATGATGTTAAGTTTGAGGTTATTATATACTTCGAAATTGAAAAGTTAAAAGGACAATATATAATTGCAACACCTGCATTTGAAGAAACTGACGAGGCATATGCATTTAAAATATTCAAAGAAGATGATGGAAGTGAAATATTCTTAGCGTTAGAAGATGATGATGACGAATTTGAAATGGTATTAGAAACTTATAATACTCTAATGAGTGAAGATGGATTATTTGAAGAATAATTAAAATAGAGTAAATTATAATATTAAAACTGTTTAGAATGAAGAAAGTGAGGTGTTATAATGCAAGATGCAAATTTAATTGATATGAATGCCTTAAAAGAGGACTTAAAGAAAAAGGGATATAAGTTAACTCCTCAGAGAAGATCAATTGTTGATACAATTATAAAGAATGAAGGTAAACATTTAACAGCAGAAGAAATCTATGATGAAGTAAAAAGAGATTGCCCCGAAATAGGGTTAGCTACAGTTTATAGAACTATTCTGCTTCTTGAAGAATTGAATGTTATATCTAGACTTGATTTAAATGATGGATGTAGTAGATATGAAATTGTACATTCTGACGAAACTCATAGGCATCATCACTTAGTATGTAATATATGTCATAAGGTATTAGAAGTTCAAGATGATTTATTAGAAGAACTTGAAAGTAATATAGAAAATGACTATAAATTTAAGATACTTGATCATAGCGTAAAATTTTATGGTATTTGTGATGAGTGTCAGTCTAAACAACATGATGAATAAAAGGGCTTTTACAATAAAAAAGAACCTTTGTTTATAAATAAATATAGGAAAAGGAGGGGAAATATGAAAAATGAAAGAGCGAAGATTAAGATAATTCCTCTTGGCGGTATAAATGAAATCGGGAAAAATATTACAGCTATAGAATATAAAGAAGATATTGTAATTATAGACTGTGGTTTAAAATTCCCTGATGACGATATGTTTGGAATAGATATAGTAATACCAGATATTTCATATCTTCTTAAGAATTCGGAAAAAATAAAAGGAATATTTTTAACTCATGGACATGAGGATCATATAGGAGCATTGCCTTATGTATTAAAGCAATTAAATGTTCCTGTATATGGTACAAAGCTTACTCTTGGAATCGTTGAAACAAAGCTTAAAGAGCACGGTTTATTAAGTTCAACAGAGCTAATAAGAGTTAAGCCTAAGGACATAATAAAATTAAGTAGTGTATCAGTTGAATTTATAAAAACTAATCACTCTATAGCAGATTCAGTAGCAATAGCAATTCATACTCCTCTTGGTGTAGTACTTCACACAGGAGATTTTAAGATTGATTATACTCCGATTGATGGAGAAATGATGGATTTTGCAAGACTTGCTGAAATCGGAAGAAAAGGTGTTTTAGTTATGATGGCCGATTCAACAAATGTTGAAAGACCAGGATATACTATGACAGAAAAAGTTGTAGGAGAAACATTTAATAGATTATTTGGAAAAGCTAATGGAAGAATAATTGTAGCAACATTTGCATCTAATGTTCATAGAATACAACAAATTATTACTGCAGCTCAGAAATATGAAAAAAAAGTTGCTGTATCTGGAAGAAGTATGGAAAACATTGTTCAAGTGGCTATTGAACTTGGATACCTTGAAGTTGATAAAGATGTGTTAGTGCCCATCGACCAAATAGGAAAATATCCAAATGATAAAATGGTAATTATAACAACTGGTAGTCAAGGTGAGCCAATGTCAGCTCTTGCAAGAATGGCAGCTTCAGAACATAGAAAAATTGCTATAATTCCTGGGGACACTGTAATTATTTCTGCAACGCCAATACCAGGTAATGAAAAATTTGTTTCAAAGGTTGTTAACCAGTTATTTAAAAAGGGTGCTGAAGTAATATATGATTCAGTAGAAAAAATCCATGTGTCAGGGCATGCGTGTCAAGAAGAATTAAAGCTTATGCAGGCGTTAGTTAAGCCAAAATTCTTTATTCCTGTTCATGGAGAATACAGACATCTTAAAAAACATGGTGAATTAGCTATGGAACTAGGTTTACCAGAAAAGAATTTGGTTATTTGTGAAAATGGTGACGTGATAGAATTAACTCGTAACTATATCAAGAAAAACGGAAGTGTAACTTCGGGCCAAGTCTTTGTTGATGGTTTAGGTGTTGGTGACGTTGGAAATATAGTATTAAGAGATAGAAAACATTTATCTCAAGATGGTATATTAACAGTAGTTGTTACAATAGAAAAACAGACTGGAAAAGTTGTATCAGGACCAGATATAATTTCAAGAGGATTTGTCTATGTAAGAGAATCAGAAGGTCTTATGGATGAAGCAAGAGAAATTGTTAGATCTGTGTTAAAGAACTGCGAAGAAAGACAAATAACTGACTGGGCGACATTAAAGTCTAAAATGAGGGATGAACTTAGAGAATTCCTTTATGAAAAGACTAAGAGAAAGCCAATGATATTACCTATAATAATGGAATTTTAATTATAAAATATTTTTGTATGAATTTTAATATACTTGACTTTTTATAATGAAAAGAGTAATATTAAATATAGTTATGTGAGGAATTGGATACTTTTTGTATCCAATTTTCTTTTGGAAAAAAACAGTTATAGGTTTACATTTACATAATTACAGGATTATTTAAGTTTATATGTTAACATATTTGAATGTATGTTAAAAAATGAACTTTATAAGAACTTATTTACAACATATACTTTAATTTTTACTTGTTTATATTTAGTTATAGATATAAACTAATAAATAGAAAATTCACAGTACAAATACTGGTTGGAGGAATTAAAATGGAATTAATTAAAAGAGAAGATATTAGAAATATTGCTATTATAGCCCACGTTGACCACGGTAAGACTACTTTAGTTGACGCATTATTAAAGCAAAGTAATATATTCAGAAGCAATGAAAAAGTTCAAGAAAGAGTAATGGACTCTAATGATTTAGAAAAAGAAAGAGGAATTACAATCCTTTCTAAAAATACAGCAGTAATGCATGATGGAGTGAAAATTAATATAGTAGATACTCCAGGACATGCTGATTTCGGTGGAGAAGTTGAACGTGTACTTAAGATGGTTGACTCAGTTTTATTAGTAGTTGATTCTTATGAAGGGCCAATGCCACAAACTAAATTCGTTCTTAAGAAATCATTAGAATTAGGATTAAAACCAATAGTTATAATAAATAAAATAGATAAACCAGATGCTAGACCAGTAGAAGTAATCGATGAAGTATTTGATTTATTCGTTGAATTAGGAGCTAATGACGAACAATTAGATTTCCCAATAGTTTATGCATCAGCAAGAGAAGGATTTGCAATGTACAATGTTGAAGATACAAATGCAGATATGACTCCAATATTTGAAACAATATTAAAACATGTTGCACCACCAGAAGGTCAAATGGATGAGCCATTCCAAATGCTTGTAACTACATTAGATACAAATGCATTCGTTGGTAAAATTGCAATTGGTAAGATTCATAGAGGTAAAGTTAAAAAGAACCAAACTGTTTCTTTAGTAAGAAACGATGGAAGTACTCAAAACTATAAAATAACAGCAGTATTTACATACGATGGATTGAAGAGAGTTGAAGTTGAAGAAGCTGGAATGGGAGACATAGTTGCTGTAAGTGGTGTTTTAGATGCCAATATAGGTGAAACAATTGCAGATTCAAGTGCTCCAGAAGCATTACCATTCGTACATATTGATGAACCAACTTTAAGTATGAACTTTATGGTAAATGATTCGCCATTTTCAGGTCAAGAAGGAGACTTTGTTACTTCTAGACATTTAAGAGATAGATTAATGAAAGAATTAGAAACTAACGTAAGTTTAAGAGTTAAAGAAATAACTCCAGATTGTTTTGAAGTTTCAGGAAGAGGAGAACTTCATCTTTCAGTCTTAATTGAAACAATGAGAAGAGAAGGATACGAATTACAAGTTTCAAAAGCAAGTGTTATATTTAAAGAAGAAGATGGTCATAAGGTAGAACCAATTGAATACTTAACTATTGATGTTCCAGAAGAATTCATGGGACCAATAATGGAAAAGCTTGGACCAAGAAAAGCAGAAATGGTTAATATGACTTCAGCAGTTAATGGTTATACAAGATTAGAATTTAAAATTCCAGCTAGAGGACTTATTGGATTTAGAAATGAATTCATGACTGATACAAAAGGTAATGGAATAATGAACCATGTATTTGATAGTTATGAAAGATATAAAGGTGATATTCCAACTAGAAACAGAGGATCAATAGTATCATTTGAATCAGGAGATTCAATTGCTTATGGATTATACAATGCTCAAGATAAGGGACAATTATTCATAGGAGCTGGTGTACCAGTTTATACAGGAATGGTTGTAGGTGTATGCTCAAGATCAGAAGATATTGATATCAATGTATGTAAAGGTAAGAAACTTACAAATACAAGATCATCTGGAGCAGATGACGCATTAAAATTAACTCCACCACTTGAAATGACTCTTGAACAATGTTTAGATTTCATTGGTTCAGATGAATTAGTAGAAGTTACACCAGAAAACATAAGAATAAGAAAAATAGCTTTAGATCCTGCTGAAAGAAGAAGAATGATAAGCAGAAATAAAAAATAATTTCTATTATTTAAAACTTATAATAAAATAACTATAATTAAAGTAAATAGTCTTATTAGGCTATTTACTTTATTGCATATAGGAGAACTTTTATGAAAGTAAATAAAAAAATGAAAAAAATAAGAATAATTACTTTGCTTTTTTTATTTATATCTGTAATTACTTTTGCGATTTTATATAATGGTGCCATAAGTAAACCTTTAAAAAGCAATGAAAAAACAGTTTCTGTAAAAGTAAAAGCTGGTGATGGTTTTTATGATGTTCTAAATAGACTTGATGATGAGGGTAAACTACATAATAAACTTCTTATAAAAGTGAAATTGAGCATTGATAAACAAAATATTACCCTTAAAGAGGGAACATATGAAATAAATTCAGATGTTACTCTTGAACAATTAATAAAGGACCTTCAAGATGATTCATATAATATAAATATGATTAAGGTAACAATTCCAGAAGGATATTCTGTAGAAGAAATAGCAGAACTTATGGAAGAAAAAGGCCTATGTAGTAAAAATGAGTTTATAGAAGCAATAAAAAATTATGAATTGCCGACTTTTGTTGAAGTTAATGAAAAAAGAAGATATAATTTAGAAGGGTTTTTATATCCGGATACATATCTAATAGAAATGGGAACAAATGCAAATAATATAATAGATAAGATGCTTGAAAGATTTAATACGGCAATAAAAGAAATAGAAAAAGAAAATAATATTGTTATAAAGAATGAAGATATTGATAAAATAATTACTATTGCATCTATGATAGAAAAAGAAGCTAGTGAAGATATAGATAGACCTTTAATTTCATCTGTAATTTATAACAGATTGGAAAAGGGTATGAAGCTGCAACTAGATGCAACAGTATTATATGCTTTAGGAGAACATGTTGATGTTGTTTTAAACAGACACCTAGAAGTAGATTCTCCGTATAATACATATAAATATTCAGGTTTGCCAATAGGACCGATAGCAAGTCCGGGAATTGAATGCATAAAAGCAGCTCTGCTTCCAGCAAAGACAGATAATTTATATTATATATTGCAAAAAGACGGAACACATTATTTCACAAAAAGCTATGAGGATTTCTTAGCTAAAAAGAAAGAATTAGGATACTAGTTTTGGAGGAGAGAAAATTGAGTAAAATTACATATGATTATATGGAAGACTATATAAGAGGATTGATTCCTGAAAGAACTGGAACGTTAAAAGAAATAGAAGACTTTGCAAGAGAAAATGGAGTACCTATAGTTCAAAAGGAAACAGGAGTATTTTTAGAGTTTATGACAAGTATGAAAAAGCCTAAAAAAATCTTAGAGTTAGGTACAGCTGTTGGATTTTCATCAATTTTAATGTATGAAAGTGCAGGTGTAGAACCTGACATTGTAACTATAGAACGTGATGAAAAAATGATAGAAATGGCTAAAATCAATTTAGACAGATTTAATTTAAGGGATAAAATTAAAATTGAGCAAGGAGACTGTCTTGAAGTATTAGAAAGATTAGATGATAAATTTGATCTTATATTCATGGATGCAGGGAAAGGACACTATAATCATTTTTTACCACACTGTCTTAGACTTTTAAAAGACGACGGTATAATTGTAGCTGATAACGTACTTTTCAGGGGAATGGTTGCATCTCAAGAATTGGTAAAAAGAAGAAAAATAACAATAGTAAAAAGAATGAGAACATATTTAGATTTAGTTACACAGGATGAAAGTTTAATTACATCAGTTATACCAATGGGAGATGGGATAGCAGTAACTAAGAGGAGGTAAAAAATCACATGAAAAAGAAACCGGAAATTCTAGCCCCAGCGGGGAATTTAGAAAAATTAAAAATAGCAATAGATTTTGGTGCGGATGCTGTATATTTAGGTGGAGGAAAGTTAAATTTAAGGGCTTTTTCAAATAACTTCACAAATGAAGAGATGATAGAAGGTATAAAATATTGTCATGATAGAGGTAAAAAAGTCTATGTGACTTTAAATGTATTTGCAAGAAACTATGATTTAAAAGGTGCAGGAGAATATATTAAAGGACTATATGATATGGGGGTAGATGCAGTGTTAATTGCAGATCCATCATTAATTGCAATAGCAAAAGAAGTTGCTCCTGATTTAGAAATACATTTAAGTACTCAGGCAAATACGGTAAACTGGGTTGCAACAAAGTTCTGGTATGACCTTGGAATAAAAAGAATAGTACTTGCTAGAGAGTTAACTTTCAGAGAAATAAAGACAATTACTGAAAATATTCCAGAAGATTGTGAAATAGAAACTTTTGTACATGGATCAATGTGTATTGCTTATTCAGGAAGATGTCTTATTTCAAATTATATGCTTGGAAGAGATGCTAATAAAGGAATATGTTCAAATGCATGTAGATATAAGTATCATCTTGTAGAAGAAACAAGACCAGGTGAATATTATCCTGTTATTGAGGATGATAATGGTACATATATAATGAATTCAAAAGATTTATGTATGATTCACTATATACCAGAACTTGTAGAAGCAGGTATAGATTCTCTTAAAATTGAAGGAAGAATGAAAAGTGAATTCTATGTAGCATCAGCAGTTAAGGCTTATAGAGAGGCTTTAGATTCATATTATGATAATAAAGAAGCATATGAATTTAAGGAAGAATGGATGGATATATTAAATAAAGTAAGCCATAGACAATATCATACAGGATTTTTCTTGGGTATAAATGGTGAACAAAATTATGAAGATCAATCTTATATACGTGATTACGAAATAGTTGGTATGGTTCAAGAATATGATGCTGAAACTCAAACAGCAACTATACTTCAAAAAAATAGAGTATTTGATAATACAGAAGTTGAAGTTTTAAGACCACATACACCATATTTTAATGTTAAAATAAGTGAAATGTATGATGTTAGCAAGCAATGTAAAACAGATGTTGCTAATAGAGCGCATATGATATTTAAAGTAAAGGTTAGTGAACCACTTCAAAAGAATGATATGCTTGTTAAAGGAAATAAAACTTACTCTTTATAATTTTGATTCTATTAAGCATTCAATAAAAAGATTATTAATGAATTTTTTTGGGATAAAAGGATAAAACTGAATAAAAAGCATCTTCGTGGGTTAAAATTTAACCATAGGGAGGTGCTTTTTATTTTTATTGAAAAATTATATAAAAAACAAAGGATATTGTATGTTACGGCCTTCTTATTTACATTATTAATATTATTAACAATGAGAATATATAAGCTGCAGTTGCACCCATCTGAGAAAGTACAAAGTTCTTATCAGAATCATCAAGAAGAAAATATAACAAATTTAGATTACATGATATTAGATTGTAATGGTAAAGATTTAATGAAGTATGATAAGAAATATGTGCTTGTTATTGATGTAAAGCCTTTTACATTGAATAATTATGAAGAGACTTTAGAAGATTTGATGGCATTGAATTTTATAATGAAATCGGAAGATCCGCAATTTAATTATTCTAATATTATGAAACAGGGTGGAAAAGTATATTACAATATATCTGAAGATACTTATAATAAAATAAATAAATTAAAAAATATAAAAGGTATATATACGTATATATCCGATACTGTTGATGGAAAAAAAGCGTGGAGTATTGAAAATATGCTAAGTAAAATATGTGAAGGAAATAATGCCGAAGGAACAATTGAAGGAGATCTTTATAATTATTTGAAAAATAATGAGACACCTAAAGGCGAATTTTATTTAGATGACAAAGCTATTTACTCAAAACAATCAGTAAGTGTTTCTGATGAAAATAGGAATTTAAGATTAACGATAGATAAGGATATGCAGGATAAAGTAGAAGAAGTTTTAGATAGTGATAAATATAATTATCTAAAAAATATAGGTGTAATAATTATGGAGAGTGACAGTGGAAAAATAAAATCAATGGTTCAAAAAGATGAGAGTGAGGCGAATATTAATCTGGGTATAGAGCAGATGGGATATGAGCCGGGATCTATTTATAAAATAATAACATTGAGTTCTGCTTTAGAATGTGGGATTATTAATATAAATGACACATATACATGTAAGGGAGATATTTGTAAAACTCCTCATGGAAAAATTACAGTTGAAAAAGCTTTTGAAATTTCATGTAATGATGTTTTTGCTCAAATAGGATTTAAGCTTGGTTATGATAAATTAATGGAATATTCAAAAAGCCAGGGATTATATAATCGAGTTTTAAATTTTGCTGGAACAAATAGAAATGAAGCAATGGGAATAATGCCTAATGAAGATTCAGGTATGAATAACATATCTATTGGTCAGTGTATGAATGTAACGCCAATTCAAATGCTAGGAGCTATAAATACAGTTGTAAATGATGGAGTTTATGAAAAGCCATATATTATCGAAGCAATTTTGGATAAGGATGAAAATGTAGTAGAAGAATTTAAAAAAGACGAAAAAAAAGTATATAGTGAAACAACTGCAAAAATTGTACAAAATGCTATGACTCAAGTTGTTAAAAATGGTACCGGAAAAAAAGCATATATGGATAATGTGATTATTGGAGGAAAAACAGGGTCTTCTACAGGTAGTAATGGCAAAACTCATGGATGGTTTACAGGGTATTTTATGAAGGATAATAAAAAATATACAATGATAGTTTTTACACCAGATATTGAATTAATAAAAAATGCTAACAATAATGATGCTGGAGGTGGAGACACAGCTGCCCCTATCTTTAAAGACATAGTAGAAAAATTATGCGATAAATAAATATAAATGTATAAGCAACTTTTTCTAAGGAAAAACATACTATAATATGAAGCACTGTTATGGAGGAAAAAGGTGTTTATATTAAATGGCTTAGTTGAGCTTATATGCAATTCCTTTTTTTTAACAGGATATATAACCAACAACAATACTTTTCCATTACCACTAGATGAAGAAGAGGAACAAATGTACTTAAAGAAATTTAAAGAAGGAGATAAAAGTGCTAAAAGTATATTGATAGAAAGAAACTTAAGATTAGTAGCTCATATTGTTAAAAAATATTCTTTCCCAAATAAAGACGTAGATGAATTGATTTCAATAGGAACAGTAGGGCTAATAAAAGCAATTGATTCTTTTGATTCTAGTAAGGGAACTAGACTTGCTACTTATGCTTCAAGGTGTATAGAAAATGAAATTTTAATGCTATTTAGAAATAATAAAAAGCAGAAGAGTGAAGTTTATCTCCAAGATCCGATTGGAGTTGATAAGGAAGGCAATGAGTTTTGTCTAATGGATATATTAAGCAGTGAAAAAGATTCAGTACTAGATAAGGTAGAAAGTAATCTGCAAGTTAGAGCTTTGTATAAGAAACTTGGTGAATCATTAACAAGCAGAGAAAGTTCAATATTAATAATGAGATACGGATTAATTGACGGAAAATGCAAAACACAAAGAGAAATAGCTAGCAATTTAGGAATATCACGTTCATATGTTTCAAGAATTGAGAAAAAAGCATTAAAAAAATTGAAGAAAGAACTATATTCAAAAAATTAATTACTTAATTAAGTATTTCAAAACACAATATATAAATTTAGAATATTTATATACATGATAAATATTGACATACTTGGAATAAGAGTGCTATTTTAATTATAGTACTCTTATTGTATTTAATTTAAAAATAAAAATGTGATTTATTTTGCAAGTAATATATGGAGGATTTTATGGCTGAAATTGATAAATTATTGGATAATATAGATATACGTATAGTGTCTGATGTTCATATTACATCTGGATTAAAACCAATGGTAAGAATTGATGGAAATTTGGTTAATGTTAATGAAGAGCCTATTCCTCATGAAATGGTCGAACAATATATAAAGGATATGATTCCAACTAAATTCAATGAGTTTTTGACAAGTGGCGAAATTGATTTTAAATATAATAAGCCTGGAATTAGTAATTTTAGAGTTAATGCATTTAAATGTAAAGGTACATATGCCATATGTATGAGAGTTATTAAAGAAAGTATACCAAAATTAAGTGATATTACTGATTCGATGATTTTAAGAGATTTTACAGAATTGACAGATGGACTAGTACTTGTAACAGGTCCTACTGGGTCAGGAAAAAGTACTACATTAGCTGCTATGATAAATGAAATAAATACTACACAAAAAAAGCATATTATTACTTTAGAAGAACCTATAGAATATATTCATGAAACAAAAAAATCTATGATTAATCAAAGGGAAGTTGGAGAAGATACTAAAAGTTATGCTATGGGACTTAGAGCTGCTTTAAGACAGGATCCAGATGTTATTCTTGTTGGAGAAATGAGAGATCCTGAAACAATAGAAATTGCTTTAAGAGCAGCGCAGACTGGACATCTTGTATTTTCAACTCTTCATAATATGGGAGCTGCAAATAGTATATATAGAATTATTAATTCGTTTGAGTCTGGACATCAAAATGAAGTTAAAATTCAATTATCTTCTTTATTAAGAGGTGTTGTATCACAAGTTTTAATTCCTAATTCATGTGGTAAAGGAAGAACTGCAGCAATGGAAATAATGGTATGTACACCCAGTATAAAGAACCTTATAAGAGAAGGAAATTATGAACAGATAGATAGTTTTATTCAGATGGGTAATAAATTTGGAATGCAGACAATAGATATGGATTTAAGGAGATTGGTTAATAATGGTGTTATTTCGAAAGAAGAATATGAAAAATGGGTGAGAAATAATAAATAATATATTATTGGAAATTTTTAATAACTTGAAATTTATGTTTGCTAAATTTATAATATGTTTGGGTATGCAAAAGATAAGCTTTATTTAATCGAAAAATGGAAATATAAGCATATATTTAATAAAATTTTAAAATTAAATACATATATTTAGAGGATTTTTCTATTATGTGTTGAATATATTTTGTTGAATATATATTTTAGGGATTATTTTTTCTGCAAAGAAGGGAAAGAACTAGTCATGTTACAAGAGATAATAACAGCTATAGATATTGGAAGTAAAAAGTTATCTGCAACCATTGGAGTAAAAAATAAAAGTAATGAATTAGAAATATTACTTACAAAAAGCTGTAAATCGGTTGGGATAGAAAAAGGTACTATTGTAGATATTAATAAATGTAGAGAAGCAATAGAAAAATTATTAAAAGAATTAGAAGAAACGACTGAAAGAAACATAAAAAATGTAACTGTCGGAATTTCTTCAAGGAAAATAAGAATTACTGAAATAACAGTAAAAGTTGATGTGAAAGATGGAAAAATAACACAAGAATCATTAATGGAAGGATTGGATAAAGCAAAAAGAGAATTTTTACTAAGCGAAGAAGAGATTATTATTGATGAAATAATAAACTTTTATATTATAAATAATCAGGTTGTATACAAAGATATAATAAACTGGAAAGCTGATAGTTTTGAAATGAATCTGACTTTAGTAATAGGTAATAAAAGCGAAATAGATAAATACAATGAAATATTTAAAAATACTAAATATAAAATTGATTCTATAAAAAGTAATATTATTACTGGACGACAGATATTTTTAAGTGAAAATAAATATGATGGAGAATATGCACTTGTTGATGTTGGCGCAGGAGTAGTTGATATTTCAGTATTTGATGATAATGCTGTAATAAAAAATATAAGTAGCATACCTGTTGGAGGAAATAATATTTCAAATGATCTGGCTATCTGTGGTAAATTTTCGTTTTTAGAAGCAGATAATATAAAAAAGATTTATTCTAGTAATTATAAAACATTGTATAAAGATAAATCTGTTTCTAACGAAATTAAAGTAGGCACAGTAAATGTTCCAAAAGAATTATTTTTTGAAGTGACAAATGCAAGAATTGAAGAAATATTAAATCATATCCATATGGAGTTAAAAAAGTCTGGTCATTATGATAGAATTTGTAGTATAATTTTATATGGAGATGCATTAAGCTATTTTGAAGATATTGCTGAAATCGTTAGTAAGATTTTCAAGAAAAAAATAAAAATTATAAAAGATATTGATTTGGGAATAAAGAATTCAGAAAATATAACTTCATTAGCATTAGTTAAAGAAGTGTATGATAGATTAATCTTATTAGGGGATAATAAGATAATTCCTAATAATAAAAAATCAGAAAAAGAAAATGTGAATGAAGACACAGAAATTTTACACAATAATGAAGATGAAAATCACATATTAAATAAATTGAAAAGTTTCTTTAATAAGATTTTCTAAAGGGAGGAATTGTTTTGTTAGATTTTGAAGCAGATATGCAAGAATTAACCAACATAAAAGTAATTGGCTGCGGCGGCGGAGGAAGCAATGCTGTTAATAGAATGATAGTTGAAGGTCTTAAGAATGTAGAGTTTATTGCAATAAATACAGATAAACAAGCATTATTACTTTCAGAAGCAGACCAAAAGATTCAAATAGGGGAAAAACTTACTAAGGGATTAGGGGCAGGCGCAAATCCTGAAATTGGTAAGAAGGCTGCTGAAGAAAGCAGAGAAGAAATTACTGCCGCAATAAAAGGTGCAAACATGGTTTTCATCACAGCGGGTATGGGTGGAGGAACAGGAACTGGAGCTGCTCCTGTTGTTGCAGAAATAGCTAAATCTATGGAAATATTAACAGTAGGTGTAGTTACGAAACCATTCCCATTTGAAGGAAAAAGAAGAATGAGACATGCTGAAATGGGAATAGAAAACCTTAAGGAAAAAGTAGATACTTTAGTTATTATTCCAAATGAAAGATTACTTACAATGGCTGATAAAAAGACAACATTACTTGATTCTTTTAGATTAGCAGATGATGTTTTAAGACAAGGGGTACAGGCAATATCTGACCTTATAACTATTACTGGGGTTATTAATGCAGACTTTGCTGATATTAAAGCTGTTATGCTTAATAAAGGCTTAGCTCATATGGGAGTTGGTTTTGGTAAAGGTGATACAAGAGCACAAGATGCTGTTAAACAAGCAATATCATCACCACTTTTAGAAACTTCAATTGATGGCGCTACAGATGTAATAATTAACTTTACAGGTGGAGCTGATTTAGGTGCATTAGAAGTATACGATGCAGCTGATGTTGTTCGTGAAGCTGTAGATCCAGATGCTAATATAATTGTAGGAGCAGTAATAGATGAAACTCTTACAGAAGAAGTAAGAATTACAGTTATTGCTACTGGTTTTGAAACAGAAGCGGGTAAAAATGTATTGTCATCAAATTCAGTACAAGAACTTAAAAAGCCAGTACAGCATGAAACTGCAAAAGAAGAAGCAGCTACAACTGCAGAAAAAGAACCAGAAACATCGGCAAATTCTTATGAATCAGATGATTTGGATATACCGGTATTTTTAAGAAGACAAAGAAAACATTAATTTATATTATCGTTAGGTATGGATATAATCCATACCTTTTTTTATTATTTAGGAAATTATGATTGTAGTGAAATCTGCAGATAACTTTTTAGTATATGGGATATAACATAGTCGCTTGGGCGATTTTTTTTATTTGCTTATAAAAGAATAATGGTTGAATTAAATAGAAAAATACAAAGTGATTCTAATAAATTAAAAAAAGAGTATCATAAATTAACTTAAATAATAAAAAGTAATAACTATAAAGTTTGTAGGGATATTTTTATAGATTTTATATCAAATTTAGATAGAAAAAAATAATTTGCACATTATAATTTGTTTAATTTTAACTTGTAAAAAGTAAAGGGAAAACATAGTGTAAATATATGTAAAAAGTTTAATATAAAAAATAAAGTACTCATATCTGATTATGACAAATTTTTAAGGAGAAAACGTCTATAATTAAACTCAAGCAGATAGGAGGGCTAAAAGTGATAGTTTATGCAGATGTGTTTTTCATAGAAAACTTTATAGTTAATCTATTTTTATTAAGTGTAACTATGAGATGTTTAAAACACAAAAGTCCCTTTTTTTTATTATTGACTGCTGCTTTTATTGGGGCAATATATAGTTTTGTTATGATAATTCCCAAACTAAACTTTTTAGCTATTATGCCATTTGAATTATTGACTGCATATTTGATGATTAGAGTATCTTATGGGAAGACTACATTTATAAATATGCTAAAAGTATTAGGGGCATTCCTTATGCTGACATTCACATTAAGTGGAATATGTTTTTTATTTTCATTAAAACAAAATTATTATATGTTAAGTGGGAATTTTAAAATAGAAAAATATTCAATTAAATATATTATGCTTGCACTTATGATTATATTTATATTTTTGGACAGGTTAATTGAATATATAAAAGATAAAGTTGCTGTAAATAGTTATATTTATATAATAGAGTTTGAAATAGATGGGAAGATATATAGTTTTCGAAGCTTCCTGGATACAGGTAATGAATTAAGGGAGCCGGTTACTAATCTTCCATGTATTTTAATTGAAAAAGATTTGCTTTCTATGTTTAATTTTAACAATCAAAATATATATAATATACCTTATAATGCAATCGGATACGATGGCAATTTAAAGGGAATAAGAATTAACAACATAAAGATTAAAGGTAGAGAATTATGGTATAGACAAGTTGATGCCATAATATGTCCTTGTGTGGAAAAATTAAGCAGAGAAAATGAGTTTAACGCATTATTATCAAGAGGAATTTTGTAGGGAGGATATATGTATGGAGAAATTAATTCTGTTTTTTAATAAGCTATTGAGTAAATTCAAATTATTTAGCAGGAATTTATTTTATGTTGGAGGTAATGACGCTCTGCCACCTCCTTTATCTAAGGATGAAGAAGAAGAATTATTAAAAAAATTAAACAATGGTGATGAAAAAATAAGAAGTACATTAATTGAAAGAAATTTAAGATTAGTAGTCTATATAGCACGCAAATTTGAAAATACAGGTGTTTATGTTGAAGATTTAATATCTGTTGGTACTATAGGATTAATTAAAGCAGTTAATACATTTAATCCTGAGAAGAAAATTAAACTGGCAACGTATGCATCACGTTGTATAGAAAATGAAATTTTAATGTATTTAAGAAGAAATAGCAAGGTTAAAGCAGAAATATCATTTTATGAACCTTTAAATATTGACTGGGATGGAAATGAACTTTTACTTTCAGATATTTTAGGGACAGAAAACGATACTGTATATAATCTCATTGAAGATGAAGTAGATAAACAACTTTTATTTATGGCATTAAAAAGTTTAAATGATAGAGAAAAAGAAATTGTACGATTAAGATTTGGTTTAAATGGAGCAAGAGAAAAAACTCAGAAAGAAGTGGCGGATATGCTTGGTATATCTCAGTCTTATATATCTAGATTAGAGAAAAAAATAATTAAAAGATTGAAAAAAGAAATAAATAGAATGATTTAGGTTGTCTGTAAGTATAAAAGTATCACCTATCGGAAATAATGTTTAATGCAATGGATTATTACTTCCGAAGGGGTTGATACTTATGATAATTAATAAAGTAGAAATATGTGGTGTTAATACTTCAAAACTTCCAATACTTAAGGAAAAAGAAAAAAAACAACTTCTTCTACAAATGAAAGCTGGAGATAAAAGTGCAAGAGAAACATTTATAAAGGGAAATTTAAGATTAGTCTTAAGTGTTATTCAACGCTTTAACAATAGAGGTGAAAATATTGATGATTTATTTCAAGTAGGTTGCATAGGCTTAATGAAATCAATCGATAATTTTGATTTATCCCAAAATGTTAAATTTTCAACTTATGCAGTTCCAATGATAATAGGAGAAATACGAAGATATTTAAGAGATAATAACTCTATAAGAGTAAGTAGATCATTGAGAGACATTGCATATAAAGCATTAATTGTTAGAGAAAAGTTTATTAAAGACAATAACAAGGAACCAACAATTTCACAAATAGCAAAGGAACTTGAATTGCCAAGAGAAGAAGTTGTCTTTGCTTTAGATGCTATACAAGATCCTGTATCTTTATATGAGCCTATTTATCATGATGGTGGAGATGCAATATATGTAATGGATCAAATTAGTGACTCAAAAGATACGGATGAGAATTGGCTTGAAAACATTTCTATAAAAGAAGCTATGAAAAAGCTAAGCGATCGTGAAAAATTAATTTTAAACTTAAGATTTTTTAATGGAAGAACTCAAATGGAAGTTGCTGATGAGATTGGTATTTCACAAGCTCAAGTTTCAAGATTAGAAAAAACAGCGCTAAAACATATGCGTAAACATGTATGACAAAAAAACTGGTGTTATTATAATGCCAGTTTTTATAAATTTGTGATTTAAATTTCTTATTAGACATATATTATATAGAGGTAAATTAAAAATACAATAAATATAATATATAAGGTAACAGGGGGGATTAGTTTGGAAATTGAATTACATTCACTTAATGCAATGAGAAATATGGAAGTTATAGATATACTTACTGGAAGCAAAATAGGATACATAAGTGATTTTAAAATTGATTGTGAGACCAACAAAATACTATCATTAATATTACCGGGAGAAATAAAATCATGGTTTTCCAAGGATGATAATATAGAGGTTTTATGGGAGGATATAGTAAAAATAGGAAGCGATGTAATACTAGTTAAGGTTAATCAAACTTTAAACGAAAAATAATATGGTAATATCAATAAAATATATGTATAATATTTATAAACACTAGAGAAAAGCAGTGAGGTGAAGAATGAGATGAAATGTCCATTTTGTGGTTTCCAAGAGAGTAAGGTTGTAGATTCAAGATCAACAGATGATAATTCTACAATCAGAAGAAGACGAGAATGTTTAAAGTGCAATAAAAGATACACTACATATGAGAAGATAGAGGATTTTCCTATTTTAGTTATAAAGAAGGATTCGACTAGGGAAAATTTTAATAAAGAAAAAATAATTAATGGATTAATAATTGCATGTCAAAAAAGACCTGTTTCTAGAAAACAAATTGAAGACATGGCTTATGATATAGAGAAAGCAATATCTAATAGTATGCTTACAGAAATACCTTCAAAAGATATTGGAGAAATGGTGATGTCAAAACTTAAAGAGTTAGATGAAATATCTTATGTTAGATTTGCATCAGTATATAGACAATTCAAGGATATAAATACATTTTTAGAAGAAATAAAGAATTTAATAACCTAAAATAGAAGAAAAAAATGGATGTTGAATTTTGTGGTCAATATCCGTTTTTTTTATAATAAATGTGATAATATATTATAAGAATATAGTATTGTTATAATGAAGTTAAAGTTTTGTTAAGAACATTATATATATTGAGGAAAAGTGTTAATATTATGTAAGAAGATTAGAATACATTAAAAATAATTAAGGCGTATTTTAGGAGGGAAACATTGAATTTATTAAGTTTAAATGTAATGGAAAAAGAAGAAGATTTTTTAAAAATTGAACAAGATAGTTTTACAGTAGTATTTACTAATGCTGAAAATGGACGTAGTTTCAATAGAAATACTGAAACTGGAATTAATGAATTAAATTCTTTAAAAAATAAATTTTCAGTAAAAGATGTAGTGTATTTAAAGCAAATACATAGTGATAAAATACTAAATTACAAATTAGGAGAGAATGACTTTAATAGTAATGAAGGAGATTCCATTGTTACAGATGAAAGAGAAGTTATAATAGGAGTATTTACAGCAGATTGCGTGCCTATTATACTTGTTGATGATACAAAAGGTGTGGCTGCAGCTATACATAGTGGCTGGAGAGGAACATTTGAATCAATTACATTTAAAACTGTTGAAAAAATGAAAAGCGAATTTGGTTGTGAAGATATAAATATTAAAGCTTTTATAGGACCTCATATAAGGCAGTGCTGTTATGAGATATCAGAGGAATTAAAAAATAAATTCTTGGAAAAGAAAAAAATGATTAATCCTGAAATACTTTTTGAAAAAAGAAATTTAAATTTAGAAGCTTGTATAGTACAAGATTTGAAAGAGTCTGGACTAAGAGATGAAAATATAAATAGTTTAAATTTATGTACACATTGTAGTGAAGAAATTAAACTTCATTCGTATAGAAAATCAGATGGAGCATATGGAAGAATGTTTGCTTTTGTTATTTTACATTAAGGGGGAGATGTAATGACTAGAGAAAAGATATTAATAGTAGATGATGAGGAGCACATAGTAGAACTTTTAGACTTTAACTTAAAAAACTCTGGATATGAAACATTTATTGCAACAGATGGGATTGAAGCGGTTAGGATAGCAAAAGAAGAAAAGCCTAACTTAATTCTTTTAGATTTAATGATACCAGGTATGGATGGTTTTGATGTATGTAAGGAAATAAAAAAGGATAAAGAAATGAAGAATACATCAATAATAATGCTGACTGCAAAGGGAGAAGAACTTGATAAAATATTAGGTCTTGAACTTGGAGCTGATGATTATATTACAAAGCCATTTTCTGTTAGAGAACTTCTTGCTAGAGTAAAAGCTGTATTAAGAAGAACTGCATCATTTAATGTGGAAGAAAATGATATATATGAATCAAAGACTTTGAAAGTTGACTTTGAACGTCATGAAGTTAAAATACAAGGTAATAAAGTAGATTTAACATTAAAGGAATTTGAACTTCTTCAGATTCTTATAAAAAATAAAGGAAAAATACTCAAGAGAGAAATGCTTTTAGATAAAATTTGGGGATATGAATATATTGGTGAGACAAGAACAGTCGACGTACATATACGATATCTCAGAAAGAAAATTGAAGAGGATGATAAAAATCCTAAATTTATTGAAACTATAAGAGGAGTTGGATATAGATTTAATCCTATTTAATGTTATGAAGAATAAAATATTAAGTCTTGTTATAATAACAGTATTATCTGCAATATTAATGGTAACATGCCTATTTACTGTAGTTACAAATGTAGAGCAGATAAAAAGTACAAAAGATTCTCTTAAAAGTATTAATTTTTTAATTGCTCAATCTGGAAATGAAGTTACAGATAAAATTAAACAATATGATAATATTAAAATTAATGAAATGAAATTAAGGTTTACACTTATAAAAACAGATGGTTCAGTAGTATATGATAGTGAAAGTAACACTACTGAAAATCATAGTGATAGAGACGAAGTAATACAGGCTTTAGAATATGGGGAAGGATATGTGAGCAGATATAGTAAAACCATGGATTTAAATTACATTTATTATGCAACAAAAATAAATGATGATTTAATAATAAGAAGTTCTGTTCCTGTAAATACAATAAAATTAACTCAGCGTGAAAGAATAAAATACTATATACCACTAGTATTTGTTACTGTGATTTTTTCTATATTTTTATCTTTAAGGTTAGTAAGAAAAATTGTTGAACCTGTAAAAGAGCTTGAAAGTGTAACATTAAAAATGGCTAATGGTGATTATAAAATAAGAGCTAAAGTAAATAGTAATGATGAACTAGGAATTTTGGGTGATAGTTTTAATCATATGGCAGATGAACTTCAGTTAAAAATTCAGGAAGTTGTAAATAACCAAACAAAATTAGAATCCATATTTAATAGCATGGATAGTGGTGTAGTTGCAGTTGATAATGAAAATAATGTGATTTCAATTAATCCAGCAGCAGAGCTTCTTCTTGGAATTAAGAAAAGTATTGTTGGGGAAAAATTAACAGATTATGTTTCAGATCATGAAATAAATGGATTTTTAATGGACTCAGAAGAGGAGGATAAAGAAATAACAATACTTCATCCTATTGAAAGAAACATTAAAATCAAAAAATCTGAAATGATAGATAAAAAAATTAATCTTGGAAAAGTAATAAGTTTTCAGGATATAACGGATATGAAGAGAGTTGAACTAATGAGAAGTCAATTTGTTGCAAATGTATCTCATGAATTAAAAACTCCATTAACTTCTATTAAAGGATTTGCTGAAACTTTAAGAATTGTTGATGATAGTGCTACTAGAGAGAAATTTTTAGATATAATAGACAAAGAGGCAGAAAGACTTACACGGCTTATAAATGATATATTAGTATTATCTAATATTGAAAGTAATCTTGTTGCAGATGTAGAAGAGTTCAGGCCGGGGATAGTTATTGAAGAAACTTTAAATATTGTAAGAAAAACTGCTAGAAATAGAAATGTGTCTGTTGAATTTGAAGATAATAGTAGTGAATGTATATTAGGAGATAGAGACAAGTTTTATCAGCTTGTGCTGAATTTAATAGAAAATGCAGTTAAATACTCCAAAGAAAAAGAAGGTTACGTTAAAATATCTAGTCATAATGATGGCGGATATTATCATCTTAAAATAGAAGATAATGGCATAGGGATACCTGATGAAGATATATCGCGTATTTTCGAAAGATTTTATAGAGTTGATAAATCTAGGAAAAAAGGCGGCACCGGATTAGGTTTAGCTATTGTCAAACATATTGTTAAAATATTTAATGGTGAAATTAATGTTAAGAGCAAACTAGGTGAAGGAACTACATTTGAAGTTAAAATTCCATATATGTAAAAGTGATTATGTATTTTAAAGCAGAAAGTTTATTTTCTGCTTTTTTTTATTCTATATAATAAGTGAAAGAATATTTTAAGAAACATATGGGATTTGTATTAATAGCAATAGTATATCTAATGTAAAAATTTTATTAAAGATAGGCTGTTGTGAGCCAATTTGGATTTGTATCCATAATGAATGATGAAGAAATGTTAAATTTATATTAGTAGATATTATAAAAACAAATTTAATTTGTAAAGATGAGAAAATTTAATATAAGGCATGTAATATTAAATTTAGGTGATTAATAAAGAAGAAAACAGCACATACTATTCTTGAATAAATATTATAAGTACTTATAAATTTGTAAAATAAAGTTTTATAAAAAATGCATATGTTAAATATTTTTAACATAGTTCCAATACAACTTAACATATCTCTAATAATTCTTTAACTTAAAGCGTTTATTATAGAACATGTAAGGTAAATGAATTCAAAATTATTTTGATCAGGGGGAACTAAGATGAAAAGAAAGTCTTTAAAATTATTAGCAAGTGCTCTTTTAATTACAATGATGGGGGTAGGAATGATTGGATGCGGAAGCAGCAACAATGATACAGGAGCAGATAAAAGTGCTGATACAACTAAAGAACAAAGCGTAAGTGGATCAATAACAATTAGTGGATCTTCGGCATTATTACCATTAATGGAACAATCAATAGAAAAATTTAATGAAAAGTATCCAGAAGTGGAAATTAGCGCACAAGCAGGTGGATCTGGAACAGGTCTTACTCAAGTATTAGATGGAACAGTTAATATAGGAAACTCAGATATATTTGCTGAAGATAAATTAGAAGCAGATCAAGCGAAACAATTAGTTGACCATAAAGTAGTAGCTCAAGGATTTGCAGTAGTAGTAAGCAAATCATTAGGAATAGATAATTTAACAAAAGATCAAATTAAAGATATATTCTCAGGAAAAGTAACAAACTGGAATCAAATAACTAAGGAAGATGGAACTGCAGGTCCAGATAAAGAAATCTTTGTAGTTCACAGAAAGAGTGGGTCAGGAACAAGAGCTACTTTTGAAGAAAAAATCTTAGATGGTGATAAGAGTTTAGAAAATGACTCAATTGGAGTAATGCAAGATTCAAATGGTGCAGTTTTAACAGCTATGAAGCAAAATGAAGGTGCTATTAGTTACTTAGGTCTTGCTTACATGAATACAGACGAAGCAAAAGAAGCTTTAACATCTGTAAAGATTGATGGAAAGAGCGATGAAAAAGCAAACATATGTGATGGATCATATCCTTTCTGGTCATGGGGACACATGTACACTAAGGGTGAAGCAGATGAAGCATCAAAAGCATTTATAGAATATGTATCAAGCAGTGACAATAAAGAAAGTTTAGAAAACTTAGGTTTCATTTCAGGTAATGAAATGAAAGTTAAATAGTATAGTAAAACTTAATTAGAAACTGAGATATAAGTGCTTTTCAAAAAGCACTTATATTTTCTTATTATAATTAGTAAGCATAAATAAAAATAAATTTGTATTAAGGATGAGTAGAAATGGAAAAAAGAAGTTTTAAGGAGAGGCTGAAAAATGAATATATAGGCCAGGGATTTGCAGGAATTTGTGGAATGTTAATAATTTTAATTACAATATCAATTATTATATTCATTGCATCTAAGGGAATAAAAATATTTACGGAAGATGGGTATAGTATAACGCAGTTCTTATTTAAGGATAACTGGCAGCCAAGTCAGGAAGAGCCTTCCTTTGGAGCTTTAGCTTTCATTGCTGGTTCAACCTTAGTATCAGTAGGGGCAATAGTATTAAGTGCACCTATAGCAGTAAGCCTTGCTATATTTACAAATGTAATATCAAAAGGATTTGGTAGCAAAGTTATAAAACCTTGTCTTGAAATTTTAGTTGGTATACCATCAGTTGTTTATGGATGGGTTGGTATTTCAGTATTGGTTCCATTCATAAAAAATAATTTTGGTGGTATGGGGTATTCATTACTTTCAGGGATTTTAGTTCTTTCATTAATGGTATTACCTACTATTGCAACTTTATGTATAGATGCTATAAAAACTATTCCACAAGATCATATTGAAGCCTCTTATGGCTTAGGAGCAACAAGATGGCAGACTATTTATAAGGTTATAGTTCCAGGAGCTAAATCTGGAATACTTACAGGGATTGTTCTTGGGATAGCAAGAGCATTTGGAGAAGCATTAGCAGTTCAGATGGTAATAGGAAATACAGTGAAAATACCTGATGGCATTCTTTCTTCAATGTCGACATTAACGAGTGTAATAACAATGGACATGGCAAATACAGTTGGTGGAACAATGTGGAATAATGCATTGTGGTCATTAGCATTAATTCTATTGATTATATCATTCGGATTCATATTATTAGTTAGATTTATTGGGAAGAGGTGCAGCAAATAATGAATTCAAAAAGAGCGGATAAAATTGCAACTATTGTTTTCTATGCAATAAGTATATTTATAGTAACTTTGCTTGGAGCATTTATTGCTTATATTTTATATAAGGGTGGAAGTATGTTAAAACCATCTTTCTTGTTTGGAAAGCCTAAAATATCAGGAGCAGGTGGAGGAATTGGTCCACAGTTGTTTAACTCATTTTATATGCTTATAATATCACTTTTAATAACTATACCAATAGGTATTGGTGCAGGAATATATTTAGCTGAATATGCAAAACAAGGACCTATTGTTAATTTTATTAGAATTTGTCTTGAAACAATGTCATCATTACCTTCTATAGTTATAGGTATGTTTGGTTTATTAGTTTTTGTTAATATGGCAGGATGGGGATATTCAATACTTGCAGGAGCGTTATCAGTAAGTATATTAAATATACCTTCTATGACAAGAATATCAGAAGATGCTATAAAATCAGCAAGCAAAAGAGTGAAAGAAGCATCTTTAGGTTTAGGTGCAACTAAATGGCAAACTATAGTAAAACTTACACTTCCAACAGCTATGAGTGAAATTATAACAGGAATATTACTTGCAGCAGGAAGAATATTTGGTGAAGCAGCAGCTTTCCTTTATACAGCAGGATTAAGTTCAAAGGCATTAAATTTTACAGAGATAAGTTTGACTGGAAATAAATCTGCTTTCTCTCTATTTAGACCAGCTGAAACTTTAGCTGTTCATATATGGAAACTTAATTCAGAAGGGGTAGTTCCAGATGCATCACAAATAGCAAATGGTACAGCGGCAGTACTTATAATAGCAGTTTTATTATTCAATATTATTGCAAAATTAGCAGGAAATAAATTGATGAAAGCTTATAGCGGTAAATAGGAGGAAATTATGAGCATTATTGAAACTAGAAATTTAAATTTATATTATGGAGAAAAACAAGCTCTAAAAAATATAAATATTAGCATAAATAAGAATGAAGTTACAGCACTTATTGGACCATCTGGATGTGGTAAGTCTACATTTTTAAGAACTATTAATAGAATGAATGACCTTATTGATATTGTTAAGATAGATGGGGAAGTACTTTTTGAAGGAAAAGACATATATAAAGATTATGATGAAATTCATTTAAGAAAAAGAATTGGTATGGTATTCCAAAGACCTAATCCGTTTCCAATGTCTATTTACAATAATATAGCATATGGTCCTAAAATACATGGTATCACAAATAAAAAACAATTAGATGAAATAGTAGAAAAGAGTTTAAAAGGAGCAGCGCTTTGGGATGAAACAAAAGATAGATTAAAAGAAAGTGCTCTTGGAATGTCAGGTGGTCAACAACAAAGATTATGTATAGCAAGAACACTTGCCGTTTCACCTGAAGTTATATTAATGGATGAGCCTACTTCTGCTCTTGATCCGATTTCTACATCAAAGATGGAAGAACTTATGGATGAACTTAAGAAAAAGTATACTGTAATAATAGTTACTCACAATATGCAACAAGCAGGAAGAATAGCAGATAAAACAGCATTTTTCTTAAATGGTGAAGTTATTGAATTCGGTAAAACTGAAGATATATTCTATAATCCAAAGGATAAGAGAACAGAAGATTATATTACAGGAAGATTCGGCTAAAAATAAGTGGAGGAAGTATAAATGAGTAGAGAATTACAAAATATGAGAGTGAAAAACATTCAGAAAGATTTAATTGCTATGTCAAGTCTTGTTGAAAAGCAGTTATATGAAAGTATGTTATGTTTAAAAAATTATGATTTAGATAAAATCGAAGTAGTTATCAAAAATGATGATGCTGTAGATAATATGCAAAAAAAAATAGAGGATGAGTGTGTTAAGTTTATAGCAACTGAGCAACCTCTTGCGTCTGACTTACGAAGAGTTTTTGCAGCATCTAAGATAGTAACTGATTTAGAAAGAATGGCAGATCATGCAGTTGATATCTGCAAATTGACTAAGAAAATTGGAAGAAATTTAAGTGTCTTCAATGGAAGTTTAGATGAACTATGGGATATGGACCAAAAAGTAAGATCTATGATTAAAGCTTCTACTGATGTATATATAAAAAATGATTCTGATTTAGCATATAAAATATGTGAAGAAGACGATAAAGTAGATAAATTATGTAAGTCATTATTTGAAAACACAATAAAAATTATCAAAGAAAAAGAAGATTTGGTTAATGATGGAGCTCAATTACTATTTATAATAAAGTATCTTGAAAGAGTAGCGGATCATGTTACAAATATTTGTGAATGGACTATTTTCTCTAAAGAAGGTAATTATGTAGATTTAAATGAGTAGATAATAATTAGGAAAATTAATATATACTAGATGAATTAATTTAAATGTGGTTTTAGATTAGTTTATCTAGTATTAAATATATTAGGGATATTTATTGAAACTAAATAAATATGTGCTGTACAGAGGGGGAGAAAAATGTTTGGCGTAATTTTGATTAAAAATAAAAAATAGAATAAACAACATGATTGATATTATGTTAAAGGATAATGTAAAAGCCCGTGAGTTAAATTGTAATGGTGAATATATAAGAAAGATAATAACTGATGAAGAAGTAAATAGTCAAGAAAGATTTATGAGAGAAAGTATGGAAAATTCACAACTTATTGCAATAAATCTTCAACGAGAAACAGTAAAACAATATGTTTAATTATAATTAATTTAAATCTCTATGTTACATATTTAACGTAGAGATTTTGTTTTTGAATGTAAGTTGAAATTTTGGAAAAAATATAAAACATATAGCTAAATATAAAATTTATTTAAGATAATTAATATATAATAAAGGAAGTAATTTAACATGGTGGCATTTTTATTGACTTAAATGATTTGATAAGGTAATATAACAAAGACAGTATGTTATAATTGAGGAGTGAAGATAGTGAGAAGTATTATAAAAGAAATAACTCCTGGAAGTATTGCTGAAGAAGTTGGCATTGAAAAAAATGATATACTTATTTCTATTAATGGTAAAGAAGTAAAGGATATAATAGATTACAAATTTCTTTCAGATGATGAAGAGCTTATAATTGAAATAGAAAAAGCTGATAGTAAAGAAGTTTGGGAAATCGAAATAGAAAAAGATTATGGTGAAGAATTAGGAATTGAATTTGGTGGAGGATTAATTGATAAAGCAAAAAGATGCAGTAATAAATGTATATTTTGTTTTATAGATCAGCTTCCAAAAGGTATGAGAGAAAGCTTATACTTTAAAGATGATGATTCAAGGTTATCTTTTCTTCAGGGAAATTTTGTTACATTAACAAATATGAAAGAAGAAGACATAGATAGAATAATTAATTATCATATAAGTCCTATAAATGTTTCTGTACATACAACAAATCCTGAGTTGAGAATTAAAATGCTCAATAATAGGTTTGCAGGAAATATACTTGAAAGAATGAAAAGACTTGCAGATGCAGGAATTGAAATGAATGCACAGGTGGTTTCAATACCTGATATTAATAATGGAGAGGAACTTATAAATACTATTGAAGACTTGTATTCCCTTTATCCACAAGTTAACAGTGTAGCAGTAGTTCCGATAGGTATAACAAAATATAGAGAAAAACTTGCTCATGTGAGAACATATACAAAAGAAGAGTCAGCGCGTGAGATTGAGAATGTTGAAAAACTTCAAAAACAATATTTAAAGGAAACAGGCAGCCCATTTGTAAGACTATCAGATGAATTTTATTTGGTAGGAGAAAAAACTATTCCAGATGCAGATTTTTATGACAATTATCATCAAATTGAAGATGGTGTTGGTATGGTGAGATGTTTCAGGGATGCAATAGATGATACTATTGAAGAGTTGGATCTAAATATGAATGGAAGTTTTTCTATAGTTACAGGAACTTTAGCATATCCAGAAATATGTGAAGGAGCAAAAAAGATTAAAGAAAAAAATCCTAACATACAATTAGATGTATATGCTATAATTAATAGTTACTTTGGCAAAACAATTACTATAGCAGGTCTTTTGACTGGTACTGATATAATAGAGCAGATGAAAGGGGTTATTAAAAGTAAGTATTTAATAATGTCTAATAACATGTTCAGAAAAGGATATGAACTTTCAGATTCTACAGAACAGATAATGCTTGATGATACTAAGATTAAAGACATTGAAGAAGCTTTAGATGTGAAGGTTATAGTAGTTGATTTTACAGGTGAAGATTTGATTCAAAAGATTAATGAATATAAAGAGGAGGAAAAATAATGGCAAAACCGATAGTTGCTATGGTTGGAAGACCTAATGTTGGGAAATCCACATTATTTAATAGATTAGCAGGAAAGAGAATATCTATAGTTCAGGATACACCTGGAGTTACAAGAGATAGAGTTTATGCAGAAGCAGAATGGCTTACTCATACATTTACAATGATTGATACTGGTGGTATTGAGCCAGAAAGAAATGATATCATAGTACAACAAATGAGAAGACAGGCAAATATAGCAATAGAAACAGCAGACGTTATTGTATTTATCGTTGATGGTAAAGAAGGCTTAACAGCTGCAGATCATGAAGTTGCAACAATGCTTAGAAAAAGCAAAAAGCCTGTAGTTTTAGTAGTTAATAAAGTAGATTCATTAAAAGAAGAAGATAATGCATGGGAATTCTACAATTTAGGTATAGGTGATCCTATAACAATATCAGCATCACAAGGTTTAGGTCTTGGAGATATGCTTGATAGAGTAGTTGAGAATTTTGATAGCTCTATATATGAGCAAGATGAAGATGAATACATAAGAATTGCTATGATTGGTAAGCCAAATGTAGGAAAGTCATCTTTAATTAACAAACTTTTAGGCGAAGACAGAGTTATAGTTTCAGAAGTTGCAGGTACTACTAGAGATGCTATTGATAGTGAACTTGAAACAGAAGAAGGAAAGTTTATATTAATAGATACTGCTGGTCTTAGAAGAAAGAGTAAAGTAAAAGAAGAAATAGAAAGATACAGTGTTGTAAGAACTTATGCTGCTATTGAAAGATCAGATGTATGTATATTAATGATAGATGCTCAAGAAGGTATAACAGAACAAGATGAAAAGATAATAGGTTATGCTCATGAAATGAGAAAAGCTATTATGATTATCGTTAATAAATGGGATCTTGTTGAAAAAGATGATAAAACTTTAGATAATTTTAAAAGAGATTTACAAGGTAAATTAAAGTTTATAAACTATGCAGAATATTTATTTATATCAGCATTAACAGGACAAAGAACTCATAAGGTTCTACAAATGGCTAGAAAGTGTTATGATAACTATAATAAGAGAGTTTCAACAGGAATTCTTAATGATGTAATAAGTAAAGCAGTTCTTATGAAAGAACCACCAGTTGTAGGTCTTAAGAGAATGAAAATTTACTATGCTACTCAGGTTGCTACAAGACCACCAAAGTTTGTATTCTTTGTTAATGATTCAGAAGCAAGACATTTTTCATATGAAAGATATATTGAAAATCAGTTAAGAGACAGCTTTGACTTTAAAGGAACTGGTATACAAATAGAATATAGACAAAGAAAGGAATAATTATATGAGTAGAATTACTTTTCTAGGTGGAGGAAGTTTTGGTACAGCGCTTGCTGTGTTACTTGCGGAAAAAGATAATATTGTTAATATATACAACAGAGATAAATGTGTTGTTGATGAAATTAATATTAAAAGAACGAATGAAAAGTATATGAAAAATATAAAGATTCCAGAGAATGTTACAGGCTTTGATAAAATAAAAGAAGCCGTTGAAGGTGCAGATTATATTGTGTTATCTGTACCTTCTCATGTAATAAGAAGTATGTGTAGATCTATAAAAGATATAATTCCACAAAATATTCCTATTATTTCTATTGCAAAAGGGATTGAGGAAGATAGTGATAAAAGATTATCGGTAGTGATTAAAGAAGAATTAAACAATCCTGTAGTAATACTATCAGGTCCGAGTCATGCTGAAGAAATTGCTATGAAACTTCCAACAACTCTTGTAAGTACTTCAGATGATATGAAATATGCATTTGAAGTTCAAGATTTGTTTATGACTCCTAATCTTAGAATTTATACTAATGATGATATAATTGGAGTTGAAGTAGGAGGCGCTGTTAAGAATATAATAGCTCTGGCAGCAGGGATTTTAGATGGACTTGGTTATGGTGATAATACAAAAGCTGCTCTTATGACAAGAGGAATGAAGGAAATAAGCAGAATAGGAATAGCATTAGGAGGAAAAGCAGAAACTTTTTATGGACTCACTGGGATGGGTGACCTTATCGTAACATGTACTTCAATGCATTCAAGAAACAGAAGAGCTGGTCTTTTAATAGGACAAGGAAAATCTTTAAATGAAGCATTAGAGGAAATTGGTATGGTAGTTGAAGGTGTAAAGGCGTGCCGAGCATTCTATCAGTTGAAAGAACGAATGGGAATTTCAATGCCTATAACAGATGGACTATATAAAGGTTTATTTGAAAATGAGCATCCTAAAGATATAATAGATAATCTTATGATAAGAGATAAAAAAAGTGAATTATTTTAGTTAATAAAAACTACAAAATCTCGGAATGTTTAAAATCTGTCATTTAGAAAATGATGATTTGAATATTTCGAGATTTTTATTTATATATATATTATATACTTTGGATGAGGAGAATAGATTATAGGAGTATAGATGGAGTTTATTAATAGTTAGAAAATAATTGAATTAGCAAAATATAAATAACTATATCTTTGTGTATATTTTCCAATATTGAGGAATATATATATATTGGTAAAAAGAATATGGGAGGGAATCATGTGGAGAATTTTAACATATACAAAGATATAGCTGATAGAACGCAAGGGGACATATATGTGGGTGTTGTTGGTCCTGTTAGAACAGGAAAATCTACCTTCATAAAGAAGTTCATGGACTTGATGGTAATACCAAAGATTGATAATACTTATAAAAAAGAGAGGGCTAAGGATGAATTACCACAAAGTGGATCAGGAAAAAGTATTCATACAACAGAACCTAAATTTGTTCCGAATGAAGCGGTAGAAATAACATTAGATGATGAAATTAAATTTAAAGTACGAATGGTGGATTGTGTAGGATATATAGTAAAAGGTGCATTGGGATATATGGATGGAGAAGAAAGTAAAATGGTTCATACTCCATGGTATGATTATGAGATACCATTTGAAGATGCAGCTGAAATAGGTACACGAAAAGTAATTAATGATCATTCTACTATTGGTCTTGTTATTACCACAGATGGAAGCATTACTGGAATAGACAGAGATGATTACTTAGAAGCCGAGGAAAGAGTAGTTTCTGAACTAAAATCATTAAACAAGCCTTTTATAGTTGTACTTAATACAATTAAGCCAAATTCTCAAGAAACAAAAAATTTAAAGTCAGAACTTGAGAATAAATATAATGTTACAGTGCAGGTAATGGATGTTTATAATATGGGAGAAGATGATATAGCTGAATTATTTAAATCAGTACTAAAAGAATTCCCAATAAAAGAAATAAATATTGATATGCCTGAATGGCTTGAAAAATTAGAAGCTGGTCACTGGTTAAAGAAAGATTTTTTCAACATAATTATGGACATGTGTCAGGATGTTTCGAAAATAAGGGATATAAAATATTGTCTTAATGATTTTGAAGATGAAGATTTTATGGGAACAGCAACTATAAAAGAGGTGGATTTAGGTAATGGTATGGCTAAAGTACTTATGAAACCTAAAGACGGAATTTTTTATAAAGTCTTAAGTGAAATATGTGATTTGGAAGTTAATTCTGAAAGTGATCTTTTGGGAATAATAAAAGATCTAACTCATGCAAAATGTGAATATGATAAAGTAAAAGATGCTTTAGAAGAAGTAAAGGAAACTGGTTATGGACTTGTTGCACCTCAGCTTTCTGAAATGAAATTTGAAAAGCCTGAACTTGTTAATCAAGGAAGTAAATTTGGTGTTAAGTTAAAAGCAAGTGCGCCTAGTCTTCATCTTATTAAATGTGATGTAAAAACAGAAATAAGTCCTATAATGGGATCTGAAAAAGAATCTGAAGAACTTGTAAAGGGACTACTTGAACAGTTTGAAACTGACCCAGAATTGTTATGGCAGAGTAATATGTTTGGGAAATCTTTAGAAGTTCTTGTGAAGGAAGGTCTTCAAAATAAATTATATAAAATGCCTGAAGATGTACAAGTTAAGATTCAAAAAACCCTTCAAAAGATTATTAATGAAGGAAATGGCGGTTTGATTTGCATAATCTTATAAAAAGTAAAAACAATTTAAATAAAAGCATTAACACATATAAGTAGATATAAAAATAAGCTAATATTTATTTATATTAGCTTATTTTCATATTTTAAATTTAAATTATTGTTTATCCTTAATTACAATCTTTTTATTACATAAGTGGAAAAAAACACTTTGTTGGGATATAATAAAAGAAAGGATGTAAATGAGGGGTATTATGAGAAAAGATTATAAAGCTTATAAGAAAGTTGGTAAAATAAAAGAATCTGTAAGTGAGAACTTGGAACTCAGCGTACCAAAAACTGTTTATGCCTCTCCAGGTGTTATAAACCATATAAAAAAGAGACATGGAAAGCAATTTACGAAGAAAGTTAAGGATAATATAATAGATATAGTTGAGAGAATAATTAAAGACCCCGATTATGTAGGTGCAGAATATGAACGAAGGAATGTTCAATCTATAGAATTAGTTAAAAAAGTTGATAATATAATAATTCTTTTAGGATTGGAAATTGACATGGAAGGCGAATATATTTATGTTGCAACAATGTATCCTTTAACATTATCTAAGCTAAATGCCAGAATCTATAGAGGAAGGCTTATAAAAATAGAGGATATTGAAATAAAAGAAAATATATTGTAATATATTAATTGTTGTAATTAATTTTTTGAGGTGAGAAAAGGCTCCTCACGCGCTATTGTTTAGTAATCAGAGATGCAGGATACGCCGACCTGCCAAAAAAGAAATACGTTTAAACTCTTAGATTACATCTAAGAGTTTTTTTATGCATATTATAGATAATAATATGATTATGAAATTAAATTTAAATATGTTAGTAAATAATACAAAAGATATTTTGGAGGGAAAGTATGAAAAAAGTAGCAGTTGTATTTAATGGTGGAACTATATCCATGAAAGTTGATGATAGAATAAAAGCAGCAGTGCCAAGTCTTAGTGGAGAAGACATTATGGCAATGGTAACTGGAATTGAAGAATATGCAGAAATAGAAAGTTATAATTTTTCGAGCCTTCCATCACCGTATATGACACCAAAACTTATGCTTGATTTATCTAATCAGGTTCAGGAACTTTTAAATAGAGACGATATTACAGGAGTAGTTGTAACTCATGGAACAGATACCCTTGAAGAAAGTGCCTATTTTTTAGATCTTACATTAAAAAGTCAAAAGCCTGTAATTATTACAGGAGCAATGAGAAGTAGCTCTGAGCTGGGGTATGATGGTCCTTTTAATCTTGCTTCATCAATATGTACAGCTATATCTGATGATGCAAGAAATAGAGGAGTTTTAGTTTGTTTTAATGGTGAACTTCATAGTGCATGCGAAGTTACAAAAAGAAATTCAATGGCGTTGAATGCATTCAGTACACCAAATTTTGGACCAATAGGTATAGTTGATAATAATAAGGTTATATTTTATAGAAATAATCCTGAATCTATTCATATGAAAATTCAGAATACGGATAAAGATGTTGCAATAATAAAATGTAGTGCAGGAAGTGATTCTAAATTTATTGATTTTTCAATAGATCAAGGTTATAAAGGTATTGTAATCGAAGCACTGGGAAGAGGGAATGTTCCTCCAACCATGGTTGATGGAATAAAGCATGCTATAGCTAAGGATATACCTGTTGTAATAGTTTCAAGATGCTTTGAGGGAAGGGTTTTTGAATCATATGGTTACGAAGGTGGTGGAAAAGAACTTAAGGAAATTGGATGTATTTTTGGAGATGTATTTGCAAGTCAAAAAGCTAGAATAAAACTTATAGTTGCACTAAATTATAGCAATGATATGAGTAAGATAAAGTCTATTTTTGAATCCAATATTCTATAAACTTCATCAGTGGAATCATACGATAAATCTTAAAGATTATTTAATATGAACAATTTTTGCGAAAAAGTATAAAAAGTTTTGATTATAGAAGTGATAAAGGCGTATATTAATGATGATATATGCCTTTATTGTACTTAAATTTAAATAAATAGGAAAGAAAAATAAAAAAATAGAAATAATATTCGCATACAAACGTAAAAAGAACTAATAAATATTGACAACGTTCGATAAAAAATATATAATAACATTCGTGAATGAGTGAACTCATATAATAGTGGTAATAAGGTCCACGAGTTTCTACCAGATACCGTAACATATCTGACTATGAGAAAATTCAGAAGTTAAAAGAAAAAAGAATAAAAGTGATAATAAAGTCACTATATTCTATTCAGTTAATTTTTCGGAGGTAGTAAGATGCAACAAGTAAATGAAAAGAAAAAATTCCTAGAGATATTTTCTAATGAAAATGTTGATTTTAAAAAGGAAATTATAGCTGGGATAACAACGTTCTTAACAATGGCTTATATAATAGCTGTAAATCCTAACATACTAGGTACAGAAGGAATAGGAATGGATAAGGGGGCATTAGTTACAGCAACTTGTCTAGCTGCAGCTTTTGCAAGTATACTCATGGGTGTTTATGCTAATTTACCATTTGTATTAGCTTCAGGTATGGGACTTAATGCTTATTTTGCATATTCAGTAGTTCTTGGTAAAGGTATATCGTGGGAAGTAGCGTTAACAGCAGTATTTGTTGAAGGTATTATATTTATACTATTATCACTTTTTAAAGTAAGAGAAGCAGTTGTAAATGCAATTCCAATAAATATGAAACATGCAGTAACAGCAGGTATTGGTTTATTTATAGCATTTATTGGGTTGACAGGAAGTGGATTTGTTATAGCAGATGATGCTACTTATCTTGCACTTGGTAATTTTGCGTCTCCAACAGTGTTAATCGCTTTTGTAGGTTTGATAATTATAGCTGTTTTAGATAGAAAAGGAATGAAAGCATCTATATTAGTTGGTATAGTTGTTAGTACATTATTGTCATGGGGATATGCAATGATGAACCCAGAAGCTGCAACAGCTCTTGGTATTTATCTTCCAAATGGTATTTTTAAATTTGAAAGTATTGCGCCAATTGCAGGTAAAGTAGATTTGGCTTATGTACTTCATCCAAGTAATATTATGAACTTCATAGTAGTAGTTTGTACATTTTTGTTTGTAGACTTTTTTGATACAGTTGGAACATTAGTAGGTGTAAGTTCAAGAGCTGGAATGTTAGATGAAAATGGAAATGTTCCGAATGTTGGTAAAGCATTGATGGTTGATGCTGTTGGTACTACTGTGGGAGCGTGTCTTGGTGTATCCACTGTAACAACTTATGTTGAAAGTTCAACAGGTGTAGCAGCTGGAGGAAGAACTGGATGGACAGCTATAACATCGGGAGTTTTATTCTTAATTGCAATGTTCTTTTCACCAATCTTCATAGCAATACCATCATGTGCAACGGCTCCAGCACTTATATATGTTGGATATTTAATGCTTGGTGCAGTTAAAAATATAGATTTTGGAGAAATAACAGAAGGTCTTCCAGCATTTATGACAATTGCTATGATGCCTCTTGCATACAGTATAGGTGATGGCTTAACAATAGGAGTAATAGCGTATGTGTTAATAAATGTTTTATATAATATATTCTTTGCAAAATCAGGAGAGAAAAAGAAAGTTTCAATTGTTATGATTGTACTAGCAATTGTATTTATATGTAAGTTATTCTTTTTAAAATAGAAAATAGGAATTCCAAAGGAGTTATTGCTAGTCAGTAGCTCCTTTATTGTTTATAAAAATTTATATTATTGAATATAGTGATTTTTTATGGATTTATAGAATTAAACTTTTGAAATTTAGAAGTTATAATTAAGAGTGAAATCTCTAAATGAATTTACAAAAAAATAAATGTTAACAATTTGTGAACAAAATGTTGACGGTGAAAAAAATTTTGATTATTATTAATTTAGCAATAGAAATAGTAATATAGTAATAATGAATAAGGAGGTGGATGGTTTGATTAAAAGCATGACTAGCTTTGGTCGAGCACAAAGTGAAGAAGGAAAAGATTTATGTTTTTCAATAGAAATGAAAAGTGTTAATCATAGATATTTAGATATAAATATCAGGATGCCAAAAACTATGCTTTCATTGGAAGAAAAAATAAGAAATATAATTAGTAAAAGATTAAACAGAGGTAAAGTTGATGTATTTATTAATTATAAAAATTATTCGAACTCCTCTGGAAAAGCAGTTTTAAATATAGAACTTGCTAAAGATTATTATAATTGTTTAAAAGAAATTGCAAATAATCTTGATGTGGTTAATGATATATCAGTAACTAAGATTGCAAGATTTCCTGACGTTATTACAATAGAAGAACATGAAGAAAATCTTGAAGAGATATTTAATGAAATTGCTCCATTAGTGGAGTGTTCACTTAATCTTATGGAAGAAATGAGAGTAAGAGAAGGTACAAAATTAAAAGAGGATATCTTAGTTAAGCTTGAAAATATAGAGAGTGATGTAAAGAAAATTGAAGTTTTAGCAGATGTTGTTCCTAAAAATTACAAGAAAAAACTTGAAGAAAGATTAAATGAGTTATTATCAGGTGTAGATGTAGATGAAAGCAGAATAGCACTTGAAGTTGCAATTTTTTCAGATAAGGCTGCAGTCGATGAAGAAATAACAAGACTAAAGAGCCATCTAAGTCAGATAAGAAACACATTGTGTCTAGATGAACCTATTGGAAGAAAACTTGACTTTATAATTCAAGAAATGAACAGAGAAGCTAACACAATAGCATCCAAATCAAGTGATATAAATATGACTAATATAGTTATAGAAATCAAGAATACATTGGAAAAAATAAGAGAACAAATCCAGAACATTGAATAAATAGGAGGATAAAAGATGGGAATTAAGTTAATAAACATAGGTTTTGGAAACATTGTTTCTGCAAACAGATTAGTTGCAATTGTCAGCCCAGAGTCAGCACCTATTAAAAGAATTATTCAAGAAGCAAGAGACAGAGGAATGTTAATAGATGCTACTTATGGAAGAAGAACAAGAGCTGTTATAATAACTGATAGTGATCATGTTATTTTATCAGCGGTTCAACCTGAAACAGTTGCACATAGATTAGCAACTAAAGATGATATAGTTGATGAGGATGATGAATAATGAATGATAAAGGAAGAGGACTATTAATAGTTATTTCTGGACCGTCAGGTGCTGGAAAAGGTACTATATGCAAAAGCTTCTTAGAAAGAAATTCTGAAGTGGCAATATCAGTATCTGCAACTACAAGATCTCCAAGAAATGGAGAAGTTGACGGTATAAATTACTATTTCATGTCAAAAGAGCAGTTTAAGGAAAAAATTGAAGCTAATGATTTCTTAGAATATGCAGAAGTATATGATAATTTTTATGGAACACCTAAATCTAATGTTGAACAATTGCTAGAAAGTGGCAAAGATGTTATATTGGAGATTGATATACAAGGTGCATTAAAGGTTAAGGAAAATACAGAAGAAGGAGTATTTATTTTCATATTACCTCCTTCAATGGAAGAATTAAAGGCTAGAATAATAAAAAGAGGAAGTGAAACTCCAGAGTCTTTAATGAAGAGATTTAAGTCAGCATATAAAGAAATTAACTTTATATCAAGATATAATTATGCTGTTGTAAATGATGAAGTTGAAACAGCAGTAGATAAACTTGAAGCCATTGTTTGTGCTGAAAAGTGTAGAGTAGATAGAATAAAACATAGTATATTAGATTCAAAGGAGGGCATTATTCATGAACAACTCTATGATTAATCCATCAGTAGTAGATTTACTAGAAAAAACAAAGGACAGATATTCGTTAGTAATTTTAACATCTAAAAGAGCTAGACAAATAATAGATGGCTCTAAACCACAAGTGGACGCACACTCAAAAAAGCCATTAACAATTGCTATACATGAAGTTGATGAAGATGCTATTAATTTTGAAATAGTGAATGAAGAAGGTTCAAAGTAAGATGAAAAAAAATGTTGTACTTGGGGTAAGCGGAGGAATAGCTGCTTATAAGGCATTGGAAATTACAAGTCTTCTTGTAAAAAAGAACATTAATGTTAATGTTATTATGACAGAAAATGCCACTAAGTTTGTTGCTCCACTTTCTTTTCAGTCATTAAGTCAGAATGAAGTTGCATGTGATACATTTCAAGAACCTAAGGTGTGGGAAATTCAGCATATAAGTTTAGCTGATAAAGCGGATGTGTTTTTAGTGGCACCTGCTACAGCAAATATTATAGGTAAAGTTGCAAGTGGAATAGCAGATGATATGTTATCGACTACTATTATGGCAACTAAAGCTAAGGTTATTTTTGCTCCAGCTATGAATACAAATATGTATGAAAATCCAATTGTTCAACAAAATATAAAGAAGCTTAAATTGCTTGGTTATGAATTTATTGAACCAGCAGAGGGAAGGCTTGCATGTGGAGATGTTGGAAAAGGAAAACTTGAAAGTCCAGAAGTTATTGTAGACAGAGTTTTAATGGAATTGAATGAAAATAAAGATTTGTTAAACAAGAAAGTTGTGGTTACAGCAGGTCCAACAATAGCACCTATTGATCCAGTAAGATTTATTACAAATAGATCTAGTGGGAAAATGGGTTATGCAATAGCAAAGGAAGCTCGAAATAGAGGCGCAGATGTAACCTTAATAAGTGGCCCTACTAATTTAGAGGCTCCTAAAAATATTAATGTTATTAATATATGTACTAATGAAGAAATGAAAGAGGCAGCTATGAAAGTTTTTAAAGAAGCTGACATAGTAATAAAATCAGCAGCTGTTGCTGATTATAAGCCTGAATCTTATAGTGAACATAAAATAAAAAAAGGTCATGGAAACTGGTCTTTAGAACTTACAAGGGATAATGATATTTTAATGGAACTTGGCAGTCTAAAAGAAAATCAGATTCTTGTTGGTTTTGCAGCTGAAAGTCAGAATTTAAAAGAAAATGCAATGATAAAAATGAAAAAGAAAAATCTTGATTATATTGTTGCTAATGATATAACATCTAAAGATACTGGCTTTGCAAGTGAAGATAACAGAGTAATCATTTTTTCAAAGGACGATGAAGAAATTCATCTAGAAAAAATGAGTAAAGAAAAGATTGCAGAAAATTTATTTGACATAATAATTAAGAAGCGCTAGATTGCGCTTCTTTCTTTATTGTAATATACTAATTAATGCTTAGTGAATTATCAATTAACAAATTAGTCTCAGAAAAGGGGCATGATATAGGTATGTATGCTGAAATAATAATAAACAGCGATGCTTTGGAAGTTGATAGGCTTTTTACATATAAGGTGCCTGAAGAGTTTTTATATACTATTAGTGCTGGACATAGGGTTATAGTATCCTTTGGAAAGGGAAATAAAAAAGTAGAGGGTTTTGTTTATACTCTTATAGTTGATGATATTGAAATTAATTATAGAGTAAAGAATATATTAAAAATATGTGATGAAGAACCAATACTTACAATAGATAATCTTAAACTAGTAGATTTTTTAAGAAGAAGATATTTATGTAGATATATTGATGCTATAAGACTTATGATACCTGTTGGTATAATGAAGGGATCAACAAATAAAAAAAAGGCAGTTATATGTATCAATGATGAGCTAAAAATAACAGAAGAACTCAAGGAAAACTATAAAAAACTATATAATTATATATTAGAAAACGATGGTATATATACTAAGGCTGATATAACAAGAGATAAACAGTACTCTTTATATACTTTGAATAAAATGATTAGTGATGGAATTTTTAAAGTAGAAGATAAAGTGATTTTTAGATATAATAAGAGAAAGTATGATGAAGATGTTAAGAAAGAACTTACACAAGAACAAGAACAGTGCCTTGATACTATTTTAAATGGAAGTGAATTAAAATATCTTATTAAAGGTGTCACAGGGTCTGGGAAGACTGAAGTTTATATGAATCTTGTATCAGAAACTTTAAATGAAGGTAAGAGTGCTGTTGTATTAGTGCCTGAAATTTCTCTTACACCACAAATGATAGAAAGATTTAAAGGACGTTTCGGTGGAGATGTTGCATTGTTTCATAGCAGGCTTTCTGATGGAGAAAGATTTGACGAATGGTACAGGATTAGAGACGGGAAGGCTAGACTTGTAATAGGCGCACGAAGTGCATTATTTCTTCCGTTAGATAATCTTGGACTTATAATAATAGACGAAGAGCATGAAAATACTTATAAGTCAGATCAAAATCCTAAGTATCATACACGTGAAGTAAGTGAATATATGTGTAAGCTTAAGACATGCAAACTTGTACTTGGATCTGCGACTCCAAGTATTGAAACTTATTATAAAGCTCTTTCAGGAGAATATAAGCTCATAGAAATGAAAAGTCGAGTTAATGGAAGAGCAATGCCACATATGGAAATTGTAGATATGAGAGAGGAATTGAAAAGAAGAAATTTATCTTTATTCAGTGGGAAGCTTTATAAGGCTATAGATGAAACTTTGAATAGAAAGAAACAGATAATTTTATTCTTGAATAGAAGAGGATATTCAACATTTATTTCATGTAGAAGTTGTGGTTATGTGTTTAAATGCCCAGAGTGTGATGTTTCAATGACGTATCATAATAATGGTTATCTTATATGTCATTATTGTGGAAGGGCAGAAAAGGTTAGTAAAATATGTCCTGAGTGTGGAAGTCGTTATGTGAAGTTTTTTGGAGCAGGAACAGAGAGAGTTGAACTTGAGGTTAAAAAATATTTTCCTAAAGCCAGGGTTTTAAGAATGGATGTTGATACTACAAGACATAAAAATTCCCATGAATCAATATATAATTCATTTAAAAATGGTGAAGCTGATATTTTAGTTGGAACTCAAATGGTTTCAAAAGGACTTGATTTTAAAAATGTTACTCTTGTTGGCGTTCTTGCAGCTGATATGTCGCTAAATATACCAGATTACAGAGCGGCAGAAAGAACTTATCAGATAATAACTCAGGTTGCGGGAAGAGCTGGAAGAGGCAATGACGAAGGTGAAGTGATAGTACAGAGCTACACTCCAAATCATTACAGTCTTAATTATGCAAAAGAAGAAAATTATGAAGAATTGTTCAAAGAAGAAATAAAATTAAGAAGGTTGATGGGAAATCCGCCTTTTGGTAAAATATTATTGATTAATGGGTCATCAAAATATGAAGAAAAATTAAAGAAATTCATGAATAATTTACAAGAAAAATTGAAAAAACTAATAATAGAAGATTTAACTATATTAGGACCGGTTCCATGTATAATAACTAAATTAAAGGAAAATTATAGATGGCAGATCATAATAAAAGGAAAATTTAATGATGAGTTTAGTGAAAAAGTTAAAGATACTCTTTATCAATTAAATAAGAGTGTATATAATGAAATAAGGGTTAGTATAGATATTAATCCTAATAATATGACGTAGGGGGAATTAGAAATGGCATTAAGAAATATAAGAAAATATGGTGATGACGTATTAAGAAAAGAATGTAGAGAAGTTGAAGAAATAGATAAAAGATTATTAGTACTTATAAAAGATATGCTTGAAACAATGTATGATGCTGATGGTGTAGGTCTTGCAGCACCACAAGTTGGAATACTAAAGAGATTATTTGTAATTGACATTGGAGATGGACCATTAGTGTTTATAAACCCTGAAATAATTGAAACAAGTGGAAAGCAAATTGATGAAGAAGGATGTTTAAGTCTTCCAGGAAAAATGGAAGAAGTAATGAGACCTAACTACGTTAGAGCAAGAGCTTTAAATGAAAAGGGTCAAGAATTCGAAATTGAAGCAGAAGAACTTTTAGCAAGAGCTATTTTACATGAGTATGATCATTTAAATGGAACTTTATTCATAGATAGAGTAAATAAATAATAAGTATAAATATTGCAATTTACATTAAAAAAGGATACTCCTTATGGGTACTTCCTGTGAGAAATTAATCTTGAAATCACTATGTGATTTCTAAATATACTTATAAAATTCGTAGTTGAACATATGTATTAATATTTATGATTAAAAAAAGTCATAAAATTTATAATAAATTAAATATTAAAATTAGGAGGATAAACAATGAATATAGTATTTATGGGTACTCCTGACTTTGCAGTTCCGTCGTTAAAAAGATTAATAGAAAAACATAATGTAACGGCTATATTAACTCAGCCAGATAAGCCAAAAGGAAGAGGAAAGAAAATGGCTTACTCTGCTGTTAAAGAAGAAGGATTAAAGCATGATATACCAATATATCAGCCTGTAAAGCTGAAAGAAGATAGGGAACTTATAGAAAAATTAAAGGATATAAAGCCAGACTTCATGATTGTAGTTGCATTTGGGCAACTCCTTACAAAAGAAGTTTTAGATATACCTAAATATGGCTGTATTAACCTTCATGGATCTCTGCTTCCTATGTATAGAGGTGCTGCACCAATACAATGGGCAGTTATAAAAGGTGAAAAAGTTTCTGGAAATACAACGATGCTTATGGATGTAGGTTTAGATACTGGAGATATGCTTATGAAAGATGAAGTTGAAATTCCAGATGATATGACAGCAGGTGAGCTTTATGACATATTAAAGGAAAGGGGAAGTGATCTCCTTTTACAGACAATAGATGGTGTCATAAATAATACAATTGTTCCACAAAAGCAGAATGATGAAACTTTTTATGCAAAAATGCTTGATAAAAATATAGCAGTTATTTCATGGGATAAGACTGCAAAAGAAATACATAATCTTATTAGAGGATTAAATCCATGGCCAATCGCTTATACTGATTACAAAAATGAGAGAATGAAAATATTTGAAAGTGAAGTGATTGACGACAAGACTTCAAAATGTCCAGGAACTATAATTGAAGTAACTAAAGAAGGTATGAAAGTTGCATGCAAAGATTCTGTGCTTCTTATAAAAAAGGTACAGTTTCCAAACAAGAAACCATTAACTATAGCTGAATATATTAATGGTCATGAAATTGAAGAAAATATAATTTTAGGATAACTTTTAATAGTTAAATATAAATTAATGTACATAGTTAGAGTTTAGAGATATCCTACACATTATTTGATTAAATTGTAATCTTTTAAGAAAGATATGGTAAAACTTATTTATGTAATATTAAAGTCTTATAAAATGCAGCTAATTATTTATAGGCTGTGAATTATGAAATTTCATAATTAGATATATAATTGAAAAAGAGGTAGCGTATGAATTGTAGAAAACTAGCAGTAAAAATATTAAACAGAGTTTTAAATGAAGGAGCATATTCAAATATAATCCTTTCAAAAGAATTAAATGAAGTAGAATTAAATGATAAGGACAAAGCATTACTTACAGAAATTGTTTATGGTGTTTTAAGAAGAAAGAGAACATTAGATGTAATAATTGCAAATTTTGTTAAGGATATTAAGTTAATGGATAAAAATATTCTTAATATATTAAGAGTTGCAATATATCAAATGAATTTCTTAGATAAGATTCCTACTTATGCAGCATGCAATGAAGCAGTAGAAGAAGCTAAAGAAATATCTGAAAGTGATAGTAAACTTGTTAATGGAATACTTAGAAGTTTTACTAAAAATCCAGATGATATTAACGTACCTGGTAATAAGATAGACGAATATGCATATAAGTTTTCATTTGAACCTTGGATGATAAGACTTTTAATTAAACAATATGGTGAAAATGTTGCTAAAAAAATAATGTCAGGATTAAATACTATTCCTAAGGTAAGTATAAGAGTAAATGAACTTAACTCTGATTATGATGAAGTTTATGAAAAGCTTGAAGAAATGGAATATGAAATATCTGAAGGCGTAATATGTCCTGAGGCTATAAATATTAAAGGTGGAAAATCAATAGAAAATAATCCATTATTTAAAGAAGGTAAGATAACTGTACAGGATGAAAGCGCTATGCTTGTTGCACCACTTCTTGATCTTAAAGAAGGAATGACAGTTGTAGATTTATGTAGTGCACCAGGAGGTAAGACTACACATATAGCTGAAATATTAGGTAATACAGGAAAGGTACTCGCTTTTGACCTTCATGAATCTAAATTAGGGTTAATAAAAGAAAACTGTGAAAGACTAGGAATAACAAATGTTACAACTTTTGCACAAGATGCAACTAAATTAAATGCTGAATTAGTTGCAAGTACTGATAGAGTACTTATAGATGTTCCTTGTTCAGGACTTGGAATAATAAGAAAGAAACCAGAAATAAAATGGAATAAAAAAAGAAATGACTTAAGAGAGATAATACCTGTTCAAAGAGAAATAATGAATAATGCATGGCAATATTTAAAACAAGGAGGAGTGATGATTTACTCAACTTGTACATTAAATAAAGAAGAAAATGAAGAAAATATTGAATGGTTTTTAAACAATCATGAAGATTGTGAAGTTAAGAGAATATTTGTTGGAAAGCAAGATAATCTTGTATACAGCAGAGAAGGACTTTTAACAGTAATGCCAAATGAAAATATGGATGGTTTCTTTATTGCAAAATTAGAAAAAAGATAATAGTAGGTGAATAAATGAACAATTTACTGGATTATACTTTAGATGAACTTAAAGTATGGATGAGCGAAAATGGTGAAAGTGCATTTAGGGGAAAACAAATATTATCGTGGATTTACAAAGGGGTAATGGATTTTAAGGGTATGAAAAACATACCCAAATCCTTAATTAATAAATTAGAAGAAAACTTTACAATCACTATGCCAGAAATAGTTGAAGTATATAAGTCTGAATTAGATGGTACAGAAAAGTTTTTATTAGGATTTTCTGATGGCAATTTAATTGAAAGTGTACTTATGAGATATAAGCATGGAAATTCAATATGTATATCAACTCAAGTGGGATGTAGAATGGGATGTAAATTCTGTGCATCTACAATAGAAGGGCGTGTAAGGAACTTAACTACTGGAGAAATATTATCAGAAGTAATTGCTGTACAAAACTATATTGGTGAAAGAATATCTAATATAGTTTTAATGGGTAGTGGCGAGCCATTAGATAATTATGATAATGTTGTAAAATTCTTAGAAATAGTTTCTGCAGATTATGGATTAAATATTGGTCAGAGACATATAACATTATCTACATGTGGTATAGTTCCTAAAATTTATGAACTTGCAGACAAGGAATTAAGCATAACCTTAGCTATTTCACTACATGCATTTAGCGATGAAAAGAGAAAAGAAATAATGCCAATTGCTAATAAATATACAATAAGCGAATTATTAGAAGCTTGTAGATACTATCTTAATAAAACAAAGAGAAGAATTACTTTTGAATATGCTTTGGTTAAAGATGTTAATGATGGAATGGAAGATGCAAAAGCTTTAGGAAAATTATTAAGTGGAATGCTTTGCCATGTTAATTTAATACCTGTTAACGAAATTAAAGAAAATTCATTTAAAAGATCTTCGAAAAAAGCAATAGATGATTTTTCTGAAATATTAAGAAATAATGGTATAGAAGTTACTACAAGAAGAGAAATGGGCAGTGATATAAATGCAGCATGTGGACAACTTAGAAGAAGTTACATTGAAACCCAAAAGATAGGGGGAGAATAAAATGGTAGGCTTAGTTAGTGATGTCGGATTAAGACGTAAATTAAATGAGGATTCTGCTTGCTATTTAGAAAGAGCTGATTTTAAGATTTATGTTGTAGCTGACGGAATGGGAGGACATAATGCAGGAGAAGTTGCAAGTAAAATGGCAGCTGAGCAGATTGTTCAATATATAGATGAAAATTACTCGTTAGAATGTGAAGAAACATTAATATCTAATGCAATAAAAGCTGCAAATGAAGATATCTATAAATTCTCAAAAACAAATGATAAACTAAATGGAATGGGTACTACGGTAACAGCTGCTCTTGTAACTCCAAAGTTTATTTACATTGCAAATGTAGGTGACAGCTGTTGTATGGCTTTAAAAAATGGTGAACTTAAAAAAATAACAAAGGATCACTCTTTAGTTCAAGAACTTTTAGATAGTGGAACTATAAGTGAGGTTGAAGCTGTAAACCATCCAAAGAAAAATATTATCACTAGAGCTTTAGGAACTTGTATTGATGTAGAAGTAGATGTTTTCAGACTTGATATTAATCAATATAATCTGTTTATATTATGTTCAGATGGATTAACAAATGAAGTGACAAAGGAAGATATTTTGAAAATAATCGATAATGAGAACAATTATATTAGCATTGCTAATAATCTGGTTGACCTGGCAAAGGAAAAAGGCGGAAGGGATAATATAACAGTATTGTTGTTTGGAGGAGAGATGTAGATATGAATGGAATTGTACTTGGTAACAGATATGAGTTACTAGAGAAAATAGGAGAAGGAGGAATGTCTGAAGTATTTAAAGCTAGATGCAATAAGCTTAATAGATTTGTAGCAGTTAAAATTCTAAAAAAAGAATTCTGCAATAATCCAGAGATTGTTGAAAAGTTTAAAGGCGAAGCTACTGCTATTGCAACACTATCAGACAATAATATAGTTAACATATTAGATGTGGGAACTCAAGATGATATTAATTATATTGTAATGGAATATGTTAAAGGTAAGACATTAAAAGATGTGATTAAGCAGGTTGGAAAAATGAATTACGAAACAGGTATTTCTGTAGCAATACAAATTGCAAGAGCATTAGATTGTGCACATAGAAATAAGATAATTCATAGAGATGTAAAACCACAAAATATTTTAGTTACTGAAGATGGTGTAATGAAAGTAACTGATTTTGGTATTGCTAAATCTTCAACATCTTCTACTATAACAAATACAAGTACTATTATGGGATCAGCTCATTATCTTTCTCCAGAACAGGCAAAAGGCAGTTTTATAGACTGTAGAACAGATTTGTATTCATTAGGTGTTGTTTTGTATGAAATGGTTACAGGAAATGTACCTTTTCAAGCTGACAGTGCAGTAACCATAGCATTAAAACATATTCAAGAAGAAGTAGTTGCACCTAAAAAACTTAATTCAAAAATACCAGATAGTTTAAATAAACTTATTTTAAAAGCAATGGAAAAAGAGCCTAGCAAAAGATATCAAAGCGCTAAAGAAATGATTGCAGATCTTCAAAAGATTAAAGAAAATCCTAATGCACGTATTGATGATGACGATGATGATCATGAACATACAATAATAATGTCTGCAGTTACAGAAGAAATGGCTAAACAAAATGTTGAAGTTAAGAAAAATTCAGCACCAGTCCATGAAGAATATGATGATGACTATTATGATGATGACGACTATTATGATGACGATGATGATGAAAACCCTAAAAGAAAAGGTAATAGTAATCTTATAAAGAAAATCTTAATAGGTGTTGCAGGTTTGTTGATGTTAGCATCATTAGGATTTGTAATATATTATGCATCTGAAAAGTTTGGTGGAGGAAAAGAAATAGAGGTTCCTAATTTAGTAGGAATGGATGTGGACACAGCCAAAACCACCCTTGAAAAATTAAATTTAGTTTTAGTTGAAGCTGGAGAAGAAACAAGTGACCAATATCCAGAAGGTACTGTAATGGAAATGAATCCAAAAGCTGGCGATAAGGTTAAGGAAAAAGGTGAAGTAAGGGTAATAGTAAGCGGTGGTGAAAACAAGCTTAAAATGCCTGATATACGTGAATATGATCTTGATAAGGCAGGAGAAATATTAAGTTCATATGGATTGAAAATAACTAAAAAAACAGAAGAATATAGTGACAGTGTTGCCAGTGGTGAGATAATCAGTCAGACACCAACAAAAGATACTGAAATTACTAAAGATCAGGAAATTTCAGTTGTTGTAAGTAAAGGACCAAAGATAAAATATGCAACAGTTCCTAATGTTGTTGGTTTATCAGAAGAAAAGGCCAAAAGCAGATTGGCTAATAATGGGCTAAATGTTTCTGTTACCACAGAAGAGGTAAGTGAGAAGAGTAGAGATGGAATAGTTTCATCTCAAACATCAGAAGGTGAAACAGTAAAACAAGGAGATACAGTTAAAATTACAGTTGGTAAATATGTTGAAAAAGAAACTACAGTAACACCAGAGACTAATCCAGGTACAGGTAATACTAATAGTGGCAGCTCAAATAATACTAATAATAGTGGTAATACTAATAACGGTAATAACCACAATAATAGTTCAAACGGAAATACAAATTCATCACAGACTCAGCCTGGTGGCAGCAATACATCAGGACCTAACTCTGGTAATACAGAAAATAAAGAACCACAAGGACCTTGGGATGATGTTGATAACAAAGCAAACTCTCAAAGTAATAAAACGCCTAGTGGAAATTAAAAATTATACAATAAAATTATAGAAATAAATTATAGAGGAGAGGTTGAATTAATGTGCCTCTCCTTTTATAATATATTTAATTTATAGAAAATTTTATGGAGGAATAGTATGAATGGAAAGATAATAAAAGGAATTGGAGGGTTTTATTATATTAAGACAGAAGAAGGCTTAATAGAATGTAAGGCTAGAGGGAAATTCAGACATAAAGACATAAAACCTATGGTAGGAGATAATGTTACAATACAAATAGAAAATGGAAAGGGCGTTATCGAAGAAATACATAAGAGAACATCAGAACTTGTTAGACCAACAGTTGCTAATGTTTCGTTGGCATTTATTGTTTTTGCAGTCAAAAATCCAGATATAAATTTTGATCTATTAAATAAATTTTTAGTTTTATGTGAATATAATAATATTGAAGTTATGGTGTGCTTGAATAAGATAGATTTGGTTTCGGAAGAAGAGAGAGAAGAAATTAAAAAAAGAATAAATGACATAGGTTATGAAGTTTTATTTATAAATGCAAAACAGGGAATAGGTATAGAAAGATTAAAAGAGAAAATGAATGGTAATGTTACTGTTTTTTGTGGTCCTTCTGGGGCGGGAAAATCAACTCTTATAAATCAGCTTGCGGATAAAGAACATATGCAGACAGGTAATGTGAGTGAAAAACTTGGAAGAGGTAAGCATACAACAAGACATAGTGAGCTTATAGAAGTTGCACATGGATATATAGTAGATACACCAGGATTTTCAACTTTGGAAATTAAAGATTTAATGGATAAAAACTCCTTGAAATATTGTTTTCCTGAGTTTAGCGAGTATAATGATAATTGTAAGTATAGAGGATGTCTGCACTATAAAGAACCGAAATGTGCATTGAAGGATGCTGTTGAAGAAGGCAAGGTTAATAAGTACAGATATGATTTTTATATTAAATCATTAGAAGAAATAATGGAGGAGGAAAAAAACAAATGGTAAAAATTGCACCATCAATATTATCAGCTGATTTTTCAAAGTTAGGAGAAGATGTTAAGTCTATAGATAAAGGAGGAGCAGAGTTTATTCATATAGATGTTATGGATGGTTCTTTTGTTCCTAATATATCTTTTGGTTTTCCTATAATAAAGAGCATAAGAAAGATTACTGATAAAGTATTCGATGTACATTTGATGATAGATAATCCATCACATTACATTGATGATTTTATAGAGGCTGGAGCAGATTTAATAACTGTTCACTATGAGGCAGATAGACATATAGACAGAACTATAAACTATATAAAATCAAAGGGTAAAATGGCAGGGGTAGCATTAAATCCTGGAACTCCTGTAAGTGTTTTAAAAAATTTAATACCTAATCTTGATATGGTTTTAATAATGTCAGTAAATCCTGGGTTCGGTGGACAAAAATTCATTCCATATTCACTTGATAAGATTAATGAAGTTAAACAGCTTAGCAAAAAGTTAAATCCAGAACTTCTAATACAAGTAGATGGAGGAATTGGATGTGGAAATGCAAAAGAAGTAATTGATGCAGGAGCTAATGTTCTAGTTGCTGGTTCTGCTGTATTTAATGGTGGAGATGTAAGCGAAAATATTAAAGCCTTAAGGGGGTAATATTTTGAAAGCAATCATTGTTACTGGGGGAAATAAACCTTCAAAGAAATTGCTGAATTCCTATATTAAGAGTGGTGATTTAATTATAGGAGCAGACAAAGGCAGTGAATATTTATATGATTATGAAATTATGCCTAATATTATTTTAGGAGATTTTGATTCTATTAGTGAAGAAAAATTAAAAAAAATAGAAGAAAAACAAGTTGAAATTATAAAATTTCCTCCAGAAAAAGATTATACTGATACTGAAATTGCAATTATGGAAGCAATGAAAAGAGGTGCAGATACAATATATCTTTTTGGTGGACTCGGAACAAGAGCAGATCATAGTCTTGGAAATATAGGACTTTTGCTTACAACAAAGAATAAGGGAGCGAGACTTTTAATAGTTGATGATCATAATAAAATGTATCTTGCTGATAAAAATATGAGTTTAAATGGAAGTCAGGGCGAAATTATTTCTTTTCATGCGTTAAGTGATGTTGTAAAGGGTTTTGAAATAAGAGGTGCCAAGTATAATCTTAATAGTTATGATATGCATCTTCTTGATCCTAGAGCTGTATGCAATGAATTTATTGATACACCTATAAATATAAAATATGAAAGTGGAGAATTATTAATAATTCATGCAATTGATTAAAAAATAGGAACATATTTAGATGTTTGTGAATATTAATATAATAAGGTGAAAAAATTAATATTCATGGGAGGCATTAAGTATGAAAATAATTGCTGTTAAATTACCTAAATTTTTTTCTAATATAATTAAGTTTTTTAGAAGGAAAAAGTAGAGTATACATAAATAACTCTAAGAGTACAAAATAATATTATTAATATTTAGTCATGAGTAAGGTTTGATTTCAAAAATCTTATTTATGACTATTTATTTTTAAGTAGGTATTTGGTGAAATTTAATTATAATGGAATGAGACAATGAATAAATAAAGATAAGTGTAGGTAAAATATGATTTATGTATTTGTTTTTAGGCAAAATAAAAAATGCAATTGGGATAACAATTGCATTCCTTATTATGAACTATATTGCTCTTTGAACCTTTCCAGATCTAAGGCATCTTGTACATACATGAACAGTTTTTGGTGTTCCGTTAACTAAAGCTTTTACTTTCTTTATGTTAGGAGCCCAAGTTCTCTTTGATTGACGATGTGAGTGGCTGTATTGTACACCTGCTACAACACCCTTATCACAAATTTCGCATCTTCTTGCCATTAGAAAACACCTCCTTATATTACAAAGATAATCATCTTCAATAGGACATTCAAAATTATAGCATATGATTTTATGTTATGCAAGTGATTTTTTTGTATTAAATTTAGATATTCGTAAAAAAGAATAATAATTAGAATATTCGTGTAAAATTTATAGGATAAATGACAATTAAACATAGATAAGTCTGATATATTTATAGAATATTAAATAAATATATTCAAAATATGGTTATATGAAAAAATATATATTGTAGTTACTACATTATTGTAATAAAATTCTATTGAAAGTTCTCTTAATTAAGACTATATTTAAGAAAATGAATAATTTCACATATTTTTTTTCATTATCCGTACACAATATAAATAAAATGGAAATAATTATTATAAAATCAGGTAAACAAATGTATTGAGGCTTCAAAAAACTTGAATTAAATTATGTTCTAATATAGAATATAAAATAGGATATAATAATAGGAGGAATATATATGGTTGGATTTTGCAACGAAAATGGTAATGTAACTTATTCAGAAGAAGTTTTAGCAAAAATTGTTGGGTTATCAACAATGGAGTGTTACGGAGTAGTTGGAATGGTTTCAAAAAGTCCTACAGAAGGTCTTTGGGAGCTAATGGGAAAAGAGAACTTAAGCAAAGGCGTAAAATTAGTTCTAACCGATGAAGATAGATTACAAATAGAATTATTTATTATGGTTGAATACGGAACAAAGATTTCTGTTATATCAAACAATATTATACAAAAGGTTCGCTATAGCGTTGAAAACTATACTGGACTTAAAGTTTCATCAATCACAGTGAATGTGCAAGCGGTTAGAGTCTAGGAGGGTAAACTAAAATGAAATATGAAAGAATTAATGGCCATGATTTTTATAACATGGTTGTCAATGCTAGCAATAGATTATTAGAAGAAAGTGAGTTTGTAAATGCACTTAATGTTTTCCCAGTACCAGATGGTGATACTGGGACTAATATGTCTATGACATTTAAGGCGGCAGTAAAAGAAATAGAAAACATAAATACAGACTCAATTGGAGAAATATCTAAAAAGCTGGCAAAGGGTGCCTTAATGGGTGCTAGAGGTAATTCAGGTGTTATCTTATCACAAATTCTTAGAGGTATATCTAAAGGATTAGAAGGTAAAACAGATGTGGATTGTTCGGAATTTGCAGTAGCTTTCTTTGAAGGGTCTAAATCAGCATACAAGGCGGTTATGAGACCAACAGAAGGTACAATACTTTCAGTTATAAGAGCAGCATCAGAAGCAGCAGTAGCAAGTGAAGCTGATGATATTGTAGATTTTATGGATGAAGTAACAAAAGAAGCTAAAGTTATGCTAGATAGAACACCTGAACTTTTACCAGCACTTAAAAAAGCAAAAGTTGTTGATTCAGGTGGAATGGGACTTTATATTATTCTTCAAGGAATGTATGAAGCACTAAAAGATGGAATAAAAGCCGAAGTTAAAGATATAGTAGTTAAAGAAAGCGGAAAAGTAGGGGCTCAAGCTACAGAAGAAATTGATATAAAATTCGGTTATTGTACTGAATTTATAATTCTTGGTGATGCAAATAAAGCAAAAGAATTCCAAGATAAAATAGAAGAACTTGGTGATTCTATGATAGTTGTAGGTTATGACGATGTTATAAAGGTTCATATTCATACAAATGATCCAGGAAAAGTATTATCACATGCTGTTCAACTTGGTGAGTTATCAAAAATAAAAATTGATAATATGAGAGAAGAACATAGAGAGCTTTTAATGGAATCTAAAGACTATGAAGAAGCTGAGAATAATAACCATGATGAAGAAGTTGCTACTTCTTCTGAAGAAATGAAAAGTTATGGTTTTGTAACAGTAGCAATGGGTGATGGGATTTCAAATATTTTTAAAGAATTAGGTGTTGACTATGTAATAGAAGGTGGTCAAACAATGAATCCATCAACTCAAGATATGCTTGAAGCAATAAATAAAATTAATGCAGAACACATTTTTATTCTTCCAAATAATAAAAATATAATAATGGCTGCAAATCAAGCATCAGAAATAAGTGACAAGGATATTCGTGTAATACCTACAACAAGTATTCCACAAGGTATCGCATGTGTAACTATGTTTAATCCAGATAGTGATGTAGAAGATAATTTTGAAGAACTAAAATCTGCAATTGAGGCTGTAAAGACTGGTTCTGTAACTTATGCTGTAAGAGATACTGAAATAGATGGAATTGAAATTAAAGAAGGTAATATGCTTGGCTTGGTAGAAGGTAAAATAAAAGAAGTAGGTCAGGATAAAGGTGAAGTTGCAGTTAAAGTTTTAGAACATATGATTGATGATGATAGTGAACTTATAACTGTATATTATGGAAGCGATGTTAGTGATGAAGAAGCTGAAAATTTCTCTAGTATGCTTGAAGAAAAATATGAAGATTTTGATATACAAGTTTACAAGGGAAATCAACCACTTTATTACTTCTTGTTATCAGTAGAATAGAATTTTAATGATTTTCTAATTTATTGATGTTAACATAATTAAGTAGTTTTATGAATATATCAATTATAATTCTTAATTAAAATTTGAATATTACAACCTCCTTGTGATTTTTTGTAAAATATCACAAGGAGGTTTTGTTTTACCATACATTTAAGAAAGTATATAATAAAATGTATAAAAAGATTTGAATACGCATATTAAGGGAGTGAGGATATTTGGCTACATTAAAAGAAATTGCAGAAAAAGTTGGAGTTTCTACAGCAACTGTCTCTAGAGTGCTTAATAATGATACTGGTATTGTTGTATCAGATGATACTAAGATAGAAATATTAGAAGTTGCAGAAGAACTTAATTATAAAACAGCAAAACAAAGAAAAGGAAGGAACATACAGAAAAGCTTTCATGTCATTGGAGTTGTAGAAATGTATGATGTTTTTAAACAATTAGAAGATCCATATTATCTTATTTTGAAAAATATAGTGGATAAAGCCTGTTTTTTGAATAATGTAAAAGTTATCAAAATGTTTAAAAGAGATAAACATTATGAAACTCTAGATGATGTTAAACTTGATGGTATAATTGCAATAGGAAAATTTAATGATGATGAAATAAATGAACTGTCTGAAAAAACACCTAACATTGTGTTTTTAGATTCTTCACCTTATGATGAATTTTATGATGGAATAAAAATAAACTACAAACTTGGGATTCAACAGGCATTAGATTATTTTTTGAATTTAGGGCATAAAGATATTGGTTATATTGGAGCAAAAAATACCTTGGGAGATTTAAAGGTACCTGTTTTTGACAAGAGATTAAAACATTATATAGAATATTTAAAAGAAAAAGATTTGTTTCAAGAGGATTATATAATAGATTGCCATATGAGCTCAAAGGGTGGGTATGATGCGATACTAAATTATATAAATGAAGGACGAAAAATCCCAAGTGCATTTTTTGTCGCTAATGATTCTGTTGCAACAGGTGTTATAAGAGGACTTACAGAAAACGAATACAAAGTACCGGGTGATGTTAGCATAATTGGATTCAATGATACTGTAGTATCACAATATACTATACCACCATTAACATCAATTGGTGTTCAAGTTGAAGAACTTGGAAAAGTTGCAGTTGATTTAGTTATTGAAAAAATAAAAGGAAGAAATTATTCTAAGCTTGTAATTATTCCAACTAAATTTATAGAAAGAGATAGCGTTAAGAATTTAAATGCATATTAAATTTATAAATAGCACAAGTTAAAATTTATTAAGCTAAGATAATATTAATGTAAACTGGAGAATAATCTAGTTGCTTATTTGTTTAAAATAAGTAACTAGATTATTTTTTAATGCTAATAATTTAGCTTGGCAAAAATTTAGTAAATAAATAATAAATTTACTAAATATATTGAAAAATTGCGTTAATTATGATAAGGTATACATATAGGAGTAAACAATTACAAAAAAGTAATTAAAAGGTATAAGAAAGGTGTGTTTTATGTGAAACATGAAATATCAAGTGAATTAACATTCAAGAGAAAGTATTCATTTGGAGTTGGAGCGTTAGGAAAGGATTTATGTTATCAAATAGTAGCATGTTATTTAATGATATATTTAACTGATACTATTGGGTTAGCACCAGCATTTGTTGGGACACTATTTTTAGTTGCTAGAGTATGGGATGCTTTTAATGATCCTGTAATGGGGATGATTGTAGATAATACTAAATCAAAGTATGGAAAATTTAGACCATGGATTTTAGTAGGAACTTTAATTAATTCAATAGTATTGGTGATGTTGTTCACAAAACCAGTAAATGGTATTAATACTTATGTTTATTTTTCAATTATGTATATTTTATGGGGGATGACATACACTATTGAAGATATCTCTTACTGGTCTATGTTGCCATCATTATCTAAAACTAAGGAAGAAAGAGATACAATATCAGTTATACCAAGGATATTTGCTAGTATAGCAGGATTGATAGTTGGTTCATCTGGATTGTGGATTGTAAATAAACTTGGAAATGGAAACGATGTAGTTGGTTATTCTAGAGCATCGATGGCTGTTGCAATAGCTTTTATAATTACAGCACTTATTACAGTTATTAATGTTAAAGATAAGAGTACTGTAGTTAAAGATAATATAAAATCAACAAAGCAAAAAACAAGCATTAAAAGAGCTATAAAAATAATTTGGGAAAATGATCAGCTTAAAGTATTCATTGGTGTAGTACTATGTTACAATTTAGTTGTACAATTTTATACTGGAGTTGCAATATATTATTTTAAGTATGTAATTGGCTATTCTAATATGTATGCTATATTTACCGGGTGTGCAGCTGCAGCAGAAATTACAGGATTGTTTTTATATCCTGTGTTAAGTAAATTGATTGGAAGGTTAAATGTATTTAGGATAGCTGCATTTATTCCAGCATTTGGATTATTGTTGTTGTTATTTGCAGGAGCCAACCCATTTTTAATAGGAGCTTCCGGAGCATTATGCAAACTAGGGTCAGGATTTACATTGGGTTTAACAACAGTTATGATTGCTGACGTAATCGATTATGGAGAGTATAAATTTGGGACAAGAAATGAAAGTATAATTGCTTCATTTCAAACATTACTTGTAAAAACAGCATCGGCAGTAGCAGGATGGTCAGTTGGGGTAGGTCTAACTATTGTTGGGTATGTTGCTAATTCAGTTCAAACTGATGCAACACTTTTGGGGATGAAAATATTAATGATATGTGTACCATCAGTTATAACTGTTCTAAGTTATATAATATATAAAAAAGGATATAAATTAGAAGGTGAGTATCAAGATAAAATTATCTATGAATTAAAAAAGAGAAGACAAGAAAATATAGCATAGTATTTATGAAGTTATGTTTTATCATAATATATAATGTTAGGACCTGTTCAAAATTGAGCAGGTCTATTTGAATTTATTAGATTATTGGAAGTATAGTGCTGACATTATAGTTCTAATTTAATTTATATTAAATTGTGATAATATATGATTTTGTCAATTATAAAAATAATGGTATAATGAACAACAGATATTTATTATGTAAGAATGAATTCGGTATTTATAGATAATCGAAAAGGAGGTTTATATGGATATATATAGCAGTATATCAACTTTAAAAGGAGTAGGACCTAAAGCAACTGAAAAATTAAATAGATGTGGTATATTTAATATTTTAGATATTCTATTATATTTCCCTAGAGATTATGATTTTATAGAAGGTAATGTGGAATTTGAAACTATTGATGGAGAGGAGAAGCTTATTCTTTTATGTGAGGCAAAAGCATTTAAAAGAGATGTAAGAACAAAAAATGGCAAGCTTTTAACAACAATAGACTTTCAATATGGTGAACATAAAGTTACTGCAAAGTGGTTTAATCAACCTTATGTGAAAAATAATTTTCAAAAGGGAAGCCAGTACAATCTTATGGGGAAATTTAAAAGAGTTGGTAATATGCTTGAAATAGTAGGACCAGTTATTGCTTGTGGAGAAGCTATTTCAAACGAAATAGTACCTAAATATCCTCTAAAGGGCGATATTAGTAATAAATTATTTGAAAAATTAATTAATGCTATATTGGGTCAGATGAATATTAAAGAAAATTTGCCACAAGATATATTAGATAAATATAAACTTGTATCACTAGATTCAGCTATAAGAAGTATTCATTTCCCGGAAAATAAAGATATGTTGGAAAAAGCTAAAACTAGGCTTAAATTCCAAGAACTTTTTACATATTCTTTAAAACTTTTGCTTTTGAAATACCAGTTAAAGAAAAATAGTAATGGAATTAAATTTGAATGGGTGGATGAATTAAAAGTATTTAAGGAAAGTTTGCCTTTTCCTCTTACGAATGCTCAGACAAAAGTTGTACGTGATATACTTAGAGATCAGAAATCACAATGTCCAATGAATAGACTTATACAAGGAGATGTAGGAAGCGGTAAGACTATAGTTGCGCTTATAGCTATATTTAATGTTATTAAAAATAATTATCAAAGTGTTCTTATGGCACCAACAGAAATTCTTGCAACTCAGCATTATGAAGAAGCTAAAAAGGTTTATTCACAATTTAACATTGAAATTGAGCTTTTAACAGGTGGAACAAGTATAAAAGAAAAGAAGAGAATAAAGGAAAGAATAAGGGGAAATGAACCTATCCTTGTTATAGGAACTCATGCATTATTTCAAGAAGATGTTGAATTTGGAAGATTAGGACTTATAATAACTGATGAACAGCATAGATTTGGTGTTGAACAGAGAAGCAGGCTTATGAATAAAGGTAATAAAGCGGATTGTATAGTAATGACAGCCACTCCAATACCAAGAACTCGTGCTCTTTATTTATATTCAGATCTTGATGTATCTGTAATAGATGAACTTCCACCAGGAAGAAAGAAAATTGATACTAGGTATTATGAAGATTCTAAAAGAGATATAGCGTATGAATTAGCTTATGATGAAATTAAAAAAGGAAGACAGGTCTATATTGTATGTCCTTTAATTGAAGAAGATGAAAAGGAACAGCTTAATTCAGTAGAAACACTATATGAAAAGCTAACTAGTACTATATTTAAAAATTTAAGAGTAGAAATACTTCATGGAAAAATGAAGGGAAATGAAAAAGATGATATTATAAAAAGATTTAAAAATCATGAGAGTGATGTGTTAATATCTACAACTGTAATTGAAGTTGGTGTTAATGTTCCCAATGCTTCTGTTATGATAGTTGAAAATGCAGAACGTTTTGGCTTAGCACAATTGCATCAACTAAGAGGAAGAGTTGGAAGAGGTCAATATGAATCGTATTGTGTTTTAATTGCTAAGGCAAAAAGTAATATAACCAAAAAAAGAATGATGATAATGACTGAATCAAGTGATGGATTCTTAATATCTGAACAAGATTTAAAGCTTAGAGGAGCTGGAGAGATGTTTGGAAGAAAACAGAGCGGTGATGCAGGATTTGCTCTTGCTAATCTTTATGAGGATATTAATATTCTAAGATGCGCAAAGCAAGAAGCTGTTAATATAATTAAAGATGATTCTACAGTAAACAGGGAGCTTGTAAATGAAATAAGTAGAAACTTACAAAGAAGCAGTAAATATATTTGTTTTAATTAAATTGAAATTTTATATACAAATATGTTAATATAATTAATATATACCTTAAGGAGGAAATATACTTGAGAATAATAGCAGGAAAAGCAAGAGGGCATAAATTAATACCTCCGGCAACAATGGAAACAAGACCAACTTTAGATAGAGTGAAAGAAGCAATGTTTAGCTCTATTCAATTATATATACCAGAAGGAACAATCGTTGATGTATTTGCAGGTACAGGGAGCTTAGGGCTTGAAGCTGCAAGTAGAGGTGCAAGTGAAGTTTATTTATTTGACAAAAGTGAAATAACTTTTCCTTTATTGCAGGAGAATGTAAAAAATTTAAAATTTGAAGATATTTGTTTTCCTATAAAGACTGATGCCTACATAGGATTAAAAAATCTTGCGCAGAAGGGAAAGCAGTTTAACATAATATTTATAGATCCTCCCTATTGCAAAGAGATGATTCCGGAAGCTATGAAAATTGTTAAAGAAAATAATCTTTTAAAAGAAGATGGAATAATAGTAACTAAAATAGATACTATAGAAGAAATTTATTCAGGATATGATAACATAAAGCTTTTAAAGAGTAAAAAATATGGAAATACAACTGTGTGTTATTATAAATATGAGGAGAAATAAAATGAGTATAGCAGTTTATCCCGGAAGCTTTGATCCAATAACTAATGGTCATGTAGATATAATAAGAAGAGGAGCAAAAGTTTTTGATAAAGTTATAATAGGTGTATTAGTTAATGTAGATAAAAAGCACTTATTTGAGATAGACGAAAGAGTAAAGCTTATAAAGAAAGTTACAAATGATATAGAGAATGTTGAAGTTGTCAGCTTCAATGGTCTTTTAGTAGATTTATTAAAGGAATATAATGCAAATGTAGTTTTAAAGGGTTTGAGAAATTCAATAGATTTTGAATATGAATTACAAATGTCATATATGAACAGAGAGTTAGATTCAAATATTGAAACGATATGCATGATGAGCTCTCCGAATAACTTGCACATAAGTTCTTCGTGTGTTAAACAGGTAGCTAAATTTGGTGGAAATATTGAAGGGCTTGTTCCGAAAGAAATTGTTTCTGATATATTGACAAAAATAAATAGCTAAGGAGTGTTTTTATGGAAAAAGTAGATGTAAATATTATTGAATTGCTTGAATATTTACAAGATGTGGTAGATAATTCGCCTAAAGTACCTATGAGCGGAAAGGTTATGCTTGATAAAAGAGAAATTCTTGAAGTTGTTGATCAGATAATAAACTATTTACCGGATCAACTTAAAAAAGCTGAGTGGATAATGAATGAAAAAGAAAGAATTTTAAATGAAGCTAAAAAGGAGTATGATTCTGTTAAAAAAGAAACTGCAAATATGATGCGAAAGAATATTGAGAATCATAATATAGTTAAAGAAGCTAAAGTTAGAGCAGAAGAAATTATAGCCTCAGCACAAAGGGATGCTAAGGCCATAAGACTTGGTTCGAGAGATTATTCAGATGAAATTTTAAGTCAGTTAGATAAAGAAGTTGAACTTCAAAAAATGAAATTAATAACGGGTCTTCAAGCAAATTTTGAAAATGCCGCAAATGAAATTGACAAAACATTAAACAATGTAGGATTTGTTATAAAGGAAAATGTAAAAGAACTAAGAAGTATGAAAAAATAAAACTTAAAGGCTTGCACTATTTCTAGTATGGAAAATATTGAAAATTTGCAAAAGTATAAATAGTACAAGCATTACAATTACTGGAATTAAATAGTAATTTGTAGAGTGTTGTGAATATATATATATATTTGATGTATAAACAGAAGAAGGAATAATCATCATAAGGATATAAGTTATAATAAAGCTAAAAATTCCTTGTATAAATTTTAAAATTATATAACGTAAAAGTTTTATGCCTGTAGATCCAACAAATGAGCTTACTTGAGCTATTATAGCAATGCCAGAAAATGAACATAAGAAGCTTATAAGGCTAAGTTTTAGAGGCATAGAGATTGATAAAGATGCTAGTAGGCTGCATCCATTAGTTATTTCGATACTTCCTAGTAATACAGAGTATAGAGTATCGTGAGGAATTTTAAAAAAGTACTCTAGATTATTAATTAAAATAGCTATAAGAGAACTACTTTTTATAAGTGAAATAATGACAGAAAAAATAATTATAAATCCTCCTATATTCAATACTGTAGTTATTGAATTTTCTACAGAGTTTTTAATAGCAATACCTAAATTAGGATTGCAATCATTCTTAGATTTCAGAGAACTTATATTTTTAAAAGTTCTCTTTTTTTTCGTAATAATCCCAATAATTATACATGAAATATAGCTTCCAGCTAGGAGTATGTATCCAAGTGCAATATTATTAAGAAGAGCTGAAGCTACAGAGCCTATAAGAAATAAAGGGCCTACATTGGAAGCAATGTTTAAAAGTCTTATATATTCTTCTTTTTCTATATATCCCATAGTATATAAATCTGCACAATATTTTGCACCAAGTGGGTATCCACATAAAATACTGGCGGCAATAGGGAAAGAACAATTTTTTGAAAGTGCAAGAGGTTTACATATTATAGGCCCTAAAAATTTGGAATACAAGCCTATACCATCATAGGATATGAGCATATTGCAGATTATTAAAAAAGGAAATGTAGTTGGTAATATGGCTTTATACCATAATTTGCAACCTTCAAGTGCAGCCACTATACATTGATTTATGTTTGCTGCAAAAAGAACCACCAATATTGTCATTACAATGCACATAAATGAATTGAATTTAATTTTTAGTTGTTTTTTTAAAAGTAATGTTAATAAAATAATCATAAGCCATAAGACAGCTATATATAACATTTAATCACTCCTATTCATTGTCGCCGTTAGTTATAATTAAGAAAATATAGTAAAGCAGAATATGAAAATATAGAGCTTTACTATACATATATATGCTGTTGCTTATGTAAAATATTATTTTATTATTACAGGTCCCTTAAGATAATCATCCATTGGATTTATATGTGGATTTAGAATAGAGTATGCTTTTGTACCAAGTATATCAAGTTCCATATGAATGGAAGAGATGTTTTTAGGTACCTTTGTAATAATGTCTATGCTAGATGTTTTTTTCATTCTTTTTAATATATCACGTCCTTTGGAATTAAAACCAAGAATACGTGCATATGGAGCTGGAGTTTTTGCAAGAGATAGCAGATCATATTTTTCTAATCCTAAAAAATACTGTGCTAAAATTCTATTTATTCGTGTATAGGTATATCGCTTGCTTTTTGATTTTAATATAAGTTCATTTAAAGAATTGGAACATAGTATTTCTTTGTATATTTTATTGTCTAACCCCTCTGATGCATCAGGAAGGGTTTTTAATGTATCTTTTTCTGTAAGAAGTTTGAATTTTATATATTTAAACATATTCTCTTCAAATATAAATGGATATTGAGATAAATTTATATTTTCTAAAATCTTGTAGGTTTCAAATGGTAGAATTTCAGAAATTTTATCAAGAGATCCTGTTTTTAAGTGTTTACGTATTGATGTAGCAGAAGAAAAAATTTTATCTACAGTTTCATCATTATAACTGGATCCTTCTCTTTTTAATGTATATGGACAAATATTACTTTTTAATATGTTCAAAGCTTTTAAATATTCAATTCCTAAAATATTATTTGAATTTGATAGTACTTTTTCAACATTATCACAATCTAAATATTTATTTAGTGCAATAGATCTGCTTGAGTGAAATGGCAGTCCTGAATTTATATTTGTTTTTAAAAGTTCTTTAAATTCATCAGGTTCATCGCATAAAACATGAGCTATCTTTTTTAGAGGTTCAATATGTCCTTCTTCACTTCCGAAATATAAATTATCAATAATGCCTAAAGAATTTAGCAATGAAACACTTCCAAAAGCGAAATGCTCAGCTGATGATACAGAGTAGACTAGTGGAAGTTCTAAAACTAAATCCACTCCATTTTTTAATGCCATTTCAGTTCGCGTCCATTTATCTACCATGGCAGGAATACCACGTTGCATAAAGTTACCGCTCATTACGCAAACTATGCTGGATGCTTTGGTGTCTTTTAATGCACTTTGTAAATGATATTTATGTCCTTTGTGGAAAGGATTGTATTCAGTAATTATACCTGTAATTATAAAAATCGCCTCCGAATATCAAAATTATTATTTTATTTAAAGATTATTATAGTATAAAAAAGCATGGATTAACATTAATTATGTGTGGAAAAAATATAAAAATACATGATGTCAAAAAAAAATTTTTTTGAAATTTGATTGTTAAAAAATATACTTTTAGTGTATAGGTATTTTACGGTTTAATTGTCTGACAATTTAGATTATTGCCAATCTATCGAATTCTATTTTAGAGGTTGAAATATCTAGGCTTATAGGAGTATATTAATTATAGAGATTTAGATGTTGAAAGGAGAAACAGTCTATGGAACTTATGAAAAAAATATGGGAAGCTGCAAAATCAAATAAGAAAAAAATAGTTCTTCCAGAAGGTAATGAAGAAAGAACTATTGCTGCGGCCCAAAAAATATATGATTTAGGATTAGCTCATCCTATACTTGTTGGTGACACCAATGAAATCCTTGCAAAAGCAAAAGAATTAGATGTGGATTTATCACATGTTGAAATAATAAACCCAAATGAAGCAGAAAATTTACAAAAGTATATAAATGCATTTTACGAATTGAGAAAAGCAAAAGGCGTAACTATGGAAAAAGCTGAAAAAATAGTTAGAGACCCATTATATTTTGCTACAATGATGGTAAAATTAGACGATGCAGATGGTATGGTATCAGGTGCTGTCCATACAACAGGAGATTTATTAAGACCAGGTCTTCAAATAATAAAAACTGCTCCAGGAGTATCGTGTGTATCGAGCTTCTTCATAATGGAAGTACCAAACTCGCCTTATGGAGATAATGGATTATTGTTCTTTGCAGACTGTGCGGTTAATCCAATGCCAAATGAAGACATGTTAGCTTCAATTGCAATTGCAACTGCTGATAATGCAAGACTATTATCTAAAATTGATCCAAAAGTTGCAATGTTATCGTTCTCTACAATGGGAAGTGCAGATCATGAAGTAGTAGATAAAGTGAGAAATGCTACAATAAAAGCAAAAGAATTAAGACCAGATTTAGATATAGATGGTGAATTACAGTTAGATGCTGCAATAGTACCTAAGGTTGCAAAACAAAAGGCTCCAGAAAGTAAAGTTGCAGGAAATGCAAATATTTTAGTATTCCCTGATTTACAAGCAGGAAATATAGGATATAAGTTAGTTCAAAGATTTGCAAACGCAGAAGCTATAGGACCAGTTTGTCAAGGATTTGCTAAGCCAATTAATGATTTATCAAGAGGATGTAGTTCAGAAGATATAGTTAATGTTGTAGCATTAACAGCTGTTCAAGCACAAGGGATTAAATAATTAAAAAAGATTAGATGTTCAAGTAAGGAGTTAGAAAGATGAAAATATTAGTTATAAACTGTGGAAGTTCTTCATTAAAATATCAACTTATAGATATGTCAAATAACGGAGTTTTAGCTCAAGGGTTAGTTGAAAGAATAGGAATTGATGGGATATTAACTCAAAAAGTTGATGGAAGAGAAAAATACGTTGTTGAAACAGATCTTAAAGACCATCAAATAGCTATTGATTTAGTTTTAAAGACTTTAATTGATGAAAAACAAGGTGTAATTAAGTCAATGGATGAAATCTCAGCAGTAGGACACAGAGTTGTTCATGGTGGAGAAAAATATTCTGAATCTGTATTAGTTACTGATGAAGTTTTAGAAAGTCTTCAAGAATTAATTAAGCTTGCGCCACTTCACAACCCTGCTAATATTATAGGAATAAAGGCTTGTCAGGCACTTATGCCAAATACACCAATGGTTGCAGTATTTGATACAGCATTCCATCAAACTATGCCACAAAAAGCATTTATGTATCCAGTACCATATGAATATTATGAAGAAGATCATATAAGAAGATATGGATTCCACGGAACTTCTCATAAATATGTTTCAGGTGAAGTTGCTAAATGGATGAATAAAGACATTAGTGATCTTAAGATAATAACTTGCCACTTAGGAAATGGTGTAAGTGTTACTGCTGTTAATGGTGGTAAATCTATAGATACAACAATGGGATTTACACCACTTGATGGTATAATAATGGGATCAAGAAGTGGAAGCATAGATCCTGCTATAGTTACATTCTTACAAAAAGAAAAAGGTTATAGTGCAGATGAAGTAAATGACATCTTAAACAAAAAGAGTGGTGTTTTAGGTGTATCAGGAATTGGAACAGATTTCAGAGATATAAGAGCAGCAGCAGAAAAGAATAATGAGAGAGCTCTATTAACTATGGATATCTATGGATACCAAATAAAGAAACAAATTGGTGCATATGCAGCAGCAATGGGTGGGTTAGATGCTGTTGTATTTACAGCTGGTATTGGAGAACATGCTCCAGAAGTAAGAATAAGAGCATTAACTAATATGGAATTCTTAGGAATTGATATAGATTCAGCTAAGAATGACAATCAAAATATTGGAGATGGTATGGAAATTTCTACACCAGATTCAAAGGTTAAGTTATATGTAATTCCTACTAATGAAGAATTAATGATTGCTGAAGAAACTTTAGGACTAATTAAGTAGCAAATTATGATAAATATCTTGACTTTTAGACTACTCCTTTATATAATAAGTTGTGTTTGATTTATAAATTAATTGCTAAGGAGTGATAAGGAGATTATTGCATTATTGACATTGCGTCAAATATACAATATACTCTGATAAGTATGAAGATACAAATTTCAGATATTATTTCAGGTAAAGACAGAAGTAAAAAAATTGACGAAATTTTTGAAATTGAGTCATTTGAATTTGAAGGTGACATTATCAAGTCTATAACTCCTTGCAAGGTTAGTGGAGTTATGAATTCAGACGGAGATATATTAGTTATTAGAGCTAATATAAAGACTGATTTAGAAATGGTATGTTCAAGATGCTTAGATACCTTTATCTATCCAATAGATATTGATATAGAAGAAAGGTTTACAACAAACAGTGAAAGTGAAGACGAAGAAGCTGTTGTTGTAATAGATGATGTTTTAGACATCACTGAATTAGTTGAAACAAGTATAATTTCAACTTTACCAATCAAGAGAGTATGTAAAGACGACTGCAAGGGACTATGTCAGAAATGTGGCTGTAACTTAAATGTTAAGGCATGTGACTGCAACAAAGAAGATGTAGATATACGTTTCGAAGTCTTAAGAGGTTTGTTTGATAATAAGGAGGTGTAATGAATGGGTTGTCCAGCTAGAAAGCAATGTAGTGCTAGAACTAAGAAGAGAAGAGCTCAAACTTTTAAAGCTAGTTTACCAGGTATTGTAGAATGTCCACAATGCCACGAAATGAAACTTGCTCATAGAGTATGTAAAAACTGTGGTTTTTACAAAGGTAAGGAAGTAGTAGCTTCTGAAAACTAAAAGAAAGTCATATGACTTTCTTTTCTTTTTTTATATCCGATGAGAAACGAGATTAAAATAGTTTCTCATCGGATTTTATTTTACATATTAATTTTAATATCAATGATGGTAAACAATTAATAATTAGGTTGTATTATATGAATATTAGGAAATAAAAAGAATGTTATAAAATATTATGTTAATTTTATAACAAATAGAAAATCAATATAATATATGCTAATTATTAAGAAAAGTAGATATATAAATTTATTATGTAAATATAGGTGTAATATGATTAATAATACGGTATAATTAATTATATTACACGTTATTATATGAAAAATACGGTAAATATATAGCAGAGGTGAGAATAAATATGAAAATAGCTATAGATGGAATGGGTGGAGATAATGCACCAGTTGCTGTAATTGAGGGCGTAATTAATGCAATTAAAGAATATAGTGATATAGAATTTTATATTACAGGTCCTGAAGATAAAATAAAGGCGGAATTAGCTAAATATGACTATCCTAAAGATAAGATTACAGTAATTCATGCAGAGGAAGTTATCTCCACAAATGAACATCCTGTAATGGCAGTAAGAAGAAAGAAAGATTCAAGTATAGTTAAGGCTTTAAATTTAGTTAAGGATAAAACTTGTGATGCAATAATATCTGGAGGAAGCACAGGAGCATTCCTTGCAGGATGTACACTTGTTGTTGGAAGAATAAAGGGTGTTGAAAGACCAGCTTTAGCACCTATAATGCCTGGTAGAAAAGGTCAGTTTATGATAGTGGACGTTGGAGCAAATGTTGATTGTAAGCCTGCCTTTCTTGTACAATTTGCTAAAATGGGTAAAATATATTATGAGCATGTTTTTAATGTGAAAAATCCAAGTATAGGTCTTATTAACATTGGTGAAGAAGAAGAAAAGGGAAATGAACTTTCAAAAGCTACATACCAGTTGCTTAAAAATGAAGGAGAATTAAATTTTAAGGGAAACGTTGAACCAAGAGATATTCCAAAAGGTGAAACTAACATTTTAGTTAGTGATGGTTTTGTAGGAAATACTGCTTTGAAAATGTATGAAGGATCAGCATCTACAATTTTAGGGATGATTAAAGATGAAGTAATGCAGGCATCTATCATTTCAAAATTTGGAGTAGTGCTGTTAAAACCAGTTTTAAAAAGCTTGATGAAAAAAGTTGACTACAAAGAATATGGTGGAGCACCATTTTTAGGTGTTGATGGAATATGTATAAAAGCGCATGGAAGTTCTGATGGAAAAGCATTTAAGAATGCAATAAGACAGACTAAGATTTTCTATGATAATAAAGTTCTTGAGAATATGAAAAAAGAATTTTCAAAACAAAATTAAATAAATATTGACGATTTAAATATTATATAATATTATCTAAATGTAGAACTTGGGAGGTGAAACAAATGTTTGAAAGAATCCAAGCAATAATTGCTGATAAATTAAGTATCGACGAGGGAAGCGTAACAATGGAAGCATCTTTTATTGATGATTTAAACGCTGATTCATTAGATATTGTTGAGCTTATCATGGCTTTAGAAGATGAACTAGACATGGAAATACCAGATGAAGACGTTGAAAACTTTAAGACAGTTGGAGATGTTGTCAATTACGTTAAAGCTCATCACGAAGAATAGCATAATCCCGCGTTTGCGGGATTTTATCTTTATTAATTAGTTTATTCTTGAATTTGTTATATTAGCAAGTTGAAGAATAAACTTCTAAGGAGTGGAAAAATGAATAAGTATACACTTAAAGAAATTGAAGAAAATTTAGGAGTTTGTTTTAATAATCCCACATTATTAAAAACTGCGCTTACGCATAGTTCGTTTGCAAATCAGTTTAAAGATGCGGAATATAATGAGAGACTTGAGTTTCTTGGAGATGCAGTATTACAACTTTGTATCACTGAATATCTATTTAATAATTTCAAGAGCAAGTCAGAAGGAGAATTGACAAAGACACGTAGCCTTATTGTATGTGAGAATTCTCTTTATGAGATTGCTAAAAAGCTTCATCTTGGGGAATATATAAGAATGAGCAAAGGTGAAGAATTAACAGGAGGAAGAGAAAGGATTTCTATACAGGCTGATGCTGTAGAAGCAGTTATAGCTGCTGTTTATTTAGATAAAGGCATAGGATTTGTAAGAGATTTTATCTTATTGCATTTTGAAGAAATAATAAAGAAGGCTATAAACAATGAAATCATATTAGATTTTAAAACTAAGCTTCAAGAATTTTTACAAAAGGATGGAGAAGTGTCAATTCATTATGAATTGACAAAGCATGAAGGTCCACCACATAGACGTAAGTTTTTCACTAATGTTGTTATAGAAAACAATATTATGGGAGAAGGATGTGGATATAGTAAAAAAGAAGCTGAACAAAATGCAGCTAAACAGGCCTTAATGAAACTGGATAATAAAAATGAGTAAAAGTTATTATATAATACCAATATTTGTACCACACGAAGGTTGCCCACATGATTGTGTATTTTGCAATCAAGATAAAATAACTGGGGTAAAAAAAGATTCATTAAGAATTGTTAAAGACACAGAGAAAAGAGATATTTCTTCTAGTAATGATGAGAATGAAGAAGTTACTGCAGAAAGTGTTAGAAAGACTGTTTATGAATACCTTGAAACTATTGACCATAGTAATGCAGTTGTTGAAATATCATTCTTTGGAGGAACATTTACTGGAATAAAAGAAGAAAAGCAAAAAGAACTTCTACAAGTTGCAAGAGAGTTTAAGGATAAAGATTTTATAGATAAAATAAGATTATCTACAAGACCAGACTATATAAATCAATATATATTATCCTATTTAAAGGAATACAGAGTTGATATAATTGAACTTGGTGTTCAATCACTTAATGAAGAAATTCTTTTAAAAGCAGGAAGAGGCCATGATGTAGAGGATGTTTCTAAAGCATCAAAGCTGATAAAAGAATATGGATTTATACTTGGACATCAAATAATGCCTGGTCTTCCAGGAGATGATTTTAAGACTGACATAGAGACAACAAAAGCATCGATAGAAATGAAACCAGATATATGCAGAATTTATCCGGCGTTAACAATAAGGGGAACTGCCATGGAGATTATGTATAAAAGAGGAGATTATGTACCTTATACTTTAGAAGAAGCTGTTGAAATAAGCAAGGAAATGTATAAGATGTATAGACAGAACTCTGTTAATGTTATAAGAATAGGTCTTCAGCCTACTGAAACAATAAATGAAAAAAATGATGTTGTGGCAGGACCTTTTCATCCCGCATTTAGAGAACTTGTTGAGAGTAGTCTTATGATTGAACTCATACTAGAAAATATGAAAGAACAAGAAAAAGCAGAAATTCATATTAATCCTAAAGAGATAAGTAAATTATATGCTAACAAAAAGATGTATTTTAATCGATTGAAAGATAATAAAAAGAATATAAAGGTAGAGCAAAATAATGATATTGAAAGAGGTAAAATTATACTCTACCTAGAAAATAAAAAAGTGGATATAATATATTAGCGAGGGGAAACTCTCGCTTTTGATATATTAATTGATATTTATTAATGTTTGCTATAAACTAATTATGATTGGAAGTGTTTGTATTGAAAAGAAAGACTAGAGAAAAATTAAAAATTGCTTTTGCTATTTTTATTATAATAATATTTATTATGGGACTTTTACCTACTATATTTTTTTAAATGAGGAGTGGAAAGATTGTTTTTAAAATCTCTGGAGATAAGAGGATTTAAATCCTTTGCGGATAAGACAGAATTAAAATTTAAAAAAGGAGTTACTGCTGTTGTAGGTCCAAATGGAAGTGGAAAAAGTAATATATCTGATGCAGTAAGATGGGTTCTCGGAGAACAGAGTATAAAGGTTTTAAGAGGCGGAAAGATGGAAGATGTAATCTTTGCAGGAACACAGTTTAGAAAGCCTGTAGGCCTTGCTCAGGTTTCATTGACTCTTGATAATAGTGATGAACAGCTTGCAACAGAATATAATGAAGTGACTGTATCTAGAAGGATTTTTAGGTCTGGTGAATCTGAATATTTAATTAATAACAATAAATGCAGATTAAAAGACGTTACTAATTTATTTATGGATACAGGTATAGGTAAGGAAGGATATTCTCTTATTGGACAAGGTAAGATTGAAGCAATTTTAAGTGGTAAGCCAGAAGAACGAAGAGCGCTTTTAGAGGAAGCTGCTGGTATTGTTAAATTTAAAAATAGAAAAGAAGAAGCTGAAAAAAAACTAAGTAACACTGATGATAACCTTGTGAGAATAAATGATATATTATCTACTTACGAAGAGCGAATTGAACCTTTGAGAATAGAAAGAGAAAAGGCTATTGAATTCAAAGAATTATCTGATAATCTGAAAAGAAAAGAAGTATCTCTAATAGTACATACAATTCAGATTATGGATCAGGAATTGAGAGTGTTTAAGGAAGAATTAAATAAAAGAATTGAGGGAATTAATAAAAAGAGAGAAAGCATAGCTAAAGATAGGGAAATATTAAGCAATCTAGAAGAAAGAATAGAAAATATTGAGAAAAAAACATTAGGAGAGAAAGAGCAGTACTATACTTTAAAAGATATTATTAATGATGATGGAAAAGCTATAGAACTTTATCATGAAAGAATTAAAAATTGTGAAGAAAAGATAAAGAGAAATAGTTACGAAGTTGAAGATATCTCTAAAAGAATGGAAGATATTGAAAATAATAAGTTATTGCTAGAACAAGAATTAGCTAAACGTTTTGAAGAACAGGCTGATAAAAAGGAAATAATTGAAAAATTGGAGCAAACTAATAAGATAAAGCAGCTTGAACTAGAGAAGATGAAGGCTGAGCTTAAAGTACTTCAAGAAAGCGAACTTGACTTTTTGAGAAGCAATTCAGATGTTAAAAATGAAATAAATATATTAAAGAGGGAATTGGAACTTAGAGAAGAAAAAAGACAGTCTCTTGATTCATCCATATCTTATCTTGAAAATAACATAGTTATCAATATGGCTACATACAAAGGATTGAGTAGAGATATTGAAAATAAGAAAAAAGAAATAGAAGATGTTCGTAATTCTACAGCAGAGTTAAAAAAGAGAATTGCTACACTAAAAGGAAACATTACAAAGAAAGAAAATGATGTAAAAGAATTGAATAGAGTTTTAACTAAGTTAGATGCTAATAAAACTATGCTTGAAAATCTTGAAAAGCACTATGAGGGATATAATAGATCAGTTAAATCACTTATGGAATCCATAAAGGACGAAAATATTGAAGGTGCAGAAGAAACAAAAGTTTTAGGTGAAGTTTTTAGTGTGGATAAACAGTATGAAACTGCTGTAGAAATAGCCTTAGGAGCAGCTATTTCCAATGTTATAACAAGCACTGAACAGGTTGCAAAAAAGCTTATTATATATTTAAAGAAAAATAATTTAGGAAGAGCTACTTTTTTACCCATTAATATAATTAAAGGTAAAAAGCTTAATTTAGATGATTCTATAACTAAATCTGAAGGATATATAGGTATAGGTAGTGACATAATATCATATGATTCAATATATGAAAATATAATGAATTATACTCTAGGTAGAACTATAATATGTAGAGATATGGATTGTGCATTAAAGATTTCAAAGATTAGTCAGTATAGATATAAAATAGTTACTCTTGAAGGTGAAGTTGTTAATCCAGGGGGAGCTCTTACTGGAGGGAGCATAAAAGGTAGAAATACTAATCTTCTAGGAAGAAAAAGAGAAATAGAAGAAATTGCTCATAAGATTGATGAAAAGAAAAAAGTATATGCTGATATTATGAAGGAAGGACAGAAGCTTTCACTAGAATTAAAAGAAATAGATGAAGAGATTCTTAATAATACAGATTTAATACATTCTAAAAATATAGACCTTACAAGAAAGCAAAGTGAAATAGAAGGCCTTCAAAATGACACTAATAAGCTTAAAAAAACTTTGGAAAATACAAGAAGTGATTTAGAAAGAATAAAGGAAGATAAGCAAGAAATATCTGAAAAATTAAATGTTAAAGAAAACGAAATAAAAATTCTTGAAGATGAGAATGTTACAAAAAAAAATCAGAGTGTAGAGCTGGAAGAATTGATTGGTGTGAAAACTTTAGAAGTTAGCAAAGATGAATCTAAGTTGACTGAGATGAAAATTGCTAAAGCAGCATTAGATGAAGGTATTGAAGGAAAGAAAAACGACTTTTCAAGAATCGAAAAAGAATCATATGATTTAAGTGGAAAAAGAGATAATCTTGTTAGAGAGAGTAAAGAAAATGAAAAAAGCATAATAGAACTAAATTTTTCAATAAAAGAGAGACAAAAAAATATTGAGGAAAACAATACTAAAATTAATGTTTTAGAACTTAACTTTAAAGATGATGAAATAGAAAAAGAAAAATTGAAAGAAGAATTTAAACAGAAAGACAACTTAATAAGTGCAGTGATGGATGAAATAAGCCGTGAAGAGATGGAAGTAAATAAGAGAGAAGTAATAAAGGCGAAAAAGGAAAGCGAAGAGGAGCATATATACAAAAAACTTAATGAAGAGCTTGAACTTACTTATGCTGAGGCTCTTGATATATGTGAACCTGTGGAAAATGAAGAAGATTTAAAAAGTAATATTTCATCTATAAAATCTAAAATCACAAAACTGGGTATTGTAAATTTAGCTGCAATTGAAGAATATGAGGAACTTAAAGAAAAGTTTGAATTTATGTCAAATCAGGCAGAGGATTTGGAAAAAGCTAAAGAAGAGCTTATCAGGGTTATAGATCAAATGACTGGTGAAATGAGAATATTATTTAAAGAAAATTTTAAAATATTAAATCATAATTTCAACGAAACATTTAAGGATTTATTCCAGGGTGGAAGTGCAGAACTTATACTTGGTGAAGGTGATGAGCTTAGTGCTAACATAGATATAAATGTTGAACCGCCAGGAAAGAAACTACAAAATATAAATCTTATGTCAGGTGGAGAAAAAGTTCTATCTGCTATAGCACTACTTTTTGCAATATTAAAGATGAAACCTACACCTTTTTGCATACTTGATGAAATTGAAGCTGCTCTTGATGATGCAAATGTCTATAGATATGCAGAATTTTTATTGAGATTTTCTAATAGAACTCAGTTTATAGTAATAACTCATAGAAAGGGTACTATGGAAGCGAGTGATATTATTTATGGTGTTACAATGGAGGAAAAAGGTATTTCTAAAGTGGTATCAGTAGATTTATCTAAAGATGATGAGTAATACTATTATTGATAAAGAAAATTTTAAATAATGTATGATTAAAAGGTGATAATAAGAATATTAATATATCCCAATTTGTTTAGAGAACACTACACGATTTCTAGATTATAATTGTAAATTTAGTAGTGCGATATATGATAAAGATGTAAAATAGTATTTATTATTAATATAAAACTATAAATAGATATAATAAATTTAGATATGGAGGAAAAAAGTTTGTTTGGAAATTTATTTAACAAATTAAAAACAGGGTTAACAAAGACAAGAGATGGATTAACAGATAAGATCAATGAAGTATTAAAGATTGCTATCACTATAGATGAAGATCTTTATGAAGAATTAGAGGAAATTCTAATAACATCTGATATTGGAATGGATACAACAATAGATATAATTGAAAGACTAAGAAATAAGATTCGTAAAGAGAAAATAAATGATCCTCAGGAAGTTAAGCCAGCATTAAAAGAGGTTATAAGAGATATACTTTTGGAAGGTTCATATGAAGATAATGATGAAGATAAAAAAGTTATGCTTATAATAGGAGTTAATGGAGTTGGTAAGACTACATCAATAGGTAAAATAGCTGCTAAAAATAAGGCTGATGGAAAAAAGGTACTTCTTGCAGCAGCTGATACATTCAGAGCAGCTGCTATAGATCAGCTTGAAGTGTGGAGTAAAAGAGCTGAGGTTGATTTGGTAAAACATCAGGAAGGTTCAGATCCGGCAGCTGTAGTTTTTGATGCTATTGAAGCTACAAAGGCAAGAAAGGTTGATCTTCTTATTTGTGATACTGCAGGAAGACTTCATAATAAGAAAAATCTTATGAATGAACTTGAAAAGATAAATAGAATAATAGATAGGGAATTAAGTGATTATAAAAAAGAAACTTTACTTGTTCTTGATGCAACAACAGGACAAAATGCTGTCATTCAAGCTAAACAATTCATGGAAGCCTGTCCTATTGACGGAATAATACTGACAAAATTAGATGGAACAGCAAAAGGTGGAGTTGTTATTTCAATTAAACAGAGTTTAAATATACCTGTAAGATATATAGGAGTAGGTGAAGGTATTGATGACCTTCAAAAGTTTGATGCTGAAGGATTTGCAGAGGCACTTATATAGTTAACAGTGAACAATTTACAGTTGACATTTCAATAATGTATCAGTTTTGTGTTGATATTTAGATAAAAAAGTGAAATTTTAAAAAATAAATTGACACAAAAAAATAAAAAATATTAAAAAAATAAAAAATATTTATAAGTGTTAAGTAAAAGTACTTGACACTTGTATTAAATCCTGTTAGAATCTCTTTTGTGGGTAAGGTGATTAGATGGTAGATAGAGTTGAGGTTTCGTTATTGATGGATTATTATGGTTCATTATTAACAGATAAACAAAGAGACATAATGGAATGGTATTACAACGATGATTTGTCTTTGGCAGAAATTGCTGAAGTTAATAAAACAAGTCGTCAGGCTATTCACGATTTAATCAAAAGATGTTATAAGCAACTTCTATCCTATGAAAGTAAGCTGAACTTACTTCAAAAGAGTATAAACAGAGAACATGAAATTATAAGTTTTTTAGAAGAATTAAAAAGTAAATATTCCATTGATGATGAGGATATTATACAATATAAAGAAAAGCTAGAAAATTTATAAGGAGGAGGTAAACATGGCTTTTGAAGGTTTAGGAGAAAAATTACAGGAGACGTTCCGTAAACTAAAAGGTAAAGGAAAGTTAACTGAAAAAGATATTAAAGAAGCCATGAGAGAAGTAAAGCTTGCCTTATTAGAAGCAGACGTTAACTACAAAGTTGTTAAAACATTTGTATCAAATGTTAGTTCAAAGTGTGTTGGAAGTGAAGTTTTAGAAAGCTTAACGCCAGGGCAGCAAGTAATTAAGATAGTTAACGAAGAACTTACTAATCTTATGGGTGGAAGTGAAAGTAAACTTAGCTACAATAGCAGTGGTCCTACAGTGATAATGCTTGTCGGTCTTCAAGGTGCTGGTAAAACTACAATGTGTGGTAAACTTGCATTGAATCTTAGAAAAGATAACAAGAAACCTTTATTGGTAGCTTGTGATATTTATAGACCAGCAGCTATAAAACAGTTAGAAGTTGTAGGAAAACAAATTGAAATTCCAGTATTCTCTATGGGTGATAAAGTAAGTCCTGTAGATATAGCAAAAGCTGGTATAGCACATGCTAGGGATAATGGAAATAACATAGTTATCATTGATACTGCAGGTAGACTTCATATTGATGAAGATTTAATGCAAGAATTAAAAGATATAAAAGAAAATGTAAAACCATCAGAGATACTTTTAGTAGTAGACTCAATGACAGGTCAAGATGCAGTTAATGTGGCAGAAAACTTTAACAATGATTTAGATTTAAGTGGAGTTATATTAACAAAGCTTGATGGTGATACTAGAGGTGGAGCAGCTCTTTCTATAAAGAGTATAATAAACAAGCCGATAAAATATGTTGGACTTGGTGAAAAAATGAATGATTTTGAAGTGTTCCATCCAGATAGAATGGCATCAAGAATTCTTGGGATGGGTGATGTATTATCACTTATTGAAAAGGCTCAGGAAGCAATTGATGAAAAAGAGGCTGCAGATTTAGGTAAAAGAATGTTAAATCAAGAATTTAACTTTGAAGATTATCTAATGGCAATGGAGCAGATGAAAAAGCTTGGTCCTCTTAATAAAATTTTAGAAATGATGCCAGGGATGAACTCAAAGGAACTTCAAGGGCTAGATTTAGAAAAAGGTGAAGTGGCAATGAATGTTACTAAAGCCATAATCTATTCTATGACTCTTAAAGAAAGACGTAATCCAACTCTTATAGCAAAATCTAATTCGAGAAAAATAAGAATAGCTAAGGGGTCAGGAACATCAGTTCAAGAAGTCAATAAGCTTATGAAGAGTTACGAAATGATGAAGAAGCAGATGAAGCAGATGAAATCATTCCAAAAGCAATTTAGCAAGAAAGGCGGTCTTTTCGGAGGCAAATTACCTTTCTAGATTGAAAATAAATAATTAACCTTAAAAGGAGGTGAAATTAAAATGGCAGTAAAAATCAGATTAAGAAGAATGGGTGCTCATAAAGCTCCTTTCTATAGAGTAGTTGTTGCAGATTCAAGATCTCCAAGAGATGGTAAATTCATCGAAGAAATTGGATACTACAATCCATTAACTGAACCAGTTGAATTCAAAGTAAACGAAGAAAAAGTTAATGAATGGTTAGCTAACGGTGCACAACCAACAGAAGTTGTTAAGAGACTTTTCAACAATGCAGGTCTTACTAAGTAATTTTTGGAGGTGAATTCTATAATCAACATGTGTTGATTATAGACGTTTATGAAAGAATTAGTTGAATATATGGCTAAATCTCTTGTGGATAATCCTGAATATGTCAGCGTTAATGAAGTGAATAAAGAGCAATCTATTATTCTTGAATTAAAGGTGGCTCCTGAAGATATGGGTAAGGTTATCGGTAAGCAAGGCAGAATTGCAAAAGCTATACGTACAGTAGTAAAAGCAGCAGCAGTTAAACAACATAAACGCGTTATAGTAGAAATCATCTAAATTAAGAGTTAGGTTTAACCTAACTCTTTTTTTATTAAAATGAATTTGACATTTGAGTTATGTTTAAATTATGATATATTCAAACAAATTCAATATTTTCTTTTGTATAATTATAATATATAATATTGTAGAAATATCATTATATATTGTGCTTTTAAAAGAATTAGATGAAATAATGGTCATATTGACTGAATAAAAATCAGAGGTGAATTTATTGGAAAAAAAGTTATTTAAAATAGGTCAGATAATAAACACTCATGGTATCAAAGGTGAAGTAAAGGTTTATCCTTTAACAGAAGACGTAAATAAATTTAAGCGTTTAAAAACTGTTTTAGTTGGTGGCGTTGAAATGAATATATTAGGTGTTAAATTTCAAAAAGACAGAGTTATTCTTAAAATTGAGGGTATAGATACAATGAATGACGCTGAGACTTATAAGCAAAAATATATTGAAATACCTAGAGAAAAGGAGCCGGAACTTCCAGAGGATACTTATTATGTTTCGGATTTAAAAGAATGTATAGTATATGATACTGATGGAAAGGAATTAGGTAAGATATTTGATGTAATAAGTACTCGTAATAATGACGTTTATTGGATAAAAGAGCCAAAGGAACTTTTAATACCTGTACTTAGAGACATTGTTTTAAGTATTGATATAAATGAAAAGAAAATAGTTATAAGACCAGTAGGTGAGTGGCAGGATGAAGATTAATATTTTAACACTATTTCCTGAAATGTTTTCTATTTTTGAACATAGCATAATAGGAAGGGCTCGTGAAAATAAAATTATTGATATTGATGTCCTAAATATAAGGGATTTTACATTGAATAAACATAAGAAAGTTGATGATGCCCCTTATGGTGGAGGAGCTGGGATGGTTATGGCTCCACAACCTCTTGTTGATGCAATAAGACATGTAAAAGAAAATAATAGTGGCAAGGTTATTTTCTTAGGACCAAGAGGGAAAACTTTCAATCAAGAGATGGCTAATGAACTTTCTAAAGAACAAAATCTTACATTTATATGTGGTCATTATGAGGGAATTGATGAAAGAGTATACAAACATATTGATATGGAAATATCGCTTGGTGATTTTGTACTGACAGGTGGAGAAATGGCAGCAATACCAGTTATTGATTCTGTTTTGAGACTTATTCCTGGAGTACTTGGAAAAGAAGAAAGCTTTATGGAAGAATCTTTTTATAATGGGCTTTTAGAATATCCACAATATACAAGACCGGAAGATTTTGAAGGTGATAAGGTTCCTGATATACTTTTATCAGGTCATCATGAGAATATCCGTAAGTGGAGAAGGTTACAGTCCCTTAAACTTACAAAAGAACGCAGACCTGATATGTATAGCAAGATAAGCTTAACAAAGGAAGATATAAAAATTTTAAAAAAAGATAATGAAAAGTAAAAAAACATAATTTATTTGTTGAAATAAAAAATAATATGTGTTATTATTAATTTTGTGCTAGTACGGGCGTTCCTCTGTCTACATGAGAAACTGTGTTAAGAACGTCAAATTATCGTTAAGGAGGGAATGCACAATGAACGAAATAATAAGAGCTATTGAAGCTGAACAAATCAGAACAGACTTACCTACATTTGCAATTGGAGATACTATAAAGGTATACGTAAAGATTCAAGAAGGTAACAAAGAAAGAATCCAAATGTTCGAAGGAACAGTACTTAAGAAACAAAACGGTGGTTTAAGAGAAACTTTCACAGTAAGAAGAGTTGCTTATGGAACTGGTGTTGAAAGAACATTCCCAATGAATGCGCCAATCATCGATAAGATTGAAGTAGTAAGAAAAGGTAAAGTAAGAAGAGCTAAACTTTACTACTTAAGAGATAGAGTTGGTAAGGCTGCTAAGGTTAAAGAATTATTAACTAGATAATATAAAAAGGGGACTGTTTCAGTCCTTTTTTTATTGTTATTAAATGAGTTTAGAGTTAGATAATAAATCTGTTTATAATATGTAAGGAATAATGCACAATGGGCAGGACACAATAAATTACTAAATCCATGTAAACTGGGTATAATCATTATTATATATATTGTGAAATGTACATTGTGTTTTTTAGAATTTTTAAAATTTATTTTTTGTTTTAATAAAAAATAAATTAAGGATAATTGGTATTATGAAGACGTAAATTATAACTTCAATTATCAATTATAAATTATTAACTGAAAAGGGAGGGATTCATATGGCTATAAACTGGTTTCCAGGACATATGAGAAAAACTCAAAGAGAAATTAAGGAAAATTTAAAATTAGTTGATGCTGTTATTGAAATAAGAGATGCAAGAATACCTAGAAGTTCTGCTAATCCTGATATTGATAAATTATTAGAAGGAAAGCCAAGAATAATACTATTAAATAAAAGTGATTTAACTGATAGTAAGGTTACAAAAGAATGGATTGATTATCTTACTAATGATAATGTAAAAGTACTTGAAGTTAATTGTTTAAAAGGGGAAGGATTAAAGGCTATAAAACCTGCTTTATTAAATCTTTTAAAGGAAAAGCATGATAGACTTAAAGCTAAAGGTATGGCTAAAATTATAACAAGAGTTATGGTAGTTGGTATACCTAATGTTGGAAAATCTACATTTATTAATAAAATGGCAAGAAATAATATAGCTAAAACAGGTGATAGACCTGGTGTTACTAAGAGTAAACAGTGGATAAAGACAGCAATTGGAATTGAGCTTTTAGATACTCCAGGAGTATTATGGCCTAAGTTTGAAGATGATACAACAGCATTGAATTTGGCGTTTACAGGTGCTATAAAAGATGAAATTATGGATATAGAGGAATTGGCGCTCAAGTTAGTAGAAAGATTACAGAAAAACTATGAGACTAAATTAAAAGAAAGATATAAACTTTCAGAAATTTGTGAAAATCCATTAGATACATTAGATTTAATAGGTAAAAAGAGAGGCGCATTAATTTCTGGAGGTCAGATTGATTATAATAGAATTGCGGTTATACTTCTTGATGAATTTAGAGGTGGGAAAATTGGTAACATATCTTTAGAACGTCCAATTGAAGAAGAAAGTGAAGAAGAAAGCAATGAAGATAATTAATGAGGATATAAAATCTTTATCATTTGCAAAAATAAAAGATGAAATGTCAAAAATTTCAATAATTAATGAATATAAAAATAATAATTATGAAAGCATAATTTACTGGCTTGAATGCGATAAGCGAAAGAATGTTTTAGCACTTGCTTCTAAATTAAAAAAAGAAATTAATGCATATTTAAAAGAAATTGAAAGAGTTAAGTCTATGTATGCATTTGATAAATCTTTTGGTGATTATAAACATATTGCAGGCGTGGATGAAGTTGGAAGAGGGCCTCTTGCAGGACCTATTGTTGCATGCTGTGTTATGCTTGATTTAAATGTTTTAGATGATGAACTTATTTTATATTTAAATGATTCTAAAAAATTAAAAGAAAGCAAGAGAGAAGAGCTTGCAGAAATAATAAAAGAAAAAGCAGTGTGTTTTAAAATTTCAGAGTGTTCAAATTATGAGATAGATGAAATAGGGATAGGTGTGGCTAATAATAAGGTGTTTCTAGAAAGTTGTAATTCACTTAGTATTAAACCAGATCTTGTGTTATCTGATGGTTATCTTGTGAAAGGAATCGAAATAGAAAATAAATCGGTTATAAAAGGAGATACTAAAAGTGCCTGTATTGCCGCAGCATCAATAATAGCTAAAGTATATAGAGATAATCTTATGAAAGAATATGCAAAGAAGTATTCTTGTTATGATTTTGAAAATAATGCTGGATATGGAACTGCAAAACACATGAATGCTATAAGAGAACATGGTAAATGTGAAATACATAGAAATAGCTTTCTTAAAAATTTATTAGAAAATAATTAAAATATTAAAGACAGGTAATAATTTTTATTGATATGAAAATTATTACCTGTCTTTTTATAATCTAAAAGCATCTTTTATATGATTAATTTTATATAGAGAGTTATCAGTATTAAAGAAAACTTCGATTACATCAAAACGTACGTTTAGATCGTTGAGTTTTCTTAAATTTATATAAGAAGAAGTAATTTTAGCTATTGATTTTTGTTTTGAGTATGTTACAGCCTCTTGGGGGTAGCCGTAATTTATATTGTAGCGACTTTTGACTTCAGTTATAACTAGAATATTATGTTTTATTGAGATTATATCAATTTCTCCTAAAAAATTTCTGAAATTATTTTCAAGTATTTTATAGTTATTATCTATTAGATAATTTGAAGCAAGTTTTTCGCCATAATTGCCGATAAATTTATTGAAATTTTTCATATTCTGCTCCTCTCAATGGAAAGTAATAGACATTAAAGATTCTATGGAATAAAAGCAGTTATATATTATTCTAAGCTTTTAAAGTGGATTCCAATGGATAATTGATATATGATAAGTGACTTAGAAATCACTATGTGATTTCTAGATTATAGTTGCAAAATTCATAGTGTAACGTACATAGTTTATTTAATAATAAAAACTATATTTAATTTAAAATTTTTATAAATATAATTATTAACAAGAAAATTCAATAATAATCATTTTTAATAATTTGAATTAATATTAAAATCTATGTCTATAATTCTTAAGGGTGATGTATATATGGCAATAAAAATAATAAGTGCAACTTATAATAATCTTGAAGGAATTTTAATACATGTTGAAGTGGATATATCTAAGGGGCTCCCTCAATTTTCTATAGTGGGGCTTCCAGATGCATCGGTTAAAGAAGCAAAGGAACGAGTTAGAGCTGCAATTATTAACTGCGGATATGAATTCCCTCTTGGAAGAATAACTATTAATCTAGCTCCTGCAGATGTAAGAAAGATAGGTTCCTTGCTTGATCTTCCAATAGCAATTGGCATACTTATGGAGTCAAAACAGATAAAAGTTTGCGATATTGAAGATTATATAATATTCGGAGAACTTTCATTGCTTGGAGAACTTAACTCCATAAAAGGAATGATTCCTATAATACTTGAAGGAAATAGTAAAAATAAGCATAAATTTATTTTTCCTTATGAAAATTTAGAGGAAAGTTTCTATTTGAGAGGTGAGGATTATTATCCCTTAAGAAATCTTAAAGAAGTTATTTCGTTTTTGACATATAAGGATATATTACCTTATAAATGGACAGAACAAGAATCGAAGTATGACGAAAAAAATGAATTTGTGGATTTTGGTGAAATAATAGGTCAGTACTCATCAAAAAGGGCAATGGAGATTGCAGCAGCTGGAAAACATAATATTATACTGTATGGAGAACCGGGATGTGGTAAAACCATGTTAGCAAAGGCTTTGAGTTCAATACTTCCAAAGCTTTCTCATGAAGAATTAGTTGAGATAGCAAAAATTTATAGCACTTGTGGATTAATAAAAGATAACTCCATAATCACAAGGCCGTTTAGAGCTCCTCATCATACAAGTACAAAAGCATCATTAATAGGTGGAGGAAAGGAAATAAAGCCAGGAGAAATAACTTTAGCACATAATGGAGTTTTATTTTTAGATGAAATCTTAGAGTTCAAAAAAGAAGTTTTAGAATGTTTGAGAGAACCACTAGAAGAGAAGAATGTTAATATTACAAGAGTTTCTGGAAATTACTTAATGCCTGCTGATTTTTTGCTTGTTGGAGCATTTAATCCTGTAGAAAGAAGAAATGCAAACATATATAATGATAATGATTTTTATGAATTAAATAGTTACACTAATAAATATATAAAAAAGTTCTCTAGTGCTTTATTAGATAGAATAGATATTTTAAATTATGTTCCCAGAATAAAATACCATGAGATACAAAGTTTAAAAGATTCATATGATTCTAAAGTAATGAAGGAAAATGTACTAAAGGCACGTTTTGTACAAAAAGAAAGATTTAAGCAAACAATATATAGGTACAATTCAGAAATTAAAGGTAAAGATATTTTTGAAATTTGTAGAGTTAATAATAAATGTAAAGTGATACTTGAACATTATTATAATAATTGTAATATGTCTGTGCGTGGATTTGGAAAAGTTCTTAAACTTGCTAGGACAATTGCAGATATCGATGGTAAAAAAGATATTTCCGAAGAAAATTTATTAGAAGCATTTAGTTATAGAAAAAATATTAATGGAGAAGTTATATAGGAGAATAAATTTATGAACTATGATTTATGGCTGATACTGCTTGGGATAGAGGCGAGTTTAAAAATAAATCTAATAAATAGATATGAAAGCGCAGAAAATATATATAATGATTTTGAATATCTTCAAAATAATGAAAAAAATTTTAACAAAGAAATAAAAAAAATTAACAAAAAAGATTTATTTGAAGAAGTTTATAAAACTGAAGAAAAATTATACCAAAAAGGAATAGGATTTATAACATACGCTGATGCCTTATATAAAGAGAAGTTGAAGGGGATTTTAGACCCACCATATTTCTTGTTTTATAAGGGAAATATTGAAGTGATTAACAATAATTCTATTGGTATTGTAGGGGCAAGAAAATGCTCAAATTATGGTTTGTCTGCAACAAAAGTCTTGACAAAGGAGCTTATTACTAATAATATTACGCTTATAAGCGGAGGTGCAAGAGGAGTGGATTCCATTGCGCATAAAACTGCGTTGGAAAATAGTGGAATAAATATATCTGTTTTGGGATGCGGTATTGATCGGGTATATCCAGCAGAAAATAAAAAGCTATTTTCACAAATAGAAGAAAAGGGAGTAGTAATTTCTGAATTTATGCTAGATACTCCGCCGCTAAAAATGAACTTTCCTAGAAGGAATAGAATCATAAGCGGTATGAGTGGTGGAATAATAGTAACAGAAGCATCGAGAAAAAGTGGCTCGCTTATAACGGCAAGACTTGCTTTAGCTCAAAAGAAAAAAGTAATAGTTGTGCCTGGATCTATGTTTTATAGTGGATCTCAAGGATCTAATGAATTTATTAGAGAATATGGGGTCGATATATGCTCAAGTGTAGAAGATTTTAGAATGTTATTATCATTAGATCATAATATTGAAATAAGACCTATGATAAAATCTCCAGATAAGAGAAGAATATTAAATTGTCTTACTGATGTACCTATGCATATAGATGATGTATTCAGAAAAACAAACTTTGAGAGAGGTGCTTTATATGCGCTATTGTTTGAAATGCAGATTAAAGATGAAATTATTTGTTTACCCGGAAATTACTATGTTAAAATAATTTAAAAATTATAGGGGGTGAATACTTCATATTATTATGAAGTTATACTATGGGTCAAAAACTTGTAATTGTAGAATCGCCAGCAAAAGCAAAGACTATTGGCAAATATCTTGGTAAAAATTATATTGTAGAAGCATCGATGGGACACGTTAGAGATTTGCCAAAGAGTAAATTAGGCGTAGATATAGAAAATAATTATGAGCCTAAATATATTACAATAAGAGGGAAAGGCGAATTAATCGATAAATTAAGAAAAGCTGCTAAAAAGTCAGATAAAGTTTATCTTGCAACCGACCCCGATAGAGAAGGGGAAGCGATTTCATGGCATCTTGCAAATATTTTAAAGATATCAGAAGATGAAACATGTAGAATAGTTTTTAATGAGGTAACAAAAAGTGCTGTTAAGGCATCTATAAAGGAAGCAAGAAAAATAAATCTTGATCTTGTTGATGCTCAGCAGGCGAGAAGAGTTTTGGATAGACTTGTTGGTTATGAAATAAGTCCTATATTATGGAAGAATGTTAAGTGGGGACTAAGTGCTGGAAGAGTTCAGTCTGCTGCGTTGAAATTAATATGTGATAGAGAAAAGGAAATAAAAGAATTTATACCTAAAGAATACTGGTCGGTTGACTGTGTATTAAAAAAAGAAAGAAAGAAATTTCCTATAAGACTTTCAACTTACAAAAATAAAAAGGTTGAGCTTACGAATGAAGAGGATTGCAATAAAGTAATAGAAGATCTCAATAATGGAACTTTTGTAGTCAAGAGTATAAAGAAGGGAAAAAAGACAAGAAATCCCCTTCCACCATTTACAACAAGTACACTTCAGCAGGATGCCAATAAAAAATTGAATTTTAATACAAAAAGAACAATGTCTGTAGCGCAAGTTCTTTATGAAGGTGTTGAAGTTAAAGGGCATGGTACTGTAGGGTTAATAACATATATGAGAACTGATTCTGTAAGAATATCAGAAGAAGCTCAAGGTAAAGCAAAGGAATTTATAGAAGAAAGTTTTGGAAAAGAATATCTTCCAGAAACTACAAGGATATATAAAGGAAAGAAAAATATCCAAGATGCTCATGAAGCAATAAGACCAACATATATAGAAATAACACCGGAAATAGCCAAAGAAAATTTAACTCCTGAACAGCATAAATTATATTCACTAATATGGAAGAGATTTGTAGCAAGTCAGATGGCTTCATGCACTTTAAATACAAATTCAATTGATATCTTGAATGGTGATTATAAATTTAAAGCATCAGGATCTGTGATTGATTTTGATGGTTTTATGAAAATTTATGAATACACTAATGAAGATGATGAAAATTCTGTGACTTTGCCAAGTTTAGAAGAAAATGAAGAACTTAAAACAGCAAGTCTTGAAGGAAGTCAGCATTTTACTCAGCCAGCACCAAGATATACAGAAGCATCATTTGTTAAACTTCTTGAAGAAAAAGGAATAGGAAGACCTAGTACTTATGTGCCAACAATAGCGACTATATTAGGAAGGAACTATGTTGTACGTGAAAAGAAGACATTAATTCCTACTGAGCTGGGAGAAATAGTAAATAATATTTTAAGTGAATATTTTAGACAAATAGTAGATGCGGATTTTACGGCAGATATGGAAAGAAAGCTTGATGATGTTGAAGTAGGAAATGAAAATTGGAGAGAAATTGTATCAGAATTCTTTAGTCCGCTTCAAGAAGCTATTGATAAAGCAGAAAAAGAAATATCAAAAGTAGTAATTGAAGATAAGGTTAGTGATGTTAAATGTGAAAAATGTGGCCGTATGATGGTTATTAAAAGAGGACGTTATGGAGAATTTTTAGCATGTCCAGGATATCCAGAATGTAAAAATGCTAAACCGATTGTAGAAGAATTGGATGTTCCGTGTCCTGAGTGTGGAAAACCTATTGTGGCTAAAAAAAGTAAAAAAGGTAAAAAGTTTTTTGGGTGTTCTGGATATCCAGAATGTACTTTTGTAAGCTGGAATGAACCTGTTAAAGAAAAGTGTCCAAAATGTAATTCATATATGGTTTTAAAATATTCAAAAACAAAAGGAAATTATATACAATGTTCTAATAGTGAATGTGATTATAAAGAACCAGTGAAGGAAGAAAAGAAAGAAGAAGAATAGTAGTATATAAAATAGTGATGGCATAATTTATATTATTATATTTTGTCGAATTGTATAAAAATACTGTTGAAAACAGCAGATGTATATGTTAAACTTAAATTAATATTAAGTTGTAAAAAAATTCAATAAATTAAGAATTTTCTAATAATTATATTAATAATGAGTAATATGCGTTTATATAAAGTTCTGAGGAGGATAAATATGTCATCACTATTAAAAAAAACTAGAATGCTTAATAAGATCTTACAAAAATCGGGTAAGGATCCAGTTGCATTTCAGGATATATGTAGATTATTAAGCGATGTTTTAGAATGTAATGCTTACATTATCAGTCAGAAAGGAAAAGTCTTAGGTTATGCTTTTGGACATGATTTTGAATGTGAAGCCATGAAAAAGAAAGTAATAGAAGATAAGAAATTCCCAGAAGACTATAATAAAACATTATTAAATACCAATGAAACTATAGCAAATGTTCCAAATGAGGGAAGATGTGTATTTGAAGAAATTGGAAAATGTAAAAAGGTAGATAAGCTATCAACAATTGTACCTATAATGGGAAGTCGTGAAAGATTAGGAACTCTTATTCTTGCAAGGTTTGGAACTAGTTTTACTGATGATGATTTAGTCTTAGTAGAATATAGTGCTACAATTGTAGGAATGGAAATGCTTAGAGCAATGCAAGATGAAATTGCTGAAGAAACAAGGAAAAAAGCAGTTGTACAGCTTGCAATTGGAACTTTATCATATTCTGAACTTGAAGCAGTTGAACATATTTTTGATGAACTTAATGGAAATGAGGGACTTTTAGTTGCATCTAAAATAGCTGATAAAGTTGGAATAACTAGAAGTGTTATAGTAAACGCTCTAAGAAAATTCGAAAGTGCTGGTGTAATTGAATCAAGGTCTCTTGGAATGAAAGGTACTTATATAAGAATATTAAATGAAAAGCTAGTGGAAGAGTTAAGAAAAATAAAATAGTATATTATAAGAAGCTGTAGGAAAAAATAAATTTTATACTACAGCTTTTTTTTATTAATGCAAAGTAAATATTTCCTAATAAATATTTTAAAGATAAGTTTAAAACTCATGTAGGATTTTATATACTTATGAAATTGCTTATAATGAATATTTAAAAGATAAATCCAATGTGGGAGGGGAAGAGTTATAATATTATACTTATAACTTTAAAAAATATGTATGAGTTAAAGTTAATGTGGATATGATTACATAGTATATAGAGGAAATGAAAAAAAGACGATAAATGTAGAAAGTTAATAGAACATAAGAAATAATTTAAAGAAAATAAAAAATTTTTGTTGATAGGAAATATACCTTGTGATATACTATCAAGGGTAACAAAATACACACATTATTGCGTTTATAAAGACGGTGCCAACTTTTGGTATCTTTATAAGAAAACAATAATGGAGGTAAAAACCAGGAGGTAAGAAAATGTCAGTAATATCAATGAAACAATTATTAGAAGCAGGTGTACATTTCGGACACCAAACAAGAAGATGGAACCCTAAAATGGCTCCTTATATATTCACAGAAAGAAATGGAATATATATAATAGACTTACAAAAAACAGTAAAGAAAGCTGAAGAAGCTTACAACTTTATAAAAGAAGTTGCTACTGAAGGTAAGGACATATTATTCGTAGGAACTAAGAAGCAAGCTCAAGAAGCTATCGAAGAAGAAGCTATCAGAAGTAACATGCACTTCGTAAACAACAGATGGTTAGGTGGTATGTTAACAAACTTCACAACTATCAAGAGCAGAATCAGAAAGTTAGAAGATATCGAAAGAATGCAAGAAGATGGAACTTTTGAAGTTCTTCCTAAGAAAGAAGTTATCAAATTAAAAGGTGAATTAGAAAAGTTACAAAAGAACCTTGGCGGTATCAGAAACTTAGATGCATCAAACGTTGGAGCTATGTTCATAGTTGACCCAAGAAAAGAAAAGAATGCTATCTTAGAAGCTAAGATTTTAGGAATTCCAGTAGTTGCTATCGTAGATACAAACTGTGATCCAGAAGAAGTTGATTACGTAATTCCAGGTAATGATGATGCTATCAGAGCTGTTAAATTAATAACTGCTAAAATGGCTGATGCTATTATCGAAGGAAGACAAGGCGAACAATTAGCTGAATAATTTAGATATAAAAGGGTGAGTGGAGTAGAGTTCAGTTACCCTTTTCCTAAATTGCCCATATGGTAAGGATTACTTTCAATGATTTAAGGAGGATTTAATAATGGCAAATATAAGTGCACAATTAGTTAAAGAACTAAGAGAAATGACTGGAGCTAAAATGATGGATTGTAAAAAAGCTCTAGTAGAAACTGAAGGAAACATCGAAAAAGCTGTGGAATTCTTAAGAGAAAAAGGACTTGCAGATGCAGCTAAGAAATCAGGAAGAGTTGCTGCTGAAGGTATAGTTAAAACATATATTTCAGAAGATAAGAAGAATGGTTCAGTTGTTGAATTCAACTGTGAAACTGACTTCGTTGCTGCTAATGATGAATTTATGGCTTTCGCTGATAGATTAGCAGAAATGGTTGTTGAAACTGGAGCTGAAAATGTTGAAGCTTTATTAAACGAAAAGTTCGATGCTGAAACTACAGTTTCAGATGCTTTAAAAGCATTAATAGCTAAATTAGGTGAAAACATGACTATAAGAAGATTCACTAAGTTTGGTATTGAAAATGGATTAGTTAAGAGCTACATCCACGGTGGTGGAAGAATTGGAGTTTTAGTTGAACTTGCATGTGATACTGCTAGCGACATTCTTGATGAAGTTGCTAAAGATGTATGTATGCAAATCGCAGCTGCTAACCCATTATTCTTAAGCGAAGATCAAGTAGATGCTGCTTCAATTGAAAAAGAAAAAGAAATCTACAGAGTTCAAGCTTTAAATGAAGGTAAACCAGAAAATATCGTTGAAAAAATGGTAGAAGGTAGAATTAAGAAATACTACAAAGAAGTTTGCTTATTAGACCAATTATGGGTTAAAGATAACGATAAGACAATAGCTAAATTTGTAGCTGAAAAATCTAAAGAGGTTGGTTCTCCAATAACTATAACTAGATTCGTTAGATACGAAAGAGGAGAAGGAATCGAAGTTGAAAAGGTAGACTTTGCTGCAGAAGTTGCTGCACAAATAGGCAAATAGTTTTAACCTTAAGAGAGAACACTTTGTGTTCTCTTTTTTTAAAGAGATAAGTAAAACGAATTAGCGGATTTTATCTATATATTATGTAAAATACAGCTTGGCTAGTTAGAGAACAGTAGTGTAGAAATTTAACTTTTAGGTGGTTAAAACTATACATTTTAAGTGTGTTCTGATAATATAATATTGACTAGACTAGGATAAAATCAGCCTATTAATATTCAGGAGGTAATTTAATATGTCACAATGTAAATACAAGAGAGTAATATTAAAGCTTTCAGGAGAAGCTTTAGCTGGAGCAAGTGGTTTCGGTCTTGATTTTAATGTAGCGCAAAGAATAGCATTAGAAATTAAAGAATTAGTAGATATGGGTATTGAAGTTGGTGCAGTTGTTGGTGGCGGAAACATATGGAGAGGCAGAAGTGGAGAAGGTATGGACAGAACTACTGCTGATTATATGGGAATGATGGCAACATGCATAAATGCATTAGCACTTCAAGATTCATTAGAACAAGTTGGAGTTATGACAAGAGTTCAAACTGCTATAGAAATGAAAGAGGTTGCAGAACCATTCATAAGAAGAAGAGCAATGAGACATCTTGAAAAAGGTAGAGTTGTTATTTTCGCTGCAGGAACAGGAAATCCATATTTCTCAACTGATACAACAGCTGCACTTAGAGCTGCTGAAATTGAAGCTGATGTAATTCTTTTAGCTAAAAAAGTAGATGGAGTTTATGACAAAGATCCACATAAATATAGTGATGCTAAGAAATATGATACATTATCATATATAGAAGTATTAGAACAAGGATTACAAGTTATGGATTCAACAGCAACTTCATTATGTATGGATAATGAAATCCCAATTCTTGTATTTGGATTAGATGAGCCAGGTAATATTAAAAAGGCTGCGTGTGGAGAAAACATAGGTACATTAGTATCAAAAAAATAGGAGGTTTATTATGATTAAGGATATCATTAAAAATGCAGAAGAAAAAATGAAAAAAACAATATCTGTATTAGAGTCAGATTTATCAACAATGAAAGCTGGTAGAGCTAACCCTACAATGCTTGACAGAATTCAAGTAGAGTATTATGGAAGTATGTGCCCACTTAGCCAAGTGGCAAACATATCAGCTCCAGAACCAAGAGTATTAATGATAACTCCTTGGGAAAAACCAATGCTTAAAGATATAGAAAGAGCAATCTTAAAATCAGACTTAGGTTTGAATCCTTCAAATGATGGATCTGTTATAAGATTGGTAGTACCAGAATTAACAGCAGAAACAAGAAAAGCTCTTGTTAAGAATGTAAAGAAAACTGGTGAAGAAGCAAAAGTTGCAGTAAGATCTATAAGAAAAGCTGCAAATGATAAGATAAAAACCTTAAAGAAAGATGGGGACATATCAGAAGACCAAATTAAAAAAGGTGAAGATGACGTTCAAAAGAAAACAGATGCAGTTGTAAAGCAAATTGATGCTATAATAGCAGCTAAAGAAAAAGAGGTTTTATCAGTTTAATAATAAAAGCCTGCTTAATGCAGGTTTTTTTCTTAATATAAATTAAATGTTTAATTGAAACATACAATATTTTCCTAATACAGGGGGAGAAAACAATGTTAGACATGTTTAAAACAAAAAAAGATGAACAATCTAATGAATTAGAATTAGATATGAATAATATACCTAATCATATTGCTATAATTATGGATGGGAATGGACGTTGGGCTAAAGAACGAATGCTTCCAAGAAGTATGGGACATAAAGCTGGTGTTGAGACAATAAGAAGAATATTAAAAGAAGCAACAAGACTGGGAGTTAAAAACTTAACATTATATGCATTTTCAACAGAAAACTGGGGAAGACCTAAAGATGAGGTTGGAGCATTAATGAAACTTTTAGTCACTTATTTAAGAAAAGAATTAGATGAGTGTCATAAAAATGGAGTAAGAATGAATGTGTTTGGTGATACTACACAGTTACCAAAAGAATGTCAAGAAGCACTAGATGATGCATTAGAAACAACTAAGAATAATACTAGAATAAACTTGAATTTTGCATTGAATTATGGTGGAAGAGATGAAATTATAAGAGCAATAAAGCTTATGTATTCAGATATAAATAAGAATATTATAAAAGAAGAGGATATTAATTCAGAATTAATAGAAAACTATTTATATACAAAAGGAATTCCAGATCCTGATTTAATAATAAGACCATCAGGTGAACAAAGATTAAGCAATTTCTTATTATGGCAATGTGCTTATTCGGAATTCTGGTACTCTGATATAAATTGGCCCGATTTTAAGGAAGAAGATTTAAGACGTGCCATATCTGATTATCAAAACAGAGACCGTCGTTTTGGTAAAGTAAAATAAAGGAGTTGTTATTTTGAAATCTAATAGTAGATATTTAGGTGCAGTTATGATTGCTCCATTTATAATATTTGTTTTGCTTGGAGGAATATACCTTAAGGGATTTGTGTTTGCATTATCATTGATGGCCTTATGGGAATTCTTTAATGCATTAAGGCAGAATAAATTTAAGCCGCTAGATATAGCTGCATATATTTTACTTATTGTATACTACTTAATCAATAATAATTTTGAAACCATGATGTATATTTTGGTTGCATCAACATTTTTACTTCTCATAGTTCCTGTAATTGACTTGGAATATACATTTGTTGATGTGTCTTTAACACTTTTAGGATTTATTTATGCAGGTATATTGTTTAGTACAGTATATTTAGTTAATTCAAAAGCAAATGGCATGTATTTAGTATGGCTTATCTTTATAAGTTCATGGCTTTCTGATACAGCAGCTTATTATAGTGGAAGATTTTTAGGGAAACATAAGTTGTGTCCTAAAGTTTCTCCTAAAAAAACAGTAGAGGGTTCTATTGGAGGGCTTTTAGGAGCTACTATATTTTGTGGAATATTTGGACTTATAGTAAATAAATATATATACATAATGCCTATTTATCATTATTTTATAATAGGTGCATTATGTGGCATATTTGGGCAGTTTGGAGATTTAGTGGCTTCATCTGTTAAAAGATATGTTGGAATTAAAGATTATAGCAATCTCATACCAGGACATGGCGGGATATTAGACAGATTTGACAGTATAATTTTTTCGGCAACAGTAATTTTTTATTACCTTACTTTTATAATAAATATTTAATGAAAATCATGTGTTTGATATTATATCAGATACATGATTTTTGTATTTAAAAAAAGTTCTTTGTAATTTATTATGTAAGTTAAAGCATATAATATAAAAGCATTAATTAAAAGTTAAGAGGGGAGTGTGAGGATTATTTTAGAAAGTTATAAAAAAATTTTTTCACTAATACTGCTATTAGTTTTTACCGTCATAGTTACTTTCCTTATAAAATATTATTTTAAACCATTTATGGTTATACTTATTATGTCTATAATATGTATGCCGGTTTATAAATTTATAATAAAGCTTAAGGTACCGGAAAAACTTGCAGGAGCTGTTACCTTAATAACTGTTAATGTTTTATTAGTTTTAATTATTGTGTATATGGGAGGGGAAATATATAGTATATTAAGAAAAGTGTATTCGTCTAATATAGAAATTATAAATAATATTATTCAGAATATATCAAGTGCTGTTAATATTGACTTAAATAACTTAAAAATAGGGAAAAGTGTTTTCTCTATAATTAATGACACTAAGCTAAGGCAAAGTGCTGTTAGTACAGGCGAGAGTATATTGGCTTATTTTATAGCTAATATATGCACTTTTTTTATTCTTGTAGATAAAAAAAGTATGCTAGATGTTATATATAGACTGTTTCCAGAAGAAATTATTAAAAAATTTAGAAGACAGAAGAATAATTTTGTGAATATGATTAGTATTCAAGGCATTCTTATATTAATATCTACAATAGAAATAATATTTGGATTTTTTATACTTAGAATTCCTAAATCCTTAATGCTTGGACTTGTATGTGGTCTTTTGGATGTCCTTCCCTATGTGGGAACAATAATTGTATTTATTCCTATAATAATATACAATATTATAATGAAGAATTATCTAGTATCTTTTGGATTAATATGTCTTTATATATTAGTTCAGATTGTAAGAGAAATACTAGAAGCAAAATTTATAGGAAATAAACTTGATATACATCCACTTGTTATATTTATTTCTATATATATAGGAGCAAAGGTATTTGGAATACTTGGAATACTTGTAGGTCCTATGTATAGTATTATTGCAAAAGAAATAATATACGGTGAGATTAAATGAGAGTGTTACAATTAGGAGGAAACAAAAATGAAGAAACTTTCCATCTTAGGTGCTACAGGTTCTATAGGAACACAGACTTTGGATGTAATAAGAAAGTCTAAAGGTGACTTAAAACTTATTGGAATAACGGCTAATACATCAGTAAAAAATGTCATAGAAATAATAGATGAGTTTAATCCATCTTATGTTGCTATGATGGACTCATCCTCGGCAGATGAAATAAGAAGTTACTGCATGGAATATAGCAAAGATATAAAAGTGTTTGAAGGGATAGATGGTCTTAATAAAATAGCGTCATTAGATGAAATTGACATAGTAGTGACATCTGTTGTTGGTATGATAGGATTAGAGCCTACTTTAAAGGCTATTGAAGCTAAAAAGGATATTGCTCTTGCAAACAAAGAAACTCTTGTTGTTGCAGGAGAGTTAGTTATGAAAGCAGCAAAAGAAAATAATGTTAAAATTCTTCCGGTTGATTCTGAGCATAGTGCAATAGATCAAAGTCTTAGAGGAAATAATATTAAAACTCTTAGAAAAATAATTTTAACAGCTTCTGGAGGACCTTTTAGAGGTAAGGCTACAGAAGAATTGAAAAAAGTAAAAGTTGAAGATGCCTTAAAACATCCAAAATGGAATATGGGAAGAAAAATATCAATAGATTCTGCAACGCTTATGAATAAAGGCCTTGAAGTTATAGAGGCTCATTGGCTTTTTGATTGTGATTATGATAATATACAAGTATTAGTGCATCCACAGAGTATAATACATTCAATGGTTGAATACACAGATGGAAGTATAATAGCACAGCTTGGAGCACAGGATATGAGGCTTCCTATACAATATGCATTGAACTATGAAGAACGTAAAGATTTAATTGCAGATACTATAGATTTTTATGAAATAAATAAACTTACCTTTGAAAAACCAGATATGGATACATTTAAGGCCCTTAAGCTTGCATTTAAAGCAGGAAAAATTGGAGGGTTAATGCCTACTATTCTAAATGGAGCGAATGAAGCTGCAGTTGAGTTATTTTTGAATAAAAAAATAGAGTTTTTAGATATTGCAGATTACATAGAAAGAGCAATGGAAGCATTTAAAGAGGAGGGCTGCAAAGAAGTGAGTCTTGAAAAAGTTATTGATTTAGATAAGAGAGTTAAAAAATATGTAAGAGAGATCTCAGTTTAAGGAGGATATTTTAATATATGTATATAATTTTAGCTATTTTAGCTTTTGGAGTACTGATATTTGTTCATGAGCTTGGACATTTCGCATTAGCTAAGATAAATGGTGTAAGAGTTGAAGAATTTTCAATTGGAATGGGACCTAAGATTTTTTCAAAACAGGGCAAGGAAACAAAGTATTCAATAGGATTATTTCCTATTGGAGGATATGTAAGTATGATGGGCGAAGAACAGGCTGTGGATGATGAAAGAAGCTTTTCAGCTAAATCGCCTTTAAGACGAATTACAATAATAGTTGCAGGGGTATGCATGAATTATATACTTGCAATTTGTATATTTACTGGATATATAAATCACTTTGGATACACAAATACTTTTGCAAATAGCATAAAGTCTGATTCGCCAGCATACGAAGCAGGACTTCAAGAAGGTGATACTTTTGTAAAAGTTAATGGAATGAAAGTTTTTACATATGATGATATTTCAGCAGGTGTATTATTATCATATGGTAATCCGATAGATATAGTTGTTGATAGAAATGGTGAAAAGAAGGACTTTACAATAACTCCTAATGTTTCGGAAGAAACAGGAAGATATGCTATTGGGGTAGAATTTACAAGAGTAAATGATCAAGGTATAGGTAAGAGTTTTACACAGAGCTTTAAACAGACTGCATCATTAGTATCTCAGACATTTAAAGGTCTTGGAATGATATTTACAGGTCAGGCAAATTTAAAGACAGATGTTGGTGGTCCTATTACAATTGTTAAAATGTCAGCTGCAACAGCAAAAGCAGGTATATGGCCATTATTATACTTTACAGCATTTTTAAGTGTAAACTTAGCTGTATTCAATCTTCTTCCATTTCCAGCTCTTGATGGCGGATGGACAGTAATCTTGTTAATAGAGCTTATAACACGAAGAAAAGTACCAAATAAGATTGTGGAAGGTTTAAATTATGTTGGGTTTATGATTTTAATTGGATTGATGATTCTTGTAACATTGAAGGATATTATATTCCCAGTTAGTTTTTAAAGAATATATATAATAAAGCAGTCTTTTAAGTCAAAATATTTGATTTAGAAGGCTGTTTTTTTATATTGTTTCAAGTATAATACTATGTACTAAAATATAAGATAGTTTACAATATTACATTTTAAGATATATAATATCTAAAGTAACTATTAGAAGATAACTAAAGTTAAAATATATAAAATTTATGAAATAGGTGGTGCAGTATGGAAAGAAGAATTTCAAGAAAAGTTAAAGTTGGAAATGTATATGTTGGAGGAGATGCTAATGTTTCTATTCAATCTATGACTACAGCTCCTACAAAAGACGTAGAAGCAGTATTAAATCAGATAAATGAATTATATAATGCAGGCTGTCAGATAATAAGATGTGCAGTTCTTGATATGGAGGATGCTGAAAAGCTTAAGGAAGTTACTGAAAAGTCACCTATTCCTGTAGTAGCTGATATACATTTTGATTATAGATTAGCACTTAAGGCTATTGAAAATGGAGTTTCGGCTCTTAGAATAAACCCAGGGAATATTGGAAGTGTAGAAAGAATAAAAGCAGTTGCTGAATGCTGTAAAAGTAAACAGATTCCTATAAGAATAGGCGTTAATTCAGGATCTCTTGAAAAAGATATCTTAGAAAAACATGGAATGGTTAATGCACAAGGATTAGTTGAAAGTGCATTAAGACATGTAAAAATTTTAGAAGAGCTAGGTTTTTATGATATAGTAATTTCGATAAAATCATCTAACGTACCAATGATGATAGAATGTTATAGACTTGTTGCACAAAAATGTGATTATCCTCTTCATTTGGGAGTTACAGAAGCAGGAACAGTGCAAAGAGGAACAATTAAATCAAGTATTGGTATAGGAACACTTCTTGCTGAAGGAATAGGTGATACTATAAGAGTTTCATTAACAAGTAATCCAGTAGAAGAAATTAAAGTTGCTAAGGAAATACTTAAATCTCTTGGACTTAGAAAAGGTGGCGTAGAATTTGTTTCGTGTCCTACATGTGGAAGAACTCAGATTAACCTAATAAAGATTGCAGAAGAAGTTGAAAAGAGACTTGAAAATTGTGATAAAGATATTAAGGTTGCAGTTATGGGATGCGTTGTTAATGGTCCTGGAGAAGCAAGGGAATCAGATATTGGAATTGCAGGTGGAAGAGGCGAAGGAATAATATTTAAAAAAGGTGAGGTTATTAAAAAGGTAAAAGAAGAAGAACTTATAGATGCTCTTATGGAAGAAGTTAATAAGTTATAGTCTATAAAAATATTGGAGTAATTTCCATTGAAAATAATTAACTTCAAGAATATAAAGATGTACAGTTTTTGAAATTGTAAGTACACTTTAAGTAGAAAAGAGATTAAATATTAAACCTTTGAGTTCTTGAATACATACGTTAAAAAGGAAGAACTTATATTTTGATAATATTATTGGTTAGAGGGATTTACTACAGTACATAAGTAAATCCCTCTGTAAATTAAAAATATAATTTAATAAACACAAAAGAAAAGAGAGGTGTGCTTTTGAGTCAGGAATTTATGAAAATGCTTAAGAAAGACATTCTTAATAATGAAATGTTAGGCGAAAAGGATATTGTAATATTAAGATTTCAATTCTTCAAAAAAAGTCAGACTCTAAAAATAATAGTTAAGTGCTGTGACATATTGAATAATGTAGAAGAAGAAGAATTTAGAAAATTAGTATTAAAAAATTTGGGTTTTCATGTTGAAGTTGAAATTATATGTTATAGAGATGTAACAAACTGTACCATTGAAAATATTGCAGGAGAACATTGGTCAAGTGCGGTTGAAGAAACAGCAAGAAAATTTCCATTAATAAGGGCACTTTTATATTCTGAAAATAGAGAAGTGAAAGACAAAACAATATTTATATATTCTGGAACACCTGCACTTGTAAATCATGCAAATAATAAAAAGGCAGGAGTATTGATTGAAGGTGCTATAAAAGATATTTTTGGTGTAGGTGCACGAGTTGAATTTAAATTTGATGAAAAACTGGCGAGTATACATAATTATGAAGCAGCAAAACTTGAGGAAAACAAAAAGATTATAAATGATGTTATGAGTGGGAGGCTTGTTACACCAGGATCACTTAGTCAATCTTCAGGTAAAAGTGAAAGTAAAAAAGATATTTCGGAATCAAAACAACCAGAAAAGAAAAGAGAGTTTCAGACATATAAGAGAGCTCCAAAGGATGAAAATACAATTATGGGTGGAGCTATTAAAATGGAAACTACTAACATTTGTGATATTGATGAAAGAAGTGGTTATGTAGCTATAATTGGAGATGTGTTTAAAACTGAAATAATTGAAACAAAAACTGGGAAGATTATATTTACTTTTTGTATTACGGATTATACAAGTTCAATATCTGTTAAATGCTTCTTACGTCCTCAGGATACAGAAGCAGTTCTTGATGAAGTGAAAAAAGGTTTCTACTGCAAGGTTAGAGGTGAGGCTGTATATGATACTTATTCAAGAGAAGTAGTAATTATGGGAAGAGATATTAATAGAATGAAAAAGATAGAGAAGATGGATGGAGCTCCTAAAAAGAGAGTTGAACTTCATCTTCACACAACTATGAGCAGTATGGATGGGATGACAGCGCCAGGAAAGCTTATTGGAAGAGCTGCATCTTGGGGACATCCTGCTATAGCTATAACAGATCATGGGGGGGTTCAGGCTTATCCGGAAGCTCAGAGTGCTGCAAAGAAACATGGAATAAAGGTATTATATGGAGTTGAAGCGTACCTTGTTGATGATGGTGTACCTATTGTATTAAATGAAAAGGGTGATTCATTAGATGATACTTATGTTGTATTCGATATTGAAACAACAGGATTTTCACCAGTTAATGATAAGATAATAGAAATAGGTGCAGTAAAGATTAAGAATGGTGAAGTTATAGATAATTTTAGTCATTTTGTTAATCCAGAAAGGAGTATTCCGTATGTAATTACTGAACTTACAAGCATAAATAATGATATGGTAAGAGATGCTGAAACTATAGAAATACTTCTTCCTAAGTTCATGGAATTCTGCGCTGATTCTGTTCTTGTAGCACATAATGCTGCATTTGATACTGGTTTTATAAAGAAAAACTGCAGAGATTTAGGCATTGACTTTAATTATTCAATAATGGATACTGTACCTCTTGCTAGATTTTTGTGTCCAGATCTTAAGAAGGTTAAGCTTAATCTTGTAGCAAAACATCTTGGAATTTCGCTAGATAATCATCATAGGGCTGTAGATGATGCTAAATGTACGGCAGAGATTTTATTAAAGTTCTTTACAATGCTTAAAGAGGATCATAGCATAAATACTTTGAAGCAATTAAATGATTTATTTGTTTCTAATTTTGATATAAAAAAACAACCTACATATCATGCTATAATTCTTGCAAAGACTCAGGCTGGTCTTAAAAACCTGTATAAGATGATTTCAACTGCTCATATTGATAATTTCCAGAGGAGACCTAGAACTCCTAAAAGTCTTATTGCAGAAATGAGAGAAGGACTTATCATAGGGTCTGCATGTGAAGCTGGTGAAGTATATAAGGCAGTTCTTGATGGCAAAAGTGATGAAGAATTAAAAGCCATAATGGAATTTTATGATTATCTTGAAATTCAGCCTATAGCAAATAATTTATTCCTAATTGAAAAAGGGATGGTAAAAGATGAAAATGAACTTAAGACAATAAATAAGAAAATTTATGATATTGGCAAGGAATGTGACAAAATGACCGTAGCTACATGTGATGTTCACTTTATGGATCCTAAGGATGAGGCTTTTAGAAGAATACTTATGGCAGGTCAGGGGTTTAAGGATGCAGATAAACAGCCACCGTTATATTTTAGGACAACAGAGGAAATGCTTAAGGAATTTGCATATTTGGGTTCTGAGATAGCAAATGAAGTTGTAATAGAAAATACCAATAAAATAGCAGATTCAATAGATATTATAAAACCAATACCTGATGAGACTTTTCCTCCTAAAATTGAAGGAGCAGAAGAGGATATAAGAAATATGACTATGAACAAAGTCCATAGCATATATGGAGAAAATCTTCCTGAGGTTGTTCAAAAGAGACTTGATAAGGAACTTAATTCTATAATAAATAATGGTTATGCAGTTCTTTATCTTATTGCACAAAAACTTGTTGCAAAGTCAAATGATGATGGGTACCTTGTTGGTTCTAGAGGATCTGTAGGTTCATCTTTTGTTGCTACCATGTCAGATATTACAGAAGTTAATGGACTTCCACCACATTATGTATGTCCAAATTGTAAAAAATCTGAATTTTTTATGGATGGATCAGTAAGTTCTGGTGCTGACCTTGATGATAAAGATTGTCCTGAATGTGGAACGCCATATAAAAAGGACGGTCATGATATACCTTTTGAAACATTCTTAGGCTTTGAAGGAGATAAGGAACCAGATATAGATCTTAACTTCTCAGGTGAATATCAAGGAGTTGTTCATAGATATTGTGAGGTGTTATTTGGAAAAGGACATACATTTAAGGCTGGAACAATAGGTACTGTTGCAGAAAAGACTGCTTACGGATATGTAAAAAAATATTTGGATGAAAGAGGTATTGTAGTTCCACAGGCAGAAGTAGATAGATTGACAATTGGATGTACTGGAATTAAAAGAACAACAGGACAGCATCCTGGTGGAATAATGGTTGTACCGGCAGATAATGAAATATATAATTTTTGTCCAATACAACATCCAGCAGATGACAATGATACAGATGTCATAACAACACATTTTGATTATCATTCAATATCGGGAAGATTACTTAAGCTAGATATACTTGGACACGACGATCCTACTGTTCTTAGAATGCTTCAAGATATTACAGGCCTTGATCCTAAGACAATACCTTTAAATGATAAAAAGGTTTTAAGTCTTTTTACTTCGCCAGAAGCTCTTGGAGTTACAAAAGAAGAACTTGAATGTGAAGTTGGAAGTTATGGTCTTCCTGAATTCGGGACTAAATTTGTTAGACAGATGCTTGTGGATACACAGCCAAAAACATTTTCAGACCTTGTTAGAATATCAGGTCTTTCTCATGGTACAGATGTTTGGCTTAATAATGCTCAGTACTATATAAAAGAAGGTTTTACTACACTTAGAGAATGTATAGCAACAAGAGATGATATAATGGTTTATCTTATGTATAAGGATATTCCGCCTAAAACAGCCTTTACAATAATGGAAAAGGTAAGAAAAGGAAAAGGATTATCGGAAGATGATGAAACTTTAATGAAAAAACATAATGTTCCAGAATGGTATATTGGATCTTGTAAAAAAATTAAATATATGTTCCCTAAAGGTCATGCCGTTGCTTATGTTATGATGGCAGTGAGAATAGCATATTTTAAAGTGTATTATCCACAAGCTTATTATGCAACGTACTTCACTGTAAGAGCGGATGATTTTGATGCAAACTTAATATGTCTTGGTGAGGGAGCAGTTCATGCGAAATTACAGGAATTATATGCTCTTGGAAATAATGCTTCGGTAAAAGATAAAGGAATGATTACAGTTCTTGAATTATGTTTTGAAGCTTATAAGAGAGGCGTGAATTTTCTTAGGGTAGATTTATATAAATCAGATGCAGTTAAATTTATAATTGAAGATGGAAATCTAAGACCACCATTAAATGCAATACCAGGAATAGCTGATAATGCAGCAAAAGGAATTGTTGAAGCGAGAAAGAATGGAGAGTTTATTTCAAAAGAGGACTTGAGAATACGAGCAGGAGTTTCTAAGACAGCAATTGAAGGACTTACAAGTCATGGATGTCTTGAAGGAATGTCTGAAACAAATCAACTGTCACTTTTTTAGTTGTCAGTTAACATAGACTATAAATCGAAACATTTAACAGAGAACTGATAACCGTTAACTAAAATATCCCTCTTGTGTTAATAAAAAAAGTATGATAAAATATAAATAGAATTTAATTCTAATAGTAAAAAGGAGTGGGAAGTTTTACCCGCTCTTTCTGTTTGTAACGCAACTACTACACATAGTTGCGTTTTTGATTACAAATTTTAAAACTGCATAAGATAATATATATCTATATGGTTTTATAAGGATGAAAGCGAGGGTAAGAAAGATATGAATAAAAATATGTTAGTTGAAAAAATCGAAAATATAGTAAGACCTATTACTGAAGAACTGTCATATAAGCTTTATTATGTTGAATACATAAAAGAAAATGGAGATTTTTATTTAAGAATATATATAGATAAAGAAGAAGGCAGAATATCTTTAAATGATTGTGAAGCTGTTTCAAGAAGAGTAAGTGAGATATTAGATGTTGAAGATCCAATAGAAGGAGCTTATTACTTAGAAGTTTCTTCACCAGGGCTTAACAGAAGTCTTCATACTAAAAGTCATTTTGAAAGTGTTTTAGATAAAGAAGTTATGGTAAGATTCAATGGAACAATTGAAGGTGTTAAAAATATTAAAGGAATATTAAAGGAAGTTGGCGAAGACTATATTATAGTTGAAGGCGAAAAAACTATTAAGATTCCAAATGATAAGATAAAAAGTGCAAATCTTGAAGGGGAAATATAACAAGGAGGGTTTTTAAGATGAATGAAGAGTTTGTAGGTGCTCTTAGAGAACTAGTTAAAGAGAAAGGAATTTGCGAAGATTTAATTTTCACAACTATACAGGATGCATTAGTTGCTGCTTACAAAAAGAATTATGCGAATGTCAATACAAATGCTCAAAATGTTAAAGTTAATATTGATAGAGAAACAGGCGAAATAAGAGTATATGCTCAAAAAGTAGTTGTTGATGAAGTATATGACGATGTAACAGAAATTTCAATTGAGGAAGCTAAGGTTGTTAGTCCTAAATATGAAGTTGATGATATTGTTGATTTAGAAGTGACACCAAAGAATTTTGGAAGAGTTGCTGCTCAGTTAGCTAAACAAGTTGTTACTCAAAGAATTAAGGAAGCTGAAAGAAATATTATATATGATGAATACAAAGAACAAGAATTTGATATAATTACAGGAACTATCTTAAGAAAAGATAAAGGAATGGTATTTGTAAATTTAGGCAAACTAGAAGGTGTTATAGGACCTAATGAACAAATTCCAGGAGAAGAATACAAATTCAACGAAAAGTTAAAACTATATATAGTTGAAGTTAAAAATGGAAGCAAAGGACCTCAAATTCATGTTTCAAGAACTCATCCAGGTCTTGTTAAAAGATTATTTGAACTTGAAGTTCCAGAAATATTTGAAGGTGTTGTTGAAGTTAAGAGTATTTCAAGAGAAGCAGGTTCAAGAAGTAAGATAGCTGTATATTCTAATGATGAAGAAGTAGATGCTATGGGTGCATGTGTTGGACCTAAGGGTGTAAGAGTTCAAAATATAGTTAATGAACTTAAAAATGAAAAAATAGATATAATAAAATGGAGTAAGGATCCAGCAGAGTTTATAGCAAACTCATTGAGTCCAGCAAAAGTTTTATCTGTAGAAGTTGACGAAGAAAATAAAACAGCAAAAGTCGTTGTTGACGATAATCAGCTTTCACTTGCAATTGGTAAGGAAGGTCAAAATGTAAGACTTGCAGCTAAACTTACTAACTGGAAGATTGATATAAAGAGCAAATCACAAAAAGCTGCTTTAGATGCAGAAGAAGAAAAATTAGTTAATACTGAAGTAGAAATTGATAATGAGGATACTACTGATTTAAGTGATTTAGATATTTCTACTATTGATGTAGAAGAATAGAGAGGTGATTTTTCTATGAAAGTCAAGAAAATTCCTTTAAGAATGTGCACAGGCTGCATGGAAATGAAACCAAAGAAAGAATTAATAAGAATAGTTAAGACACCAGAGGGTGAAGTTTGTGTTGATTTGACTGGTAAAAAATCAGGAAGAGGTGCTTATATATGCAAATGTATAGAATGCCTTGAAAAATCATTTAAAGCAAAAAGATTAAGCAGAAATCTTGATACACCTATAAGTGAAGAGATTTACGAAAAACTAAAGGAAGAAATTATTAATGAATAGGTTTTTTAACTTTTTAAGTATAGCCAAAAAATCAAAAAATTTACTAGAAGGATATAGTAAATGTGATGATTATAGAAATAGTACAGATATATATTTATTTGTAATATCTAATGATTTATCTGATAAATCTAAAAGTAAATTTAAAAAGCATTGTGAAAATAAGAATATACCATATATTGAAGATTTTTCCAAAACTGAATTGGGAAGTCCTCTTGGACGTAAAGAAGTTATGCTGCTTGGAATATTAGATGCAGGAATAGCGCAAAAATTAATTGCAATATACGAGGAGGAAAAATATATGGGTAGAGAATAATACGGGGGTGACTGTATGTCAAAAATAAGAGTACATGAATTAGCAAAGGAGCTTAATATAAGCTCAAAAGAATTAACAACTTTATTAATGGATGAATTTAATGTGGAAGTTAAAAATCACATGAGCACAATAGAAGATGAAGAAGCTGCTTTAATAAAAGAACTGCTAGCTGGAAATTCAGAAGCAAAGGCTGAAGCTGGAGTAGAAGGTAACGATAAAAAGTCAAATAGTTTAGTTGATGAGTATGAAGAGCAGTTAGCTGATGAATTAAATAAAGGCAAAAAGAAAAAGAAAAAAAACGGAAAACACCAAGAAGAATCTTTGAATGATGAGGGAAATAATAGTATGGAAGAAACTCAAATAATAGAAATAGGCGCAAGTATAACAGTAAAAGAATTAGCAGAAAAGTTGAATAAACCTTCAAATGATGTTATAAGAACATTAATAATGTCAGGAGTTATGGCTGCAATAAACCAAGAAATAGATTTTGCAACAGCTGAAAAAGTATGTGCTGAATACGAAGTAATGGTTGAAAGAAAAGAAGAGAGTCAAGAATTAGAAGTATTAGAAATTGAAGAAGACGATGAAGAAAATCTTCAAAAGAGACCACCGATTGTAACAGTTATGGGTCACGTTGACCATGGTAAGACATCGTTACTTGATTGTATAAGAAAAGCTAAAGTTACAGATTCAGAAGCAGGTGGTATTACACAACATATTGGTGCTTACACTATAACTTTAAATGGAGAAGAAATTACATTCTTAGATACTCCAGGACATGAAGCTTTCACAGCTATGAGAGCTAGAGGAGCACAAGTTACAGATATAGTTATATTAGTTGTTGCAGCAGATGATGGAATAATGCCACAAACTAAAGAAGCTATAGATCACTGTAAAGCTGCTGGAGTACCTATGGTAGTAGCAATTAATAAAATTGATAAGCCAGGTGCTAATCCAGACAGAGTTAAACAAGAATTAGCTGATCATGGATTATTAGTAGAGTCTTGGGGTGGAGATGTAATATCAGAAGAAGTATCTGCAAAGCAAAACTTAAACATTGATAAATTATTAGAAATGGTACTTTTAAGTGCTGAAATGCTTGAACTTAAAGCTAATCCAAATAGAAAAGCTGTAGGAACTGTTATAGAAGCTAAACTTGATAAAGGTAGAGGAGCTGTAGCTAGTTTATTAGTTCAAAACGGAACTTTGCATGTTGGTGACTCAATTCTAGTTGGTTCAACATATGGTAGAATAAGAGCAATGTTTGATGATACTGGTAAAAAGATTAAATCTGCAGGACCATCAATTCCAGTAGAAATCTTAGGACTTTCAGAAGTACCAGAAGCTGGAGATAGATTCAATCAAGTTAAAGATGAAAAGACTGCTAGAAATATGGCAGAAAGCAAAAAAGATGATTTAAAAGCTGAAACTTTACTTGCAAACCACAGAGTTTCTTTAGAAGATTTATACAATCAAATACAAGAAGGTAAAGTAAAAGAACTTGCTATAATAGTTAAAGCAGACGTTCAAGGTTCTGTTGAAGCGATTAAGCAATCATTAGCGAAACTTTCTACTGATGATGTAAAGGTAAGAGTTATTCATGGTGGTGTTGGAGCTATAACTGAAACAGATATAACTCTAGCTACAGCATCTAATGCTTTAGTTATAGGATTTAATGTAAGACCTGATAATAATGCAGCAGCACAAGCTGATAAAGATGGAGTAGACATTAAAACTTATAGAATTATCTATGATGCAATTGAAGATATTAAATCAGCAATGATTGGTATGCTTGAACCAGAATATAAAGAAGTTATCTTAGGAACTGCTGAAGTAAGAGAAACTTATAAAATTTCAAATGTTGGAACAATAGCTGGATGTTATGTATTAAAGGGTAAACTTAAGAGAAATGCAGAAACAAGAGTTATTAGAGATGGAATAGTAATATTTGAATCAAGCTTATCTTCATTAAAGAGATTTAAAGATGATGCTAAAGAAGTTGCAGCAGGATACGAATGTGGTTTAACAGTTGAAAAGTTCAATGATATAAAAGAAGGAGATATCCTTGAATGCTTTATGATGGAAGCTATTCAAAGAAAAGAACTTTAAGAGGTGATATAAAGTGGCAAATTATAGAGGTGGAAGAATCAATGAAGAATTTAAAAGAGAAATTAGTAATTTGATTCAAAATGAAATAAAAGATCCAAGATTAACTGCTATGATATCAGTTACTGATGTTAAAGTTACTAAAGATTTAAGATATGCTAAAGTTTATGTAAGTATATTCTGTAATGATGAAGAAGAAAAGAAAAGCAATCTTGCGGCATTAAGAGGTGCAAGTGGTTTCATTAGAAAGAATGTAGGCCAAAGAATAAACTTAAGACACACACCAGAAATATTAATTGAATTAGATGACTCTATAAATTATGGTATGCACATGGATGAACTAATTCACAAGATAAGCAGTAAAAACTAATGAGTTTAAGCAAGATTAAAGATGAAATATTAAAAGCTAAGAGGATTGGTTTATCATTTCATACATCACCTGATGGTGATGCTATAGGAAGCACATTATCTCTTCTTAATGCACTAAGATATATAGGGAAGGATGCATATGTAATATCAAGAGATGTTATCCCTGATAACTTCTCTTGCCTTTCTTTTAGTGAAGAAATTGATGGCGAAACAACTAAGCCTGATAAAAATACTGATTTAGTAATAATATTGGACTGTGGAAATGTAGAAAGAATAAGCGCTGATTTAAGTGATTACAAAGGAATGATAATTGATTTAGATCATCATGTATCAAATGAAAATTATGGACACATTAATTTTGTAGACTCTAAAGCAGCAGCTACATGTGAATTATCATATTTACTAATTAAAGAGCTTGGTGTAGATTTTAAGGAGAAAAATAGTGAAACTATAGCTATAGGAAGTGCTGTATATACAGGTCTTGTAACTGATACAGGTTCATTTAGACATTCAAATGTGACTAAGAGAACACATACTATAGCTGCAGAACTTATAGATGCAGGAATTGAAAACAGTAAAATCCATAGTAGCCTTTTTGATAATAAACCATTTGAAAAAGTTAAATTAATGGGCGCAGTATTATCAAATATAGAACTTGCTTTAGATAACAAGGTAGCAATCCTTTCAATACCAAAAGGAATGCTTGAAAGTTTTAATTTACCTAATGCTGATACTTCAGATATTATTTCTATTGGCCTAGGAATAAAAGGCGTAGAGGTTTCTATGATGTTGAAAGAAGTAGAAGAAGGTACCAAAAGTAGCTTGAGATCTAAAAATGATGTTGATGTTAGAAAAGTTGCTGAAGTTTTTGGTGGTGGCGGTCATGTAAAAGCTGCCGGCCTTATGCAGAAAAATATTGATTTAGAGACTGCTAAAGAAAATTTATTACAAGAACTAAAGAAAGAACTTGGCGTATAAAATGGGAAGTGGACATATGAATGGAATATTAAATGTTTATAAAAATAGAGGTATGTCTTCTTTTGATGTGGTCCGTAAAATAAAATTTTTAGCTCATGAAAAAAAAGTTGGACATACAGGTACTTTAGATCCTGAAGCTACAGGAGTTCTTCCTGTAGCATTAGGAAAAGCTACTAAAATAATAGATTATATTATGAATTCTTCAAAAGCATATGAAGTTAAACTTATACTTGGAAAAAAGACAACAACTTATGATCTTGAAGGTGAAGTTGTATCTGAAAAAGATGTTTCTCATATAAAAGAAGAAGAAGCAATGGATGTTGTTTTATCATTTATAGGTGAAATTGATCAGATTCCTCCAATGTACTCTGCACTTAAAAAAAATGGTGTAAGATTATATGACCTTGCAAGGCAGGGAATAGAAGTTGAAAGAGAAGCAAGAAGAATAACCATACATGATATAACTGATATAAAAATAGAACTTCCATACATTTCTATGACTGTCTGTTGTTCAAAAGGAACATATATAAGAAGTTTATGTTATGATATTGGTGAAAAACTTAATGTGGGAGCTACAATGACAATGTTAAATAGATCTGCCACATCAGTTTTTAGACAGGAAGATAGTATTAATATAGAAGATTTAACAGAAGAAAATATAGAAAATCATTTAATTACAATAGAAGAAGCATTGAGAGATTTTCCAAAGCTTACTGTAGAAAGTTCATTTACGAAACTATTGGTAAATGGAGTTAATGTATTTGATAAAAGATTAACCAATGAAAAAAGAACACAAGGTGTTTTATATAGAGTTTATGATAATGAAGGTCTTTTTATAGGTCTTGGTAAACAAGAGGACAGAGGCTTCAAAATTGAAAAATTATTGCTTTAATTTAGGAGTAAGAAAATGATCATTAAAGATATATATGGAAAAGATATACTGACTTCTGATAATTATATAGCTCTTGGAAGTTTTGATGGTTTACATCTTGGTCATCTTTCACTAATACATAAAGTTCATGAAGAAGCACAAAAAAATGGTGGAAGAAGTATAGTGTATACTTTTAAAAATCATCCAAGAGCTTTACTTAATAAAGATGATGCTCCAAAACTTCTTATGGATAATAATGAAAAAGCGGAATTTCTAGAAAAATGTGGTGTTGATATATTATATTTTCAGGAATTTAATAAAGAATTTATGGAAATGACACCAAAAGAATTCATAGAGTTTTTAATAAATAGATTTAATATTAAAGGTTTGATAGTTGGATTTAATTATAAATTTGGATATAAGAATATGGGCGATACTGAACTTCTAAAAGAACTCCAAAAAGAATATAACTTCAAGTTGTTTATTATGGAGCCATGCAAATATGATGGTAAAGTAATAAGCAGTACAAGAATAAGAAATTCTGTTGAAGATGGGAAGATATATGAAGCATATAAGATGCTTGGTCATCCATTCAGACTTTCTGGAGAAGTTATGCATGGAAGAAAAATTGGAAGAACAATTGGATTTCCTACAGCAAACTTAAAATACGATAAAAATTTTATTTTACCAGCAGTAGGTGTATATTACACTAATGTTAAGGTTAATAATAGTATATATAAGGGAATAACATCTGTAGGAAACAATCCTACAGTTGAAGGTAAAACTCTCACAATTGAAACTTATATATTAGATTTTAATAAAGATATATATGGTGAAAATATTGAAGTATTTTTTATTAAAAAGATTCGTAATGAGAAAAAGTTCAATGGTGTAGAACAATTGAAAAATCAGCTTGAAAAAGATAAATCTTTTGCAGCTCATGAGAATTATGTGTCGAGTTTAAGAATATAGTTTACAATAATCATTACTTTTGATATAATTACTCATGAACCTAATCCTAAGTTTAAAGGTGCCGTCTTTTTACTTGGAACTAGGGGATAATAAAAGTTACACGGAGGTGCGCTTATAATGGATAAGGCAACAAAATTAGAAATAATCAAAAAGTATGGTAGAAGCGAAGGAGATACTGGTTCTCCAGAAGTTCAAGTAGCATTACTTACAGAAAGAATAAAATCTTTAACTGAACACTTAAAAGTTCACAAAAAAGATCACCACTCAAGAAGAGGATTATTAATGATGGTTGGTCAAAGAAGAGGTCTTTTAAACTATTTATCTGATCAAGATATTGAAAGATACAGAACTTTAATCAAAGAATTAGGTTTAAGAAGATAATTTTTAGAGCGGAGTTTTTCCGCTCTATTATTTTAAAGATATTCAAAAGAAATACTAAAAATAAAATATTTTGATGAACCTGAAGGGAGGTCACACAATTTATGAATAACGTTCTAAGCACCGAAATCGCTGGAAGAGAACTTAAAGTTGAATTCGGAAAAGTAGGTATGTTATCAAATGCAGCAACATTTACTAGTTATGGTGACACAGTTATTATGACAAATGTTAATGCATCAGAAGAACCAAGAGAAGGAATTGATTTCTTCCCATTAAGCGTTGAATACGAAGAAAGACTATATGCAGTAGGTAAAATCCCAGGTGGATTTATAAAAAGAGAAGGTAGACCATCAGAAAAGGCTATTTTAAATGGTAGAGCCGTTGATAGAACTATCAGACCTTTATTTCCAAAGGGATATAGAAATGATGTTCAGGTTGTTACTACAGTAGTATCAGTTGAGAAGGATAATATTCCAGAAATATTAGCTATCAATGCAGCATCACTTGCGTTATGCTTATCAAGTATTCCATACACAATTCCAGTAGCAGCAGTTCAAGTTGGACTAATTGATGGAAAGCTTGTTACTAATCCAGACAGTAAAGGAAGAGAAGAAAGTATTCTTCATTTAACTGTATGTGCTACAAAAGAAAGAGTAATGATGATCGAAGCTGGTGGTAATGAAATACCAGAAGATAAGATGATCGAAGCTATTGAATATGGATTTAACGAATGTCAAAAAATAATTTCTTTCCAAGAAGAAGCTATGGCTAAATTTGGTAAGAAAAAAGATGAACCTTTACTTTATACTATAGATGAAACTTTAGAAAAAGAAGTAAAAGATTTTGCTTTTGATATGGTTAAAGAAGCTATGTATATTATGGATAAAGATGAAAGAAATGCAGCAATTGATGCAGTTAACGAAAAAGTTAAGGCTGAATTTGCAGAAAAATATCCAGATAACTTAGGTGATATAAAGGAAGTTTTATACACTACTCAAAAGAAGATTGTAAGAAATATGCTTCTAAATGAAAAGAGAAGACCTGATGGAAGAGCTTTTGATGAAGTAAGACCTTTAGGCTGTGAAGTTGGAATACTTCCAAGAACTCATGGAACTGGATTATTTACAAGAGGATTAACTCAAGTAATGACAGTTGCAACATTAGGTTCAATAAGTGAAATTCAAATTTTAGATGGTATTGATGAAACACAATCTAAAAGATATATGCATCACTATAATTTCCCAGGATATAGTGTTGGTGAAGTAAAACCTTTAAGAGGTCCAGGAAGAAGAGAAATTGGTCATGGAGCTTTAGCAGAAAGAGCCCTTGAACCATTAATCCCATCTGAAGAAGAATTCCCTTATACAATAAGATTAGTATCAGAAGTTTTAAGTTCAAACGGTTCAACATCACAGGCATCTGTATGTGGATCAACATTAGCATTATTAGATGCAGGTGTTCCAATAAAAAGACCAGCAGCAGGTATTGCTATGGGATTAATAACTTCTGAAGATTTGAGTCAAGAACAAGTTATAACAGATATCCAAGGTATAGAAGATTTCTTTGGTGATATGGACTTTAAAGTTGCAGGTACAACAGAAGGTATAACATCTATACAAGTTGATACTAAGCTTCAAGGTTTCAGCTTCAACGTTGTTGAAAATGCTATAAGAGATGCTAGAAAAGCTAGATTAAAAATTATAGATAAAATAAATGAATGCATGCCTGAACCAAGAAAAGATGTTTCTTTATATGCACCAAAAACTGAAGTTATGACTATAAATCCAGATAAGATCAGAGATGTAATCGGAGCAGGTGGTAAAGTTATTAATAAAATAATAGCTGATACTGGCGTTAAGATAGACATTAAAGAAGATGGAACAGTATTTGTAAGTTCTAGTGATCATGAAGGTGTAAATGCAGCTAAGAAGATAATTGAAGGATTAACAAAAGAAGTTGTAGCAGGTGAAGTTTATTTAGGTAAAGTTACTAAGATAACTACTTTTGGAGCTTTTGTAGAGATTCTTCCAAACAAAGAAGGATTAGTTCATATTTCAAAGTTAGCTAAGGAAAGAGTTGAAAAGGTAGAAGATGTTGTTTCTGCTGGAGATGAAATCTTAGTTAAGGTTACTGAAATAGATAATCAAGGAAGAATAAATCTTTCAAGAAAAGATGCAATTGCAGAACAGGATGAAAAGGAAGATAAATAAAGGGCAATTTAAATTGCCTTTTTTTTATCTGATATGTGATTATTAATTAAAAAATAAATAATTAGATATGAGATAATTAAAAAATAAAAAGCGTCATTAATATTGAAGCTTATTAGTATGTTATAGAATAAGGAGGCACAAAGACATGTTTAATATGTATACCCTCAAAAATGGATTAAGAGTTGTAACTGAAAAAATAGAACATTTAAATTCAATCAGCGTAGGCGTTATGGTCCAAAATGGATCTAGAAATGAAAGTGATGATGTAAATGGAATCTCTCATTTTATTGAGCATATGTTTTTTAAAGGAACAGAAAAAAGAACATCAAAAGAAGTAATGGAAGAAATAGAAAATGTAGGTGGACAGATTAATGCTTTTACAAGCAAAGAAGCAACATGCTACTATATTAAAGCACTTAATACTCATTTAGACTTATCATTAGATATACTTTCAGATATATTGTTAAATGCAAAGTTTGACCCTGATGAAATAGAAAAAGAAAAGGGTGTTGTTGTTGAAGAAATTAACATGAGTCAAGACTCTCCAGAAGATGTTCTTGATGATGCACATTCAAGAGCATGCTTTGGAAATAGTTCTCTTGGAAATCCTATATTAGGAACAGCAGAATTAGTACGTTCTTTTACGAGAGAAAAGATTATTAAATTTATAAAAGAAAAATATACCCCATATAATTCAGTGATTTCAGTTTGTGGAAAATTTGATGATAATGAGTTGAAAGACTTAATAGAAAAGAATTTTGGTGAATGGAAAAGTGAAGTTGTATATAAGCCTAATTACGGAAACGTTGTAATTAATTCTGATTCTAAGTATGCTAAGAAGGAAATAGAACAGCTTCATGTATCTTTAGGTCTTGAAGGATTACCATATGGAGATGAATATAACTATCCTCTTGTTATATTAAACAATATATTGGGTGGAGGAGCATCTTCTATACTGTTCCAGAAAGTAAGAGAAGAGTTAGGTTTATGTTATTCAATAGGTTCATATCTACAACCGTTTCAAGGTGTTGGAACAGTGAATATTTATGCTGGATTAAACAAGAATTATGGTGAAAAAGCTTTAGAAGTGATAGATAGAGAAGTTTCTTTGTTTGCAAAGGATGGAATAACAGATAGACAATTAGAGATAAATAAAGAAAAGATTAAAGCCAATTATATATTAGGACTTGAAAGCACAAGTTCAAGAATGTTTGCTAATGCAAAAAGCTATCTTTTTAGAAATAAGGTAAAAACTCAGGAATTTGTTATTGAAACTATTGATAAAATTAATAAGGAAGACGTTCAGTATGTATTAGATAAATGCTTTAAAAATGGTATATTAAATGCTGCCTATGTAGGTCAGGATGTAGAATACGATAAACTGGATTCTATAATATTGAAAAATGAAAAGGCTTATGATAATTCAAATACTGACAGTAAAATTGAGATTTAAGTAAGAGTTATATTTTAGTTATTAAATTTTTTATATTAAACTATATACTTATGTTGGCGTTACTTTAAAACTAAATACTCTAAATAAAGAAGTATAATACAGTAATAAAATACCTTCTTATTTCATATTATGTTATGAGATAAGGAGGTATTTTTATGAAGGAAGAAAGTAATATAAAATATCTTAGTGATATAGAAAAATATGAACTTATAAACATTAATGATGGTGAGAAGTATGATTATTTAATTAATAATGATTTGATAATTGATGAAGATGGAAATTTTAAATACTTGATAGTAAACTTGAATGGCGGAAAATTTAATTTTTTCAGTAGCAAGGATTTTTTAGAGATTCCCTGGGAATGTGTGAAAAAAATTGGTTCTAAAACAATAATTTTAGATGCAGATGATGAAAATATAAAGAGAGTTAAGTTATAATTATGTATAAAAAATGTTGATAAATGGAATGGTTTTATGGTTTAATGAATAGGAATTTTTAAAATATTATATAAAAAATTTAAAAAAACTATAAGAAGTAATATAATATTCATTGTAGTACTAATAAACAAAAGCTTAATAATTGAATAATCAATATTTTGGGAGGAACAATAATGAGAATAATTGTACAAAAGTTTGGGGGGACTTCAGTTTCAAGTGAAGATAACAGACAAAAAGTTGTTGAAAAAGTAAAGAGAGCAATAAAAGATGGATATAGTCCTGTTGTTGTTGTATCTGCAATGGGAAGAAAAGGAGCACCATATGCTACAGATACTTTACTATCCCTTGTAAAAGAAGATTTTAAAAATGCAAACAGATTAGCTCAGGATTTACTTATGTGTTGCGGAGAAACTATAAGTTCAGTAGTTATGAGTAATGATTTATATGAGGCAGGAGTAAATGCTGTTCCTCTTACAGGATGGCAAGCTGGTGTTGTTACAGATAAAAATTTTACAGATGCTAAATGTTTAACAGTTAATCCAGAAAGAGTTTTGGACATAATAAATCAAGGTAGGGTTCCTGTGATTACTGGCTTTCAAGGGGCAACTGAAGATGGATATTTAACAACACTTGGTAGAGGGGGAAGTGATACATCAGCATCTCTTTTAGGAGTAGCATTAAATGCTTCTATGATAGAAATATACACAGATGTTGATGGAATTATGACAGCTGATCCTAGAATAGTTAAAGATGCAGATTTAATAGATGTAATAAGCTATAATGAAGTATTCCAGCTTGCAGATCAGGGAGCAAAGGTTATTCATCCAAAAGCTGTAGAGATAGCAATGGAAGGAAATATACCTCTTCTAATTAAGAATACAATGAATGACTGTAGGGGAACTCTTATAAATAACTTCGGAGATAGAAAACATAGAAGAATAATGTCAGGAATAACTAGTCAGGGAGATAGAATTCAAATTTCTATAAATAGAAGTGAAAATGAAGGCAATAAAAAGTATAATGATATACTTGAACTTCTTGCAGCAAATAAAATAAGCCTTGATTTAATTAACATATTCCCAGATAAGCAGATATTTACTATTAATAAGACTGATAAAGAAATAGTTGAAACATTGTTAAGTAAGGACAATTTTAAATATAGTATTATTGAAGAATGCAGTAAGGTTGCTGTTGTAGGTTCAGGAATGAAGGGAACACCTGGTGTTATGGCCAGAATAATAAAATCACTAAATGAAAATAACATTGAAGTTCTTCAAACTGCGGATTCTCATATGACTATTTGGTGTCTTGTAAATTCCAAGGATGCAGTTAATGCTATAAACATACTTCATAAAGCATTTTCGGTTGGTTATACTTTATAAATGTACATTAGATTATAGATTAATAAATTTAATAATTTATTTAAGAAGGTGATTTTTATATGAATAAGAATCATCTTCTTAATTTTTAGAGGAAAAATCTTGGTTAGATGTTATAATAAGTTGTACAACATTTTATTATAGGAGGGCAATATGAATAAAAGCAATATAAAAGGAAATGTAATCCTTATGATTACAGCACTTATATGGGGGACAGCATTTGTAGCACAGAGTGTTGGAATGGATTATGTAGGACCATTTACATTTATTACAGCAAGATATATTGTTGGTGGGGTTTTCTTAATACCTTGTATTTATCTTTTAGATAAGATCGGAAAAAAAACAGTAAAGGAAAGCAGTCATAAAGATAAAAAGACACTATTTGTTGCAGGAGTATTATGCGGCGTAGCGCTTTTTACAGCCAGCTGTTTTCAACAGATAGGAATACAGTACACAACTGTTGGAAAATCAGGTTTTATTACATCATTGTACATAGTTATTGTGCCAATACTTGGAATTTTATTTAAGAAAAAGGTTCCAGTAAAAGTATGGATAAGCGTTGTGATTTCACTTGTGGGATTATATCTGTTGTGTATGAAGGAAGGTTTTTCAATAAGTAAAGGTGATTTCTTAATACTTATTTGTGCTTTTTGTTTTTCAATACATATACTTATAATTGATAAATATTCATCTATTGTTGATGGTGTGAGAATGTCATGCATACAATTTTTTGTAGCAGGATTTTTAGGTGTTATACTGATGTTTCTCTTTGAAAATCCAAGCATAACAGACATATTGAGTGCTTATAATCCAATTTTGTATGCTGGAATAATGTCATCAGGAGTTGCATATACACTGCAAATAATGGGACAAAAGTATACAACACCTGTACTTGCTACATTAATAATGAGCTTAGAATCAGTTTTTGCAGTAATATCAGGATGGATAATACTTGGGGAAGTTTTATCTTTTAAAGAATTTATAGGATGCTGTCTTGTGTTTATTGCAATAATATTGGCACAGCTGCCGGATAGAAAAGTAAAAGATGTCTAGCAATAATATAATGCTATAATACATTAAGGTATATAAAATATAATTGAAAGAAGGGATAATAACATGACAACAAGAGAAAGAATGAATAATGGTAAAGTATATTTCTGCACTGATGAGGAAATAGCAAAGGAACAAGAACAGTGTCTTGAAATATTGTATGATTTTAACCATACACGTCCATCTCAAATGGAAAAAAGAAATGAAATTTTAAAAATGCTTCTAGCTGAAGTAGGTAATAATTGTTATGTAGAACCTCCTTTACATGCAAATTGGGGCAAGAATACTCATTTTGGAAATAATGTTTATGCTAACTTTAACCTTACACTTGTAGATGATACGGATATCTTTGTTGGAAATAGTGTTATGTTTGGACCCAATGTAACAATAGCAACAGCTGGACATCCTATTGATCCAGAACTTCGTGCAAAAGTTGCACAATTTAATATACCTGTTAATATTGGCAACAATGTATGGATTGGTGCAGGTGCGATAATTATGCCAGGAGTAAATATTGGTGATAATTCTGTAATTGGAGCAGGAAGTGTTGTTACTAAAGATATTCCAGCAAATGTTGTGGCAGTTGGTAATCCATGTAGGGTAATGCGTGAAATTAGTGAAAGAGATAAAATATATTATTACAAAGATAGAATTATTGATATAGAATAAGAATAGATAGTAGGATACTGTATAGATTTTATGTGCAGTATCCTATTATTTTTAAGTAATTAAAATTAGAATGTTGATTTTAATTATGGCATTACTTAGAAATTTAGAGAAAATATATTGACAAAGTCATATAATAGATTTATAATAAAAATGAAATAAACGTTTACATTAATTTTAGATTGTTACTATTAGATTAGGCGATACCTTAATTAATGAGAAGGAATTGTATGAATTATTTCTCCTAAACAATGGAGAGCATTCATTCCTTTTGATTAATTAAGGTTTTTTATTTGAAGCGCACTTAGTATATTAGGAAGTGAGGTTATATGAGTGAAGATAGGTAAAATTTTCAACAATAATGCAGTTATGGCAAAAGATAATAATAATAGAGAAATAGTATTAATTGGATGTGGACTTGCATTTAAGAAAAAGGTTGGAGATGAAATAGATGAAGCATTAATTGAAAAGACTTTTACGTTAAAAGAAAAAGATACATTTGAAAAGTTTAAAATGCTTTTGGAAGATATACCGACAGAACAAATATCCTTATGCTACGATATTATAGAATATGCTAAAAATAATCTTAAATGCAATATAAATGATTATATATATGTAACACTTACAGACCATATAAGTTATACATTAAAATTGTTTGATGAAGGAATAGAAAGACCCAATGTACTCATCTGGGAGATAAAAAAGCTATATCCTAAGGAATTCAATATTGGAATTAAAGCTTTAGAATTTATTGAAAGTGAAACAGGAAAAAAGCTTAATGAAGAAGAAGCAGGAAATATAGCGCTTCATCTAATAACAGCTCAGTTTAATGATGAGACAAGCAGAAATCATGATATTTATAGGATGACAAAGAAAATTAATGATATTCTAAATATTGTGAAATACACTTATGATATTGAATTGGATGAAAAATCATTAAATTATGAAAGATTTGTAACACATTTGAGATTTTTCTTTAAGAGAGTTTATAATAAAGAATTTTATGAAGATGAATCAGAAGATTTTATATTAAGTCAAGTAAAGAAAAAATATACAAAGGCTTATAGGTGTATGCTTAAGATAGAAAAATACTTGAAAATTAATTTAAGTGAGGAAGAACAGCTCTATCTCACTCTTCATATACAGCGTGTTACAAGTCGATAATTAAATAAAGATTGTTACTGTTAAATCAGGCAAGACCAATTGTTAACAATATATAGAATTTATTTCTGTTATTGTTAAGGAATTCTGGTCTTGTTTTTTTATATAAAAATAATTAAATTTCAGATATTAAAGGAGGAGAGGTTAGAAATGAAATATGAAAAACTTGCAAAAGACATAATAAAAAATGTTGGTGGCAAAGAAAATATCAATAGCTTAACTCACTGTGTAACAAGATTACGTTTTAAGTTAAAAGATGAAAGTAAAGCTAATACAGATGTTTTGAAGAATATGGATGGTGTAGTTACTGTAGTGAAGAGTGGAGGACAGTATCAGGTTGTTATAGGCAATCATGTTCCAGATGTATATACAGATGTTATGGCAGTTGGAGGATTGGCAGAAAATAAAGGAAGTGATTCAAATGAAAAAATGGGAGCATTTGATAAATTCATAGATATTGTATCAGGAGTATTTCAACCTGTACTTGGAGTGTTATGTGCAGTAGGTATGATAAAAGGTTTACTATCAATGGCAATTGCTTTAGGGTGGTTAAGTGATCAGAGTGGTACTTATACAATATTACATGCAATAGGAGATAGTTTATTTTACTTCTTCCCAATATTCTTAGGATTCACAGCAGCTAAAAAATTTAATGTTAATCAATATACAGCTATGGCTATAGGTGCTTCGCTAGTTTATCCTACAATAGTTGGAACAGCAGGGAAAACTCTTGAGTTTATGGGAATTCCAGTAGTAATGCCTGCAAGTGGATATACTTCATCAGTTATTCCTATAATACTTTCAATTTATTTTGCATCTTATGTTGAAAAGTTATGGAAGAAAATAATTCCAGATGTTATAAAAACTTTTATAGTTCCATTATTTACTTTGTTATTAGTAATTCCAATAACATTTTTAGCTATAGGTCCAGTTGCAACTTACGCGAGTAATGGACTTGGAAATGTTACAATGTCTATTTACAATTTAAGTCCAGTTTTAGCTGGAGTATTTATAGGTGGATTCTGGCAAGTATTTGTTATGTTTGGTTTACACTGGGGGTTAGTACCAATAGCAATGAACAATATATCAGTTCTTGGATACGATACAATAGTTGCAGTTTCTTGTGCAGTATGTTTTGCTCAAACAGGTGTAGTTATGGCTATAGCGCTAAAAGCAAAAAATAAAAAGTTAAAATCACTATGTATTCCAGCAATAATTTCGGGAATTTTTGGTGTTACTGAACCAGCAATATACGGAATAACATTACCAAGAAAGAAACCATTTGTTTTAAGTTGTGTTATAGGTGCTGTAACTGGTGGAATATTGGGATTCTGTGGTTCAAGATTATATGTTGTTGGAGGAATGGGAATATTTGCAATCCCAGCCTTTATGGGGGAAAGTGGATTTGATATGGCGTTTTTTGGAATGATAATTGCATCAATAGCTGGGATAGTATTAGGATTTTTAGCCATGTTATTTGTAAAATTGGATGATAACGATATGACAGGGAGTGCTTCAAAAAAATACGATTCTTCAAATAATGAAAATACATTAGTGAAGCAAGAAGTTTTAGCTAGTCCATTAAAAGGAAATATAAAAGAATTATCAAATGTAGAAGATGAAGCATTTGCTTGTGGAGCATTAGGAAAAGGAATTGCCATAGAACCTTTAGAAGGGAAAATAGTTTCACCAGCTAATGGAGTTCTTACAACATTTTTTCCAACATTCCATGCAATGGGGATAACAACTGATAATGGAGTAGAAGTATTGATACATGTGGGAATGGATACAGTAAAATTAGATGGCAAATATTTTACTCCAAAAGCAAAACAGGGAGATAAAGTAAGTAAGGGACAGGTTTTGTTGGAGTTTGATATGGATAAAATAAGAAAAGAAGGATATTCTCTAATAACACCAGTAATTGTTACAAATTCAGATAATTATTTAGATGTTGTTGAAGAAGATAAGAAGAATATCAATTTTAATGAAGATTTATTGACAGTAATTGTTTAAAAGTTAAAATAGAGCACTATGAAATTAATATTTTGTAGTGCTATTGATAAAATATGATAGAAAATAAAAATATGTATAAACATTAGATTAGTATAAGATTAAATGCTAAAAATATATATGGTTCAGGAGGAAATAGTAATGAGTAAATTTATAAGAAATGTGTTTATTTTATCAGTAGTATGTGTAAGTGTACTGACTAATAGTTCAGTCGCTCATTCATATACATTTAAAGCTAAAGGATATGCACCTACAAGCGATTTTGGAAATAAGGTAGAGTCAATAAAATTATATGGAGATAATTTATCAAGGTTTAATTTATCATCAGATGATTTTGAAATTGAATATATAGATGGTGATAATACCGTAAAAGAAAAAGTTGACAAAATTCAATTGGGAGAAGATTATGTAGAGCTGCACTTTGAAGCAATATCATATAATACTAATTTTAATATAACATGTACTAAAACTGATGATTTAAATATTTCTAAAAATGATATTAAGTTTGATTTGGGAGATAGTGATAAATTTAAATCAGGGATTCATAAGGCTACAGAAGATAGCGAAATGCTTCAATATAGGTTGTATACTCCACAAGTTACCAATGATGAAAAGGTTCCATTAGTTTTAGTGCTTCATGGTGGTGGTGAAGTAGGTAGTGATAATAGTATTCAGCTTACTGCAAATGATATGATAACAGGATTTGCTTCAGATAGAATTCAATCTAAGTATAAATCGTATGTATTAGCACCACAGCTTCCAGCAGAACTCAAGGTTAATGTTGATACAACAGGAAAGATTGGGTGGAATGAACCTAAAATAAAACAAGCATTATTAGATACGTTAAATGATTTAGAAAGTGAATATCCATGTATTGATAAATCAAGAATTTATATTACTGGATGCTCTATGGGGGCCATGGGAACATGGGGAATGATAACTTCATATCCAGATATGTTTGCAGCAGCAATGCCAGTTTGTGGACAAGGGGATATATCGTTAATGGAAAATATTAAAGAAATGCCTATATGGGCTTTTCATGCTACAAATGATCCTGTAGTTCCTATGTATGGACAAAAAGATCAATATAAATATAACAATAATATTATAGGAACTAAGACTATTGTATATAGATTAAAAGAATTAGGAAGCAATATTAAATTTACAGAATTTTCAGAGGAAGATATGTTAAAAGCCGGTGTACGAGTAGATGAAAATGCTATATATAATCATTTTGCATGGGTTCCTGCTTATAATAATGAAGAGGCGATAGATTGGCTATTTAGTCAAAGAAATAATAAAGCTTAGTTTTAGAACAATTAGAATAAGGGGGAATAAAGTAAATAAATACAATAACAATGGCTCTTAAATATATTGAGGAAGAGTATAAAGGAGCTGATAAGTGGGAAGAAAATATTAATTCTAAAAAATAAAGGTGAATAAAAACTAAACCATATGTGCAGAATAAAAAAAGCAGAGTACATAGGAGGACGTTTTTATGGAAAAAGATATTTTAAATAATGGTTTGAAAAATGAAGAAGATGGAAATGATAATAATAGTGAAAAAACTTCAGAAGCTGTTGACAAAATGAAGGATATAAAAGAATTTGGAAATACAGCTGTAGCGAATCCCAATAGAGATATTGTAGTATTATCAGTAATAGGACAGATTGAAGGACATTCAGTTTTGCCACCACAGACAAAAGCAACAAAATATGAACATATAATACCACAACTTATTGAGATAGAACAAAATGATAGTGTTAAAGGAGTTCTTATAGTTCTCAATACTGTTGGAGGAGATGTTGAAGCAGGGCTTGCCATAGCAGAAATGATAAATAGTATGTCAAAACCTACTGTATCTATAGTAATTGGAGGAGGTCATTCAATAGGGGTTCCTCTTGCAACATCATCTGATTTTTCGTTTATAACACCTTCAGCAACAATGATTGTTCATCCAGTAAGAATGAATGGTTTTGTTATTGGAATAGCGCAAACATTTGAATACTTTAAAAAGATGCAGGAAAGAATTAATGATTTTATTGTAAGGACATCTAATATAAAATCAGAAACTTTAGAAAAATTTATGCTTCAAACTGATGATTTATTAAATGATGTTGGAACAATGCTGATTGGAAAGCAAGCTGTGGATTGTGGTCTTATTGATGAAGTTGGCGGAATAAGCGAAGCTATAAAAAAGTTAAGAGAGCTTATAGAAGAATGATATATAATATGAAATTAATGATAAAAGAAAATACGTTGTAAGTTATATTATTAAATTTGACTTCTTAAATAAGAGAAGTAATGTATATTTAAATTTATACGACTATAGAAAAAACTATAGTCGTATTTTATTTTTAATGTTATCTTATTAAAGGGAATAATTATATTTTGTAGAAATAATAAAAAGGAAGAGGTGATTAAAGTTGGCGAGAACTAAAACGAAAGGGAAGGGCAGCAAAAGCAAAAAGGCTCCTGTTAAAAGTGATAGCAATCCAGATATTACGGGTATAATATATATGGCCACTGGAGTGATATTTGCTATAGCAATTTATACAGATCTTGCTGGTGCACTTTCAACTATAGCTCAGACTATTGTATGTGCAGCTATCGGCGTTGGAATGTATGCATTACCCATATATCTTATATATTTTGGATTTCAGTATATAAAAACAAGGGGAAATATACAGCTAGACAAGTGTTTCTTTGGAATAACAATAATGGTTATTGTTATTATGATGGTATGTGGAACTTTAAATATACAAGGTTCATATACACCTGATAATTTTATAGAAAGTTTTAAAGAAATTTTATACGGTGATACGGAATTTATACATGGTGGAATTATATCATATCTTGTATGTTATCCTTTATACAGATTATTAGGGTTCTTAGGAGCTTATGTAATTTTATTTACTTTTTCTGTGATTTCGGTTACTTTGATTTTTGATATAACTTTATATGATTTAGGAATTAAGGCCTATAATACAAAAGAGAAAATTAAGACGAGCAGAAGAGAAAAAATAAATAACACAAGTAAAATTGAAAAAACCAGGAATAGAGACAGTTTTATTAATATTGTTGATAAAACTGAATCTGATGATGGTGAAAAAAGCAGTAGAGAGTTACTATCTAAGGTTGATAAAAAGATTAAAATTTTAGATTTTATGAAAAATGCACAGGAAGATGACATTGCAACAGAACCAATAAAAGAAGAAGTTTCATCGGATATTCAAATTGATAGTTTTCTTGATAAACAGGATGAAAAACAAAGTTATCCTGAGAAAGTTATAGCAAAAGAAACAAATAAGCAGAAGAAAGAAAAACTTGATGAAAATGTTAAAGATGTTGTAAGTAAAGAAATACAAGATGTAATGGAAGGGCAAAGAGAAGAAAAAGAATATGTTCATCCAAGTCTTGAGTTATTAAAAACAAATTCAAGTACAAAATTAAATAGCAGTGATAAGAAAGAACTTATTGAAAGTGCAAATAAACTTGAAGAAATATTATCTAATTTTGGTGTAGATGCTAAAGTTACTCAAGTTACCAAAGGTCCATCTGTAACAAGATTTGAACTTCAGCCAAGTCCTGGAGTTAAAGTTAGTAAAATAGTAAATTTATCAGATGATATAGCATTAGGGCTTGCGGCTTCAGGGATAAGAATAGAAGCTCCTATACCAGGAAAAGCAGCTGTTGGAATAGAAGTACCAAATAGAAAACAAACGGCAGTATTCCTTAGGGAAGTATTAGAAAATGAAGAATTCATTGAATCTAAAAAGAAGCTAGCATTTGCTCTTGGTAAGGATATATCAGGTAAGTGTGTTGTTGGCGATTTAAGTAAAATGCCTCATACATTAATTGCAGGTGCAACAGGGTCAGGTAAGAGTGTATGTATAAATTCACTTATAATAAGTATTTTATATAAATATAATCCAAATGAAGTAAAACTTCTAATGGTGGATCCTAAAGTTGTTGAACTTAATGTATACAATGGAATACCTCATCTATTGATACCAGTTGTAACAGATCCTAAAAAAGCAGCAGCAGCATTAAATTGGGCAGTTAATGAAATGACAAAGAGATATAAGTTGTTTGCTGACATGGGTGTTAGAAATATGGAATCATATAATGAACTTTATAATAAAGGAATAATAGAGCAAAAGCTTCCTTATATAGTAATTATTGTAGATGAGCTTGCAGATTTAATGATGGTATGTCCAAATGATGTTGAAGATTATATAGGAAGATTGGCTCAGATGGCAAGAGCGGCTGGAATGCATCTTGTTATTGCAACTCAAAGGCCTTCTGTTGATGTAATTACAGGAGTAATAAAGGCTAATATACCATCAAGAATATCATTTGCAGTTTCTTCTCAGATAGATTCTAGAACCATACTTGATAGTTCAGGAGCTGAAAAATTATTAGGAAAAGGTGATATGCTCTACTATCCTGTAGGTGAAAGTAAGCCTTTAAGAGTTCAAGGGTGCTTCATTTCAGAAGAAGAAGTGGAACAGGTAATTTCATTTATTAAGAGTGAACAGGGAGAGGGGACATCTTATGAAGAAGATATTATTGAACATATAAATTCTGCAGCTGACTCAAGCTCATCAGGAAGTCATGATGGTAATGATGATGTTGATGAACTTTTAAATGATGCTATAAATATTGTTGTTGAATTTCAACAGGCATCAACATCTTTTATACAGAGGAAATTAAGAGTAGGTTTTAACAGGGCATCAAGAATAATGGATGAACTGGAGGAAAGAAATATAATATCTGAAAAGGATGGAAGCAGACCAAGGCAGGTACTAGTTACAAAAGAACAATTATTGAATGAACAAAACAATGAAAATTAAGTTTTAAGAGTTAAGCCAATTAAATAAAAAGTAGATAGCATTATTTTTATTTAATTGGCAAATTTAATGATTATTTAATTTTAATGTATAAAAATAGGTGTATAATAATAGTGACTTGTAAAAAACAGTTCTAATTTGCTATAATTAAACCTATCAAAACGCAGGAGGATACAAATTTTGAGTGATAATAATTTAAAGATTGTAAAAGATCCAATTAGAATAAAAGACAAAACAAACATGTATAAAGTTGGAATAATAAGTTTAGGGTGTGATAAAAACAGAGTAGACTCTGAAATAATCCTTGGAAACATGAGCAGGGATTATACAATAACAAATAATCCTAAAGAAGCAGATATATTAATAGTAAATACATGTGGATTTATAGAAAGTGCTAAGCAGGAATCTATTGATACAATATTAGAAATGGCTGATTATAAAGTTAATTATAAATGTAAGCTTCTTATTGCAACTGGATGCCTTATCCAAAGATACAGTGAAGAACTTGGAGAACTTATTCCAGAATTAGATCTTATGCTTGGAGTTAATGATTATGATAAAATTAATAGTGTTATAACTAATTTTATAAACGGCAATGAGAAAAAAGAAGGACTTGTAAACTATACAGATGAAGGTATAAACGAAGGAAGCAGAATTCTTACTACACAAAAGGGAAGTGCATACATAAGAATAGCTGAAGGATGTAATAACTTCTGTACATACTGTATAATTCCTAAAATAAGAGGGAAATTCAGAAGTAGAAAAATGGAGAATATATTAAAGGAAGCAGAAGAACTTGCATCTCAAGGAATTAAAGAATTAATTCTTATAGCTCAAGATACAACTATGTATGGAAGTGATATATATGGAAAGAAAAATCTTCATGAACTATTAAATGAATTATCTAAAATAGAAGGAATAGAGTGGATAAGAGTTCTTTATTGCTATCCAGAAGAAATATATGATGAACTTATCGATGAAATGGCTCAAAATAATAAAGTTGTTAAATATTTAGATCTTCCGATACAACATATAAGTAATCATGTTTTAAAACTAATGGGAAGAAAGACTACTAAAGAAGCAATACTTAAAAAAATTGATACATTAAGAGAAAGAATACCTGGAATGATAATAAGAACTACATTTATAGTAGGATTTCCACAAGAAACAGAAGAAGACTTTAATGAAATAAAAGATTTTTTACAAGATTATAAACTTGAAAAAGTAGGAGTGTTTACATATTCACAGGAGGAAAATACACCTGCTGCAAGAATGGATGGACAAATAGATGAAGAAGTTAAAAAGCAAAGAGAAAAAGATCTGATGCTTTTACAAAAAGGTATTTCAGAAAAAATAAATGAATTGAAAATTGGCAAAATATATGATATTCTTGTTGAAGGATATGATGGAGAAGATTACCGTGGAAGAAGCTATGAGATGGCTCCTGAAATAGACGCAGAGGTATTTTTTAAGTGTAACGATAATCTTGAAATAGGTACATTTGTTAAAGTAAAGATAACAAAGAGTATGGATTATGATTTATTAGGAGTTGTGGTTGATGAATCTTGCAAATAAATTGACTTTAATCAGAATAGTATTAGTTCCTGTATTCTTAGTATTTATTGCAGCTAAGAATATACCTTATGGTAGCACTATTGCAACCGTAATATTTATTTTAGCATCTATAACAGATAAGCTTGATGGTTATATTGCAAGAAGCAGGAACCAGATAACGAATTTCGGTAAGTTTATGGATCCCTTAGCTGATAAGTTGCTTGTAACTGCGGCCCTTATATCATTGGTTGAATTACATGTTGTTCCTGCATGGGCTGCCGTAATTATAATTGCACGTGAATTTGCAGTTTCAGGTTTAAGATCAATTGCAGCTTCCCAAGGAAAAGTAATTGCTGCAAGCTGGTGGGGAAAGATAAAAACAGTAATACAGATAATAGCTATAATTTTATTACTATTAAAAGTGAATATTGGAGATTTTCAATATTTAACTAAGCTTGTTAGAAATAATAATATATGGTCACAATTTTTTGAAATTGTACCATCAATTATGCTTATGGCAGCAGTAATAATTACAATAATTTCTGGATATGAATACTTTAAGCATAACAGAGAAGCTTTAGATACTGATAAATAAAACTGATGTCATTGTTTAGAAACTGTTATAATTGGATATAATTAAAATGAATTCCTTCTTTTATATATACATAAAGAGGGAATTTTTCTTAGAATAATTATTGACTAAGTATGAGAATTATTCTATAATTAATACATAGAACATAAGTTCGATGAGAGGATGGTAGGATTATGGCAAATATAGATGCAGAAAAGCTAAAAGCAATTGAAAGTGCTATGAGTAATATAGAAAAGCAGTTTGGTAAAGGGTCAGTCATGAAATTGGGAGATCATAATGTGACGACTATGGATGCTATATCAACTGGATGCTTGGATTTAGATATAGCTCTTGGAATAGGTGGAGTTCCAAAGGGAAGAATAATTGAAATTTATGGACCTGAAAGTTCAGGTAAAACAACAGTAGCCCTTAGTATAGCAGCAGAAGCACAAAAAAAAGGTGGAGCTGTTGGATATATTGATGCAGAGCATGCATTAGATCCTAGTTATGCACAAAAGATAGGTGTAGATGTTGAAAGCTTAATAATTTCTCAGCCAGATACAGGAGAACAAGGTCTTGAAATAGCAGAAGCATTAGTGCGTTCTGGAGCTATTGATGTATTAGTTGTTGACTCTGTTGCAGCTTTAGTTCCAAAAGCTGAAATAGAAGGGGAAATGGGAGATTCTCATATAGGTCTTCAAGCGAGATTAATGTCTCAAGCATTAAGAAAGCTTGCAGGTACAATAAATAAAACTAATTGTGTTGCGATATTTATAAATCAATTAAGAGAAAAAGTTGGAGTAATGTTCGGTTCACCTGAAACAACAACTGGTGGTAGAGCGTTAAAATTCTATGCATCAGTAAGACTTGACATACGTAGAATAGATTCGATAAAACAAGGTGATTCAATAATAGGTAACAGAACTAGAGTTAAAGTAATGAAGAATAAGGTTGCACCTCCATTTAGACAGGCAGAATTTGATATTATGTATAATGAAGGAATATCAAGAACTGGTAATGTACTTGATGTAGGAGTTAAAGAAGAAATAGTTCAAAAGAGCGGAGCTTGGTTCTCATATGGTGATGTACGATTAGGCCAAGGTAGAGAAAATTCAAAAGTATATTTAAAAGATAATCCAGATGTAGCTCTTGACATAGAAAATCAAATTAGAGCTAAATATAATTTACCATTAGCTGAAGCAGCACCAGCTGAAGCTAAAAGTGAAAGCGCAGTAGATACTGCTCCTAAAGAAGATAAGACTAAAGAAAAATAAAATATTTTTACAAAAAGTTTAATATGATTTTTGTAAATTGTTCAAAAAATAGCTGTATGTATGATGAGTCATATATGCAGCTATTTTCACAATTATCAAGGATAAGATAGGATAATGGAGTAAATAAGCAGTATATGGGCAAACTTGACATATTTTTATTTTTCATATAGAATAAAAAGGAATACTGGTTTATCATATTCCGAATGCAGTGAGAAGAGTATGACACCTACTTACTTTCTTATTAAGATAAATGAGAAATATTAAATTAGGAGGTGTTGATGTGCAACTAGCGTTAATGATAATTGCTGATATCGTTATATTAGCAATATTAGGAATAGTGGTTTATAAGTCGGTTCAAAATACTACAAAAAGTAAAGTAGAATCACTTGAAAAAGAAGCAGAAGAAGTTTTAAAGAGAGCAGAAAGAGATGCTGAAGCTAAAAAGAAAGAAGCAATACTTGAAGCTAAAGAAGAACTTCACAGATTAAGAAATGATTTTGATAAAGAATCTCGTGACAGAAGGAATGAGATTCAAAGGCTTGAGAGAAGAGTAATTCAAAGAGAAGAAGCACTTGATAAGAAAAGTGAACTTCTAGAAAGCAAAGAACAAACAATTAATGAAAAAATGCTTGAATTAGATCAAGTAGAAGCAAAGGTACAGGAACTTTATAATGAAAGAAGAGCAGAACTTGAAAGAGTTGCAGCCCTTTCAGGCGAAGAAGCTCGTGAAATTCTTTTAGATGAAATTAGAAAAGAAATTACACATGATGCTGCGTTAATGATTAAAGACATTGAAAGCAGAGCAAAAGAAGAGGCAGATAAGAAGTCAAGAGAGATTATAACTACTGCCATTCAAAGATGTGCAGCAGATCATGTGTCAGAGACAACTGTACACGTTGTTGCCCTACCGAATGATGAGATGAAAGGTAGAATAATAGGTAGAGAAGGAAGAAACATAAGAACCTTAGAAACATTAACAGGAGTAGACTTAATTATAGATGATACTCCGGAAGCAGTCATTTTATCAAGTTTCGATCCAATTAGAAGAGAAGTTGCTAGAATGGCACTAGAAAAGTTAATAGTGGATGGCAGAATACATCCAGCAAGAATCGAAGAGATGGTTGAAAGAGCAACTAAGGATGTTGAAAATAGTATAAAAGAAGAAGGGGAACAAGCGGCCCTTGAAACTAGTGTACACGGTTTACATCCTGAAATTATTAGACTTCTTGGTAGATTAAAATATAGAACTAGTTATGGTCAGAATGTTTTAAAACATTCCATAGAAGTTTCATATTTAGCTGGCTTGATGGCTTCAGAGCTAGGTTTAGATGTTACTCTAGCTAAAAGGGCAGGATTGTTGCATGATATAGGTAAAGCCGTAGATCAGGAACAAGAAGGTCCACATGCATTAATAGGTGGAGATCTTGCTAAGAAATATCATGAATCACCATTAGTAGTCAATGCAATAGCAGCCCATCATTCAGATGTAGAAATGCAGTCTCTTGAAGCAGTATTAGTTCAGGCAGCTGATGCAATATCAGCAGCTAGACCAGGTGCTAGAAGAGAAACATTGGAAGCATACATTAAGAGGTTAGAGAAATTAGAAGAAATTGCAAATTCTTATGAAGGTGTAGAAAAGTCATATGCCATTCAAGCTGGTAGAGAGATTAGAATTATGGTTAAACCAGAAAAAGTTGACGATGTCGGTACAATTGAATTAGCACATAATCTAGTTAAGAGTGTCGAAGAACAACTTGAGTATCCAGGACAAATTAAAATTAATGTTATTAGAGAAACTAGAGCAGTAGATTTTGCAAAGTAGAAGATAGAAGTAAAGTATGTTTTGATTTTCAAAATGTGCTTTACTTTTTTTAGTATCCATTCTTAAGTAAAAGTTAGTTGAATAAATACTAAATTTAAACCTAATTATTTAACAAAAAATTAATAATTTAAAAATTTTTAAGGTAAAATTAAAAAAAAATATAAAAATAAAGGATTTTTAATAGATGTATAGAATATAAATAATGTAAACGATTAATATAATTCTGGGAGGAATAATAAAAATGGAAGTATTAAAAGTATCAACAAAATCAAATCCAAACTCAGTAGCAGGAGCTTTAGCGGCTATAATAAAAGAGCAGAATGTAGCAGAAATTCAAGCAGTAGGAGCAGGCGCTATAAATCAAGCTGTTAAGGCTATAGCAATAGCAAGAGGTTTTATTGCACCAAGCGGAAAAGATGTAGTCTGTATTCCGGCGTTTACTGATATACAAATAGATGGAGAGGAAAGAACAGCCATAAAATTAATAGTACAACCTAGATAGTTATTAATTTTAATGAAATTGGATAAATTTTGAGTTGAAATTATTAGTAAAAACGTTTATACTATAAGAGTTAAATGCTATATTTATTAATTTTTTTGTAAAGAGGTGTATGTAATGATAGAAAAAGAAGTTGTTGTTAAGAACGGTTCAGGTCTTCACGCTAGACCAGCTACATTATTAGTTAAGAAGGCTTCATCATTTAAGTCTGACGTTAGCATAGAATACAATGGTAAGAAAGCAAACGTAAAAAGCTTAATAGGAGTTTTATCTTTAGCAGTAACTAAAGATGCTACTATAAAAGTTGTAGCTTCTGGTGATGACGAAGCTTTAGCAGTAGAAGAAATTGCAAAATTAGTTGAAAGCTTAGAAGACTAATATATAGTTTCAAAGGTTCCATATTATAAATATGGAACCTTTTCTGTATATATAAAAAGATTAATATATTATTTTAATTATCAAAACTTATTATATTACATCTAAAAAGAAGAGAAACTAAATTAAGAGCTGCGGCACATACTATAACATATATAATTCTTTCAAGTATAGGAATTCCCATACAGAAAAAATTGACTATGTTAAAGTCTAATAAGCCGATTGTTCCCCAATTAAGAGAACCGATTAATACTAGTAAAAAAGATAATTTATCAAATATGTTTAATTTGCACATATTATATAACTTCCTTTCTGTAAAATATTATTTATATATTATATGTTTGAAAAATACAATAATAACAAAAAGTTAAGTTTATATAATGAATTTTATTTATGAAAATTTTAAATAAATATTGAAGTATGAGAGTCATTTATAAATACAAATAAATGAAGGATTAATATATCAGCTAAAATATGAAAAAACTATACAAAAAATTATAAAATAGTACACAAAACTTTATAAAGTATGATATAATACGAATGATGAAACGAAAAGTATAAAATATATTCGTGTGGAGGTTTTTGAATGAGAAATTTATATAGTACACCTTTAAATTCAAGATATGCATCTAAAGAAATGAGTTATATTTTTTCAGATGACATGAAGTTTTCAACTTGGAGAAAATTATGGGTTGCTTTAGCAGAAGGCGAAAAAGAATTAGGTTTAAATATAACTGATGAGCAGATTAAAGAATTAAAAGAGCATATAAATGATATAAATTATGATGAAGCAGCTAAAAGAGAAAAAGAAGTAAGACATGATGTTATGAGTCATGTTTATGCATATGGTCTTCAATGTCCAAATGCTAAGGGGATAATTCATTTAGGGGCAACATCATGTTACGTTGGAGATAATACAGATGTAATAATTATGAGAGATGCCTTAAATTTAATTAAGAACAAAATAGTTACTGTATTAAATCATTTAAAGAATTTTGCAATAGAATATAAGGATATGCCTACATTAGGTTTTACACACTTCCAACCTGCACAATTAACTACAGTAGGTAAAAGAGCTACACTTTGGATGCAGGATTTAGTTATGGATGTTGAAAACATAGATTTTTTAATATCACAATTAAAGCTTAGAGGAGTTAAAGGAACAACAGGAACTCAAGCAAGTTTTATGGAACTTTTTGATGGAGATGAAAGTAAGGTAAAAGCTTTAGATAAAATAGTAGCAGAAAAAATGGGATTTGAAAAAAGTTTTGGAGTTACAGGACAGACATATCCTAGAAAACTTGATTCAATAGTTTTAAATACTTTATCAGAAGTTGCACAAAGTGCATATAAGTTTAGTAATGATTTAAGATTACTTCAAAATATGAAAGAAATGGAAGAACCATTTGAAAAACATCAAATAGGATCTTCAGCTATGGCTTATAAGAGAAATCCTATGAGAAGTGAAAGAATTAGTGCTTTAGCAAGATATGTAATTGTAGATGCTTTAAATCCAGCTATAACTGCAGGAACACAATGGTTTGAAAGAACATTAGATGATTCAGCCAATAAGAGATTATCAGTAGCTGAAGGATTCTTAGCATTAGATGGTGTTTTAAATCTATACATGAATATTGCTGAGAATATGGTTGTATATGACAAGGTAATTGCATCTCACGTTCAAAGAGAGTTACCATTCATGGCTACAGAAAACATAATGATGGAAGCTGTTAAGAGAGGTAAGGACAGACAAGAATTACATGAAAATATAAGAGTTCACTCAATGGCAGCAGCTCAAAGAGTTAAAGGTGAAGGATTAGACAATGATTTAATAGAAAGAATTATAAATGATGATTCTTTTGGCCTTACAAGAGATGAAATATTAGGTGTAATAGATCCGGCTAAATTCGTTGGAAGAGCGCCAAGTCAAGTTGTAGAATTCATAGACGAATACATAAATCCAATTATAGAAGAAAATAAAGAAGCATTAAAAATAACAAGTGAAATAACAGTTTAATTTTCAATTTGAAAATTATTAATTAAGATTTATAATACAGGTATCTTAGAAAGTGTTAGTATAAGATACCTGTATTTAAATTTGCAATTAATGTATTATAATATGAATGAATATAATATCTATAAATCAATAGAAATAAAGACTGCGCAGTTCAGGATAAAGTACTGGATATATCTGACTTAATGGATAATTTAATTTATTATAGCTGTGACAACAATAAAGGCATTCACCATCAGGAAGCCTGTGAGTTATAAATCCAGAATGAAAAAAACGACCTAGCCTTGGTGTCTTAAATTGTATTAAGGTACCTTTTGATAAAGAGTCATCATCGGTAAGTTTATAAGCAAGGGCATTATTTATAAGATAATAGTAGAGTTCTTCAACTCTTAGCCATGTATTAGAATAAGGAGTCCACGAATATGTTTTTTTTAATCCTCCTGAATAAAGTATTTGAGATATAAAATTTGTACAGTCTCCACCAAAGTTTTCATAAGATATATATTCGGGATTAGGTGTAAGGGCAAATGTTTCTGCATAATTACATGCAGTTTCTATATTGAATTTAGAATTTCTCTTTACTTTTCTAGTGGAAAAATGATAAGATAGAGTTTGTATTTTATCATACATAGAATTTAAAGTTTTAAAATCTATATTCCAAATATTATCTATTTTTAATGGAAGAAAAGTATTAATGAAATCTAGCTTTTTATTAATTAATGAATGGTAAAGAAGAGGATTTTCTTCTTTAGAAATTAGGTTATATAATTTTATATTATTATTAGGAGTATATTCTGCGATAATAATGTAATCATCAATCATTGAAGATCTATTTTTATTTATGAATGGATTCAATATAAAAGAATTTATAATAGATAATTTTACTTTTATTAATATGGAAGTTTGTTCAAGTATTTCATATTTGAAAGAGAATTTAAAATCATTTATAATAAAATTGTTTCTTTTATTCCACTGAAATTTAAAATCTATCTTTGATTGTAATTGATTGAAAATATTTTCATGTGTAAAAAGAGAAATTTTGGGAATGATATTTAAATGTGTGTATGGAGAACATAAAAAACTACATAAATCATATAGGTTTTTTCTTAACAAAACAAGACCACTTCTACAAATTATTATAATTATATATATTTATAAGAAGAAGTTTGTATACATACTATGTTAGATTAAAAATATATTATTTGTTAAGGTTTTGTTCAGATTAGTAATATATAATATTAATAATCATGTAATGAAATAATAACAATATAGTACATTTTGAAGATACAATTAATAAAAACAATTAATAAGTAGATATAATTATAAATAATATGTTATAATTGCAAGGTGGTAAAAAATCGTATAAACAAATAGTGTTTTACAAAATACTATATTATGAATAAAAGTATATTTGATTTATTATTAAAAAATCAAATACATAAAGATTTAAAAAAAGGAGCTATCAAAAGCAATGCAGGAATTATCTAACGTATTAGCTGGTAAGTATGAGGAGATAGTTGAAAAGATAACTAGCTTTTCAAATGAATATCTAAATGATGAATATAAAAATATTTGCATAGAAGCTACAAAAGTATTATTTTTAAACAATGAAGAACAAGTTAAAAAAGGAAAGGCTTCTTCATGGGCTGCTGGAGTTGTACACGCCATGGGAACTGTAAATAATTTGTTTGATGCCAAAAATAATCCATATATAAAGGCTCTTGATTTATATAAGGAACTGGGAGTAAGTAGTAGTACTGGATCAAGTAAGTCAAAGGAAGTAAGAAATTTATTAAATTTAGATGAAAACAGTGAAAAGTGGACAATTAAGATAGCTGATTCATCTGCAAATGCAGAAAAAGAAGCAGCAGTAGCAGTAACTGAAGAAAATATATCTGAAAATAATGAAGCAAATACTTTCAGATTTGCTGTAAACAAAAACTTTGTAGTAGCTCAAAAAATTGTAGATAGAGCATGGAGAGAAAAAAACTTTAACAATAAGGCAAAGTATGCTAAAGAAGCTTTAACTATATATGAGGATTGTCCGGATGCATATATAATTTTATCAAAGAATTCCAGCTTAAATAATGAAGAAAAGAAGATGTTATTAGAAAAAGCTGTTAAAGCAGCACAAAATGTATTGAAAATAACAGATTTAAAAGATACAGATTTAAGATTATTTAAATTACCAATTGCAGAACCATTTTTTGGTGCAAAATATACTCTTGCTCTTCATTTATGGAATATAAACGAAAGAGAAGAAGCAATTAGAAATTTAAATGATGTATTAACCTATAATAAAAAGGATAATCTAGTGTGCAGAGGAATTCTTACAAGCTGGCTTATTATTGAAGGAAAGCTTAAAGAAGCAGAAGAAATATTGGCAAGATGTGAGCATGACTATTTACTAGATACTAATTATAACAGAGTAGCATGTTTGTTTAAGAATGGAAAACTTAAAGAAGCAGAAAGAGCATTAAGAAGAGCATATAAAAGAAATCCATTAGTTATTGATTATTTATTAAAGTCTAAGACTATTAAAGAGATAAAAGGTGCAGTAAAACCAGGAAGTCCAGAAGAAGCAATGAAGTACGCTAAATTAGGTTTAGAAGTATGGAGTGATTTGGAAATGATTAAATGGTTAAAATCAATGAAAATGGATTTTGAAATATTAAATTTTTAATATAAATATCTTTACAGATGTTGTATAAAGTGTTAATATAAAAACATAAAATTAAATATTAATCTTCAGGGCAGGGTGTAATTCCCTACTGGCGGTATAGCCCGCGAGCTTATTATTAGCAGATTCGGTTAAATTCCGAGGCCAACAGTATAGTCTGGATAAAAGAAGAGTATTAATTATGCATTTTGTGTTTTCATAAGATGACTATTTGATTTGTATTTATGTCCTGAACTTTTGTTCAGGATTTTTTTATTTTAATTAAAAATATAAGTCAGTATATTTTGTGAATTTTATATAATGTTTAGCTGCTGTAAAATTGCTATTTATTAAAAGGTAGATATAACAGTGGTATGATTTTATTAAATTTAGTATGGTGTATAATTGAAAAAATGTAAAAATAAGCATGTCTCTGAAGAAATTAATCTTCAGGGACTTTTTAATTATATTATATATATCAAGTTTAGATAAGAGGGGATACTATGGACGAGTTTTATATGAAAAGAGCATTAGAGTTAGCTATTAAAGGTGTTGGTATGGTAAATCCGAATCCAATGGTTGGTGCAGTTATTGTAAAAGATAATAAGGTTATAGGTGAAGGATTTCATGAGAAATACGGGCATGCTCATGCTGAAAGAAATGCAGTAAAAAATGCAGTGGAAGATATTGAAGGGGCAACGGTATATGTTACATTAGAACCATGTGCTCACTATGGAAAAACACCTCCATGTGTAGATCTGCTTATAGAAAAGAAAGTTAGAAAAGTAGTAATAGGAATGCTTGATCCTAATCCTTTGGTGGCAGGAAAAAGCATTAAAAAACTTAAAGAAAACAATATTGAAGTTAAGGTTGGGGTTAAAGAAAAAGAATGCAGAAAATTAAATGAAGTATTTATAAAATATATAACAACTAAAAAGCCATTTGTAATTATGAAAGCTGGAATTTCCATTGATGGAAAGATAGCTACAAGTGGTGGCGAATCAAAATGGATTACAAGTGAAAGATCAAGATTGCATAGTCATGAACTTAGAAACAGAATGTCTGGAATTATGGTTGGAATAAATACTGTTTTAAGTGATGATCCATCTCTTACATATAGAGGAGAGCATAAAGGTAAAGATCCACTAAGGATTATTATAGACAGCACTTTAAAAGTTCCATTTGAAAGTAAAGTTATTAAATATAACAATAATAATACAATAGTTGCTTGTATTGAAAATGCTGATTTAATAAAAAAAGAGAAGTTAGAAAAAATGGGTGTCAAGGTAATGGAAACTAAGTCTAAAAAAGGAAAAGTAGATTTACAAGAAGTAGTCGAAAAGCTTGGAAAAGATAAAATTGATTCAATACTATTAGAAGGAGGAGGAACTCTTAATTTTTCAGCTTTAAAAGAAGGAATTGTTGATAAAGTAAGATTTTATATAGCACCTAAAATAATAGGTGGACAAAATAGTAAAAATAGTGTGAGTGGACAAGGATTCTATAATCTTGATGACTGTGTAAATCTTAAAGATATGTCATATGAACAGATGGGAAATGAAATAGTAGTAGAAGGATACATCTAAAAAGGAGGTACTTTGATGTTTACAGGAATAGTAGAGGAAATAGGAAGTCTTAAAGAACTATCTATAGGAAGTGGTTTTGGGAATATTGAAATAAAATGTAACAAAGTTTTAGAAGAAACTAAAATAGGTGATAGTATAGCTGTTAATGGTGTATGTCTGACTGTAAATAAAATAAACAGTAATTCTTTTGTTGCTGATATTATGGGTGAAACTTTAGATAGAACAAATCTTGGAAGATTAAAAGATGGCAATAAGGTCAATTTAGAAAGAGCTTTGAAGGTTAGTGACAGATTTGGAGGGCATATTGTAAGCGGACATGTTGATGGAAAGGGACAGATACTTTCAATTGACAACAAAGAGGATGGGACATGGTTTACTATAAGTGCAGATAAAGAAATTTTAAAATATATAATTTTAAAAGGCTCCATAACAATTGATGGTATAAGTCTTACTGTTGCTTATGTAGATAATGAAGTATTTAAAGTATCTATAATACCACACACATTAAAGAATACAATATTGGCACAGAAAATTCATGGTTCATATGTAAATCTTGAAAATGACATTATGGGTAAATATATAGAAAAATTTATGATATTTTCAAAGACAGAAAGTGAAAATGAAAAAAGTAAAATCACATTAGATTTCCTTAGAGAAAATGGATTTTAACATTGAATTATAGAATAAAAAATATTTATGTAGAAAAGAGGAATAAAAATGAATTTCAGCAGCATAAAAGATGCAATTGAAGATTTAAAAAGTGGAAAAATGATTATAGTTGTAGATGATGAAGGCAGAGAAAATGAGGGTGATCTTGTTATTCCAGCAGAAACTGTAACAGGAGAAAGCATAAATTTTATGATTAAATACGCAAAAGGACTTGTATGTGTTCCCGTTGAACAAGAGCTAGCAAAAAAACTAGAACTGAATCCTATGGTTGAAAAGAATACAGATAATCATGAAACAGCATTCACAGTTTCTATTGATCATGTTGATACGGAAACAGGAATATCTGCTTTTGAAAGGGCACATACAATAAGAAAACTCGTTATAAGTAATGAACCTTTAGAATTTCGAAGACCAGGTCATATCTTTCCTCTTATAGCGAAAAAAAGAGGAGTGTTAGAAAGAACTGGACATACAGAAGCTGGTGTAGATCTTGCAAAGCTTTCAGGTTTTAAAGGGGCAGCTGTTATATGTGAAATAGTGAAAGGTGATGGAACAATGGCAAGAAGAGATGATTTATTTGAGTTTGCTAAGGATCATGACTTAAAGATAGTTACTATTGAAGATCTTATAGAATACAGACTTGAAAATGAAAGTAGTGTTATAAAAGAAACAGAGGCAAATCTTCCTACAAAATATGGTGAATTTAAAGTTTTAGCTTTTAGTGAAAAAAATACAGATAAGTGTCATCTTGCATTAATTAAAGGAAATATAGATAAATGTGATAATGTGCTTGTAAGAGTTCATTCTGAATGTTTAACAGGTGATGCATTAGGTTCTAGAAAATGTGACTGTGGTGAGCAGTATGATGCATCAATGAAAATGATAGCTGAAGAAGGATGTGGTATTCTTCTTTATATGAAACAGGAAGGAAGAGGAATAGGACTTTTAAATAAGCTTAAAGCTTATGCATTGCAGGATGCAGGATTTGATACAGTAGATGCAAATAGAGAACTTGGATTTGAAGATGACTTAAGGGATTATAAAGCTAGTGGAGATATGCTCAAAGAACTTGGTGTAAACAGAGTAAGACTAATAACGAATAATCCAGAAAAAATAGAGGGACTTGTAAAGTATGGAATTGAAGTTTCAGAAAGAGTACCTGTAGAAGTAAATGCCAATAAATATGATATAGGTTATCTAAAAACTAAAAAATCAAGAATGAATCATATATTAGAACTTAACTAATAAATTATTAAAAAAGTTAAATGTAAAAATTTAGGGATAAATAAAGCTGTGCAATTAAGAATAATTATGAATTTAGATTCTTAATTTAATAATAAATATTTTAATTTTAGGAGGAAGAAAGATGAATACATTTGAAGGAAAATTAGTTGCAGAAGGATTAAAGTTTGGTATAATTATAGGAAGATTTAATGAGTTTATTGGAGGAAAGCTTTTAGATGGAGCTTTAGATGGATTAAAAAGACATGGGGTAAAAGAAGAAGATATAGATATAGCGTGGGTTCCAGGAGCGTTTGAAATACCTCTTATAGCAAAAAAGATGGCTAAAAATGATAAGTATGATGGAATAATATGTTTAGGTGCAGTAATTAAAGGATCAACTTCTCACTATGATTATGTATGTAGCGAAGTATCAAAGGGAATTGCAAGCGTATCATTAGAATGTGAAAAACCTGTAATGTTTGGAGTATTAACTACAAATAATATTGAACAAGCTATAGAAAGAGCTGGTACAAAAGCAGGAAATAAAGGATATGAATGTGCTGTATCTGCAATTGAAATGGCTAATTTAATGAATGTACTTAAATAGTAGCAAAAAACAACTCACATTACCTTTAGAAGTGATGTGAGTTGTTTTTTTGTAAAATAAAAAATCATGTATTATAGCAAGAATTAAGATTATTTTTTTGATTCAAAGCTTTCACATTTTGTTTCTGCATAAATTTGAGAATTATTACCACAAACATTTATAGATTGTAAATCACAGCAGCTGTTGCAGTTATGAGTACAGCTTTCAACTTTACAAACAAGACAATCACATTGACTATCACTATTGCTGTTGGATGTTAAGTCGCTGTATAAAGCTTTATTTAAAAATGAACCACAACATGTGCCGCTATCGCTACATGCATTCATTCCACCAATATCAACTACATTAGAGTAGCAGACACCACTTTTATTATGTGAACAGTTGTTTACATCACAATTAATTTTTTGCACAAAAAACACTCCCTTAATCTAATATATTTATTTACTAAAGTATCTATCCAACAAACCTTTAAATGCTCTACCGTGTCTAGCTTCATCCTTGCACATTTCATGTACAGTATCGTGTATAGCATCTAAATTGTTTTTCTTAGCTAAAGTTGCAAGATCCTTCTTACCTTGACAAGCTCCGAATTCAGCCTCAACTCTAGCGCTAAGATTAGATTTAGTACATGGAACTACTACTTCACCTAAAATTTCAGCGAACTTTGAAGCATGCTCTGCTTCTTCCCAGGCAATCCTTTTATAAGCTTCACCAACTTCAGGATATCCTTCACGATCAGCTTGACGAGACATAGCAATATACATACCAACTTCAGTACATTCACCAATGAAATTAGCTCTTAAAGCTTCTAATATTTCATCATCAAGACCATCAGCTATACCAATACGATGTTCGTCAGCAAACTGCAATTCATCAGACATTTCTTTAAATTTATCCGAACCTACTTTACAGATAGGACAAATTTCAGGTGGTCTATCACCTTCATGAATATATCCACACACTGTACAAATAAATCTTTTCATTAATAATTCCTCCGTAAAATAATATTTCCAGGTAAAACAACCTTGATTTTAGTATTACCTTTTTAAAAAAAAATATTAGTAGTCAATAAAATTAAAAAACTTGATAGGAGTAAGTAATTATCATAAAATAAAATAAATGGAAAAAATTCTTTAAAATAAAAAGATAATTTGAAAGTATATAGATAGATTTAATAATTTGTTTGAAGAACTTTCTATTCTGTCAGGTTGTTATAAAAAAATATCTTGATTTTAATATGGAGGAAAAATGAAAATAGCAATAATAGGTTATAGTGGATCTGGAAAATCAACACTTGCAAAGAAGTTAAGTGAACTATTCAAGATTCCAGTGCTTTACTTAGATACTATAAATTTTGAAAGCCACTGGAAAGAAAGAGATAGAGAAGAAGCTAAAGCTATGGTAAAGGATTTTATGAACAATGAATCTTGGGTTATAGATGGTAATTATAAGGATTTTCATCAAGAGAGAAGAATGAAAGAAGCTGATAAGATAATCTTTATGAATTTCCCAAGGAGAAAGTGTTTTAAACAGGCATATAGCAGATATTTAAATTTTAAAAATAAAGTAAGAGAAAGTATGGCTGAGGGTTGTGAAGAAAAGTTTGATTTAGAATTTATTAAGTGGATTTTGTTTACAGGTAGAAGCAAAAAGTATAAGCAAAGATATTTAGAAATTTGTAATAAATATAAAGGTAAAGTTATTATATGTAAAAATTTAAAAGAAGTAAAAAGCCTTTATGAAGTATTATCTTAAATTTAAGAATGGAGTGTTGATGTACGATGATATTCAAAGAAAAGAACGTTATATTAAACGATGGGACAAAATGTATTTTGAGAAGTCCAAATTATAAAGATGCAGCAAGTATGCTAGAACACTTAAAAATCACATCTGATGAAACATATTTTATGGTTAGATATCCTGAAGAAATTACAATTAAAGTTGAAGAAGAAGAAGAAAGCATAAATTGTATCATAAATAGTAAAACAGATTTAATGATTGCAGCATTTGTAAATAATGAACTTGTTGGAAATGCAGGTATTAAACCTATCAGAAATCATATTAAACTCAAACATAGGGCTGGATTTGGTATATCTATAAAACAAAAGTATTGGAATAATGGAATTGGTGATATACTAATTAATGAGATTATTAGTGAAGCAGGACTTATGGGTTATGAACAGATAGAGCTTGGAGTATTTGCGGATAATAAAAGAGCTCAATATTTATATAAAAAGAATGGATTTGAAGTTTGGGGAAATACAAAGAATGCATTCAAACTTAAAGATGGAACATATCGTGATGAAATTATAATGGGAAGAAGTATTTTATAAAGAAAGAAGCTACTAAATTGCAGCTTCTTTCTTTATAAAATTATACAAAAGTTATTGTTATACCACTTAAAGTTATTTCACCAATTAAGAGCAGTGTTGCAGAACCATCTGGTGTATTACGATTTTTTTCATCAATTCCACTTAATGTTGTTGAAATGTGATTTTCTATAGTCCATTCTTTAGGAAGAAATAATTCTATTCCAGAACAAGTTGCATTGATTTGTACTACTGCTGTTTTATCTTTAATTTTAGCGCTATCGAAATATATTTCCATAGCGCCACAGGTGCAGTGTAAATCAGCTTGTTTAAAATCATCTGAATTAATATATTTAGTTATTCCGCTAAAGGATGTTTTTTGAACAATATTGCTTTTGTCTTCTTCATCAATAACAATAAATTCATAATCTTTACCTACTTTATTGTTTATATTAACTTTGTTCTGAAATATTATAGACAATCCAATTGTTCCAAGAGTAGCAACTATAAGCACAGTCCATGGTGTAAGTTGTTCTATTCCAAGTTCTTTACTGTAAATTATGCATAAGAAAGCAAGTGGAAATAATATTCCAGCGAATTTTATTGGATAAATGCTTTTTATTATAATAATAACGAAGAAAATAGTTAATGCTAATGACCATAGATTAAAATCTCCAAAGTAACCTAGTTTACTAATTATTAGTATAATGGCAGCAATAATAAACAGAAGACCTGTGAATATTCTATTATTTTTATTACATTTCATAAAGTTTCATCCTTTCATTTATAATCTGCTGTCATGCAGATTATTTTTCAATGCTTTATAATAATTTCTAGATACATAAACAACTTTATGTGTATTATGAAATTCAACTTTACTTGATGAAGTAATGTTTTTAGTTATGCTATATATTTCATGAGTATTCAAAATTGTTGACTTAGAAACTCTCATAAAATATGCGGGAAGCATTTCTTCAAGTTCATATAGTTTATGATGCACCTGGTAAATATCATTTTTAGTATGAGCTGCAATTCCATTTTCTGATGTTTCAAAAAATAAAATCTGATTAATTGAAAAATAGAATTCTTTCTCATTTTGATAAAATATAAGATGTTTTTTTTCCTTAGAAATTTCTAATAAATATTTTTGAAGTGTCAAAACAGTATCGTTTATGGCAGCACATTTTATTATGATTTCTAAGTCATTCAAATCTTCATTTATATCAATTTGTACTTTCATATTAAACACCTAAATTCCTCGCTGAATAGTTTTTGTTAATTTATCAACATCTCTAAATATTCTAGTGGTTCCAAGACCAATAATTATAGTAAATATCATAGCTATTAAGAAAATAATTTGAGGGATTTTTGAAAAATGTTGAAAAGCTATTCCATATATTGCTTGACCTAATGGAGTTGCACACATTACAATGCACATTGCACAGGAAATTACTTTTCCAAGCAGTTCATTTGGTGTGAGAATCTGTAAGCATGACATAAGCTGTATACTGAAAAATGAAGCTAACATCATCATGAAAAATGAACTTGCAGTAATTATAACATAAGTTGTAATTACTGGTAAACTACTAGAGAGTGCAACTGCAATTGGGAGGAAAGTAAGGCTACATATAATAATTAATAAATTTGCATATCGTATTTTAATATTTTTTGCTAGTACTCCTGCTAAAATCCCACCGATAAGGCTACCAGCACCCATGGCCCCTTCTACATATCCATATAATCTATTAGCTGTTTCAAGACTTAATCCAAGGTTTTGAGTAATAACAATTGGAAGACCAATCATAGCGCATGCTGATAGTATTAGATTAAATATTGAAATAATAAAAGACATTTTCAAAATTTCAGGTCTATGATGGATCATAAAAGTGAAACTGTCTTTCATGTCAGTTAAAATTGAGCATAGGAATTTGGTGTCTTTATATTTTTTTACAGATGGAATATTAATAAACATCTCCATTATAGCAGCAGCAAAGAAGCATAATCCAGAGATATATAGTATGGGGATTATTCCCCAAAATCCAAATAATATCCCACCAATAACTGGACCGATTAGATTTGCAAGCGAAGCAACAAGGTTTATTGAGGCATTAGCTTGTATAATGTCATTAGATGGTACAAGAAATGGTATACTTGCCTGTACTGTTGGCTGATAAATACCTTGAATGCTGTATAATAGGATTAAACAAATCAAAATTAGTATTACTAAATTAACCTTTCCCATAAGAACCATTGAAATACATGTTATTGAAGCAGTTAAAAAATCTAAAAAGACCATTATATTTCGTTTATTAATCCTATCAGCAATTAATCCTCCTATTGGTGTAGCAAAAATCATTGGAATGAATGAACATGCAGATACTATTCCAAAAAGTGAAGCAGATTTTGTAATGTTAAGCATATAAAGTGGCAGAGCAAAACGTAATATTGAATTACCAAACAATGAAATGATTTGTCCTATTAATACTAGTATAAAATCTTTATTGAATAATTTCATATTTAGTCCTCTTTTCTTAAATTTGATTTAATATCATTATATCTGGAATTAAATAGAGGTAAATACGAATTATGTAAGAGGTGAAATAAATGAATTAAGAGGTGAAAAAACATATATAAAATACTTGAGATAAATTTATAGATATAAATTTTTATTATGATTATGATCATATATGGCTTAAGTTTTTTTGTGCCACAAATATGCCACAAATATGCCACTAATTTTCGGAGAATAGACTACTAATATTAACTTATAATGAATACAGAAATAAGAAATATTTGTAGGAGGAAGCGGTTATGAAAAATATAAAAAAAAGCACATTAAGATTAACAGTTCAACTTGTAATGCTCATTGTTGTTATTGTTGCAGCATTAAATCATTACTTAAGTTCAATAGATAAGGCAATACCTTGGATTTCAGAATCAACATTTCATTATATCTGTCCAATATGTGGTGTTACGAGTATATATCAATTTTTAACTTCATCTACATTGTTTGTTGTGAAACTAAAAAGTACATTAGGAATAATTATAGGACTTGTTATTATGGCAAGTGTTTTATTTGGACCAATAATATGTGGGTTTATATGTCCATTTGGAGCAATTCAAGATTTTACAGCAAAGCTAGGAAAAAGAATATTTAAAAGAAGATATAACAATTTTATATCAAAGAAACTACATGATAAGCTAAAATATTTAAGATATGTAATGCTCATATTAGCAATTATTTTAACAGGAATGTCTGGGGGAGTAATGTTATTAGAAAAGATAAATCCATATCATGGTTTCTTATCAATATTTAAAGGAACAATTAATTTTACTGGATTAGCCATATTGGCAATAATTATTGGAGTATCACTATTTGAACAAAGACCATGGTGTAAATATTTATGTCCATATGGAGCATTTTTAGGGTTATTCAATAAAATTAAAGTCTTTAGAATTGTAAGACAAAAATCAACATGCGTAGGATGTAAAAAGTGTTCAAGACAGTGTCCTATGAAGATAGAAGTACATTCATCAGATGAAGTAAGAGAACTTGAATGTATATCGTGTTTTGAATGTGTTGATTATAAAGTTTGTCCAAAAGATAATACAATTTCATGTTCAAGTGATGATTTTGAGAATAATAAGATTAAGATTATAGATAATGAAACAATTATAAAATAATATACGAAAAAATATTAATAATAAGGAGAGAATAAAAATGAAAAATAGCAAAAATAAAATAGTAGCAGCGGTAATATGTGGTATGGTTTTAGGGTCAGTAGGAACAAGTGTTGTAGGTAATTTTCAAGGAAAAAAGGATAATGAAATATATACTGCTTCAAATGAAATTAAAAGCAGTACTTCAGATAAAAACAGTGATGCTGCAGATACTTTAAATGAAAACTCTGAAAGAGGAGAAAAGGGGCCTGGAGGAAAAGGAGGTCACCATAAAGGTGAAGCATCACTTGACTCAACTGAAAGCATAGATGTATCAACAGGAAATTATAATGATGGAGTATATAAGGGAACCGCAGATGGGTATGCTAAGAATTTAAGTGTACAAGTTGAAATTTCAGATGGAAAAATATCTGATATTGAAATTACAAGCCATAATGAGACACCAGGATTTTATGAAAAAGCATTTGAGTTGGTACCAGCTGAAATAATTGAAAATCAAAGCACAAATGTAGATACTGCATCAGGAGCAACTTATAGTAGCGTTGGTATTATAAATGCAGTAAATAATGCACTTGCTGAATCTAAAGCTTAGTTAATAGTAAATTTGAAAAGAAGGTGAATTGTATGAATAGTTTTGCAGAAAGTAGTGAATATATTTTTAATACTAAAATTTATATGAATATATCAATTAATCTTGAAGATGAAAAGGTGGTTTTAGAAAAAGCTTCAAATTATATGAGAAACCTAGAAAAAAAATTAAATTTCTATGATGAAAATAGTGAAATTTCATTAATTAATAGAAATAGTGGAATAAAATTTGTGAAAGTATCAGAGGATACTTTCAATGTAATTAAGAGTGCAAAATTTTGTTCAGAACTTACTAATGGAGTTTTTGATGCTACAATTGCTCCATTAGTGAAAAAATGGAGTGTAAATTCATCTTCTCCAAAAGTTTTAAGTATTGAGGAAGTGAACACAGTAAAATCTTTAGTTGATTATAAAGATATACTTTTGTGTGAAGATAATAAAAGTGTTATGCTTGCAAGAAAAGATCAAGAGATAGATTTAGGTGGAATAGCTAAGGGATATATAGCAGATAAAATAATAGAATTATATAAAGAAAATGGAATTAAAAGTGGAATAATAAACTTAGGTGGAAATGTCAAGGTTCTTGGGAAAAAATCAGATGATTTAATGTGGAATATTGGAATTATAAAACCAGAAAAGCATGCAAATGAGAATATTGCTGTAGTATCTGTAGAAGATATGTCTGTTGTAACATCAGGTGCATATGAAAGAGCTTTTTCATATAATGGAAAGATGTATCATCATATAATTAATCCTATTACTGGATATCCAGCAGAAACTGATTTAAAGAGCATAACAGTAATATGTAAAGATTCTGTTCATGCAGATGCATTGTCTACACCTCTATTTATTATGGGGAAATATAAAGCTTATGAATTTATGAAATCAAAACAAATTAGTGGTATTATGGTTACTGATGATGATAAAATTATAATTACAAAAGATTTGCTTAAGAACTTTAAGCTATTTAAGGATTATGAAGTCTTAGCATTTTAATAGTTGATTAAGTCAGTTTTAGGGGTGAGTAAAATGTCAAAACTTATTTATATAGCAGATGATGAAGATAATATAAGATATCTTGTGAAAACTTTTCTTGAAAATACAGGATATGAAGTAGAGGATTTTAATAATGGTGAATTGCTGCTTGAAAAATTTCAAATAAAGCCATGTGATATGGTAATTCTTGATGTTATGATGCCAGGTAGTGATGGATTTGAAATATGTAAAAAGATAAGAGAAGAAAGTATAGTGCCTATTATAATGTTAACAGCAAGAGACACAGATATTGATTATATAACAGGAATAACTCTTGGAAGTGATGATTATTTTACAAAACCATTTAGCCCAATGTCATTAGTTATGAGGGTAAAAGCAATATTTAGAAGAATAGAATTTGAACATAACATTAATATTGAAAAAAATATACCAATATCAGAATTAAAATTTGGTAATATAACTATAAATCTTCACAATAAAATTGTAACATTTAAAGATGAAAATCTTGATTTAACACCAAATGAATATAATTTATTAAAATATCTTTTTGAAAATTGTGAAAGAGCAGTGTCAAGAGAGGAATTATTAGACAAAATATGGGGATATGATAGTGAAGTAGAAACAAGAGCTGCAGATGATACGGTAAAAAGATTAAGAAAAAAGATTTCACATACAGATGTATCTATTGAAACGGTATGGGGATTTGGGTTTAGGTTAAAGGATAAGTAAGATGGCTAGAAAATCAAAAAAACATAGTATAAGATGTCGTATCCTTAAGAGTTTAATAAATTTAATTGCAGTGATATTTTTTATTATAGTCATATTATTTAATCTTTTGGTTAATAGGTACATAGAGAAAAGTGCAAAATATAAACTTGAAAATATTAAATTTATATCTCAAGATAATGAAGATGTTTCTATAAAAGAAAAATTTCCCGATAAGGAAATGAATACTGAAGATAAAAAATACATTCATATTATAAAGCGTGTACAAGAACAGTCTAAACAAATGGGATCATTTTCAGATATAGAAATGATGGTTATAGATTCTCAGTACAAGACACTCTTTCCAAAAGAAAATGACGATATGTTAGAAGATATTGATAAATACAATAATATATCTTATGAATTAAAAGAAGATGAATTTGATTTAGATTCCAACAAAATAGTGAAAATTCAAACTGAAAATGGATATTATTATGTATGCGCTATGAACATAATTGATTATGGGAAGAAAACCAATGAATATCTTATTTTCTTTATTGATATATCTATGTTAATGAATTTAGCAGTAAAGATAGATATACTTTTATGCGCAATTATGTGTGTAGCTGGAGTATTTGCAATTGCAACATCTATAATATTATCGAGAAAGATAGCAGAACCAATTCAGAAATTATCATTATTTGCACATAGAATTGGAGAAGGAGATTTTAAGCAGTGTGATTATGATTTTTCAGACAAAGAACTTAATGAGCTTCTTGATACTATGAATACTGCAGCAAAATATTTAGATGAATATGATAAAGAACAGAAGATTTTTTTTCAGAATGTTTCACACGAACTAAGGACACCTCTTATGTCTATTAAAGGGTATGCAGAAGGAATAAAATATGGTCTTATGGATAAAAATAGTGCAAGTGATATAATTCTTGAAGAAGGTAATCGTCTTGGTGAATTAATAGAAGAGTTGTTGTATGTATCAAAAATGGATAATATAACTAAAGATTATGTACTTGTAGAAAGGGATCTGAGAGAAATTCTTTCTGACTGTGCACTAAAACAAAAAGCAATTGCAGTTAATAGAGGATTAGAATTTAAATTTAAATTTGATGAAAATCCTGTATTATTAGTATGTGACGAAAAGTCAGTATATAGAGCTTTTTCAAATATAATAAATAATAGTATTAGGTATGCTGATAAAACAATAACATTAACGTGTAGAAATGAAGAAAAAAATAAATTTATATCTATTGAAAATGATGGTGAAAATATAAATGAAAAAGATCTTACGAATATTTTTGAAAGATTTTATAAAGGAAATAAAGGAAAGCATGGCATAGGATTATCTATAGTAAAATCAGTTATAAATAAACATGATGGAGTTGTTTACGCTGAAAACATAGAAAATGGAGTAAGGTTTATAGTAAAATTTTAGTTGTATATTGCCGTTAACATTAGGTGTTAATGGTGGATATTCATTGTGAGCAATTATCAATGAAGATTATTGAAATTTATATTTAAAATATTTATTAGAGGATATAAAGAATTCAGGGCAGTAAGTATACACTCTGAATTCTTTTGCTTTGATAACAAATTATATGGATATATTGTCATATGTGGTTGAAGTACTAGATATACAGTTTTTAATCCAAAGAAAAGTTTCTTTTATAGATTTATGATGAATAGAATTAGCATTGAAATTAAAAATTGTAAAAATTATCTGTATGCAATATCCAACACCTAAGGCTGTTATGATTGTACCAATACCAACAAAACCGCCTAAAAAGTATCCAGCAGTCATAGCACTGAGTTCTATCACAGCTCGTATCATTTTTACGGGTTTTTTTGTGATTTTTGTTAAGGCAACCATAAGTCCATCTCTTGGACCACATCCAAGTCCACAGCTCATATAGAGATAAGTTCCAATACCAAGTAGAAACATTCCTAAAATCATCATTATTGTTCCAGTAAAGAAATTACTGCATAAAGGAATAATATTTAAGTATGATATCCAGTCTATAAATACACCCATTAGAATTGTATTTAAAATTGTACCAATACCAAGATTTACACCAAGGAACATACTGAAAAGAACAACTGTAAGACCTACAACAATACATGCGCCTCCAATAGATAAAGGCGTTATTTTAGACAATCCCTGATGAAGAACATCCCATGGACTAAGGCCTAAATTAGAATTTATAGTCATAACAACGCCAATAGAAGCTATTATAAATCCAATAATAAGCTTAAAAAAAGTTTCAAATAAAATTTTCATAGTTTACTCCTTCAAATTTTTCTTTAGTATATTATGTTTATATTAACATAATAATCATAAAAATAATACGGATGAAAAATTAAAAGTATGTATTGATAAGTAAGGAGCATATGCAGGTTAATAAATAATAAGTTAAGCTATTAGAAATAATATAATTAAAGAATACATAGATTATTGAGAAAGGAAAATACTTATGGGATTAAACTCAAACATAAAGATAATAAATTCAACTACATGTCATTGCTGCTCACTTAATGTTTTTAAAAGCATAATAAAAAATAAGTCTATAAGATTGTGTGATATGAGAAACAGCAATGATCCTATGGAAGTTATTGCAGCAGGAAAATACATAATAAACTTAATAGATGATGAATACAAAAAGACAAATAATAAAAAATATCTTTTATTAAAAGAGACGTTTAAAGAGTGTATACCAGAGTTTAATCCATACGTTGCATCTTTTACTAATATGGTTAATAAAACAATATTTAAAAGATATGCAGAAGATGGGCAAGGGATAGGAATCAATTTTCATTCATCATATTTTGGAATAGGAATTTATATTGTAAATGATCATAAGGAAATCTATTATGTTCCAGTGGTATATGATCCTTATGATTCAAGTCATTATGCATTAGAAGTTATTAATTATTATATAAAAGAACAAATAACAATAGAAGAAGCTACTTTAGAATTATTAAAAATTTCATGTATGTATAAAACTAAAGAATGGAAAGATGAAAAAGAAATAAGAATATTTTATGTTCCATCAGAAAAAAAACTTCTTGGAGAAAAACATTTTTTCGAAAAAGGCAATAAGGAACGATCGTATTATAATCTTGAATTTAATAAGTTTGAAACTGAAAAAATAATTGAGAATATAATTTTAGGTCCAAATTTTCAAAAAGAGAAGGTTCAATGTATAAAAGAATTTTTGAAGAAAAATAAATTTGAATATGTAAATGTATATAGCTATGAAGAAGCTTATAGAGAATCACTAAAAAAGAAAATAATTTTAGGGTTTAGTTAGCATAATAAAACCTCTAAGATTAGTTATTACTATATGATTTTAGGATGATTTCTGAGTAGGAGTAGTATAAAAGAATTATAAACTACTCGTAAAGTAGTATAATGTTAAAAAAAATAGTTATATAGTGTAATTGTAATTTTTATGATTAGAATATAAAATTAGTTTATAAATTAAAGAAAAGTGAAAATGAGATGTGCAAAGAAGCATATGTACTATTAGTAAAAACTAAATACATGTGCTTCTTTTATTTTTTAGTGATATAAAGGAATATCAAGAATTAAATTATCATTAAAGAAATAACTCATTAATAAAGAAAACTAATTGTTAATAACATAGAGGGGGAATTAAATTATGAAAGAATTAGTACTTATAATAAGACCAGAAAAATTAGAAATAGTAAAAGAAATTTTAGATGGTGTTCATTGTGGTGGAATGACAATATCAAGTGTAATGGGATGCGGTACTCAAAGAGGTTCTTCAAATGGAGTCAATGAAATTAAGGGATTAAAAACAAATATAAATCTGCTTCCTAAAATAAGAGTTGAGGCAGTAATTGATGAAAGTAACCTTGAAGAGATCATCTTGCAGATCAGAGACAAAGTTGCCACAGGAAATGTTGGAGATGGTAAAATATTTATACGTAATATAGAAGATGCTGTTCGTATAAGAACTGGAGAAAGAGGAACTAAAGCATTATAAGATTAATTTAATGCTGAAATAACACTTTAATATTTAGGTATGCAAAGGTGCATGAAGAAAATAAATTCTTTGTGTGCCTTTTTATTTTATAGACTTGGAATTATTATTTGAAAAATTAAATGTGGAGAGTGGTTTGTATGAAAAAAAATATAAAAAGGATTATTGCAGCAATTGCAATGAGTATTATGATGATAAGTTGTGTTGGATGTGGAAGTTCATCAACTTCAGCTGATGGTAAAAGCAAGGAAGTAAATTTAATATGCTGGTCAGAATATTTACCTGATGATGTTATTGAATCATTTGAGAAAGAATATGGTGTAAACATAAATATGACAACATTCTCTGCACCTGATGAAATGCTTGCAAAACTTCAATCATCAGCAGAAGGAACATATGATATGATAATCGGACCTGTAAAAGATGTTCCTGCATTAAAATCAGAAGGGGTAATAGACAAGCTAGATACAGGAAAAATAGAAAATTATAAGAACATTGATCCAAGTTATCTTGGAAATATTAATGATCCTAATAATGAATATTCAATTCCATATCTATCAGCAAGTGTAGTAATTGCTGTAAATACAGATGTAATAAAAGATAATATTACAAGTTATGAAGATTTATTGAATCCTAAATATAAGGATTCTATGGTAATAATTGAAGATTCCAGAGCAGTTACAGCAATGGCTTTACTTGCAAAAGGATATGATGTTAATGATTGCAGCGATGAAGCATTAAATGCAGCAGGTGAATATTTAACAGCACTAAAACCTAATATTCATGCATTTAATGGAGATAGTCCTAAAACACTTCTTATAAATGGTGAATGTTCATTAGGTCTTGTGTATGGAGCAGAATGTGCACTTGCCCAAGAGGAGAATCCAGCAATAAAAGGCATTTATCCAAAAGAAGGACCTTATTTTGATTCAGATGTCATGATGGAAACAAAAGGTGGAAAAAATTCAGAAAATGCAGAACTTCTTATGAATTATATTTTAGATGCAAAAGTAAGTGCTGAAATTTCAAAGGCATTTCCATATATTAATCCCAATAAGGCTGCTAAAGAATATTTAGATGAAGATTATTTAAATAATGAGCTAAAGAATGTTCCCAAGGAACAGCTTGATAAGGCTAAGCCTTTAAAAGATCTTGGAGATAATTCATCAAAGATAGTTGATTTGTGGACAAAATTTAAAGGGAATAAATAGTTAAAAGAAAAATAGATGTAAGTTAAAAACTTAGAAGAAGATATTTTAAGAATTTTCATAATAAAAGTATATATTATGAAAATGTAAGAATACCTTCTTCTAAAATAAAATTATTTTGGAAAATACAGAATGGATTCCAAGGAGGAATGATATATGAGTGATGTTATTGTAAAAATAGATAAAGTAAATAAATTATATGGTGATAATCATGTTGTAAGGAACCTTAACATGGTAGTTCATGAAGGTGAATTTTTGACTATGCTTGGTCCTTCAGGATGTGGAAAAACTACAACATTAAGAATGATTGCAGGTTTTGAAACACCAACAGATGGTGATATTTTTGTTGAAGGTCAGAAAATACAAAATACTGAACCTTATGATCGTGAAGTAAATACAGTATTTCAAAACTATGCCTTATTTCCTCATATGACAATCTATGAAAATGTTGCATTTGGTTTATCAATAAAAAAGATTAATAAGGATGAAATTAAGGAAAGAGTTACAAAAATGCTTGAACTTGTTCAGCTTTCAGGTTATGAAAATAGAAAACCAAGCCAGCTATCAGGTGGTCAAAAACAAAGAGTTGCAATTGCAAGGGCACTTATAAATAGGCCTAAAGTTCTTTTGCTTGATGAACCATTGGGGGCTTTGGATCTAAAATTAAGAAAGCAGATGCAGTTTGAATTAAAACGCCTTCAAAGAAAGCTTGGAATAACATTTATTTATGTTACTCATGATCAGGAAGAAGCTTTAACCATGAGTGATAGAATTGCAATAATGTATGGAGGAAATCTCGAACAGATAGGAACCCCAAAAGAAATATATGAAAAACCAGCATCTAGATTTGTTGGAGATTTTATAGGAGAATCTAATATTTTTTATGGAATAGCAGGAAATAAAAAAGGAGATTCAGTTAAGGTGAAAATTGAAAATGGTGATATTAGTGTAATGGCATCAGAAGTAAGTGAAAATGAAATAGTTTATGTTCTTGTAAGACCAGAAAATATAAAGTTGTCTACAAAATCAATTGAAGGATTTTCTCTTGTAGGAAAAATTAAGGAGCATGTCTATATAGGAAATGTAAATAAAACAATAGTATCTCTTCCAGAAGGAATGGAAATAAAAATGAATGCATCTACCAAATCTAATCTTATGGAAATAGGAACAGAAGTATGTATTTATTGGGATAAAGAAGATGCAGTTGTAATAAAGTCACAAAGCCAGGAAGTATTCCAGGTTGTAGATAACCCAGTATTTAGTAAAGAAAATCAGATTGTTAAATAGGGAGTGATGAATTATGAAATTAAAAAAGAAATTAAATCTTCCCCTTATTACAATGGTAGGGCCTGTGGCTCTTTGGATGATATTATTTGTTGCATTACCTTTTATATATGTTTTTGTAATAAGTTTTATGAAAAAGGGAACTTATGGTGGTGTTAATTTTGGATTTACATTTAACAATTTTATGCAAGTATTTAATCCTATGTATTTAAAGGTTTTTGGAGTATCAATAGTTCTATCAGCAGTTACAACAATAATATGTATATTGATTGCATATCCATTTACATATTATGTGGCACAGAAAACAACCATAACAAAAACTGTTTTTATGTCAATGGTTACAGTGCCATTTTTAGTTAGTTCCTTAATAAGGTTATTTAGCTGGATTACACTACTTCGTAAAGATGGAATAATAAATTCCTTTCTAATGAAAATAGGAGTAATACATGAACCTTTGCAATTAGTCTACAACACGACAGGGGCAATAATAGGGCTTGTATATATGCTTCTTCCATTTATGATATTGCCTTTATATAGTTCTATAGAAAAGCTTGATAAATCTCTTCTTGAAGCATGTTGTGATTTAGGGGCAAAACCAGCAAAGGCATTTTTGAAAGTTACACTTCCATTAACTATGCCTGGTATATTTGCAGGAACAATAATGGTGTTTATTCCAGCTCTAGGGTTATTTTTTGTAACAGATCTTCTAGGGGGAAGCAACACTCAAGTGATTGGTAATATAATAAGAGACCAGTTTATTACAGCTAGAAACTGGCCTTTAGGTGCAGCATTATCAATATTCTTAATAGTAATAACATTAATTTTAGTATGGCTGTATCAGAAATCTGGTGGAGATATGGACGAATTAGGAGGGTTTTAGATGAATAAAGCAAGTAAGGAAAAATTAAATAAAGTATGGAAAAATTCATATATTGCACTTGTGTTTTTATTTTTATACCTTCCAATTTTTGTTGTAATATTATTTTCCTTTAATACTTCAAAGATGAATATTGTATTTCAGGATTTTACATTCAAATGGTATGGAACGTTTTTTAAAAACAGAAGTCTTATGGAGGCACTATTAAACACATTAATAATTGGGATAGTAAGTACAGCAGTATCTACAGTAATTGGAACAATAGGAGCTGTAGGTCTTAATAGATATAATTTTAAAGGTAAGCAGATTCTAGATAAGTTACTATATATTCCAGTTGTAATTCCAGAGATTGTACTTGGGATAGCTCTTCTTTCAGTTTATTCTATACTAAATATTCCTTTAGGATTAACAAGTATTATTTTATCACATATCACGTTTTCTATTCCTTTTGTAGTAATAACAGTGAGGGCAAGACTTGCAGGATTTGATAAATCCTTAGAAGAAGCGTGTATGGATCTTGGAGCAAATAGAATTTTAACATTTAGAAAAGTAACACTTCCACTGATAATGCCTGGTGTATTATCAGGAGCAATGCTTGCATTTTCATTGTCATTAGATGATGTTGTTATAAGCTTTTTCACTTGTGGACCACAAAGTACAACACTTCCACTAAAAATATTTTCTATGGTAAAAACTGGCGTAACACCTGAAGTAGATGCTTTATCAGCTGTTATTATGCTTATTACAATAATATTTATAAGTATTAATACAGGAATGCAGGTTAAAAAGCTAAAAGCTTTAAAGGCTTAAAAAGGTGGGATAATAATTGAAATATGATTATGTAATAAAAAATGGAACAATCATAGATTCTAAAAATAAAAGAAGTACTGTGGCAAATATAGGAATAAGTGATGGAAAAATAAGTGTAATTACAAGAGAAAATATTGATGGTAAAAATATATTAAATGCTACAGGTAAAATAGTATGTCCAGGAATTATAGATATTCATACTCACGTAGAAGGTAATGAAGATTGTGCTAGGTTAATGAATGCTATGGGAGTAACTACGGTTTACAATGGTAATTGTGGAATGTCTCCAGAAAATCTAAAAGAATTTTTAGATAAGCAAGATAAACAGGGATTTTTAATAAATCAGATTGAACAAGTTGGACATACAACATTGAGAGAAAGTGTAGGACTTTTTGATAGATATAGAGAAGCTGATTTAATTCAGATTGAAAAAATGAAGGAACTTGCAGAAGAAGCTTTTAATATGGGGGTATTTGGATTATCATTTGGTCTTGAATATGTTCCAGGAAGTTCAAAAGAAGAAGTTATTGAATTATCAAAAGTTGCAGCTAAATATGGTAAGCTCATATCTATTCATACAAGAAGTGATTGTTATGAAGGTTTAACAACGCTAAGAGAAGCAATTGATATTACACGAATAACAGGTGCATCTTTAAATATATCTCATTTAACTTATCAATTTGGAATGGGAATGGCAACAGAGGCTCTTAATATAATAGAAGATGCTTTGAGAGAAGGACTTGATATATCAGTAGATAGTGGATTGTATAGTGGATTTGCAACTGAAATAGGAAGTGCCGTTTTTGATGAAGGGTGTATTGATAAGTGGAACTGTGATTATAGTAGCTTAATAGCAGGAACAGGTAAGTATAGAGGATTAAGGCTTAGTAAAGAAATATATGAAGAATTAAGAAGTAATTATCCTAAAGAGACAGGTATTGGTATGGTAGGAAGAGAAGATGAGGTGTATGAAATTCTTGAAAAACCATATGTCATGGTATGTACTGATGCTGGAACTTTATATGAAAAGGGAGTTCCAGGTCATCCACAAGATGCCGGAACATATCCAAAATTTTTTAAAACTATGGTTAAGGAACAAAATAGAATATCACTTATAGATGCTATAAATAAATGTACTTATATGCCTGCTCAAAGGCTTGGCTTAAAAAACAAAGGTATCATTGAAATAGGAGCAGATGCTGATATTTTAATTTTTAATTTAAATACAATTGAGGATAAAGCAGATTATCCTTGCTTTGGAAGTACAGATACACCACCGGAAGGTATTGAATATGTTTTTGTAAATGGAGTTATGACAGTGAATGGCAAGGAAGTTTTTAATGTTAAACCAGGAAAGTTAATTCGAAGTAAATGCCAAGTGTGGAAATATTAATTTAAATGAGAAAAGGGTTGAAATTTATTAAAATTAAATAATCGTTTATGATAGGTTCTAAAATAAATTAAGTTATAGATGTGTGCAAATAAGAAGGAGTGTTTAAAATGGAAATAAAGAAAATGTATATAAATGGTGAATGGGTTGAATCAAAATCTAAAAAAACAAGAAATGTAATTAATCCAGCAGATGGAGAAGTTATTGCGATAACAACTGAAGGTACAGTTGAAGATACACAGCTTGCCATAAAAGCAGCCAAAGAAAGTTTTTATGGAAAAGGAGAATGGAGAAGAATGAATGCACAGGCACGTGCAGATATTCTTTTGAAAATTGCAGATAAAATAGAAGAGAAAAAATCAGAATTTGCTTATCTTGATACTATAGATAATGGGAAGCCATTACGTGAAGCAGAAGGTGATGTTGATGATGGAATACACTGCTTTAAATATTATGCAGGTCTTATAACAAAACCTTATGGAGGTGTCTATGATGTAAATGACAATTTTGGTCAGATGCACTCATATACAGTTCATGAACCAGTAGGTGTGTGTGGACAGATTACTCCATGGAACTATCCATTTTTAATGGCAATATGGAAAATTGCACCTGCTTTAGCAGCCGGGAATAGTATAGTATTCAAGCCAAGTTCAAATACACCTCTTTCTTCAATAGCTCTATTTGAAGTATTTGATGAAATAGGGCTTCCAAAAGGAACTGCAAATCTTGTTTTAGGATCTGGGGCAACAGTTGGCCAAGAAATAGCAGAAAGCAAGGATGTTGACATGGTTACTTTCACAGGAAGTACAGAAGTAGGTCAAGGGATTGCAAAAGCAGCAGCAGTAAATTTAAAGAAAACTGGTTTAGAACTTGGCGGGAAATCGCCAAATGTAATATTTGCTGATAGTGATTTTGAAGGTGCAGTAGAATGGGCAATGATTGGCATTTTCTTTAATCAAGGGGAAGTGTGTTCAGCTGGATCACGTATAATTATTGAAGAATCAATCAAGGATAAGTTTGTAGCCAGATTGAAAGAAAAGGCAGAAGCTATGACAATAGGAAATCCTATAAATAACCCTGATATGGGACCATTAGTATCAAAATCCCATATGGAAAAAGTACTGGAATATGTTGAAATAGGTAAAAAAGAGGGTGCGACGTTAGTATGTGGTGGAGAAAGATATACAGAAGGTGAATGTGAAAAGGGCTATTTTGTGAGACCTACAATATTTGATAACTGTACATCTGATATGACTATAGTAAAAGAAGAGATATTTGGACCAGTTGTAACAATTCAGACATTTAAAACAGAAGATGAAGCAGTTATGCTGGCTAATGATACAATATATGGACTTGCAGGTGCAGTATTTACATCTGATATTTCAAGAGCTATTAGAGTTATAAAAGAAATTCGTGCAGGTATAACTTGGATTAACTGCTATAATCCAACCTTTAATGAAGCTCCTTGGGGAGGATATAAAATGAGTGGATATGGAAGAGAACTTGGGGTACATGGACTTGAAGAATATCAAGAAATAAAACAAATAAATATAAATCTTAATCCAGGACCAATTGGCTGGTATGAAAATTAGAAGATAATAAATAGCTCTAGCAAAGTTTGTTGCTAGAGCTATTTATATATTAACTTTACTTTAAATTTATATTAAATATAAATTAAGATGAAATCACAATGGAACATATTGTTTGTTTTTTAGTTAAATTTATCTTTAATTATGTTATAATAGATGCGGATTATAATTTTACTATACATGGTAAAATGTAAAATAAAAATTAAATACTAATAATTAAAGTTAAAATTAGGAGGATTAGATGGAGTTTTTAGAAATTATAAAGGCAATAATTCTTGGTATAGTTGAAGGAATTACAGAATGGCTTCCAATCAGCAGTACAGGACATATGATTTTGGTAGATCAATTTTTAAAATTAAATGTATCAAAAGATTTTATGGATATGTTTTTAGTTGTTATTCAGCTTGGAGCTATTTTAGCAGTTATAGTATTGTATTGGGAAAAAATATTTCCTTTTAAATTTAGTAATGGAATAAAAATAGAAAAAGATACAATGATAATGTGGGTAAAGATAGTAATTGCATGTATACCAGCAGCAGTAATAGGTCTTTTGTTTGATGATCAGCTTAATGAATTATTCTACAATCCCACAACTGTAGCAGTAATGCTTATACTGTTTGGTATTTTATTTATAGTAATAGAAAATTATAATAAAGGAAAAAGATCTAAAATTAATTCTTTATCTGAAATTACTTATAATGTGGCAATCATGATAGGATTATTTCAGCTTATTGCAGCAGTATTTCCAGGAACATCACGTTCAGGAGCTACAATAGTAGGGGCACTTCTTATTGGAGTATCAAGAACTGTTGCAGCAGAATTTACTTTTTTCCTTGCAATTCCAGTAATGTTTGGTGCAAGTGCGTTAAAGCTTCTTAAGTTTGGATTAGCGACTGGTTTCACAATGACAGGAAATGAACTTTCTATATTGCTTGTAGGAATGATTGTAGCTTTTATTGTTTCAATCCTAGCAATCAAATTCTTAATGTCATATATTAAGAATAATGACTTTAAAGCATTTGGGTGGTATAGAATTATTTTAGGTATAATTGTAATTGCATATTTTTATTTAATTAAATAATTAAACATAGATAAAACTCATTCTTTTACTGAAAGGATGAGTTTTATCTATGTTTAAATTAAAGTATAAAAATTTTAATTTCTATATTTTAATAAGCCCCATTTATTTGAAACATCAAATTTTCTATATAAGTTTTGAAGGTGCTTTTTTAAGGTATATCCACTTATGCATAATTTTTCAGCAATATCTTGATTGTCCATGTCTTCAAAAATCAGTTGTAGTATTTCAGCTTCACGATTTGTTAAGTGATATGTTGAAGCAAGATTCACCATTGAATATGTATTATTAGAATTCTGTGATGAATGTAATGATAAAGACTGATAAAATCTTAAGTTTAAATGATCGCTAAATGCTTTCATAATAAACATTTCATCATTTGTAAAATCACCATCTTCTTTTCTTCTATAAAGTGAAATAACGCCAAGAAATATATTATTATAAACAATTGTAAGCTGCATAGAGTAGTGAACTCCGAATGGTTTATAACACTTTTGATAAATTTCTGTTTTTATAAGTTCATCTTCAGACATTAATTCACTTTCACGAATCAATATACATTGTTTACTGAGCATTATCCAGCGGCTGAAGTCTTGATCTTCAAGTGATAGATATTTATTTTCAGTTTCAGAATATATGTCAGGTACACATATTGGATCGCAAAGCAGGTTGTTTGAATCACTATTATCCGCCATTAGTATACTTGAAGCAGTATTTGGAATGAGCATTTTTAATAGATTCAAAAAAGTTACTTTCATTGTATTAAAATCTGAAATGCTGTAAATTTGATATATTATATTATTAATTAAAAGAAATTCATTATTTTGCATTTAGAACGCCCCCAATCTAGTTTTAACAAAATAATTTTAATATAGCTTATGAATATTTTACCATATAAGGTGTTGTCAGTCACCTGCATCAAATGAATTATCAATTTTATATAAATAAAATATTGGGAATGGTGTTATATTGATTATATGAGTAGATTTTATATATATGCTACTCTAAAAGTAGTACATATACTCTTAAAATAATGCAAGAAGCATACATTAAGAGAATTGTTTTTATGGACAATATTTTTTATAATAGTATTAACAAATAAATAAGCAAGTAAGATACAACGGTGTATATGTGATTTAGAGTCAGTATACGCCGTTTTTTTATTGAATCTGAAAAAGAGAGGAAGTAGTATTATGGAAAAGAGAGAACAGGTAATTAAGGATTTAGAAGAAGTAATTGGATATATTAAAAGTGATGATTTAGCAGATGAGGCAAAAAAGAAAATCACTGATGATACAATAAATTATTTTAATAATTATGTAAGTCCAGGATGGCTTAAATATAGAAAGTCAGTTTCAACTAATGCAGCAGTTGTAGAATGGAGCGATAAAGGAGCTTATTGTAGTGGATTATATGGTGAAAAATTCATTGATTGTTTAGGTGGATTTGGTATTTATACATGTGGACACAGAAATGATGAAATACTTGATGTTGTAAAAGCACAGCTTGATCATCAGGCATTACATTCACAAGAATTGTTAGACCCATTAAGAGGATATCTTGCAAAAGCAGTAGCTGATATTACTCCTGGAGATCTTGAATATTGTTTCTTTACTAATGGTGGTGCAGAAGCAGTAGAAATGGCATTAAAGCTTGCAAGAATAGCAACAGGAGGAAGATGGTACATTTCAACAGTAGGTGCATTCCATGGTAAATCAATGGGAGCTATATCTTGTGGTGGTAAGAGCACATACAGAACACCATACACACCAATGGTACAGCAGGTTCAACATGTTGAATATGGTAATGCGGAAGATATGAGAAAAGCTATTAGAAATCTTCATACTGTTGGAGAAAAAGTTGCAGCAGTAATTATTGAGCCGATTCAGGGAGAAGCTGGAGTAATAGTACCACCAAAAGGATACTTACAAGAAGTTCGTGATATTTGTGATGAATATGGAGTAGCATTAATATTTGATGAAATACAGACTGGTATGGGAAGAACAGGAACTATGTGGAGATGTGAAGCTGAAGGAGTAACTCCAGATATAATGACATATGGTAAAGCATTTGGTGGTGGAATAATGCCTATTACAGGAATAATATGCAAGCCTAAAATGTGGACACAAGATTTAATAGATAATCCATGGTTATTAGGATCACCAACATTTGGTGGCAATCCAGTATGTTGTTCAGCAGCAATTGCTACAATAAAATATATGCTAGAACAGGACATCCCAGGACAATGTAGGGAAAAAGGAGAATATTTAAAAGCTGGTCTTGAACAACTTGGGAAGAAATATCCAACAGTGATTGATGAGGTTAGGGGAATAGGTCTTATGTTAGCTGTTGAATTTTGTGAAAGTGATGTTGGATATAGTGTAGCAAAGGGGTTATTCCAAAGAGGGGTAATGACTGCTGGAACTCTTGTAAATGCAAAATGTGTAAGATTTGAACCAACAGGAGTAATTTCTAAGGAAGATATGGACGATGTTATAGAGAGAATGGATGCTGCACTTAGTGATACAAAAAAAGAGTTTAATTTATAATATAAATAATTGGTTTGGATATTATTTTTATGAAACATAGTTAATGCAAAGATGCTGTTATACGTATAAAGTGTAGGACAGCATCTTTTTATATGTAAAAACTTATAGAAATTTTTAAAATTAAGATTAATTATCGATATATTCTAAATAAATTATTTAAAAAAGAAGTGTTAATTCGGGGGTATGAGAGATGAGACAATTAAAGATAGAACCAGTTATTTATGAGTATGATGGATGTAAGGATTTTTTTAAAGTATTTAGAATTGGAAAGGATGACTTAATCATATCAAACCAGAAATTATATGATGAGTATTTGAAATATCATATAAAAGAATCGGCTGTAATTCTTATTGATAACTATGGAAAAGGATATCCTACTGATAATATAGTGGAATCAATATATGAAAGTGTAAAAAAGATAACATATGAACGGGTTATAGCTATTGGTGGAAATTCTATTTTAGAAATAGGGAAAATATTTTCTTTAAAGAATATTTCACCAGTAAATAAGTTGTTTAATCATAAGTTAGATATAGTCAAAGAAAAGGAACTTGTACTCGTTCAGACAACTTGTGGAACTGGAAGCGAAATAACAAATATATGTACCTTAAAATTTCAAAATGAAAAAAGAAAAAAAGAATTAAATGCTGATGAGCTATATGCAGATAGTGCAGTTCTTATTCCTGAATTATTAAAATCACTCCCACTGAATATTTTTCTGGAAAATTCAATAAATGCTTTCATAAATGCAGTAGATTCATATATATCGCCTAAAGCAACTGAGTATACACAGTTATTTTCAGAAAGGGCAATAAAAATATTTTTAAATGGTTATAAAAAAATAATTTTAGATGAAGAAGATTGCATTAATTTATTATCCAGAGATTTTCTTTTTGCAAGTAACTATGCAGGAATATCTCTTGGTAATACTGGACATGGTATTATACATTCTTTTGGAAAAAATCTAAGCTTAAATGAGGAATTAACTATTAAAGAGTCAAATTACATCATTTTTACAACTGTTTTAAGAAGATATGCAAAAAAATTAGCAAACACAGAAAAGTTAAATAGAATATTGAGTACTTTATTAAATTGCAATGAAAATAAAATTTATGATGAACTTGATAACATTCTTAATAAAATCTTTTATAGGAAAAGACTAAGTGAATTTGGAATAGAAAGAAATCAATTAAATGACATTATACGTAATATGATTGAGCTTCAGAATAAAGATAAATGTTTAAAAGATTTTTTATTATCTGAAGATGAAATTTATGATTTATATGAAAGTGTATATTAGTTTTTAGGAAAGGTTGATAGTTATGAGAAAGATAAAAGTTGCAGCAACTCAGATGTCATGTACATGGGATTTGGAGGCTACATTAAAAAAAGCTGAAGATATGGTAAGAGATGCAAAAAAACAGGGGGCAAATATAGTACTTCTCCAAGAATTATTTGAGACACCTTATTTTTGTCAGACAGAATCTTATGAATATTTAAATATTGCTACAAGTGTGAAAGATAACAGAGCAGTTAATCATTTTAAAGAAATAGCAAAAGAACTTGAAATTGTAATTCCAATAAGTTTTTTTGAGAGAGCTGTAAATACGACTTTTAATTCACTTGTTGTAATAGATGCGGATGGAAGCGTAATGGATACGTATAGAAAAACACATATTCCAGATGGACATTGCTATGAAGAAAAATTTTATTTCACGCCAGGAGATACTGGATTTAAAGTATGGGATACTGCTTATGGAAGAATTGGAGTTGGAATATGCTGGGATCAGTGGTTTCCTGAATCTGCAAGAATAATGGCACTTATGGGAGCTGAAATATTATTTTATCCAACGGCAATAGGATCAGAACCAATACTTCCTATAGATAGCCAGCCCCATTGGCAAAGATGTATGCAGGGACATGCAGCGGCTAATATTATACCTCTTGTTGCATCAAATAGAGTGGGAACAGAGGTTCAAGATGAGTCTTCTATGACTTTTTACGGAAGTTCTTTTATAGCAGGACCTACAGGAGAAATTGTAAAGCAAATGGATAGGAATAAAGAAGGGGTTATTGTAGCAGAATTTGATCTTGATGAAATAAGGGAGAAACGTCAGTCGTGGGGAATTTACAGAGATAGAAGACCTGAGATGTATAAACCTATTTTTAGTTACTAGATAATTGTATTTAGATATTGTAATTTATATGTAACAAGGGAAAATTAATTTTAAAATATCTACGGATAAAGTTCAACTAACCAAATATAAAATTTGGAGTTTTACTTTTTTTAAGAGATTTTTTATATTATATGAAGATTTATAATTGGAACATATATAAATTTAGAAGGTGAAATATGAATAAAAAATATATTGATAAAAATGTAATTAAAGGTGAAATTATTTTATTATTAGCGTCTATATTATGGGGAAGCTGTTTTTTATTTCAGAAAAAAGGTATGGATTATATAGGACCTTTTACATTGGGGGCATTTCGTTTCATGATTGGAGGAAGCTTGCTAATTCCTATAATATATGTTTTTTCTTTTAATAAAAGAGCTGAAGGATTAAGAGCTCAATATGGAAAGAAAGATTTAATTAAAAGTGGAGTTTTATGCGGAATAGTTATGTTTTTTGCAGCAACCTTTCAGCAAATAGGTCTTATTTATACAACTTCAGGAAAAGCTGGATTTATTACAGCTATGGAAATAATCGTAGTTGCAATAGCAGCAATTTTTATTACCAAAAAGATATTTCTAAATATAGTATTAGGTATTGTTATAGCTTTGAGTGGAATGTATTTATTGTGTATTACAAATGGAATATCAGTTCAAATGGGAGATTGTATAGTTTTTTTAGGTAGTATATTTTTTGGATTTCAGATTATGGTGATAGATAAATATTCTAAAATATATGATGTTATAAAATTATCATTTGTTCAATTTATAACGTCAGGGGTTATGTCAGCAATTTGTATGTCTGCTTTTGAGAGCATAGATATAGGTAGCATAATTATGGCAGTTGGACCTATTATATATACTTCAGTCATTGAAGTGGCTGTATGTTATACTTTACAAGTTGTAGGTCAAAAGTATGTACCTCCTGTAATTGCTGCTATAACATTAACATTAGAATCTGTTTTTGCAGTAATATTTGGAGCAGTTTTTTTAGGCGAAAGTATGTCTTTAAAAGAGATATATGGATGTATGTTTATGCTTATAGCAGTTATAATAGTTCAAATACCATCAAAGAAAAGTTATATTATTCATAATAAATCACAGAACAAAGAACATACTATTTAGGATTTTCTAAATAGTATGTTTTTATATATGACATGAAACTTTAGTATTTAAAAGATATTGCAATTATATATTAAAGAATACATTTAAATATAAGAAATTTATATATTAAACGGATATAATTTAAATATTGAATAGTTATAAATTTATATGTGTTTTAATATAGGTTATTTTAAAGTGATAATTATATGCTATAATATTGTATAAATTGAAATGAAAGTATTAAATGAAAAAAGGAGGGTTGTTTTATGAAGAGACCTGTTATTTTTGCATAGCATCAGCTATTGCAATTTTACTATAGAAGTTTGTTATAGCTGTTGCTATTCCTAAAAAATATAAATTTTAGGAGGGCAAAATGAGCTATAAAAAAGCAGAACATATTCTGCCACTAGAGATAATAGAATTAATTCAGAACTATGTAGATGGAGAATGTATATATATCCCAAGAAAAAAGAATCAGCGGAAAGAATGGGGAAATACAACAAATATACGACAAGAGTTGGAAGATAGAAATGATAAGATTTATGTTGATTATAAAAATGGATTAAAAACTTCACAGCTTGCAGAAAAGTATTTTTTATCAGAAAAAAGCATACAAAGAATTATAGGGAAAAAGAAAATAGTAGGATAAATAATATGAGTTAATACATGTGAGTTACGCTATTATATTATAGTTAGAGTAATTTACATAAGTGTATTGGCTCATTCTTTTTTTGAAAAAATCTTAAGGTCGTATACATATGCATTATAGTATATTCTAAAAATAGAAAGGGGAAGTGCTTATGTGTAGACCTAATTATATTGCATAGCAGAGGCATATGCAGTAATTAAAAATTAAATTGTTCATATTGGCATATAGCCTCTGCAGCTCCAATGTTAATAAAATATGAGGAGATGCAATATGAGCTATGATATAGAAAATAAATATAAAATTTTACCACGAAAATCTTATGAAATTATTAGAAATTGCCCTAAATGTGGATGTAAAACTAATTATATTAATACAAATAATTTTAGAGTAAATGCAAATGGAAAAGCTTTGGATGTATGGCTTATTTATCAATGTGAAAAATGTCGTCACACATATAATCTTACTATATATGAAAGAGTAAAGATGTCTTGTATTAATAAACAAGAATATGATAAATTTATAAGAAATGATTTTAATCTTGCGTTTGAATATGGCACAAGGAAAGAAATATTTTTAAGGAATAATGCTGTCATTGACGAAGATAAAATAATATATGATATACTATTCAAAGATGAATTGGGGAAATGTGTTAGTGACAAGGAAATGATCATGATTATTGATAATCCTTATGAATTAAAAATACGTGTAGATAAGGTTTTAAGTGAAATAATTAATGTGTCAAGAAATAAAGTAAAGGATATGATAAAGAAAAAAGTTATTATAAGCAAAGAATATAATAATCTTGAAAAGAGTCATGTAGGTAAACTTATGAAAATTGAATTATCTACGATAGTTTGAATTAATAATAAAATATAAGCAGTATAAATAAAAATATTTATAAAAAAGTATCTGAGTTAAGAATGATTATACATTAATCTAACTGCAGATACTTTTTTATATTATGTAGAGTGTTGTATATAATTTAGTGAATTTATAAAAGACAATAATTTGATACATTTTAAATAGATGATATAATGATAATTATAATGGAATTTGGAGGTACACATTTTGAAAAATGATTTTCAATACATATTATTTGATTTAGATGGAACATTAACAGACTCTGGAGAAGGAATAACAAAAGCAGTTCAATATGCTCTAAAGTATTTTGACATTGAAGTTGAAGATTTAAATGAACTAAGAAAATTTGTAGGACCACCTCTTAGAGATTCATATAAAAACTTTTATGATTTTGATGATGAAAAAGCAGAAACTGGAATAACAAAATTCAGAGAATATTATAGTGATAAAGGAATTTATGAAAATAAGGTTTATGAGGGAATAGAAGATACATTAAAAAGCCTTAAAGAAAATGGTAAAACACTAGTAATAGCAACATCAAAACCAGAAGTACATGCTAAAGTAGTTCTTGAGCATTTTAACTTAGCAAAGTATTTTGATTTTATTGGTGGAGCTGACTTTGAAGAAACAAGAGTAAAAAAAGGTGATGTAATAAAATATTCACTTGAGAATGCAGGCATAACAGATCTTTCAAGAACCATAATGGTTGGTGATAGAGAGCATGACATAATAGGGGCTAAAGAAAATAACATAAAATCTATTGGTGTTCTTTATGGATACGGAAACCTAGTAGAACTCACACAAGCGAGGGCTAATTTTGTAGTAAAAACTCCGGAAGAATTACTTGAAATACTACTTTAAAAATTAAAACGGCAAAAATTCGTCAAAAATTTTTGGCATAAAAATTTATAATATTTGAGATATTATATCATGAGCACTTTTCATCATATCGTCAGTAACATGACTATAGGTGGAAAGTGTTTGTTTTACATCATGGCCAGCTATTCTTGCAACTGTTTTAAAATCAATACCTTTTGATATAAGCATTGTTATATATGTGTGCCTTAATTCATGTATACTTATATCAGCTAAATCTCTCAATATAGGATTTAAATAAGTGTTAATGCAATCATAACTGAATGGAGCAATTCTTTCATTTAAATGAATTGGGTTCTTTTGCTTATATTTATCTAGAAATTTTAATACATTAGGAGATATAGGAACTTCTCTATATGAATTTTTGCTTTTCAATGTTCCAAAATTAAATTGATTATCTTTATTTTTCTTCCACTGTTTATTTATTTTAATAACTAAATTTTTTCTATCAATATCGTCCCAAGTTAAACCTAAAACTTCACTACATCTTAAACCACATTTTGCAGACATATAGGCAACAATATAGTATTTACTTTTTAACAATTTTTTTGAATTTAAAAGAGAATTCAATTTTTCATTAGTTAAAGCTTTTTTCTTAACTGCAGTACCTTTATCATGTGTTAATTTGAAAGTTAAGTCTATAGTAAAGTTAGGATCATAATTTTCCTTATAGTAATCAAAAAATAATTTAATTCTCTTTAAATATGTCAAGATAGTATCATTAAGTATATTTTGCTTCAACATTTCATCAATGCACTTAGTTATATTTATTTTTTTTAATTCATGCACTTTTATGTCATTTATTAATTGGAATTTAGCAAATGCATTTTTATAACTTCTTACAGTTGCTGGCTCTCTATATAATTTCGAATGTTCAATAAAATTATCTGCAAGTTCTTTAAATGTTATATATTTGTAGTCAGCATTAATTATTGTATTTTCATTTAATAAATCTTCTTTTATTTGATTAACTATTTGCATAACTACTGGTTTAGCTTCACGTTGAGTTTTAAATCCCTGCTTGCTTTTCTGTTTCCATTTTCCAGTATTGTCTTTATAACTTATAATAGCTTGAATACCTTTATCCTTCTGTCTGTAGGTAACATTATATTCTAATTCCATAAAATCAACTCCTTTACTTTTAAAAATATCCCATTTATTTCTCAAATAAATGGGAGTCAATTGCTTCAAATGATTTTCCAATTGCAAATATTGGTTCAAAATAGAAGGTTATACCTTGGCAAATTCTTTGAACTCCATATTTAAGACGCATATATTGTATTGATTTATCAAAAAACTCATCAGTAATTTCTAACATATCTGCTATTTCATATCGATCTTTAGCACCATTAATAATGGCATCTGCTATATGCTCCAGATCACATATTTTATTATAGCCCCATCTACGAGCTCTTATTTCTTGCTTTCGATTACGTATATCTTTTTGGTCAAGTATATTACCATAAGTTATTTTATAATGCCCATATTCTTCAGATAATGTACAATGTTTTTCTTTAACGGTTAAAGAACTTTTTATTGCAATCCTATTTCCATTACAAAGACCATCGTTAGCTTTTAAAGGCTTTTCTTTTACTATAGCACCATCATTAGTACATTCAATTAATAATTCTTCATAACCCATACAATATCACCTACCATTGACTGTCATCATTCATTATGTCCAAATCATGTTTAATATCTTCTTTGTTAGCACCTTCATTTGCATGTGCTGCTATTGGCATTGAATTATCTATAGAAGCAGAAATCTCATTTTCTACACTTACATGATTTTTAGATACGTAATCGGAATAACTAAGTATCATTTGTTTACCTTCATTATTAGATTTATTGTAGTTTTCTAATAATTTTACTTCTTCTTTGGATAATTTAGTATTTTGTGTATCATCAATGAGTTTTCCAGGTCCACTAAATACGGTATTAATGTCTAAATTTAGGGATTCATCATATTTTTTATATTTAATAAGTTCTTCAATATCAATATTAAATATTTTTGATATTTTACCAATTAATTCGTCACTTGCATTAGTTCTACCACTTTCTATATCGCCTAAGTAAGAACGTGAAATTCCTAACATATCAGATAAATCTTTTTGAGTAAGTTTTTTACCACTTATAAGTGCATATTCACTTCTTAACTGTTTTATCTTTAATCCTAATTTTTTACCCATGTAACTTAGCTCCTTCTTTTATTATTACGTTGTTTATGTTATTGTACGTCTTTTACGTCATTTTGTCAATAAATAAAAGTAATATAAAGTAATTTTTAGTAATTAAAAGCTAATTTTAAATTTTGACGTAATATGACGTAAAATGCGAATTGTTATAAACGTCATAAATACGTATACTATGTTTGTAAGCAGGAAATAAGCTAGTAAGCAAATTTAAAGAATGAACAGGAAGTGAACTTATGGCAGACTTAATAAAAAATTTAACATGGAATAAAAAAATGGAAGTATTGAGAACAATTAAAGGATGGAGTCAGGATGAAGCAGCAGAAAAATGCTTTACAGGGCAAAGAGCTTATTGGGGATGGGAAATAGGAAAAACATATCCACGTAAAAATAGTAGACGAGCTATCGCCCAAGCATTTGGAGTAAAAGAAGAAGAAATATTTGGAGAGGAGCAAAAATAATGAACAATAAATTTTCAGAAGTATCAGAGATAAAGGACAGAAGTAAACAAGAACCTAAAAGATTAAGTAGTAGAGAAGTTTATCAAATGATGGATTTAAAACAACATTCAGATTTATTAAGAAAAATTGATGGAATTAACAAAGATTTTACTCAAAGCAAAATTGCGTTCAGTAAATATTGGATAGAAGGAACTTATAAAGATGTTAGTGGTAAAACCAATAGAGAATTTCAAATATCAAAGAAAGGTTGTGAGTTCCTAGCACATAAGACCACAGGAACTAAAGGAAATCTATTTACAGATAAATATATGGATAGATTTGAGGAAATGGAAAATCAGATTAATGGAACTACTTCAGTAGATGAACTCACAACAATAGATAAGGTATTCGGATTATTAGAAGGGACTAAATTAATAGGTGCAGTAGTACAAGCTGTAGTTAATATTACTGTTCAACAGAGAATGAATACATTAGATGTTCTAAATAAAGAAACTAAGAAAGTTATAATAGATCAGTTAGAAAATAAAAACATGGAATTATCCAATGAAAGTGCAAGAATGTGGAAAGAAATCAAGGATAATCAAGCTGTAATTAATATGCTTACTGGAAATGAACTTAAACAACTTGAATATGATGATTTTTAAGAAGGTGTAATTATGGAACAAGTATTGATAAGTAGAGAGACGCTTGCTAAGCGATGGGATGTCACAACTAGAACTGTAATTAATTATGAACAGGAAGGAATGATAACAAGAAACCCTAATATACCAGTACCGCGTTATAACTTAGAAGAAATAATGAGATTGGAGGGTACCGAATTAAGTCCACTATCACCATTGGAACGCAGAAGATTAGAAAAATCCATTGAAGAGTTAACAAAAGAACGTGATTATTGGAAAAGTAAAGTTGAGACTGTAAAATCAGCTTTAGCTTAACATAAGAATTCAAAAGGAGGAATAAAAAATGAACAATAAATTTGTACAAGCTTCAGTAATTAAAAATAGAGAAGTTAAAATTAACAACACTGATTTATTAGTAAAAGAATTTAATGGACAAAGAGTTGTAACATTTAAAGACATTGATATGTTGCATGAGAGAGTAGAAGGAACTGCAAAAAGAAATTTTTCAGATAATAAGAAATACTTCATTAAGAATGTTGATTATTATGAATTATCAAAAAATGATGTCGGTACGGATTTCGTACTTTCATATGGATTTGATAAAAAAGCACCAAAGGGAATGTTGCTTACCGAAAGTGGTTATTTAATGCTAGTAAAGTCACTTCAAGATGATTTAGCATGGAAAGTTCAAAGGGAATTGGTTAATAACTATTTTAGAGTTTCAAATGTTCCGTTACTTGATAATTTCAAATTTGAAATATCTGAAATGATTGATAAAAAGTTGTCTGAGGCGCAGCGATATTACAAAATAAAATCTAAATCAAAGCATGATATAAGTAGCTATATAAAGAAAAGGCTCGGAGTTTTAAGAGCAGATGGAGAATATGAAGCAGTTAAAGCAAGGGTATTTTTAATTACTGGAATAAGCAAGTGGGAAGATTTAGACATAAACAAACTCGATGAAATACTTCCAATAATTGATGAAAGTATAAGAATTGTAAAACTTGATAGGCCACAACAAATAACTTTGTGGGAGTAATTAACATAATGATTTATTGGTCAAGCTGTAGGAAATACACACAACCCACTACAGGCTAAGAGGGAGTAATAGCGAGATAGTTTATTAATAGGAGGAATTAATTATGGCTTTTAAATGGCTAACATGGTTAAAGGGACAAGTTACTAAAGAACAATTTAAAACAATTTTAGATGCAACAGATCAGGACATTAAATTTAATAGGCTTGCATTTGGTAAAAGAACTAATCAGATGGAGTATGTAAATATTTGTAGTAGAACAGCACAGACTGTTATAAGAGCAGGCATACAGTAATGAGTGATAATTGGCTTGCATTAGCTGCTGCTATATTATCACCAAGAGAAATCCACATAGCAGAAGCATTGAGAAGGTTAGAAATTAAAGTGCCACAAAGTAAAAATAATGTAGTTATTGATGACAAACAATTTGACAGGATTCAGGAATTAAGAGACAAGAAAGTTCCATGGAATGATATAGCTAAACAGTTAGGCTATAAAGTTACTGGACAAGTAGTTAGAGACAAATTTTATAGAATTCTAGCTAAAAAAAGAACTGCAAAGACACCGACCAAAGTAGTCTAAGCAGCTAAATAAAATATTCAAATAGATTATATCACAATTAGGAGGTTTGTAAATGAATAAGAATGATTTAATGAATCAATTAAACATCATATTAGCACAAGCAGCAGCCACTGGAATTAATTTATTAGATTCAGAAAATCCGGAATATAGAATAAGACAATTTTATTTAGATGAGGATGATCAAATTTATTTTGAATGTGAGGAGTGTAAATAATGAAATTAGAATTAACTCATATAGCTATTACAGGCTTTAAGGGATACAAGGATAAAGTAGAATACGATTTGGGATTCAGAACAGTTGTGACCGGCAATAATGCATTAGGAAAGAGTACTATAGGGGAAGCCATAGTATGGGCATTAACAGGATGTGATGTTTATGGAAATGAAAAAGCAGCTACGAGATTAGTTAATAATAGAAAGCCAAAGGTTACTGAAGTAGTTTTAGACTTCTTATTAGATGGTGAATCACAGACAATTATAAGAAGGAAAAAAGGCAGCAGCAATGAGGTTTACTGGAACGAATCTAAAATAACTACTAATGATATTGCTAGAGATATATTTAAAAATAAGAATGTGTTCTTAAGTATAGTTAATCCTTATTTCTTCCCAGAACTAGCACCAAAAGATGCAAAACAATTGCTTTCAGATGTACTTAAACCTATAGGAAGAGATGAAATATTTGCAGAGCTTGGAGATTATTTAGTAAAAATTCTTAATGATAATGGATTTAGAATGCCAGAAACATTTATGGCGGATACAAGAACAGACATTAAAGAACAGGAAGAAAATATTATCTACTTAGAAGGCGTGCAAGACGGATTGAAACCTATGGAAGTAGAAGAAAAGAAAGAGTTTGATGATACTGAACTAAAAAAACTTCAAAGTGAATTAGACACTCTAAAGAAAACTGATACCATTGAAAGTCAATTGTCAAAACTTATAAAGCCTAAAGATTATATTGCTGAATTAAGTGAATTAAGAGTTCAAGAGGCAACTTTAAAATCTTCATTTAACAATTTAGCGTTACAAGAATTATTACCTGTAGAAGCTAAGAGAGAGCGTAAAGATGAATTATTGAAAGAATATCGTAATAAAAAATCAAAACTAGAAAACATGGACAGTAAGTTTATCGAATGTGACCAGTGCGGAAATAAAATAGATCTTACAAGGGAAGCAAAAAAAATGCTTGAAGATGAAATTAAAGAAATATGTGCAGCTGGTTCAAAGCTTAAGAGAGAAATAAAAAATATTGAAGAAAAGAATGCTGAAATATCTGAAACTAATAATAAAATCAGAACTGCAAAGGAAACTGAAATTAATGATAAACTTGCAAGAATAAAAATAAAAAGACAGTCTTATTTAACGGATGCTGATGAACATCAAAAAGCTTATGAAGAAAAAAGACAAGCAATTATAAATGGAAGTCAAGAACAAGAATCACAGAGAAAAGAAAAAATTAGATTACTTTCTTCTCAAGTATCTGAACTTGAATATCAAAAGAAAGAAGTAATTAATTTTAATGCTAGCGTAGATGCAGCAATTAAACATAATAATAATTTAATTGAAGATCAAAAGCTAAATAAAGAAAAAATTCAAAATAGTAAAAATAAAATAGAACAGCTTAAATTAGCATTAGATGCAGCAAAACAATATAACTCAATTAAACTTAAGAAACAATCAGCACAAATAAGCAAATATTTAGATAAGGTTGACATAAGTTTTGAGAAACTTACTAAAGATGGAGAGCTTAAAGATGATTTCAAAATTAATTATGAAGGTAAAGAGTTTAATAAATTAAGTAATGCAGAAAAGATTAAAGCTGGACTTGAAATTGCAAACTTGCTTATAAATCTTCAAAACTTACATTTTCCTGTCTTTGTAGACAATGCTGAATCTATTAATGAAGTACCAGAGCTTGATACTCAGATGATACAGGCAAAAGTAACAACAGATAATGAAGTGAAAGTTGAGGTGATTGAATAATGGATCAACCTTTAAGTTATGATGAAATTAGTACAAACGGTAATTTATGCGAACATTGTCAATGTACTAATTATGGATTAGAAGATTATCATGGAGAAATGAAATCAGGGCCTAATGGTCCTTATGGATGTGAAGGCGTATGGTGTAGTGAAGCATATGAAAGGTATTTAGAAGATTTTGAGGAGGAACAGTAATGGAAACCAATTATTTCAATGATATAGAAGGTATGGAAGAGTATTACGGGTATGAACCTATATATGGAGAGGATGAATAGCTTGTGGAAGAAGAATTAAGAATTTTAGCTGAATTGTTAAAAGAAACAGCAACTAAATATAACTTAAGTTATGTAAGTAATACTTTTATGAATGGTTGTGTTATGTTAAATGCACAAAATCAGAAAGAAGAAAAATGTGCAAATATTTTTATAACAGAGGAGGAATAACAAATGGAAAATCAACAAATCAGTAAGGAAAGAGCAGAAGCTCTTGTAAAAGAAATCTTAGAAAAGAGAAATAAGCAGAAGGAAAATAAAGCCTATATTCAGGGTGCAAAGGAAGAGCTTGAACAATTCATGCTTCAGAATGATTTAACTGAATGGTCATGTAAGGCAGGAACTGTTAAAGTATCAGATTCAGTGAGAGAAGGTCTTGAAAAGGAAAAGGTTGAGACTACTGTTAAAAAAGTTAACGATAAGGAAATTGATTATATTGATATGTCAGACCTTTATAAGGAAATTAATGTTCATTCAATTAGTATTAAAGCAGCAAAAGGGGGAAATGAATAATGGCAGATATAGTTAAGTATGAAGCAAATGGTCAACAAGTAGAATTATCAGTTGCAACGGTTAAACAATACTTAGTAAGCGGTGGAGGAAATGTAAGCAATCAAGAAGTGATGATGTTCATGAAATTATGTCAAGGGCAGAAGCTTAATCCATTTACCAGAGAAGCTTATCTAGTTAAGTATGGAAACCAATCAGCAAGTATAGTAGTTGGCAAGGATGCATTTACTAGAAGAGCTGAAGCAAATCCTAATTATAAAGGTGTTAAGTCTGGGGTTATTGTAGTTAATCTTAATAAGCAGATTGAAAATAGAGAAGGTACATTTTATCTTAAAGGTAGAGAAGAATTAGTTGGTGGATGGGCAAGGGTTTCATTCAAGGATAATAAAGATGAAGTATTTAATACTGTAAGTCTTGATGAATATATAGGTAGAAAAAAAGATGGGTCAATTCAAAATATGTGGGCCACTAAGCCAGCAACAATGATAAGAAAAGTTGCATTAGTACAAGCATTAAGAGATGCATTTCCAAATAGTTTATCTCAAATGTATGTAGCAGAAGAAGTTCAGGTTGATGAAAGTGAGTTGCCAGTACATGAAGTTGATGTTAAAGAAGAACAGAGACAGGCCGCGCATGTTGATGCACCACCACAACCAGCAACACAGAATACTAAAGCTCAAGTAATGCAGTTGGCAAGAGAAAAAGAGTTAATGGCAGGAGAAGGAAGAGGAGCTAACGTTGAAGCTTTAGAAAAGTTTGCTAATGAACATGGAATAAGTTTAAGAGGAATGACAGAAGAACAGGCAGAGCAGTTAGTTAAGTTGTTAATGGAATATACACCAGTACAAGAAGTTCCAGAAGAAGACATACAGCAAGTAGAAGTTGTAGATGCTGAGGTTGTAAATGAAGAAAATACTCAAGATCCTGAAGATGATTCAGATCCATTTTAGGAGGAACTAATATTATGGACAATAACAAAATTCAATCAAACAAAGAACGTTTTTTACAACTACTAAAAGGAGTTAATAGAGAAGGTATGGACAAATTAATAGCATATTTAGAAAAAACAGATTTCTTTATTGCTCCAGCTTCGACAATGTTTCATGGAAACTATGAGGGGGCTTTGGTTGAACATAGTTTAAATGTATACAACTTATTTAAGGAAAAGAATGAAAGATATGAATTAGGTTTAAAAGAGGATTCAGTAATATTAATGTCTTTGTTACATGATATGTGTAAAGCTAATTTCTATAAGCCAACAACTAGAAATAAGAAAATTGATGGCAAGTGGGTAGTAATTCCATGGTATGACGTTGATGATTCACTTCCATGTGGTCATGGTGAAAAATCAGTAATACTTATACAGGCATTTATAAAGCTATCTGGAGAAGAAATGCTAGGTATTAGATGGCATATGGGTGGATATGAAAATAAAGATAACTATAGGACCTTAAGTGCAGCATGGGACAAATATAAGAGTGGCGCTTGTTTACACACAGCAGATTTAGAAGCAAGTAATATATTAGAATACAAGATTGACTATGAAAAAGCTGGTCAACAGAAAATGAACTTATAGGAGGATACCCGAATGAATAAAGTAGTGCAAATAGGACGTATGACTAAAGATGCAGAATTAAAATATTTGCCTGGAAGCGGAACAGCAGTAGCAAATTTTAGTATAGCTGTTGATGATGGATTTGGAGACAATAAGAAAACTTATTTCTTTAATATAGTTGTATTTGGTAAAAGTGCTGAAGCAGTTGTAAATTACACTCACAAAGGTTCAAAAGTAGCAGTAACAGGAAAACTAACCACTAGAACATGGGATGCACAAGATGGTACTAAAAGATATGCAACTGAAATTGTAGCAGATAGTTTTGGAGGAATAGAGTTTCTTGATAGTAAATCAGATAACCAAAACCAAACCAACTATCAAACTAACGAATACTCAGTTCCAGGACAAGTAGATGATCAATTAGAAGCTGTGGATGACGGAGATATGCCATTTTAAAATAATATGAGAATAAGAGATATGAACAAATCTGTTATATTTTCTTATTCTCACATGAAATTCAATTGAGAGGTAACGATGATAAAAATAAACACTATTCAGGACTTGGTAAATAAATCAGATATGATACCAACAGTAGCATTGAGAGATATAAGTGGAAGAATATCTGATTGGTTATCAAGTGGAGGAAAAGAAACTGATCCATATATAAAACAACAATTTAGATATGCGGAGAACTTAATAAATATGAGGATGTGAACAAATGAGATATAAATTTACTGAGAAGGAAGTAACAGAAATTTTAAAGAACATTATTGTACTAGTAGATACGAGAGAGCAGGCTAATTATCATGTTATAAGCTGGTTAAGCAAGAATAAAATAAAATTTAAGACACAAAAACTTGATTATGGTGATTATTCTTGTATGTTGCCTTTTGGAACATTTAAAGGACAACAACGAGACATTTATTTTGATAGGGATATAGTTATTGAAAGAAAGTTCTGTATAGATGAACTTGCAATGAACTTAAAGGATAAAAAAACAAATATTAATGAGATTAAAAGAGAAATAATAGAATTATTTGGAGAAAAATATTTAGAAAAGATATTAAAAACTGATTATAACAGGTTAAAATATGAGTTTGCTAATATGAATAAACATAAAATTGATTTTTATATATTTTTAGAAGATAAGGATTTTGATTCAAATATTAGATCAGGAAATTATAGAGCTCAGTATGGACCTAAAACATTGTATGCAAGATTAAAAGCTTTAGAAAGAGAATTCAAAACAGTCATAAGGCCTGTAGACAATGAATTTATGGGAAGTGAAATATATAATACTCTTAAATATGGAATAAGGAACAAACTTGTTCATGATGGTTACATTGAGGAGGTTAATTTAGATGTCAGAGAAGATAACTAAGGACCAGGAAACATTAATTTGTAAAAGAGCAATAGATACATTTGGAGCAGCAATTCAACAAGTAGTTGCCATGGAAGAGTGTGGAGAATTAATACAAGCTATTTCAAAGGCGATAAGATGTAAAACTCACAATGTTGAGGAGGAGATAGCGGACGTTGAAATAATGTGTAAGCAGCTAAGGATTATATATAACAGTCAAAAAGTTGATGAAATTAAACAAGATAAATTAAAGAGGCTTGAAGGAGTTGTTTGGAATGGGCAGAGCAGAAAACAGAAAAATGAAGAAGCACATTAAAGGCAGGATGACAGAGCAGCAATTTAATGTCTTTCAAAGTGAGGTAAATCAGGAATTTATTAATGGTGAAGTAAACAAACAAATTAAATTTTATCAAGAATTATGGACCGATTGTTTGTTAGAAGCATTTAAAAAGAACGGATATTCATTAGATAAATCAAAGATGATTTTAGATGATGTGGAACTTATAATGCTTAGGAAAATAAGAGAAAAGAAAAATAATCAAGCTGGAAGGATTCCAGTAGTAAAAGGTAGGTTGTAGTTATGGGGAATTTAAAGAGAGCTTATCTAACTTCTGAAGAGAAAAATTTCTACATGATATCTAAAGCTTATGTCCAGTATTGTGATGGACTTAGAGGATTAGATGTGCATACCAATAATCCAGTTTGGGAAGATTGGAAAGACCGTGGAATGTTAACTGGCACTATGCAGAAAAATATAAAGATGACTTACACATATCTTAAGAAATTCTGTTACGAGCTTGAAGAAAATTTAAGTGCAACTGAAATGGAAAGACTTAATAAACAACTTAATAAATTTGATTATAAATTAGTGGATGATTTTACAGTTAAGAAGTTGCTTAGGGATATTGGAAATAATATAAAGTATGCGGTAATTGAAAGAGAAAAACTTGAACCAGTACTACAGGATATCGCAGCAGTAAGATGCGTTGGATGTACTGCTAATTATGAAAAATGTCCTTTGTATAAAATGCTTGATGATATAAGTATACCTTACGTAAAAGAATGTCCTACATGTCCATACGCATGTGAACTTAGTGAATATACAGAAGATGAACTTAAGAATATTGAAAGAATGAGAGAAATTATACACAAAAGAAAATCTGTTGCAAAAGAATTCAATAGAAAAATTGAATATGAAGATAAAAAATCAAAATCTAAGAAACGAAAATAATTAATTGGCCTATAAGGAGGGACAAGGCTTGAATGAACTACATGATATCGAGTTAAATAAACTAATTGAAAAGGAAACTGGAGAAAGATTTAACAGGGAAGGATATATAAAATGTCCCTTTCATAAAGAAAAAACTCCTTCTATGAAAGTTAGGTTTTTCCCAGACAGGAATAAACAAAAGTACAAATGCTTTGGGTGTGGAGCTACTGGTGATGCAATAGATTTTATATCTAATTATAAAAATCTTGACTATAATGCAGCCAGGGAATATTTAGATCTTGAGGTTAAAAAGAATGACTTTGAAATTTCAGAAGATAAAGTAAGAAACTATATAGATTGGCAGCTAGAGCATACTAAAAAAGATTATAAATTTTTAGGATTATTTACTTTTGTAGATGAGGATAATACTCCGATTTACTATAAAGCTAAGTTCCGTAAGCCTGATGGTAAAAAAGAAACTCCATATTATTGTTTTGATGAAGATGGAAAAGTAGCAAATAGGCGAGGAACTGATGAGGTTCCATACAATCTATTTAATGTACTTAATGCAATTGAAAATAATAAGGTTATAGTCTTTGTAGAAGGCGAAAAAGATGCCAATATGATAAATAATACTTTGAAGAATACAGAGTACGTAGCGACATCTATAAAAGGAGTAAAAGACTATACACCAATAAAGCAAAAAGATATGAGGATATATGTCATTGGTGATACAGGAGAAGCAGGTACTAAATATATAGATGAAATTAAAAAAGAATTTTTTGGAATTGCATCTGAGTTTAAAGTAATTAATCTTCCAGGACTAAAGAAGCTTGGTGATAATAAAGATGTTACAGACTGGTTAGAAGATCTTGGACATAATAAATATGATTTATTTAGAGCCTTTAGCAGAAGTTTAAACTTAAAAGACAATTACGAATTACAGCAAGATTCACATGGGATTTATAGATCATGGCCAAGTAAAACAAATCCTGATGAATACAAAAAACAATATTTAACTGATTTCCAAGTAGTAGAAGCTAAAAGACTTAGATTCATTGAAGAAGATAGGGAAGGAGTAAGGCTTCTATTAAAAAGTAATACTGGAGATCTTATTGAAAGAATAGGTCCAAGTTCCAAATTTGATGATGTAAAAGCTTTTAAAAACTTCCTAGGGACTTTGGATTTGGCATTTAAAGGTAAGCCAGATGATGTTACAGATCTAAAGAGTTGGATTAATAAATACTGGGCCTTAGAGAATGAGGAGATATATACTGGAGATAAATTTATTGTGAAAGATGGATTATTGAATTTAGTTACAGGAGATGGAGCAATAAATGGTATAGGAGTAAATCACTCATTAATATCAAATAATAATGATATAAAGATTTTAGATATTGAAAGTATCTCAAGAGAAGAAATTAAAGAATTAAAAGGACATATTTTTAAATTTACTGAAACTAGCAAGGCAATCAGCATTATTGGAACAGTTATAAATGACCTTGCAATATATCAAAATCAAGAAATAGGTGAAAAGCTTCCACATCTACTTATAGTAGGTGAATCTCAATCAGGTAAAACAACTATTTTAGAAAAAGTAATAGCACAAATACTTAATTATCCAGTAGAAAATAAGAAGTCTATAGGAAATAGTAGTAACTGGGCAATGCAAAGGGATTTAAGCACAGGAAATTATCCAAGCCTTTATGATGAGTTTAAGCCTAGCATGATGGATAAATATAAGATGCAGAAAGTAAGTGGACTACTTAGAGATTTATATGATAGGCAGGTAATAAACAAAGGTGATAAAACACTTAATGTTAAATCATTTCAATTGACTAGACCACTCATAATGGCAGGAGAAGAGTCTTATCCAAATTCAGAAACAGCTCTTATAACTAGAAGTTGCATAGTGTATCTTTCAAGGAATGAACGTACTAAGAAAAATAGTGATGTAATGCAATGGATGGTTGATAATCAAATAATCCTTAATAAGTTTGGAAGAAGCATAATTGATACAATTCTTAATTTAAAGCCAGAAGAATACAAAGCAATTAGAAACAGTAAAAGATCATGTTTCAAAAATTTAAAAGAAAGAGCTCTTGATACAGCAATAAGCATAGCAGCAGGTATTGAAATATTTAATATTTTATTAGAGAATTTTAATCTTAAAAAAATTGAGAATTACGAAGAATTTATTTATAAGAATATAAAAGAAGAAATTCTTGAAAATGAAGAAGATACAAGATCTACAGTTGAAAATATGTTAGTTCTTTATAACGATATAATCGAAAATGGTAGGATATTTAAAGCTAAAGATATAGTTAAAAATACTGGTGAAGGTTTGTTTATAAGAACATCTGAAATGATTAATGAGATATTTAAGTTCGTAAAGGATTATGGATCTGCAGAAGTTGTTCCTTTAAAACTGAGAGATTTTAAAAAGCAAGCAGCTAAAGCAGGATATCTATTAAAACAATCTGGCAAAGTATTTAAAATTGAAGGACAGGCAGCTAGATTTGATGAATATAGTGCATCTAAATTTAGAAATTTACACTTAGATGCAATAGTTGAACCAGAAATATATGATCAGTCTTACATAAGTAAGGCAGAACAAAAAGTTATTGAAGGTGTGTTTAATAAATAGTTCAGAATATGCAGATATTGTGTATTAACATTTTGACAAAAATAAATAAAAAGGCAAAGAGATTTGCAGAAAAAGTTTATAGAAAGGAATTAGAAGATGAAAATTTATATAGCAGGTAAAGTCAGAGGTCTTAAAAATTATAAAGAAATATTTAAGAAAGCAGAAAATAAATTACAAGGCAAAGGACATATAACATTAAATCCAGCAGAGCTACCAGAGGGAATGAATGGAGAAGATTACATGCGAATATGTATTCCGATGTTAGAGGTAGCAGATGCAATATATCTTTTACCTAATTGGAAAGATTCTGAGGGTGCTAAAGTAGAAAGGGCATATGCAGAGTGTCAAGGCAAATTGGTTTTCTTTGATAAGTGGTGAAGTAACTTAAAATAAAAAATAGTTCTTTGAAAATTGAATAGTGTAGTATAGAGAATGACTTAAACATGATATAATTTAAGCATGATAAAAAATTAGATGATGTTAATGTTGGAATAATTTAACACGGAGGTTATTATGGAAATTATACGTGAATACGATTCTGAAACTCAAAAATTAATAGATGAAATAGAGAGAACTATTGTATCTATCGGAAAAGAATATGAATATAAACTTCATCCTAAAACTGCTAAAGAATGTGTAGAACTATCTAGACCAGGATATGAAAAGGCAATAATACAAGAATATAATGAAAGAATAAAACCTTATCAAAAAAGATTAGAAGAAATATATTTAACGTCTGTTCCAAAAATAATTATTAAAGGGCACATGGAGAAAAATATATAAAAAATAATAAGTTTTATACTGCACTATTCAATTGAGTAGATGCAGTATTTTTTATTTAAAGTACTTCGCAATACTTTTAAAATGAGAAAAAATAAAAAGACACTAAAAAGTGTCCTTTAATCAATAAAGACTTCTCCATTACCTAGTATTACAATTCTATAGTTAGGTTTAAGTGGCAATAGATTATATTTTTCAGATTTAGGATCTAATCGTATAGATTGTATTTGACGTTGATTTTCATCAAAAAGAAGTATATAAATGCTATCTTTTGATGATACGTTTTGAACAATATGAGCATTATTAGGCGAAAAATTAAAATCAGCCGCTTTATAAACACCTTCTTTAAAAATATTAACAGCAAATATGGAAAAGGTTAAATTGAATAGCAAAAATATTGAAATCAAGAAGATTATTATATATTTTTTCATCGAATATCCCCTTAATAATTATTATAAAGTAACAAATATATTATGTGTAACTTTAAGTTAAGTATTCAAATCTAAGATTTTTGACTTAAGAAAAATTTATTTTTTAATATATGAAAACACATGAAATAGCAATTCAATAGAGAATAGGATTATTGCAGAGCAGGAGGGAAAATAAAATGATTAACAATAATAGAATTGAAGCATTAAAGCTTTATAAAAATGATTTAGATAAATTAATTCAAAGAGAAGCAAAAAAGATTGAGAGATCTAAAGAAAAGCAGCAAGAGAAAGGTGAACAAATCTTATTAGAATATAAAAATGCAAATGATGTATTAGAAGCTTATGCCTGTGGATCAATCACCGAGAATAAAAAAGATAAATTCCTAGAGTTTTTTGAAAATAAGGACAAGATAATAAAAGAGTATACACCGGAAGGTATTTACTTAAATATGCTTAAGCAAGATATAAATAACATTGATATAGAAATAAAACATAAGGACAAATTAAATGATATTCCTGAAGGTGATATTGGAATTAAAGAAGAGCCTGGAATACATTTAAGTGATATTTATAAGATTGATACTTATGATTCTTTAAATTTAGTAGTGAAGAAGAAAATCACTCCAAAAGCTACTGACGAAAAACCTAACCCTGAGCCAGTATGGAAAGTAATTTCATATCATCCGAATTTAGAATCAGCATTTAAAAGTATAGTAGATGATGAAGTTATACTTTCAGCATCAAGCGGAATTGATAAAATAATGAAAACTCTACAGGAATTAAAAGATTTTAAGTATGAGATTTTATAGAATGGCATGAATAGGGATGTGAGCATGGTTTTGAAAGCAATAAAATGCACTCAAAGCCAGTAATTTCAATAGGTTAGAGTACTTTTAAAGAATTGAAAAAAGTAAAAACCATCTCTACATCACTAATGCCAATGGTTTGAAGCACTTTTTTATAGGTATTGTAAAAAGTTGGTTTCTGAAAAAGTGTAACTTGTAACCAAAATGTAACCGAAATGTAACCGAGCAAATGCGCACCGTTAAGCCATTTATATATATATAGTTACATAGTTACATAAATATAAATATATATATTATATATATAAGAGATATACATGTTATATAAAGTTGCACACATAGAATTTATAAAGTGTAACTTTTGTAACCATAGTTCAATGTATTGATATTACTAGTATTGAGTGGTTACAAATAAAATGTAACCTAGATAAAATGAGGTGAATTAATGAAATTTGATATGCTCCAGATAAAAAAAGATAGATTAAAAGAAATAGATTTGCAAATAAAAAAAGCATTTAGATGTAAATATGCTATAAACTTAAAACCATTATATGATGAAAAGAAACAGTTAAAAGCGGAAATCAAACATATGGAAGGTGATATGCTTGGAAGATAAGTTTAAGAAAACAGAAGCAACTCTTTATAATTATAAAAGTCTTGCAGTTAAAATTAAGAATATTGAAATTGATATAGATGATCTAGAAAATGATATTACAGTAAAAGCAATCAGTTATGATGAAAAATCAAGTCCAACTAATGCATTTAATTCAGTAGTAGAAAATGAAGTAGTTAAAAGGGAAGAAACTATTAAACAGCAGATAGATGTTTTGAAAAGCAAATTGAAGTATAACCAGAACTTAAAAATAAAAATTGATGGAGCACTAGAACAATTAACTACTGATGAATATAAGTTAGTTGATTTAAGATACTTTGGTAGAGATAAAAGGACATGGATATCAGTAGGGCAAGAACTAGGATTTGATAAAGATTATTGTACTAAAATACGTAATAAGATTATTAATAAGTTAAGTACACTTATCTATCCATAATAAACTGTTAAGACACAGTTATAATACAGATTTAAGCCAGTTATAAAACAGTTATTTAACATATTTTTGATTAAATAAAGAGTTATAATGATATTGTTGAAAGAGTTAATTAAGAGCTCCTAAACATAATTCTTGCCCCTTTTAAATTACCACCTAATATATTTGAAGCAGCTAAGTATTAATTTATTTAGCTGCTTTTTGTTATAAGTGTATTTAAAGGCGATTAGAGAGTATTTTTTCATTAATGAATAATTTATCATTAAATGGATTAAGTCTTGTCTATGGGACAAATAAGAATAAAATAATGGCATATATGTGTTGACATTAAATAAAACATTCTGCCATACTGACAATTAATTATTTAAGTAAAGAAGGTGATAAACTTGATTGATAAACAGAAAAGTGAAGCTATTAATTATTTAGTTGAAGGCCTTAAAACTAGGGAAGAAATAGCAAAAATAATAGGTGTTGGTGAAAGAACATTATATAGATGGTTAAAGGATACTGAATTTAAGGCTGAGTGTCAGAAACGTGCAGAGCTTTTTGAAAATGATTTATTAAGAGAATCACAAAGTCTTCTTAAGCATAAGCTTGGCAGTGCTATAGATAATATCGTTGAGATAGCTAACAACCCTAAGATAAAGGAAGAGACACGCTTAAAGGCTAATCAGTACTTGGTTGATAGAGTGCTTGGTAATACTACAACTAAGATAGAGCAGAACAATAAAGGAGATAATAAAGACAAGCAACCAGTAGATATAGATAAGGTGCTTGAAAACATTAAAGAACAGACCAAAGATAATTAATATTTATGCATTAAATAATACTAATTTAAGTGTTATAAATATACAATTTGTTTTGCGAAATTATAAAATCAACTTAAAGCTAGTCAATAAGCCAAAGTTGTATTTAAACCATTTACACTAAATTTATGTTTAGCGAAATAACTTTGTATAATTTAATAAATGTATTAATATTTTATGCATATAATATACATTGTTGATTAGATAGGCGGGTAGGTTCTATTTTAGAAAATTGGCAAGCCCTAGCGATGGACCATATAAAAATTTTTTATATTTTTTAAAACAAGGCACTTACTAAATAGTAGGTGTTTTTATTATGCCAGTAGAAAGGAAGTGAGGTAATTGATTTATTATGACATTTTAGAGTTTAGCAGTGATGTTGAATATGAAGTTTATATATTAAATAAGTATTTAACTAAGCATTATGATAGTAAATCAGCTAAGGAACTTCTTAGAAGCTATAATGATAATTTAGATGGACTTGCTAAGAGTCTTGGTCATAAAGATATTGGATTCTATTGTGAGTACTTTTTAAGAGAAATATTTGTTCCAAGTGATGATAATACTGCCAGGGAATTATGCAGCAGCCATTATGAATTATGGGATATGGCTGATAGGATGCTTATACAGGATGAATTTGACAAAACCAATATAGTTTGTCCTAGAGGATTTGCGAAGACTACAATATATGATTTTGCGGTTATTAGCTGGTGTATATGTTACAAGGAATCTATATTTACTATTCTTATCGGTAAGAAAGATAAAGATGCAACTCAATTCATGGATGATATATTGCAGTTATTTGAAAAAAATAAGCGCATTATTGATAACTTCGGTCAGCTTATTGATAGAAAAAAGAATACAGTTAATGCAAATGAGATTGAATTTTCTAATGGATGCGATCTGCAGGCTGTAGGTTCTGGTACTTCTATTAGAGGTCGTAAATATGGAAATGTCAGACCAACTTTAGTAATTGGTGATGATGCTCAGGATGATAATGATGTTCTTACTGCTGAAGCTAGACAGAAAAAATATGATACTTGGTGTAAACAAGTTGAAAATGTTGGTGATACTGCAGTTTATAGAAAAGGAAAGAAGATTAAAAAGGCTACAAAGATAGTCTCTATAGGAACAGTATTACATTTAGAGTGCTTAATTAGTAGGTTGAGTAAAAATCCTGATTATAAGACTATATTAAAGCGTGCAATTATATTAAAAGATGGTCAAACAGTAGATGATATCTTTGAATCTGATTTATGGCAACAGTGTCATGACATATATTTTGATGAAAAATTCAATGAAAATCAAAGATATGAAAATGCTAAAAAGTTTTATTTAAACCATTATGATGAAATGCAGTTTCCTGTTTTATGGCCAGAAAAATGGGATTGTTTTGAAGACTTGGCTGTTGATTATTGGAAGAATAGAAAAACATTTATGTCTGAAAAAATGAATGATGGCAGTTCTATAGGTGAAAAATGGTTTAAATCAATAAGGACTCAAATAAGTGAAGAAATTGAAAATCATAGGTTTATTAAGACTATGCTTACTGTGGATCCTGCATCTACTACAAAAAAGAAATCAGATAGTACTAATATTATGGTAGGAAGTAAGGCTGTCAATGATTTTACTTATGTAAGAGATGTAGTTCACAAAAAAATGGGATTCAAGCAATATTGTGAAAAAGTTGTTGAGTTGCTTAGAAAGTATTTAGATATAACACATATAAATATTGAAAAAAATACATTTCAAGGAGCAGATGTTTTAAAAATTCAAGAACTAATTAAAGAAGATCCTATTCTGAGACCTAAAAAATATATTTGGATTAATGAAATGCAGAAAAAAAATAAAGATGAAAAAATAAGTACTATTACTGATTCTGTAAATAATGGTGCTATTATTATGGTTTCTGATAAAGAAGATAGTAAAAAAGCTATTGATGAAATATTGGAGTTCCAAGGACAAAAATATAGTCCACATGATGATGCCCCTGATAATCTTTCAGAATTAGAAAATAAACTTAAAGAAATAAAACCAAAGGCTAGTTTTAGTATTATCTACAGATAGAAAAGAGGTGAGAGTATGGATTTAAAAGAAATTGAATTTTTACAAAAGTGTTATGCAGATTATCTTGTGAAACTAGGCCACTATGATGATATTAATAGATATTATTATGGAAATACAGATAGTTTAGCAGCTTTTGTTCCTAGAGAAGGTAGAAGCAATCTTAAAGTAAATACAAATTTTATACAGAAACTAGTTGATGAAGAAGCACAATATAGTTTTGGAAATGATATTACTTATACAAGTGTTGAAGGCAATGATCAAGTTGTAAAAGATATTAATTACCATCTAAAGAATAATAAATCTGATCATGATATTAATTTAGGAATTGAATTGATTAAATATGGGATGGTTTTTGAAATTAATTATCTTGAAGAATATGAAGCTGAGAAATTTAAATTTAAAAATAAAATTGTAAGTCCACTTGAAGGATATATGTATTTAGAAAATGATATTCCAAAGTATTTTTTACATATGTTTCATAAGCAGCTTGAACCAGAAAAGACTTATATTGATGTTTATACTGATAAAGCTATATATCATTTTGATGAAACTTGGAAGGAAGTAAGTTCTAAGACTGAACATTATTTTGGAATAGTTCCAGTAGGTATAGGAATAATAGGTGGCAAGGCATATAGCATTGATAGAGGTTATGAAGAGGGTGACAAGACTGTTTATAACACTATCAAGAATATACAGGATGCACTTGAGACAAATTTATCTGACATTGTAAGTGAAATATCAGATTTTAGAAATGCTATTATGAAAATATATGGTGTTGAAGCTGAAAACGAAAAAGATAAAGATGGAAATGATATTATTGATGAATCTACAGGAAAGCCTAAGAAAAAAGAGCCTGTAGTAAGAAATAATTGTATATTATTGTTTGGAGATAAGACAAGTCAAGATGCAGAATGGTTAATAAAAAATGTAAATGATACATTTATTAAAAATACTCGTGATGATCTATTAAATTTAATTTATACACTTACAAGCCATATAGACAATAATGAAAAGATGCAAAGTAATTTATCAGGAATGGCTTTAAGAAGCAAGCTCCAGTGTCTTGAAGCCAAGTGTAAAATGAATGAAAAAGCTATGATTAATATTATATGCATAAGGATTTCGTGTTTATTTAAATTTTTATTTTTAACACAAAGTAAGTCTTATGATGTTAATACTATAAAGATTCAATTTACACCTAATATTCCTGTAGATGAAACTGGAATAGCTGATATGATAAGTAAATTATCTGCATCTAGTGTAGTTAGTAAGGAAACTATGAGAAGTTGGTTGCCTAGAATTGAAAATCCAGTTGCGGAAGGTGAAAAAATAAAAAAAGAATTAGAAGACGAACTTCCAGGTAGCAATTTATCTAATATTCAACATACAACTGATCCTATAGGTGGTGATGGTGATGAGTTATAGTGAAAAAGAAGTAAAAGAGTTTGTTGAAAATCTGTTTAAAAATAGCAGCAGTGAACTAAAAGACTTATATAAACACCAATATTCTATTGAAAGTGGTATTAAAGATGAGATACAAAACATAATGTATATTTATACTATAGAAAATGATGTTATGAATATGAGTAGAGCTGAACAACAAAAGGAAATTAAAAAGCTTGATAAAATGATTGATGATTTCTATAAAGCTGATGCTGAAATGCAAATAGAAATATTATACAAGTTATTGGAAGGAACAACTACTGAAGTTTTTAGATTTTATAGTTATAATGCTGATAAAAAGGAGATTACTGATATAGTTAAACAGACTTATAAGGGCAGACACTTTTCAGAAAATGTATGGAATGATGAAACTGAAACTGCTAAGTATATGAAAAAGCAGTTATTTGATTTTATTAAAGGCAAAGTTAATGTTAATCAGATTACTAAAGGTGTAGAAAAGTTATTTGGTAATACACATTATGAATCTAGAAGATTAGCGGAAACAGAAGTCGCTAGATGCCAAAGTGCTGCTTTTGATAGATTTGCTAGTGAAGTAGGAGTTGAAAAAGTTAAATATCGTGCAACATTATGTAATACATGTGACAAATGCAAGGCAGATGATGGTAAGGTTTTTGATTTTAATAAGAAAATCGAGTTGCCTCGACATTGTTTTTGCCAGTGCTATTATGATGTCGTTGAATAAGAAAGGGTATGGTGATCTAATTATTTCGTACAAGTCTAACGTTATAGGCTTATTTTTATTTTAGGAGGAATTTAAAGATGAAATTTGAAGAAGTATTACCACAAATTAAAGAAGGAAAGAAAGCATTTAGAACTGGTTGGAATGGTAAAGGAATGTTTGTTGTAAGACAAAAAGGATATCCTCAAGGTATTCCATGTAATAAGCAAACTGCTGAAGTATGGGGATTGAATGAAGGAGATTTATTTAAGTGTGAACCATATTTACAAATTAAGAATGCTAATGGAAGTCATAGTATGTGGGTTCCAAGTACAGGAGATATATTTGCTGAGGACTGGGAGGTAATTAGATAATGAAGTATAGAAAGAAACCAGTTGAAATTGAAGCTTTCCAATATGATGGAGATTTTTTAAATAGAGAAGGAAATTTTTATATTCCCACATGGGGAATTAAAGCTTATAGAGAAGGGATATTATTTTTTGATGGTCCAACTCTTAAAGTAAAAACTCTTGAGGGGGATATGGTTGCAAGTGTGAATGATTTTATAATTCAAGGGGTTAATGGAGAAATTTATCCATGTAAGCCAGATATATTTGAGAAAACATATGAATTAGCTGAATAAGTCTTAGAAATAAGGCTTTTTATTTTGCCTATAGGAGGAAAAGCAATGCCAAGGTTAAGAAGAAAAATAGATACAATTAAAGTTAAAGATGGTAATATTGCAGATATTATAATAAATGCTTTAGCCGAAAGAGGATTTGATATTGATGTAACTAATGATGATAGTAATTTTAGAAATAATATTACTATAGATATTTATAGAACTGAAGAAAGAGAACAATCTGATATTGAAAGACCTAAATATTATTAATTAACTGACTTTAAGCAATAGTCATTAAACAGGCTTATTTTTTATGTGAAAATTTATACTTACAGGGACATAGGACTTGTAGGGATTGGAGGAATATATAGAATGAAAAAAGTAGATTTATTAAAAATAATTGAAACAATAGCAGATGATGGGGACATTAATGAAACAATTCTAGGACATGAAGAATTTAAATCATTAAAGGACTTATCTAAGCTAAGTGTAGAAGACATTACTGGAATATTAGGTAGTGAAGTTGGAAAGGCTTATATGACTTCACATGACGATTCAATTAGGTCAAAAGCAGTTGAAACATTTAAAACTGGCAAAATGCAAGATGAAATTAAAAAAGCAATTGAAGAAGCTAAAAACGGAAAGAAAAGTCCTGAAGCTGAAGCACTTGAAAAACTTCAAAAGGAGTTTGAAGCGAGTCAAGCTGAACTTACAAAAGAAAGAACTATGAACAAACTTTCAGCTACTCTAAAGGAAAAGAAATTACCTATAGAACTTGCAAATTTTGCTTATGGTGATGGACAGGAAGAAACAATTAATAAAAATATTGAAACTTTACAAAATGTATTAAATAGTGCAGTTGATAGTGGTGTTAAGGCTAAATTAGGTATAAGTGCTTATACTCCACCAGCAGATGCACAAACAAATGCTGCTAATGCAGAAATAGCCCAAGCCATGGGTGTACAATAATTAATTTATAAGGAGATGATATTTTATGGCAGTAAATACAATTGCAACAGCTACTTTATTTCAAAAGAATTTAGATAAGGCAGCAGCACAACAAGCACTTACAGGATGGATGGAAGGTAATGCAGGACAAGTAATATATACTGGTGGTTCAGAAGTTAAAATTCCTAAATTAGATATGGATGGTCTAGCTGACTATGATAGAAATAATGGGTTTACAGATGGCGGAATTCAATTTGAATATGAAACAAGAAAAATGAAACATGACAGAGGTAGATCATTTAGCTTTGATGAACTTTATGTTGATGAAACATCTTTTGTTGTTACAGCTGCAACAACAATGGGAGAATTCCAAAGGTTAAAAGTTGTACCAGAAATTGATGCAACTAGAATTGCAGAAATTGCAACTATTGCTATGGGCGTGGAAAATGATACTCAAGTTGAATATGGATATACACCAGCTAAAACTACTATAGTAGATAAAATAAAAGCTGGTATCCAAAAAATTAGAGAAGCTCAATTTACTGGTAATTTAATTTGTTATGTTACTTATGATGTTCAGGCTTTAGTATCTCAATATTATGGTGAAAAATTAGCAGCTGCTACATTTGCAGTTAATGGAGTTGATACAAGAGTTCCAGCGATTGATGGAGTGCCTTTAGTTCCAGTAGTTTCATCATGCATGTACACAAAATTAAAATTCAATGATGGTAAAACTTCAGGACAAGAAAAAGGTGGTTATGAAAAAGCTACTGATGGATTAGATATTAACTTTGAAATTGTAGCTACGGAAGCACCTATTGCAGTCCAAAAAACTGATAATATGAGAATATTTAGTCCTGAAATTAACCAAAAAGCTAGAGCATGGGCTATGGATTATAGAAAATTCCATGATATATGGGTACTTGATAATAAGAAAAAAGGATTATTTGTAAGTATTAAAGATTCTAAGCCAGCAGTATCAGAAGGCTAGAAGTGAGGTGATCTAGATGGCTTTTACTGAAAGTGAATTAAATGAGATGGCAGTACTAGCCATCTTTAATTATTATGATGAAAAGTATTCTAAGGAATATATTAGTGAAAACTTCACATTAGCATTAAAAGTATTAATTGAGAATGTTAGAGCAAGTGTTACAAAACCTATAGGCATTAAGAGTGTATCTCAAAATGGTACTAGCGTTACTTATAATGAAGGTACTGGATTTAATGCATATTTGACTACAGAAGTATTATCATTACTCCCTAAGAAAAGTAATTTTAAAGTATGGTAGGTGAACAGGATGGTATTATTTCCAAACAGTGATATAACAATATATCACTTAGATTCTAAAACACAAAAATATTCTCGAATTAATCTTGAAAATGTTAATTGGAGTGGTAAAAGAAACTCTACTGTAAGTGATAAAGGTGTTAATATTGCATATACAGTAATGATAAGTGCCGAAATAGGCGATTATAAGGTTTATACAGGTGATAAGGTTGTTAAAGGTAATATTACACTAGACATAACTAGATTAAGCGATTTAAATGCTTATGAGGTTGTTACTGTTATTGGTACACAAGAGAGTGATTTATTCCACTCTATTAATATTGAATGCAAGTAGGTGATTTTATAGGTGTAAAAATTAAGTTAGATTCTACAAATAAAATACTTGCTAAGAGAAGACTTAATGGTAAAGGTTCTGAAGCACAGATATTTTTTACTAAACAGTGTGCAAAGTGGATGAATAATTATGTTCCTTTCAAAACTGGTAGATTAAAAGACGTAAGTGTTACTATTGGGGCTGATTACGTTAAATATAGTACTCCATATGCAAAGAAACAATATTATAAAAATACTGGTGGAGGTATTAAAAATAGAAGTGGCTTGCGTGGTAAGTTATGGGATAAAAGAATGTGGCCTGATAAAAAGGGTGTAATTATTAAAAGTATGGCTGATTTTGTTGGAGGTAGGAGTAAATGATAATTGAATCAATAAAAAATTATATATCAGGTTTTGAGTGTATGAGCACTTTTGAAAATGCTATAAATGCTAATTATTTGGCTGGTGAAGCTGATAATTTTAGTATTGAAGAGATGCCTTGCGAACCTGTAATTAAAAATTATCTTGATGGTTCTACTAAAAGACAATTTCAGTTTGCTTTTTGTAGCAGAGAACCTTATGGAGTTGAAGTAATACAAAATATTGATAATTCAGGATTTTATGAGGACTTCAGTAATGAGATTGAGGATAAAAATAGTAAAGGTATTTTACCTATAGGTGATAGTAATGTTGAATCTATAAGTATAAAAGTTACAAGTAGTGCTTATGTAGTATCTACTGAAGAAGATACAGCAATGTATCAGATAAATTTAGTATTTAAATATTTAAAGAAAAGAGGATGATAATTAATGAGTATTCGACAAAGAAGAATTGAAGCTGATTATTTAAAAGTTGCTGGTAAATTTGAATTAATGAATGTTGGCTTTGATGCTATTGATGAAAAACCAAATGCACAAACAAGAGAAAAAAGATATGTGGGTGATTCTAGCAGTACACAAAGCATAACTTCATATAAATGGCAAAGTGATTTCAGTGGTGATCAAATTGAAAATCAAAAGGTAATTGAATATTTAACTTCTATTGGTAAAGAGTTAAAAACTGGTTCTGATGCTGAAACAGAATATATAAAAGTTGATATGGATAAGAAAGGTACTGCAGAACATAGTTATTATGCTAGAAAATTTAATGTGGCAGTTAGCATTAGCGATTTTCCTAACAATGATGGTGAGCTTGGTTTGAGTGGTTCATTTTTAGGCTTAGGAGATCCAATTATAGGGACGGTAACTATAAATCCAGCAACAAAGGAAATAACATTTGAAGAAGGATTTAATGAAAAAATGTTAGAAGTTTCATATACTGCTACTGGTACAGTAAGTGAAATTTCTATTGATGGTGTAACTTATGACAACGTAAATCATAAATTTAAAAATATTCCAGCTAATACTGAAAAATTTACTTTTAAAGATGATGGAACTTCTAAAACAGCAACTCTTGGTAGCTCTTGGAGTATAGCTTAATAGTTTGATATTGAAAGGTGGTAATTTAATTGAAGATTAATAATGTAGAAATAGAAGATTTAGACTTAATGGATGCTGATGTAGCAGAGAAATTTGAAAAAGCTACTAATGATTTGCAGGAAAAAGAAAAATCACAAGATTTCACTGGTAAAGGTCTTGCGGAAATTATAAGAATTCAATGTACATTAATTTTTGATTTCTTTAATGATGTATGGGGAGAAGGTACTGATAAAAAGATATTTGGAAATAAGACAAACTATAGAATTTGTGAAAAGGCTTTTAAAGATGTAGTTGAGTATGCTATGAAGCAGAAAAATGAAGTATTAAAAGTAGCTAAGGTTAAAAAGAAATAATGAATATCTTAACTAATAAGTTACCCGTAGAAGTGAATATTGATGGAGTTCTGTATAAGATTAATTCTGACTACAGAACTTCTATTATTTTTAGTAAGTTAATTGAAGATAACGAGGTTACTGAGGACTTGATTTTAGAAATTCTTAATCTTTATTATCCAGTAATTCCACAAAACATTGAGCAGGCTATTGATAAAATAAGCTGGTTTTATGAATGTGGAAAATCTAAAGATGATAATTCTAATAACTCTACAGGTAGCTATAAAAAAGTATTTGATTATGATGAAGATTCACAGTATATTTATAGTGCATTTTTAAGCCAGTATAGAATAGATTTACAAGAAGTTGAATATTTACACTGGTGGAAATTTAAAGCCTTATTTGAAGCCTTAGACGATAATAACGAGATAATAAAAATAATGAAGTATAGAAGCATAGACTTAAGCAAAATTCAAGATAAAGAACAACGTAACTTTTATAAGAAAATGCAAGAAAATTATAAGCTTAAAGAGAAAGTGAATGAAGCAGATTTACAGGCATTAGATGAAATGAGAAAACTTCTAGTACAATAATTTGTATAAATAGTGTATAATTTACCAATAAAAGAAATTATTTTGAGGTGGTAAATTATGCAATGTCCAAAGTGTGGAAGTAATAATGTAAATGTACAGGCGGTTTCAATTGTTAAAAATAAAAAACATGGTTGTTTATACTGGTTGATTATAGGTTGGTGGCTAGAGATTTTTATGTGGATTTTTTTGACATTGCCATGGTTGATTATTAAGATTTTTAAACCTAATAAAATTAATACAAAAGTAAAAAGTTATGCCGTTTGCCAAGAATGTGGTTATAAATGGAAGGCATAATTTAAATACATAATTTTAGTAAGCACTTTTTAAAGGGTGCTTATTTTTTTGCATTTTTTTATAGAAAGGAGGGTTAATATGGCTGATGGAAGCATTATTATTGATACTAAAATAGATGGTAGTGGTGCCGAAAAAGGAATAGGATCTCTTGGGAAATTGGGAAACATGGCGGGAAATGCTTTAGGAGTTGCTACAAAAGCAGCAGCAGGTATGGCAGTGGGAATTACTGCTGCTACAGGTGCAGTTGTTGCTTTAACTAAAGCTAGTGTTGAACAGTATGCACAATATGAACAACTTACAGGTGGAGTTGAAACGTTATTTAATAAAACAGAATTAAGCCTTGAAGATTTTGCAGCTAAACAAGGAAAAACAACTCAGGAAGCTTTCGCAGAATGGGGAGAATTAACAGCAGGTTCAAGAATAGTATTTAATAATGCGGAACAAGCTTATAAAACTGCTGGTTTAAGTGCCAATGCCTATATGGAAACTATAACGGGATTTAGTGCTTCACTTTTACAAGGACTTGGTGGAGACACTAAAAAAGCTGCTGATATAGGTAATATGGCAGTTGTTGATATGTCTGATAATGCTAATAAAATGGGTACAGCTATGGAAAGTATTCAGAATGCATATCAAGGATTTGCAAAGCAAAATTATACAATGCTAGACAACTTGAAGCTTGGCTATGGTGGTACTAAAAGTGAAATGGAAAGGCTTTTAACAGATGCTGAAAAGATAAGTGGAGTTCATTATGATATTAGTAATTTTAGTGATATTATTTCTGCAATACATACTATTCAAGAGCAGATGGGAATAACAGGTACTACAGCAAAAGAAGCTATGTCTACCATTGAAGGTAGTTTAAACATGACTAAAGCAGCATGGACTAATATGCTTGCTGGTATGGCAGATGATAATGCAGATTTTGATACACTAGTAAATAACTTAGTTGAAAGTTTAAGTGCATTAGGTGAAAATCTTATGCCTCGTATAGGCATAGCATTAAATGGAGTAGGACAATTAATTGATGCATTGTTGCCTATAGTTATTGATAAAATACCTGAAATAATACAAAATTCTTTGCCTAGTATATTAGATTCTGCTACAGGAATTGTATCTGCTTTAGGAAGTGCTGTTCTTGAATCATTACCTACACTTACTGGATTAGCTGTAGAAGTAGTTACAACTTTAATTGGAGGATTACAAGAGAATATACCGTCTATTGCTATTTGTGCTACAGAAGTAGTTGCAACATTGCTAGATGGAATATTACAAATGTTACCTATGCTTTTAGATGCTGGCTTAAAAGCTATAGGTTATTTAGTAGAAGGCATAGGACAACAATTACCAGAACTTATACCACTAGCGGCAGAGTGTATAATTCAATTAGTTCAAGGGCTGGTTGATAATGCACCACTTATATTAAATGCGGGTTTTGATTTATTAGATAATTTAGCAACAGGAATAGTAAATTCAATACCAATAATTATAGATGCCCTTCCACAAATCATAGATGGTATTTTAAATTATTTTTCAAGTTATTCTAACAACTTTTTAACTATTGGTTTTGATATTATTATTCAGTTAGTAAATGGAATTGTAGATGCTATTCCAAACTTAATTGCAATGTTACCACAGATAATAGATAGCATGATTAACTTTTTTGTTTCTAATATGCCACAAATAGCACAAAATGGTGTACAGGTTATAATAAGCTTGATACAAGGTTTAACAGAAGCTTTACCAACTTTAATAAGCTATTTACCACAAATAATAATGGCTATTGCAACTGGTATAATAAATAATTTACCTCAAATTTTAGCGGCAGGCGTCCAAATTAATGTTGCATTGGTAAATGGAATGCTATCGGCTATTGGTCAATTGATAGGGGCAGTTCCAAGTATAATAGGCGCTTTAGTTAGTGCGTTTGGTAGTATGCTAGGACAATTTGTTTCTATAGGTGGAAATATAATTGCTGGTATTGGCAGTGGTATCTTGAATGGGGTAACTGGTTTGGTTGGCACTGCAATTGAAGCCTGTAAAAGCTTAACAGATAAAGTTAAAGACTTCTTTGGAATACATTCACCTTCTCACTTAATGAGAGATGAAGTTGGAGTAATGCTTATAAAAGGTATTGAAGTTGGTATGGAACAGGAATCTGATAATTTAATAAATACTGCTACTAATATATGTACACAACTTACAAACCAATTTGGAAATATATTAAATGAAGAATCTGCTGAAGATATGGTAAATAGATTTAAGTCTGTAACAGGAGTATTGGGTAGTCTTACGAATGAATTAAATAATGCTCAATCAAGAGTTGACTGGGCAAAAGGTCTTACTTTAGATGATAATAAGTGGTACTATGATGCAAAAACAAGACTTGAAGATGTTAAATATCAATTAGAGGAACTAAGTGATCAGATTAGTGATACAGAAGATAAAAATACAAAGAAAAATTTACAAGAACAGCAGAAAGCTTTACAGAAGAAACAAAAGTTAATTCAGAAGGAATACGATTATTACAAAGAAGCAGCACAGAATGAAATTAACGAAAGAAAAGAAGCTACTAAGAAAGAGTTGGAAATAGCAAAAGAAAAATATTCAAGACTAGAGGATTTATCTAAAGCGTTAACTACAGCTATAAAAGAACAGTTAAATCAACAAAAAGATGCTGCTATAAGCTCTATTGAATCTGAAATGGATAAAGCTGAAAAAGCATATAATAAAGCTTGTGATCTTATTGATAAACAGACCGATAGGAAAAAAACTTCAATTCAAAAGAAAATTGATGCATTGGATGAAGAAAAAGAAGCTGAAAGCAGATTACAAGAAATTCAAGAATCTAATAATAATATTGCTATTCTACAGGCAAAATTAAATAACACAGCATCTGAAGCTGATAAAAAAGCTTTAGAATTAAAAATAAAAAATTCTAAAGCAGCATTAGAACAGAAGAAAAAGGAATGGGATAGAGAAGATGAAAAAGCTGCTTTAAAGGAACAACAGGATGAATTAGAAGAAAAAGCTAAAAAGAAAAAGGATAATCTTAAGGCAGATTATGAAGCAATTAAAGAAAATTATGAAAATCAAAAGAAAGCAGCAGAAGATTATTATAATAAGTTGTTAGAAACAGATAGTATTAATGCTCAGGCTCGATATATGATTTTAACCAGAAGTAATGATGAACTTGTACAGTTATTGCAATCCTATAATCCTTTATGGCAAGATGCAGGACAGTCTCTTGCAGATAGTCTTATAAATGGTCTTAATAGTAAAAAGCAAGATATGGCAAGTGCAGTTGCAGAAATGACTTCTTTTAGAAATGGAATAAGTATTGATGGATATGAAACTGGTACAGCTTATAATAGGATTGCAGGAGCCTATACAGTTGATGAAAAAGGTTTTGAATTATCTACAAATAATAACCCAGTTGCTTATGTTTCTAAAGGTGCTGGTATTCTTAATCATATGCAAAGCTTAGCAGCAATTAAAGAAGAAGTTAAAGCGCAGGTTGGAACATTAGGTAATAAACTGAAGAGTGCTGTTATGGCAGAACAATACAAAATGGGACAACTTGCAATGGCAACTACTAATAATAGTTATGGTGGCAATGTTGATAATAGCACTAGTTATGGAGGACATCTTCTTAATGTTGAACATATGGAAATTAGAAATGAAAGTGATATAGAAAGTTTAGCACACGAACTTGAATCTTATAAACAGAAAAAGAAAAGATAGGAGGAAAAGGAATGAATAATACTTTAATATGGAACAATGTAAGAGCAGAAGATATGGGAATTAAGGTTATTTCTTTACCACCTATAGGATTAAGTGTAGAAAATCTAGAAGAAAAAGATCGTGTAGGTGCTGATGGTACTCTTACATACAAATATGGATATACAAGCGATGAAAAAGAAGTTGAAGCTGATTATATAGGAAATAATCCAATGAAAGTTGCTAACTGGCTTAAAGGAAGTGGAAAAGTTATTTTCGGTAATCTTCCAGATAGATATTACAAGGCTAGAATTAATAATATTATACCTTTAGAAGAAGTAATAAAAAATGGTTTATATAATTTTACTATTAAGTTCAAGTGCCAACCTTTTGGTTATTTACTTGAGGGGGAATATCCTATAGAGATAACTAAAAGCGGTACGGTATTATGCAATCTAAAAGCCACTTATAAAAGCTTGCCTATAATTACTGTCTATGGCACTGGGAGGGGCGTTTTAACAGTAAATTCGATAAACTATACATTTACGAATATAAATGGTTCTATAAGCCTAGATAGTGAGATACAAGAGGTATTAAATAAGCAAGGTGAATATTTTGAGAGTGATGATTTTCCAGAATTAAAAGTTGGAGAAAATACAATAACTTTTAGCGGTGGAATAACAAAGGTAGTTATTATACCTAGATGGAGGTGTTTATAGTTGAAAGGTTTAATTAGATTATTTGATAGTAACGAAACAAATTTTAAACACAATAAAAATGTACTTAGTGAATTTACAAGTGCTTATATTACTGAGGATATTGACGGAACTTTAGAGTTTGACGGTGAATATCCTCTTTTTGATAAGAAGAGTTTAAGCAAAGAATTAAATATAGGTAAGATTATAAAAAGTCCCATTTATGATAGTCGACCAGATCAGCTTTTTAAAATAAGGAAACCTAATACTAGTACATCTAATAAAACAGTAAGTGTTTATGCACAAGCTATAGGCTATACAGACTTAGGAAGTAATATTATTCTAGGTTGCCATATTCCAGCTGGTAAGACTCGTAAAGAAGCTATAGGAATGTTACTTAATGCAAGACAACAGAAAGTAAGAGATTATCATGTTGGAAATTTAGATACATCTACAAACACTAATATTAATTTAGGACTTGAAGAAGAAACAGGTAATGTAATTAACTACTTAGATATAGATTATAAAGCACCTTTAAAAGGCTTACTTGATGATTCTGAAAATAGTATTTATAAAGCTTATAAGGGCGAAATAATATGGAACAACTTTGAGATTAACATGGTAGATAAAAGAGGAAATGATAATAAATTTACTATTAGAAGTGGTAAGAATCTACAAGATTTTGAAAAAGAAATTTCGGATATGAATGATGACTTTGCTACAGCTCTTATAATGTGTTCGAGTGATGGTTTATATCTTCCTAATAATGAAATAATTTATTCTAGCTTGGCTGATAAATATGATAGATATCATTACAAAGTTATTAAATGTGATGATGTATCGCTTGAGGACCTTATAACAGAAAATTCTACTGATGCTGATGTTGAAAAAGCTAAGCAGATAGTATATGAACAGTTAAGAGAAAGAGCTGAAAATTATTTTAAAGAAGGTATGGCAGAATTACTTGGAAGTTATACTATAAATTTTATTGAACTTGCTAAAAGTGAAGAATACAAGAATTATGTAGAACTAACTAATTGTTCTATAGGTAATGAAGTAACAACGATTTATCCTGAATTAAATCTAAAAGTTACCACTAGAGTTACTAAAATTAAATACAATATTCTAAAGGATGAAATTGAAGAAATTACAGTTGGGAATATTAAAAAGGATATTACCGATTCTATAAACAATACTGAAAATACTGCTAATAGTGCAAAGCAAGAAGCAACAGACACAAAGTTTTCATTAAAGAAAAATACTAAACAAATCAATGCTAATATTGATATTCTAGATAAAAAGATACAATTAAAAATCAGCTCTGATGATATGTGGTCACTTATAGAAATGTATCCTGGGAAAATTTTATTAGCAGTAAATGATGAAAAAAATAAAACAGATGTAATAATAGATACAAGCGGACTGAGTGTTCATAATGGAAAATTTAAAATTTACAATGAATCTGATGAACTATGTTTTTGGGTTTCTAAAAACGGACAACTTTTTACAAGTAGAAGTTTAGATATACAGAATAGTTCAGGTGACGATTTAATGAGCTTAAATGATAGTAGATTATATTTTTATACGTCTAAGGGAATACGTGGAATAGAAGCAAATACAAAAGGAATTGATGTAAAAGGTAATCTATATATAAATGGGGAGAGTTTAGAATCAATAATTCAGGAAGTAATAAATAATAAGTAGGAGGTGAGTGTAATTGGGATTGACTGATTTTAAGGCTTTAAACATAGATGTTAAACAGGATACTTATATCTACCCTGTTAAATTAAAGCAGAATGATACACCAACTCTTAATTTTAGTATCTGGGATGATAATATAGCAGCTGATTTGACAGGATATAGATGTATATTGAAAGCAAATAAAAACAATGGAAAAGGCTATGAGATAAGAGATGCCATTATTAGTGGTAATAATGTAAGAGTAGAGTGTACAAGTAGTTTATCGCAGTTTGCAGGAGAAGTATTATCTGAGTTATGTTTTATAGATTCCACTAATAATAAGCAGAAGACAAGCTTTAATATAATTATAGAGGTACAGAAACAAGTTCTTTCCATTAATGATAGTGGCGATATTCCAGAATGTATTATTACATCCCTTGAACATTTAGATGAAAGCCTTAGCAAGGTAGAAAGTGCCATACAAAAAGCTGAAGACGAAAACCTAAAATTAAATAATACAATAACTACAGCTAATAATACTGATTCAAATTTGAATAATTCTATAAAGACAGGAAATGAGATTAAACTTGAATTAGATGAATCTATTGCAAATGGTAAAAAAACAATAGAAGATTTGAAAAATGAAAATAAAAAATATACAGATCATATAAATGATTTAGATATTCATGTTACTCTTGAAGATAAACAAAAATGGAATAGAATTGATGAAGTTATTAATCTTATTGATATATTAACTAGCAATGTTGCTGTTACTGATGATGATAATGAAAATGTCATTGATGATAATGGTAACGTAATAACTATGTAAGGAGATGATTAAATGGCAAAACTACCTGATTTTATAACCGCAGAAAATGAATTAGATGGACAAGAGCATGTTTATATTGCTCAAGGTGGTAAAACACGAAAAACATTATTGCAAAAAATCAAAGAATTTGTAATAGGAACAAATACAATGGGAACAACTGCGACAGATGTTACTGGAGCTATAGCAGAACATACTTCGCACTTGAACGATATTGTGAAGTACCCTAAAATGCAATATACAAGTAATATTACAACAACAATTTTAAAAAGTGTACTTGGGGGAAGTGTTAATTGGACTTCACCTCAATGGAATGTAAAAAAATATGATACAAATTATTTTATAGAGAATGATAATACTTTAATAACAATAAAGCAATCAGGCTTATATATGATTAATTTGGCAATACATATACCTGTAACAAATGCAAATGTTTCAATAAAATTAATAAAAAATTATGGAGATACAGGAGCAGAGGAAATTGCATATGAAAATAAAGGAGCTTCAAATAATTCAACTAGAATAAATTTATATACTATTTGTTATATAAATCAAAATGAAACATTAAAAGCATTAATTTATCATGAAGGACAATCTGATGTTAATTTAGTATGTGGATATGGCTTCCCAATGATAAGTGTAACTAAAGTTGGTGAAATAGGATGAACTTAAAAGCAAAAGAAAGACTATATACTCCAACACAAATAACTAAAATAGGAGAAAATTATTTTATAATTGATTGTTACCATCATAGAATTATATACACAAATGATTTAGAAAATAGTATTTCAGAATGGAAAACAATAGATTACGAATTTAGTGGTGGGCATAGTATAACAAGTAATGGAGATATATATGTAGCTGAAAGCACTGGAAAGAATGAAGTAGTTATATTTGATAACAATTTACAGTTTAAGCAGAAGTTTTTAAATATAAATTTTAGACCACATAAAACTATATATGATAAAGACACTGATGCTTTTTATGTAATATCTAGTGGTACACAAGAAATATACTGTTTTAAGGTAGACGAAAATAAAAAATTATATATTAACTATACCAAAAAGTTGGATTTTCTAAACGATGCTTATACAAGAGGAATAAAAATTATTGATGGTTATATGTACTTTTTAAGTAGCATAGGATATATAACTGTAGCAGACTATAAAAACAATTATACAGTTATTAATAATTACTCACTTCCGGATGAACTTTTCAGCTTAAATGATATAGAAAAGATTGGTAGTTACTATTACATCACATCTACACAGAATAAAAATTGGGAAGTAATACCTAAAATAATACGTGTTAAAGATTTGAACAATGCAAATAACTATGAGGATTTATATGATTTGTTTGGGTTTAAAGCGACTCCTTATTTCATTTCGAGTTTTGATGATAAATATTTTATGACCGAAATAGGAACTCAATATAATGGTGTCAAAAGTTTCGAGATTAAGGATGACAACATAATAAATATAAAAAACATCTATTATTTTGATGAAGTAATACAAAACTCTATAGAAAGAAGAGATACTTATCCATTATAAAATTGCATTAAATTTCTAATTACAGTATAATTATGTTAAATGTCACAGGAAAGGAATATATCACAATGCTAAAAAAGACCAGAATTATATTAGTTGTAATACTTATTTTTTTTATTACTCCCACTTACGGTTGTAATGCTAAAACGTATAGTAAATGGGAAGATACACTATATACTCCAACACAAATAACTAAAATAGGAGAAAATTATTTTATAATTGATTGTTATCATAACAGAATTATTTATAATAATAATATAAAAGATGATATCTCTAAATGGAAGACACTTACAGATAATATTAATGGAGGACATAGTATTGCTAGTGATGGTGAGTTATATGTACATGACGATACTGAAAATAGTTCATTGAAGGTATTTAGAAAAGAAAATGAAACATTTGTCCAAACACAGATTATTGAAGATGTATCGGGAAGACCACATTATGTGTTATATGATAATAAAACACAACGTTTTTATGTAATAAGTTCTGAAGAAGGTAAGATATGGGTTCTGGAAAACAATAATGGAACTATAAAAATTGATAAAACTATAATTATTAACGACATATCAAATTCGTACGTTCGCTCATTTAACATAATAGATGGTTTTTTATATTTAATATCTGGAAATGGATATATATATAAGGTGAAATATGACGATATGAGTTTTGATATAATTGATAAATATGAAGTACCTAATAACCTTACTGGAATGAATTTTATTACTAAAATAGAAGATTATTTTTATATATCGACTACACAAAACAGCGATGGGGAAGTAATACCAGATTTTTTAAGAGTTAAAGATTTAAATGATTTAGCTAAAGGAAATTATGAAGACCTATACCAAAAATTCAATTTTAAAGCAACTCCATATTTTATTTCAAATTTTGATGATAAATATTATATAACTGAAATTGGAATCCAATATAACGGAGTTAAGAGTTTTGAGGTAAAAAATAATGAAATAACAAATATAAAAGATATTTATCATTATAGTGAAACAATTAAAAGAGAATAGAATTTATTTTAGCACATCTTTTGGTGTGCTTTTATTACACAATAGGAATTAAATGCGAAATAAAAATTAAATACTATACAAGCAAAGTAAGAGATCTGTAAAGGTCTTTTTTCTTTGCTTATTTTTATATTAAAATATCCAAGCGTTTGGAAATATGAAAAGGAAGGTGACACATGAATGAGCAGGAGACTATACAAGAAATTAAAGAAAGGTTAGTGAGAATTGAAATACTGTTAGAAAAAAATACAGAAAACTGGGATGAAAAAATTAAAGTAGCAAATTACAGAATTGCAGACTTAGAGGATACAATTAAGTGGATTTCTAGAACTGCAATAGGTGGAGTAATAACAGGATTAATAGGCATAATGTTTGCCTTAATAAAATAATAGAAATGAGGAATGTAAAATGGAAATGAATTTAATGGAGTATGTGCCAAGTCACTTAGCAATTTTAATTGCATGTATTTATGTTGTAGGAGTATTTCTTAAGAATTTAAATAGTGTACCAGATAAGTATATTACTATAATTCTTATGCTTTTTGGAATTACATTTGCTGTGTTACTAAGTATAATAAATGCTCAATATAAAGTAGCTTTAGATGTAATTGTTAATGGCATATTACAGGGGATATGCTGTTGGGGTATATCTGTAGGAATTAACCAGACAGCTAAGCAGCTAACTAAAGAAGAATAATCATGGCAGCCTTATGGCTGTCTTTTATATTTTGAAAATTAATTAATGAAAGAGGATGTTATTAATGAAGTTAATATTTAGTGATGGCCATACTCCAAGTGGAACTGCTGGGTGTGGAGCTGTTGATATAATAGATGAAAGCATATGCACAAGGGAGGTTGGTCCTTTATGTGTTAAATATGCATCTCAGGAAGGACATAATGCATGCGAATTAGTTGTTAATCATGAAAATTCATATAATTGTGAAGATTGTTATACAAGAGTAGATCAAGCAAATAATATAGGTTCTGATTTGTTTACAGAAATACATTTTAATTCTGGAAGTGGAAATCCTAGTGGAGTTGAAGTTTTAGTAAACAGTATGAATAGTAGTGCTGTTAAATATGCTGAAAGAGTATGTGAAAAAATATCTTCTGCTTTTAATATACCAAATAGAGGAGTTAAGGTTCAAAGATTAATTGTCTTAAGTAGAACTAATATGCCGGCTATGTTAGTTGAATGCCACTTTGTACAAGAACATGATGGGATTCTATATGATGCTGATAAACTTGCAAGATGTATAGTTGGAGGAATATTAAATAAAGACATATTATCAAATTGGAATTTAGGTTGGAATGGTGTGCTAGGTTCATGGTGGTACTGTACTAGCGTAGAAGACAAAACATATTATAAATCAGAGTGGAAGTTAATAGATAACAAATGGTATCTATTTGATTCAGAAGGATGGTGCAGGGTTGGATGGGTTAAGTATATAACTAATTCTAACAATAAAGTTGTATGGTATTATTTAGATTCTGATAATTGTGATATGGCTATTGGATGGCATAAGATAGATGGAGACTGGTTCTTCTTTGATAATAATGGTGAAATGGCTACAGGCTGGATTGTTGACAATGGAAAAGACTATTATTTATACAGCACAGGTCAGATGGCTCACGACTGCGAAATGTATGGATATAAATTTGATTCAGAAGGTATTGCTACTAAAATAGAATAATTAGATAATATGTAAGGCTAGATTGCACAATATAGCTTTAACACCAGTAAAGACAGCATGTAAGATTAATTTCTTATGTGCTGTCTTATTTTTTTGGTTACAAAATTAATGTAACTCTTATAACTTAGATTCTAAAAGCCTTTAGAGGTGTTTTAATTAGGTTACACTTTTAGAAATATAATGTGCTTAACTTTATAGTACACGTATATATCCTTATATATAATATATATATTATAATATTATGTAACTATGTAACTTATATATATAAAAGCTAGTGGCAGAGCCATTTATCAAGGTTACATTTTAGTTACAAATTAGGTTACAGTTACATAATTAATTATGAGATATTTTTTAAAAAACTATGGATAAGTACTTAGACCTATTGGAAATAGTGATCTGGAGATGGTTTTAATATTATTTATTCAATAAATCATAAAATATTTTTAGCATATCCATCTTATTGTTTTGATTTAACTTTCTTCTCCAGTTCTTTCATTGATTTTTCTAGTAATTCTGCCCCTAACTGTTTCTCTAAAATATCAATCATAACTGTTCCTAAACTTCTTTTGTATAGTTCTAAATCTTCTATTGGGTACACTATACCAGTAATATGAGTTTTGTTTCTTTTTCTTTTATTCATAAGATCACTCCTTAAAAGTTTTTGCCGTCAAAAATTCGTCAAAAATTTATTTCAATTGGCTTCAATTTATATCATTAAATTAATTTTTAAATTAGACATAGATATAGATATATCAAGGTTTTAATAACTTTCTTTTAATTTTATACAATAAAAGATTTATACGTGATAGAGAGCATGACATAATAGGGGCTAAAGAAAATAACATAAAATCTATTGGTGTTCTTTATGGATACGGAGATGTTGTGGAACTAACACAAGCACGAGCTTCCTATGTTGTGGAGACACCTAAGGGTTTGTTAGAAATATTAGTTTAATAAACTTTCTGATTTTGATTCGGCAAAAATTTTAGTAGAGAGAATAGAAATTGATTTAAAATAGATGTATGTATTTTAGTGTATACATCTATTTTTATTTGCTATAAAAAATAGTGTTACTTTGAAATGTGTGACAAAGTCACAAAAAAATATTAATACTACATTTATAATAATGTTATACAATGATAATAAATGTAGTGGAGGCAAGTAAGATGAATAAATTTTATAAAAAATATGGATACTTTTTATTATTATTTTTTCTAATAATATCCCTATTTGATATGCGTTTTGCAATAGCAGCAATAATATGTATGGCAGCACCAGTATTGTTTGCGGTAATAGGAAAAGGGCGCTATTGGTGTGGAAATTATTGTCCAAGGGGAAACTTTTATGATAATATACTAATTAAAATTTCTCCCAAAAGAAAAGTTCCAAAATTTTTTAAGAATACTATATTTAGAATATTTATGGTATTATTCATAATAACTAATTTTTCTATAGGTGTATATAAGAATTTGGGAAATTTATACGGAATAGGATTTGTGTTTTATAAAATAATAGTAATAACAACAATAGTAGCTATGGTTTTAGGTGCTATTTATAATGAGCGAACATGGTGCAATTTCTGTCCCATGGGGACAATTTCTTATGCTATTGCAAAATATAGAGGAAGAAAAACAAATTTATATGTATCAGATACTTGTGTAGGTTGTAATTTATGCAGCAAACAGTGTCCTATGGGAATATCACCAAAAGAATATAAAGATGGAAAGGTTACAGATTCTGATTGTATATTATGTCAGAAATGTGTTTATAAATGTCCTAAAAATTCAATAATAATTAAAAAATAAATTATAATACTGTTATAGAAGGAGCATGTAATTCTGTAACAGTATTTTATATTATAGTTATAGAAAAGCCAAAGTAATTTTAAAATATGACATACTTATGTCAGTAATGGTATGATTTAATTTAAGTATAAGGTTAGTAAAATGTTTAAGAAAGGAATAATTAAAAGTGAAATATATAGAAGCAAAAAGCATAGTATCATCATATCAAGGGAATAATTCTTGGTTTGGAATTAACTATAATATGAACATATATAAGGGATGTCCACATGGATGTATTTACTGTGATTCAAGAAGCGAGTGCTATGGAATAGAAGAATTTGATGCTGTACGGGCAAAATTAAATTCAACAGCAATAATAAGAAAAGATTTGAAAAGTAAACGTAAAAAAGGCGTTGTAGGAACTGGGGCTATGAGTGATCCATATAATGTATTTGAAAGGAAATATGAATATACCAGAGAGGCATTGAAACTTGTTGATGAGTTTGGGTTTGGAATAGGAATTGCAACGAAAAGTTCATTAATTACACGTGATATTGATATTTTAAAGAGAATTAAAACTCATTCCCCGGTAATTATAAAAATTACAATTACAACATATGATGATAAACTTTGCGGTAAAATAGAACCTAATGTAAGTCTAAGTTCAAAAAGATTCCAAGCGTTAAAAATGCTAAGTGATGAAGGCATTTATGCAGGAATCTTATTAATGCCTATCCTTCCTTTTATAAATGATACTGAGGAGAATATCGTAAATATAGTGAGAAAAGCCTATGATAATGGTGCGAAATTTATTTTTGCTTATGGTATGGGGCTTACACTTAGAGGAAATCAAAGAGATTATTATTATGAAAAACTAATTAAGTTATTTCCAGAAAAGAAATTAGTTGAACAATATATGAATGGATATGGTAATAGTTATGAATGTTCATCTCAAAATAGCAGAAAGCTTTGGAGCATTTTTACAAAAGAGTGCAAGAAATATGGAATAGCTTATAAGATGAATGATATTATTAATGAGTATAAAAGAGGATATTATGAAGAGCAGATAAAGTGGTTCTAAATAATCCAGTTAAAAAATAAAACTTCATGCCTAAAATTAAATATTTTAGACATGAAGTTAATATTATCTAGAAAAATAATAATTGAATCATATTTCCCATAATTGATATTCCAATTAACAATCTACAATAATTTGCTTTATTTGATTTAAAAAATATAGATGAAATTGCACATAGTGCAAAAAGAATTCCGAAGAGTTTATTAATTAAATAGTTTGAAGGTGCTGCAGTAAAGTTAATAAAGGATAATAAAAGACAATATATAACAAGTGATATAAATATCCATTTTTGTTTAATAAATACCCATTTTTTAAAACTACAAAGAAAATGCCTATAATTGATAAAAATATAAATAAAAGAAATAAAATTCTTAAAAGACCTAATGCCATAATATGAGTACCTCCTTACGTTTGTTTAGATAATTATATTATGACATTAAAAAAATGTATATATATTTTTGAAAAACATAATAAATGTATACATTTTTTTAACATATATTTATATTTTGACATATAAATTGGTTTAATAATAAAAATATAGATGTTATAATGTGGTCATATGACATTATATAAAAATTATAAAATATTTATAAGGAGATCTATTTAAAATGACATCATATATTGCAGAAATGACTTCGGATAAGAAATTTTTAAGAAAAGCAGTAGCAATTACTATTCCCGTAGCAGCTCAGGCTATGTTAAATACAATTTTAAATCTAGTAGATACTATGATGATTGGTCAGCTTGGTCAAACAGAAATTGCAGCTGTTGGACTTGCTAATAAAGTATTTTTTGTATTTACTCTTCTGCTTTTTGGAATAGTAAGCGGTTCTTCAATATTAACAGCACAATATTGGGGAAAAAAAGATATTAAAAGCATACATAAAGTTTTAGGAATGTCTATTGCCATATCATTAATTGGTTCTATAGTATTTGTTTTGGCAGGAATTTTTGCACCAGAAGGTGTTATGAGGATATTTACCCCAAGTGATAATACAGTAGCTATTGGAGCCTCATATTTATGCATAGCAGCACTAAGTTATCCAATGACAGCAGTTACAAATTGTTATATATCACTTTTAAGAGGTGTAAATAAGGTAAAAGCTCCAGTTATAATAAGTATTGTATCTATAGGAATTAATATTATATTGAATTATACATTGATTTTTGGACATTTTGGAGCACCTCAATTAGGTGTTAAAGGAGCAGCTATAGCAACACTAATAGCAAGAATAGTAGAATGTTTATGTTTGATTGCATACGTGTATTCTCATGATAATCCTGCTGCTGCTAAAATAAAGGAATTGTTTGATTTTAATAAGGACTTTATAAAAATATACTTTAAAACTGTATCTCCTGTTATAGCAAATGAATTTATGTGGGGGCTTGGAGTTACAATGTATTCTCTTGTTTATGGACGAATGGGAGATGAGGCTGTTGCTTCAATTACAATAACTCAAAATGTAGAGCAACTTTGTATTGTTTTCTTTCAAGGTATAAGTGCAGCAACAGCTGTAATTTTAGGTAATGAGTTGGGCGCAAATAAACTTAAAGAAGCTGAAAAGCATGCAACTTATTTTATTTTTATTCAATTTATACTGACAATGATAATGGCGGTAATGTTCTTCTTTTTAAGAAGCCCAATAATTAATATGTTTATGGTGACAGAATCTACAGCTATAGATATAAGAAAATGTTTAATAGTCTTTATAATTTATCTTCCATTTAGAATGTTTAATTTAGTAAATATAACTGGAATTCTACGAAGTGGAGGAGATACCACAGCAGCGCTTTTGCTTGATCTTACAGGAGTTTGGTGTGTTGGTATACCATTAGCATTTTTAGGTGGTATTATATTTGATCTGCCAATATATTATGTGTATGCAATGGTTACATTTGAAGAAGCATATAAGTTTGTTATTGGATTCAAAAGATATAAACAAAAGAAATGGTTGAGAAACCTTGTTGATATGGAATGTGATTGCATTGGTGAACAAGTACAATAATTGTATCTGATACTGAAAAAATAATAAATATACAGCGAATGTGTTAGAAATTAATGCACTAATGTTAAATGTAATTTTGAGTTTAACTCTATATTTCACATAGAATTAATATTTATTTGCTTTTATATAATAAAAGTGAGTTAACTACAATGTTATATTAAAATTTTAATAGAAGATATTCTATATAAAATTTTAATATTATTTTAACTGGATTTTGATAGTTAAGTAGAGATAATAAATGTAGAATGCATTTGTAATGATTAAATATTAATTTGGAGGTGTGATATGAGAACTAGAATTACAGCCCATTCTGGAGCCGATGATACTGTGGAAAATTCACTTGAATTTATTTATTACTGTATAGGAACAGGAGCAAATGCACTTGAGGTTGATGTTAGGAGAGATAAGCATGGGGAGTTGGTTTTAAGCCATGATATTTTAGATGCTGAAAATTATGATTTTACTAAAATAAGATTAAAAGATGTATTTGAAATATTGGAGAAAGATAATTCTATAAAAATTAACTGTGATTTGAAAGAATATGATTTAGAACTTCAAATAATTATGCTTTTAGAAAAATATAAAGGATTAAAAGGAAGGATCATATTTTCAGGATCTGTTCGGTTAGAAAATCTTAAAAAATACAAAGAAATAAAAGAAAAAGCAGTAATTTATTTTAATATTGAAGAATTTATAGATAACCATAAGAAACTTCCTATTAAAGAACTTTCAAGGGAAATAGTAGCATTTTGCATAGAAAATAGTACAAATATTGTAAATATGAATTATAAATTATGCACAAATTATTTAGTAAGGCTATTAAAAGAAAATAATATTTATATATCAGTTTGGACTGTTGATAATCAAGAGGAGATAAAAAGATTAGCTTCATTAGGAATACTTAATATTACAACAAGAGAAATAACTAAATCATTAGAAACATTGCAGACATATAGAGTTAGAAAGATTGTATAAAAGGGAAAAAGAGTAAGAAATAAGAGATGAAAATTGTTTTAGACATTATATTTATTGAATGAGACTTGGAACATAAATAGGAATTCCAAGTCTCTTTTTATCTTATTATAAATTTTTAATATCATCTTTATTCCATATGAATAATTGTTCTGAATTTGTTAGTGCACCGAATAAATTATTTTTGAATCCAGGGATTCTGCCATTCAGTTCAAAAATGAGATTTTTCATATCCTCTCTTCGTGTTTTTTTATCAACAGGACAAGGGTTATGTATAACGGGAAAATTGTATTTATTAACTATATTCTTTATGGATGCTTCTTCAATATAAACCATTGGACGAATTAATGTGATATTTTCCTTATCCATGAATGTTTTTGGAGAAAAACAATTAATACGTCCTTCGTATGATAAAGAAAGCATTAATGTTTCAATTGCATCATCTTTATGGTGGCCCAAAGCAACTTTATTACATCCTAGTTCTTTTGCGTTGTTATGAAGAGCGCCTCGTCTAAGTTTTGCACATAAAGAACAAGGATTATTTTCTTTTCTAATTTCGAAAACAATTTTTTGTATGTCTGTCTGGATTTCATGAAAAGGAATTTCAAGATCTTTGCATAACTTATGTAAAGGAGTATTATCAACTCCGCCAGGATTTAATGTTATTGCAATTAATTCAAATTTTTGTGGTGAAAATTTTTTATATGAGTTTAAAAGGTGAAGAAGAGTAAGACTATCTTTTCCCCCTGAAAGTCCAACTGCGATTTTATCTCCATCTTCTATTAAATTATAATCATTTATTGCCTGTCTCATTTTGCTTAGAAGTTTCTGCATAAATAGATATCTCCTTTTAAAATTTAATTTCATAATATTATATCATTAAATTTGTGATTTTTAGTATTTCAATTGAGTTTATATATGAAAACAATGGCTACACTTTATATAAAATATAAATATGCTACATAAGTGTGATATAATTAATGGTATAAATGGAATTATTTACGAAATATGGAGTTTGAGTTATGCGATATTATGTTGAAAATCATGATGAGGTAATGACAGATATTAATAGTGAAATTGAGAAGAAATATAATGGAAGTATCATGATTAGCAGAAAAGAAAGAAATAAGAGAAAAAAATCTATTAGATTTAAAGGCGGAAGAAGATATAAAAAGAGTGAAACTGGTTTAAAAAAAATATTATTAGAAAATTGTAATAGTAAATATTTCACTGTAATAGTACTAGTATCTGGTATGACATATATTTGTTCTAACATGTATTTTAAATATCATTTTTATACTGGAACCACTATAAATTGTATTAATGTTTCTTTTAAAAGTATTGAAGATGCAGAAAAATATATAGGTGATAGTATAGATAATTATAAACTTATTCTAAAAGGTCGTGGAGGAGTTATAAATGTAATAGATGGAAAGGACATTGCATTAGGATACAATTATGAAATTAACTCAATAAAAGAAAAACAAAATGAGATTTCATGGATAAAAAGCTTCTTTGATAAAGATACACAAGAAGGGAATAATATCTTAATAACATATGATGAAAAATTATTAAACAATGCAATAGAGTGTTTAGATATATTTAAAGAAGATAATATAATAACGCCTGAAAATCCTAAATTTATTTATAGTAATAACGAATTTGTAATAGAAGATGAAATTTATGGAAGTAAGATAGATAAAGATATACTTATTGAAAAAATAAAGAAATCCATATTAGATGGACAAGAAGTTTTAGATCTTGAAAAAGAAGGATGCTATGAAAATCCTGAATATACTAAATCCTCAGAAAAAGCTTTAAGAATAAAAGATATATTAAATCAATATAAAGATTCAAAAGTAATATATGATCTTGGAAATTTAGAAAAAGAAATTAATATGAGTACTATGGAAAAGTGGATAAATATTGATAATAGTTATAATGTGACAATAAATAGAGATGAAGTAATGGACTTTGTAAATGAATTTGCTGATAAATATGATACAGTTGGAATATCACGAACTATGAACAGTACAAGTGGAAGAATTGTAACTGTTGCAGGTGGGGATTATGGATTTAAGATAAATAGAGTGGCAGAAACAGAAGAACTTATTAATAATTTGAAGGAAAAAAATACTGTTAAAAGAGAACCAATATATGATCAAAAAGGAATAAATACTATAATAAATGATGTTGATAAAACATGTGTGGAGATAGATCTTAGCAATCAGCATTTATGGTTTTATAAAGACGGAATTATTTTTGTGGAAGGTGATGTTGTATCTGGAAGTATAGCAAATGGAACAATAACACCAGAAGGGACTTATAGTCTAAAGTATAAAGATAAGGATTCCGTTCTTGTTGGTGAAGGATATAGATCTCCAGTTGATTTTTGGATGCCGTTTAATGGAAACATAGGAATGCATGATGCTGGTTGGAGGTATAATTTTGGTGGGAAGATTTATTTAACAAATGGTTCACATGGATGCATAAATCTTCCCCATTCATTAGCAAAGAATATTTTTTACAATATAGAAGAAGGAACACCAGTAGTATGCTATTATTAAGAATCAGTGAAAATATTATAGATTAATTAGATGATATATTAAAATTTACCATTATAATTTTAATATTAACATATAATTATTAAATAATTGTCATATAAGCAATTTGAAATATGATTCTTAAGCATAAATTTACAAAAATAGAATAAAATAGTTTTAAACTGGTCAGTATAATGATAAAATATATAAAAGGCCTTTATTAATTATGGGGGTGGTATTATGTCATACAGATATTTATTAGACATAGCACTTATATTATTAAGTACAAAATGTTTATCATTACTTACAAGAAGGTTTAATCTTCCACAAGTGGTAGGAGCATTGCTTGCTGGTTTGATACTAGGTCCTGCAATGTTTAATATTTTAAATGAAACTGAATTTATAAGTCAGATGGCTGAATTAGGTGTAATTGTACTCATGTTCACTGCGGGTTTGGAAAGCAATATTGATGAACTTAAAGAAAGTGGAAAAGCATCATTAATAATTGCTTCATTAGGAGTTATAATACCCCTTTTTGGAGGATTTGCAGTAGCTGAAATGTTTAAAAATGAAGAAATAGTAAATGTGAGTAGTACTGTGCAGAGTATATTTATTGGAATAGTTTTAACTGCTACTTCTGTGAGTATCACAGTTGAAACTTTAAAAGAACTTGGAAAATTATCTACTCGTTCTGGAAATGCAATATTGGGTGCAGCAATTATAGATGATATATTAGGAATTCTAGCATTAACTGTAATAACAAGCATATCGGATCCACAAGTTAATTTAAAAACCGTAATATTAAAAGTGATAGGATTTTTTATTTTTGCACTAATAAGCGGTCTTATTATTGCAGTCCTTTTTGATAAATGGACTCATAAGTATAATGTAGATAAGAGAAGATTTGTTATTTTTGCATTTGTAATATGTTTACTAATGTCATTTTCAGCTGAAGAATTTTTTGGAGTAGCAGATATAACAGGTGCTTTTATAGCAGGCTTAATTTTATCTAAAAATAATGAGCGTGACTATATTAAAAATAGATTTGAAACTGTTTCATATATGCTTTTATCACCTATGTTTTTTGCAAGCATAGGAATATGCATAACATTACCGAAAATGGATTTGAGAATTTTATCATTAACTCTACTTTTAACAATTGTAGCTATTTTTACTAAAATTATTGGATGTGGAGTAGGAGCAAAAATATGCAGATACACAAATAAAGAATCAGTCCAGATAGGTATTGGAATGATATCTAGAGGAGAAGTAGCATTAATAGTTGCAAGTAAGGGAATGGCACTTGGGCTTATGAGTGATTATTTTGTAGGACCAATCATAATAATGGTTCTTATTACGACAATCATTACACCTGTATTTCTAAAAATGGTTTTTAAAAATGGTAAAGTTGATAATTATATTGAACCAACAATAAAATAATTAACTATGTCAGGATAAAATTAGTATATTAATATCTAGGGACCTTTGTTTTTTATAAAACAAGGTCCTTTTTAAAATTAATACATAAAATAAAATCTGGCTCTGAAAGTAAAATATTGTAAAAAATTAAAAGGCATATTATAATATGAATATATGTTGTTTAAAAATAAAGATGGTTTATGAAAGGGTGAGTTTATATGATTAATGAGAATGGGAAGATAATACAGAGTGGTAATTACATGAAACGTGATAATATTGGAGAGGATCTATTTTTAAAAAATCAAGTTATAATAAATGTAGATACAGAAGAATGGCTTAAATTAGCATTTAAGAGCAATGTATTTTATAAACTGCTTCTTTCAGAAAGACATCTTTATCATCCTGGTAAATTTATAAATTTTCAGGTGGTTAATTTTTAAAAATTTATTTAAGTAAAGTAAATATAACAGGGATCTATAGGTAAATGAAAGAATTTTACTGATAGATCCTTTTCATTTTTATTAAGTTGAATATATCTATATATTAATTTGGTTATATAGATACATTTAAATGTATGGGTATATATAAATAGGGAGATAATATATTTGATAACATAAAAATAATATTAGTATAAGTTTATAATTAAAGAATATTTAATGTTAAAAATCAATTAACATTAGAGAAAACGATTATATATTTATAAAAGTATATATTTGAAATATATTTTTTTATTGACTAAAATATATGGGAAATGTATACTTTTATATAGATATATATCTATATAAGGGGTGAACAAATGAATTACGAAGAAAACGCCAGATTATTAAAAGCACTTAGTGATTCTAATAGACTGAGAATAATAAGGTTATTATCTTGTGGAGAAAAATGTGCATGTGAGATATTAAAAAGTTTTGATTTTACCCAACCCACACTATCACACCATATGAAAGTTCTTATTGACTGTGGGCTTGTGGAATGTAGAAAAGAAGGAACTTGGAATTATTATGGGTTGAACATTACAAATGCCAATAAGTTAGTTTTGTTTTTACTAACAATAATTACTAAAAGTGATGATAATATTTGTGGAAAAATTAAAAATACACAAAATGATTAATAGGATTTTTAGTATTTAAAAAGGAATCATATAATTAATAGTATATATAATTGGACTAAAAGTAAAAAGAAAGAAGTTGTAATGAGTAATTTATTTTATATATTATGTCGTTAATATAGGAGGTAAAATGTTAGAAAAAATTAAAGAAATATGCTCACCTTATGAATTACTAAGAGGTAATTATGGAATAGAAAGAGAAACATTAAGAATATATAAAGATGGAAGTCTTTCTCAGACTTTTCATCCAGAAGTGTTTGGATCAAAAAGTGATAATCCATATATAACTACGGATTTTGCAGAATGTCAAGTTGAAATGATAACACCACCACTAAATACTCCGCAACAGGTGTATGACTTTACAAATGCACTTTATGATATATCTGTTTCGGAAATAGGAAATGAATATTTATGGCCACAATCTATGCCAAGTATAGTACCTAATGATGATGAAATAAGAATTGCAAGATATGATAATAATGAAAAAGGCAATATTGCCTATGAATATAGAAAGAATTTAATTAAAAAATATGGAGGAAAAAGACAGCTTATTTGTGGTATTCATTATAATTTTTCATTTGATGAAAATCTGATAAGAAAACTTTATAAGTATGAAATAAATGTTGCAGATTCTAAGGAAAATGTAAGTTATAAGAATTTTAAGAATACAATATATCTTAAAATAGCAAGAAATTATTTAAGATATAGATGGCTTATAGTATATCTTTTAGGTGCAAGCAATATTGTTCATAAAACTTATGGATGTAGATGCTGTATGAATATAAGCAAAGAGATAGCAAGAGAAACCTTTACGAATGAAGGTGCCGTATCATATAGAAATAGTGACTGTGGTTATAGAAACAAGATTGAACTTATACCAGATTATAGCAGTGTAGAAAATTATATAGGAAGTTTGAAGTCATTTATAAATGATGAACTAATAGATAGTCATAAAGAATTATATAGTGCTGTAAGGCTTAAACCCAAAAATGTTGATGAATTTATGAAATCACTATTAAATGATGGAATACAGTATTTAGAATATAGAAGCATTGATATTAATCCTTTTGAAAAAGGTGGAATAAGCCTAGAGGATCTTAATTTTCTTCAAATTTTTAATTTGTATCTTCTTATAAAAGATGAATCTGATTATGAAAATTGGCAGAGTGAGGCTACCGAGAATCAAAATAATATAGCGAAATATGGGCTTGATAATATTGATTTAATAAAAGATGGAATTAAAGTATCTAAAAAAACATGGTCACTTGAAATATTAAATGAAATTAGAAACATAAGTACATTCCTCAATCTTGGAAAAGAAAAAACAATAGATGCTATGATTGAAAGAGCTAAAGATTCAAAACTTACATATGCTTATAAACTTGCTGATGTTGTAAAAAAGAAAGGATATATTGACGCTCATTTGGAACTTTCTAAAAAATATAAAGAAGATTCATATAAAAATAGATTTAAGCTTCAAGGATTTGAAGATTTAGAATTATCTACTCAGATACTTATGAAGGAGTCAATAAAAAGAGGTATAAAAACTGAAGTTATAGATAGAAGTGAAAATTTTATATGTCTTAAAAAAGATAATAAGACAGAGTATGTAAGACAGGCTACTAAAACTTCTAAAGATACTTATATAAGCGTGCTTATTATGGAAAATAAAAGTGTCACTAAAAAGGTATTAAGAGATAATAATATAAAAGTACCTGATGGTATAGAAGTATGCTCTATTGAAGAAGGCATAAATGCAGCATTGTTTTATGAAAATAAACCAATTGTAATTAAACCTAAATCAACTAATTTTGGAACTGGAATAAGTATATTTAGTGAGGGTACAAGTAAAGAGCGTATTATTGAAGCATTGAAGATTGCATTTAAGTATGATAATACGGTTTTATTAGAAGAATTCATAAAAGGAAAAGAATACAGATTTCTTGTTATTGATGATAAAGTAGAGGGAATTCTTCATAGAGTACCTGCTAATGTGGTAGGAGATGGAGAAAAAACAATACGTGAACTTACAGAAATCAAAAATAAAGATCCTTTAAGAGGTTATCATTATGTTACACCTCTTGAAAAAATTAATCTCGACGAAAATGCAGAATTGTTTCTAAAAGTTCAGAAAAAAACATTTGATTATGTACCAGTAAAAGATGAGGTAGTATATTTAAGAGAAAACTCTAATATAAGCACTGGTGGAGACAGCATAGATTATACAGATAAAATACCAGAAAAGTTTAAAAATATTGCTGTTCAGTGTGCAAAAGCAGTAAATGCAAAAATATGTGGTGTCGACATGATGCTTGAAGATTATATGGATGAAAATACACAGTATGGGATAATAGAATTGAATTTTAATCCTGCAATTCATATTCATTGTTATCCATATAAAGGAACAGAAAGAAAAATTGGAGAAGATGTACTTAAATTATTAGGTTTTATAAACTGATAATTTAAAATTCAGCTTATGCTATTATATATCATAAGCTGAATTTTTTTATTCTTTTAGAAGTTATAATGCAGTCAAATTTATAGAGTTATACATAAATTATAAAATTTTTGGTATCAATTATTAACTGAAAATGTGATGCAGCTACTTTTTTATTTTAAGATTTGTGTTAAATATGAATATAGTATGTTGAATTATGGGAAAATACTAGCAAAGTATTTTTAAGATGCGCAGGTGTATATTGTATGAAATTAACAGTTAAAAATATAAGATTAATAGTTTTAGTAATATTTTTCACCCTTATTAGCAATTATACAAAAGTATCAGCATATGTCCCTACGGTTGAGGGTAAGAACATATTAGTTATAGGATCATATAGTTTTCAAAATGAGTGGGAAGAATCTGTATTAAGCGGTTTTGAAAGTATACTTGGTGATAAAAATAATATAAAAAGCGAGTATCTTGATTCGTATTCTAAAAACACTTTTTCATATCATGAATCATTTTTAAATTATTTAGATGCTAAGTATGAGAATCAAAATATTGATTATATTTTTACAATGGATGATGAAGCACTTAAAGTTATAAGAGATCATATGTTTGAAAAACATCGGGTTTTTTATAAAAAACCCGTTTTTTTTGTTGGAGTAAATAGTATTATAAATTTAAATGACGAAGAAAAGAAGTATTTATCTGGAGTTGTTAATATTGAGACCTGTTTAGAGTGTGTAGATTTAATAGAAAAAATGCATGGTGATATGAAGAAGCTATATGTTTTATGTGATAACAGTTTATATTCTCAGAGCATAATGACAAATATTTCAGCTGCATATCATGAAAATAATGATAAACTAAAAACTGAAGTAATAAAAACTAATAAGATAGGATATATGAAAAAAGAACTTGCAGAAAAGGATTTTAAAGATTCTGTAATATTAATTTGTGGAGCGTATATAAATGAAACAACCAATTCAAAGGTTTCATCGTCAGAAGTTATTGAAAGTATAAAGAATATAACAGATGCACCTATATACACTACATTATACAATTATGTAGAATCAGGTGCAGTTGGAGGCGTTGTAAATGATGGAGAAAAGACTGGTCGTTTAGGTGCTATTTTATTAAATTCAGTAGTAAATGGAGATTCAGTTGAACAGTTTCCATACATTATGACGCCATCATATAATTCTATAAATACATCTTTATTTAATTATAAGGTAATTCGAGAATATAATATAAATCCATTAAATATTCCTGAAGGAAGTAGCTTTATAAATAAGAAACCATACAATCTTCTATTGCCTAAATGGAGTGTGTTTTTAATATACATATCATTTAGTATTGTAGTTTTTCTAATTATTTATTTAGCAGTAATAGCATTTTATCATAAAAGAAAAATAAAAGAAGCCAATCTAGAAGCTGTGGCCGCTATTGAAAGAGAAAAAATAAAGACAGATTACATAATATTAATGTCACATGAATTCAGAACACCATTAAATATAATAATAAATTCAACAAAGTTTTTAAAGAGAGAGTGTATTAATAATAATTATGATAAAGAGTACTTTATTACAAGACTTAACAATATAATAAAAAATTCTAATCGTCTTAATAAGGCAGTAAATAATTCTATTGATGTAGCTAAAATTGAAGCAGGAATAATGAGCATTGATTTTAAAATGTATAATATAGTTAAGGTTGTTGAAGATATAACTGAAACAATAATAGATTTTGCAGCATCAAATAATATAGAAGTTATTTTTGATACTGAAAATGAAGAAATCTATACAGCTATTGATAAAACAAGTATAGAGAGAATTATGCTTAATTTATTGTCTAATTCAATAAAAAGTATAAATAATAGTGGTAGGATAGTTGTTCACTGTAAAAATGATAATGACAATGTTTATATATTTGTTAAGGATACAGGTTCTGGAATGAGTAATGATGTAAAGAAGCACATTTTCGATAAATTTTTTCAAGGTTCTGACTATACTTTAAATCGCAAAAATGAGGGAAACGGACTTGGATTATTCATAGTAAATGCATTAGTGAAAATGCATAATGGAAAAATTTTTGTGGAAAGTGAAGAAGGAAAAGGTAGTACATTTAAAGTTGTAATTCCAATCACTATAGTTGATAATGCAGGAAATGAGAGTACTATCAGTGAAGAATTGAGATATATGGCTAATATAGAATTATCAGATATCCAATAGATAAAATATATAAATAAAAAGCTATAATTTACATAAAACATACTTTTATATAATGGTAGAATATTTTATAGAATTGTAGCTTTTTATTAAGGGTTAAATTAATAATTTATATATAATAATCATGGGGAATTATATATAAATGTTCTATTAGCAATAAGACCTACAGAATTATCAAAACCTATGTTATAGTAAAAATTATTTGTTTTTGGGGTTTGTATTGGAGTATTAGAATTAGGTTTTAATAATTGTACATCACCTTCAGGTTCAGGAATAAATACATATTGAAGCTGTGTTAATGAAAACTGAAGTGATAGTATCAATTTATTTACATATCCTGAGTCCGTATATTGAATATTATCTTGAATTAGCTCTATAAATTCCATATTGCAATTAATAGGTTCATCACTTTTCTCGTAGTAAAATTCAGTGTTTTTTTCGTTTTTAACAGGAAATTGATCAAAAGTTATATTAACATGTTCTTCTATTTGAATATCCATATTAAGAGTTTTGGTACCAGAGAATTTACTTGTATTATTACTATTAGTTTTGTAAGAAAGTGATTTTTCAATGTGTCCTGTTAATATAAGTTTATTATCTGATGCTAAGAGAGGTTTCTTTATAAAGATTTTGTTTTGAGTTGTCTTAACATTTAAGCAATTTTTTGATAAGTTTATATTTGTATAAACTGGGATATTTACTTTAAGGTATGAAAGTACTACAGGAGCCTGTATTATAAGTGATCCAGCTTTTCCTAAGGGGACATAGTATTCGCATGATATGTTCTTAGAAAGATTATTTTTTTCATTCATAGAATTCCTCCTACTTCTATACATTAGCTTTAGAAAGAAAATATTTAACCATTTGTAATTAAATTGTTAAATTTATATATTAATTATTCATATGCAAAGTTTTTTTTCTATATGATATTGATAAATTTAAATACTTGTATAATAACAAAATTCATAGTCATATTAGAAGTGTCAACTTAGACAAATTATCTTCATATTATAATTAAATGAAATATTAAAATAATAGGAGATAACATGGATATTAAGTGTAGAAAGAGCAAAGAGCTTCTGTCAAGGCTTGAGAAAGAAGGATGTGTTATTGACTTTGATGATACTTCTAAGATAGTGTTTATAAGTGATGTTCACCGTGGGAATGGAGGATATGAAGATTCATTAAGGCTTAATGAGAACATATATAAAGCAGCTTTAAGATATTATTATAATAATGGATATACGTTGATTGAAATTGGAGATGGGGATGAACTATGGAAAAATAAAAATATTTTAAATATTGCGTATAACTATAAGGATGTATTTAAGATGTTAAATAAATTTAATCATAAAAAAAGATTGTATCTTCTATATGGAAATCATGATATTATAAAATCCAACCCAGAGTTTATTTTAAAGCAAAAAAAAGTATATAATAATATTGGAGATAATTTTCCATCTCAAATGATAGATCTGTATTCAAAAGTGAAATTTTATGAATGTGCAGTTCTTAATTATCTTCCGTTAAATAAAAATATACTAGCATTTCATGGACATCAAGTTGACACTATAAATTGTGAATTTTGGAAGGTGAGTAGATTTCTTGTGAGATATGTATGGAGATTTCTAGAAGGGGTAGGTGGAATGAAAGCACCAACAAGTCCTGCTACAAATTATGATAAAGGTGATAAAATAGATAAAGTTTTAGAAAAACTAGCTAAAAAAGAAAATAGAATGATAATATGTGGACATACCCATAATGATAAACTACCAAAACCATCTGAAGGTTTATATTGTAATGATGGATGTTGTGTTTTTCCATCAGCAATAACAACTATAGAAATAACTAATGGTAAGATATGTCTTGTAAAATGGAAAATAGAAGTAGATGATCAAAATAGTCTTTATATAAAAAAATCAATTACAGCAGGTCCTGAGAAAATAGGCGATTATTTAGAATATAATTGAAAGGAAGAAAATTTAAGTGAAATTTATAGATTTACATTGTGACACAGCTGGTAGAATGTTTTATGAAAAACTCAACTTAAATGAAAATATATGCAAGGTAGATTTGAAGAAGCTTAAAAAAGGAAACTGTCTAGGTCAGGTATTCGCAATATTTGTTGATCAAAAATTGAATTTTAATCCTTATGATGAATTCCAAAAAATATATGATAATTTTATAAAGGAAATCAAACTAAATAGTGATTATATAACAGTTGTGAGAAATATTGATGAATTAAATAAGGCAGAAAATGAGAATAAAATAGGAGCTTTTTTATCTATTGAAGAAGGCGAAGTTATAAGGGGAAGTATAAAAAAACTTCATGAAGTTTATGATAAGGGAATAAGAATTATTACAATAACTTGGAATTATAAAAATAAGCTTGGGTACCCTAATTTTCAATTTAAATATAAAAATAAAGGACTTACTGAAAAAGGGAAAAATATTGTTTGTGAATGTGAGTCTCTTGGAATTTTACCAGATGCTTCTCATTTATCTGATAAAGGATTTTATGATTTGATTGAAATTTGCAGTAAGCCATTTATTGCATCTCATTCTAATGCAAGAGCAGTAACAAACCATCCCAGAAATTTAACTGATGATATGATAAAAGCCTTAAGCAATAAAGGTGGTGTGATGGGGTTGAATTTTTGTTTGGATTTTTTGGAAAATAATACAAAACCAATTGCCTCTCTTGAAGCAATTGGAGCACATGCAGAACATATAAAAAATGTGGGTGGAATAGATGTTTTATGTATTGGAAGTGATTTTGATGGAATACTTAATGAAGTAGAAATAGAGGATTCATCTAATTTTAATAAATTATGTTATACCTTAGAGAAACGTGGATTTACAGAAAGTGAAATTGAAAAAGTTTTTTATAATAACGTAAAAAGAGTATTTAAAGAAACTCTTAAATAATGAAAGGTGGTGGGTGTATTATATAGACAAAAGTGTCTGTATATACACATTAGATATGGGGAGATTAAGTGGAAAGATTGCACTTGTAACAGGTGCTTCAAGAGGAATTGGAAGAGCTATTGCAATTGAACTTGCAAAAGAAGGAGCTAGTATAGTAATAAATTATTCTAAAGATCATGATGGAGCAGAAAAGACTTTAGAAGAAATAAAAAGGGTAAATGGTTATGGAGTTCTCATAAAAGAAGATATAAGTTCGTATGAAAATACTAAAATAATGGTTGATGAAATTATAAGTACAATGGGGAAGATTGATATTCTGGTTAATAATGCAGGTATAAGTAAAATTGGATTATTCATGGATTCTGACAAGGAAAATATTGATCACATAATGAATGTTAACTTATTAGGACCGATATATCTAACAAAGCATGTTATTAATTATATGATTCCTAGAAAAAGTGGAAATATAGTTAATATATCTTCAATGTGGGGAGAAACAGGTGCTTCATGTGAAGTGCTTTATTCTGCAACTAAGGGTGGAATAAACTTATTTACAAGGTCTCTTGCAAAAGAACTTGCGCCTTCTAATATAAGAGTGAATGCTATTGCACCAGGTGTTATTGATACCCCTATGAATTCATTTCTTACAGAAAATGAAAAATTTGAACTTGAAGAAGAAATTCCACTAGGACGATTTGGAAAGCCAGAAGAAGTTGGGAGATTGACAGCATTTTTATGTAGTGATGACTCATCTTATATTACTGGACAGGTGATAAGGACTGATGGTGGTTTTATATAAATTACAATAATTTAGTTTGTTGATAAGAAAGAGTAGGTGCTTATGTATTTCGTACATGGGCACCTACTCTTGTTAATTTAGATTTCATCATCGCTAATTACTATTTTTTCTAAATAAAAATAGAATTCTACGCCTCCATCAATATTTCTTATATTAAATTGGCTATTATGAAGTCTTAAAATATTTTTTACAATTGATAACCCAAGGCCAGTGCTATTACGCTGAGTTCTTTCACGTGATTTATCAATTCTGTAAAATTTTTCGAAAAGTTTATCAATTTCAGGTTCTGGTATACTTGTTCCCATATTTTGAACAGATAGCCTAAACTTATGAAGTCCTTCATCAATATTTATATTTATGTCATTTCCAGGAGGTGTATATTTTATTGCATTAGTAATTAGATTTGTAAAAACTTGCTCCATTTGGAAAGCATCTGCATAAACATAACTATAGGGACTTGAAGAATTAAAGTTTACATTAAATTTATGAGCTTCAAATTCAGGTTCATGTTTTCTAATTACCTTAGCAATAAGCCTATTTATATTAAAGTCTTCGAAATTTGGTTTCGAAGCACCGGATTCAAGTTTTGAGAGTTCAAGCATATTTGTAACAAGAACACTCATTTTCTTTGATTCATCAATAATGGTTTCCAGGTATAAAGCTGCATCTTCACCTTTTACTATTCCATCTTTCAATCCTTCAGCATAGCCTTCAATTATTCCAATTGGAGTTTTAAGTTCATGACTTACATTAGCAGTAAACTCTTTCCGCATGGTTTCAATCTGCCGCTCACGTTCGATATCATTTTCAAGTTTTTTATTTTTATCCTGAAGATCAATTAATGCGTTATGGAGGTTATTAGACAGCATATTAAGTGAATGGGCAAGGCTTCCAATTTCATCCTCCCTCTCTGTTGAACATACTACTGAAAAATCCATCTTAGCCATTTTATCTGCAACATATGTCAATGTTACAAGAGGCTTTGAAATCATATTTGAATAAATAAGTGCAAGTATGGATGCAACGGCTATTAAAGCTAAAAATAAGTAAAAGAAAAATTCATTTATAACTTCTGATGCTTCTTCAATAGGCTGTATTGAAGCAACGCAGAATATAAGACTATCATTATTGTTTTTTAATGACATAGGACTTACAACACCTATTTTTTGCATGTCATTACTTGAGCTATAGAAATTTGTATATCTAATTTTTGAATTTTTAATAACATCATTAATTAAATCTCTATCATTTATGAGTTCAGCACAAAAATTTGCAAGAGTATCTGAAACAATACTTTCACCATTAAATTCGCTAGAAATATAGATTATATCACCATCTAATGAAGTTATTGCAATTTGCGCACTATTATCTTCTTCAAACTTCTTTAGTGCTTTATATAAACTTTTATCTTTTGCAGAATAACTATCAATATGTAGAGAATATAAATCATGAAATTTACTTACTTCATTAACAAGTGAAAGAGTTTTTTTATAAGAATAAAATTTTTCAAAAAACATTGCCTGAGTAAAATAGACAAGAATCATTATGCCTAATATAAGTGATAATGTTATAGCAAAAAGCCTTTTTGATAAACTATGCTTCATTTCGAATATAACACATCCTTACTGTTTGCTCTCAAATTTATAACCACTACCACGAACAGTTACAATTAAGTTAGATCTATCGAGAAGTTTTTCACGAAGTCTTTTTACATTCGTGTCAACGGTTCTTATATCGCCATAATAATCTAAGCCCCATACATTATCTAATATATTATCTCTGCTCAATGCAATACCTTCATTAGTTACAAGATAAATAAGAAGTTCATATTCTTTAGGTGATAATGTTATTTCTTTTCCATTTACTCTTACTTCATGTGAAAGCTTATTTATAGTAAGACCATTAAATTCCTGAGAACTTGAATCGATGTCTTCACGACTTCTTTTTAGTAATGCTTTTACTTTTGCAATTAATACTTTTGGACTGAATGGTTTCGTAATATAATCATCAGCTCCATAATCATATCCTTGGAGTTTATCATCTTCTTCGCTTTTAGCTGTTAGAAGTATTACTGGTACAGTAGAAACTTCTCTTAATTTTTCAAGCATTGTCATGCCATCCATAACAGGCATCATAATATCTAAAATTACTAAATCTATTTTTTGTGTACTAAAAACAAATAATCCTTCCTCACCATTGGAGGCTTCAAAAACATTGAAATCATCCTTGGTTAAATAATCTCTAAGTAAAAATCTTATTCTAAGTTCATCTTCAACTATTAAAATAGATTTTTTCATAAATATCATCTCCTAACGTTTCTATAAAATTAATGATAAAACTATAAATCATAATTAATTATAATGTTACCACAGAAATAAGTCAGTTTTATTACATAATGTATAGTAATCATATCATAAATTTATATAATATATTGTATCATTTTCATTGGAAATAATGAATATTATTAATTCATATTAGACTACAACCTATTATTTAGCACTATATTTTTATCTCAATATAAAGTATTATTAATAGTAGAAGAATGAAACGTATTTGGGAGAATAAATAGAATGATAAAATTAAATTTTGATGTTAAAAGACATATTCTTAAAAATGGACTAGAAGTGATAACAATTAATAAGAATACACAGATAGCTTCAATTAATATAGGTATTAAAGTAGGAGCCTTACATGAAAAAATCAATGAAAAGGGCATAAGTCATTTTATTGAACATGCATTATTTAAAGGCACTAAAAAAAGAAATGATGAAGAACTTAATGAAGAGTTAGAAGCATTAGGGGGAGAATACAATGCATATACTGATTATGATTCAACTGTATATACAATAAGCTGTCTTGCAGAAGAGTTTGAAAATGCAGTAGATCTTTTAGGTGATATGATAACAAATCCTGAATTTGATGAAAATGAAATTGAAAAAGAAAGAGGAGTTATATTATCAGAAATAAGGATGAGTAAAGATGATATTGAAGATTTGAGCTTTAAAAATGTAAATAGGATAGCATTTGATAAGAGTTCGTTGAAATATGAAGTTACAGGTATTGAAAAAAATGTGTCTGAATTTACAAGAAAAGAAATAAAAGATTATTATAAAAAGCATTACACACCTAAAAATGCTCTTATTACAATGGTATCTTCATTGAGTCATGAAGATGCTTTAAATCTTATAGAAAAGCATTTTGGTATGTGGAATGGTGAGAAACCAGAAAATATAGAAATAATAAAAGAAAAGAATAAAAAAGTTACAGAAATAAATTATAAAAAGGATATTGAACAAAGCACAATTGTATATTTATATACTTTCTATGATCTTAATAAAGAAGATGAACTACCCTTAAGAATATTGAATCATAGGCTTGGAGAAAGCTCTAATTCACTTCTATTTAGGGAAGTACGTGAAAAGAGAGGTCTAGCTTATGATATATACACACATTTAGAGATAACAAACAATATAAAAACACTATATATATACACTGCAGTTGGAGAAGAAAATATAAATGAAGCTAAAGATTCAATTGATGAAACCCTAGAAAATATTGTTCAGGGGAAAATTGTAATTGGTGAAAGAGATCTTGAAATAATGAAGAAGGTTCATAAAACAGCAGTGATTTCAACATTAGAAGATAGCTCAGAATTATGTAATTATATGCTTCATCAAGCATTAGAAGATGAAGATATATATGAATTTTTAAAGGATATGGATAGACTTAATACGTTGAATATGGATAAAATCAATAAAATAAGCAGGAAAGTGTTAAAGGATCCGACTATTCATATTTTAAAATCAGGAAATTAGTTAAAAGGTGATACGATGGCAATTATAACTAAAATAGAAATCCAAAAGAAAAATAAAGAAAGAGTTAATATATATTTAGATGAAGAATATGCTTTTTCAATAAGTGCTGAACTGGTTTATAAAGAAAATCTAAAAGTAAAAGATGTAGTTGATATTGAAAAATTAAAATCTGTAGCAGATAAAGAATCATATCTTAGATGTAAGAATTCAGCATTAAAAATCATTGAAAGATCATATAAGACTGAGAAAGAAGTTATAGAAAAACTACAGATGAAAGGTTATGAGCAAAATCACATTGAAGCTAGTATAGAATTTTTAAAAGAATATAAATTTTTAAATGACGATTATTATGCGGAAGCTTTTATAAAGGATAAGCTCAATTCCAAAGGAAGTCAACGTATAAAACAGGACTTGATAAAAAAAGGGATACCTAGGGATAAAATAGAAGAAAAACTAGAAGGAATAGATAAAAGTGCTGAAAAAAATACAGCAAGAGTTCTTGCAAATAAAAAGCTGAGAATTATACAGAAAAGTGAAAATGATACATACAAAATAAGTGGAAAACTTTATAGATTTTTAATATCAAAGGGATATACTTATGATGTAGTAAAAGAAGTTGTTAAAGATGTAATGTCTATTGATGAATTTGAATAAAATATATAGATCTATATATTAAAACTATTGGATAAAAAAATATTAGTTAGAAGTTAATGGAGGAAAAAATAATTGAGTGCAAAAAAGTTTTTTCTTATTTTAATTGGTATAATATCAGGTACTGCACAAGTAGGTATATTAATATTTTTATTAATATTACCTTCTATATCAGTTGATACTATTCCTGATGCATCATCCTTCAAAAGCAGTATTGAGGAACTGATTGATAAGTTTAATTATAAATCTAATGGTTTTATTAATGAGATAATAATCTATAATGGTACTACAATAAATGAAGGAATAAAATCTAATGATAATATTAATAAAAAGGCAATACAATTAACTAAAGATGCATCTAGTGATAGAGAACGAGCGGAAATTATATATGAGTGGGTAGGAAGCAATATAGAATATGATGATGAAAAGGCTGAAATAGTTTTAAGTGGTGTAGATAGAAAAGAAATGCCTAAAAGTGGTGCCATATGTGCCTTTGATACAGGTAAAGGAATATGTTTTGATAAAGCTTGTCTTTATGTAGCTATGGCAAGAGCATCTGGATTAAAAGTAAGACTTTTAAGTGGAGAAGCATTTGATGGAGAAAAATATGTAGGTCATGCATGGAATCAGGTTTACTTGAAAGATGAAAATATTTGGATTAATGTTGATACAACTTTTTATGATGCAGGTAATTATTTTGATTCTAATTTATTTAATGAACATAAGATAGAAAATATTGCAGGGGAATGGTAGAAGCATTCCCCTTTATTATTATACTTTTTGCAATTTTGATATTATTAGATTAACAGCTTTTTCACATTCATCATCATCAGGGTCTATTGACCATGCAAGATTAAAATGACATAGCGCTTTATCAAGGCAGTTTTTCATGCTGTAGCAATAACCGAGATTAAAAAAGTACTTACTTTCTTTTTGAAGGGAGATAGCTTTCTTTAACATGTCGATTGCATCATCAAACTTTTTTAGCTTAATAAAGCAAACTCCTATGTTATAATAAGAACATGCTATGTTGATGTTTTGAATTATTGCCTTCATATAGCAGTCAATTGCTTTTTCATAATCTTTGCCATTATAAAATTTATTTCCTTCGTTAAAATAATTCATTAAGCCTTCCCTCCGTAAATTTTTATATTAAAATAAATCATTTAAATTATTGACGAAAATTATACTTAATATTCAGATATCTGCATATTAATTTCATAGTAGATTTTAAATAGGAATCCTATTAAATAACAAAAATGATAGAAAAAACAAAAATGCTATGTTATAATTTTGAAAGAATATAGAAAAAAATTTACTGTGAAACTTATGTGAGAATAAGTATGAATGAAAACAGAGTAGGTGAAAATTAAAACATGATAAAGTATAAAATTGGTGTAGATGTAGGATCAACTACTGTAAAATTAGCAGTTTTAGATGATAGTAATAAATTAATTTACAGTAAATATGAAAGACATTTTTCAGATATAAAAAGTACTATTATAACATTAATAAACGAATGCTATGAAGCCCTAGGTGATATTGGTTGTACCATTTGTATAACCGGTTCTGGGGGTCTTTCTGTTTCTAAGTGGCTTAATTTTAATTTTGAACAGGAAGTTATATCTTGTTCAAAGACAGTTGAAGAAATAATTCCAGAAACAGATGTTGTAATAGAACTTGGAGGTGAAGATGCAAAAATAACATATTTTAAAGGCGGTATAGAACAAAGAATGAATGGAAGCTGCGCAGGGGGTACTGGTGCATTTATAGATCAGATGGCTGTTTTATTAAATACAGATGCTGGTGGTCTTAATGAACTCGCTAAAGAGCATAAAATTATTTATAATATTGCATCAAGATGTGGCGTATTCGCAAAAACAGATGTTCAGCCTTTAATTAATGAAGGTGCAAATAAGGCAGATATTGCTGCTTCTATATTTCAAGCAGTTGTAAATCAAACAATAAGTGGACTTGCGTGTGGAAAGCCAATAAGAGGAAAAGTTGCATTGCTTGGAGGTCCGTTATATTTCTTGTCAGAGCTTAGACAAAGATTTATAGAAACTTTAAATCTTACAGGTGAAAATGTGATTATTCCTGAAAATTCACAATTATTTGTATCAATAGGAGCGGCATTACTATCAGAAAAAGAAAGTAAAATTTCATTGAAAGAGATAGTAGAGAGAGTTTCAAAGATATCTGATATAAAAGAGGATGGAGCTGAAAGACTTGAACCACTATTTAATAATAAAGAAGAATATGATGAGTTTAAGCTTAGACATGATAAAAGTATTGTTAAAAGAAGAGATATAAGAAGTTATAAAGGAAAAGCATTTTTAGGAATAGATGCTGGTTCAACTACAACAAAAGTTACACTTATGAGTGATGAGTGTGAGCTTCTTTATAGTTATTATGGTAGCAATGAAGGAAATCCACTTTATAAGGTTATAAATATAATTAAAGACTTAAATAACAAACTTCCAAAAGAAGTTGAAATTGTAAATAGTGCAGTGACAGGATATGGTGAAGCGTTGATAAAGGCTGCACTTCATATCGATATTGGTGAAATTGAAACGATAGCCCATTATAAAGCAGCTGATTTCTTTTTGCCAGGAGTTGATTTCATTTTAGATATAGGCGGCCAAGATATGAAATGCCTAAAAATAAAAAATGGAGCAATCGATAGTATATTATTAAATGAAGCATGTTCATCTGGATGTGGTTCATTTATTGAAAGTTTTGCAAAATCTCTAAGTATGAAAGTTGAAGACTTTGCAAAAGAAGCTTTATTTTCAAAAGCACCAGTTGACCTTGGATCAAGATGTACAGTTTTTATGAATTCAAGAGTAAAACAGTCTCAAAAAGAAGGTGCTGAAGTTTCAGATATTTCTGCTGGACTTTCATATTCAGTTATTAAAAATGCTTTATACAAAGTTATTAAATTACGAGATGAAAGTGATATTGGAGAAAAAGTTATTGTTCAGGGTGGAACTTTTTACAATGAAGCAGTTTTAAGAAGTTTTGAGAAAATATCAGGGAAAGATGCAGTAAGACCTGATATAGCTGGTCTTATGGGAGCTTTTGGTTGTTCTTTGATTGCCAAGGAAAGATATAGTGAAAATTATAAAACTACTCTTATTTCTAAAAATGGAATTGAAGACTTTAAAATAGAATCCATGTTTAGAAGATGTGGTAAGTGTGGAAATAATTGTCTTTTAACTATAAATAAATTTTCAACAGGAGAAGAATTTATTTCTGGAAACAGATGTGAAAGAGGAAGTGGAATTGAAAAAACAGATAGTAAAAAACTTCCTAACCTGTATGATTATAAATATAAGAGAACCTTTGGATATAAACCATTAAAAGATGATGAGGCTGTGAGGGGAACAATAGGTATTCCTAGAGTTTTAAATATGTATGAAAACTATCCATTCTGGTTTACTTTATTGACAAAACTAGGATTTAGTGTAATGTTATCAGCTCCTTCGAGTAAAAAAATATATGAACTTGGAATTGAAACAATACCATCAGAATCAGCTTGTTATCCAGCAAAATTGACTCATGGGCATATTATAAACTTAATTAATAGGGGGATAAATAATATTTTTTATCCATGTGTAGTCTATGAGAAAAAGGAATTTAGAGAAGCAGATAACAATTACAATTGTCCAATGGTAATTTCTTATCCAGAAGCCATAAGAAATAATATTGATGAACTGAAAGATAAAAATATAAACTTTATGCAGCCATTTTTATCTCTTGATAATCCAAGAGAATTGATTAAAAGAATACATGAAGAATTTAAAATGTTCAATGTATCATTAGAAGAGGCGAAAAATGCAGTAGAATGCGCTGTGGCAGAACAGGAAAATTATAAAAATGATATAAGAAAAAAAGGTGAAGAAGTAATACAATACTTAAAACAGAATAATGAGAGAGGTATTGTGCTTTGTGGAAGACCGTATCATATAGATCCTGAAATAAATCATGGTATACCAGGAATTATTAACTCATATGGTATGGCTGTTCTTACAGAAGATAGTGTCAGTCATTTAGGGGAAATTAAGGGGAAACTTCGAGTAGTTGACCAATGGGTATATCATTCAAGGTTATATAGAGCAGCATCATTAGTTGCTGAAGAACCGTATTTAGATATAATTCAATTAAATTCATTCGGATGTGGACTTGATGCAGTCACAACAGATCAAGTATCAGAGATTATTTCTGCAAAAGGAAAGATATATACTGTACTTAAAATAGATGAAGGAAATAATTTGGGTGCTGCAAGAATAAGAATAAGATCACTTAAAGCTGCAATGGATGAACGATTACGTAAAAACTATATACCAGTTGAAGAAAAGATAGAATATAAGAATAGAATATTTACTGAAGAAATGAGAAAAAATCACACTATATTGTGTCCTCAAATGTCTCCAATTCATTTTGATATAATTCAGGAGGCTGTAAGAGCATCAGGATATAAACTTGAAGTACTTCCATCTATAGATAGAAATGCTATTGAGGAAGGTCTGAAATATGTAAATAATGACGCATGTTATCCATCAATAATTGTGGTTGGGCAGATTATTGAAGCATTGAAATCAGGAAGATATGATATTAATAATACATCTGTAATAATAAGTCAGACTGGTGGAGGATGTAGAGCAACAAATTATATTGGCTTTTTAAAGCTTGCACTTAAAGAAGCAGGATTTGAACAAGTTCCGGTTATTTCATTAAATGCTGTTGGGCTTGGTGATCAACCTGGATTTAAAATAGGAATAAAAATGATAAATAGAGCATTGATGGCTATTGTTTATGGGGATTTGTTAATGCGAGTATTATATAAAACAAGACCATATGAAAAAGTTGAAAATTCCGCTAACAAGCTATATGAGAAATGGAATGAAGCTGCAAAGGAAAATGTACGTAATGGAAGTAAGCGTGAGTTTTCGAGAAATGTAAAAAGTATAATAAAAGAATTTGATGAACTTGAACTTCTTAATATAAAGAAGCCTAAAGTGGGAATCGTAGGAGAAATATTAGTTAAATTTCATCCTACTGCAAATAATGATATTATAGGTACATTAGAACGAGAAGGGGCAGAAGTTGTAGTGCCTGATTTCCTTGACTTTTTCTTTTATTCAGCTTTGGATGAAGACTTTAAGGCAAAATATTTAGGTGGAAAAAAAATTACGAAGAATATATATAATTGCGCAATAATGTATATGGAGACATATAGAAGTACAATGAAAAAATATCTTGATAGGAGTAATAGATTTTCAAGTCCTAAACATATAAAAGAACTTGCAAAAATGGCATCACCAATACTTTCTCTTGGGAATCAAACAGGAGAAGGGTGGTTCCTTACAGCTGAAATGATTGAACTTATAGAGAGTGGAACTAAGAATATTGCATGTTTACAACCTTTTGCATGTTTACCTAATCATGTTACAGGAAAAGGAATGATAAAAACTCTTAAGGAAAAATATTCTGATTCTAATATAGTAGCTATAGATTATGATCCAGGTGCATCCAACGTAAATCAACTCAACAGAATTAAACTGATGCTTTCAGTTGCATTTAAAAATATTGATAGTGATGTTAATGTTGATTATAAAGAAGCAGAAGTTGAAGTTCCAGATGTTCAAGGAGAAATAGGTATAAATCATGTATAAAAATACTTATTATAATTAAGATGATATGTTAAAAATTAATGTGACTTTATAAAATAAACAAATTAAAGCTGTACTATGAAGTACAGCTTTAATTTGTTTAGAAATTTCTATATTAATAAAAAATATTAATTATTATTAATAAATCTATATACAATATCTTATGGATAAGCTATAATTTATTGATATTTGAATAATAAAAATACAATACTATATGTTTTTTAATTATGGTATAATATTAAATTGAAGTTTATATTAGATTAATAAAATGGAAAAATTAACTATTATTTTATGTTGGAGGAATCTAGAGTGACGAGAAAGAAGAAGAGTGACGAAGAAAATAGAAAAGGATTTAGACCTTTAGTTTTTTTTATGTCAATCATTTATATAGTTATTTTTTTAGGAATAACTACACCACTTGTGTTAATATTTGGTCCATATGAAAATACGAGAAGAGCACTTATAAATACTATTTTAGCTACAAGACATGCATATTGGATTACAGATAACATGTCTCAAGAAACAATAAATAATCTTCTTGGAATAAAGGAAACAGCGGCTGAAGTAAAAAATGATAATGAAGTAAAACAGGACATTGATAAGGTAAACGTAAAATATACTAGTGGAACTGAGATTACACAATATAATATAAATACTGATAGATATACTGCCTATATACTTGAAATTAAAAACCCATGCAGTATTAAGGTTTCTATGACTAAATATCTTGGAAAGCTTGGACAAAAAACAAGTGATATGGCAGAAGAACATAATGCAATAGCGGCAATAAATGGAGGTGCATTTGTTGACGAATCAAGTGATGGAACTGTGTATGCAGGAACAGGGGCAAGACCAGGAGGTTTTGTAATTTCTAATGGAAAAGTAGTATATCCAACTGAAAATGTTGATAAAGATAATGTTGAAAATGTTGTTGCATTTACTAAAAGCGGAAAACTAATTGTAGGAGACCATTCATTGCGAGAACTTGAAAAGCTTAATGTTCAGGAAGCAATGTGTTTTAGAAAACCTAATATTATAATAAATGGAGAAAGACAAGTAAAAGACAAGATGGCAGAAGGTCTTAATCCACGAACTGCTGTTGGACAAAAAGAAGATGGTACTGTAATATTCCTTGTTATTGATGGGCGAAAGATAACTGCACCAGGGGCAAGCCTTTATGATGTTCAGGAAATAATGATGGAAAGAGGTGCTGTTAACGCAGGTGCACTCGATGGAGGATATTCTTCAACAATGTATTACAAAGGAGAGGTTATAAATTCTCCTAATGCATGGAATGGAGAGAGAAGTGTTGCTACAGCATTTTATGTTGAATAACATAGCTTTTCAGAAGTAACATAGATAATTTAAATATTTATATCTTAAGATGATTAAGTGGAAAATTACTATGAAAGGATTAGTTAAATGAAAAATTTAGTGAGAATAGTAGCTTGGACATTAGTGGCACTAGTTATACAACAGAGTACATTTTGGTATTTGGAAAATGTATATTTAGCTACTGACTACGAAATAAAAGCTGAAGTGGTTGAAGAAAAAGAAGAAAAACCACAAGAAGAGAAGGAAGAAATTCAAATTAAAAGTGGAATAGAAAATTTGTCAGTATCTCATGACGGTAGATTTGTTGCATATATGGATAATGGAGAACTAAAGATTTTTGATTCAAAGGAAAACAAGGAAAATGATTTTACACCTGAACATAAAGGACAGGTTGTATTTTATAAATGGCTTACAGAAGGCAATAGTATGATAGTTATTCAAAAGATTAAAGAAAAAGGTGATGTGTATTATGAACCTGTATCTTATAACGCTAAAAAGTCATCTGTTACAAGTATTGTAGATTTTAATTATAATGAAGTACGTATTCCAGTAGATAATGATGAAGATAAGGTAGAGAATGTTGAATTTTCTACTGCAACTAATGTTTTCTACATAAAAATAAAGAAGCGTAATGAAAAGAGTGATTTATATTCATTAAATGTAATGAATCAGATGACTCTTGTTAGGGAAAACAAGAATATAGGAGATATTATCGTACCAACTACAAATGCAAATTGTGTTATGGAAATGGGGGATTTTGTAACCATTTTAAATAGTCCTGATAATATAGAAGTGCCAGCTAATGGTAAAGTTAGAATATTAGGAACTGATATTAATGATTATGTTTATTTTGGAGATGAGATAGATGGGAAAATCACTAAAATATACTATACTACATTAAATAATGAAACTTTAAAATGGAATGTACTCTCACTTTCTAAAGCTGTTCTCAAGGATGATATATTCATTGATTATTCCGGAAAAATATATATAAATGATAGTGATGAAAAAGCAGTTACAGAACTTACAACAAGAAAAACAATTAGTTATGAAGGAGAGTTTGTACAAATTTATTCAGAAGGTATTATTTATAAATCAGGAAATAAGCTTATAAAAATTCAGCTTGAACCTAAAAAAGCATCAGAACATAATGAGAAAACTAGCTAACTATAATAAATAATTAGTATAAAAAATTATTAGATGAGCATTCTAATTTTGAGGTGATATTATTGGATAATAATAAAAATAGAATGCATGATAGACCAAAGTCCAACGCAGAAAGAAGAAAGATGGAGCCAAAAGATAATTCTGATTTAGGCGTTATAGATGGGAAAAAAATAGGAGCACCACCACATAAAGAAAAAGATCATTTTTAAAATGGATGCCATAAGTATGTTGATTTATATTTAACATACTTATGGCGTTTTATTATATATGGTTGAAGAAGATGTTTATATAGACTAGCAATATATGTAAATGTAGTGGTATAATAAGTTGTATTTCACGTTAACAAATTTTATTAATAAAATTATGTGAAAATAAAATGGGGAAGAGGGCTTTAACAATGTTCATAAGAAAGAACGTATTAAATCTGGCATTGCCTATAATGATTGAACAGACATTTGTTATGCTTTTAGGCGTATGCAATACTATGATGGCAGGACATATTGGAGAAGAAGCTGTTTCAGCAATTGGAATGGTAGACACAATTAATATGCTTTTTATATCATTTTTTGCTGCATTATCAGTAGGAGCAACAGTTATTGTTGCTCAGGAAGTTGGAAAAGGAGAACATAAAGAAGCAAATGAAATAGCTAGACAAGCTCTTGTTTCAGGCATGATTGTATCATTAATTATAACAATATTTTTATGGATTTTTAGACAGGATATTATTAATTTTTTATACGGTACTGCTGATGAAAATGTTAAAATTGATGCAAAACTCTATATAGAATTTACTCTTATGACATATCCATTCATAGCAATAGAACAAATTGCTAATGGAATTTTACGAGGTTGTGGGGACACAAAGACACCAATGTACATAACTATATTTATGAATGTTATAAATATAATATTAGGATACATATTGATATATGGTATAAATTTTTTGAATATATCCTCTTTTGGAATAAAAGGAGCAGCTATTGCTATAGCTATTGCAAGAGTAATAGGAACTATACTAATTGGATTCGTATTATACAGAGGAAGTAAAATAATTAAGATACAATCACTATATCCCTTCAAATTTAACTTGAAGATACAAAGAGGTATTTTTAATATAGGACTTCCAGCAGGAATGGAGCAAGTTATTTTTAATGCAGGAAAATTAATAGTTCAAGTATTTATTGTTACCATGGGAACAGCATCTATAGCTGCAAATTCAATTGCAATGTCAATATCTCAAATAATAAATGTACCCGGAAATGCACTATGTATTGCAGCCACTACTTTAGTTGGACAATCTATAGGAAGAGATGATATTAAAGGTGCAAAAAGCACTCTTATATATCTTGTTAAATTTGCTACAGTTTGTCTGGGAACAATAGGCCTTTTATTTGTACCAATATCTGAATGGCTTGCATCTCTTTATACTAATTCAGAAGAAGTAATACATTTGACTGCTGTACTTATTAAGGCGAATAGTATGGCTATTTTTGTATGGCCACTTTCTTTTGTTCTTTCAGGAGGACTTAAAGGAGCAGGAGATACACGATTTACAATGATAACAGCTTTTATAGGAATGTGGATATTTAGAATATGCATTGGGTATATACTTGGAATAGTTTTAGGATTTGGAGTTCTTGGAATATGGATAGGAATGTTCATAGACTGGGCAGTGAGAGGAATAATGTATTCTTGTAGATTAAAGGGTATAAAATGGTTAAAATATAAAATTTAAAAAATTTTTGTTTTTTAGGAAGATTATTCAATAGTAGAAACAAATAAAGAATTTTAGTTTATAAAAATAGTATAAATTAATTTGTAAGTGTACAATCTAATGATGAGGTGATGTTCATGGGTAAGAAAATGAAAGCTGATAATGAAAGAAAAAAGAAACATGTAAGTCATAATCCCCAAGCAGAAAGTGTAAAGGCTGTATTTGGAGAACCTAAAGCAAAAACATATGATCCTACTGACTTTAAGATTTAATAATGTTGATTAAATCTTAAGTATGTAAAAAGAAAATATTTAAGCAGCTTTAAAAAGCAGATTGTCCTTTTTGACAGTCTGCTTTTGTGGGTAAATTATTAAGTTGTAATTGTTAATAAGACGGTTATTGTATTATAATAGTATAAAAAGCTTATAAAGTTACTCGGGAGATGGAATTATGAAATTAGAATTAACAATAAATGAATTAGGTGAAGTTTTAAAAAAAGTATCAAAAGAAAATAATTTGAATGTACTTATAAAATCTGCTTTAAGTGGAGGATGGATGACTGTTACTGGAACAGCACAAATTACTAAAGTTCCTGAAAATCATGTTAATAGTTGTAAAGGTAAGAAAGACAATATAATTCATATAAAAATTAATGAAGATATGGAAAATGAAACATTATTAAAACTAACAGGAGTTAATAATAAGAAATTTAATGTTGATATTTCAGCGGGAAAGTATAGAGAATTAGGGGCGAATAATTTAACCATTAATATGGTAAAAACAAATGAAAATGAAACAAAGATAAAAATAGATGAAAATATAATTTTTACTGTGAAAAATAATGTAAATAATATTTTAAATATAATAAAATAATATATATGTATCAGGGTTAGAAAATGTTTACATATATTAGATTATAGTTTATAATAGTAATAAAATGTTTGGGAATATATTAATGATAATTCCTTAAAAAATAGCTCATATCTTTTTTATATACTTGTGGCTCTCTTTTATTTAAGAGGGCTATTTTTATGTATTTAATTAATGAAATATGAGAAAAATAAATAAAAATATTTTATTATTAGGAGAAAATTATGAAGATAAGACTTGGCTATGTTGCTATTTCAATGAAATTAGGCAAAAAGGTTACTAGCTCTAGTTCGGTTACTTTTAAAAATTATACAAGATTAAATTCAGAAGAAGAACGAATTAATAAGCTGAAGAAAGTAGCTTTATCAAATTTAAATGATTTAGAGAAAATACTGAATTATAATGTTGAAAATAGTATACATTTTTATAGAATAACATCTGCATTAATACCTTTAGTCACACATCCTGAAGTGGGATATTGGGGACATAGACAGATATTTAAAAAGGATTTTGAAGCCATTGGTAGAATAATAAAAAAAAATAATATGAGAGTTGATACCCATCCAGATGAATTTAATGTATTAAATAGTACAAATCCAAGAGTTGTAGCAAATACTAAGATAAATTTAATATGCCAGACTGAGTGGTTTGAAGATATGAATTATAATGATGGAAAGATGGTTTTGCATGTAGGAGGTGCAACTGGTGGGAAAGGAGAAGGAATTCATAGATTTATTAATAATTTTTATGAATTTCCAGAAGAAATAACATCTAGACTTATTATTGAAAACGATGATAAAACATATACAGCAGGAGAAGTTTTGAATTTGTGTAAAACATTGAATGTTCCAATGGTATTAGATGTACATCATCATAATTGTAACAATAACGGTGAATTAATTGAAAAATTAATAGAAGCAATTTTTAATACATGGAATAATGAAAGTCTTCCACCTAAAATACATTTTTCTTCTCCAAGAGAATATGAAAATGATAGAAAACATGCTGATTATATTGATGTAAAGGAGTTTGTTAAATTTATTGAAAGTGCTAAAAGCATTGACCGAGATTTTGATGTTATGCTTGAATGTAAGCAAAAAGATGAAGCACTATATAAACTGTCAGAAGACATTAAATTAATAAGACCAGATTATAAGTGGATAGATGAAAGTACATTTATAGTCTAAAAATAATTTTTGGTTGTTAAGATAACTGGTATTTTTTCGATAATTAACTAAGATGTATATAGTAATGATGTTATAAAATATTGTTAAATAAAGCATTATTAACATATTTTATATGATACGTGGAGGATGAGTAAAATGAAAAAATTAAAGGTTTTTACTTTTGTGCTATCTGCATTGATGCTACAAAGTATTTGTGCTAATGCAGCAAGTTCGAAGAAAAGTGATGAGTACACTAGGGAAGAAATTGAAAATAGAAGACCAGGATTTTATGCTAGTGATATAGCCAAAAGTGTTCAATATGTAAATTCAGGGAAGAACACATTTTCTGCAAAAGAAGCACCAAGCATTGATGATGAAGATGATTATGAACAAATAGAAAATTATACTTATAATCAAGTGGGACCTATAAGTGCTAGTGATATTGTCACTATTAATGCAATTCCAGGAAGCAGTGCTAAATGGGGAAGAGCTAATAATGGAAATTGGATATATCTTGAGAATAATCAGCCTGGTACTGGATGGAAGCTTGTTAATGGAGAATGGTACTATATGGATAGTAATGGCGTTATGCAGACAGGTTGGGTAAATTATAAAGGAAATTGGTATTATTTATATTCAAGTGGTCAGATGGCTGCAAATACTTGGGTTGAAGGATATTATGTAAACTCCTCTGGTATAATGGTATAAAAACATTTAATCCAATTAATCTATAAAGGGTAGATTAATTGGATTATTTTTTGCTATTAATAATATGATAATTATTATTAAATAGTATTTACTTTTTTATAATATAGATATAGAATATAAATAAGGATATTGATTATTTATTAACAATGTTTATTAATAAAAAGTGTTTGGAGGAATATAGATGAAAGTTTTAGTAGTAGGATGTACACATGCAGGTACAGCAGCAGTTGTAAATTTAAAGGAATTATATCCAGAAAGTGAAATCACTATATATGAAAAAAATGATAACATCTCATTTCTATCATGTGGAATAGCATTAAACGTAGGAAAAGTAATAGAAAGTACTGAAAGTTTGTTTTATAATTCACCTGAAAACTTAGCTAAAAGTGGTGTTAATACTAAAATGAAACATGAAGTATTAGATATAAATTTTGATGAAAAAAGAGTAGAAGTAAAAAATTTAGTTACACAAGAAGTATTTTATGATGATTATGATAAATTAGTATTAACATTAGGATCTTGGCCTATTGTACCAGAATTTGAAGGAGGAAACTTAGATAATATAGTTTTATGTAAAAACTATGACCATGCATTAAATATTATTAATAAAGGAGAAAAAGCTGAGAATGTAGTTATTATAGGTGCAGGATACATTGGTGTTGAACTAGTTGAAGCTTTTGAAATGCAAGGAAAGAAAGTTACTCTTATAGATGCTGAAAATAGAATAATGGCAAAATATTTAGATAAAGAATTCACAGATATAGCAGAAAAGGAATTTAGTGATAGAGGTGTGAATTTAGTTTTAGGTGAAAAAGTTGAAAAATTTAATGGTGAAAATGGAAAAGTAAATGAAGTTGTAACTGATAAAGGAACATACAAAGGTGATTTAGTTGTTTTATGTATTGGATTTGCACCGAATACAAAGCTCATTAATGGAAAATTAGATACATTGAAGAATGGTGCTATAATCATTGATGAATATATGAGAACTAGCAGAGAAGATGTGTTTGCAGCTGGAGACTGTTGTGTTGTGAAATTTAACCCAGCTAAAGAAGAAAGATATATACCATTAGCAACAAATGCAGTTAGAATGGGTACATTAGTTGCTAAGAATCTTGTTAAGCCAACACTTAAGTATATGGGAACACAAGGAACTTCAGGAATTAAAATATATGATAAATGTATAGCTTCAACAGGATTAACAGAAGAAGGGGCTAAAATAACAACAAATATAAATGCAGGAAGTGTTACTATAACTGATAATTATAGACCAGAATTTATGCCTACTTTTGAACCTGCAACTATAAAGTTAGTATTTGATAAGGATAGTAGAAAAGTAATAGGAGGACAAATATGTTCAAATGTTGATTTGACTCAGTATATGAATACTCTATCTGTAGTAATACAAAATGAAATGACAGTTGAAGAATTAGCAATGACAGATTTCTTCTTCCAACCTCACTTTAACAAGCCTTGGAGTTTATTAAATACTGTAGCATTAAAAGCTATCTAACTTAAAATAACCTGTAAATTGCATACAATACATAGGTTGCACACATGAATTGTATGCAATATTTATATATCTGCAATATATAAATATTGTAGATATATAAATATAATACAAAATAATTAAAGTTGTTGACAAGTATTTACTTAGATGATATATTAATATTCATAAAACGTATACATGAAATTGAAAATAGAAAAATTAAATTATTAAAATTGGATTGTTACTGATTATGCAGGCAAAACCTAAGAAGATTATAAGAGCCAATATTACTATGTAAGTTCTTATAATCTACTTGGGTTTTTTTATTTAAACAAATTAATTTATCATGTATATAAATTATATTAAGGGAGAGGTAATTTATATGAAAAGATATTTGGTATTAGATATAGGGGGTAGTTCTATTAAATATTCAATAATGACTGAAAATGCTGAGTTTTTAGAAAAGGGTAATGTTACGACACCTAAAGAAAAACTAGAAGAATTTGTTGAAACTATTGGATGTTTATATGATAAGTATAAAGAAGAAATATCTGGGATAGCTATAAGTATGCCTGGGATTATTGATAGCGAGAAAGGATACGCATATACTGGAGGAAGCTTATTATATAACAATAATAAAGAAATAGTGAAAATTCTTCAAAAAAGATGTCCTGTTAATATAACTATTGAAAACGATGGTAAATGTGCAGCTTTAGCAGAAGTATGGAAAGGGACATTAAAAGATTGTAATGATGGCATTGTTATAGTTATTGGAACAGGTGTTGGTGGAGGTGTTATAAAAGCTAAAAGAATACATAAAGGAAAAAATTTCTTTGCAGGAGAATTTAGCTTTATAAGGACTAATGTAGATGATTCAGAAAATATTGATAATATGTGGGCAATGAAGAGTGGTTCATCGGCATTGATAAAATCTGTAGCTGAAGTTAAAGGTTTAGATGAAAAAGATGTAAATGGTTATAAGGTATTTGAGTATGTTAATAATGGGGATGAAGATGTGTTAAAAGTATTTGATGATTTTACGAAAATACTTGCAGTACAAATAATAAATCTTTGCTGTGTTTTAGATCCTGACAAAGTTGCAATTGGCGGTGGAATAAGCGATCAGCCCTTATTAATTGATTATATAAATAAAAATTTAAATAATAACTATGATAAATACACTATGTTTGGAGAACTTCCAAGAATACAAGTTGAAAAATGTACATTTGGAAATGATTCTAATCTTATAGGAGCTTTATATAATTATCTTACATTAAAAAATAATTTAGCCATATAATATCTAAAAAACTCTTGAATATTTTTCAAGAGTTTTTTATTATTACTTATTAATGAAATTAAATAAATATGTACTAAATTTTAGTGTCATAAAATATATATATATCATATAATACATTAAGATTATAGAAAATCTATATTATATGATTTTATTATAAATTGGATTGATAAAAAAATAACAAACAATAATTTAATATATATATTTTAAGGGGGCGGTGTATTTGCTAGAAAATCTTAGAATTAAGTTGGTAAAAATAGCTCAAGAAGCAGAGAAGTATGGATTGTGTAAAGAGAAAACAGGAAGTTTTAGTATTAAAGATTCTACTACAGGATATATTTTAATTACACCTTCTCAAGTTAGCAGAAGTGACTTGAAACCTGAAAACATTTGTATAGTAGATATGGACGGAAAAACAATAGAAGTTGAAAATAATAAAAAGCCAAGTAGTGAAATTCTTCTGCATCTTGAAATATACAATCAAAAAAAGGACGTAAAAGCTGTTATGTATGCACATTCTTTATATGCAACTATATTTGCAGTTGCAAACAAAGTTATTCCTCCAATAGTTGCAGATTCAAGACACTATGGAGGTTATATATATGTTGCACCTTACGAAAAAGCTCAGACTATAGATTTAGCTAAAAGTGTAATAGGACCATTAAGTAAAAATGATGTATGTCTTCTAGAAAGGCATGGTGTTGTAATAACAAGTAAAAAAATTGATGAAATTTTAACAAAGGCTAGATATGTAGAAGATGTTGCAGAAATATACTATAAAGTATTACTTTTGAACAATTTTAGAGAACCAAATAGATTAGATATTGAGGAAATTAAATCATGAAATAAAAGTCAATGGTAAGGGCGCAATAATCACATATAAAGTATATTTAAAAGTTTATAGTAGAATAGATTAATTAAATAAAAATCAATGATAGAGTATTAGAGAAAATCAATGATTAGTGTAAAAACACATATCATTGATTTTTATTTTATAAAAAATTATTAGAGATAATAAAGATATGTTAAAAATAGTATTAATTATAAAAGAGGGATAAAAATGATAAAGTTTATTGATTGTAAAGAAGCTGTATTATTATTAAAAAATAATGATGTTGTTGCTGTTTCTGGTTTTGCGGGACTGGCAGTTCCAGAAAGTTTACTTAAAACATTAGAAGAAAGATATATTGAAGAAGGGTATCCCAATAATCTCACACTAATGTTTGCTGCTGCACAAGGAGATGGTAAAAGTAAAGGTTTAAATCATTTAGCTCATAAAGGACTTGTCAAAAGAGTTATAGGGGGACATTTTAATCTTGCACCAAAGCTTGCAGAAATGATGAATAATAATATTATTGAAGGTTATAATCTGCCACAGGGAGTTATGTGTAATATATTTAGAGACATATCTAGAAAGTCTGGATTTACCCTAAGTAAGGTTGGTCTTGGAACTTTTGTTGATCCAAGAATAGAAGGGGGAAAAGTTAATTCTATAAGTAAAGAAAAAATAGTTGAGCTATTTAAATTTAATGGAGAAGAATTTTTATTATATCATCATCAAAAGATAGATATTGCACTAATAAAAGGAAGTTATTGTGATGAAAATGGAAATATTTCATTAGATAATGAGGCAACATATTCAGAAGCATTTTTAATAGCACAGGCAGTTAAAAATTCTGGAGGAATTGTAATAGTTCAAGTTGATAAAGTAGTGTCTAAAAGTGAAATGAAGTGTAAAAGTGTTAAAATTCCTAAAATCTATGTTGATTATATTGTGGAAGTTTTAGATAAAGATAATAAAGAACAGGTATTAGGATTGGAATACAATCCTTTTTTGACAGCAGAATATGAGAAGAATAAAAAAGATTTTGCTTTTGAAGAAAGAGAGGAAAATAGAAAAAGTCAATTAAAAAGTGAAAAAAACACTTTAGATGCTAGAAAAATAATTGGAAGGCGAGCTGCTATGGAGCTTAGTAAAGGTGATATTGTAAATATAGGAATAGGCATACCAGAAGAAGTTTCAAGTATAGCTTATGAGAATGGCTTTTCTAAGATGATTACTTTAACAGTGGAGCCAGGACCAATAGGAGGAATACCACAAAGTGGCAAGGGTTTTGGAGCATCTTTAAAAGCAGAATGTATATTAGACCAAATAAGTCAATTTGATTTTTATGATGGAGGTGGTCTTGATATTGCTTTTTTAGGAATGGCAGAATGTGATAAAATGGGTAATATAAATGTAAGTAAATTTGGCACTAGACTAGCTGGATGTGGAGGTTTTATAAACATAACTCAAAATACAAAAAAAATTATTTTTTGTGGGACTTTTACAGCTAAAGGTCTTGAAATAAATATAAGACATGGAAAGATGTTTATAGAAAATGAAGGTAAAAATAAGAAGTTTAAGACAAAAGTTCAGCAGATTACTTTCAGCGGGGAAAAGGCAAAAAAATATGGGCAAGAAGTAATTTATATTACAGAAAGAGCTGTATTCAAACTAAAAGAGGATGGTATATATTTAACAGAAGCTGCACCAGGTATAGATATTGAGAAAGATATAATCAATCAAATGGATTTTAAACCTTTTGTAGATAAGAATTTTAAGGTTATGGATGAAAAGATTTTTTTATAATAATAATAGTAATGATAAGTTATAAAAACAATAAAGATAAAATGAAGGAGAATAAACATGGCAATATTATCAATAGGAGATACTGTAGCAATAGTAGCTTGTTCTAATGGACTAGATGAAAAAATGAAACCTAAGATTGAAGAACTAGTAATTATTTTAAATGAAATAGGTTTAAAAACAATAATTAGTGATAAAGTTTATAAGAAATATTCAGCCTTTAATGGTACAGGGAAAGAAAGAGCTGATGTACTTTTAAAATATTATAGACATAATGAGGTTAAGGCAATATTTGATGTTTCAGGAGGAGATTTATCTAACGAAATTTTAGAATATCTAGATTTTAATGATATAAATAAAAATTATAAACCATATTTTGGATATAGCGATTTGACAGTTGTAGTAAATGCTTTATATTCAAAGACAAATCAAAAAAACTATTTATATCAAATAAGAAACTTGGTAGATAGTAATAAAATAGAACAAATCAAAAATTTTAAAGATACTTTTATTGATGATAACAGGTCAATATTGAATTTTGAATATGAATGGATTCAGGGAAATTTTATGAGTGGTATAGTCGTTGGAGGAAATATAAGATGTTTTCTAAAACTTGCGGGAACAGAATATATGCCTGATTTTAAGGATAAACTTTTATTCTTGGAAAGTTTTAGTGGTGATGTACCTAAAATGGTTTCTTATCTTACACAATATAAACATATGGGAATTTTTAAAAAGGTCAATGGTATAATACTAGGAAGCTATACTGAAATGGAAAGAGAAAATTATTCACCAACAATAGTTGATATTATTAAAAGGATAGTAGATGACAGTAGTATGCCTATTGTAAAGACTAATGAAATTGGTCATGGAACAGATTCTAAGTGTATTATTATAGGCGAAAATTTAACATTGAGACTTTCATGTAATTAATTAAATAATAATATAGAAAAGACGAGAGAATTTTTAAAAAGTATCCTCGTCTTTTTCAATTTGCACTATTTCTGCATCTGTATTGTTTTCTACAAATGTTATTATATGTTCCATGATAGAATCAGCCTGTGCGCTGTTTCCAGCCAGACCTGTAATACCAATATCTATTGTGGAATGAATATCTTGATTTTCAACTTCAGCTACTGAAATGTTAAATTTGTTTTTTAGTTTCTGAATTAAGCTTTTTACAATCATTCTCTTTTCTTTTAATGAATGAACCCAAGGTGCACGAAGTGTTATTTTCATAATTAATATTTTCATTTAGTCACATCCTTCTAAAGTTTTTTACAATTATGTTATAATGAAACTGCAATATTATTATACGATATAAGGTGAGAAATTATATAAATTATTGACAAAATACAATGATTAATATATCATAAAAATGAAAATAAATTATTAATATAAAAGCAATGATAAAGAGGAGTAGAAATTTATAAGCATTATAAGAGAGAGGGAGGAGCTGAAAACCCTTATGTGGAGAATTTTGAAGGTAGCTTTTGAGCTTCTTTAGTGAATGTAAGTAGCTAAAGACGGTTATCTAAATCGTTATTTGAATTAAGAGTCCATTAGAACATATTTATTTTATATGTTTACGTGGAAATAAAGGTGGTAACGCGAGTCTTCGTCCTTTTTAGGATTAGGGCTCTTTTTTTATATATAGATATATTAATAAAGGTAAAAAAGATTCCATAGGAATTTTAATAATAGAATTACTTCAATTTACATATGATAATAGACAATGAACAGTGAACAATAAAAATTAAAGATATTTCAAAGAAATATCATCAACAACTGTCAATTGTCAATTGTCAATTGTCAATTGAATAAGTTTGGAGGAAATAAAAATGTCAGAAATTAAAAACATATCAACTACATATGATCCAAAAGAATTTGAAGACAGAATTTATAAGACATGGGAAGAAAAAAAATATTTTACACCAGAAGTAGATAAGAGTAAAAAACCATTTACAATAGTAATGCCGCCACCAAATATAACAGGTCAACTTCACTTAGGTCATGCATTTGATGATACACTTCAAGATATACTTATAAGATTTAAGAGAATGCAAGGTTACTGTACATTATGGTTACCAGGTGAAGATCATGCTTCTATTGCAACAGAAGTTAAGGTTGCTAATATGCTTTCTGAGCAAGGTTATGATAAAAAAGAAATGGGAAGAGAAGCATTCCTTGAAAAAGTGTGGGAATGGAGTGATAAATACAGAGCTACAATAAGAAATCAAGTTAAGAAACTTGGAGTTTCTGCTGATTTTACAAGAGAAGCTTTTACAATGGATGAAAACTTAAGCGCTGCTGTAAAACATGTATTTGTAAAATTATATAATGAAGGCTTAATTTATCAAGGAAATAGAATTACTAACTGGTGTACACACTGTCAGACTGCTTTATCTGATGCAGAAATTGAATATGAAGAACAAGCAGGTCATTTCTGGCATATAAACTATCCATTAGCTGATGGATCAGGATATCTTGAAATTGCTACAACAAGACCTGAAACATTACTAGGAGATAGTGGTGTTGCTGTTAACCCTAATGATGAAAGATATAAACATTTAATAGGAAAAACTGTAATATTACCTCTTGTTAATCGTGAAATTCCTATAGTTGGAGATGATTATGTAGACTTAGAATTCGGAACAGGTGCCGTTAAAATGACTCCAGCTCACGATCCTAATGACTTTGAAGTAGGAAAGAGACACAACCTTGAAATAATCAGAGTTATGGATGATAAGGGAATAATTAACGAAAAGGGCGGAAAATATAAAGGTCTTGATAGATATGAAGCTAGAAAAGCTATTGTTAAGGACTTAGAAGACGCTGGGCTTTTAGTTAAGATTAAAGATCATGCTCATAATGTTGGTACACATGATAGATGTGGTACTACAGTAGAACCAATAATATCTAAACAATGGTATGTTAAAATGGATCAATTAGCTAAACCAGCTGTAGAAGTTGTTAAAAATGGTGAAACTAAGTTTGTTCCAGAAAGATTTGATAAAACTTATTTTAACTGGATGGAAAACATTCAAGATTGGTGTATTTCTAGACAATTATGGTGGGGACACAGAATTCCAGTTTACTACTGTCAGGATTGTGGTGAAATGATGGTTCTTGAAGATGCTCCATCAAAATGTACTAAATGTGGTAGTACAAATGTTGAGCAAGATAATGACGTTCTTGATACATGGTTCTCTTCAGCATTATGGCCTTTCTCAACATTAGGTTGGCCAAACAAGACAGAAGACTTAGATTATTTCTATCCAAACAGTGTATTAGTTACTGGACATGATATAATATTCTTCTGGGTTGCTAGAATGATATTCTCAGGATTACACTGTATGGGAGAAACTCCATTCCACACTGTATTAATCCATGGACTTATCAGAGATTCTCAAGGAAGAAAGATGAGTAAATCTTTAGGAAATGGTGTTGATCCTCTTGAAGTTATAGATCAGTATGGTGCCGATGCATTAAGATTCATGATTGCAACTGGAAATGCTCCAGGAAATGATATGAGATACTATCCAGAAAGAGTTGAATCATCAAGAAACTTTGCTAACAAGATATGGAATGCTTCAAGATTTGTTATGATGAATCTTGATAAAGAAATCATGAACAAATATAAAGACTGCAAAGAATATTCATTAGCTGATAAGTGGATATTATCAGAAATGAATACATTAGTTAAAGAAGTTACTGAAAATATGGAAAAATATGAACTTGGAATTGCAATGTCAAAAGTTTATGATTTCATGTGGACAGAATTCTGTGACTGGTATATAGAACTTATAAAACCAGTATTCTATGGTGAAGATGAAAAAGCTAAGGGCGTAGCTTATAATGTATTAAATACTGTTTTAGTAACAGGATTAAAATTATTACATCCAGCAATGCCATTCATAACAGAAGAAATATATACTCATTTAACTGAAGAAGAAACAATAGTAAATGCTGCATGGCCAGAATTTGATGAAGCTTTAGTTAATAAAGAAGCAGAAGATAATATGGCATATGTTATAGAAGCAATTAAAGGATTAAGAAATGTAAGAGCTGAAATGAATGTACCACCTTCAAGAAAAGCTAAGGTTATAGCTTATATAGCAGAAGATGCTAAAGAAGCATTTACAAATGGTGCAGCATACATGGAAAAATTAGCTTCAGCTTCAGAAGTTGAATTTATTACGGATAAATCATCTGTTCCAGCAAATGCTGTATCTCTAGTTGTTAAGGGTGGAGAATTGTTTATGCCACTTCTTGATTTAGTAGATAAAGAAAAGGAACTTGATAGATTAAATAAAGAAGTTAAGAAATTAGAAGGTGAAATCGAAAGAATTGATAAGAAGCTTGGAAATCAAGGATTCGTAGCTAAAGCACCTGAATCTGTAGTTAATGCAGAAAAAGAAAAGAGAGTTAAATATGTTGAAATGCTAGAAGCTGTTAAGGTTAGAATAGAAGCATTAAACTAAAAATATAAATATTACAAATCCCAATATCCATTTTTATAGGTATTGGGATTTTTATATTAAAATTTTTTAATATAAAGGATATTACAGAATAAATATTAATATATATGTATTATGTTAATAAATTCTGGAGGTATATGAGAAGTGAAAGCTAAAAAGCATTTTTTAAATCTGATATTTTGGATTACTTTATCAATATTATTTAACATTTATATATTTTATAGTCGTGGAGAAACATGTGCAGTGGAATATTTCGGAGGATACATAGTTGAAATGTCACTGAGTCTAGACAATTTATTTTTGTTTTTAATGATTTTTTCTAATTTTCATATTAAAGAAGAGTATCAAGAAAGAGTCCTATTATATGGAGTTTTGGGGGCTATGGTTTTAAGACTTATATTTATACTTTTAGGAGTTAGTATTATAAGTCAATTTCATTCTATATTATCTTTTTTTGGAATAGTATTATTATATAGTGGAATAAAAATGCTTTTTAATCATAATAATGATAATATTGAATTTCACAATAATTTTGCAATAAAGATGTTAAAAAAATTTATTCCAGTTACAGAAAACTTTGAGGGCAGTAAATTTTTTGTGAGAAAAAACAAGATTTTATATGCTACTCCACTATTAGCTGTTCTTGTAGTAATTGAATTTTCAGATGTACTATTTGCTATTGATTCAATACCTGCAATATTTTCAATAACAACGGATACATTTATAGTTTATACATCAAATATATTTGCTATATTAGGCCTTAGAAGTATGTATTATATTTTAGAGAGAATGAATGATATGTTTAAATTTATGAAATATGGAGTTGGAATTATTTTGATGTTCACAGGATGGAAGCTTGTAGCATTATTTTTTGGAATTGAGATTTCAGTTACTAATTCAGTATTGATAATAATTATAATTTTACTATTAAGTATTTTAGCATCTCTTGTTTTTGATAATACTAATAGAGCTAAAAGAAGTACATTATATCGTGGAAATAAATAGTTATTGGATATAATGAAATTTGGAGTTTTACTTGCTAGTTTAGAAAGTTTATATATTATATATAACTTTATAATTATAATTTGTATAACATATATCACATGAATAATTTGACTTTAAAGGAGTCATTTATTATAAAGTTTAGTATTTATAAAATACTAGACTTTATTTTTACAATCCTTCTTTCTATAATTGTAAGTACTCTAAAAGTTAATTAATATTAAGAAATTTAAGGGTAATTCTGCTATAATAATAGTATTATTGAAGTATATACTAATAAATATAGAATTTACTTAGCAAATAAGAGAAGAAGAGGTAAATCAAATGAAAATGACGTATGAAGAAGCAATGGAATATATAAGCAATGTTGGAATGTTTGGCTCGAATTATGGATTAGAACGAACACACAGGTTATTAGAACTGCTTGGTAGTCCTCAAAATAAATTGAAATTAATACATATAGCAGGAACTAATGGGAAAGGTTCTACAACATCAATGATAAGCAAAGTTTTAATTGGAATGGGATTCAAAGTAGGAATGTATACATCTCCATATCTTGAAGTGTTTGAAGAAAGAATACAGATTAATGGTGTCAATATTCCTAAAGATAAGCTTATAGATAATTTAGAAAATGTTAAATATGCTGTAAGCAAAGTAATTGAAGAAGGATATGAACATCCTACTGAATTTGAAATTATAACTGCATTAATGTTTTTATATTTTTATAATGAAAAAATAGATTATGGAGTAATAGAAGTAGGGCTTGGTGGAAGGCTTGATTCTACAAATGTAATAATACCTAAAGTTAGTGTAATAACATCAATAAGTATGGATCATATAAATATTCTAGGAAATACAATTGAAGAAATAGCAAAAGAAAAGTCAGGTATAATTAAAGAGGATGTACCAGTTATATTATATCCTCAAAAAAAAGAAGCAGAAGATGTAATTTTAAAAGCTGCACATAATAATAATAGTAAGGTTTATTATGTGAAAACAGATGATGGAAATCTTAAGGGAATTGATTATGATAATATAACTCAAAATGTACAGGTCAATGGATTAAATGGGATTTATAATGTTGATCTTCCTTTACTTGGAGAACATCAGATTCTTAATTTATGCGTAGCAATAAAAGCAGTGGAAGTTTTATGCCAAGTAGAAAAAATTCAATATAATAAAGAAATTATAGAAGAGTCATTAAAAGATGTAAAATGGATAGGAAGACTTGAAACGTTAAATAGAAATCCATTAATAGTAATAGATGGAGCACATAATATTGATGGAATAAGAGTATTGAAAAACAATATCAGAAAATACTTTAAATACAATAAGATGTATCTTCTTCTTGGTATATTAGCAGATAAACAGGTTGATGAGATGATTAAAGAAATAACACCTATGGCTGAAAAAATATTTGCATTAACACCTCATAGTGATAGAGCGGAGCTCAGTGAAGATTTAAAGAGGGAAATAGAGAAAGTAAACCAAAATGTTGAAGCTTTTGATGATTATAATGAGGCAATTAATGAAGCACTAAAAGTGGCAGAAGATGATGATTTGATACTTGTAAGTGGTTCACTATATATGATTGGTGATATGAGAAAAATAATTAATAAAATAATAAATTAATATGGTAATATATAGATATAGTCTTGTGAGAAAAGGGGTTGGGGAGTTATATGGTTAAAGATTTTGAAGATAGATGTATATTTGATGAACTTAAAGAATTTTATTATAACAATAATGGTGAACTCTATAGCTATCAGGACTTTGAAAAATCTGGGGTTAAAGAATTTAATATGTCATCACACAAAATTAATGATTTAAAAGTTTATGAAAAAAATAGGCTTGCAGATGATTTTATAAGGATATTTTTAGATATTGCACAAGATAAAGAAGAAATTACGGTTCTTGAGGGATATGTAACTTTAAATCCTGTAATAAATTATTATGAAAATTTAGAAAAGTTATTTAAGTGTATTTACGAATATGAAAACAATAAAATATATATTGAGAATTTAATATATAAAATTATAACTAAAAGTAATTCCAAAGAATTAATAAAGGGAGCGCTTATAGGAGCATATATAATTAAAATCAATAATATTGAAGAAATACTAAAAATATATGAAATTCATAACGAATATTTATTCTATGTTTTGAATGGTTACGAGCATATTGGATTATCTAATAATGAATTTTTTGAAATAGCAAAAAAATCAAAAGGTTATGGAAAATTCTTTTCTATTTTGCACTTGAAACCTGTAAATTATGAAATTTCTGACTGGATGATTGAAGAAGGATGCAACAATAATGTTGCTATAACTGAATTAGTATGCTTAAGTATGCTTTCTATAGACATTCTTGATTATATGAATAAGACTACTTTTTCTAAAGAAAAAATTGAAAACTTATCAAAATCATTTAGTATCATGTTTTCAGATTATGGTGTTAAGGAAATAAGAGATGAAGTAAGTGTTTGTGAGAAACTTTTAGAAGAAATAAATGAAAATGCAGATGATATTTATTCATTGTATGTAACAATCTCAATATTATATTCATTGGAAGCAGATTTAATTGATTATTATAAAGAAAAGAAAATAAACCTTCAAATATCTTTGTATAATAAATATAAGAATATTATAGACATGTGCAAAAAGATATGTAAAAAAGAACATTGGAAGACTGTAGTTGAAAATGAACTAACAAACATAGAATTAGAGACTAGCATTTTAATAACATGTGCAGAAAAAATAGGATATAAAATTAAAAAGAAAGATTTTGAAATTTTGTTCAGGCGAGATTATGAAAATGCATTACTATATAAATATGCTTTTTCAGTTGGAAATAAAAATATTAAAAAATGTGCATATAACATTGCAATGAAAAATTTAAGTGTAAGTGAACTTAGTTCAGGACCAGGGGAATTTACAATAGATAAATTAAAATATGAAGATATTCAACATGTATGCTTTTTTATAATGAGTAAGTATATGAATTATGAAGATTTTGCAGATGAATATAAGGAATTTAATCTAAGAGCAATAAAATCTCCATTAATTGAAACAAGAATTCAAGCTTCTTCAAACCTTGAGAAGTTTAAAGGAAAATTTGATTTAAAGGAAATAGAATATATAAAAAATTCAATTATCTCTGAATCTGTAAGCAGTGTGCGAAGAGCTTTGAATTCATTATTAGCTGATGATTATAAAAGAGAGAAAAAGATAGTGAATGTGGATAATTTCAGTGATATGACAATTCATGTTAAAGATATATATTTAATATCAGTCAATATTGAGAATAATAATACTTACGATCGCTCAGAGTTATTTAACAAGCTTAAAGAAGACGATATGGTCTACTTAATAAGAGATTCTGATAACTTGGATAATTCGAATGTAATATTGGTTACAACAGATAAAGGTCTTGTTATTGGAACGATACCTATAAATTTAGGGGAAATAATAAAAAATTTAATTGATAATGGTAAATATTTTTATGGAATAGTAGAAAAAATCAGTGATAACTATGAAGAAATTTCTATAGGTGTGGTAATGAGTTATAGAGATGTGGTAGATGAAATAGGAGATACTTTAATGCTGTTATCAGATGATGTAAATGAATTTATTCAATAGTATATTATAAAATATTAGAGCTTTAAAATAAGTGAAATACCTATTTTAAAGCTCTAATTTTAGTGATTTTCTTTCCAAGCAGTCAATGCCTTAGATAATTGATCAGGACATGAAGTTCCTCTGTTTCTGCAGTCAATACCATGTAATTTAGCTATTACTTCATCTACAGTCATTCCTTTAACAAGGCTACCTATACCTAAAAGGTTTCCTGCGCATCCTCCAACGAACTCTACACTTTTAACTATGTTATCTTCTATATCTATATTAATAGTTGAAGAACATACACCAGACGTTTTATATGAATACATCATATTACTCCTTTCACTTAGGCACTATAAAAAATAAAAAGCCAATAGGTCTGCATTATAGTTAGACTTATTATTTCTTATTATATTTCCTAAGACGCAAATTAGGCTATTATAAGCTTTATGTATTATATTATAGTAGAAATTTGTCAATAAATAAAGAGATTCAGTGCAATTACTTGTACCATTAATTAAAAGGAAGAATATATTAATAATACAATAGGATTATTTTTATGTGGAGGCAAAGAGATGAGTTATATTATTCTTTGTAATACTGGGTCTGATATAATAAGCAAGATTGAAACAGAATCATTAGAAATAGAAAATTATATTTTATCTGGTAATGAGAGAAATTTTGGACCTCATGAAATAACTTTATATAATGACAATATTATTACAGCAAATAATTATAATAATACTATTTCAATTATTCCTAAATTACAATTTGAAGAAAAGAAGAAAAGTAACAAGTTGAATGGTATTGATAAGAATAAAAGAAAGTTCATTACTAAAGGGAAAAATTTATATATAGGTGCTCATCCAAATGATGTTATTCAATATAATAATAATGCTTTTGTAACATGTGGTGAATCCAATTCTGTTATTATGTATGATTTGGAAGAGGAAAAAATTAATATTAATATTCCTGTAGGAAGATTTCCCCATAATATTGAATTATATGAAAATGAAAGATCTGCTTTTGTAAGCAATATGGGAGATGATAGTATTTCTGTAATTGATATAGAAAGCAATAAAGAGATAAAAAGAATTTCTTTGGAAAACACTCCTATAAAGATAAAATTGTCAAAGAATAATCATTACTTATATGTATGCATGAGTTATCTTGGATATGACAAGGATGGTTATGTAGGCATAATATCCTTAGAATCATTAGAACTTGTTTACAAAATCAGAGTAGGATTTTCACCAGTGGATTTATTTGAAGATAATGATTATTTATATGTGTCTAATTTTTGTGGACAATCAATAAGCATTGTTAATTTAAAAATCTTAAAGGAAGAAAAAAGAGTAGATATTACTGGTATGCCACGTGGAATAATTAAATTTAACGAAAAGATATTTGTGGCAGACTACCTAAATGGAGTTGTAAATGTAATAAATCTAAAAACAAAACAAGCAAAAGCCATAGCCGTTGGGAAAGAGCCAAATGCCATGACTTTAGTTGATTAACTGTTATTTTCAGACATTATTCATCAATTTGAAAAATATCAGATTTTACACATATTAATTTATAAATGTATTTATAATTGTATTATATATATCGGAAGGATTATCCTTCCATTTATTGCATATAGCTACAGCTTGATTTTTAGATGGTACAGATAGTTTTAACTCCATTAATAAAGCTTGGTTTTCAACAGCTTTTAAATCGACAATAAAGCTGTCATTATCACCTAAAGTATAATCAGCATGAATAGTTAATTCTTTTTTTATAGACTCAATTTTGTTTTTTATGTATTGATCAATAATTGCTATTTTAGCTGGTGATAATCTAGATTTGAACAAGGATAGAACGGTATCACCATGTTTTGTTAATATCAATAGATTTTTGTCATTAGCCTTATGATATTCAACAAATTTTGCTTCCTCTAGCTCAGATAAATATTGTTGAAATGTAAAGTAATTTATAAAATTATTTTCAAGAATTATTTCTGTAAGCTGAGTATTTGATATTGGTTCTTTTATTGCCTTCAATACATATAACATGAGTAGTTTATTTTCTGCTAATTCTGATGAACTTTCGTACATAATTACCTCCATGACTAATGAAACTCTAATTTCATTATAGCATAAATTAACGATTAGTGAATATAGTTAATAATAAAACAGTAACGTAATATTTACTGAAGTGAACTAGGGGAGGTATTATTTTGGCATGGAGATTTAGAAAAATAGCTATAGATATAGGTTTAATCATTGCAGTAATAATATTATCATTTACCATAAATGATAATATTCATTCTGTTATGGGAGACATAAAGGAAGAACAGCCTATTTATTCTGTAGATACAGCAGAAAAAACTGTAAGTCTTACATTTGATATTAACTGGGCAGAAAAAGATAATTTAGAAAGCATATTGAACATATTAGATAAGTATAATGTAAAAGGAACATTCTTCATAATGGGAGGGTGGGTCAATTATAGTGAGGACAACATAAATAAATTAATTGAAATTAATAAAAGGGGGAATGAAATAGGAAATCATAGTTATATGCATCCTGGTTTTACTAAAATAACCTTTGAGAAAATGAAGGAGGAATTAAAAAAGACAGACGATATTATAGAAAAATATACTGGAAAGAAACCAGAACTTTTTAGATTTCCAAGTGGCGAATATAATAAAGATTGTTTTGAAAAGGTCAGGGGATTGGGATATACCTGTATACAGTGGGATACAGATTCAGTTGACTGGAAGGAACTTGGTGCAGATGTGGAGTATAACAGGGTTATGAAGAAGGTTAAACCTGGTTCAATTATGTTATTTCATAATAATGCAAAATATACTCCAGAAAATTTAGAAAAAATAATTAATGAGCTTCAAAAACAGGGATATGTATTTAAACCTGTTGGGGAGATGATATATAAAAACGATTACACTATAGATGAACAAGGTATTCAACATAAAAATATCTAAAATTATTGAAAATAAACTAGTTTCTGTATTATAATGGTAATATATGCTAGTGGGTGCATATATTATATGAATTAATAATAATTTCCGATGGAGAGAGGGATAACAATGGATAATTTAATGCTAAATAACAAGATTTACCTAGAAGGTAAAGTAACGTCTGAATTAGAGTTTAGCCACGAGATGTATGGGGAGGGGTTTTATACTTTTAATTTAGATGTAATGAGATTAAGTGACTCAGTAGATACTTTAAATATTACTGTATCAGAAAGATTGTTAAGCGATATGCAACTAATAATAGGCAGTGATGTAATTGTCGAAGGTCAGCTTAGATCGTATAACAAGTTTATTGATGGGTCAAACAAGCTTATACTTACAGTTTTTGCGAGAAATATTGAACCATGCATGGAACGTAGCAAAAATCCTAATGAAATATTCTTAGATGGATATATCTGTAAAGAACCTATTTATAGGACAACACCTTTTGGTCGTGAGATTGCAGATGTATTACTTGCAGTAAACAGAGCATACAATAAATCAGATTATATTCCAACAATTGCATGGGGTAGAAATTCGAGATTTTGTCAGACATTAGAAGTCGGTGATAATATTAAAGTATGGGGTAGACTACAAAGTAGAGAATATCAAAAGAAAGTTTCAGAAAATGAAGTTATAAAGAAAATAGCTTATGAAGTATCAATATCCAAGATGGAAAAGGCTCAAAAAGAAGAAAATGAATCTAATATTGATGGCACAGAAGGAGCTGTATAGCTTTCTGTAGTACTAATGATTAATTATAATAGAGATACTTATGAAAAGGCTATAGAATTATCAATGGTCAATAATTAATCAAAAATATACACGAAATCAAATCTGTGTTAAATAAAAGGATTTCTTTTGGAAATATAACTGAAAGAAATCCTTTTGTTATTCTTTATTAATTTTAATAGAGTTAACTTTATAATTATGTGATATAACATAGTGGCTTTGGAGATTTTTTTATATTAAACTTGATAAAAATACGTTTACATAATATACTTAATAAGTAAAGAATTTATGCAGGAGGGTTAATATGGGAAAAATAAAAAAATCATTAGCACTAATATTAGTAGTATTAATAAGCTTATTTTTGGTACCGATACCAGAAAAATGTGCAAAAGCGGCAGAGGAATCTAATAAGGTATACGTAAAGATAAGATATTGTAAAAAAGATTCTGATTATAATAATTGGAATCTTTGGGTATGGGAGAAAAACAAGGAGGGAAAGCAAGTAAATTTTTCTGGAGAAGATGATGAAGGAAAGTTTGCAGTGGTTGAAACAACAAAAGAATCAGAATCCTTGAATTTTATAATTCGTAAAGGTGATTGGCAGGAAAAGGCCACAGAAGATGAAAAAGTAGATTTGCAAAATGGAAATGTTGAGATTACCATTAGTGAAAAGGATTCTGGAATAAATAGAGAAGATAAAGTATTGAATACAGATTTTGCTAAAGTTAATTTAAAACTACACTATTACAGATATAAAGGTGATTATGAAGCATCTTCAACAGAAGGTTGGGTTAATGAAGGAGACAAGCAAGATTACGATTTTAAAGATACAGATGACTATGGAAAAGTAGTTGATATTACTAAAGAAAATATTAATGGATCTAAGGATATATCTTTTATTATAAAAAATGATATAGCTAATGAAAGAAAAATTAATTTAGCATATGCAAGCAATAAAGGAGAAATTAATGCTTATATTCTTCAAAATGATCCCAATGTATATTATTATAAGGATCAACCAATAAGAAATCCTAAAATAACATATTTTAAATTAGATTCATTGAATGAAATGACATTTAAAGTTAATTCTGAAATTAAAGATTATAATGATATAGTATTAAAAGAAAATGGTGTAAGTATTTCAGGAAGTAGATATAAGATAGGATTAAATAGTGATAATCTTGGTGGAAAAATATTTATGAGAGATTGTATAAATTTAAATAGTACTTATACATTAGAAATACCTAATTATGAAAGTTTAAATTCTAGTTATGGAAATATACTTGGAACTAAAACATTTGAAGAGTTGTATAAGTATAATGGAGATCTTGGAGCAATATATTCTCCATATAAAACGAAGTTTATATTATGGGCACCAACAGCAATGGATGTAAAGGTTATCTTATACGGTAAAGATGGTAAGGATTATTTAAGTGCACCTCAAAAAATAATTGATATGGCTAAAGGAAATCAAGGAGAATGGACATATGAAGAAGCTGGAAATTTGGATGGGGTATATTACAATTATTTAGTTAGTGTTGATGGTCAAGAAAAAGAAGTTGTAGATCCTTATGCAAAAGCAGTTGGGGTAAATGGAAATAGAGGAATGGTTATAAATTTAAGTACTACAAATCCTGAAGGCTGGAATGAAGATAAGAGACCAGTACTTAATTCACCAACAGATGCAGTTATATATGAAATGCATATTAGGGATTTTTCAATAGATGAAAATAGTGGTGCTTCATTAGAATATAGAGGTAAATATAATGGTGTGTGGCAAAAAAATACAGTGTTGCCTGGAAGTGATATTAAAACAGGAATTGATCATTTAAAGGAACTTGGAGTAAATACAGTGCAAATTTTACCTATGTATGATTATGCAACTGTAGATGAAACAAAAGAAAATAATAGTCAATACAATTGGGGGTATGATCCTAAGAACTATAATGTACCAGAAGGATCATATTCAACAAATCCTTATGATGGAAAAATTAGAATACAAGAATTGAAAAAAATGATAAATGAATTGCATAAGAATGGAATCAAAGTTATTATGGATGTGGTTTATAATCATACTTTTTCTGCAGAAGATTCATCTTTCCAAAAAGCTGTTCCTGATTACTATTATAGACATGATAGTGATGGAAATTTTACAAATGGATCAGGTTGTGGAAATGAGGTTGCAACAGAGAGATATATGGTAAGAAAGTTTATTGTAGATTCATTGAAGTACTGGGTAACTGAATATCACATGGATGGTTTTAGATTTGATTTGATGGGTGTATATGATATAGAAACTATGAACAAAATAAGATCTGAACTAGATAAGATTGATCCAGCTATATTAATGTATGGAGAAGGATGGACAGGTGGAACATCAGAGCTTCCAGATGAACAAAAAGCAATAAAAGCAAATTGCAAGGACTTTGGAACATCACAAATTGGAATGTTTAGCGATGATTTAAGAGATGGATTAAAAGGTCATGTTTTTACTGAAAATGCACCAGGATTTATAAATGGACAAGAAGGGTTTGAAGATACAATTAAATTTGGAATAGTTGCATCTACAGAGCATGGTGATATTGATTATGACAAAGTGAATTATTCAAAGGAACCTTGGGCTAATGAGCCATATCAAACAATAACTTATGTTACATGTCATGATAATTATACACTTTATGATAGATTGCAAAAAGTTGAACCTAATGCTAGTGAAGGCGAAAAATTAGATATGTATAAACTTGCAGCAGCTATTGTGTATACATCTCAAGGAATACCTTTTATGCAGGCAGGAGAAGAATTTGCAAGAAGTAAATGTGATGAACATGGTAATTTAATTGATAATAGCTATAACTCTTCAGATACAGTGAATAAATTAGATTGGAATAGATTAAAAAGTTATAATAATTTATATGAATATTATAAAGGTCTGTTAAATTTAAGAAATAATCACAAAGCATTTAGAATGAATTCTGAAGAAGATATTCAAAATAATTTGAAATTTTTAGAAAATGGTAAAGATTTTAATGGAAATAATGTAGTAGCATATATTTTAAATGGTGCTGCGGTAGGTGATAATTGGGGTAATATTGCAGTAATGTTTAATGCAAGTGATAAAGATGTTGACGTAACTTTACCAATGGATGATTGGACATTAATTGTAAATAAAGATAAAGCAGGGGTAGATGAAATAGAGAAAGTTAAAGGAAATAAAATAACTTTACCTGCTAATACTTCATATATATTAGTAGATACTATAAGTTATGAAAAGAATAAGTGATGTGAAATTTAATTATTATTTAAATTAAAAAGTCATTATATAAAAAAGGGGCTGTATCAAAACAATTTTGATACTAGCCGATAAAAAAAGAGAATTCATAAATTTGAATTCTCTTTTTTGCGCATAATATTAATATGAACACTAATAATATTATACCTATGCATCAAATAGGTTTCCCAATAAATATAGAAAATATTATATCTGATAGTGATTCAGTAAGAGTGCTTTATGATGTTATGGAGGGATTAGATTATTCAGAATTAAATAGAACTTACTCTACTATTGGTAGAAATCCAGCACTTTTACCTAAAACTATGTTTGCAATTATAGTTTATGGATATATGGAAGGAATATATTCAAGTCGTGCTCTTGAAAAGGCATGCAAAAGAGATATAAATTTCAAATGGCTTTTACAAGGTCAACTACCACCAGGACACAATTCTATAGATAGATTTAGACGTGAACGATTAGCTGGTTGTATAGAAAATTTATTTAATCAACTTGTGAAAAAACTTAGAGAACTTAATGAAATTCAATTTAAAAATATTTTTATTGATGGAACTAAAATCGAAGCATCTGCAAATCGATATACTTTTGTTTGGAAAAAATCTATTGATAAATTTGAAGATAGACTACAAAAGAAAATAAAAGAAAGCTTAATAAAAATGAATCATGATTTGAATTTATGTCTTATTATTACTAATGCTAAAATATCAGTTCAAGATGCTAATTATATTTTAGATAGTATCAGAATTATGATTGAAGCCAATAATATTGAATTTGTTTATGGAAAAGGTAAAAGAAAAAGTAAATTCCAAAGATATACTGAACAACTTAATGAATTTATTGAAAAGCAAAATAAATATAATGAATACAATAGCATTTTTAATGGACGAAACAGTTTTTCAAAAACAGATCATGACGCAACTTTCATGCATATGAAAGAAGATCATATGAAAAACGGTCAATTAAAACCAGCATATAATATCCAAATAGGGGTAGAAGGTGAATATATTGTAGGAGTAGACATTTCAAGTGAAAGATCTGACCAGCTTACTTTTATACCATTTTTAGATAGATTAGAAAAGAATTTAAATCAAAAATATGAATCCGTAACTGCTGACGCAGGATACGAAAGTGAAGAAAATTATGCATATCTTGAATCTAAGAAACAAGAAGCTTTTATTAAACCTGCAAATTATGAAAAGTCAAAGACAAAGAAATTCAAGAGTGATATTAGTAAGAAAGAAAATATGTACTATAACACAGATGAAGATTACTACATTTGTGCATCTGGTAAAAAAATGCTTCTAAAAGGAACAAAAAAGAAAAAAACAAAATCTGGATATGAAACTACTGTTAGCATCTATGAATGTGAAGACTGTGATGGCTGTGAATATAAGAGTAAATGTACGAAAGCAAAAGGTAATAAACAAATACATGTGGCTAAAAATTTTATGCGTCTAAGAACAAATTCACTTAAAAACATCACTACACCTAAAGGAATACTTTTAAGAATGAACAGATCAATTCAAGTCGAAGGAGCATTTGGAGTTATTAAACAAGATTATGGTTTTAGAAGATTTTTTATGCGTGGAAATATTAAAGTTCGTACTGAATTTTTGTTAATGGCGTTTGGTTATAATGTTAATAAATTGTACCATAAAACCATTCAAAATCGTAACGGTGAGCTGCTTCATAAGCAGCAAGCTTCGTAATTTTAAATATATAGTTAAAATATGGATAATAATGTTTATCCTTTATTTGTGTTATTTCAAAATAAAATATTTGGAAATATATACATGAATAAAATTTACGTTTATAAGAATAGGCTGTATCAAATTGAATTTAAAAAATTTCAATTTGATACAGCCCCTTTTATATGTAAAAATTAGAATACTATTTGATATAGAAATTACTTTCTTAAATCATCTAAAAGTTGAGTTTTGTCTTTTGTCTTGTCATCAACTTGTTTGATTATCTTTGCTGGTGAACCTGCAACAACAACTCCATCTGGAACATCTTCAGTTACTACAGAGCCTGCAGCAACAACTGAACCTTTTCCAATTTTAACACCTTCAAGTATTACAGAGTTAGCTCCAATTAGAGCATTATCTCCAATTTGACATGGCTCTTTGCTTGGTGGCTCTAAAACACCTGCAACAACTGCACCTGCACCTAAGTGAACATTTTTTCCAAGCTGACCTCTTGCACCAACTACAGCGTTCATATCAACCATAGTTCCATCACCGATTTCTGCACCAATGTTGATTACAGCTCCCATCATTACAACAGCATTTTTGCCAATTGTAACCTTGTCTCTTATAATAGCACCTGGCTCAATTCTTGCATCTACTTCAAGTAGATCTAACATAGGAATTGCAGAGTTTCTTCTATCATTTTCTATTCTGAAGTGTTTTATAAGATGTTTATTATCTAATACTATTTTAGTTATAGAATCGGATTCTCCCATTAATAAGTAGAAACCATTAGATCCATACCATTCTACATCATTCATTTCAGCGCTGCTTAAATCTCCATTAACATATACCTTTACTGGAGTAGATTTTTTTGATTCCTTAATAAATCTTGCTATTTCATAAGGATCTGTTAAATTATATGACATTATATCATCCTTTCTCTATACATTTGTAATCTATTTAATTATAATAAAAAACATCAACAATTGAAAGAGCAAAAATAGAAAGTTTTACAAAATATATGTACATTTTTGTATATGGATAAAATAGTTCAATATGAACAATTTGATGTAATCAAAATTATATTGTAAAATAGAGTTCATACAATATAACAAGCTTTAAATAAATTAGTGGCATATTTAAAAAATAAAATTGTTAACTGTTAACCGTTAACTGTTAACTGAAAAAGTTGGGGGTTCATATATATGAATAAAAGAGTAGAAAAAATTCAAATTTCAGGAATAAGAAGATTTGCAGAAAAAGTAAAGAAAGTTGAAGGTGCAATTTCTCTTACAATAGGCCAGCCTGATTTTAATGTACCAATTGCTGTTGCAAGTGGAATGATAAATGCAGTTGAAACAAATAAAACATCATATACTTCAAATGCAGGAATTGACGAGTTAAGAGAAGAAATATGTACATATTTAAGAAATTTTAATATAAAGTATAATAAAGACGAGGTATGTATTACTGTTGGTGGAAGTGAAGGACTATTTTCTGTATTTTTTGCATTAATGAATACAGGAGATAAAATTTTGATACCAGGTCCAGCTTATCCAGCTTATGAAAATATATCTACAATGATAGGTGCAGATGTTGTCCATTATAGATTAAATGATGATTTCACAATTAATATTGATGAAATAAAAAATAAATTAGATACTGAAGATATTAGATACTTAATGTTATCTTTTCCTTCAAATCCTACAGGAGCAATACTAACAAAGGATCAGCGAGATGAACTTATAGAAATAATAAAAGAAAGAGAAATAACTGTGATAACTGATGAAATGTATGCTTCTATTATTTTTGATGAATATTATTCAGTTGCTCAGTGTGATAGTATAAGAGATAAAGTTATTTTTGTAGGTGGTTTTTCAAAAATGTTTTCAATGACAGGTTTAAGAATAGGGTATGTTGCATGCTCAGATATATATATGAAAGAAATAATGAAGGTACACCAATATGGAGTATCATGTGCACCTTCAATTGCTCAGTACGGTGCTCTTGAAGGTTTGAAAAAAGCAATGAAAGATGTTGAAAAGATGAAAGAGTCATTTGAAAGAAGAAAGAATTATTGTATAAAAAGATTAAAAGAATTAAATATTGATGTTGTAGATCCGAAAGGTGCCTTTTATATTTTTCCGAGTATTAAAAAGTTTAATATATCTTCAGAAGAATTTTGCGAAAGGCTTTTGAACGAAGGAAAAGTTGGATTTGTTCCAGGAAATGCTTTTGGAGATTTTGGAGAAGGTTATATGAGAATATCATATTGCTATTCTGATGAAATTTTAAAAGAAGCTTTTGATAGGTTAGAAAAATTTATAGGAGATAATTTTAAAAACTAAAAGTAGAATGAAGTTTAATAGTAACAATTGTATATTAAATATAAATAAAGAGAATTCAAATTTGAATTCTCTTTATTTATTAGTTTTTTTATAAAGTGTAAAATATTAGTATTTCATTAAAAATATTAAAAAGATAAAGTTTTAATAAAAAATATCTCATATTAATATTAAAAAAGCAATTATAATGCTTTTTGTATGAAAAATTAATATTTTATATAAAAAGTTAAAACTTTAAAATAGGAATTTAAAGAAAAATAAACAATAAACTAATTATAACTGATAAGTGTTTTCTCTAGGAAGACAGATGTATTTTTAAAAAAGATACTATTTTTTAAGTGTAAACAATTACAAAATGAGGAAAATAAAATAAAATGGAAATACACTAGTATAAAATTAATAAAATGTTAAAAATAAAGCTATAAAGTAATAGCTTGAAATTTTATAATAAATTGACAATAAATTATATTCTTATATAATGATTTAATAAGTATACCTTGTTGATAAATATCGAAATATAAGTGAGGGAGATTGAAATGATTAAATACATAGGAAAGAGACTTGTTGCAAGTTTGCTAACTATATGGGTAGTTATTACACTGACATTTTTTCTAATGAGATTAATGCCAGGTGGACCATTTGATAGTGATAAGCTTACACCACAAGTAAAAGCTAATATGGAAGCTAAGTATGGAATGGACAAACCACTTAGTGAACAATATTTTATGTACATGAAGAATTTAGTTCATGGTGATTTAGGTGAGTCAATGATATTTAAGGGAAGAGGAGTAAGTGAAACTATAAAGACTTCATTTCCAGCATCTGCAAAAGTAGGGATGTGTAGTGTTGCTACATCAATAGTTGTAGGTATATCTTTAGGAATTGTAGCGGCTTTAAAAAGAAATACTTGGGCAGATACTACAATAGTGTTTGTTGTAACACTAGGTATTACAATTCCAAGTTTTGTTATTAGTGCAGTACTTATCTACTTCTTAGCCGTAAAGTTTGGATTGTTGCCTCCAACGGGATTTAGTGGATGGAAGAATTATATAATGCCGGTAATTGCATTATCAATGTCTTCTATGGCATTTATAACTAGACTTACAAGAAATAAGCTTTTAGATGTACTTAAATCTGATTATATAAGAACAGCTAAGGCAAAAGGGTTAAGTAAAGGAAAGATAGTTTTCAAACATGCTCTTAGAAATTCATTAATTCCAATAGTAACATATGTTGGACCACTAATTGCAAGTATACTTACAGGAAGCTTTATAGTAGAACAGATTTTTGCTATTCCAGGTCTTGGAAATGAATTTGTACAATCTGTTACTAATAGAGATTATTCAATGCTTCTTGGAGTTACAGTATTCTACTGTACAATGCTTATCACATTTAACTTCTTAGTAGATGTATTATATGTTGTTATTGATCCAAGAATAAAATTAGAAAATGCTGAAAGTTAGGGGGAGCGGAAAATGGAAGAAAATTTAAGTATTGATAGAGAACTATTTACTCCTCTAACTGATGAAGAAAAGAAAATAGATGTAGTCGTAAGACCAAGCATCAGTTATTGGAAAGATGCATGGATGAGATTAAAAAGTAATAAGGTTGCTTTAGGATCGTTGTTCATGGTTATAATAATTATCTTATCTGCTATAATTGTACCAATGTTTTCTCAGTATGATTATGCAGCAAATAATTTAAGTATGACTAATTTAAAACCAAGTGCAGAACATTTATTTGGAACTGATCAGCTTGGAAGAGATATTTTTGTAAGAGTATTCTATGGAGCACGATATTCTCTTACAATTGCAATTGTAGCTGCATTTATTAATCTTGTTATCGGAGTTTTATATGGTGGAATTGCAGGATATTTTGGTGGAAAAGTCGATGCAATATTAATGAGAATAGTTGATGTAATCTATTCAATTCCATTAACTATATACGTAATAATATTCATGGCTATATTGAGAAAACCTGGAAGCTCTGGAAGCGGTCTCGCAACTATAATTTTAGCACTTTCAATTTCGTATTGGATTGGAATGGCGAGAATTGTAAGAGGTGATGTTCTTCAATTAAAACAACAGGAATTTGTACTTGCATCTAAAGCTTTAGGAGCATCGAATTTTAGAATATTAATAAGACATTTAATACCAAACTGTATGGGGTCAATAATGGTTACTTTAACATTGTTAATACCAGAAGCAGTATTTACAGAAGCATTCCTAAGCTTCATAGGACTTGGTCTTGTACCGCCTAAAGCATCACTTGGAACACTTGCAAATGAAGCTATGAAAGCTATTTACACATATCCATGGCAATTATTATTCCCAGCAGTAATGATTTGTCTAATTATATTATCATTCAACCTTTTTGGTGATGGATTAAACGATGCTTTAGATCCTAAGAATAAGAGATAGGAGAAAAGGAAAATGGAAAAGTTATTAGAGGTAAAAGATTTAAAAACTTCATTTAAAACTAATGTTGGGGAAGTACAAGCGGTAAGAGGAGTATCTTTTCATTTAGATAAAGGTGAAGCTTTAGGGATTGTTGGAGAGTCAGGATGCGGTAAAAGTGTTACCATGATGTCAATAATGAGACTTTTAGCTGATAATGGTAAATTAACAGGCGGAGAAATACATTTTGATGGAAAAGATATTTCTAATGTTAAAGAATCTGTAATGGAAGGCATAAGAGGAAATGATATCGGGATGATATTCCAAGATCCAATGACATCATTAAATCCAGTTTATACAATTGGAGACCAGCTTATGGAACCAATACTTAAACATAAAAAAATAAGCAGAGCAGAAGCTAAAAAGGAAGCAATAGAAATGCTTTCTCTTGTAGGAATACCAAGTCCTGAAAAAAGAATGAAACAATATCCTCATGAATTTTCAGGTGGTATGAGACAGAGAGCAATGATAGCTATGAGTTTAATATGTAAACCAAAACTTATTATTGCAGATGAACCTACAACAGCTTTAGATGTTACAATACAAGCACAAATTCTTGATCTTATGAAGGATTTAAAAGAAAAGCTTAATACATCAATAATACTTATAACTCATGATTTAGGTGTTGTTGCTGACCTTTGTAGTAGAATTAATGTAATGTACGGTGGGACAATAATTGAAACAGGTACTACAGAAGATATATTCTATAGAGGAAGACATCCATATACATGGGGACTTTTAAGAAGCGTACCAAATCCAAAGGAAAATACAAAAGAAAAGTTAAAACCAATTGAAGGACAGCCACCAGACTTACTAAAGCCTCCGACAGGATGTGCATTTGCAGCAAGATGTGAACATGCAATGAAAATATGTCTACAAAAACAGCCACCATTATTTGAAAATGGTGAAAATCATAAAACTGCATGCTGGCTATGTCATAAGGATGCACCAAAGGTTGAATCACCTATAAGGAGGGATAAGTAGTGGAAGATAAGAAAAATGACATTATTTTAGAAGTAAAAGATCTATGTAAATACTTCCCTGCAAAAAAAGGATTATTTAAAAATAATAGTTATGTAAAAGCAGTAGATAAAGTTTCTTTTACATTAAAAAGAGGAGAAACTTTAGGTCTTGTAGGTGAATCGGGTTGTGGGAAGACTACTACAGGTAGAACCATATTAAAGCTTTATGAACCAACAAGTGGACAAATAATCTTTAATGGGAAGGATATCACAAAATATTCAAGTAAGGAAATGGTATCATTAAGAAAAAAAATGCAGATGATATTTCAAGATCCGTATGCTTCATTAGATCCTAGAATGACAGTTGGAGATATTATAGGAGAAGCTATTGATGTACATAAACTTCTTACAGGTGAAGAAAGAACACAAAGGATAAGAAGTCTGTTATCTAAAGTAGGTCTTATGAGTGATCATATAAATAGATATCCTCATGAATTTTCAGGTGGTCAGAGACAGAGAATTGGTATTGCAAGAGCATTAGCTGTTGAGCCAGATTTCATAGTATGTGATGAACCTATTTCTGCACTTGATGTTTCGATTCAGGCACAAGTTATAAACATGCTTGAAGAATTGCAAGAAGAACTTGGATTAACTTATCTGTTTATTGCTCATGACCTTTCTATGGTTAAGCATATATCTACTCATATTGGGGTTATGTATCTTGGTCAGATGGTTGAAAAGGGTGGAAGTAATGAAGTTTACAGCAATCCTAAACATCCATATACACAAGCACTTTTATCAGCTGTACCTATTCCTGATCCAGAAATTGCAAAAAACAGTGAGAGAATAGTACTTGAAGGAGACATTCCATCGCCTATAGATCCTCCACCAGGATGTAGATTTAAAGGAAGATGTAAATGTGCAAAACCAATTTGCTCTGAAGTAGATCCTGTGCTTAAGGAAGTTGAAGATGGACATTTTGTTGCCTGTCACTTATATGATTAAGAAGTAAAATTCCAATGGGATTTTAAATAAAAAATCAGCTATATGATTTAAAAGTATACTAAAAACTGTTAACTGTTAAATGATAACTGTTAACTAAATAAATAGGGGGAATATATTATGAAAACAAGCAAAATCAAAAAGATTTGCTCAGTTGTTATGGCAGCTATGCTTGGAGTTTCAGTCCTAACTGGATGTGGTTCTTCAAATAGCGGTTCATCAACGGTAGCAAGCGGACAAGAATTAACATTTAATTTAGGATCAGATGTGAAGACTTTGGATCCAGCATTAAATCAAGCAGTTGATGGTGCTATATTACTTGTAAACATGTTTGAAGGTCTTTATAAGTTAGACGAAAATCAAAAAGCTATTCCAGGTATTGCAGAAAAATGTGATATTTCTGAAGATGGAAAAGTTTATACATTCCATTTAAGAAGTGATGCTAAATGGACAAATGGTGATCCTGTTAAAGCAGGAGATTTTGAATATGCATGGAAAAGAGTAATGGATCCAAACACTGCTGCTGAATATGCATATCAAATGGAATACATTAAGGGTGCTAAAGAATATACAGCAGGAACAGGATCAGTTGATGAAGTTGGAGTAAAAGCTATAGACGACTCAACACTAGAAGTAACTTTAGTATCACCATGTGCTTACTTCTTAGAATTAACATCATTCCCATGCTATTTCCCAGTAGACAAAAAAGTTGTTGAAGGAAATGATCAATGGTCAACAAGTGCTGCAACTTATGTAAGTAATGGACCTTTTAAACTTACAGATTATAAAATAAAAGACCAAGTAGTATTAGAAAAGAATGATACTTATTATGGAAAAGATTCAGTAAAACTTGATAAGATCAATGTTAAAATGGTTGCTGATGAAACTTCAGCTTGGGCTAGTTATAAGGCAGGACAATTTGATATGGTTTATTCAGTGCCACAATCAGATGTTGATGCAGCAGTGCAAGATGGAAGTGCTACAACATTCCCATTATTAAGCAGTTATTACTTATCAGTTAATATGACAGATTCATTAAATTCAATTGATCCAGAAGCAGCAAAAGCTTTGAGTAACCCTAAGGTAAGAAAAGCGTTAACTCTTGCTATTGACAGAGAGTCTTTAACTGCAAATGTTGTTAAATCAGGATCAGTAGCAGCATTTAGTTTAGTTCCAACAGGAATTAAAGATAGCAATGGAAAAGATTTTTCAGATAAAAAATACTTTGATACTAAAGCAAATGTGGAAGAAGCTAAAAAGTTATTAGCAGAAGCAGGATATCCTGATGGTGAAGGATTCCCAGCAGCAACACTTCTTTATAACCCAGAAGGTGGTAACGGAACAGTAATGCAAGCAGTTCAAGATATGTGGAAAACTAATCTTGGAATAGACATTCAATTACAAAGCCAAGAATGGAAAGTATTTATTGCAACAAGAAATGCTAAGGATTATGAACTTGCAAGAGATGGATGGAATGCTGACTATGTTGATCCAATGACATTCTTAGATATGTTCCAAAGTACGTCAGGTCAAAATAATTCAGGATACAACAATCCAGAATATGACAAACTTATTAATCAAGTAAAATCAGAAACAGATCCTGCTAAGAGACTTGAAATATTTAGACAGGCAGAAGATTTATTAATGACTGATTTACCAATTATACCATTATACTATAAAAACCAAACTATGGGTGTTAAGAGTTACATCAAAGATTTAGTGGCATCACCACTTGGATATATATACTTTGATAAAGCTTATATTGAAGGAAAATAGAATTTAGTAAGTAAATTAATGTTATAAGAAAGTGCTATACGTTCTAAGATAGGATGTATAGCACTTTTTATATATAAAGAAAAAAATTTTTCATGAATATAGACATAATTATATAAAAAAAGTACAATAACTATATATAGGATAACATTACCATACTACTATATAAAATTAATCTGCGTGTATATTTTAGAGGAAGAGGGGATTTTTATAAAGGGCGAAGATTTAACTATAACATCAAATCAATTAATAAAAGTATTAAATAAAACAATAAATTCTATTGATGGAAGATTTATAGAACATGGGAATAGAGTTTCCTATATAATATTTAATCTTTTAAAAGTGTCAGGGAAATATACAGATGAAGAAATTTTGAAAATTTCTGTCATCTCAATCTTTCATGATATAGGAGCATATAAAGTAACTGAAAGAGATAAGTTACTAAATGCAGATATGGAATCTCCAGTGAATCATGCAGTATATGGAGCTTTATTTATAAAGAATTTTTCACCATTAGCTGAATATTATGATGTTGTGTTAAGTCATCATTTTACAATGGATTATTATAGAAAACGCAATATGGAAGTACTTTCTTATGAAGGTCTTATGTTGAGTTTTGCAGATTATTTGGATAGATTAACTTTAAATAATATAAAAATTGATTACAATAAAATTAAAAAGTATTATCTAAAAGAGCATTTTGAATTGTTTAAAAAGGCAGATGAAAAATATAATTTTTTAAGTAAGTTATCTGATGGAACGTACATAAATGAACTCGATGATTTTTTTAAGAATAGATTCATTAATGAGGAAAAAGTTATGAGCTATAGTAAAATGATATCTTATGCGATTGATTTTAGAAGTGAAGCAACAGTAATACATACAATAACAGTTGAAGCAATAAGTGAGCAACTTGCAAGATTGTGCAAACTTTCTGAAGAAAGGATATCACTGATAAAAATATGTGCTATTCTTCATGATATAGGAAAAATAGCAATTCCAGTAGAGATTTTGGAGAAACCAGGAAAACTTACGGAAGAAGAGTTTGAAATTATGAAAAAACATTCTCAAATAGGATATGATATTCTAAGTGAATTGAGTATGAGTGAAATAAGGGATATAGCAACACTACATCATGAAAAACTTGATGGAAGCGGATATCCATTTGGTTTAAAAGAAGAGAAAATAACAAAAGAAATGAGAATAGTATCTATAGGAGATATTATTAGTGCATTAATAGGTAGCAGAAGTTATAAACAAAGTTTTAGTAAAACAAAAATAGTTTGCATATTAACTGAAATGGTTGAAAATAATAAAATAGATAGGAATATTGTGGATTTATTTATACATAATTATGATTATATAATAGATGAGGCTATGAAGCAGTGTAGAGACACAATGGACAAGTACTTAAATATAAAAAATCAATATAGAGAGCTAATAGAAATATATACATAGTACCAATAGTAAATAAGATATTTGTAAATTTAAAAAATGTACAAATATCTTTAATTTTTATATCTGAATATTATTATAATTTATCTAAAAAGGTTTGTTCTTAATAATGAAAAGAACCGAAAAGCAGGTTCTAGAACATTTTGTATTGACAGAATGAAGAAAATTATCTAAAATTAATGATAATAAATATCAGTTGAATATAATTTGCGATATAAGCAGTGCGAACGAGGTAAAAGATGAAAAAAGAATTTTCAATTTGTGGATTGACTCTAAAAAACTATGGAAAAATACAGGACTATGTAAAGATTTTAGATACAGAAACAAAAATTCCGGTTACTATAATTAATGGTAAAAATGAAGGTAAAACAGTACTAATAACAGCAGGTATACATGGAGGAGAGTATCCTTGTATAAGAACAGCTATAGAACTTGCAAGGGATATAAATCCGGAAATTGTGAATGGACAGATAATAATAATTCATCCAGTAAATATGCAAGCATTTAAAGATAAAAGTGCAGGAATTGTACCGGAGGATGGTAAAAACATCAATAGGGTATTTCCTGGTGATAAAAATGGAACTATAAGTGATAAAATTGCATATGTTATTACTCATGAGTTTCAAGATAAAGCTGATTTTTATTTTGATATGCATGGTGGCGATCTTCATGAAGAACTTCATCCATATGTATATTATCCAGGAATTTGTGAAGATGAAATATGCAATAGATCAAAAGAAATTGCAAAGATTTTTAATGTAGACTACATGGTAAAATCAAATGCAACAAGCGGAGCTTATAATTCTGCTGCCATAAGAGGAATTCCAAGTATTCTTATTGAGCGTGGGGGATGTGGCATATGTAGAAGAGAAGATGTGGAAAAGTATAAAAAAGATATGATAATAGCATTAAGAGGATTAGGTGTTTTAGAAGGTGATGTACTTAGAAGTGAACAGTCACCAATTGAAATAACTAATGTGAAATATATAGATTCATTAAAAAATGGATGTCTTGAAATGTTTGTAAAAGCTGGTGAAAGAATAGTGCAAGGGCAGAAATTATATGAGGTAATTGATTTGTTTGGAAATGTTATTGATACATATTATGCTGAGTTTCAAGGCATAGTTTTATATAATACAGTATCTCTTGCAATAAATAAAGGAGAGTCCATCATTGCATATGGCGAGCTAAATCTATAAAACTATATAAGTATGGAAATAGATTTTGTAATTAACAAGTAACATCTAATAAATGCTTACAACTTTTTATTAGAGTTAAAATTTATAAGTAAATAGATAGTATATATTAAGAAATCGCTGAGACTATATTTTTATCAGCGATTTTTTCTTTATTATTGACATAAGAATAAGTATTATTTATACTTATAAAGAAAATGCAAACCATTTGCAATTAAAAATAAAGTGAGAAATGAGTGAATAATTATAGGAAAATTTATAATAAACAGGTTTTTAAGAGCTATATTAATAATAATAGCAGTATCTTTTATATCATTTTCTTTAATGTATTTATCCCCAAGTGATCCAGCTGAAATGATGTTAAATAGTCAGGGGATATCAGTAAGTACAGAAGTACTAGAAACTACAAGAGAGGAACTTGGTCTGAATAAGTCTTTTACAGAACAGTATGCATATTGGGTTTCTAATATACTTAAAGGAGATATGGGAAAATCATATTCAACACAAAGAAGTGTCGTAACAGAGTTAAAAGAACATATGCCATACACAATAATGCTAACTTTATCATCTATGATAATAACTTTATTGATATCCATTCCACTAGGAATATTATGCGCACTTAAAAAAAATAGTCTTACAGATTATATTATCAGAGTATGTACATTTATAGGAAATTCAATTCCTGGCTTTTTTGTTGGGTTAATATTATTATTTGTTTTTGCATTAAAATTAAGAATTTTACCCGTTTTAAGTGAAAGTGGAATAAAAAGTATTATATTGCCATCTGTTACCTTGGCAATATCAATGTCTAGCAGATATATAAGACAGATAAGAGAAGTTGTTATGGAAGAGTTAGATAAGGGCTATGTAAAAGGTGCTTATTCAAGAGGTGTGCCACAATGGAAAATAATTTATAGACATGTATTTAGAAATATTCTTATTACAGTTATAACATTAATAGGACTTTCAGTAGGATCCCTTTTAGGTGGTTCTGCAATAGTTGAGAATATATTTGTATGGCCAGGCCTTGGAAGTCTTGCATTAAATGCAGTTAAAGCTAGAGATTACCCTCTTGTTCAGGGATATGTTATGTGGACTGCAATAATATTTGTAATAATAAATTTAATAGTTGATTTTATATATGGTATTTTAGACCCAAGAACTATTAAAAATAGGAGAAATTAATATGTTAGCAAAGGATAAAAAAATATCTGTAGAGTTAAGATTTAAGTTAATAATAATTATTTTAGTATTAATAATTATTGTGGGTATTATGTCTCCAGTTATAGCACCTAATGATCCGTATAAGACTGATTTGTTTAATACACTCAAGTCACCATCAATAGAGTTCTGGTTTGGAACAGATGCTCTTGGAAGGTGTATATTTTCAAGAGTACTCTATGGAATTTCCAATTCTATTATATCGGCAATGACTATAGTTTTAATTACTTTTTCAGGAGGTACTATAATAGGTGTAATAAGCGGATTTTATGGAGGAATTGTAGATGAAATAATCATGGGGATTGTAGATGTTTTTCTATCTTTTCCGGGAATTATTATAGCGGTTGCTGTTGCAGGAATTCTTGGAGGAGGACTTAAAAATGCGATGATAGCAATTGGTCTTATTTCATGGCCCAAATATTCAAGACTTGCAAGGTGTGAAGTAATGGCAATAAATAGTGAAACTTTTATATTAGCTGCAAAATTAAGTGGAAACGGAAATCTGAAAATTATTTTAAAGCATATAATTCCTAATATTATAGGAGCACTAGTAATAACAGCATCAGCAGATGTTGGAATTATGATAATGGAACTTGCAGGATTATCATTTTTAGGATTGAGTTCACCACTTCCAATACCAGAGTGGGGATCTATGATGAATGAGGGGAAAAGCATGCTGCAATCTGCACCATGGATTACATTATTTCCTGGAACAGCTATTCTTATAGTTGTCATTTTATTTAATCTTTTAGGCGATACAATATGTGAACTTCTTAAAAATGGACAAAGGAGATAAGTAAAATGAGAATTAGAATACGTATGTATATCATAAGTATATTGATAATTTTAGTGTTTACCATATTTTGCGGATGTTCCAATGCTTTGTGGAAATCAAGTGATGAACTAGTATTTGGAACAACTTTAGCAACTAAAAGTCTAGATCCTGCTAAAGAATATAATGGATGGTTTACTGTACGATATGGTATAGCAGAAACTTTATTTAAACTCGATAAGTTTATGAATATCATTCCAAATCTAGCAGAGGATTATGAAAATATAGATGGTGAGACATGGCTGATTAAAATAAGAAGAGATATAAAATTTCATAATGGTGAAATGATGACTCCAGAGAAGGTTAAAAAATCATTGGAAAGAAGTTTAGCTTTGAATAAAAGAGCAGAGGATACATTGAAAATAGAAAATATAGAATATAGAAGTAAAGGATTGGGAACTTGTAATTACTACAAAAGAAGTTAATCCAACTTTTATAAATGATTTGTGTGATCCCTTTGCATCTATTATTAATGTGGACGCAACTGAAGACTTTGATAATAATCCTATAGGAACGGGACCTTTCAAGATTGGAAGTTTTAATTTGAAAAATACTAGTTATTTAGATAAATATAATGATTATTGGAAGGGTGAGCCAAAGCTAAATAATATAAAGATAATTCATGTATCAGATGCAGATACACTTACAATGGCTATGCAGACTGGTGAAATTGATGTTGCACAAGGAGTTCCTTATTCTTCAGTGAGTCTGTTTGAAGATGAATCACTATATAAAATAAGTAGTATTGATACATCACGTATGATATTGATGTACTATAATTATGAGAATAAATTTTTAAATGATAAAAACCTAAGAAAAGCTATTAGTATGTCTATTAATAAGCCTGAATATACATCAGTGCTTTTGAAAGATTCAGCATCTTATGCAAAAGGACCATTTCCAGAAGGAATGAAATGTGGAGGAAATAGTATTAATGTAGATGATTATAATGCAGATGAGGCTAGAAGAATTCTAAAAGATGCTGGTTATGAAGATAATGATAATGATGGAATACTAGAAAAAGATTCAGAAAAATTGGAACTAAAACTTATTACATATTCTTCAAGAGCAGAACTGCCTATTTTAGCACAGGCAATTCAGAGTGATTTAAAGGATATAGGAATAAATGTTTCAGTAGAAGTAAGTGATAATATTATGGATATATTAAACAATAGTAAGTTTGATATTTGTCTATATTCAAATGTAACTGCACCTACAGGAGATTCGTATGCGTATTTAAATAATCTTATAAGAAGCAGTGGTGCATCAAATTATGGACAGTATAAAAATGAAGAGTCTGAAAAATTTTTAGATTTAATGGAAAGTGAATTGGATAAGGAGATGAGAGATTATCTTGCTATAAAGATTATACAAAATAGCATTGATGATAATGGATTTGATTTTATTGCTCATCTGAAAATGAAGTTTATAATGAAAAGTAATGTAGTTAATTTTGATATTCATCAGACAGATTATTATCAAATTAACTGGGAAACAAATGTTGAATAATTATTGTCCATGGAGAAATATATGAGTATGTTATTTGAAGTAAGAAATTTAAATGTGACAAACAGTAATGTAAAAATACTTAAGAATATAAGTTTTGAAGTTGATGAAGGTGAAGTACTTGGGATTATAGGTGAAAGTGGATGTGGAAAGAGTACACTACTTAGAGCTATTACAAAAATGACTGGAGAAACTGAAAAAATAACTCATGGAGATGTGAAATTTAACCACATGAGTATATCAGATTTATCAGAAGAAAAAATTCAAAAAATAAGGGGTAGGGATATTGGTTTTGTTTTTCAAAATCCGGCATCAACTATGAATCCTTTAATAAAAATAGGAAAACAATTTGTAGAAGCGATAAATGTCCATAAAAAAATGAATAAGAAAGAGTGTCTTAGATATGCTGAAGAATTATTAAAAAAATTAAATCTAAATGATGCTAAATGCATTTTGGATAGCTATACATTTGAACTCAGTGGAGGTATGAATCAAAGAGTTGCTATTGCATTGGCAATGATAATGAAACCAAAACTTCTTATTTGTGATGAACCTACAAGTGCTCTTGATGTGACTGTTCAGGCACAAGTTGTCAGGGAACTGATATCACTTAAAAATGAGTTTAATACAGGGATGATAGTTGTGACTCATAGTATGGGAGTTGTATCTTGCATGGCAGATAAAATAGCTGTTATGTATGCAGGTGAAATTGTAGAGTATGGAACATGCTATGAAATTTTAAATAACCCTTTCCATCCATATACTAAAGCCCTTATAAATTCAGTACCTAAAATGAATGGAGTACTACCTGAACCAATAAGAGGAAACATGCATTCTTTTGAAGTATATACAGAAGGATGCAGATTTGAAAAAAGATGTGATTTTTGTAATGAGAAGTGCAAAAGAGAAAGAATAGAATTAATTGAGTTAAAAAAGAATCATTTTGTAAGATGTAGTATTTTACAAAATGGTAGTTCTAGTTTAGAAATAAAATAGTTAAGAAATAAACAAATAAAATATAGATACTAAAAAGAGAGTATTTTAAAATGAATGATATTATATTAGAATGTAGAAACTTGAGAAAAGAATTTAAGAAAAAAGGTCATGTACATATAGCAGCTGATAATATAAGTCTTGAACTTTATAAAGGTGAATGTTTTGGAATTGTCGGAGAAAGTGGAAGTGGGAAGAGTACTCTTGCTAGAATGATCATGAAGCTTGAAAGTAGTGATTCTGGAGATATACTAATCGAAGGAAAAAATATATCAAAGTTTAAAGGAAGAAAAAATAGAGATTATTATAGTAAAATACAGATGGTATTTCAAGATGCCAAAGGTTCATTTAATCCAAAAATGACAATAGGAAATTCCATATTGGAATATGTATGCAATTTATGTTATATAGATAAAAAACAAAGAAGAAAAAAGGTTGTTGAACTTTTAGAACAGGTTGGATTAAGAGAAGAACATTATGATAGATATCCATATGAATTAAGTGGAGGCCAATGCCAAAGAGCTGCTATTGCTAGAGCACTATCGGTTCATCCACAAGTGATAATTTTTGATGAGGCTACAAGTGGACTGGATGTTTCTGTTCAGGCTCAGGTGATAGAACTTTTAAAAAGAACAATGGAAAAAAGAGAAATAACATATTTGTTCATATCCCATGATTTAAAACTTGTAAGTAGCTTCTGTCAGAGAATGGGAGTAATATATAAAGGAAAACTTGTAGAAGAAGGAAAATCTTACGAAGTAACTAATAATCCTAAAAGTGATTATACGAGGCTTTTGATAGAATCAGCATTATAACGAAAAATATAGTAAATAAAAAGTTTCCTATTCATACTTAATTTAAAATGGATCCTGTGTCAAGGACACTATAAAAAAAGTGTTATGAAGCTAATAAAAGATGATTTCTATATTGTTTAGGAGTCATCTTTTTTAGATTCCACTGATATCTGTAATTATTATAATAGTCGATGTAGTCATCAATCATATCAATAAGTTCTTCAAGTGTATTACATGATTGAAAGTCTATTTCATCTTTCATATGCCCGAAGAAGGATTCTTGAGGCGCATTGTCCCAACAGTTGCCACGACGAGACATTGATTGACCAAGATTATTATCCTTTAGAAGTTTTTGGAATTTTGGACTAGTATAATGGAATCCTTGATCTGAATGAACAAATGCACTTTCATGTAAGTCATCTTTATGGTGCGTTATTAATTTATTTATAGTAGTTATAGCAATATCAAGTTTTATAGAATCTGAAACATGATAAGATAGAATATCGTTGCTACTACCATCTTTGATGGTAGACAAATAAGCCATATGATTATTTCCATATGGCAAGTATGTAATATCCGTCAATAATACCTTTCCCGGCACTCCTTGCTTAAAATTACGTTCTAATAAGTTTGGAACTACTGTATGTTCTTTGGTTGCTTTTGCCATTCGGCGGTACGGGTTGGCTTTTCTAATAGGACATTTAATATTATATTTTCTCATAATACGTTGAATTTTCTTTCTACTATAAATTATAGAAAGCTCATTTTCTAAAACCATTTTTATAGAACGGGATCCTTTGCTATAACCTTTGTAATTATAAGCCATAAGAATATTGTCTCTAGCTTCCAAATCTTTATTTTCCATTAATATTTGATTATCAAGTGTATTTAGATAATTATAATATCCCGAGCGTGAAACATTTAAAAGATCACAGAAATATGAAACCATATTTTTATAGCTATTATTAGTGATAGTTTCATATATTAACTTAAATATCTCCTTACCTTCTAGATTTACGCTGCTGTTTACCAGCCTCCTTTCTGTCACGTCTAATTTTTTTAACAGTTCTAATTGCTCCTCTAATAACTTAATTTTAGCTTCTTGTTTTTGAATAATATCATCTTTAGATAATTGCTTTTCACTTGGTCGTCCAGAGTTTTCTTTCCTAGTATCTCTTAATCCTACAATACCCTCTTTTCTATAAGATCTTATCCATCTAGCTGCCGCTTGTTCGTATCTTCTTTGTCCAAGGATTTGTGTATCAAAACCAGCGTCATTAAAAATAATTTTAGGTGTTTTTCCTTTTAAATATTCTTCTATAAATAATCGCTTAAACTCGTCAGAGTAAGTTATAGATTTTTCACTTACTTTAACTACATAAGGATTTTCATTCAGTAATTCAATAGTTTCTTTATCAAATGTTATCTTACTCATGTTTTTCCTCCAATATAGATATTATTATTATACAAAAAAGTACCTATAAACGAGACACTTTTTTTCAAAGTGTCCTGTTCATAGGTACCATTTTAATTATTGTATGAACTAGGAAACTTTTTATTTTATATAGTAAGCTTTTCACTTTTTGAAATTTAAAATATATGACTGTTAATTAGTCATTAAGTCCAATAACATCATCCATATTATATAAACCTGGTTCTGTTATAGAAGCCATGAATTCACATGCTTTTAATGCACCAACAGCAAAAACTTCTCTTGATATGGCTTTATGAGTAAGTTCAATTATTTCACCACTTCCAGCAAAAATAACATCGTGATCACCAACTATAGAGCCACCTCTAATTGCATGAATTCCAATTTCGTTTTCTTCTCTTTTTGCATGACCTTCTCGTCCATAAACATATTTTGTTTCATCCTTTAGAGAATCTCTTATTGTGTCTGCAAGTAAAAGTGCAGTACCACTTGGAGAATCTACCTTTTGGTTATGGTGTTTTTCGATAATTTCAATATCATAGTTACCATAAAGAAGAGGTGCAACTTTTTTTAATAAAGAATTTAATAAGTTTATTCCTAGTGACATGTTAGCAGATCTAAAAAGAGGAAGGGTTTTGCTCTTTTCATCGATTAAAGCTAATTGTTCATCAGAAAATCCAGTTGAACAGATAACAAGTGGTTTTCTAGTTTTTTCTGTTAAAGCTAGAAGGCTGTTTAAAGCATCTGCTCTTGAGAAGTCTAATAATACATCATATTCAATGTTTAATTCTTCAGGACTACTGAAAACAGGATATGATATATCACTTGGGAATCTATCAATTCCAGCAACAATTTTTACATTTTTAAATTTTGTGCAGCATTCGGTAATCATTTTACCCATTTTACCACAACATCCATTTAACACTACTTTTACCATACTATCTCACCTTACATTAATTTATTTGCCTTTAAAGTTGTTTTTAAAACATCTTCATTATTAGGTTCCATTTCACAAAGTGGAAGTCTTAATGAACCAACTTCTAATCCCATTAAATTCATTGCAGTTTTAACTGGGATAGGATTTGTTTCAATAAATAAAGAGTTTGCTAAAGATAGAGTATCAAGCTGAATATCTAAAGCACCTTTAAAATCATTTTTAAGACATTTTTCTGCCATTTCATGAACTTTATCGGGAATTATATTTGCAAGAACAGATATAACACCTTTTCCGCCCAAAGACATTATAGAAACAACCTGGTCATCATTACCAGAATATATATCTATTTTATCTCTGCATAATTCTTTTATTTTTACAATCTGGCTGATATCGCCACTAGCTTCTTTTACTGCTTTTACATTGCTTAGTTCAGTAAGTTTTAACAATGTATCTGGTTTAATATTTACGCCTGTTCTTGATGGAACATTATAAAGAATAATAGGTGTGTTTACTTCATCATTAATGGCCTTAAAGTGTTTTATTAAACCTTTTTGAGTAGTCTTATTATAATATGGGGTTATTACAAGAAGTCCATCAACACCAACACTTTCAGCATACTTACTCATAGAAATAGCCGTAGTTGTGTTGTTAGAGCCAGTTCCAGCAATAACAGGGATTCTTTTGTTGACCACATCAACAGTAAATTTTATTGTGTCCTTTTTTTCCTTTTCTGTCATTGTGGTAGCTTCACCAGTTGTACCACAGATTATGACTGCATCAGTACCTTTTTCAATATGCCATTCAAGCAGAGTTCTTAGCTTTTCAAAATTAACTCCTTCATCATTAAAAGGTGTAATAATGGCCACCCCAGAACCTTCAAATATTGACATTATAATTCCTCCAATTAAATTACTAAAACTATTTATCATTCTTTATCATTAGTACTTATAATGATAATTTACAGGCATTTTTCTTATGTTTTAGACATTAAATTTTTATAACAACAAGATATTTTTATGATATTAATATTTTTTTTCTTCTTATATAATATCATATACATTTATGCCTTTTGTGTTTCAAATTTAATTTCAATGAATAATCACTTTATAGAATAAATACTTCATAAAAAGTAATAAAGAATTGCTGATAAAATCATGTAAATTACTAAAGACATATATTTTTTACATATTCTAAGTTATGTTTCAGATATATAAATAGAAGTTTTAGTATACTGTTTATTATTTTATACATATTTAGTATAACCTATTTTTAAGGAAGACGTCTATATAATTGAATAGGCTTAAATGCATTTAATTATATAGAAATAACACTTCTAATTTATTAAATATATTAATAAATTGATTTACCTTTACACAATAAAACTAATGATTATTTAATAAAAAATATACAAATAAATAAATATATATACAAATACTATAGATAAATATTTAAAAAATAGCAAGTATATAAAGGAAATAAGTTGAAAAAAGAAAATGATTTTATTAAAGTGTATATTTATGGTCTTATGAAATTTAGAATATGAAAATGATATTTGGAGATAATAAAAATATGTAAGAAAAAATAGAGGAAATGCGGTGATATTTTGAGTAATACTCCATTAAAAAAAATAATTAAATCGAAGCTTAAGGGAAATAAGGAATTAACTGAAGCAGAGAAGATGAGAGAAAAAATAAAATATGAGATTGCTGAAGAACTTGGACTTAGTGATAAGGTAAAAAGTGAAGGCTGGGGAGGACTTTCAGCAGAAGAGACTGGACGTATAGGAGGTCTTATGACAAAACGTAAAAAAGTATTAAATATGCCATCAAATGATGAAATATTAGGAAGACGCAAAAATAAATCATAAAATTTTACGTTACGTCACTGTATTACTATGTTTTTCATACTCGGATGTTTGACTAACTTAAAAATTAAGATATAATATATTAGATGATGTATAGACTTACTTAAGGGCGTGATAAATGTGGCGTACAATGAATTTGCAAATATTTATGATGAATTAATATATGAAGATATTAACTATGATAAAGTTGCAGAAAAGATTTTGGAAATATGTAAAGATAATAATATTAAATTTGAAGATTATTTAGATTTAGCATGTGGGACAGGTAATGTTGCAGTGAAAGTATGCAAAGAATTTAAAAATACTTTTGCCGTAGATCTTTCAGATGATATGTTAAATGTGGCTTTTGAAAAATTTAAAGCAAATAAGGTAAAAGCAAAAGTAATATGCCAGGATATGTGTGAACTGAGTTTAAATCATAAGTTTGATCTTATAAGTTGTGTTCTGGATTCTACAAATTATATAACTGAAGATGAAGATTTATACGATTATTTTAGCAGCGTATATGATCATCTTAAAGAGGATGGATTATTTATATTTGATATAAATTCATATTATAAATTAAGTGAAGTATTAGGAAATAATATTTACACATATAGCAGTGAAGATATTTTTTATACATGGGAGAATGCTTTTGAAAATGATGTGTTAAATATGTTTTTAACCTTTTTTGTAAAAAATAATGAAGGTTTATATGAAAGATTTGAAGAAGAACACATTGAAAGAGCGTATGCAGATGAATATATAGAACAAGTCTTGAATAAATGTAAATTTAAATTAATAGGAAAGTTTGATGGATATAGTAATGATAAAGTTCATGAAAACAGTGAACGAATACTTTACATTTTAAAAAAGTAGAAGTAAATAAGAATTATACAGGGAGATGAAAAAATGCAAGATAAAATAGTTAAGGCTACAGCCAAAAATGATATGGTTAGAATAATTGCAGGTATTACAACAAATTTAGTAAATGAAGGAACTAAAATTCATGATACAGCACCTGTAGCATCAGCTGCTTTTGGAAGAATGCTTACAGCAGGGGCACTTATTGGATCAACATTAAAAAGTGAAAAAGAAATTACTACTTTAAAGATAAATGGTGGCGGAGAAATTAATGGAATTACTGTAACAGCGCATAGTGACTGCACGGTTAAAGGGGTTATAGGAAATCCATACGTGGACAGACCTCTTAATGAAAAAGGTAAGCTTGATGTTGGCGGAGCAATTGGAACAAATGGTATGCTTTATGTTATTAAGGATTTAGGTCTTAAAGATCCATATGTTGGTCAAGTAAAAATTCAGACTGGAGAAATAGCAGAGGATTTTGCATATTATTTTACTGTGTCAGAACAGACACCATCAGCAGTTTCCCTTGGAGTTTTAGTTGATAAAGATTTATCTATTAAAGCAGCAGGAGGATTTATAGTACAGATGCTTCCAGGTGCTGATGAACTGTTAGCAGATTTAATAACATATAGATTACAAGAAATACCGCCAATAACTACATTAATAAGTGAAGGAAAGACTATTGAAGAAATATTAGAATTTATATTTGAAGGAATGGATTTAAAAATTCTTGAAGATGTAGAACCAGAATATAAATGTGACTGTTCAAGAGAAAGAGTTGAGAAAGCATTAATATCGATAGGGAGGGATGATTTACAGGAACTTTATGATGAAGGCAAGTCTGAAGAGATAGTTTGTAACTTCTGTAATAAAAAATATGAATTTACTCATGAGCATATTGGAGATTTGTTAAACAGTAAAAATTAATTTTTATGAATGCATATGCTATGATTATAGGATAATAGAAAAATGGCTGATAGTTAAGATTTAACTATCAGTCATTTTTTATAAAGAAATATTTGTATAAAATTTAAGTGGTAAAAGATAATATCAATTATATTTAATGGATGGTTAAACAGTATGTATATATTGGCAAATATTTTGTATATCAATTAAGTGAATTATGTAAATTTTAAACATTAATTATAAATTAATTATTTTAGAATATATATTAATAAAATTGTCACAATTACAAAAAGGAAAATATAGAATATTATGGTATCATATATTGGGGATGAATTTATAGGACTAATATTGTTTTTATAAATTAATTAATACTAGAATAGAGGTATAGTGATGATTAACAAAATATCAGAAAATGAACTTATGGAATCATTTTATAATTTAATTCCATATTTTGAACATTTTTTTGGGACGGATTTGGTTTTTACAATTTCTAATACTGAAAGATTTCTTTTGGTTAAAGATAATGACAAATTAAGGATGGTTGCTAAAACAGGTGATATTATTCCTAAAGGATGTGCGGCAGATGTCTGTTTAAAAGAAAAGAGTAAGGTTTATGTAATGGTTCCGGACAATGTATTTGGTGTTCCTCTAAAGACTATGGCAGTACCTGTAATGGTAGATAATAAAATAGAGGGAACTATAGTAATAGGAATGAGTGTTGAAAATAAAGAAAAAATGTCAAATATGGCTAAAACACTGTCAGAATCTTTATCTCAAATGAGTTTAAATGCAGTAGATATGGCATCAAGATTTCAGGAGATAAGTGAGACAAATTTGGGTATAGGAGATTTTATAAGTAAGACAAACGAGTATTCTAAAAAGACAGATGAAGTATTGTCTTTTGTTGAAGATATAGCTAAACAGACTAATTTATTAGGATTGAATGCAGCTATAGAATCAGCGAGAGCTGGTGAATATGGAAAAGGATTTAGTGTAGTATCAAATGAAATAAGAAAGCTTTCAAAATCAACAAAAGAATCTATAGAACAAATTAATACAACATTGAGAAATATTCAAAATTCCATTGGTGAGATAGAGAGAAGATTTGAAAATTCAAATAATCTACTAGAAAATCAGACTGCTGGACTAGAAGAAATAACAGCAACAATACAGGAATTAACTTCTAATGCTGCTCTTTTAAATGAATTTGCAAGTACAATATAGAGGATGGTGGGTATAATGAAAATAACAACATTAATAGAAAATTCACAAGATGAAAAAGGTTTGTTAAAAAATGAACATGGATTATCAATTTTTATTGAGAGTTCATATGGAAACATATTGTTTGATACTGGAAAATCAGGTGATTTCGTAGAGAATGCTAAAAAGATGAATATTGACTTAGGAACGATAAAAACATTAGTTTTAAGTCATGCTCACTATGATCATTGTGGTGGGGTTAAAAGGCTTTTAGATACATATAATGTAGCTCCAAATGTTATTGTTGGAAATACATTTTTTAAAAATAGTGACAGATATCATTATTCTGATGGTGGCTTAAAAACAGATTTTTCCGGAGAAGTTGGATATAAATATGTTGGTATAGATTTTGGAGAAGAATATTTAAAAGAAAAGAATATAAGTATTAATTATATAAAGGAGAATATGTATAAGGTAAATGATGAAGTTTATATATTTACTAATTTCAAAAAGATTCATAGTATAGAAAAAGAAAATAAAAATATGCTTATTAAAGTAGACAAGGATCAATATATAACAGATTCTTTTGATGATGAAGTTTCCATTGGGCTTAAGACAAAAGATGGTATTGTTATATTATTGGGATGTGCACATCCGGGCTTTTTAAATATAATTGATAGTATTAAGGAATTTACAGGAGAAAAAATCTGTGGTGTCATAGGAGGAACTCATCTTGTAGAGGGAGATGATGAGAGAATAAATAAAAGTGCGGATTATTTAGAGCATATGGGATTAAAAAGTATAGGACTTTCTCATTGTACGGGAGAAAAAGCAGTAAAGATATTTGAAGAAAAATGTAAAAATACATTTACTAATAGAACAGGTACAGTTATTGAATTTTAAATGGATAATAAGAAGCAGTCTGAATTTAGACTGCTTTTTTAGTCTTACAACAAATTGTGAATTTTATATTTAGAATATTTGGTATGTTTATACTATAAGTATAGTTATTGAAAAGATGTAACTTAATTAAAGATGATTTTAGTGTTCATATGAATCAGTTTATAAAAAAGTAGTCATATTATTTTGGCTAATCCAAATGTACCAACAGGCTTTATTGTATATATATCTGAGATATAAAGAAGAATAGTAAGTGATTTAGAAAAATTATTTATAATTGATGAAGCATATATTGATTTTGATAATTATTAAATTATAAGTTTAAGTGAAAGGAAGATATATGAATATGTTTGTTAAAAATGGAACTGGAGTATTAAAGAGAGTACTATTGTCAAAACCAGAGTACTTAAAAGCTGCTAAAATAAATGAGATAGCTAAAAAGTGGGATTTGGATTTAAATTTGAAAAAGATGAAAATAGAACATGAGTTATTAGTTAAAGCATATGAAGATAATGGAGTTAAAGTTGAGTATTTAGAAGCTGATAAAAATAGACCTAATTCAGTCTTTGCAAGAGATTTTGGAGGGTGTGTAAAAGAAGGATATATTTTAGGGAGATTTAAGCTTCCCATAAGATATAAGGAACATGTAGATTATGAGGAAAAAATGAAAGAACTCAAAATACCTGTGATAGCAAGAGTTGAGAAGGGGATTTTTGAAGGTGGGGATTTTATGTTTCTTAATGAAAAAACAATAGCTGTTGGTATGGCTGATAGAAGTAATGAAGAAGGTGTGGAAGAAATACGAAAGCAGCTATCACAATATGGATATGAGGTTATTGGTGTAAAGCTTAAGAAAGAATATCTTCATTTAGATATGTGTTTTAATTTAGTTGATGATAATATAGCAGTATCATATAAAGAAGGTCTTCCAGAGGATTTTGTTAAACTGATAGAAGAGATTGGAATAGATATAGTATCTGTACCAGAAGAAAGTATATTTGAACATGGATGCAATCTTCAGGCAATAGGAAATCATAGAGTATTGTCTTTAAAGAAAAATGTAAAAGTAAATGAGGAACTTAAAAAAAGGGGGATGCATGTTATAGAACTTGATATAACAGAAATCTTAAAGGCAGGTGGTGGTCCTCACTGCATGACATTTCCATTGGAAAGAATTTAATAAATGTATTGTATGGAATAAAACTATAGATTATAATAAAATAAAGATGTCTTTAAAATATAAGAAAGGCATCTTTATTTTTTATAATTTGGGTGCATTATAGTGCACAATAATTTAGTGTGCTATATTTTGATTTGAGGAGGAAAAATGGATTATATAAATAGAAATGTATCAATTAATTTAAAGAATATACGAAAAAGTAAAAAAATGAGTCTTGATGTAGTTTCCGAGCAAACTGGTGTGAGTAAAAGTATGCTAGGGCAAATTGAAAGAGGAGAATCTAATCCTACAGTAGCAATATTAGGCAAGATAGTAAGCGGACTTAGAGTGTCTTTTAATGATATTGTATGTATGCCTAAAGAGGAAATATATATAGTAAAAAAGGAATCGTTAGAACCATCTAAGGAATCAACTGATCAATATAGTGTTTATACATATTTTCCTTACGAGGAAGACCGTAATTTTGAAATATATATGATTGAAATAAAACCTGGAGGTGTCTATACAACTGGTTCTCATGGGGAAAAAACTTGTGAATACATAAATGTTATTAAAGGTGAACTCACTTTAGAAATTGATGAAAAAAAATATGTTATAAAAAGCGGGGATGCTGTAAGATTTAATACGGATAAAGATCATGTTTATATTAATGATACTAATGAATTATTAAGTTTTAATGCGGTTTTTTATTGGAAATAATATGAAAATATTATTTAAAGAAAAAAATGTAAAAAATATTGACACTATAACGCATAAATGGTATAGTATGGGTATAGTTAATGAATCGAATATTGTTATAACAAATTTGAACAAAGGCGTTCTGGATTTTATATCTGGAGCGCTTTTTTATTTGAAAACAAAGGGGTTTCCAAATAACTACTACTAACTAAAGTAATTTTTAAATTAGGGGGAATTATTATGGAAGATTCAAAATTTGAAAGAGTTTTAAGTAAAAAAGATATATTTGCTATAGCATTTGGTGCGATGATTGGCTGGGGTTGGGTAGTCATGGCAGGAGATTGGATTAAAGGTGCAGGAACACTGGGTTCTATTATGGCTTTTATAATCGGTGGAATAATGGTACTTTTTGTTGGACTTACTTATGCAGAACTTACGGCTGCTATGCCACAGTGTGGAGGAGAGCATGTTTTTAGTTTAAGAGCTCTTGGAAAAAATGGGTCCTTTGTATGTACTTGGGCTATTATTTTAGGTTATGTTGGAGTCGTTGCATTTGAGGCGTGTGCATTCCCAACTGTTATACAGTATATTTGTCCAGGGTTTTTAAAAGGTTATATGTACACAATTGCAGGATTTGATATTTATGCATCATGGGTTGCAGTTGGGGTTGTTGCATCAATAATTATTACAATTATTAATTATTTTGGTGCTAAATCAGCAGCAAAATTACAGACAATTTTAACTATTTCTATTGCAGCTATCGGAGTTGCTTTAGTTGCAGCTTCTGGATTTTCAGGAAATATTGAAAATACAAAGCCTTTATTTACTGATGGAGTTGGAGGTATATTGACAGTTGCAGTAATGACACCGTTTATGTTTGTTGGATTTGATGTTATACCTCAGGCGGCAGAAGAAATAAATGTTCCGTTTAAAAAGATAGGTAAAATAATGATACTTTCAATTGTAATGGCAGTAATATGGTATATTATGATTATTATTGCAGTATCGATGGTTATGACAAAATCTCAATTAGATACTTCAACATTAGTTACAGCAGATGCAATGAAAAATGCATTTTTTGGTAGTGAAATGGCTGCAAAAGTTGTAATAATAGGTGGCATGGCTGGTATAGTTACAAGTTGGAACTCATTTTTTATGGGAGGAAGCAGAGCCATTTATTCCCTTGCAGAATCAAAAATGCTTCCAGGATTTTTAGCGAAACTTCATCCTAAATATAAAACACCAACAAACGCAATTTTACTAATAGGTGTAATTTCAGTAGTAGCTCCATTCTTTGGAAGAGCTATGATGGTATGGCTCACTGATGCAGGAAGTTTTGGAGTTGTAGTAGCATATGTACTTGTTTCTATGTCATTTTTAGTATTAAGATTTAGGGAACCAGATATGATAAGACCTTATAAAGTTAAATGTGGGAAAATTATAGGAGGTATAGCTGTTTTATTAAGTGGATTTATGATGTTATTATATTTACCAGGGATGCCCTCAGGTTTAGTTAAAGAGGAGTTAATAATGGTTGGTGCATGGACTGTTCTTGGAATTATATTTTATTCAATAGCAAAATTGAAATATTCAGATTTTGGAGTTCATGAAATAATAAATATTGAAGGACATGAAGAAGAGGAATCAAGAGGAGTAAAGGCATTTCCACAAATTTAAGCTATGAATAAAGATAAGAAGAGATGTTAATTTTAAATACATCTCTTCTTTTATTTTTATCTAGAAAGTTAAAGATTGTGATCTATATTAAGTATCTCTCGTATATGAAAAGCAAGAAGGTAATTAAAATTTTCTTCGCTATTATCAAGTTGGTTATTGAGTATTTCTTTGATTTTTTTAATTCTATAATTTATTGTATTTCTATGAGTATATGTTTTTTTTGAAACAGCTTGTATACTGCAATTGTTTTTTAGATATATTTCAAGAATATTTTCATAGTCAGTTTTGTGAGTTTTATCATAATCATGAATAATGCCTAAATATTTCTTATATAAGTCCCACAAAATTTGGGGGTCATTTACATTTAAAAGAAGTTTATCAATCCCCATGTTTTCATAATAAATAATAAAAGTATCGTCTTTTATGGATGTATATTTTGCGTTAGATGATTGGATATAGGCTTTGTTCAAATTTTCTATTGCAGTTATTGATGAGCTTACTCCAATATGTTTGATTTCACAATAGTTTTTTAAATGTCTGACAACATAGCTATCTATATAATTTAATGGATTTTGTGATGAGGAAAAATTTATGATTATGTTTAATTCTCCGTTTTGAGATAATATACTATATTTAAAAGAAAATGAGTTAAGAGTATTTTCTATTCTCATAATAAAGTTTTTAAGCTTTATTTCAGTATTTTTTTTGTAAAGTGAAGAATCTAAATCTAAAGATATAATGATAAATTCGCCATGCAAGTCAAAGGATGCTTGTTTGAGACATGGAATATATAAATCTTTTTGCATTGGAGAAAATATAGCATTAAAGAAGGCAGAGCATATATTGGATTTCTGCTGTTCCGCATTGATAATACCGTTGCAATAGTCCTGCATTATATCTACTAGGTGTACTTCCCATGGGATTGTAAATAGTGGGAAACTATTGTCATTACAAAATTTTATAGTATGGTCAGGGATTTTTGAAATATACTGACCTATATTTACCATTAGTCCAGAAGCATGTCTGTTAATAAGACCTTTTATTAAGTTATCAAGCCATTCAGCATTTTTTGAACCAAGTCCTGTAGTAACGATAAGTTCGTTTCCACGTATGAAATCTATTGTTGATTCATCTTCCATAAAGTGAAACCAACTTACTACATTATCTAATGCATTTTCTCCAGCTAGTAGTTTTAATTTGTATTTTGACTTTGATTCGGTATATAGCTTTTTCAAGGTTATGGACATATAATAAATTACCTCCTAATTTTTAATTACATAAATGTGAGTAAAGGTTAATTATAAGATATAAAATCATTTATGTGCTAATAGCACTAAAAAATATGAATAATTTAGGCTCAATACCATTGTTTGTGAGAAAAAATGGTGTTAAGATGATTATAACAAGAAAAAACGAATATAGTAAATACATATTATTATATCAATTGAACAAAGGCGTTCTGGATTTTAATCTAGGACGCTTTTATTATTGAAAGTTTTGTGGATTAACAGATACTACTAATATGAGATTAGCTATAAGTAAATAAAAATAGAATTTATAGGAGATGTTTACAATGTTAAGAGATGAATTACCAAAAATTATTACAGAAATACTACCAGGACCAAAGGCTAAGGAAGTTATAAAAAGACGTGAGGAAGCAATACCAAAGGCAATAAAATGTGTATATCCAGTTGTAATTGAGCGTGGTGAAGGTGCTATGATTGAAGATGTTGATGGAAATAGATTTTTAGATTGGATTGGAGGAGTGGGGGTACTCAATGTTGGATTTAGTCATCCTGAAATTATAGAAGAAGTTAAAAAGCAAAGTGAAAAGTATTTTCATGGAATGTTTAATATAGTAACACATGAAGGATATGTTAAACTTGCAGAAAAATTAAATGATATAGTTCCTGTAAAAGGCGATAAAAAGAAAACTTACTTTGCAAATAGTGGTGCAGAAGCAGATGAAAATGCAGTAAAAGTAGCAAAGGCATTTACAAAAAGACCTAATATAATTTGTTTTTCAGGAGCTTTTCATGGAAGAACTAATCTTACGATGGCAATGACATCTAAAAAAGCATATGCAAAGGGGCTTGGACCATTCCCCGAAGGTATATATAGAGCTGAATATCCATACCTTTATAGAAAACCAAAAGGAATGAATGAAGAAGAAGCAATTAAGTATTATATAAATTCTATTTATAAAGTATTTGAAGAGTGTTCTTCAGCAGATTATATAGCTGCAATAGTTGTTGAACCACTTCAAGGTGAAGGTGGATTTATTCCAGCGCCTATTGAATGGGTTAAGGCAGTTAGAAAAATATGTGATGAAAATGGAATAATGCTTATTGCAGATGAAGTTCAAAGTGGTTTTTGTCGTACTGGAAAAATGTTTGCAAGTGAATATTGGAAAGAAGCGGGGGTTATGCCAGACATTTTAGCAACTGCAAAATCAATTGGTGCTGGTCTACCAATAAGTGCGATAGTAGCGAGGGAAGAAATAATGGAATCTGTTTTACCAGGAACTATTGGAGGTACTTATTGTGGAAATCCATTAGCATGTGCAGCTGCTATTAAAACAATAGAAATTATGGAAAGGGATAATTTAGCAAAGCGCTCTTTAGAAATTGGAGAGAAGGTTCAAGCTGTATATAAAAAATGGATGGACAAATATGAAGTAATTGGTGATGTAAGAGGTCTTGGTGGTATGATTGGAATTGAATTTGTAACTGACAAACAATCAAAGACTCCAAATGGTGAGATTGTATCTAAAATAGTGAAGAATGCAGTTGAAAAAGGACTTATGCTTGAAAATTCAGGAACATACGGACAAGTTATTAGATTTTTAGCGCCCCTTGTAATGACTGATGAACAGCTAAAAGCAGGGCTTGAAATATTTGAAGAAGCAATTAAAAAAGCGTTGAATTAATTCAATAATCAATAATAACCGCAGCATTTTTGCAGCGGTTATTATTTATAAAAAATTAAAAAATAGTTGAAGTGTTTGGACAAGATAACGTATTTTAAAAATGTGAAATATATAAATTAAACAATATATATCTGATTATTTAAGGATATTATAGAACGATTATATACGTTTTTGAAAAAATATTTCGAAATTATTGACATTATAACGCACAAGTGATATATTAAATATATACAAGACAATAATAAATTTTTATAGAGAACAACGGCGTTCTGGATGTTAATCCAGAACGCCATTTTATTTTAAATAACGAACTATAAATTTTAATCAATGGAGATTTAAATTATTTAAGAATTAAGGAGATTTTATTTATGAATTTTAATTACAATTTACCAGTTAATATTATATTTGGGAGAGGTAGAGTTAGTGAAATTGGAAGTGAAGTTTTAAAGTATGGTAAAACAGCACTTATTGTAACTGGAAAAAATAGTACAAAGAAAACAGGACTTCTTGATAGAACTATAAAATTATTAAATGAATCAGATATAAAAACTATAGTTTTTGATAAGGTTGAACAAAATCCATTAACTACAACAGCTTATGATGGAGCGGAGCTTGCTAAAAAAGAAAAGTGCGATGTTGTAGTAGGTCTTGGTGGAGGAAGCATTATGGATGCAGCTAAAGCTATTGCATTTATTACATTAAATGAAGGAGATGTTTCGGATTACATATTTGGAAAAAAAACCAGTGATGAGGCACTTCCAATAATATTAGTTCCAACAACATGTGGTACAGGCAGTGAAGGAAATGGATTTGCGGTGTTAACAAACCCAGATAATAATGATAAAAAATCATTAAGATGTAATGCGATAGTGGCTAAAGCTTCCATAATAGATCCAGAATTAATGACTACAATGCCAAAGCACATTTTGGCAAGTGTTGGATTTGATGCTTTATGCCACAACATGGAGGCTTACCTATCTAAAAATGAACAACCACTTACAACAATTATGGCCCTTCAAGGTATTGAATTAATAGGAAAAAATTTAGTTAAAGTCTATAACAATAAAGATGATATGGAAGCTTTTGAAAAAATAACATGGGCAAGTACCTTAGGAGGAATGGTTATAAATACAGCTGGTGTTACAGCACCACATGGAATGGAACATCCTGCAAGTGGACTAAAAAATATAGTACATGGGAGAGGTCTTGCAGCTCTTACACCAGTTATTTATGAAGAATCAATAAGTGCAGCACCTGAAAAATTTGCAATGATTTCAAGGTTATTAGGTGGAAGTGATGAAAATGATTGTGTGCAGGTAATAAGAAATCTTTTAAAAGATATAGATTTAGAAACAACACTAGGAGAACAAGGGATTAATGAAGCAGATATAGATTGGATGGCAGAAAATTGTTTGAAAGTTTCAGCTGCAGGTATGAAAAGTCATCCTAAAGAATTTAATTTAGAAGATATAAAGAGAATTTTTAGAAAAGCTCTTTAATGTTTTATTTGTAAAGTTGTTATGGTTATAAGGAGGAATTTATTATGAAATTAAAAGATACTAAATTATCAAAGGAAGAATTAAAAGAGTTAGTAAGCAAATATATGATTGATACGTATGAAAGATTTGACTTTGTTGCAGAGACAGCTAAAGATATGTATCTATATGATGAAAAGGGCGAAAGTTATTTAGACTTTTATGGGGGAATTGCAGTAAACAGTGCAGGAAATTGTAATGAAAAAGTAGTAGAAGCAATAAAGGAACAGGTTAATGATATAATCCATACATTTAATTATCCATATACTATACCTCAAGCTCTTCTTGCAAAATTAATATGTGAGACAATTGGTATGGACAAAATCTTTTATCAAAGTACAGGAACAGAAGCTAATGAAGCTATGATTAAAATGGCTAGAAAGTATGGAGTTGAGAAATATGGTCCTAATAAATATAACATTGTAACAGCTAAGAATGGATTTCATGGAAGAACTTATGGTTCAATGTCTGCAACAGGACAACCTGATAATGGGTGTCAGATTGGATTCAAACCGATGGTTCCAGGGTTTACTTATGCTGAATACAATGATTTACAATCATTCAAGGATGCATGCACAGAAAATACAATAGCAATTATGATTGAACCAATACAAGGTGAAGGTGGAGTACATCCAGCTACGCAAGAATTTATGGAAGGTCTTAGAAAATTTTGTGATGAAAAAGGAATGCTTTTATTACTAGATGAAGTTCAGACAGGTTGGTGTAGAACTGGGAAAGTTATGGCTTATATGCATTATGATATAAAACCAGATATTGTATCTATGGCAAAAGCCATGGGAGGGGGAATGCCTATAGCTGCTATATGTGCTAACGAGGAAGTGTCAAAAGCATTTACACCAGGATCTCATGGGACAACCTATGGAGGAAATCCAGTGTGCTGTGCAGCATCATATGCTCAGATTAATGAATTATTAGATAGAGATTTAGCATCAAATGCAGATACAATGGGAGAATATTTTAAATGTAAACTAAAAGATTTGCCACATGTAAAAGAAGTTCGTGGAAAAGGACTTTTAGTTGGTGTTGAATTTGATTGCGATATAGCTTTAGATGTTAAACATAAGTGTTTTGATAGAAAATTATTGATTACAGCTATAGGAAAGAATGTTATTCGTATGGTTCCTCCTTTAATTTTAAATGAGAAAGATTGTGATAAAGCCTTTGAAATAATAAAAGCAGCTGTAGAAATCATCGTACAATAATATATAGAATTATGAAGATTCAAAGTAATGCACACTATTACTTTGAGTCTTTTTAAACTTTATAGAAATATATAGTAAAATAAATAGAAAAATATATTAAAATGAAGTAATATAAAGAAATTTTTGTTTATATTGTAAAAAATAATAGTTATGGTAAAATAGTTATGAATAAGTATAAATTTTCATATTGGGCAAAGCAGTTGAAAAGCTGTGACGCAAAGCTAGAGGGCCTTTCTTATAGAATGGCAGCCAGTTGCATAAATAATAAGGTACCTTGTTGATAAAATGTGCTTTATTAAACTTTGCCTATGTAAAATAGGAGGAGAAATATGAGTAAAAAAATTTTAGTCTGCGATGATACAATGTTCATGCGGAAACTGCTTAAGGAGATATTGGTAGATAACGGCTATGAAGTTATTGGAGAAGCAGAAAATGGAATAGCTGCCATTGAAAAGTACAATTTATTAAAACCAGATTTAATATTAATGGATATTACTATGCCAGAAATGGATGGAATAGCTGCACTTAATAAAATCATTGAAATTGACTCGAAAGCTAAAGTTATAATGTGTTCAGCAATGGGACAAGAACAGACTGTTCTATCAGCAATAAAAGGCGGAGCTAAAGACTTTATTGTAAAGCCATTTGATAATGAAAGGGTAATACAAGCAGTAGCTAAAGTTGTTGGAAGTTAAATAATGAATTATTTATAAATTATGTAAAGACTGATTTTTTTAGGAAATCAGTCTTTTATATATTAAAATTCAATTGAATACTTTAAACATAATTAGTTTGTCTTATATTAAAGTATAGAAAAGTTTATTGTTTATAATTTTTAATTGTAACAATAAGAGTATTATAATTAATGTAATAATAGTTTGATTTTATAATGATGAATTTCCTTTATACTACAGTTGGTATAAATATAATGCTAAACAATATGACTTAAACATATCAGAAGCGCTTGTTACAATTCTTCATTTGTCCGAAGTAGGGCAAGAAAAGCCTGAAACAATATCATGGTTAAAGAAGCAAGTTGAAAAAGGCACTTTATACAGAAAATATTCTGTTTTAGGAAATGTTATAGACGGATATCAATATGAATCGACAGCAGCTTATGCACTGGCAGCTTTGATAGGAATAGAAGTGAATGACTGTGAACTTATTAATAATGCAGTTATAAGAATGGAAAAAATGAAAATTGATGATTCTGAAAATTTATATTATGGTGCTTTTGGAAATATGGATGGAAGTGGAATATATTCATTTGATCAGTGCATGGCTCTTTTAGCTTATGCTAAGTTGGAAAAATAAAAGTAAAAAATAAAAAGTCCGCAGGCGAGAGAAATCTCAAGTCTACGGGCCTTTTTACTTTTAAAATTAGTATTTGTTGATTAAAGTTTTGGAGGCACCACCCAGATTTGAACTGGGGAATAAAGGTTTTGCAGACCTCTGCCTTACCACTTGGCTATAGTGCCATTGAACATTTAAAATCATCTACACATTATATATATGTAGTAAGCTAAAAAAAATGCTTAATTTTTAGAATTATTTTTTTAATAAAATTTTTACAGTATTAAGTTAAAAAGTAACATAAAAAACAAAAAAACATATTATATAGTGACACAATTAAAGGACTATAAGACTTCCTCTATCTATAAGTTTGCCTTTTTTTAAGTAAACAGGAGTAATTCCATAATGAGATAAAAATTTTTTTATTTCATTTCCGTATTTGTAATGTTCTAATTCACCAAAGAAAGCTATTTTGTCAGAAGAAATCATTCCTCCAGTACCTCCTATGAACCCATAGTTTAAAGAAGGAAGAAGGATGTCGCCTGGTGGAAGAAGTAGAATGTCAAAATTAAAATTTTTTAATTTTTTGTATATACCTTTATCACTTGTAATTAATGCTTTTTCGTTTATTGGTAGAACAGAACATTTTGTATATCCTTGTGGTACATCAATATTTATTTTTGATTTTTGGGAATTGAAAAGATTTTCATCTGTATATGCTAAAGTATGAATAAAATGATCTTTAAGTATTAAAGCATTCAAAATAATGTCAGATGGATATGAATTTTTCAAAGATTTCTTTGAAACAATATATTTTATGTGATTTTCTTCTAAAATATTTCTAAAATCTTCAGAAATATCTTTTTGAACAATTAATTGAGTAGCACTATTGTTTTTTAGTATATTTAGTTGAATATCTGGATGTCCATTAATGGCTTCATAAACTTGGGTGCATTTGGGAACTTTGATTACTTCTATATTTAATTTTAAAAGATTTTGGATTTCTTCATCAGTAATTCTATAATCAGCAAAAGCGTACATCTTAATCTCCTTTTTATTTTAAAATAAAATTTTTATTAAGAAAATTATAAATATTTTAAATTTGCTTGTAAATAACACATTGTAAATTTTTAAGCGTATTATACAAATACATACATTAGAATATTAAAAATAGAAAACTGTAATGCTCATAGTATTTATTGAAAAGAAATAGATGTAAGAGTTATGTCCATATAAAAAAATTAAAATTCATATAAAAATAGAACTTGTATATGAGTATATCTAATATTTTTTCATACATACTAATATAAAGAAGGGAGTGAAATCCATGCTTATTTTAAAATTAGCTTATAATGAAGAGCTTACATTTTCGCATGACTTGCAGGAGCTAAAAGAATCACTTAAGAAAAAAGATATAACAATAGGTTTGGTTGAAAGTATTGAAGGAAAGACACATATAATTAAAATAATGTGTGATAAGGATTCGTATAACAATAAGATAGAAGAAATTATTAACTTATATGTTAGTAATATTTTATATAGAATAGTTATTGATTATTATAGGAAAAGAGAAATGTTTGAATTTATAACAGACAATTATTTCTTTTTAAAGCAAAGTGAAATTTTAGAGGTAGAAAATAAGATACTAAAAGTGCTAAACTGTGAAGCAGCTTGTAAGGATGAAGATTCTATTTATTGTTTAAATAGAATAAATAACATTATTGAAAAAATAAGACAGTGTATTGGTGAAAAACAAGAGATTAACGTGGATGGTTTTATAACCTTTAGATTACGTATGTTACGTGAAGATATAGAGAAGATAGTAGATAAAGTAGTAGAAAAGTACATGGTTGAAAAAGAATATGAAGAATTTGTTCGGTTGTTAAAATATTTTGTTGATATTCAAGAATGTAAAATTGAAAAAATAATAATTTCAATTGAAGCAGGAGGTCACTATATTATAAAGGATGAATACGGCAAGGATTTATACAAGGACTTTTTAAAAGAACTTACTGGTGATGAAAATGATTTTGATATAAATATAGAAGATATACTGATAAGTGGTCTTATAACAAGTTCGCCTAAAAATATAATAATTTACGGAAAACGAAATTGTAATAATAAAGAGTTTTTAGAGACAATTAAAAATGTCTTTGGTGATAGGGTAACTTGTTTTGATGAGTGTATAGAATATCTACCTAAAAAAATATTGAGTAAAAATGTTGACATGTTTTAGATATGGTGATATACTAAGTTTTGTTAAGAAGAAACAGCCGTTTCTCACCTTGCAGTGTCATATGATTGCTAGTTAGGTTTATGGATGTCTATACAGTTGTATTGATAATATGAGACGGCTAAGTGAGGCCGTCTTTTTATTATGTATAGAATTTTTCGGAGGTGAAAAATATTAGTAAAGATTTTTCGATGAATGAAGGAATAAGAGAAAAAGAAGTCAGATTGATAGGTAAAGATGGAGAACAACTTGGTGTTGTTTCGACAAATGAAGCAAGAAGACTTGCTGATGAAAATGAACTAGATTTAGTTATGATTTCCCCAAATGCAAAACCACCAGTTTGTAAGGTTATGGACTACGGTAAATTTGTATATGAGCAATCAAAGAAGGAAAAAGAAGCTAAAAAGAAACAAAAAGTAATCAGTATAAAAGAAATAAGAGTAAGTCTAACTATTGAGGAACATGATATTGATATCAAAGCAAAAAATGCAAGAAAGTTCCTATTAGATGGAGATAAAGTTAAAATCACTGTTAGATTTAGAGGTAGAGAAATGGAGTTAGGTCACATTGGTGAAAGAATTCTTAATAATTTTACAGCTAAATTAGAAGATGTTTCTATTATAGAGAAAAGACCTAAAAGAGAAGGTAGAAGCATGACATTGGTTTTAGGGCCTAAAAAGGCATAACTTGAGAGGAGGATTTTATCATGCCAAAAATGAAGAGTCATAGAGGTGCAGCAAAAAGATTTAGAAAGACAGGAACAGGAAAGCTTAAAAGAGCTAAAGCTTTTAAGAGCCATATCTTAACTAAGAAGAGCTCAAAGACTAAGAGAAATCTTAGAAAAGCTGGATACGTTTGTAAAGCACAAGAAAAAGTAATGAAGAAATTATTACCATACCTATAAGATAGAGTATTTGGTACAGGAGGTTTAAGTAATGGCAAGAGTAAAGAGAGCAAAGAATTCTCGTAAAAATCATAAAAAAGTTTTAAAACTTGCAAAAGGATACTACGGTGGAAAGAGTAAGTTATTTAAAACTGCTAATGAATCAGTAATAAGAGCATTAAGAAATGCTTACGTTGGAAGAAAGAATAAGAAGAGAGACTACAGAAGCTTATGGATCGCAAGAATCAATGCTGCTGCTAGAATGAACGAAATGTCTTATTCAAAATTCATGAATGGAATCAAATTAGCTGGAATCGAAATTAACAGAAAAATGTTATCAGAAATAGCTATCAATGATCCAAAAGCATTTGCTGAATTAGTTGAAACTGCTAAAAAAGCATTAGCTTAATATTACATATAAAATGCGGTCTTTGGGCCGCATTTTATTTTTATATAAAAAAGAATATATTATTAACCTTTGAGGTGAAGAATATGGAAAAAGTCATTACGAAAAAAAATAGGCTTAGCGAAGTAAGAATATTAGCACTTGGCTTTGCAGTAGTAATTTTACTTGGCGGAGTTATACTTAGTCTGCCTATTTCATCAAAAAGTGGTAGATATACAAGTCTTGTAGATTCGATTTTTACAGCGACATCAGCTGTATGTGTAACTGGGCTCGTGACACTAGATACAGGAACCTATTGGAATACTTTTGGTCAATGCATAATAATGATACTTATAGAAATTGGTGGATTAGGTTTCATGTCAGTTACAACATTTATTGCAATGATTCTTGGAAGAAAGATTACACTACGTGATAGATTGATTATGCAGGAAGCTATGAATACATTTAATATTCAAGGATTGGTAAAAATGCTTAGATATGTTCTTGGACTCACTTTTACAGTACAGATTGCAGGTGCATTTCTTTTGAGTTTTGTATTTGTGCCAAAGTTTGGTATTTCGACTGGTGTGTTTTATAGTATATTTCATTCGGTGTCTGCATTTTGCAATGCTGGCTTTGATTTATTTGGTGATTTTTCCAGTCTAACGAGTTTTTCGGGAAATTATCTTGTAATAATAGTAATAAGTCTATTAATTATAATCGGTGGTATTGGATTTACTGTTTTAATAGAAATATTAAATTATAAAAAAATGAAAAAGTTATCAGTTCATTCTAAGATTGTAATATGCATTACTGCAAGTTTAATATTTGGAGGAGCTGCTTTTATTTTTCTTGTTGAATATAAAAATACGGCGACCTTGGGTAATTTAAATTTAGGTGAAAAGATTCTAAATTCTATGTTTTCATCAATTACTCCAAGAACTGCAGGATTTAACAGTATATCAACAGGTGATATGACAATGAGTGGTAAGCTTATGACTATAATTTTAATGTTTATAGGTGGTTCTCCAGGATCTACTGCTGGTGGATTGAAAACAGCCACGTTTGGAGTTCTTGTACTAACTGTTATATCTGTGTTACGAGGAAGAAATGATACAGAAGCTTTTGGAAGAAGATTTTCAAAAGAAACTGTATACAAAGCATTTACTGTGTTTGCACTTGGTATGGCAATAGTATTAGTTGTTACAACAATACTTAGTATTGCAGAGCCCAATCAACAGTTCATAGATCTTCTTTACGAAGCTTCATCTGCATTTGGAACAGCAGGGCTTACTACTGGTGTGACACAAGAAATAGGAACTTTAAGTAAAATTGTTCTTATGTTTACAATGTATTGTGGAAGGGTTGGACCAATTACAGTCTTTCTTGCCTTGATAAAAAGAAATAATAAGTCGGGAATTAAGTATCCAGAAGGTAAAATATTGATTGGATAAAATAAGTACTTGTATTTAAATTATAAAATTTTTATTATAATATTAGTATATACGAGAAAATATAATAGTATCTAAGTTTTATAGTGGTAAGGGGATTAGGAGGAGATTAATATGGCGAAAAAACAGTTTGTTGTAATAGGACTTGGGCGATTCGGTGAATCGCTTGCAAGAACAGTTTATAACTTAGGTCATGATGTACTTGTTATAGATATGGATGAAGAAAAAATTGCTGATATTGCAGATTATGTAACTCATGCCGTACAGATGGATGCCACTGATGAAAATGCATTGAGAAAATTAGGTCTAAGAAATTTTGATGTGGCGGTTGTAACAATAGGATCTGATATTCAAGCAAGTGTTATGGTTACTTTACTTGTAAGAGAAATAGGTGTGAAATATATAATTGCAAAAGGGCATAGTGACTTGCATGCAAAAGTTCTTTATAAAATTGGAGCAGATAAGGTGGTGCTTCCAGAAAAGGATATGGGGCAGAGAGTGGCACATAATCTTGTTTCATCAAATATACTGGATTACATTGAATTATCATCAGAATACAGTATAATGGAGATTGAAGCACTTGATTCTTGGATTAATAAATCTTTGAAAGATCTGGAGTTAAGAAAAAAATATGGAATAAATGTGGTTGCCATTAAGGATGGGAATGATGTGAATGTTTCTCCGGGACCAGATGAAATAATAATGAAAAATGATATTATAGTAGCACTGGGAACTACTAAAGATTTAGGAAAGCTTGAAGGTGCTATTGGAAAAAGCTGAAAATTTTGAGGTGAAAACTTTGACTTTTATTGAAAGTAAAGATAATAATTTATTTAAAGAAACTAAGAAGCTTAAAGAAAGAAAAAATAGAACAAAAAGTAATAAATATATTATAGAAGGTTTTAGACTTGTTCAAGAAGCATTTAAAGCTGGTTTGAATATAGAATGCTTAATAGTAACATGTGACGGAAAAGATAAAATTGATTCCTATTTAAGAGAATATATAAATAAAGATATTAAGATATATGAGATGGTAAATTCTTTATTTAAAGAAATTATTTCAACAGAAAAGCCACAAGGAATAGTTGCCATTGTACATATGAATGAGAAAACCTTAGATTTGAATGGAAGTTTTTATTTGCTATGTGATAAAGTTCAAGATCCAGGTAATTTAGGAACAATAATAAGAACAGCACATGCAGTTAAAGCTGATGGAATTATTTTAACAAAAGGGACAGTAGATATATACAATGAAAAGACAATAAGATCAACTATGGGATCATTGTTTTATGTTCCAGTTCATTATGATGATGAAAATATGACACTTGTGAAATCTTTAAAGGATAAGAAGTTTAAGATAGTTGTTACATCTCTTGATACAGATAAAGATTTCTTCCAGGAAAGCCTTAAGGGAAAAGTTCTCTTAACAGTTGGAAATGAGGGAAATGGAGTAAGTGATGAGGTATATGAATTGGCAGATACGAAAGTTAAGATACCTATGCCAGGAAATGCTGAATCTTTAAATGTTGCTATAGCTACTTCAGTTATAATGTATGAAAAGATACGACAAGATTTATACGATTAGAACAATTCCAAATTAGTATAATTTTTTAAATTATAGAATAGTATATTTATTATTTTATGAAAAGCATGCTCTATAAATATGAGCATGTTTTTTAGTTTTATGATAGAATTTACTTTAAATTGTTATAAAGAGTTTTAAATACAAATTTTTTGTGAGAATGAAAAATTATGAATAATTTATTATGGATAATAAAATTTTATTTATTATGCTATAATCATAAAAGAACAAATGAAATAATAGTGAGGTGTATTTATGGCAAATGTTATTGTTGTTGGTGCAGGTCCGGCTGGGATTATGGCTGCACTTAGTAGTGCAAAGAATAACGAAGTTGTTTTAATAGAGAGAAATAGTAATATTGGTGAAAAACTTAAGCTTACTGGTGGTGGAAGATGTAATATTACAAATAACAGAGATATTGAGGAGTTTTTTGAAAAAATAGTTACAAATAATAAATTTTTATATAGTGCTCTTTATACTTTTTCAAATTATTCTTTACTTGAATACTTTAGTGAACAGGGGCTAGAATATAAAGAAGAACTTGATCAAAAAGTATATACTAAAAGTGATAAAGCAGATGAAGTTATAGAAGTATTAAAAAATGATTTGAAAAATAATAATGTTAAAATTATGTTTAATACAAAGATAGAGGATCTTATAGTGGAAGATAATACTGTGAAGGGTGTTATATCTGAGGGTGGAAAAAGAATATATGGAGATAAAGTTATTGTTACAACTGGAGGAAAGAGCTTTCCAAATACAGGATCAGATGGATCTATGTATGATGTTATAAAAAAATACGGTCATACAATAACTCCTATTTACCCAGCATTAATACCACTAGTTATTAAAGAAGAATTTGTAAAATCACTTCAAGGTGTTTCAATGAAGGATGTGGTTATTTCTGCAAAGGTTAAGAAGAGAAAAATAGAAAAAATAGGCGATATGATATTTACACATTTTGGAGTGTCCGGTCCAGGAGTGCTAAAACTATCATCATATATAAATAAAGCTTTAAATGATGGTGAAGTAGAAATAAAACTTGATTTTATGAGTGACAAGTCTAAAGAAGAACTATCAGAAATAATAAGAAGTAATCCTAATAAGACTGCATTAAATAATTTGAAGGGAATATTACCACAGAATTTCTTGAAAGAAATATTTTCTATTATAGGAATTACTGAAGTTAAAGCAAGTGACTTAAAAAAGGAAGATGAAAATAAGATTCTTGAATACATAAAAGAAATGAGACTTACAGCAAGAGAAACATTAACTATAAAAGCGGCACAGGTTACATCTGGAGGAGTTAGTGTTAAAGAAATAAATGCTTCCAATATGGAATCAAAAATAATTAAAAATCTGTACTTTGCAGGAGAAGTGATTGATATCGATGCTGAAACTGGAGGATACAATCTTCAGATGGCATTTTCAACTGGATACCTTGCAGGAAGTGATTTTTAGTAAATTCATAGTTTAGGGAATATATGTATGTTAAAGATCAATAAGAAGTCAATTTGAAATAATTATTTTTACAGTGTAGCTTAAATTTTTCAGTATATTGAAATAAGTGTGTTATATTTGGATTAATTTTAAAATTGAGGGTTGAAATTTCTATTCTTTATTTGTATAATTAGTTGTATTAATTAAATAAATTAAAAATTGTGATTGAGAGAGTAGCTTTTATGAAGTTTTCAGGGAGAAAAGATCATTGGACTGGAAGTCTTTTTAAATGAAGTAATTGTGAAGTTCACTCAGGAGTTCCAGCTGTGAAGTAATAGTAGCATCTGGCGGCATATATATGTCGTTATTAAAATTAAGCTGGGTAGCCTTTTAGGTACCAATCAGGGTGGTAACGCGGATAATTCGTCCCTTTTTATGGGGGACGATTTTTTTATGTCTAAAAGTATAAGTTGATAGTTAATTATAGCAGAATAGGTTTTTAAATTTAAAATTACTGATAACTGTTACTTGTTAACTGTTAACTAAATAAACGGCATAAGTTATTGAAAGGAGAAAAATCATGAAAGAAAAACTTAAAGAATTACAAGAACTTGCTTTACAACAAATTGATGTTGCAACAAATAGTTCACAATTAGAAGAAGTGAGAGTAAAGTTTTTAGGTAAAAAAGGAGAACTTACTACAATATTAAGAGGGATGGGATCAGTATCCCCAGAGGAAAGACCTTTAGTAGGTAAAATGGTTAATGAAGCTAAAGCAGCAGTTGAGGAAAAATTAGAAGCTGCAATGAAAGCTATAAAAAATAAAGAAAAGGTAGCAAGACTTGCAAGTGAAACTATAGACATATCACTTCCAGGGAAGAAAAAAGTTATAGGAAAGAGACATCCTTTAGAATTAACACTTCAGACTATGGAAGATATATTTGTTTCAATGGGATTTACAATAGAAGAAGGTCCAGAAGTTGAATATGATCATTATAATTTTGAAGCATTAAATATTCCTAAGAATCATCCAGCAAGAAGTGAGCAGGACACATTATATATAAATGATAATATCGTTCTTAGAACTCAAACTTCACCAGTTCAAGTTAGAACTATGGAAAATCAAAAGCCTCCAATTAAGATGATATCACCAGGTAAGGTTTATAGATCAGATTCAGTTGATGCTACACATTCACCTATATTTTATCAAATGGAAGGTCTTGTTATAGACAAAGGAGTTACTTTTGCAGATTTAAAAGGAACTTTAGAACTATTTGCTAAAAAGATGTTTGGAGATAAGGTTCAAACTAAATTCAGACCACATCACTTCCCATTTACAGAACCATCAGCAGAAATGGATGCAACTTGTTTCGTATGTGGTGGAGAAGGATGTAGAGTATGTAAAAATAGTGGATGGATAGAACTTTTAGGGTGTGGTATGGTTCATCCAAACGTATTAAGAAACTGTGGAATAGATCCTGAAGTATATAGTGGATTTGCATTTGGATTTGGTGTAGATAGAATGGTTATGCTTAAGTATGGTATTGATGATATAAGATTGTTATATGAAAGTGATATGAGATTCTTAAACCAATTTTAATCAATTGACGATTAACAATTATGGATAAGAATTATGACTGATTTTTAAAAATTATAATATTAAGTGATTATTTTTTAAAAATTAAGTTTATCTGAGAAAATATAAGAATTGATTGAGAAAAATATTAATATTTTATTATTATAATATGAAGAATTATAGAAGTAAAAAATAAAGAAATTCCAGAGGAATTTCAACATTTAATTGTCAATTGTCAATTATTCTTTGTCAATTGACTCTGAGGAGGAGAATAATATGAAGGTACCATTTAATTGGTTACAAGATTATGTTGAAATAAATGTAAGTCCTAAAGAATTAGGAGATAAATTAACTTTAACTGGATCACAGCTTGAAGAATTAATAGTTCAAGGTGATACAATAGATAAAGTAGTAACAGGAAAAATAACTCAAATAGTAAAGCATCCAGATGCTGAAAAGCTTAGTATTTGTCAAGTTGATATTGGAACTGAAAGTATTCAAATAGTTACAGCAGCAAATAACATGAAAGAACAGGATATTGTTCCAGTTGCCCTTCATGGGTCTACTTTAGCTGATGGAACTAAAATTAAAAAAGGTAAATTAAGAGGAGAAGTATCTAATGGTATGTTCTGCTCTGAAGAAGAACTTGGAATTGCTGGAGATGAACCAGTTCATGGTTTAATGATCATGCCTCAAGATACACCATTAGGTGCAGATATTAAAGAGGTATTGAAATTAAATAAAGCCATATTAGACTTTGAAATAACTTCAAACAGACCAGATTGCTTAAGTATTGTTGGTATGGCAAGAGAAACTGCAGCTGCACTTAGAACATCTTATAAGATGCCGAACTTAGAATATAAAACAATAGGTGAAGGAAATGTAAATGATGAATTGAAAGTAGAAGTTAAAGATGACTTATGCTTAAGATATATGGCAAGAAAAGTTAAGAATGTTAAAGTTCAATCATCACCAGGTTGGATGCAGGAAAGACTTCTTGAAGCTGGTATAAGACCTATCGATAATATAGTAGACATAACAAATTTTGTCATGCTTGAATTAGGTCAGCCAATGCACGCTTATGATGCAAGAGAAATAACTACTAATAAAATAGTAGTTGAAAGAGCAAAAGCTGATGAAAAATTCACAACATTAGATGAAGCTGAAAGAATTCTAGATGATTCTATGTTATGCATTAAAGACAGCGATACAATAGTAGGTCTTGCTGGAATTATGGGTGGATTAAATTCTGAAATAAAAGAAGATACTAAAGAAGTTATATTTGAATCTGCAAATTTTGATGGAACTAATATAAGAGTAAATTCTAAGAAATTAAACTTAAGAAGCGAAGCTTCAAGTAGATTTGAAAAAGATATAGATCTAAACTTAGCAGAACTTGCTATAGATAGAGCATGTGCATTAATCTGTGAATTAGGTGCTGGTGAAGTATTAGATGGAACTATTGATGTATACAACAAAAAGAAGGAAGCTGGGAAAGTAGTAGTTGATGCAAATTGGATTAACAAATTCTTAGGAACTGACCTTTCAAAAGAAGAAATGAAGAGATGCTTAGATAGTGTTGATTTATTTACAGAAATAGATGGAGATAATTTAGTTGTAACAGCTTCAACTTTTAGAATTGATATCGCAATAAGAGAAGATATTGCCGAAGAAATTGCTAGAATTCATGGATATGATGTTATTCCTGCTACAATATTCTCAGTTTCTACTTCTAGAGAACCAAAATACAGAAAGAGATTATTAGATGATAAAATGGTAATGCTTGCTACTGGAAGTGGATTAAATCAATCTATAAGTTATTCGTTTGTATCTCCAAAGGTATTTGATAAAATATGTGTACCAGAAGATAGTGAATTAAGAAATGTAGTAAAAATTAAAAATCCATTAGGTGAAGATTATAGTGTAATGAGAACTTCAACTTTACCATCAATGATGGAATGTTTAGGAAGAAACTACTCAAGAAATAACTCATATGCAAGATTATTTGAAATGGGTAAAGTTTACATCAAGAATGAAGATGAAAATAAGCTTCCAATTGAAAGAAATATTTTAACTATAGGTATGTATGGAGATTGTGATTACTTAGACCTTAAGGGTGCAGTTGAAAATATAGTTGAAGGTCTTGGAATAAAGAATGCCAAATATGAAAGAGAAAGTGAAAATGTAAGTTACCATCCAGGTAAGACTGCTAAACTTGTTATAGGCAAGAATATAGTAGGTACTTTAGGTGAAGTTCACTTAGATGTTACTGAAAACTATGGAATAGATGAATCATGCTATGTTGCAGAACTTAATTTAGATGTATTATATGAAGCTGCTGACATGGATAGAAAGTATAAAGCATTACCTAAATTCCCAGCAGTAACAAGAGATATAGCTTTACTTGTAGATGATGCTGTTTTAGTTCAAGAGATCGAAGACTGTATAAGAAAAGCTGGTGGAAATATAGTAGAAAAAGTTCAATTATTTGATATCTATAAAGGAAAACAAATACCAGAAGGTAAGAAGAGCATAGCTTATGCAATTGCTTATAGAGATGAAAATAAAACTCTACAAGATAAAGATGTAAATAAAGTACATGATAAAATTTTAAGATCTTTAGAATATAAACTTGGAGCTACATTAAGAGATTAGTGTAGTAAGGTTTAATATTTATTATAGCTAAATATTTAATAAAATGCAGATACTAATGTATGGTATCTGCATTTTTAATTTTTTCTTATAATTTATATGTTTTAGATGTATAAAATATATAAATTATGCAAGATATAAAAACAAGAATTATATATTAACATAAAGAGTATAGTATTAAATGCTATTATTACTATTCTTAATGAATTAAATAAATATTACAAAATATATTATAAAGATGCAAACTAGTATAGAGATTCACTTTAAGAGACGTTTGAATTTATAAAATAAATTCAGTATAATAATGGTGTAAGCATAGAAGAAAGGGATGAAAGCTATGAAGGTTGAATTTTGCCTTTTAGACAGTGGAGATGTTGTATTTACAAAAGATTCTAAAGATTTAACTGATGTTTTGAATGTCATTACTAAAGTTGGGACTGAAATACACCTTTTGTTTAGCAAAGATGACTTCATCCATGGATATGTTCAAAATGTTATGTACATGGTTGATGCAGAAAACAGTAGTGAAAGTCTTAGGGTGTATTTTTCTAATGACTATTCAAAATCTAAACATCATCCAAGATTGTCACCAGAACACTTAGAAACAGTAAAGATAAGTGACAGAAAAATCAAATAGAAGAATAATACATGGTGAGTATAGATGCTATTTATGCTCACTGTTTTATTGAGTGGAAAAATAATATGATTTGTAATTTTGTTTAGGAGAAGATATGGATAATAAAAAGAAGTGCAAGAATACTTTGTCAAAGCGTTTGAAAAAAAATCGTAGGAGAAAAAAACTAGTAAGAAGTTTAGTGCTTGTTATATTAATAGGGATAGGAGTAAATATTTATAATCATAAAGCATCTATAAAAGTGGATAGCAATCAATATGAAGCAAGTAATGAATATAATTATGAAACTGAAAAATTTGAGGATAAAATAAATTCAGAGAATATATCAAATTCTCCAGTAGAGAATCTGAAAACGGATGTGGATAAATTTGAAAAGGTTGATATTACTAATGAGAATAAAGGTGTTCCAGTATTGTGTTATCATTCAATTGGGTACGATGAAAGTGGAAAAAGTCCACTTATAGTATCTCCACAAAAATTTAAGGAACATATGAAGGCGTTGAAAGATAATGGATATACAGCGCTTACTATATCAGAACTTGAAGATTACCTTGTAAATGATAAACCGATTCCTGTGAAAAGTATTTTAATAACATTTGATGATGGATATAAGGACAACTATACAAATGCATTTCCTATATTAAAAGAACTTAATATGAATGCTACAATTTTTGTAGTATCAAGCTTAATAAATGGTGAAACTAGTATGACTTCGCAGCAGATTAAGGAAATGAGCGATTATGGAATTGATATAGAATCACATACAGTTTCACATAAAAGGCTTAGTGAAATGTCTTATAATGAACAATTAGAGGAACTATCAAAATCAAAGAAAGAAATAGAAGAAATAACAGGTAAATCAGTTATTGCAGCAGCATATCCTGAAGGAATGTATAATGATGATACTAAGAGTGCAGTAGAAAATGCAGGATATAAAATGGGATTTACTATTGAGCATGGATACGCTGATAGAGATGATAATTTTAGCATGTTAAATAGAATATGTATAGATTATACATTTAATTGGAATAACATTAATTATATTATAAATAACATAAAGAAGTAATAGTAAGTAAACTGTACAGAATTGGAATAGATTATATTTGAATTTTGTACAGTTTTTTTATATTTAAGCTCAATTTTATTTATAAGTATTTTTGATTTCTTCTTGAAGATTGAAGAGATCTTTTTCACTTTGAAGAACTTTATGTGTTATAAATTTTAAGTCTTTAGATATGAGAAGAAGTTTTTTTGATGAATCTTCATTCATATCAGTTAAAAGTTCTGAATTGTTTGAAACAATATTCTTTAATGAATTTATATTTTCGTTAACATCTGGGTTATCATTATTATCAAATGACAAATTGGCGTTTTTATATAAGTTATCAAGAGTTTTATCTATTTTATCAATAATCAGATTATTATTTTCAATTCTTTTATTGAGGGTAGAGATTGTAGATTTCATGGAATTTATTTCAAAATGAATTCCATCAAATTTACTGCATATTTCAGCGGATAATTTATTTAATAACTCTAATATTTCATAATCTGATTCCAAAATACCACCCTCCCGTACAAGTATATGTTTTTTATGGATTATATAGAATAATACATTTTAATTTGTGTAATATATTTAAAACTTATTCAAATAGCCTATTGGATATATTTCAATAAATTGAATAAAATTCAATATAAACCAGTAAAATCTTGAATTGACTTAAGTGTTTAAAGAAAAACTAAAAATATATATTAATAAAATTTATCTATAAAGATATGTTCTTTAAGAAAGGATTGAATGAGAGTGGCTACAATAATTAAATATTTAAAAAGATTTACTGGCATAATTTTACTCATTATAGTACTGCTTATTATACAAGCACTTACTGATTTAGCCCTTCCACAATATACATCTGATATTGTAGATATAGGAATTCAGCAAAATGGCATAAAAGAAATTGCACCAAAAGTCATAAGAGAAAGTGAATTAAACAAATTAATACTTTTTATGGATGATGAAGATAAAAATTATGTTGATGATAACTATACACTTATTGTAAAGGAGAATTTACCTGAAATAGATTATGAAAAATATTTAAAGGTTTATCCTGAATTAAAAAATACTCCATTATATAAGGAAAATTTAATAAATGATAGAGAAAGTCAGGAAAGGCTTGACGAAATTTTTACAAAACCAATAACTATTGTAGAAAATATTGAAAATAATAGAGAAATGTCTGAAGGACTTGAAAAAGTTATTGTAGAAAACATGCCAGAAGGTATGGTTGGAGATAATATGAATGTATTTCAACTTCTTGGTATACTTCCAAAAGATGTGCGTAATAACATAGTTGAAAAAATAAATGGCAACTTTAATAATATGCCACAAACATTATTATCCCAAGCTGGAATTTCATATGTGAAAAATGAATATAAGGCGGTTGGGATAGATACAGACAAAGAACAGATTAACTACATATTTAATTCAGGAATAAAAATGATAGGTCTTGCACTTATAGGTGGAATATCTATAGTGTTAGTTTCTTTTTTTGCATCAAGGGTTGCAGCAAGTCTTGCAAAAATATTGAGGAAAGACGTATTTGAAAAAGTATTAAGTTTTTCAAATGTTGAATTTGATAAATTTTCAACTGCATCGCTTATAACAAGAACAACAAATGATATTGTACAGATCCAGACCTTTGTCGTTATGATGTTAAGAATGATTTTTTATGCTCCAATACTGGGATGTGGAGGAATAATAAAAGTATTAGGAACCAATAAATCTATGACATGGATAATAGCTGTTGCAGTAGGAACAATACTAATAGTAATAAGCATTTTATTTGGTTTGGCTATGCCTAGATTTAAAAGAATACAAACACTTATAGATAAGGTGAATCAGATAGCTAGAGAAATTCTCACAGGACTTCCAGTAATAAGAGCCTTTACTACAGAAAAACATGAAGAAAACAGATTTGATGATGCTAATAAAGATCTTACTAAAACAAATCTTTTTGTAAGCAGAATTATGACATGTATGATGCCATCAATGATGTTAATAATGAACGCAATTTCAGTTCTTATCGTATGGATTGGTGCAGGACAGATTAATGATGGTAATATGCAGGTCGGGGATCTTATGGCGTTTATACAATACACAATGCAGATAGTAATGTCATTTTTAATGATTTCAATGGTTTCAATGATACTCCCAAGAGCACTTGTTTCAGCAAAGCGTATAGAAGAAGTACTGAAAACAGAACTTACAATAATTGATCCAAGTTCATCCCAAAACATAAATGTCAGCAAAAAGGGGTATGTAGAATATCAGAATGTGTACTTTAAGTATCCTGATGGTGAAGAAGTTTTAAGTGATATATCATTTACGGCAAAGCCAGGAAAAGTAACAGCGATAATAGGGAGTACAGGAAGTGGTAAGTCAACACTTGTAAACCTTCTTCCACGATTTTTTGATGTTACATCAGGAAAGATACTTATTGATGGTGTTGATGTAAGAAATTTGACTCAGCATGAACTAAGAGAAAAAATAGGATTTGTGCCACAAAAGGGAGTATTGTTTTCAGGAACAATAAAGTCAAATATAAAATATGGTAAGAAAAATGCAAAAGATAGTGAAATGAAAAGGGCTGCTAAAATTGCGCAAGCATCTCAGTTTATTGAAAGTAAGGATGAAGCATATGATACAGAAATTTCTCAGGGAGGAACAAATGTATCAGGAGGACAAAAGCAGAGAATATCTATAGCAAGAGCTGTTATAAAGAATCCTGAAATACTTGTATTTGATGATAGTTTTTCTGCTCTTGATTATAAAACTGATGTGGCATTAAGGAGAGCACTGAGAGAGGAAACAAAAAATACAACAAAGATATTAGTTGCTCAAAGAATAAGCACTGTGCTTGATGCATATGAAATACTTGTTTTAGATAAAGGTAAAATTGTAGGACGTGGAACTCATAAGGATCTTATGGAAAATTGTGATACATATAGACAGATTGCATTTTCACAACTTTCAAAGGAGGAGCTTGCAAATGAGTAATGAAGATAGAAAAATGAGACCTACCATGGGCGGCATGGGACAAATGAGAGTTATGGGTGGAGGAAAAGTAAAGGCAAAGAATTTTAAGGGAAGCATGAAAAAGCTCTTTAATTATCTATTCAAATATAAATTTTCAGTTATTTTGGTTATATTATTTGCAATAGGAAGTACTGCGTTTTCAATAATAGGTCCTAAAATTTTAGGTAATGCTACTACAGAAATATTTAATGGAATAATGAGCAAACTTTCTGGTGGAAGTGGAATAGATTTTACTAAAATAAGTAGAATCTTAATTACATTACTAGTCATATATTTAATAAGTGCAGTATTTTCATTTATTCAGGGATTTATAATGACAGGAGTTTCTCAAAAGCTTACATATAGATTAAGAAAAGAAATGATAGAAAAAATAGATAGAATGCCTATGAACTATTTCGATAGGAGAACACATGGTGAAGTTTTATCGAGAATAACAAATGATATAGATACATTAAATCAGAGTCTTAATCAGAGTATGACTCAGATAATAACATCAATAACAACAATAATTGGAATTGTATTTATGATGTGCACAATAAATGTGATAATGACTTGTACCATAGTATTGATAGTTCCAATATCCCTTATATTTATAACTTTTATAGCAAAAAAATCACAAAAATATTTTAAGGAACAGCAGGATTATTTGGGTCATGTAAATGGGCAGGTTGAAGAAGTTTATGGTGGGCATAATATTGTAAAAGTATTTAATGGAGAGGAGGATGCAATAAATAGATTCAATACTGACAATGAAACACTTTATAAAAGTGCATGGAAATCACAATTTTTATCTGGTCTTATGCAGCCTATAATGATGTTTATAAGTAATATTGGTTATGTTGCAGTTGCAATTCTCGGAGGTTTTTTTGCAATACAAAATAAAATAAGTGTTGGAGATATACAGTCATTTATCCAATATACAAGAAGTTTTACTCAGCCACTTGCTCAGATTGCTCAAATATCAAATATGCTTCAGTCTATAGCAGCATCTTCTGAAAGGGTTTTTGAATTCTTAGAAGAAGAAGAAGAGGTTCAATTTGCAGATAATCCAGAAAGTATTGAAAATATTGAAGGAAACGTAGAATTTAGAAATGTTAAATTTGGATATTATCCAGATAAAACAATAATCAATAATTTTAGTCTTAAAGTAAATGAAGGTAAAAAAGTGGCTATTGTAGGACCTACTGGAGCTGGTAAGAGTACAATTATAAAGATACTTATGAGATTTTATGATATAAATAATGGTGATATACTTATTGATGGGAAAAGTATATACAATTTTAATAGAAGAGATCTTAGGAAACTTTTTGGAATGGTCCTTCAAGAAACATGGCTATTTAATGGATCAATAAAGGAAAATATAAGATATGGAAATCTTGATGCATCTGATGAAGAAGTACATAATGCAGCTGAAAGTGCAGAAGCAGATGAATTTATAAGTACATTTCATGAAGGCTACGATATGATTTTAAATGAAGAAGTAAGCAATGTATCTCAGGGACAAAAGCAGCTTTTAACAATTGCACGTGCAATACTTAAAGATCCTAAAATATTGATACTTGATGAAGCAACAAGTTCAGTAGATACAAGAACAGAATTGAAAATTCAAAAAGCCATGGATACACTTATGGAAGGAAGAACAAGTTTTATAATAGCACATAGACTTTCAACAATAAAAAATGCAGATATAATTCTTGTTTTAAAGGATGGAGATATTATTGAGCAGGGTAATCATGAAGAGCTCATGGCTATGAATGGATTTTATACTAATTTATATAATTCTCAGTTTGAAAAAACAGCAGCAAATTAATTTTAATATATAAGGCGGAGTATTCTTCGCTTTATTTTAATGCTTATAAATATATTTATGATATAATAATATTAATTAAAAAATTACATTAAATTATATATTTTGGAATAATTAAGGGAGAAGGTATTTTAAAGGCAAGTAACTAAAAAATCTGAATTTTAAGATGAGGAATTAACGTGATAAAAAGAAGAGATAGGAATAAATTAAACAAAGGACAAATTGTGGATATATTAAGAAGTGTCACTATGCTCAATCTTTTATTGTGTATAATGACTATTACTTTAATTTTATATGAGGCCATTAAACATAAAAGTATGATTTTGTATTTATTAGTAGGCTTAATTGTATGTATAATATTAAGTGACAAAGTTAGATATATGTTAAAGGAGAATCATGAATCTACTAAAATTAAAAACATGAATTCAATTATTGAAAAAGAAAATATAGATAATTGGGAATTTGAATTATATAATTGCAAAGACAATATTAGTGGGCTATATAATAGTGTATTTTTAGAAAATATATTAGGAAAAATTAATAAAGAAAAATTTATACCAACAACAATAGCTGTTTTTTATATAAAAGGATTATCGTGCTTAATGGAAGAAGAAGAAAAAAAGAAAGCTATTTTTAAAGCAGCCGATATAGTTATAAAGAATAAGCTTAAAAATAATATAGCATGTTTATCAAAAAGTAGTAGTATTATTTTGTTTTTTATAAATTACAATAAAAATAATTCAGTTAGTATTATAGAGAAAATATGCCATGAGTTTAACGAGTTGTATGCAGAAAATGATCTTACAATGATATATGGTTTTGAAGAGATTAGCAGTAAAGATGAAATTATATATAAAATGTATGGAGAAATATTACAAAATATACATTTATCAATCTTTAAATAAAAGTTATATAGAATGTATTTTAATTAAATGATTTATATTGGGAGTTGTATTAAAAATTGACAAAATATAATATAAATTATATTATAAATATAATATCTACATTGAATTTTAAAAAAATAATGTAGATATAAGTTATAATGATATTATTTCTTTAAAATAACATGATGATTATGGCCAATTTATTTGACATATTATTTCGTTTTTTTTGGAATTTATCTAGATATTATAACTTGATGTTTGTTGATAAAGATTTGTTCAGATTTAAGTAAACTTAAACTGTACATTTTATATAAATATAAACATGAATGGAGTAGATAAGCATGAAAGCAATATTAACAGTAATTGGGCAGGATAAAGTGGGGATTATAGCGCGTGTAAGTGCTAAAATGTTAGAATTTAATATTAATATTTTAGATGTTAACCAGACTATAATGCAGGATTTTTTTACAATGATGATGATGTTAGACTGCACAAACATGAAAGGAAATTTTGATGAAGTGAGATCGGCATTAACAGAAGAGGGTAAAAAACTTGGAGTTGATATAAAGATTCAAAGAGAAGAAATTTTCAAGTCAATGCATTCACTATAATCAGGAGGGGCAATATGAATACTAATAATATACTTGAGACAATAAAGATGATTGAAGAAGAAAAACTTGATGTTAGAACTATAACAATGGGAATTTCTTTACTTGACTGTATAGATCCAGATGGAGATAAAGCAAGAATTAAAATATATGATAAAATAACAAGAAGTGCAGAAAAATTGGTTGAAGTTGGGAGACAAATAGAATCTGAATTTGGTATTCCAATAGTTAATAAAAGAGTTTCTGTTACACCAATGTCTATGATTTGTGGAGCAACGGATGAAACAAGTTATGTTAAATTTGCACAAACATTAGATAGAGCAGCAGAAACATTAGGAATAGACTTCTTAGGAGGTTTTTCAGCATTAGTACATAAAGGTTGCACTAAAGGAGATAGAATTTTAATAAATTCTATTCCAGAAGCATTGGCAATAACAAAAAAAGTTTGTGCATCAGTAAATGTTGGATGTACTAAATCTGGTATTAACATGAATGCTGTAAGGGATTTAGGACATATTGTAAAGCAAACTGCTGAATTGACTAAAGACACTCATGGATTTGGGTGTGCTAAGTTGGTTATATTTGCAAATGCAGTAGAAGATAATCCATTTATGGCTGGAGCATTCCATGGAGTTGGTGAAGCTGAAAGAATTATAAATGTAGGAGTAAGTGGACCTGGAGTTGTTAAGAGAGCTCTTGAAAAGGTACGAGGAGAGTCATTTGATACTGTTGCGGAAACAATTAAACAAACTGCATTTAAAGTTACAAGAATGGGTGAATTAGTTGCAAAAGAAGCATCAAGAAGATTAGATGTACCATTTGGTATAGTTGACTTATCTCTTGCACCTACACCAGCAGTTGGAGATTCAGTTGCAGAAATATTAGAGGAAATTGGATTAGAACAAGTTGGAACACACGGAACTATAGCAGCCCTTGCGATGCTAAATGACGCAGTTAAAAAAGGCGGAGTAATGGCATGTAGCCATGTTGGAGGATTAAGTGGAGCTTTCATTCCAGTATCAGAAGATGCAGGAATGATAGATGCTGTAATTAGTGGTTCATTAAATTTAGAAAAATTAGAAGGAATGACATGTGTATGTTCAGTTGGACTTGACATGATTGCAATTCCAGGAGATACTCCAGCATCAACAATTTCAGGTATGATTGCTGATGAAGCTGCAATTGGAGTAATTAATAATAAAACAACAGCAGTAAGAATAATTCCAGCACCAGGATGTAACATTGGTGATATGGTTGAATTTGGAGGGCTTCTTGGAAGAGCTCCAGTTATGAAGGTTAATGGGAAATCTTCAGAGTTATTTGCAAACAGAGGCGGAAGAATTCCAGCACCAATACATTCATTTAAAAATTAATAATATTAAAGATTAAACTGAGTACTTATATAGTATTCAGTTTTTTTGTGTTTAAAATTATGATTGTAAAGAAAAATATTTTGTATATATAGGTAAAAGTAAAAAAATAATCATAAGCTTATTCATAAAAGTATAATAATCTTTTTATGAATAAGCTTTATTAATTAGTAAAATAATTTTAATCAATAGGCTAAGAAAAAAGAATTACAAGAATTTTACGGTTATTAGGTGTGCTTACAGGAAGTGGTCCAATTTTAAATAAATAGTATGATCCTAATTTAGACACTGTTATATTTGTAAAGGGTATTCCTGATAAATATGCATTAAAATACTTAGAATATTGAGGTGGCATATATTTATAAGTAAAAGTTAAAGAGTTAATAGTACCTCTATTTTCTATATATACAAACATGCCATCAGGAGATTTATCTATAACCAGCTTCTGCTGTGATAAATAAATGTATGAATAATTTGTATTCTGTAAAGATGGAGTTTTTGTTGTATTATATGCAGAAAGAGGATTGTTAATAAATGATTCTGTATTACTGTCAGGTAGTGGCATCAAATAGTAATTAAGATTAAGAATTGAATTAGGTGCAATTGATTCAGTGATACAATAATTAGATTTTAAGTTTGTGCAAGGGTAATATATTCCAGTACTACTGTTCATAAGCGTACCGCTTACATATGTTAAATTACCACTTGTAGTTAGGTTTATATTAAAATCTTCAATTATTGAGGATGATTCATTTTTTATAAAGACATTAAATTTAATTTGATCCTGCCATTTAGTATTGTATATTTCAGCAGGTGATAGAATGAATGAAATATTCGGAGAAGGAATTATTTCAATATTGATTGGAGTTCCAGGGACAGTTGGAACTGTTGAATAGCTATAGTTTATTTTATATGAATAACCATATTTGTATAAAATCTCTTCTGTACTCATCTTACACTCCTTATAAATTGATTATAGTATATAATATGTAAAACATATTAAAAGGTGAAAAATATACACACACAATGCACTAGAATATTCATAATATATGTTAGAAAAGTATAGCAAGGAGTGATGCAACATTGGTTTTTGATAATAAAAAAGTTATTCATGAAGATTTAACAAATGAGATGTTAAGGCCTGTAATGCTTAATAGATTAATAGATTCTCTGGATTTTACCATATCAGAGTCAAGTGTAGTTGAAAATATGAGATTTGATCTTTCGGATTTAGGTATAATTTATGTAGATAAAGGGGAAATCTGTATAAGTGATATGTGGTATAGCTATGATTATATAGGAATAAATAATAATCCTATCAAAGGAAAAATCGGATGTGAAGATATTAACCTTTATGGAAAAGATGGGATGATAGTTAATGATAGTTTAAATGGATACAAGATATATACAGAGTATTTAGGACATGCAAATATGAATTGCTGTGAATATTATAATAAAATAAAATTTTGTGAAACAAATATTAAGTTTGAAATAAAAAATCTTGTAATAACTGTTCAGGGAACAATTGGAGATGAACCTTTTATAGGAACATACACATATAGTGGATCAATTGTTTGATGAGTTATGATTATATGTATGTTCAATTGTTGATAGATTTTATCAATGGAATAATTTTAAGACTTATAGGTTAAATATTATAAAGTTTATATTTTAAGAAAGGAGGGGATATGATAATGGCTGACTTAAGTGCAATTAATAATGTAATTACAAGTTCAGTAGATAATGGTGATTATAGTGTGGAGATCAATTTATCTGATTATACAAATATTTTAGGAACTACAGCATTGATTATTCTGCCAGTATTGCTAGAAAAAATTTCATTTTTATCTATAGATCCAACAGAGCAATATAATTTTAGTATTGTAGTAGCTGCTGGAAGAACAAAAGATATTGAAATATATCTTTCTAATGCATTTATTAACTCTGGGGATAATATAGGCATTGATCTTAGGGGAGATTCTAAAAATAATTCATATATAAATAGGATACGTTTTTCTCTTGAAAACACAATCAAAAGTAGCAACAGTATTGGCATTCTAGTAATGAATGGACAATCTTTAGAAGTAATAGGAGAAGAAAAAGGAAGTATACTAAATGTTCATGGAGGGGCAGGGAATTGTGCTGTAGGAAATAGTAATGTATTTAATTCTGGAGGTCAAATTGTTTTTTCAGGTCAAGGAACTGTAAGTGCACATGGAGGAGATGCAATAGATCAACCTGCTTATAATGTTGCAATGGATGGTGGTGCTGGAGTAGGCTTTGTAGAAAGTACATCTGGAAATTCATCTGTTTTAATAAAATGCAATGCCATAGTTAATGTATTTGGAGGAAATGGTCAGGAATGTGATGTGAGCAATCCTAATAGTATGACTGTAGGAAATGGTGGACCGGGAATAAGTCTTGGAAAATCAGGAATTCTTATAGTTGAAAGATGTCCGGATATTTCAACGAGCTTAACTGTATTTGGAGGAAATGGTGGACTAATAATTGATTCAAGCAATTCTGGAGCTATGACTGATTTGAGGATAGGAGGAAATGGAGGTAGTGCAGTTATACTTCCAAGCGGTACTGTTGATCTTTTAGGTAGTGTGCAATTAAGAGGTGGAGATGGAACAACAGTTGAATCACATGGAAATCTCCCTATAGTAGGTGGAGATGGAGGATCAGCTGTAAAATTTATTGGAACTACTACAGCAAGGAATACTTTTTTATCTAGTAATGAAGCTGTATTATCTGGAGGCAATGGAGGAACAAGTGGCGTATATGTTGATTTTGATACGTCGTCAATAAGAATTATATCTTCTAAAGGAGGGCGTGGAGGACATTCACTTTTTTTAGGAAGTAATTCAGCAAATGTACAGATTGATGGATCAATATTAGCATCTGGAGAGGGGGGACAAGGTGGAAGTCCTAAAGCTTATTTAGATAATAATAATCTTGACCTAGATACACTAAAAAACACAAATGGTGCTAATGAGCCAGGTAGTGGAGGTAGTAATGGATCATCGATTAGTGGAACAGGAGCAGTAAATTTAAATATGTCTGAATCAACAATTTTAAATGCAGGTACAATAGGTAGCGGTGGATTCGGAATTGAAAGTGATGGAAGTTTAGTTGAAGGAGAAAGTGGAACAACATCTAAGCCGGTTGATATTATAACGAACCCATCACCACATTTTGGCTATATAAATATAAATAGAATTATGGATTTTTCATTAAATTATAACAATAATTTAGTTGACGATAAAGAATATGATAAAGCTTTAATAAATATTAAAAATTTATTTATTTCTCAGACAGTTGATAGTTGTTTAAATATAGATAGTATGAAAATTCAATCTTATTACAAAGTAGATACACCTAATGAAATATTAGGAAATGCATTTATGGATCTTATAGTTAATTTTAAAGTAAATGCATATGTAAGGGAAATTATTCCTATAATATGTAAAAAAAGTGATGAGTGAGAATAAGGAAACCTTAAAGGTTTCCTTAAAAGTTAATTAATTTTAGTATATAGATTTTAAAACAATATTAGTAGATTAGATTCCACTTAAATTTCCAGTAACATAAACAGATACAGGTGTTTTTAAAGTCCCAGTACTTCCTGTTGCAGTAAATACCTTATCATAAACAGTTCCTGTAGGCATAGCTAAAGTTATTGTATTACCAACAATAGTAACACCTTGACCAGTAGTATTGCTAAGGTCTATTTTAACAGTTCCAGTACCACTTGCAGCATCTGTATCTAGAGCTGCTACATTAGCAGGTGCTGTTAGTGTAGTTACATAAAGGAAGCCAGATGCTATTGAAATAGCATTTGGTATATCTAATTCAACAGAAATTGTTGAAACGTGTTTATAATAATCTGCTGTATTTGTTGTAAGAGCTGTCTGAAGTGCTATAGCATCATTTCTGTAATAAGATGTTTTTGCAGTTGTTAAATTAGTTGGATCGTATGCAGTCATAACAGAAGTTACTTGTGCAGAGTAAGATGTTATAGAAAGAGCAGCTGAAGTATCAGTTGTCTGACTTACAGATCCTATTAAAACAGGTGTACCAGTACTAGTATTATCAGTTTCATAAAATTCAACTATATAAGTTACATTGTCACCAGGTGTATTATTAGATGCAATATAGCTAACATCTACAGAAATATCTAGATTACCAGAAGCAGCATAAGCTATTGTACTATCAGACCAAATAGTATTTGCAAGGGAAACTGGTGCTGTTGATGCTGAAATAACAATTGGAGCATCAGTAGAAAATGCAGAATCTGCTGCAAATTTAAATTTACTTGCATTAGCATCACTTGCAAGTACAGAAACAAGTCTTACACCGATATATTGAGCAGTTTGATTTAATGTTGATTTTGCAATAGAAATATCTATTGAACCATCAATAACGTTAGCTGGAATACCAGTAGATAGTAAATAGTTAGCTTCTTTTAATAGGTCATTAGCTTGTCCGTTAACAGTAACAGTAATATCAGTATCAGCATTGGATTCATATCCATTAGAAGGTAAGTTGTTAATGAGTATACCTAAGGTACTGGCTGCAGTTGTATTTAAAGTTGCCATAAAAATTTCTCCTTTAATTTACAAATTTATTTATTGAGTAAAGCAATATAATAATTTAGCACATAATATGAGTTAACTTCCCTTCAATATAATACTTAAGAAGTTAAACTTTAATTGCATAATATATAATATTCAAAGTAACATAACTTGACACATAATTTTATAAAAAACTAACTTTTAAATATCTTGACTGTATCAGTGAAACAATATACACTAATATGAGTATTTAAAGAATTTGTAAAATTATAATTGAAAATATAGAAGATTAAGAATATAAAAATTGATATCTTATTTAAGATATAATTTAGATAAAACATTATAGTTAATTATATATTTTCAAGTTAACATAGAGTAGGTGAAAAGATGACAAATGAAAAGAAGTTTTTACCAATAAGCAAGAGAGATATGATAGATCGAGGCTGGGACCAGTGCGATTTTATAATTGTAACCGGTGATGCATACATTGATCATCATAGCTTTGGTACTGCAATTATATCAAGAGTTCTTGAAGCACAAGGGTATAAAGTGGGAATTATTCCACAGCCTGATTGGAAGAATATTTATGACTTTCAAAGACTTGGACGTCCAAAGTATGCGTTTTTAGTTAATGGTGGAAACATGGATTCTATGGTAAATCATTATACTGTAAGTAAAAAAAGAAGAGAAAAGGATATGTATTCTCCAGGTGGAAAAATGGGACTTAGACCTGATTATGCTACCATTGTTTATTGTAATAAAATAAGAGAAGCATATAAGAATATAGATATTGTAATTGGAGGTGTTGAAGCAAGCCTTAGAAGATTTGCTCATTATGATTACTGGGAAAATAAAGTTAGAAAATCAATACTTTTAGATAGTAGTGCAGATCTTTTAATTTATGGGATGGGTGAAAAGCCTATAGTGGAAATTGCTGAAGGACTTAAAAATGGTGTAAAAGCTAAAGATATAAATTATGTAAGGGGAACGTGTTATCTAGCAGAGAATTTAGATTATGTACAGGATTATATAGAGATTCCTTCTTATAAAGAAGTAGTTAGTGACAAGAAAAAATATGCAGAATCTAGCAGGATAGAGTATCAAGAACAAGATTCTGTAAGAGGAAAAGTACTTGTTCAAAAACATGGAAATATATACATGGTTCAAAATATACCACAGCCTCCACTAAACAGAGAGGAGCTTGACAAAGTTTATGATCTTCCATATATGAAAAATTATCATCCTATTTATGAAAAGCATGGAGGAATCGCAGCAATTGAAGAAGTTAAATTTAGTACAGTAAGTTCTAGAGGATGTTTTGGGGATTGTAAGTTCTGTGCTATTACTCTTCATCAGGGAAGAGTTGTTCAAAGTAGAAGTAAGGAATCTATCTTAAAGGAAATTGAAGGAATTACTCACTTACCAGACTTTAAAGGTTATATACATGATGTTGGAGGTCCAACAGCCAATTTCAGGAAGCCTGCATGTGATAGACAGTTGGCTTTTGGTGCATGTAAGGGTAAGGAATGTCTTTCTCCAAGTGTATGTAGCAATATGGATGTAGATCACACGGAATATTTGGATCTTCTTAGAAGTATTAGAAAAGTTCCAGGGGTTAAAAAAGCTTTTGTACGTTCTGGTCTTAGATATGATTATATAATGGCTGATAAGGACGATACCTTCTTTAAAGAACTTGTAGAACATCATGTTAGTGGGCAGCTTAAAGTAGCACCAGAACATGTTTCAGCTCAAGTTTTAAAGTATATGGGTAAACCAAGCGGAGATACTTATGATAAATTTGTATCTAAATTTGAAAAGATAACTAAGAAAATAGGAAAAAAACAATATATAGTACCATACTTAATGTCATCTCATCCTGGAAGTACGTTAGAATGTGCAATAGAGCTTGCAGAATATTTACGTGACATTAATTATCATCCTGAACAGGTCCAGGATTTTTATCCTACGCCAGGAACACCTTCAACAACAATATACTATACAGGAATAGATCCAATTACAATGAAAGAAGTTTATGTTCCAAAGAGTAAGCACGAAAAAGCAATGCAAAGAGCTCTTCTTCAACATAGAAATCCTAAATATTACAATCTTGTTTATGAAGCACTTGTAGAGGCAGGAAGAACTGATTTAATAGGAGATGGACCAAAGTGTTTAATAAGAGATAAGAAAAGATGCAATGGAAATGGAAACCAAAATAGTTTCTTACATGATAAATCTAAAGTTGTATCTGGAAAATCAAAGAATTCTAAAAAGATTAGTAGAAATAATAACAGAAATTCAGATAAGAATTCAAAATTAGGAAGTGCTAAAGCTAAAGATAATTCTGGAAACAAAAATTATATTGGAAAGAAAAAGACAAATAAGAGTAAAACTTCAGGAAGAAAAGGAAGATAAAATAAAAATTATTAAAAATTGTGCTTAGATATTATAATTTAGGCACAATTTTTTATTACAATTTTCTTTAATTTATTTTATAGTATTGCGCCTGTTTGTATAAATGTGACATAATAATTATATATGAGTGTTTTATAATAAAATTATAAAATTTTTATACGAAAAAAATTAGAGTTTGCCAAAGTTATGGAGAAGAAGGGTTACTAATTAGTTTCATAAATATAAGAAAACTTATGGCATCATAATTATTACATTTAAGGAAGGTATAAATATGTTTGGAATTAGTGGTTTAGGTAAAGAGAACATTACTAGAAAGAGTATTACAAGAAAGTATAAGAATGCAAGAATAACAATTCTTGATGCTAAATATAAAAAAGTTGATGGTAAAGATGTACTTCTTGATGAAGAAAAGGTAGACAAGCTGTTTAGTGATGTGAATAAGGCGTGTGAAATTAACAGCTCAAGGCATAATCCAAGCAGCAAGAGAATTCTTATTGCAAATGATGAAAGTAAAATTGAAGAATTATTAAATAAAGAAGATAAAGAAGAGCTTAAAGAAACAGTTTTTAATGATGAATTCATGGATGTTTATGAGCCAAGATATAGTATGGAAGATGTTTATCTTGAAGATAGAGAAAAGAAACAGATAATAACTACTTTAAATATTAAAAAGCATGAAAATATAATATATAGACAATGGGGATTTAAGAATAGTTACAATGGAAACAGACCAGTTATATTTAATTTTTTTGGAGCTCCTGGTACTGGAAAGAGTATGGCAGCTGAAGCTGTGGCAAAGTATCTTAATAAGAAAATTTATTCAATAAATTATGCTAATCTTGAATCAAAATATGTAGGACAAACACCTAAAAATATTAAAAAAGCATTTGAAAAGGCTAGAACTGATGATGCTGTTTTAGTTTTTGAAGAAGCAGATTCATTTTTAGGAAAACGTCTTACCAATATAAGCCAATCGGCAGATTATGGTGTAAATATAACTAGAAGTGTTATGCTATTAGAATTAGAAAAATTCTCTGGAGTCGTAATTTTTACTACGAATCTTTTAGAGAATTATGATGAGGCATTTAAGAGAAGAATACTTGCAAGTGTCGAATTTAAAATACCGGATGAAAAAGGAAGAAAAGCAATATTTGATGTTCATATGCCAGAAAAACTTCCTCTTGCAGAAGATGTTAATTCAGAAGTGCTTGCACAGGAATTTACAAAAGTATCAGGTGCTGATATTAAGGACATAATATTTATGGCAGCAATAAATGCAATTGAAAGAAAAGAAAAAGAGAATAATGAAAAACAAGAAAAATTAATAAAATCAGTTGTATATGATGAAGAGAAAAAAGCAGAAAATGAATGTATATCAGGTTTAACAACTGATGAAGAAGATCATAATAAATCTGAAGATAATATACAGCCTAAATTAATAGTTATAAATGCTGAAAAGGAAATTGCTGCGGACTGTGAAGATAATGAAGAATATATCGAATCATCAGATGATGTCTTTGATGAAATTAGTGAAGAAAAAGAAGAATCTAAAATGACAGAGCAAGAAAGTGCTTTTACAAAAGCAGAAGAACCAGAACAAAATAGTACGGATGCTGTTGTGACTATGGATGATTTTAGAGAAGCATATAGAAATATTAAAAATAGATATATTTATAATTAATCTTTACAAATGATTTTAGCAAGGAGAATGATGACTTTGAAAAAATTAATATCTTGGAATGTAAATGGATTAAGAGCTTGTGTAAAAAAAGGATTTTTAGATTATTTTAATGAAATGGATGCAGATATTTTCTGTGTTCAAGAAACAAAGCTTCAAGAAGGTCAGATAGATCTTGAACTTGAAGGTTATTATGATTACTGGAATTATGCTGAGAAAAAGGGATATTCGGGGACTGCTGTATTTACAAAAGAAAAACCTATAAGTGTAAAAATGGGCCTAGGAATAGAAGAGCATGATAATGAGGGAAGAGTAATTACATTAGAATATGATAAATTCTTTCTTGTTAATGTGTACACTCCAAACTCACAACAGAAACTTGCACGATTAGAATATAGAATGATCTGGGAAGATGTATTTAGAAATTATCTCAAGGATCTTGAAAAAAATAAGCCTGTAATTTTATGTGGAGACTTAAATGTTGCTCATAAAGAAATAGATTTAAAAAATCCATCTAGCAATAGAAAAAATGCAGGATTTAGTGATGAAGAAAGAAGCAAGATGTCAGAACTTTTAAATTCAGGTTTTACAGATACATTTAGATATTTTTATCCAGATATTGAAGGTGTATATTCATGGTGGTCTTACAGATTTAATGCAAGAGCGAATAATGCAGGATGGAGAATTGATTACTTTATTGTATCACAATCATTAAATGATAAGCTTGAAGATGCAAAGATACATACATCAATTGAGGGTTCTGATCATTGTCCAGTAGAACTTGAAATAAACTTATAAAAATAATTTCAAGTTAAAATAAATCAATATCTAAAAGTAAATCTATCAGTTAAGAGTATAACTTGGTTTTAAAATTATATTTATCACAAAAATAATAGTACTAGAAACTAAAAGAAAATAATATATCTTGAGAGATAACTTTGATAATTTACTTTTTTCATTGAAATGTGAATAAAAATCAAAAAATTTTCACATTGACAAAAAATGAAACTAATATAAAATAAAAGCAAGGCATTATATTTATTTTTAAATATAATTGTAAAATAAAATTTATTATATTATTTTTCGAATTAAATAGGTATGTTATACATATAATTAATATACTTATAATATTTGTAAAGAAAATGGGGAAGGTAAATGAAAAAAGCACTTTTAGTTATTGATGCTCAAGATGATTTTATTGGGGAGCAGCGGAGTAAGAAAAAGTTTGATTATGAAAATGACATTGATGAACTGATTGACAATATTAATAATGCTATAACATGTTATGATGATGGCAATTGTGAAGTTATCTATGTTGCACATGTACTTCCAAGCAGCTATATAAATAAAAAATTTATAGGTTATGGAATTTCAGGAAGTGAAGGGGCAAAGATTAATGAAAAAATAAAAATAGTATCAGAAAATTATTTTGAAAAACAAACACCAAATGCTTTTAAAAATAATAATCTAAGAAGATTTATAAAAGAAAATGACATAAATGAAGTTAAGATAGTAGGGTGTGATGCTTGTAATGCAGTTTCTGCTACAGCAAAAGGTGCAGTAGAACTTGGACTTAAAGTAAGTGTAATGCGCAGTGCAACAGCAACAGTAAACGAAGAAAGATTCATTAAGTTAAGCAGCAAATTAAAGGGATTTGGAGTAGCTTATATATAAAATAAGACACTTTATAATCAAGATTTACCTTGGTTGTAAAGTGTTTTATATTTAAATAAATTTTATATGAACATTTAGCCTCATGATGAATAGAATAAATTATAAGTAAAAGGTTCTTCAGGAGGAAGTATAATGAATCCATATCAATTGATAGTTAAGGTTCAGCAAAAAATACAGAATGACCCTAATTTTGCTAATAAATTTAATGAAGCAGTTGGAAAGCTAAATAAAGTTCCCGGACTTCAAAATAAGGTTTTACAAATAGCACAGATAAGTAACGATGTACAGAGGCAGAGAGAATTAGATAAACTTCCTAAAGAAGTAAAAAAATCTGTGGAAGAAATTCTAAAACTTTTAGAAGAATAAGAATTTTTAATTAACATATTTAATAAAGAAGAGATATACAGCAAATAAAATAATATGCTGTATATCTCTTTTTGCTAAAGAAAAGAATGTTTTAGAGTTATATTAATTAAAATCCATTTTTCTTAGCAATCACTCCACTTTCATTGATGCCAGGTTCTTCAATACTTGTATTAAAGCTGCTTTTGGCATATTGTCCTTGAGATTTATTTCCGTTACGTAAAAAGTTTTCCTTTGAGTAATTTCTTTTGCTGTTATTTTGCATGGATATATCATCTCCTTAAAGGTTAGAAGTAAAAATAGGTACATATATAGTATGTCCTGTGAGTTATTAAATACTTATAATAAATATAGTTAATTAAAGTTAATTATAAAAATTTATAATATAAAAGAAATTATATTGTAATTAATACATTTTTTATATATGAATGAAATTATAATAAATGACATTTATAAATAATGGTGTTATGAGTAATTTATATGTGCGTGTAAAATTAAGTTGATAATCATTTTTAATAAATATATAATATTTATTAAAAATGATAAAAATAATTGAGGAGCGAGTATTATGATAATAGTATTATCACCAGCGAAAACATTAGAAATAAATAAGAATTTTAGCAATCTTCCAATGACAGAGCCACAATTTTTAGAGAAATCTGAAATTTTAATAAAGGAATTAAAAAAGTATGATGAATATTCATTAGCTAGTCTTATGAAAACAAGTCCAAAACTTACAGCCTTGAACAAGGATAGGATTGAACAGTGGAGTAAAAGTCTAGATAATGCGTTTATATCAATTGGAGCATTTAAGGGAGAAGCTTACAGAGGTCTTGATACGGGCAGTTATTCAATTGAAGAATTATTCTATGCTAATGATCATTTGAGAATACTTAGTGGTTTATATGGGGTTTTAAGACCATTTGACGGTATAAATTTTTATAGATTGGAAATGGGAACAAAACTTAAATTTAAAACATATAAAGATTTATATGATTATTGGGGAGAAGAAATACAAGAAAATATTTATAAAGAACTTATAAATGATGATAAAATATTAGTTAATCTGGCATCAAATGAATATTTTAAAAGTATTGAATGTATTAAAAAATATGATGATGTTACTGTTATAACACCAACATTTAAAGAGAATAGAAATGGAGAATATAAAGTAGTAACAACCAAGGCTAAAAGAGCAAGGGGTCTTATGGCAACATTTATAATAAGAAATAAGATAACAGAAATTCATGAACTTAAAAAATTTAATTATGAAGGATATGAGTATGATGAAGAGTTATCAAATGAAAATGAAATGATTTTTACAAGAGAGAATGGATGGGAAGAAAGAATTTTACATAATGTGGAATGATAGATATAATTTTATAAGAGCTTAAAGGAGGTTAGGTAATATGATTGATATTTTGTTATTAGGATGTGGTGGTGGTATGCCAATGCCAGGAAGGTTTTTATCAGCATCTTTATTAATGTATAAAGGACGTAAGATTTTAATTGATTGTGGTGAAGGAACTCAAGTATCAATGCGTATGTGTAATGCTGGTTTTAAAACTATTGATGTAATATGCATAAGTCATATACATGGAGATCATATTGTTGGACTTCCAGGTCTTCTTGGAACTATAGGCAATAGTGGAAGAAGTGAAAAACTTACTATTATTGGTCCAGAAGGGATTACAAAAGCAGTAAATGGTTTACGAACTATTGTTGAATGGCTTCCGTATGAAATAGATATTATTGAAAATCCTAAGGAGAGTATTGATATTATGAACGAGGAAGTAAAAGTTTCTTTTTTTGAAGCAGATCATTCAGCACCATGTCTTGGATATAGTTTTTATATAAAAAGAACTCCGAAATTTGATTTAGATAGTGCTATGAAAAACAATGTACCTAAAAATTTATGGAATATACTTCAGAAAAAATCAGAATTTGTTGAAGTTGACGGAGTTATATATGAAAGAAATATGGTTATGGGAGAAGAGAGAAAAGGAATAAAGATTAGTTTTATTACGGACTCAAGGCCAAGTATAGAAATTCCAGACTTCATTGATAATAGTGATTTGTTTATATGTGAAGGAACATATGGAAGTGATGATGATATAGAAAAAGCAGTTAAAAATAAACACATGACTTTTAGAGAAGCAGCACAGCTTGCTTGTGAGGGAAAAGTTAAAAATATGATTTTAACTCATTTTGGAACAGCTATGTCAGATCCTGTTTTATATGAGAACAATGCAAAAGAAGTTTTTAAAGATACAATAATAGGTTATGATAGATTAAAATTTAGTATGGATTTTGATAAATAATAAAATATGGTATAATCGTATAGAGAATCATACAAAATTGCTGTAATCGTTTGATGAAAATTTAAAATACGTTGTAGCATAAAGGGGGAAGGTAAGTGGATTTATTAACAATAATTGGATTAATTGTAATATTAGGTATAAGCGGAATGTTATTTTTAAAAGAAAGAAAACATAAACTTATTTATTGTGGACGAAACCAGAATTATTATTTAGTTCCATTAATCATCATTATTTTTATAGGAGTTACATTTTTCTCTGGAAGAAGTATCAAGCCAGCAGATATTATGGTTGTAATTGTTATTATTCCAGTGGCATTTGTAGGTAATAAATGTGGAATTACAGAGAATGGAATTCTTTTAAGCAGTTATCTTACAACGTGGGATAAAATTAGTTCTTATTCTATAACAGAAGAAAAGAATAGGTATACATTATATTATGAAGGTAATGGTGTAAGAAGAAGAATTAATTTTTCAAAGTCTGTTGGAGAAGAAGTTGATAATTATTTATCTAAAAATAGAAAGATAAGACATAGAAAAAAATAGCATACACTAAAAAAGATATTAAATGACTATAAAGTTGTTTAATGTCTTTTGTTTTATACTATAATTTATTTTGTGATAATTATATAATATGAATTTTAGCAAAGGATGTTATTTTATATACACAATTTACTAGGCAACCTTGATTATAATAAATTCATCATTTATAATGAATTAGGTTATGTTTATTTAATATGAGTACATTAAATTAACAATCAATTAAAAAAGCATAAGATAAAAATATAATATCTTTACATATGATGGAGGAATAATAATGAATAATGGAAAATTAACTATTAAAACAATAGTTGCTATTGGTATAGGGTCTGCTGTATTCATGATATTAGGAAGATTTGCAGCTATTCCAACAGGAATTCCTAATACAGAAATACAAACAGCTTACGCCTTTTTAGCATTAATGGCAATAATTTATGGACCAGTAGCAGGAGTATCAATAGGATTTATAGGTCATACGTTAAAGGATCTTACTGCATATGGATCACCTTGGTTTAGCTGGATAATTGCTTCAGCAGTAGTGGGACTTGTTATAGGACTTGCATGGAAGAAAATAAAAATTGATGAAGGTAATTTTGGAAAAAGAAAAATTATAATGTTTAACCTTACTCAAATTATTGCTAATATAGTTGCATGGTATTTTGTTGCACCTACTTTAGATATTTTCATTTATGCTGAACCTTCAAATAAAGTTTATATTCAAGGTGCTGTAGCTGGAATTTCTAATATGATTACTATAGGAGTTCTTGGAAGTATACTTTTATATTTATACTCTAAGACAAGAGTAAAAAAAGGAAGCCTTATGGCTGAAGAATAAATTTTAAGAAAACCATGTAAAGGAAGATATATATTCAATCCTTACATGGTTTTTTGTTTGAATAAATAAAAAATTAGATTATATTGAAGAAGTGCATCAAACTATGTTAAAATTAAAATACTTGTGTCGAAAAGTAAAAGATATATAATATTATTGTATGTAATAATTATTTAGATAAATGAAAAGGAAGCGGAATATGAAAAAACCTGTAATAGAATTTAAGGATTTTAGTTTTAAATATAAAGCACAAAGCAAACCAACCTTAAAAAATATTAATTTAACCATATATGAGGGGGAAAAGGTTCTTATTGTAGGTCCATCTGGAAGTGGAAAAAGTACACTTTCAAATGCAATAAATGGACTTGTTCCATTCAAATATGAAGGAGATATAACTGGAAGCCTAAAGATAAATGATAAAGAAACAAAAGAGTTGAGTATAGCTGAATTATCTAATATGGTAGGAACTGTTCTTCAGGATCCAGATGGGCAGTTTATTGGACTTACAGTTGGTGAGGATATTGCTTTTAAATTAGAAAATGATTGTGTTGAATTAAGAACAATGAAGGAAAAGGTAATAAATGCGGCTAAGATGGTAAATATTGAAGATTATTTAACATCTTCTCCACATAGATTATCAGGAGGGCAGAAACAGAGAGTATCATTAGGAGGTGTTATTGCAGCTGAATCCAATATACTATTGTTTGATGAGCCTCTGGCAAGTCTTGACCCAGCAACTGGAAATATGGCTATAGAGTTAATTGAAAAAATAAAAAATGAGTCACAAAAAACAGTTATAATAATAGAGCATAGACTTGAAGAAGTACTTCATTGTGATGTAGATAGAATAATAGTAGTTAATGATGGAGAAATAGTGAGCGACTTATCTCCATGTAAATTACTAAGTTCAGAAATATTAAAAGAAAACGGAATAAGAGAACCTTTATATTTAACTGCATTAAAATATGCTGGATGTATTATAGATGAAACTTTAAATCCTGAAAGTATTGAAAAGCTGTGTTATGAAAAATGTAGTGAAAATATAAAACAGTGGTATGATAATATTGATGAACCTGAAGAGTATAATACAGGTAATTCAATACTCGAATTAAAAAATGTATCATTTGATTATAACAGTAATAGACAGACATTAAAAAATGTATCCTTTAAAATTAATAAAGGTGAAATGGTAAGCATAGTAGGAAGAAATGGTGCAGGAAAGTCAACTATTTCAAAACTTATATGTGGATTTTATCAGCCATCTGAAGGTAGCATATTATTTGAAGGAAAGGACATGAGGGACTCAACAATAAAGGAACGTGCAGAAAAAATAGGAATGGTTATGCAAAATCCTAATCAGATGATATGTCAGACAATGATATTTGATGAAGTTGCTTTTGGTCTTAGAATAAGAAATTATAGCGAGGAAGAAATCAATAAAATAGTATTAAATACATTAAAAATTTGTGGTCTATATGAATTTAGGAATTGGCCAATTTCAGCATTGAGTTTTGGACAGAAAAAAAGAGTTACGATAGCCTCAATACTTGCAATAAACCCCGACGTTATAATACTTGATGAACCTACAGCTGGGCAGGATTTTAAGCATTACACTGAAATAATGGAATTCTTGAAGGAATTAAATGAAAGAGGAGTAACAATAATAATGATTACTCATGATATGCATTTAATGCTTGAGTATACAGATAGAGCAATTGTATTATCTAATGGAAAGATGCTTAAGGATGATACAACAGCAGATATTCTTACTGATGAGGAAGTTATAAGAGAGGCTAACCTTAGAGAAACATCGTTATATACCTTAGCATTAAAATGTGGCATTAAAGATCCTAAGAATTTTGTTGAAAAATTTATAAAAGAGGATAGGAGGATTAGAGAATAATGAATGAAGCAATGCTTGAATATAAATCAATAGATTCTCCAATACATAGATTAACTGGTGCAACAAAGTTAATATGTCTTATTTTATGGTCTCTTGTTTCTATGCTTACATATAATACGTATATATTATTGTTTATGGTTATGTTTAGTTTCATAATATTTAAAATATCAAAAATAAAATTTAAGCAGATATCTTTTGTTTTTTATTTTATTCTTATATTTTTGATTATAAATAATATAGCAATATTTATTTTTTCGCCATATGAGGGTGTTAAAATATATAATAGCAGAACAGATTTATTTCATATAATAGGTCCATATTCACTTACAGCAGAGCAGCTGTTTTACCAATTTAATGTTACATTGAAGTATTTTTCAATAATACCGATAGCTTTAATTTTTATGGTAGCAACAGATCCAAGTGAATTTGCAGCATCACTTAATAAAATAGGTGTTAATTATAAAATTGCATATTCAGTGTCTATTGCTTTAAGATATATTCCTGATATTCAGCACGAATATAGTGATATATCATTTGCTCAGCAAGCAAGAGGAATAGATATGTCAAAGAAAGCAAAGCTTAGCCAAAGAATAAAAAACTCAACAGCTATCTTAATGCCTCTTATATTCTCAAGCCTTGAAAGAATAGAGACTATAAGTAGTGCTATGGAACTTAGGGCATTTGGAAATAAGAAAAAGAGAACATGGTATAGTGAGAGAGATTTTAAGAAAAGTGATTATGTGTCTATTGGGATATTATTAATATTGCTTTTAGTATCAGTAGTTATTTCTATAAAAACTGGAAGTAGATTTTACAATCCGTTTATATAGAGTTTAATTGGGTATTATCATAGTTTAAATATAAGTTTCACATATGGTTTTAAAAAATTATATATAGATATAATTTGATTTTATTAAAAAGCTGCTTACTGATAAGCAGCTTTTTTAATAAAAAAAATTATAATTATGGAAAATTATGAAATAATAAGTTATAATAAAAGTAGAATTTATGAAATCGATTAATAAACTATATTCACTAATATTATCTAATTAAGTGTAAACATTATAAGGTAAAGGTGGGAGTTATATGAAAAAACAGAATAAAAATAGAACGGGATTTATGAGTGTTAAGGGCAAAATTGTAACAAGTTATATAATTATGTTGATTTTTTTAGGTACAATTGCAAGCGTTTGCATCAAATCGTTGCATATTGTAACGAATCAATTGTTAAATATGCAGACAATAATAGATAATGCAGCAGTTCAAGCAATGACAAAGCAGAGTATGAGACAATCAATTACAGAAGTGCAGAGTCTTGTATCTAAATGTACTAATATTTCTTTATGGATATCAATTACTGGGGCTATTATAGCAATTATATTATCGTTTTATATTATAAGAGGAATTATTAAACCACTAAAAGATCTTAATAAACTTGCATATTCTTTAAAAAATGGCGATCTTACAGCAAAACTTGAGGGAAAGTATGATAAGGAAATTGCTCATGTAGTTAATAATTTAAATGATGCAATAAGTGCAAATAGAGAAATGGTCGAAAATATATTTAAGTATTCAGAAAAACTTGTTACATCTAATAATAATTTGAATACTGTTGTTAAAGTAATTGTTGAGAGAATAGATAGAGTTAATGATGCTACTAGTATAATAGTACATGAAGTAGAGAATTTAAGTACAATATCAGAAGAAGTAAATTCATCAACAGGAGAAATAGAACTTACAGTTAAGGAGCTTAATAATAATGCTGAAAAAGACAGTACATCAGCATTTGAAATACGTGATAAAGCAATGAGTGTTAAGGGACAAGGAGAATTTGCAGTAAAAAATGCAAAAGATGTTTATAGTAAAATAATAGAAAATGTAAAGTGTGCAATTGAGCAGGGGAAAGTAGTTGAAGATGTAAGAATCATGGCAGATTCAATTGCAGAAATATCAGAACAAACTAATTTGCTTGCATTAAATGCAGCTATAGAAGCAGCAAGAGCAGGTGAAAATGGAAAAGGATTTGCAGTAGTTGCAGAGGAAGTTAAACATCTGGCTGAGCAGACAAGAGATACTGTTGAACAGATAAAAAAAGTTATAAAAGATGTTAAAACGGCGTTTGATAATTTGAGTAATGAAAGTCAAACTGTATTAGATTTCCTTCAAAATGATGTAAACAAGGATTATGAACTTTTAATTGAAACAGCAACAAATTATGTTGAAGATTCACAACTTATAAGTTCTATGTCTGATGAAGTTAGAAAGACGAGCAGCGTAATTACAGAGATAATAAATCAGATTGCATCAGGAATTAATACTGTAAGTTTAACATCTCTTGATACAGCAGGTAAATCACAGGAGATAAAATCTAGTATGGATGAAGCTGCATGTGAAGTTGAAAATATATTAAAATCAATAAACGAACAAAATGATATTGCAAATGAACTTACACGAGTTATTGAAGTGTATACAGTATAAAATTTATGTTATACTTGTTTTGATCGATTATGGGATGGTATTAAAAATATCATCCTATAATTTAGTATAAAACTTGTTAATGAGGTAGCGCATTTATGAAGAAGACTATAGGAATTCTTGCTCATGTTGATGCCGGTAAAACGACATTTTCGGAGCATATATTATATCATACAAACAGTATAAGAAAATGTGGAAGAGTTGACCACAAGGATACATTTTTAGATAATCATGATATTGAAAGAGAAAGAGGAATAACAATATTCTCAGAACAAGGTGTATTTGAATTTAATAATTCAACATATTATATTGTAGATACTCCAGGACATGTGGATTTTTCAACTGAAATGGAAAGATCTATAATGATAATGGATTATGCAGTTATTTTAGTAAGTGCAGCAGAAGGTGTGCAGGGGCATACAAAAACAGTTTGGAATCTTTTAAGAAAATACAATATACCAACATTTTTCTTTATAAACAAGCTGGATAGGGTAGGTGCGGATAAAAAAAGAGTAATAGGAGAAATGAAAAAGGAACTGGCAGAAAATATATTTGAAATTGATGTCATTATGTCAGACAGTAAGGGACATGTGAATTTTAATGATGAACTTATAGAATTTATAACTGAACAAGATGATGAACTTCTTGAACAATATTTCGATGGAAATTACTGTGAAGAAATATGGAAGAGAAAATTTAAAACATTGATAAAAGAATGTAAGGTATTCCCATGTTTTGGAGGATGTGCTCTTCAGGATGAAGGAATAGTGGAATTCCTTTTTGGATTTGATGAATTAACATATACAACATATGATTGTGTTGAAAATGAAAATTTCATTGGAAAGGTATTTAAAGTTAGACATGATGATAATGGAACAAGAATAACCTTTTTAAAATGCATAAAGGGATCATTAAATGTGAGAGATGAGGTTACTTATGGGAAGAATGAAGAAGAAGCAACAACTCAAAAAATAAGTAGCATAAGAATATATAATGGAAGTAAGTTTAGAACGTGCGATAAAGTAACATCGGGAGATATATTTGGTGTTTTAGGGCTTTCTAAAGCTTCTGCATTTGATACAATTGGGGAAATAAGAGAAAAAGATACATGTGAAATGGTGCCTACACTTATGTCGAAAGTTATTTTTGATAAATCATACAATGTAAAAGATGTTCTTGGGTATTTTAAAATACTTGAAAGTGAGGATCCATCACTGAATGTTATATGGAATGAAAGTCTTAAAGAATTACATGTACACATAATGGGGAAAATACAGCTAGAAATTCTTAAAGAAATAGTATCAGAAAGATTTAATATTAATGTGGAATTTGGTCCATGTGAAATTTTATATAAAGAAACAATAAAAAAAGAAACAATTGGATGTGGACATTTTGAACCTTTAAGGCATTATGCGGAAGTGATTATAAAGATTGAACCAATGGAAAGGAATAGTGGAATATCTTTTGAAACATGCTGTCATGTAGATGATTTGAGTATAAACTTTCAAAAACTTATAAAAAGCCATATATTTGAAAGAGAACATCATGGACTTTTGACAGGCTCTAGTATTACAGATATAAAAATTACATTATTAAATGGAAGATCTCATTTAAAGCATACATGTGGAGGCGATTTTAGAGAAGCAACATACAGGGCTATTCGTCAGGGATTTGAAAAAGTTGAAAATATTTTACTTGAACCATATTATAAATTTACAATAGAAGTTTTTCAAGAACATATAGGAAGAGTTTTAACAGATATTCAAAGACTTCATGGAACTTTTGAAGATCCAGTAAATAATGAAGGAAAGGTAATAATAATTGGTAAGGGCCCTGTTTCAACATTCATGGATTATACTATGGAAATAGCTGCATTTACAAGAGGGAAAGGTATAGTAAACCTTGTTTATGATGGATATGATTTATGTCATAATAGTGATGAAGTAATTAAAAGAAGAGATTATAATAAAAATGCTGATATTGAGTATACTTCTAATTCGGTTTTTTGTTCCCATGGAAGTGGATATATTGTAGAATGGCAAGATTCAGACCAAAAGATGCATTGTTTTAAATAATATAAATGTTCAAGATTGATCTAATAATAAATATATTATAAGAGAATAAACCCGCTGAAAGTGGGTTATTCTCCTTGCTATTACAAACTTATGTGCGCATTTTATTATCAGCGTAAGCTGTGTGTTTTGTAGTCATCATATATACTGTAATCAAACTTAGGGTTCTTATATTCTACAAAAAGTAAAGGTGGTTTTTCCGAACATGAGGAAGCAAATTTTACTAAGGAAGAATAAAAATTACCGGATTCTATGGTGATTCCATAATTATCATCATTTTTAATCCAGCTGTTTACGAATGAAGTTATATTTATTTTCATGTAATTTCCGATTTCACTTGATGCAATATTAAGGTGAATAACATTGTCAGTTTCAGGAGTTGTATTCCAAGTAACGACTTTAGGGTCATAATTTGATAGATTTTTGTAAACAGATAATGTGTTATTACTGTAATAGCTTGTATCAGAGTTGATATCCTTTACATAAAGGCATAAATATGCATATTCAAGTGGACGTGATTCAAGGTTGTATAAGTCAAATTGAATAAGTGATTTAAACATTACGGAAGAACACGAAGTTTTATGGAAGCTTCCTGCATATATATTTTTACATTCATAGAAGTTATTATTAGAATGTCCGCTGTCAACATAAGTTGTGCTTAGAGAATTAATTTTTAAAATAGAACCCAAAGTAATCAGCTCCTTTTTTATATTAATTATAGAAGAGTATTTTAAATTCCCTTAATTTAAATATATATTAAGAAATCAATAATATTCATGTAAAATAATTTATTATGATATTTTTATTTTTAGTTATATAATTAAACAAAGTTAATGAAATTTTAACAATTTATGTAAAAATAATTTGAAAACATTATATAGAATGTATATGGGAGATGTATAGATATGATAAAATCAATAAATTTAAATAATATAAAGGAAGTCACAGAATTATTTATAGAATGTTTCAATAATCCTCCATGGAATGATAAGTGGGATTATTTGACAGCTAGCAGAAGGCTTACTGACATTGCAAATACACCAGGTTATTTTGGAATGTCATATTATCAAGAAGAAAAACTTGTTGGAATTATAATGGGAAGATCAGAACAATATTATGATGGAGAGCATTTTCAAATATTAGAGTTTTGTATAAGTACAGATGTGCAAGGAAAAGGTTATGGAAGAAAACTTCTAAATGAATTTATCAATGAGCTTAGAAATAGAAATATAACCAATATATATTTACTTACACTTCATGGGAAAAGTACAGAAGGATTCTATAGGAGGAATGGATTTATTTCAAGTGAAGACATGGTTCTCATGTCAAAAGAATTAAATAATAGTAAATAATAATTAATATAATAAAGTTTATGTAGAAGATACATAAGAATGGGATGTGGGGTACTGTGATTAAAATATTGATTGTAGATGATGAAGGAATTGAAAGAAGAGGAATAAAATTTTTATTAAAACAAATTAAAGTTGATTTTCATATCTGTGAGGCAGCAAATGGAATGGATGCATTGGAATATTTAAAGACACAAGATATTGATATTTTATTTACAGATATTAAAATGCCTTTTATGGATGGAATGGATCTTATAAAAGAAGTTAAAAATAATGATATAAAGTGTAAAATTGTAATATTTAGTGGTTATGAAGAATTTGAATATGCTAAATTTGCAACTAAAATGGGAGTTATAAATTATATTTTAAAACCAGTAGATCCAGATGAATTTAAATCTACTATAATAAGAATTCTAAAAGAAATAAAAGACGAAAAGGTTAAGGAAGAAAAAAATATTAGAAATATGAGTTTTTTAAGAGAACATATTCTTTATTCCTTAGTTAATGGTACATCACCTAAAGAACTAGAAATTAAATTTAATGATGTTATTGATTTATCATTTATTAAAGAATATAGAAGAATGATTTTAATAGAATTTGCAGAAGACTTTTTTGGAGTAAAAGAATACGATATAGAAAAAATAATAAAGGATAATACTAATATTCAGTTTAAATATTTGAATTTAAATCAGAGGCAATCATTGTTGTTTATAAATAATATAGGTTTAGAATATAGAGATATTAAAGAGGCTGCTTATTCAATATATAATACAATAAGAATGAATTGCATGAGTGAATGTTTTGTATCAGCAGGAAAGAAAATTGAAAAAGCAGAAGATATACTAGGCGCTTATGGAAAAATTGAATTACTTATAGAAAAAAGATTTTATAATAATAGTGATGAACATATATTTATAGATGATGAGGTTAATGAAAAGGTTATATCATCTAAGAATGACACAGATATTATATTAAAAAAAATAAAACAGGATATGAGCATAAAAGATACTGAGTCATTAAAAGATAATTTTAAAAAATTATGTGATTTATATGAGAATGATAATGATATTTCTAATATGTATGTGAAGTTTATTTTTTCTAATGTACTTAAGGATTTATATGAAAATCTTAATGAGGTTAGTGAAAAAGGTTTTAAAGAAGATATTAATAAGATTTATAAGAGCTCTGATTTTGCAAGTGTAGTAAGAATAATTAATGAATATATAGTTAGATTTGAGGAATCTATTTCAGATAATCCATTACTTGTTCATAAGGAGATTGAAACCATAAAAAAATATATTTACGAAAATTATGATAAAGATATTGGAGTAGAAGTTCTTGCAGCGCAAGTATGTTTTGCACCAAGTTATTTAAGTTATATATTTAAGAAAGAAACGGGTCAGAATTTAAGTAAATTTATAAAGTCATATAGGATGATAAAAGCCAAAGAAATGCTTGAAACTACTTATGAAAAGATAGTAAATGTCAGTTATGCTGTAGGTTATAGAAATGTATCTTATTTTTGTCAGAGTTTCAGAGAATATTTTGGTGTAAGTCCACAAAAATTCAGAAATGAAGGTGAATAAATTAATGAAAGTATATAAGACCTTCAAAAATATGAAATTCAGGCATAAAATAATGTCAACATATATTATAGTTGCAATAATACCAATTACAATTATGGGGTTATTATGGTATAACCATACTAGAAAAACTTTACTTGATAAGGAAAATATAAATATAAAAAATTATCTTGGTCAAGCAGTTTCAAATATGGACAATCAGTTGCGAATATATGATAATTTATCAGATTATATAGCATTTAATCAGACTATTGGGGATGTGGTGGGACATAAGTATGATAGTTATTATGATATGTATAATCAATACACAAAAATACTTGATCCTATGCTTTCCTCATTAAAGTATTTTCATAATGATATAAATCAAGTTACTATATATGCAAACAGTGAAATAGTCCAGCATGATACTACAATAGCTCCATTAACTGATATAAAAAATGAAGAATGGTATGGTCTTTTAAATGAAAACAGTAATATTCATTGGCTTATTTCAAAAGAAGAAGAAAGTGCTTTTTCAGTTAGAAATATGCCATCGCTACAATCGGATTCATCTCTTGGCGCATTATATATAAATGTTGATTATAAAAAGTTATTTGAACCATTTAGAAATATGAAGGATTCTAATTATGGAATTTTTATAATTGATCAAAATGGAACAGATATATTTGAATATAGTGTCTTCGATAAGAAAAATAATTTAATGGAAATAACTTATGATACTTATCTTAAGGAGAAAAATTCTACACTTAAGAATAAATATGCAGTGGTAGAATGCAAATCGGAGACAGAAGCATGGACAGTAGTTTTATATAAGCCTGTAAGTCTTATTTATAATAATATTACGCCAATGCTTTATAGATCAATTATGATAATTGGACTTGTTGTAATAATATCATTTGTTATATCATCAGTTTTGGCAGCACATATGGTGAGTGATCTTGAAAAATTACGAGAAAATATGGAACAGATAGAAAGTGGAAATATGAGGATAACTGTAAAGAGTACAAGTGAAGATGAAGTCGGAACTCTTGTGCGTGGTTTTGGAAAAATGATAAATCAAATTAATTCACTTATAGAAGATGTATATAAGAGCAGAATTATACAAAAGGATTATGAAATGAAGGCACTTCAAGCTCAGATAAATCCTCACTTTTTATATAATAGTTTATCACTTATAAATTGGATGGCTATCGAAGCGGATCAAAAAGACATAAGTGGTATTACTTTAAGCTTATCTTCATTTTATCGTACAGCTCTAAATAAAGGAAAAAATATTCTTTTAGTAAAAGATGAAATTTTAAACATGAAGTCTTATCTTGATATTCAGCTTATGATGCATGATTATGAATTTGATGCCGAAATAAATATTGACGATGAAATATTGGAATATAAAATATTAAATCTTCTTCTTCAGCCTTTAATTGAAAACGCTATTGATCATGGTATAGATTTAAAAAGAAGTGGAAGAGGAAAAATTACTATAAGTGGCTATATGGATAATGGTAATGTAGTATTGAGTGTATGTGATAATGGAATTGGTATGGAACAGGATAAAGTTGATACAATACTTACTGAAAATTCCAAGGGATATGGAGTAAGAAATGTAAATGAAAGAATTAAATTGTACTATGGCTCAGAGTATGAAATAAAAATTAATAGTAAAATTGGAGAAGGAACAACTATGATAGTTAGAATTCCAGCTCAGAAATAAATTTATATCTAAAAGGGGCTGTATCAAAACAATTTTGATACTAGCCGATAAAAAAAGAGAATTCATAAATTTGAATTCTCTTTTTTGCGCATAATATTAATATGAACACTAATAATATTATACCTATGCATCAAATAGGTTTCCCAATAAATATAGAAAATATTATATCTGATAGTGATTCAGTAAGAGTGCTTTATGATGTTATGGAGGGATTAGATTATTCAGAATTAAATAGAACTTACTCTACTATTGGTAGAAATCCAGCACTTTTACCTAAAACTATGTTTGCAATTATAGTTTATGGATATATGGAAGGAATATATTCAAGTCGTGCTCTTGAAAAGGCATGCAAAAGAGATATAAATTTCAAATGGCTTTTACAAGGTCAACTACCACCAGGACACAATTCTATAGATAGATTTAGACGTGAACGATTAGCTGGTTGTATAGAAAATTTATTTAATCAACTTGTGAAAAAACTTAGAGAACTTAATGAAATTCAATTTAAAAATATTTTTATTGATGGAACTAAAATCGAAGCATCTGCAAATCGATATACTTTTGTTTGGAAAAAATCTATTGATAAATTTGAAGATAGACTACAAAAGAAAATAAAAGAAAGCTTAATAAAAATGAATCATGATTTGAATTTATGTCTTATTATTACTAATGCTAAAATATCAGTTCAAGATGCTAATTATATTTTAGATAGTATCAGAATTATGATTGAAGCCAATAATATTGAATTTGTTTATGGAAAAGGTAAAAGAAAAAGTAAATTCCAAAGATATACTGAACAACTTAATGAATTTATTGAAAAGCAAAATAAATATAATGAATACAATAGCATTTTTAATGGACGAAACAGTTTTTCAAAAACAGATCATGACGCAACTTTCATGCATATGAAAGAAGATCATATGAAAAACGGTCAATTAAAACCAGCATATAATATCCAAATAGGGGTAGAAGGTGAATATATTGTAGGAGTAGACATTTCAAGTGAAAGATCTGACCAGCTTACTTTTATACCATTTTTAGATAGATTAGAAAAGAATTTAAATCAAAAATATGAATCCGTAACTGCTGACGCAGGATACGAAAGTGAAGAAAATTATGCATATCTTGAATCTAAGAAACAAGAAGCTTTTATTAAACCTGCAAATTATGAAAAGTCAAAGACAAAGAAATTCAAGAGTGATATTAGTAAGAAAGAAAATATGTACTATAACACAGATGAAGATTACTACATTTGTGCATCTGGTAAAAAAATGCTTCTAAAAGGAACAAAAAAGAAAAAAACAAAATCTGGATATGAAACTACTGTTAGCATCTATGAATGTGAAGACTGTGATGGCTGTGAATATAAGAGTAAATGTACGAAAGCAAAAGGTAATAAACAAATACATGTGGCTAAAAATTTTATGCGTCTAAGAACAAATTCACTTAAAAACATCACTACACCTAAAGGAATACTTTTAAGAATGAACAGATCAATTCAAGTCGAAGGAGCATTTGGAGTTATTAAACAAGATTATGGTTTTAGAAGATTTTTTATGCGTGGAAATATTAAAGTTCGTACTGAATTTTTGTTAATGGCGTTTGGTTATAATGTTAATAAATTGTACCATAAAACCATTCAAAATCGTAACGGTGAGCTGCTTCATAAGCAGCAAGCTTCGTAATTTTAAATATATAGTTAAAATATGGATAATAATGTTTATCCTTTATTTGTGTTATTTCAAAATAAAATATTTGGAAATATATACATGAATAAAATTTACGTTTATAAGAATAGGCTGTATCAAATTGAATTTAAAAAATTTCAATTTGATACAGCCCCTTTGTTTTTTTATGAATATGAACTTTTTAAGTATACGTTTTAATTCAAATTATTACCATAATTAATATAAAATTTATAAGAAAATTAAAAAGTGATATATTTCTAAGATTTTTTATATTTACCATATGATGAGGAAAATATAAAATTAAATTGTAGTCAGGAATACGATTTCATAAATATTATATATATCATAGGGGGAAACATTATGAAAATGAAAAAGATGTTATCAATTCTTTTAACTGCATCAATAGCAGCAACATGCATGCTTGGATGTGGAGCAGCTAAGGAGACAAGCAGTAAGGCTTCTGGAGGGGATAGCGGATCTTCAGGAACAATAACTTTAAAAGTATGGGCACCACAAGAGGATCAAAATCCTTCAGATAAATATCCAAATGGTATTGTTCCATATTTATGTGATCAATTTAAAGAGGCACATCCAGAGTGGGATTTAAAATTTGATTATGGTGTAATGTCAGAAGGAGATGCAGCAAAAGAAGCGTTAAAAGATTTAGATCAAGCAGCAGACGTTTATATGTATGCAAATGACCAAATACCAATGCTAGTTGAAGCTGGTGGTGTTGCAAAACTTGGTGGAAAAGTTGTTGATGATATTAAGGCAAACAACAGTGATTCAATGGTAGGTTCAGTAACTTACAATGATGGAGTTTATGGAGTTCCATATACACCAAATACTTATTTCTTATATTATGATAAGAGCAAGTTTAGTGATGAGGAAGTAAAAAATCTTGATACTATGATGGCAAAAGATTTAGGTGATGGAGTTACTAATTTCTCATGTTCAATAAATAATTCATGGTATTTACCAGCATTCTTCTATGCAGCAGGCGGACAATTATTTGGACCTGATGGTACAGATAACGATGCAGGAACTACTTTTGGAGATCATCCAGAAGTTACAGAATATTTAGTTAAATTAAATAGTAGTCCTAAATTCTTCTGTGAAGCAAATGGAGCTTCTTTATCTAAATTCAAAGAAGGTAAATTAGGAGCTTACGTATCAGGAAGCTGGGATGCAGCAGCTATTAAAGAAGATTTAGGAAATAACTTTGGTGTTACTAAGCTTCCAACTATAACATTAAACGGAGAACAAAAACAAATGAAATCATTTGCTGGAAGCAAAGCTGTTGGTGTTAATCCAACATGTAAGAACATGGAACAAGCAGTTGCTTTAGCAGCATACTTAGGTGGAGAAGAATCTCAAAAGCTTCACTTTACAGTAAGAGGATATACTCCAACATGGAAATCAGTAACAGAACTTCCAGAAGTAAAAGCAGATCCAGTTGCATCAGCACAAACATTAGAAATTAATGAAGCATCTATGACTCAACCAATGGTTAAAAAGATGAATGATTTCTGGTCACCAGCTGAAGCTTTAGGAAAAACAATTACTCAAGGGGATGTAACTTTAGAGAATGCAGCTGATGCTACAAAACAAATGGGCGATTCAATAAATAAAAAATAGGAAAGATTTAAGGAGTCTGTAATGGACTCCTTAAAATGAAAAGGAGGGAGTATAGTGGCAGAAAAAAAGCAAAATTCAAAAATAGAATTTTATACAGAATATACTGTTAAAAATGCTATAAAAAATGGAGATGTATATACAAAGCTTTCTATGTTTATTTTAGGAGCTGGAAATTTTGCTAGAAAAGAATTCGTTAAGGGAACTTTATTTTTATTAAGTGAGCTTGTATTTATTTTTGAAATGATTGCAAGCGGTTGCAATGCACTTTATATGTTAAAATCTTTAGGAACAAATGTGACAGGTGAAGTATTTAATGAAAAAACTCAGGTGTATGAATATGTTCAGGGTGACAATTCAATGCTGATACTTTTATATGGTGTTATAACTATATTTGCAATTATGGGATTTGTAATTATATGGAGAGCTAATATTAAATCAGCTTATAAAAGTCAGCTTAAAAAGGAAAAAAATGAACATATTCCTACATTTAAGGAAGAAATGACAACATATCTTGATGAATGTCTTCATAAAACATTATTGTTCTTTCCAGTAATGTCATTAATAATATTTACAGTTATGCCATTAGTATATATGGCAGCAATGGCATTTACTAATTATGATAGAGATCATCAGCCACCTGGAAATTTATTCGGATGGGTTGGCTTAATGAATTTCAAGGAATTACTTAGTTTTTCAGGAGAACTTGGTACAACTTTCTGGCATGTATTAGGATGGACTCTTGTATGGGCAGTATTTGCTACCTTTACAAATTATATTTTAGGTATTATCCTTGCAATGGTAATTAATCGTAAAGCAACAAAATTCAAGTCTTTTTGGAGATTTAGTTTTGTATTATCAGTTGCAGTTCCTCAATTCGTATCATTATTAGTAATGAGTACAATGTTACAGCCTGAAGGTGCAGTTAATGTATTATTAAGGAACATAGGGTTAATAGCGCCAGGTACATCACTTCCTTTCTTGACTAATGTAACTTGGGCTAGAGTTGCAGTTATAATAGTAAATATATGGGTTGGTGTTCCATTTACACTTCTAACAATGACAGGTATACTGCAAAATATTCCTGAAGAATTATATGAAGCTGCTAAAGTTGATGGAGCAAACTCAGTTGTAAGATTTATTCATATAACATTACCATATATGCTATTTGTTACAGCACCATCTCTTATAAGTGCATTTATTGGAAATATTAATAACTTTAATGTAATTTACTTATTTACAGGAGGACTTCCTGCAACACTTGATTACTATAAAATGTCAGCAGGTAAGACAGACCTTCTTGTTACATGGTTATTTAAGCTTACAATTGAAAATAAGGATTACAATTTAGGGGCAGTAATATCTATAATAATATTCTTAATTTCAGCAGTATCAGCATTATTTGTATATAAAAGAACTAATTCTTATAAAAATGAGGAGGGATTCCAATAATGAAAATAAAAAAATCATTATCAAATATTATTGTTCATACAGTATTAGCGATTTTAGCAGTTATTTGGGTGCTTCCTATAGTATGGGTTGTTCTTATTTCGTTTAGAGCTGAAAAAGGAGCATATACATCAACATTTTTACCACAATCATATACTCTCAGCAACTATATTCGTTTGTTTACTGAGACAGATACATTTAATTTTCCACTATGGTTTGGAAATACATTAGTAGTTGCCATATTTAGTTGTATAATATCTACTTTTTATGTATTATCGGTATCATATGTTATGTCTAGATTAAGATTTAAACTTAGAAAGAAATTTATGAATATTGCCTTAATACTTGGGATGTTCCCAGGATTCATGGCAATGATAGCAGTATATTATATTCTAAAAGGTATTGGACTTACTACTGGTGCATTAAAACTTGTTTCATTAGTTCTTGTATACTCAGGAGGTGCAGGACTGACATTCTATGTTGCTAAAGGTTTCTTTGATACAATACCAAAAGCTATTGATGAAGCTGCAATAATTGATGGATGTACAAGATGGCAGGTTTTCACTAAGGTTATAATACCATTATCAAAACCAATTATTGTACAAACAATAGTAGCATCATTTATGGCACCATGGATGGATTTCATATTTGCAAGGGTTATAGCAGGATCTGAACCTCAATATTATACAGTTTCAGTAGGATTATGGAATATGCTTACTAGAGAAAATATAACAAATTACTATACAAGATTTGCAGCTGGAGCAGTTCTAGTTTCAATACCAATAGCCATTTTGTTCTGTTCAGTACAGAAATATTACATGGAAGGCAATGCGGGAGCTGTAAAAGGTTAATTTAAAGTTGTTTGAAGTATCTATTTAGGTTATGATAAAAATAGAAGAGGATGTATAAATTAGGAGGAAAAACATGAAAAAAGTTATAACAATGCTTCTAATAGTAATATATTTTTGTCAGGGCTTACTTGGATGCTTTGAATATTCTGAAGTTCAAAATAATAATTCAGATAGAGATAATCAATATGAAGAAGCGTGCATAACTCCATTTGGAAAATATCCAGAAACAATAACATACACATTAGGAAAGATAATTGGAGCAAACAATTCAAATATGCCAGGCGGAGATACATATGAAAATAATGCATATACTAGATATCTAAAGGAAAAAATTAATGTTCAAAATAAAGATTCTTTTGAAGCACAGGATATTAATTATAATAATATGGTTGCTATGGCTATATCAGAAGAAAATATTCCTGATATCATGTTTGTAGACAATTATGATTATCTTAAATTGCTTGTTGAAAAAGATATGATTGAAGATCTTACAGATGTTTATGAAAAATGTGCAAGTGACAGAATAAAAGATATATACAAAAGCTATGGTGAGGGAATATTTGAAAGTTCAACTTTTAATGGAAAGCTTATGGCTCTTCCTGAAACTAGTATTGATTCAGGGCCTAACATGATATGGCTTAGAAAGGATTGGATGGATAGATTAGGGCTTGATGCTCCTAAAACATTAGATGATGTTGAAAAAATAATATATGAATTTATAACTAAAGATCCAGGTGGAAATGGACCAGGGAATACAATAGGACTTGCTTGTGCTCCAGAAGTTACAAGTGATAATGGATACAGTTATATGTTTCAGACTGATATTATTTTTTCAAAATATAATGCATATCCAAAACAATGGATTAAAGATGAAAATGGAAATATAGTGTATGGATCTGTAACAAATAATGCTAAAAATGCATTGAGTTATATGAGTAAGCTATATAATAAGGGAATTCTTGATAATAAGTTTTTAGTGCGTACTCAAAGTAATATTCAAGATATGATCATTAATGGAAAATGTGGCTCTTTCTTTAGCTTATGGTGGGCACCTAACAATCCACTTATGGATAGTATCAAGAATGATAAAAGTGCAGACTGGGAGCCATATATGATACCTACAGATGAAGATGGAAGTACAAGTTTTTGTATACAAAATCCTAATAAAAAATATGTGGTAGTAAGAAAGGGGTATGAGCATCCAGAGGTTGTAATGAAAATAAGTAGTGTACTATTTGATTATTTCAATAGTAATAATGATTCAGCGCAAGAAATAAAGCAGTATTATAGGGATAATGTAGATCCTACTGCACGTCCTCTAGGAATTAATATTGATTACAAGGATGCTGTTATAAAATCCTATAGAAACATAAATTCGGTGTTAAATGGGGAAATGGATAGTAATAGTCTGCAGCTCATAGAATACTCTTATTATGAGCAGGTTAAGAGATATCTTAATGATCCTCAAAATGCTACGCCACAAGACTGGGCGGCATACACATCAAGAATGGATGCTGGTGGTCTTCTTGATAGATCTAAGGTGAAAATTATTAAAACTTATTTTTATAATAAGGAAACAGAGACTATGTCGAAATTATGGTGGAAACTGGAAGATTTAGAAAAGCAGGCATATCTTAAAATAATAACTGGTGAAGAGCCTATAGATTATTTTGATGATTTTGTTGACAGATGGTATAAAGAAGGCGGAAGAAAGATAACTGATGAAGTTCAAAATGAAATAAATAAAAACACTGAAAAAATTAAATAGAAATTATCTAAATGTACGATTAACAGTAAACAGTGTAAAAATTAGTGTGACTTTATATGGAGAAATTCACTAATTAAAAATGTATTTACACAGCATATATTAAAAAATGCATATTGTTGGTTGTGCATTTTAAATTGATGAAAAATATTATGAATTGTGTAGTTTGATATAAGTATAAAATAGAAGGGGAATATATTATGAAGTTTGTTTATGGAAAAAATGATTGGAGCACTATGGAAAGAGGTATGGAAAATTGTTATCTACTTACAAATGGTCTAGGTGGATTTTCATCTCTTACTATAACAGGATCAAGTGCAAGGAATGATCATGCTTTTTTTATGTCATGTATAAAAGCACCGAATAATAGATATAACATGATTTTAAATTTGGGAGAAAAATTAGTCACAAATGGTAATGTATACGATCTTATGACTCAAGAATATGTAAATTCTAAAAAGAATAGAATTGGATATTTGTATGAAAGTTCATTTTCCTTTGAGGACATACCACAGTGGTTATATGATGCAGACGGAGTTCAGATAAATAAAAAAATAGCACTTAAGCAAAAAGAAAACACTATTGCTGTAATTTATGAAGTAAGAAATTGCACTAAAAATAAAGTTAAATTTGAAGTAACACCTTATATGGAGTTTGTTCCAAAGGGAGAGATTTTAAAGAAAAGTCAAACATTTAATATTGATAATAATTCTATTATAAGTAATAACATTAAATTAAATTACAAGACTAATGGAGAAATTGTAAATTATGATACTAAATATGAAGATGATATATTATTTTCACATGATGAGCGTGATGGAAGAGATGAAATTGGTTGTGCAGCACATAATCATAAAATAGAATTTAATCTTTCAGCTAAGGAAAATAAGGAATTTTATATTATTTATAGTATGGAAGAAATAAATGAATGCGCTGAAAAAATAATAGATGATGCTGTTATTTATAGAAAGAATCTTATTGATAAAAGTAATATTAAAAGTGAAATTGGAAAGATGCTTGTTAAAAGTGCAGATATGTTTGTTGTAAATCGTGATTCTACAGATGGGAAGTCTATTATTGCAGGATATCCTTTTTTTGGTGATTGGGGAAGAGATACTATGATATCCCTTGGAGGTTGCTGCATATATACAGGTCAGTTTGAAAATGCAAAAAGTATTTTTAGGACATTTACACACTATTGTAAAAAAGGTCTTATGCCTAATCTTTTTCCAGAAGGAAGTGAAAAAGCATGGTATAACACTGTGGATGCATCACTTTTATTTATAAATGCATTGTATGACTATTATAAGATAACAAGAGATATTGAGTTTATAAAAGAATTATATCCAGTTTTAGAAGATATAATTTTATGGTATAGAAAAGGAACCGATTTTGGGATTTTTATGGATGATGATGGACTTATATGTGCAGGAAAAGGTTTAGACCAAGTAACTTGGATGGACGTAAGGATAAATGACATACTTCCTACGCCAAGACATGGAAAGCCAGTTGAAATAAATGCTTATTGGTACAATGCACTTAGGATTATGGATGAATTTTCAACTATTACTAAAAATGAACCTAAAGATTATTTAGTTTTATCAGAAAAGGTAAAAGAAAGTTTTAATATTAAGTTTTGGAATGAAGAAAATAATTGCCTTAATGATATAGTTTCATTATCACATAATGTAGAAACAATGTGTGAAAATAATCATGATAAACAAATAAGATGCAATCAAATATGGGCACTTTCAATGAACTATACAATGCTTGATAAAGAAAAAGAAATAAAAGTTTTAGATACTATATTTGAAAAACTGTATACTCCATACGGATTAAGAACATTAGATATGGAAGATAGCGAATTTAAAGGATTTTATGGAGGAAAGCAGTTTAATAGGGATATGGCATACCATCAAGGAACAGTATGGGTATTTCCTCTAGGCGCATATTACGCAGCATATCTCAAGGTGTATGACTATTCAGAAGATGCAGTTAAAAATGTAGAGTTACAGCTTCAAGTTATTGAAGCATCATTGAGAGAAGGTTGCGTTGGTCAGCTTCCGGAAATATATGATGGAAAGAATCCAACAATTTCAAAAGGATGCTTTGCACAAGCATGGAGTGTATCAGAAATACTAAAAGTTTATTATCTTTTAGAAAATAGAGGAGGAGCTATATAAAATGAAACCTTTAGATTATAAAAAATACTATTCTTCAGAGGAGTTTAAGGAAAAATATCTTTATGATAAGGATGATTTGGGAATAACATACACAAAAGAAAAAACTATATTTAAAATATGGGCTCCAACAGCTGAAAGTGTAGTGTTAAGATTATACAAAACAGGTAGCGATGAAGAAAAATATGCTGAGGATTTGGGAATCTTTTATATGGAGAAATGTGATAAAGGGGTATGGAAGAAAGAACTTATAGGAGATTTAAATAAAGTATATTATGACTATAAAATTCAAGTAGATGGAAAAACCAATGAAACAGCGGATATATATGCCGTAGGATGTGGTGTTAACGGCAAGAGAAGCATGATTGTAGACATGAATGAGACAAATCCCAAAGGGTTTGAAAAAGATGTTTTTGGAGTTAAGAATTATGATGCAACAATAATTTATGAACTTCATATAAAAGACTTTTCTTATGATGAGAATAGTGGAATAAGTCATGAACATAGAGGGAAATATCTTGCATTTACTGAAAAAGGGACAACATTAAAAAATGATGGAATTCACAAGACTGGAATTGACTATTTAAAAGAGCTTGGAGTAAGCCATGTTCAGCTTATGCCATGTTTTGATTATGGATCTGTAGATGAAAGTGGAGATGATGAACAATTTAATTGGGGGTATGACCCTTTGAATTATAATGTTCCAGAAGGATCATATGCTACAGATCCATATGATGGTATGGTAAGAATAAAGGAATTCAAGGAAATGATTTTAGCACTTCATAATGCAGGTATACGTGTTGTTATGGATGTTGTTTATAATCACACATATTCACTAGATTCATGGTTCCAAAAAACAGTACCATATTATTATTATAGAATTAATGATGATGGAACATTATGTAATGGTTCTGCATGTGGAAATGATACTGCCAGTGAAAGATACATGTTTGGACAGTATATTAAGAAGTCTATACTACATTGGGTTAAAGAATATCATATTGATGGATTTAGATTTGATCTTATGGCACTTCATAATGTAGATCTTATAAATGAAATAAGATCTGAACTAGATAAACTTCCAGACGGTAAAAATATATTAATGTATGGGGAACCATGGAGAGCATCTTCATCAAATATGGAAAATCGAGAAGTTCCAGCCTTGAAAGAAAATATACAGTATCTTGATGAAGGAGTAGGAATATTTTGTGATGACACAAGAGATGCTATTAAGGGCCATGTATTCTATGGGGAAATTCCTGGGTTTGTAAATGGGGCCAGTAATCTTGAAAAGAAAATTCAAAGCAGTGTAGTATGTTATTGCGATAATTCAGAAGAATATAATCCTAAATCACCATCACAAATAATTTCATATGTTTCAGCACATGATAATTTTACTTTGTATGATAAATTAATAGAAACAATGAGGGAAAATAAGGATTACTGCGTAAAGGATAAAGAACTTATTGATATTAATAAGTTAACAGCAGCTATAGTTTTCACTTGTATGGGAAATATATTTATACAAGCTGGAGAAGAATTTGCACGTACAAAAAAGGGAGAAGATAACAGTTATAATTTATCGGCAGACCTTAATAAGTTAGACTGGAGCAGAGCTTATGAATATCATGAACTTGTTGAATATTATAAAGGGCTTATTGAACTTAGGAAAAAGATAAAAAATTTATATATAAATACAGCTGATTGTGTTAAAAATGTTAAATTCATAGAAACCAAAATGGAAAATGTAGTTGCATTTACAATAAAAAATAGTAATAACAATGATGGATTATGGAATGAACTTTATGTTGTTTATAATAGTTCTGAAAAAGATGTTAAGCTAGATATTCCAGATGGAAAATGGCAGCTTTTAATAAATAAAGATAGTTCTGAGATATTTAAAACTAAAGTAGACTGCAAAAATGAAATTAATGTACTAGAAAAAAGTGCAGTTATACTAGGAAGAAAAATATAATAAGTATATTTTCAATAAGAAAACTATGATTATTAAATTAGTCATAGTTTTTTGCTTTTAATATAGTTGGGATATATATTATAATATTATTTATGTATATTAAGAGTTTAAAAGAATATAGGTGAATTTATGAATATTGAATATAAAGATAGAGTCATAGAATTTGATATAATTAAAAGAAAAAGAAAGACTGCATGCATTAAAGTAGACATAGATGGAAAAGTTACAGTAATAACGCCATCAAGAGTGAGTAGTGAAACAGTAGAGTTGTTCGTAAGGAAAAAAGCTGATTGGATAATTGAAAAACAAGATCACATGATAAAAAAGTATGAGGGGAAAATTGTAAGAGAATTTAAAGATGGAAATACATTTATGTATCTTGGAAATGAATATCCAATTCATATAATTTATGATGAATCATTTAAAAGCATAAGAATTTCTTTTGGTGGAAAAACCCTAAAAAGTCCATATCCTAAATTGCATTTTATAATATATACAAATACAAATAATGAAGAAGAAATGAAAGTGGCAATGGAAAAATGGTATAGAGAAAAAACCATGGAAATTGTAAAAGAAAAAATCAAAAAATATGAAAATTATTTTGTGGATAAAGTCAGTGATATTAAGGTTAAAGAACAAAAAAGAAGATGGGCTAGCTGTACTGGAAAAAATGCAATACTTTTTAACTGGAGATGCAGCATGGCAAGAGAAGATGTTATTGAATATATAGTCGTTCATGAAATGTGCCACTTTGAACATAGAGATCATTCAAAGAACTTTTGGAAGAGGGTAGAGAGTATTCTTCCAGATTATCAAAAACAACATGAATACTTAAAAGTAAATGGAATTAACATGTATTTATAAAATATTATTAAAGTAACTTACTAGAGTTTATTATGAAGTAAAAATTAAAAAAGCAGCGATTCTTTGAGAAAAGCTGCTTTTTATATAAAATATTAACTGAAGATTAATTAAAGTACAGTATCTATTTTTTTGTGTGAACCTAAATTCTTTACAGCAAGAGAACTGTAAAGAAAAGCAACAATATAAAATACAAATACAAATTCAGATGAATAAAGATTTGTTATTGTGGCTAATGATTCAAGAACAAGAGGAAGGGTTATAGAATATATACTTATAATACAACACTTAAGATATCCCAAATTTTCTTTAGAATTTTTACTGAAAATTAAAGTCATTGGTCCAATAATAATAAATATTGCAGCCAAATTATTTATAAATGCAAGCATAGGGCCAACTATTAAAAGAGAAAGTGCAAAAGCTACTTTTAATAGTGAAAAATAAGATGTTAGCATATCCTTATTTAAAGCTATAGAAGTATTTTCTGAAAAGTTAATACTTGCAATTATGGAACCATTCTTTTTAGAGTGTATAGATGTTGAATTTATGTATGTACCACTGTTATATTCATCTAAAGATGAAACATCAGTTGTCCCATTTGTATCAGCAATAAGTACATCTCCTAAAGTGAAATCTTTAATAAGAATGTTTAATATTGGTGAATCACCAGTATATTTATAAATTACAGGTTCTTTTGAATCAATAGAAAGAACACCGTTTTTAAGTTCGAATTCAGGGGCTTCTTTTACATATTTATTTTCTAATCTTGTAACATCATCATTAAGTGTAGCTAAAGTGCTTATATTTCCCAAAGTTGAGAATATTGTTGATACAATAAATAAATAGAAAAGAGCTTTCAATAATCCTTGAGATAAAAAATCCTTGTATGCTTTAAAGTTAAAAAAACTGTAAGCAAACTTATGTACAATTCCTGTTTTGTTTTCCAAAAAAAGACCTCCTTAATATGTTTATAATTTGCACATTAATGCTAATTATAACACATTAATATTCATTAAGAAATAATATATTTTAATGGATTTTCTATGACATATATTGTAATTCGCAATTAAGATGTGACAATGAATGCAATTATGGATACTCATTTTTATTAATTAATGTGGAAATAGATGTGTTATTTATAAATTATTTTGTTAAGATTGAAAAAAATAAGCAAATATGATATCATGTCAAAGTAATTTAATAATGGACAGTTCATTTAGACCATCCTGTCCTTAAATAAAACTAGGCTATTGATCTTGAATAAAATTTTTAGATTATACAGGCCTGTTTATTATGGTAAAAATAATAAACAGGTTTTTTATGTGAATTTTAATTGTAGTATTGCAAGGTAAAAGCTGAAGTTTATTAATTTCAGCTTTTATTTTTAAAGATTTATTTTTAGATTGGCAGCTTAAACAAATTTATATATTAAGAGGAGATTATTTATGTTTAAGTTAAAAAGTGAAGTTCAATTTGATATGGCTCATTATTTGAGTGGGTATAATGGAAAGTGCTCTAATATACACGGGCACAGATATAGGCTTATTGCTAAAATAGGAAGTGAAACCTTACATGAGTGTGGTCAGTGCAGAGGCATGGTAGATGATTTTTCCAATTTTAAAAATGCACTGAAGAATATTGAGGAAACATTTGATCATAAACTTGTTATAGAAGATAATGATGAAGGAAGAGCATTATCAGAAAAATTAAAAGAACTTCCAAACAATTTTGATATTTATTTTGTTAACTATAGACCTACTGCTGAAGAAATGTCACGTGATATTTTTAATAGACTTAAAGATATGGGACTTTCTGTATGTGAAGTGGAATTGTTTGAAACTCCTAATAATAGCTGTATTTATAGTGAATAAATATATGAAACATAAAAATCATAGAGTATTAAATTAAATATTTAAATTTGTGAATTATGTTGCATAGGTAGAATCAATAAAAAATTTATTAATTATTATATGGTGATTATGGAGGATAAAAATGTTTAATATAATTGAAAAATTCTTATCTGTAGATGGTGAGGGACCAAGTAGTGGAGAACTTGCAACTTTTATAAGGTTTCAAGGATGTAATTTAAGATGTTCATGGTGTGATACAGTTTATTCATGGCAGAAGGAAAATATTAATGAGAGATTGAATGCACAAGAGATATATGATTATATAAAGAGTAACAAAGTTAATAATGTAACTTTGACTGGGGGAGAACCTCTTATTCAAAAAAATATAGATGAATTATTAAGACTACTTGATGATGATTCCAATTTAAATATACATATTGAAACAAATGGAAGTATTGATATTGAACCTTTTAAAAAGAAATATACAAGAGGAAATATAAGTTATATTGTTGATTTTAAACTTCCAAGTAGTAAAATGAGTTCTCATATGAATTATAATAATATAAATATGATTAGTAAAAATGATGTTTATAAGTTTGTAATTGGAAATATGGATGATTTAAAAAAAGCATATGAAATTATTCATGTATATGAGTTAGCAAGCAAATGTCAGGTTTATTTAAGTCCTGTAACAGGAAGTATTGAAATGAGTGATATAGTTGAATTTATGAAAGATAAGAATATGAATAAAGTAAGGCTTCAGGTTCAGCTTCATAAAATTATATGGGATAAAGATGCAAGAGGAGTTTAGGTATTTAACTGTTAAAAGCTAATAGTTTAGTTGACATATGAAAGTTTACAATAGATAGATTTTGATAAAAAACATAACAACTTTTAACCATTAATTTTCAATTCATTAAGTGGTTTATATTATTGACTTAATGTGTTACAATTTAATTGATTTAATAAGGAATAAGCAGAGTGTTAAGGAGTTAATTTTATGAGTTGAGTCTATTTTAAATATTTAGAAAATCAGCTTATCATTACTTAAATATGTGGATATTTCCTTTCCAGATGTTTTGTACGACATAAGATAAAATTGCTTGTAAGAAGAATAGGGGTATAAATATGAAGAAAAAAATAGATACTGAAAAGATTCAGGAATGCATAAGAGAAATTTTAATAGCTCTTGGAGATAATCCAGATAGAGAAGGGCTTAAAGATACACCAAAGAGAGTAGCTAAAATGTATGAAGAGGTATTTGAAGGCATGACTCATACAAATGAAGAAATAGCTGCCATGTTTGGCACAACTTTTGAGGAAGAAAGCTGTGTTGAGGAAGTACATAATAATATGGTTATTGTTAGAGATATACCTATACATAGCTATTGTGAACATCATCTTGCTCTAATGTATAATATGAAGGTAAGTGTTGTTTATATTCCAAATAAAAAAATAATTGGATTAAGTAAAATAGCAAGAATAGCTGATATGGTTGGAAAAAGACTTCAGCTTCAAGAACGCATAGGAGCAGATATAGCAGAAATTGTATCAATGATTACAGAAACAAAAGACGTAGGTGTTGTTATAACAGGTGAACATAGCTGTATGACTGCAAGAGGAATAAAGAAGCCAGGAACTTTGACAACAACAACTACCTTTATTGGTGATTTTGAAGAGAATTCTATGTTAAGACAAGAAGCACTTCTTTTAATAAAACAATAATATTTAACTTGTTTTATAAATCTTCAGATGTAAAAGTAAATGGTATTAAATTATAGATTATTGAATGTTTTTTATATTGATTAATATGTAAGAATATGATATTATTACAAAGTAAATTGAATATGGACAGTTCATTTAGACCATCCTGTCCTTAAATAAAACTAGGCTATTTAATTGAAATTATTTATGTATTTTAAAAAATATTATAAAGTTTGAATTATAGGTCTGTTTTATTATTTTTAATAAAACAGACCTTTTGTTTTTTGACTTTTTATTTCAGTTGTTATGCCTGTTTTTCTGCGGGAATAATCTGTAAATAAAAAGTTTTTTTATTAAATTTTATTCTTATAAATTTCTTAGTAAATAGTATGGTCTATATAAAGAAAAAATTATTATAGAATAGGAGCATAAAAATATGAATAAAAAGGCTGTTGTCGTATTTTCAGGAGGACAAGATTCTACAACTTGTTTGTTTTGGGCACTTGAACAATTTGATGAAGTAATTGCTGTAACTTTTAATTATAATCAAAAGCATAAGCTTGAGATAGAATGTGCAAAAAGCATTGCAAAGGAACTTGGTGTTGAGCATCACATTTTAGATATGGGATTACTTAATCAGCTTGCACCAAATGCATTAACAAGAGATGATATTGAAATTAAAATGGGGGAAAATGGTGAACCTCCTTCAACATTTGTAGAAGGAAGAAATATGCTTTTCCTAACTTTTGCTGGTGTTTTAGCCAAAGTAAAGGGTGCAAAACATATTGTTACAGGTGTATGTGAAACAGATTTTAGTGGATATCCAGATTGTAGGGATGTATTTGTAAAATCTCTTAATGTAACTATGAATCTTGCAATGGATTATGAATTTGTAGTACATACTCCATTAATGTGGATAGATAAAGCAGAAACATGGAAGATGGCGGACGATTTCGGAAAATTAGAATACGTAAGAGAAAAAACATTAACTTGCTATAATGGAATAATTGGAGATGGATGTGGCAAATGTCCAGCTTGTATCCTTAGAAAAAGAGGATTAGACAATTATTTAGAATCTAAGAAAAAAAGATAAATATAAAAGAGCAGTTTTTTGAGAGGGTTTATTATAAGACATATATTTATGGTATAAATGGTGTGCTTTAGATATAAAACAATGTTAAAATCGAAAAAATAAAAAAGTTAAATAATTATTGTATAAGAGGAGACAAAACATGAATCAAAGCGGTCGAAAAGATAAAGAATTAGAAGGTTTATCACTTCTTGGAAATCAAGGTACAAAATATGATTATAGTTATAATCCAGAGGTGCTTGAGGTATTTGAAAATAAACATCCAGACAATGATTATTTTGTTAAGTTTAACTGCCCTGAATTTACAAGTCTATGTCCAATAACAGGACAGCCAGATTTTGCAACTATATATATAAGCTATATACCAAGTATAAAAATGGTTGAAAGCAAATCTTTAAAGTTATATTTATTCAGCTTTAGAAATCATGGAGATTTTCATGAAGATTGCATGAATATAATAATGAAAGATTTAATAAAAATTATGGATCCTAAGTATATAGAAGTATGGGGGAAATTTACTCCAAGAGGTGGGATAAGTATAGATCCATACTGTAATTATGGTAAAGGTGGAACTAAATTTGAAGAAATGGCTAACTATAGAATGATGAATCATGATCTTTATCCGGAAAAAGTAGATAATAGATAAAATTAAATTAAGGTGTCTTAAATAATGCATTATGCATATTTAAGGCACCTTAAATTTTAGAATTTTCATGAAGATTCTAAAATATTTATTTCTGATTAATTTATTAATTCAAAAATACCAAGTATGATTAGTAAAACTCCTGAAATTAGTGGAGCATATTTACCGCATATGGATCCTAAAATGTTATGGCCAATTGATTTACCTAACATAAGTAGAGCAATACTTAAAATAAATGTACATATTACTGTAATAGATACATTGACGCCTGTAATACTAGCTGCAAGTCCAGTTCCCAAATTGTTTAACATTAAACCAAGAGATACAACAAATGCTTCTTTAATATTTAAAGTTCCAGAATTATCTGAATCAGATTTTTCTGCATAATCCATTATTTCATCTACATTTTTTAAAGCAAGGCTATTAGAGTAAGATTTAGGAATAAGTTTTAATATGCTTTGTATTAAAAAATACAGACCTAATAACATTATGATTACTGCGCCTAACATATTTGTTAATGAGGTAGGTAAAAAACCTGATATGAATTTTCCGACAGACATGGATATAAGAGTTCCTATAGAAGTTACAGTAGCAATTATAAGATTAGATATTAGTCCTATTTTTATTTTTTTAACTCCATATGCTATTCCTATAACCAAATTATCTAAATTAGAAGATAGGCTGTATAGCAGAGCTGAGAGAAATACTGCCATTTAAATTCCTCCTTAAAATTACAATTTATTATATGATTCAAAATTTATATGGTGATTAATAGAAAATTAAGTGATTATTTGCATAATTATTTTAAATATAGAGTAATGAACATGAATACTAAGGAATTAAATTATAAATTAATGAATGAAAAATAAAATTTAGGATAATTATTTAGATAGATAGTAGAAAAATTTTAGATAAATTAAATCAGTATTAAAAAAATGATTCAACGATTACATAAATCAAAGAAAGTTTGTTAAAAAAACGACATTTGTTGACAAAAATAATAAAACAAATTAAAATACATTGTATGCTATGTATTTGTGTTAAGGGGAGATGATAATAATGGATTTATATAAAGAAGAACCTGTTGTAGGTGGGATGATTCAGCACATTGCTCATGCCATGTTTAAAGAAACAAATAGGGATTTACTACAGTATAATCTTACGGGAGTTCAAGCAAATGTTCTTGTGTATTTGTTCTTTCATGAGAAAGATGAAAATATATTTCAAAAAGATATTGAAAAGCACTTAAATCTTACAAATCCAACAGTTACAGGAATTGTAAAAAGACTTGAGCAAAAAGAAATGATACATAGGCATTGTAGAAAAGAAGATGCAAGATATAAATGTCATGTATTAACTGACAAAGGTAGAGAATTTGCAAAGCTTGCAGTAGATTATATGAAAAATGAAAAAGAAAAACAGATTTTGAAAGGATTTTCAGATGATGAAGCTGATTTTTTAATAAGGCTTCTAAACAGAATATTAAAAAATTTAGGGGAATAATTCAACAAACTATCATAATAAGTGCAAATTATGTATTTATTATAGATATATATAGTGTGCTATGTGTTTGCGATGATAAAGACACATGCAGTATATTTTAAAGTTTAGAGAGGTGAAACAAATGATAAAGAAGTTATTTTCCTATTCAGGAAAATATAAAAAATTTTTAGGGTTTGCAGCAGTATGTGCAGCTCTTGAAGCAATGATTGAGTTGCTTATTCCACTTGTAATGGCAAAAATTGTAGATGAAGCAATACCATCTCAGAATATGTCATATACAGTTAAACTAGGAGTTATAATGGTATCAATGGCACTTGTATCATTTACTTTTGGAATATTATTATCTAAGTTTGCAGCTACTGCAGGACAGGGATTGGGTGCAAATTTAAGACAAGCAGAATATGAAAAAATTCAAACATATTCATTTAGAAATATAGAAAAATTTAGCACAGCATCGTTGATAACACGTCTTACTACAGATATTACAGCAGTGCAAAATTCAGTTACTATGGGAGTTAAGCTTCTTGTAAGAGCTCCAGTAATGCTTATATTTGCAATTATATTATCAATTAATATAAGTGGAAAATTAGCAGTTATATTTGCAGTAACTTTACCTATACTAGTAGTTTCTATAGGAATTCTTGTTAAAAAAGTTGGACCTTTATTTGGAATAATGCAAAAGAGAGTAGACAACATGAATACTCTTGTTCAAGAAAATTTAATAGGAGTACGTGTTGTTAAATCTTTTGTAAGGGCAGAAAAAGAAAAGGAAAAATTTCAAAAAGGTAATGAGGAGTTAAAAGAAACAGCATCTAAATCTTTTGGATTAATGGTTATTTCAATGCCTATAATGCAGATAATAATATTTAGTTCAATTATTGCGATTTTATGGTTTGGTGGTCATATGGTATATGAAGGAAGTTTGACTGTTGGTAAGCTTACAAGCTTTATTGCATATTCAACTCAGATACTTGTTTCATTAATGCTTGTAGCTATGGCACTTATGATGATTTCTCGTTCAATTGCATCAGCTAAACGTATTATTGAAGTTTTAGAAGAAGAACCTGATATAGCAGATGGTAAAGAGAATGTTTTAGAAGTTAAGAATGGTGATATTGAATTCAAAGATGTAAGCTTTAAATATGAAGATGATAGTGAAGAATTTAATCTTGAAACCATATCTATTAATATAAAAAGTGGTGAGACTATAGGTATTATAGGTGGAACTGGTTCTGCAAAAACAAGTCTTGTGCAGCTTATACCTAGACTATATGATTGCAATAAAGGTGAAGTTCTTGTTGGAGGAGTTAATGTAAAAGACTATAATATAGAAACTTTACGTAATGAAGTTGCTATGGTTCTTCAAAAAAATACACTGTTTTCGGGAAGTATTATTGATAATCTAAGATGGGGTAATGAAGAGGCATCAATGGAAGAAATAGAAGCAGCTTGTAAAATTGCATGCGTTGATGAATTTATAGATAGACTTCCAGGAAGATATGATATGGACTTAGGACAAGGTGGAGTAAATGTATCTGGGGGACAGAAACAAAGATTATGTATTGCAAGAGCAATACTAAAGAAACCTAAGGTGCTTATTTTAGATGATAGTACAAGTGCTGTAGATACAGCAACTGATTCAAAAATAAGAAAAGCATTTAAGGAAGATTTAAAGAATACAACAAAGATAATAATTGCTCAGAGAATAAATTCAGTTTCTGATGCAGATAAAATTATTGTTATGGATGACGGTAAAATTTCAGCAATTGGAACACATGATGAACTTATGAACACAAGTGAAATTTATAAGGATGTGTATAATTCTCAACAGGAAGGAGTTGGTTTCGGTGAATAATTCAAAAAATGGCGTGAAAAGAAGAGGACCAAAGCCTAAGAATGTTAAGAAAACTTTAGGAAGATTGTTTGGATATATAAAAAAATATAAGATCATGCTTGCAGCTGTATGTATATTTATAATTATAAGTTCATGTGCCATGATTACAGGGTCATACTTTTTAAAACCTATTGTTAATGATTATATTATTCCAGGAGATTTTTCTGGATTATTAAAAATGTTGATAATTCTTGGAGGAATTTATGCAGCAGGAGCACTATCTACATTAGCATATGGAAAAATAATGATCTATATATCACAAAATACAATTAAGGATATTAGAAATGAATTATTTAATAAAATGCAGCATCTGCCTGTTAAGTTTTTTGATAGTAAAACAAATGGAGACTTAATGAGTTTATATACTAATGATATTGATAATATTAATGAAGCTTTGAATAATAGTGTTACTAATATTTTATCATCAGGACTTACATTTATTGGTGTAATTGTAATGATGATAGTTTTAAGTCCAGTTCTAAGTATTATTACATTTTGTACATTAGGCATAATGTTTTTAATAATGAAACTAGTAGGGGTAAAGAGTAAGCATTATTTTGGTGAGCAGCAGAAAAATATGGGAAAGTTAAATGGTTATGTAGAAGAAATGATAGAAGGGCAAAAAGTTATAAAGGTTTTTTGTCATGAAAGTAAGTCTATTGATGACTTTACAGATTTAAATGAAGAACTTAGAAATGCATCTACAGGGGCACAGACTTTTGCTGGTTTTATGATGCCAGCTCTTGGAAATCTTTCTCATATAAATTATGCAATTACATGTTGTGTTGGTGGAATTATGACAATAGGAGGATTGTTTGATGTTGGTTCATTAGTTGCATATTTGCAATATGTCCGTCAAATAACACAGCCAGTACAACAGGTTTCACAACAGTTAAATGTAATACTTGCAGCACTTGCAGGTGCAGAGAGGATATTTAATGCATTAGATGAAGAAGATGAAATTGATGAAGGAAAGGTTACTTTGTCATCAACAGTAAATGATAAATCTAATGATTTTGTATGGAATATTAATGAGATTTCAAAGAAATCAGTACCTCTTAAAGGTGATGTTGTATTTGAAAATGTAGTATTTGGATATAATGAATCTAAAACAATATTAAAGAATATATCATTATATGCAAAGGCAGGGCAAAAGATTGCATTTGTTGGATCTACTGGTGCTGGTAAAACTACAATAACTAATCTCATAAATAGATTCTATGAAATAAATTCAGGAACTATAACTTATGATGGAATAAAAATAACAGACATAAAAAAAGATGATTTAAGAAAGTCTATAGGTATAGTACTTCAAGATACGCATTTATTTACTGGAACAATTGAGGAAAATATAAGATATGGTAATTTAAATGCAACAAAAGAAGACATTATACAAGCATCTAAGCTTGCTAATGCCCATGAATTTATAAAGCATCTTCCACATGGATATGATACTATACTATCAGGAGATGGAGATGGATTATCTCAAGGGCAGAGGCAGCTTCTTGCAATTGCAAGAGCAGCTGTTGCTAATCCACCAGTATTAATAATGGATGAAGCAACAAGTTCGATTGATACAAGAACAGAAAAACTTATATCTCAAGGTATGGATAAGCTTATGGAAGGAAGAACGGTATTTGTTATTGCTCATAGATTATCTACAATTAAAAATGCTGATGCAATAATGGTTCTTGAACAAGGCGAAATAATCGAAAGAGGAAATCATGATGAATTATTAGCTAAAAAGGGAAGATATTATCAGCTTTATACTGGAAAAGCTGAATTAGCATAATATTATAAAACAAAGAAAACTCTGAGTATAAAAATACTTTGAGTTTTCTTTTTTATAGATATTTTATTCTTCTTCTGAATCAGCAGCTTCTTCAGTGACATCATACATATGTTCAATTAATCTTATTATGTAGCTTAATGTGTGAAATTCCTTGTCTATTTCAAGTTTTATATAATGCATTCCTTCAATAAGAGTATTCTCATCAAATTTTTCACTTAAAATCATAAATGAAAGTCCGTTTAAATTTCCATCCTTAGTATCTAAAACTCTTGATTTTTTTATGAATTCATTTTCCATAGCACTTTGTGCTACTTTTTGTAATTCTTCACTAATATTTAGTTCAGGCATAGAATCAAATATTTTGATATTTTTGTTATCTAGATTTAAGTTTTTGGCAGTACTCAAATCACACCCAACAAAAATAGTATTTTTAAATTTAGCATTACTAAAATCTGTACTAGTTAGATTAGCACCTTCAAAAACAGTATCTTCAAATCTTGCTTCTTTAAATTTGCTTCCTTTTAAATTTGAACCTATAAACTCAGCACCTTTAAGATTGGATCTATAGAAATTACATTTTTTAAAATGAGCGCCCCTAAGGCTTGAAAATTCAAAATGTGAGTTTGAAAAATCACAGTTATAGCAATTAGCTCTTGTAAGATTACTGTACATAAAGTTTTTATTGCTTTTATCAGCATTATTGTAAAAGAAGTTTCCATTTTTATTTTTATTTATAGCCATGTTATCCTCCGGAAATATATTTTATGTATGGTTTTATTATAAATACTCACTGATACAGAATAAAGAGATATTATTCTACAAATAAGTCATATCTGTAATAGTATATTTAGTAGGGTAAAAAGTCAATGATTTATACTAAATATATATTGGATTGGTTAAAGTTACTATATTAGATGAATGTATATAAATTTATTTTAACAATGTATTAGCCATTATAAATGATAAATGTGAAAATAAAAAGACTGCCACATTGTGGACAGTCAAGTGCCTGAATGATTAATTTTTTACTTTGCTAAAAATTAATACTTGTGATTAAGAATTATTTCTTTTAGGTCATTGATAGTATTATTTTTTATAGCATTATTTTTTATGTCATCCAGTAATGCAATTATTGAATCTTTACCTAACATAGGATTTTGATCTATGAGTATTTCTAAACATTCTCTTTCTAAAGTTTCACTAATTGTATTCATATAATCGCCTCCCATATGCAATATCTCGATTCTTATCCTTATTTTACATCAATATCTTTAAAATTGGAATGATATAGTTTACACTTAATCTTAAAAAATAAAGAAATACTATAAGTAGAACTTGTAAAATAAGGATTTCTTTATTTTTTGCAATATACTAAATTATTATATAATTATTTTTAAATTTTATTACACAAATTTAAAGGACTTATGATGAACTATTTAGGTTCTATAGAATATTGCTTTTGATCATTTGAATCTATAATTAAATTATAAGATAATCCACAAACTACTATGATTCCACCAATAAGTTTATTTATAGGAAGATGACCTGAAACAATCCAGTCTATGACTATTCCAGTAAATAGCTGTCCTATAAATATTAGAAGTGTTACATAAAAAGCAGAAAGTTTAGGTGTAACAACACTATTTAGAATTACAATGCTTACTCCTAAAATACCTCCTAAATAGCCGTAAAAAGGTACAGTTTTTAATGAAGAAAGATTGAAACTTTCACCAACAAATAAAAATAATATTATTGATGTTACAGCGCCTGTTAGATAATTAAAATAACTTGATTCAAGAAGTCCTATTTTTTCTGAAAGCTTTGTATTAAGAATTCTTGAGACAACTATTATAACACCTGTAAGAATAGATAAAAATATAAAAATCATTTTTTATGCTCCTTAATTTTATTATATGTAGTTTAATAATAAATATTTTGTTATAAAAATGTCATAATGCACACTCCGATAATTATTACAATTATGCCAATAAGTTTCTTTTTATTAAATTCAATTTTAGGCATTCCTAGAAGACCATAATGATCAAATACAATTGATGTTAATGATTGACCTAAAAGACCAAGTGCAACAGGTAGAGATACTCCAATTGAACTGTAAGTAATATTATTGATAAGGACAGTAGCCACACTAATTGCTCCTGCACTATAGAGCCAAAGTGGAAGAGTCATTTTAAATGGAATTTTAATTTTTTTATAAAGCATAAGAAATACTAATAGTGCATATCCAAGAATGTGTATAACTATAAGGGAAGAGTAATTTCCTATGCCATTTGATAATTCTCCATTAAATGCAACCATTATTGCAATCAGTATTCCGATTAGTAATGATAAAAAATTATACATAAGCTCTCCTTTAATTATTATTTTTCTAAATATAGTTTAAATTATTAAATATAAATTATTATAGGACATATGTCATGTTTCTATATTTTAATAAAAATTACTATATGTTAAAATATAAAAAGCTAATATTGAAGGAGAATTGAAATTGGTAAAGATAGAAGATGAAAAGATATTAAATGATTATATTGAAAAATATCATATTGATGAACTATTTAGTGAAGATATGAAACAGTACATGGAGCTTGTTCAGTGGAAGAAAAATGAATTTATATGTGAAGAAAGTGAAAAGCTCAGCAGTTTATATTTTATTGTTGATGGAAAAGCCAAAGTGTGTAAAAATATGGAGAATGGTAAAGCCTTATTAATTTGCTTTTATAAACCTTTTAGAATGATAGGAGATGTGGAATTCACACGTACTAATACTGCAGATTGCACTGTTCAAGCAATAGATGATACGTATGGTATAGGAATAAATTTTAATGTTGTTCGCACTAAGCTTGTAAATGACTGTAAATTTCTTTTCTATATATGTAGATATCTTGGTGAAAAGCTTAGTATAAGTAGTACTAATAGTTCAATTAACATTTTATATAGTTTGGAAAATAAACTTGCAAGTTATATTTATGCTTTTGTTGAGGGAACTAATAATAAATCAGTATTTAAGTTTGAAGGTAGTTACTCTGAAATTGCTGAGTTACTTGGAACAAGCTATAGGCATTTGAACAGGGTATTAAATAAGTTTTGTAAAGAAGGTATACTAGAGAAAAAATCAAAGTCATATTTGATAAAAGATCTTGAAAAATTAAAATTCCTATCGGGTGACTTGTATAAATAGTATTAAAAACATATATAACAAAAACTTACACTAAAAAATGATATTAGTGTAAGTTTTTGTTATATATAGATAAATTTATATGGTTTATATTCGAAAGAAATTTAATATTCAATGTGATAATATTTTTTCTTATGGTAACACTAATTTTGAAGGGAGGAAAGAACATGAAAAGAAGATTCAAAAGAAATTTAAAAAGTATTACAGCTTTAACTTTGATATTTATTTGCACTTTTTTATTAATACCAATAAGTGCTTCAGCATTTGATTCAGATTTAAATATTGCTTTAGAAGATGAAGTTAAACAAGAACCTAAAAAAGATGATAAAAATAAAGGTGAGAACTCAAAGCAGAATCAATCAAAAACTGAAGAGAAATCAAAGGATAAGGGTTCATCAAGTGAAAGCAATAAGAGTAGTTCAAAACCTGAAAAAACCAATGAAAATTCAAATGCTGAAAGTAATGAAATAGAAGCAAGATCAGCATTATTAATGGAACCATGCACTGGAAAAATTATTTATGAAAAAAATGCAGATGAAAAATTTGCTCCTGCATCTGTTACTAAAATAATGACTATGCTTCTTACTATTGAAGCTGTGGACAGTGGAAAGATAGCTTTAGATGATAAAGTTACATGTAGTGAAAATGCTAAAAAGATGGGCGGAAGCACTATGCTTCTTGATACTGGTGAAATTAGAACAGTAGAAGAGCTTTTAAAAGGTGTTGCAATAGCATCAGGAAATGATGCTGCTGTTGCTTTAGCAGAGTATCTAGGTGGAACTGAAAATGATTTTGTTGGTATGATGAATAAAAGAGCAGAAGAGCTTGGAATGACCAATACTACATTTAAAAACTGTAATGGTCTTCCTGCTGATGGACATTTATCAACAGCTAATGACATTGCTAAAATGTCAAAGGAACTTTTAAAACATCCAACAATTTTAAAATACACTGGAACTTATATGGATACAATAACTGAAGGACGTAAATCTCCAATAGAACTTGTAAATCATAATAAGCTTGTTAGATTTTTTGATGGATGTGATGGATTAAAAACTGGTTTTACAAATGAAGCAAAGTATTGTATAAGTGCTACTGCAACAAGAAACGGAGTTCGTATGCTTTCTGTAATAATGGGTGCACCAACATATAAAATAAGAAATCGTGATGCATCAATATTATTGAACTATGGTTTTTCAAAGTATGAAGGTAAAAAAATCTTCTCAAAAGATGAAGAAGTAGATAAAGTATATATGGATGAACAGACTGATAGATACTTTATGGCAAAAGCACAGGATGATTTAACAGCTGTACTTCCAAAAGGATGTAAAGACGAAGTAGAAAAGAAGGTTGTAATAGACGAACTTCAAAAGGAATACAAAGAAGGCGATGTTGTAGGTAAGTGTGAAATTTACCTTAATAATGAAAAAATCGGAGAAGTTACAATTTATTGTGATAGAAACATAAAGAAGGGTAACATATTCGATAATATTAAATACAATATTACACACTTATTTGGAGACAAAGAAGAAGGTAACGAAGAAAAAAAGTAATAAATAGCATTAATAAAGACTGAGGTAATCTATTATCTCAGTCTTTGTTAATGCTTAAAATTTTATTGCTAAAATTAGTGGTAAATATTTATGGAAGAACACTTGTTTACATATTTTCTTGTGTTGTGGGGTAGAAATTGTTATTATATATATGTATTTATGAAATAAGTAATATGGATAATAATATTTTATTATATGAAATAAAAGACAAAACTGTTTTAGAAATATTAAGCAAAAGAAAAATGCTACAATCTATGTAGTTAGTGAAATTGGAGACGGAGGTGAGTGGATGGAGCTTCCAAAGATTAAAATTAATGATTTTGAAGGACCGTTTGATTTATTACTTCATTTAATACGAAAAAATCAAATGAGCATATATAATGTGAGAATATATGAAATTACAAATCAATATCTGAATTATCTTAATGAAATGAAAGAAATGGATTTGGAAATAACATCGGAATTTATAGTAGTTGCAGCTACATTAATAGAAATAAAATCAAAACACTTATTACCTAAGCCTAAAAAGGAAGAGGAAAATGAAGAGGATGTCGAGAAAAATCTTTTAGAAAAGCTTATAATATATAAAAAAATTAAAGGAGTTTCAAATTTCTTTAAGGATAGATATATAAGTTCTGGGGAGGTTTATGGAAAGAAGCCTGAGATAATTGAAGAAGTGAAACAAAAGGAAAATCATGATGATATTTTGAAAAATCTTGATTTACTTCAACTATATAATATATATAACAATCTTCTTGAAATTTATAACAACAAGCAAAACAGAGGGAATATAATTCAAAAGAAAATTTATGTAGATAAATATAAAATTGAAGATAAATTACAATATATAGTAAATAGAATGAAGAATGAACAAATAAATTATTTTGAAGAACTTATAGATACAAGTGAATGTAAACTAGAGACAATTGTCACATTCCTAGCATTACTTGAAATGATAAAACAAAGGATGGTAAAGGTATATCAAAACGATAGTTTTACAAAGATAATTATTGAAAGGAGAAATAACATTGAAGGAGACTAAAGGACTACAGATTCCTTTCATGGATGACGCAAAAAAGTCTGAATTAAAATCGGCAGTAGAAGCATTATTGTTTGCAAGTGGAGAACCTTTAAGTATTTATGAACTTTCAAATCATCTGGATGAAAAATCTAAGACAATCGAGTTAATAATTCAAGAGATGATGGATGCTTATGAAAAAGTTCAAACAAGAGGAATAAAGCTTATAAGCATTAAAGGAAAATATCAGCTTGTTACAAAAGGTGAAAATGCAGAATATATACAGAAACTTTTAAAGAAAAATAAAAGGCAATCTTTGTCACAAGCATCTATAGAAAGTCTTGCGATAATTTCATATAAGCAACCTATAACAAGAATTGATATAGACGAAATAAGAGGAGTAAAGTCAGAAAGTGCTCTTCAAAGACTAATTGAAAAAGATCTAATAAAAGAAGTGGGAAGACTTGAAGTACCAGGAAGACCTATCTTATATGGTACTACGGATGAATTCTTAAGACAATTTGATTTAAGAGATTTAAAGGATCTTCCTTCACTTGATTTATTTGGACAGGATGATGATGAAGTTACAAGTGTTGAAATTGAGAATAATGAAAAATATTATGATGTAGATGAAGAAAAGACAATTAATAATTTAGAATAATAAAATTTTATACAAAAAAATGATGGAAATATTATTTAAATGCTATTTTCATCATTTTTTCTTATGGATTTTTATATAAAAAGATAAAAAGTAACTAACATACTGTTAATAAAAGGTAGATATATAATAATATAATAAAGAGCAGTAATAATATATCTATGATTATTTATAATGTATTAATCATTATTAGAACATGTATCAGATAAATCATCTTTTTTTATTGAATCATAACAATCAGATTTTTTATTTTTGTTAGAAGAGATATCTTTAATCAGATTTTTGATCATATCTAAAACCTGAGGGATATTATCAGCAATTCTATCATAAGTATTATCATGTTCGATAGGCATCATTCTAACCATATCATCTTTTATTACAAGAAAAGTTATTGGTTTTACTGAAACTCCAGAGCCAGCACCCCCACCAAATGGGTAAGAATTTTCTTCAGGATTATTTCGTGGTGACATAAATTCACTTCCACCGGATACAAAACCAAATGATAGTCTTGAAACAGGAATTATACATGTACCATCTTTTGTTTCAATTGGTTCACCAATTACTGTGTTTGCATCAATCATATCACGTAAATTTTCCATTGTACTACGCATTAAATTTTCCACTGGCTGTTCATTTGACATAATAATAATCACTCCTTATTTATATTCTCAAATTTGTTTTTTTATTTTGTGCAAAATATGTATGCAATATTTTAATAAAACAAACATCATATAAATAATGTTTGCAAATGATATGAAAATTATACTTTTAATTTCAAATTTTAGTAGTATTGCATTATCGAATTTTGGTAATATGTCAAAATTATATTTTTTGGGTTTAAATAAAATTTTTATAAAAAAATATATTAAAGAAGGAAGAGTTGATAGAATTCCATAGGACAAAGCTGTTTTAGCAGCATCATTAAGGCTATATTCAAGCTTTGAATTAAAGTTTAAAATAGGCTTAAATTTTAAATTAATAAATTTATTTATGATTTCCATAATATTGGAATATGTTATTATTTCTGATAGTTTAGATTTCATTGGAGGATTATTTTTTTTTTGGTCTGTTTTCTCTTTTTTCTTTTTTAACACTGCATTATCAAAGAGTATAAAGTCGTATAATTTAATATAGTAATTATTATTATAATAGTATATATAAAATTTAAGCGGAATAGGAAAAAACATAAATATAATAAAAAGAGTAAGTAAAAGTTTCATAAATATCCTCCAAATCTAATACATCTAATAAGTATTACCAAAAATATAAATAATAAACATATTATTTGAGTAATTATTAGGATTAAAAAATAAATTTCTTGAGATAATAGAATTAAGTAGTAATTTTATTGATTTATATCAAAATTAGAAGAGATACAAAAGAAATTTAGGGGTGGTAAATTATGAAGAAAGGCATTAAAATAAGTTCAATCTTATTATTATGTTCGTTATTTGTTCAAATTTTATCTGTAGATGCATATGGATATATAAATTATGGGAATATTTCATACTCATATAACGAAAAAAGTGAAAATAAAAATCTTAGGGTTAATGCACGATGTGCAATAGCATTAGATAAAGAAAGTCATCAAGTTCTTTACGAACAAAATGCTTATGAAATTGTTCCAATGGCAAGTACTACAAAAATATTAACTTCTCTTATAGCAATAGAACAAGATGATTTAAATGCACCTGTAACAATAAGTAAAAAGGCATCCAGTATAAGAGGATCAAAAGTTGGTTATAAAGAAAATGAAGTTATTACTTTAAAAGAACTAATTTTTGGACTTATGTTCAAATCAGGTAATGATGCAGCTATTGCAATTGCTGAACATATTGGTGGAAGTGTGGAAGGTTTTGCAGAGATAATGAATCATTATGCTAGGGGAATAGGAATTTTAGATTCACATTTTGAATCTCCCCATGGACTAGATAGTAGTCAACATTATTCTTCAGCATATGATTTAGCACTTTTAACTTGCAAAGGCATGGATTATGACTTGTTCCGTGAAGTTGTAGGGAGTAAGTCTATTTCAAAAGATAAATACAACTTTACTAGGGACTACAACAATATAAATAAAATCTTATGGAAAATACCTGGAGCTAATGGAGTTAAAACAGGGTATACTGGTCAGGCTGGAAAGTGCCTTGTATCATCTGTGAATAACAACAATAAAGACATAATAATAGTAGTATTAAATTGTCCAGATAGATGGAATGTCACAGATAAGATATATCAGCATGTGCAGGAAGCGGTTGCTTTTGGAAGTCATAATGTTAAAGATTTGGTTTATAGATATGAGTAGTATATAAAGTTATTTTATAATAATAAAAAATTAAATGAATATATTTAGTAATAAGATATAATCCAATAGTCATATATTGGATTATATCTATTTTTATTTTAAAATTATTAATCAAATCTATTAAATTAATTAATAGGAGAGTGATAGAATGAAAACAGCCTATGATTATACAAGAGAGTTTATTTCTGTTTTAGCAGATATTGATGAAAAATTAGAGATGAAATCCAACACAAAAAATAAAGAGGAGGAAAATAGATTAGACAAAGAAATTGATGAATTAGAAGAAAAAATGTTTCAAATTAAAAATAAATTAAAGAATATGATTTGATTAATGAATATTGTTAGGTTGTATTAGTAATTTAATAAAAAAATCATATAAGCGGCATAAGTTTTTAATAACTTATGCCGCTTATTCTCATAAAATATAACGAATATGTTGATTTATAGATGAATTAAATCATAAAATATAATTTAGAATGGATTTTTTTAATTTAGCTTATAGAAGCATTTTGTGTAAATAATCTGTTAAAATAAATATTTTTACAAATAATTAATAAAAAGTTATAGTATAAATAACATTGTACAGCTATCATTAAGTTAAGAGTTCTAATATATATAGTATTAGGAAGTGGATATGAATATATTATTAACTTAAGGGAGTGGTTTAATTATGAAAGTCAGAACACATTTTCATTTAGCAAAATTATCATTAAGAAATTTAAAGCCGTTTTATCCTAAAAATTTTTCAATAAATATGTTTTATTTTGGTACAATACTTGCAGACTGTTGTTGGCTTGCATATACAAATCCTCATTTTTATAAAAAATCTGATAAGTATGTAGAAGAGAAATTGGATGATTTATTAGAAACGAAGGAATTTAATTGGTATAATTCTCTTCAGCTTGGAATTATAATACACTATTTATGTGATTTTTGCTGTTATTCACATATAACTGATAGTATCGGAAATGTTAATGAGCATATGGCTTATGAAAGAAAGATACAGAAATACCTTCTTAACAATATTAAAAACTTAAAAACTCCCAAAAGAAAAACAAATAAAAAAACAATTAAAGAGTTGAAAAGCAGAATTAAGAGTCAGATTTTAAAATATAGAAAAGGAAAACATTGCTTTAGATGGGATATTCAAAACTGTATTGAAATGAGTAGTGATGTATGTGAAGTTATCTTTATGCAATTTAAAAATAAGGAAGGTTTTAAGCAGATGGCAGGATAGAAAAGGCAGTTTCAAATTTATGAAACTGCCTTTAATATATATTATATAATTATACCTTTAGGTTGTCTTTTTTCAAATGTAAATACATATTTAAAACCAATATCTTTTAAAAGATTATATGTATTTTCAATATTCTCACCAACTCTATTATAATTGTGAGAATCTGAACCTACAGTTATTATTTCTCCTTTTAGATCCTTATACATCTGAAGAATTTCTAATTTTGGAAAAAGAAGATTTTCTTTCAATCCTGAAGTGTTTACTTCAATACCTTTACCATTTTGGATAATAGTTTTCAAAATTTCATGAATTATATCTTTATATGTATTAAAGTCATATACACCATAAGTTTTAAAAGCATACCTTTGTACAAGATCAAGATGCCCTAAAACATCAAAATCTGAATTGGATGAAAGCTTTAAAACTTCATTAAAATAATTTTCATAAGTAGAAGACGAGCCAAGTTCTCTTAAGTTTGTATTAAGTCCTCGTCCATTTATATTATGTATAGAACCTATGATAAAATCTAAGTTATTTTCGCTAAAAAATTTATTAAATTCATTATTATAAAGGTGAATTTCACCAGCTTCAAGACCAATTTTTATTTTGATAATATCTTTGTATTTATGAGAAAGCTCATTTATTTCTTTTTCATAATCAGTGAAATTGAAAAAATTATAGCTTTGGTCATCTGGATCGAAACTAATATGTTCAGTTAAACATATTTCGCTTATATTCATAGAAATTGCTTTTTCTATTGCCTGTTCAATAGTTTGTACTGCATCAAAAGAATATTTTGAATGCATATGATAATCAATTAAATATTTCATTTTTAATAAACCTTTCTTTGTTTAATTTTGAAAAACAAATTTATTATATCATATAAAATAATATATGAGTTTTATTGAGAAGAGTAAATTAACAAAACTAGACAATAAGTAATTTAGTTATGTAATATTTTTATTTTGGGAAATATGTTATAATAAGTGAAAAGAAAAATTAAAATACTAGAAAAATGGGGGCAGTAAGAATGGCAGTAAATTTAAGAGGAAGAAGTTTTTTAAAACTATTAGATTTTACGCAAGCAGAAATAAGATACTTAATAGATTTATCTAAGGATTTAAAAAATTTAAAAAGGGCAGGTATACTTCATAATAATCTTAAGGGGAAAAACATAGTTTTATTATTTGAAAAAACATCAACAAGAACAAGATGTTCATTTGAAGTTGCTGGAATGGATTTAGGACTTGGAGTTACATATCTTGATGCAGCTGGTTCACAAATGGGCAAGAAAGAAAGCATTGCAGATACAGCAAGGGTTCTTGGAAGAATGTATGATGGTATTGAATATAGAGGATTTAGTCAGGAAACAGTTGAAGACCTTGCAAAATATTCAGGTGTTCCAGTATGGAATGGACTTACTGATGAATTTCATCCAACTCAGATGATAGCAGATCTTCTTACAATAGAAGAAAAACTTGGAAGACTTAAAGGGGTAAACTTCGTATATATGGGAGATGCAAGAAATAATATGGGGAATTCCTTAATGGTGGCTTGTGCAAAAATGGGGCTTAATTTTACAGCATGTGCACCTAAAGAATTATTTCCAGCTGAAGAACTTGTTGAAATATGCAAGAAAATTGCAGATGAAAATGGATGTACAATAACTTTAACAGAAGATGTTAAAGAAGGCACAAAAAATGCAGATGTAATTTACACAGATGTATGGGTTTCCATGGGAGAACCAGAAGAAGTATGGGATAGTAGATTGAAATTATTAAGACCATATCAAGTTAATAGTGAAGTAATGGCTAACGCTAATAAAGAAGCTATATTCATGCATTGTCTTCCAGCTTATCATGATTTAAAAACTAAAGTTGGTAAGGATGTAGGAGAAAAGTACAAAATGGATTCTATTGAAGTAACTGATGAAGTATTTGAAGGAAAACAATCAGTAGTTTTTGATGAGGCAGAAAATAGAATGCATTCAATTAAAGCAATTATCTATGCTACTTTAGGAGTATAATAATATAATAGAGTATATTTAAAGGAGCAAAGTGTGAAGCATTAAAAACATACTTTTGCTCCTTTAATTAAAAGTTTTATATGATTAAATATATTTGTTTTAATTATTAGTAGATTGGAGAGTAATTTATGATAGAAAAAAATATGAGCTTAAGAGATGGTCATATTCATTCACCTTTTTGTCCTCATGGAACTTCAGATTCCCTTGAATCTTATGTTGAAGAAGCATTAAAAAATAAGATTATTGAAATTAGCTTTACTGAACATATGCCTTTTCCATGTTATTTTATCGAGGACAGAAAGTTTCAGGATGAATGTGCAACACCCAAAGATCGTATGAATGACTATTTTGAGGCAGTGATAAAGGTTAAAGAAAAATATAAAGATAAGATAAAAATAAATTTAGGAATGGAAGTAGATTTTATTGATGGACTTGAAGAAAACACAATAAATCTTCTTAATGAATATGGTCCAAGCATGGAGGATGGAATATTATCTGTACATTTCATTAAATTAGGTGATGAATATACTGCTATTGATTGGAAAGAAGGTTTTGAAAAGGCAGTAACTTATTATGGAACTGTTGAAAAGGTATATGATAAGTATTATGAAACCTTATTAAAAGCCGTTAAATATGATTTGGGTCAGTATAAGCCAAAACGTATAGGTCATCCTAATTTAATAAGAATTTTTAATAAGCTTTATCCAATTGAATATAAAAATTATAAACTGTTGGAAGAATTAGCAAAAGCAATAAAGAGCAGAGATTATGAGGTAGATGTAAATACTGCTGGTCTTAGAAAGCCTTATTGTGGTGAAATTTATGTAAGTGATGTGTTTAAAGATTTAGTAGATAAATATGAAATAAGAAAAGTTTATGGATCTGACTCACATACATCAAAGGATGTGGGAAGAGATTTTGATAAAGAATAGTTTATTATTGAATTTTTAATTTATAAAAGCCTATTATGTTTTGGGAGAAATAATTATGGAAAAAGGAAGAGAATTTATTGAAGAAATTACATCATACATTTTTGTTGAAGGTAAGATTGAGAAGTCTGACATAATATTTGTTCCAGGAGGATTATACCCAGAACCTATGGAGAAGGCTTGTGATCTATATTTACATGGATATGCACCATATATACTTCCATCAGGAAAATTTAGTATGAAATTTAATGGTTTTACAAAACCTGAAAGTAAGAAGGACAAATACAAAAAAGATTATAAAACTGAATTTGAATTTTTAAAAGATGTGGCAATTATAAATGGAGTACCAGAAGAAGTTGTATTAAAGGAAGATTGTGCAACATGGACAAAACAAAATGCTTTTAACTCAAAAAGAGTTACAGACAAACTTGGACTTAATGTGAAAAAAGCAATAATATGCTGCAAATCATTTCATGCAAAAAGGTGTCTTATGTTTTACAGCTGGGCTTATCAAAATACAAAATTTATAGTTTGTCCAGTTGATGTTGATGGAATTAATAAAGAAAATTGGTTTAAGAGTGAATATGGAATACAGCAGGTTATGGGAGAACTTTCAAGATGCGGTGGACAGTTTAAAAGTGCAGTAGAATCATGGAGAATAGATTAAACACAGTTTGAAATAATGTGATACTAAAAGTTATTATATTTTAAAAGAGACAGCTTATTATAAACATAAACAAACTGTCTCTTTTAATATTGTATACTTTATTTTTAAATAGCTGAAAATAAACTTATTAATTAGTTTTTACTATATTATATTTAACATTATCTGATAGGTTTGAGCTTCCTTGAAGAACAACTTCATCATCTGTAGTTAATCCATCAGTTATTACGAGATAATCATTTTGGTTTTCGGAAACAGTAACAGATTTTTTAGATAATCTATCACCATTTATTATATAAACATATGGTGAATCACTATCTTTATTGAAAACACACTGACTTGGAACAAGTACAGATTCATTTTCATTATTGGCATTAAATGTTACATTTGCAACCATTCCTACCTTTAAGTTTTCATCAGGATTAGTTATATTTATTTTTACATCAAACATTCCTGTAGATGTGTCTGCAGAGGGAGAGATTGCATATACAGTTCCACTATATGAAGCTCCAGATGAAGGAATGTAGATATTTGCATCAAGCCCTTCTTTAATATTTTGTATATTTGTTTCAGTAACTTTTATCGTAGTTTTTAAAGTATTTTCATTAGTAATTATACATGAAGGGGTTTGTGTAGATGTATATTCTCCAACACTTATGTTTTTTGCACTTATTTTTCCATCAACAGGTGCTTTAATTACTGCATTATCGAAAGAATACTGAGCTAAATCTAAAGAAGCTTTAGCACTATCCATGGATGCTTTTGCTGCTGTTATATTATCAGGATTTGTAATTGAACTTGTAATAGTAGCATTTGCACTTGCGCTATTATAACTTGCATTTGCATTGCTAAGTCTTGTTTCAGCTGTAGAAAGTGCCATGGATGTATTGTCTTTTGCAAGATCTAAAGCAGCTTTTGCAGTTGTTAATTTATCTTGTGCTGCTTCTAAATCAACTTCTGATGCGCCTCCAGCAGTGTAGAGTGTATTTGTACGATCATAATTTAACTTGGCTGAATCATAAGCTGTTTGTGCTGAAGTTATGTTTGTATTATTAGAATATTGATCTTTTGCAATATCATAAGCTTTTTGAGCATCTTTTAGTTCATTTTGTGCTGCTTCTAGTGCTTTTTCTGCATCTATTTGTGCTTGTTTTGCACTTCCACTTGCAACTTTATCGTAAGATGCAGATGCAGAATCATAGTTTGCCTTTGCAGCATTTAGTTTATATGTTAACTCTGTATTATCAAGGACAAAGAGAACATCATCTTTTTTTACTTCTTGTCCAAGTTCAAAATTGATACTTTGAACTTTTCCAGGACTACTTGGAAATACAGAAATATCATCTTGACTTTCAATATTAGATGTATAAACTGTGTCGCTTATTGAATCAGAACTTTTAACTTTAGTCAATGTAACATTGGCTATATCTTCTTTAGTGAATGGAGAACAGCTTGTAAAAAATGTGCTTAAAGATAGTATAAGTAAGATTGCTAAGATTTTATTTTTCATTATATTTCACTCCTTTCATAGAGTCATTATTTTAATTTTATTTTTACGATTGCATTCATACCTAAAGTAAGAGGGAGATTATCATTATTTTCTATTGAAACTTTTACAGGTACAAGTTGTGTGACTTTTGTATAAGTTCCGCTTGTAGAAAGGCTTGAAGTTCCTGAAAAATAAGTTTGTGTAGTATTATCTATTTCTGTAACTTTGCCTTTAAATGTTTTATCTGGATATGCGTCTAATGTTATTTTTACATCTTGTCCAACTAAAATTTTACGTATATCTGTTTCTTCAATGTTTACACCTACATACATATTATCTGTATCAGCTACAATTGCAAGGGGAGTAGCAGCACTTACAGTTTCATTTTTCACAACATCATTTTTTACTATTGTTCCATTGATTGGAGAAGTTATATAAGGAAGGACTTGTTGTCGTCCAAGAACTTGATCTTTTTTTACAACATCACCAACATCAACATTCCATTCAATAACCTTACCATTAGTCACAGGAGTTATTGTGTACATTTTGGAAGTGATTTTAGCATTATCTGTTTTGAAATATAAGACATTAGTGCTGTAGAAATAATACCCGATACTACAGCTTACAATAACAAGAACTATTAATACGGGATATATAATTTTTTTTGGTATTTTCATATTATTTTTCCTCCATTAAAAAGATTATTGTTCACATTCATCAAATTGACTGTTATATAAATGAGCATAAAATCCATCAGTTTTTAATAATTCATCATGACTTCCTTGTTCTATAATATCGCCATCTTTCATTACAAGGATAATATCAGCATCTTTTATTGTTGATAATCTATGAGCTATTATAAAGCTTGTCCTTCCATTCATAAGATGATCCATAGCTTTTTGAATTAATACTTCAGTTCGTGTATCAACAGAACTTGTGGCTTCATCAAGTATAAGTATTTTAGGATCTGATAGAATCGTACGTGCTATGGTTAAAAGTTGCTTTTGTCCTTGTGATATATTATTTGCTTCCTCGTTTAATATTAAGTTATATCCATTAGGAAGCGCTTTTATAAATTCATCACAATGGGCAGCTTTTGCGGCATTTATAACATCTTCTTTAGTTGCATCGAAATTTCCGTATTTTATATTATCAAAAATACTGGCATTATATAGCCATGTATCTTGAAGTACCATACCAAACATTTCTCTAAGATCATTTCTTGTATAATCTTTTATGCTGTGACCGTCAATAAGAATTTCACCAGAATTAATATCATAAAATCTCATTAGAAGTTTTATAATTGTTGATTTTCCAGCACCAGTAGGACCGACTATTGCAATTCTCTGACCAGATTTTATATATGATGAAAAATTATTTATTATTATTTTATCTTCAGTATATCCAAAGTGCACATTTTTAAATTCAACATTACCGACAACTGAATTTAATTTTATTGGTGAAGATGTGTCGGGAACTTCTTCTTCTTCATTTAAAAACTCAAAAACTCGTTCAGCAGCAGCGGCAGTAGATTGAAGTGTATTTGAAATATTTGCAAGCTGTGCTATTGGTTGAGTGAAAGAACGCACATATTGAATAAATGACTGTATATCACCAACGTCTATTGTCTTTTTTACAGCAAGATAACCTCCTAAAATACACACAGCAACATAACCTAAATTACCTATAAAACTCATAATTGGCATCATCATTCCTGATAAAAATTGTGATTTCCATGCTGAAGTGTAGAGATCGTCATTTATTTTAGTGAATGTTTCAATTGCCTCTTTTTCGCCATTAAAAACTTGGACAATATTATGTCCTGAATATATTTCTTCAATATGTCCATTTAATGAACCTAAAGATTTTTGTTGTTGCTTAAAGTATTTTTGAGATTTTTTTACAACACCCATAATGAGGAGACCTGATAATGGGATTACTAAAAAAGCAACAAAAGTCATAAGAACACTGATAGAAAGCATCATAATAAGAACACCAATTACAGTTGCAGTTGAAGTTATTATTTGAGACAAACTTTGGTTAAGTGTTTGGCTTACAGTATCAACATCGTTTGTTATTCTTGATAGGACTTCACCATGTGTTCGTGTATCAAAGTATTTCAAGGGCAATTTATTCATTTTATGTGAAATTTCTTTTCTGAGTTTATATGTTACGTTCATGGAAACACCAGACATTATATATCCCTGTATGTATGCAAATAATGCTGATATTAAATAAAGGACTACTAAAGATATAATACAGTTTCTTATATAGGGGAAATCTGTAAGTAAATTTGTTCCTAAAAGGTAAGCTATAAGACCTTCAAATAACTTTGTTGTTGCTTTACCTAAAATTTTAGGACCAACTATTGAAAAAAGTGAAGAAAATGCTGCTAAAATAATAACTGCTGTTATTTTACCTTTATAATCTTCTAGATAATGAATTAAATCCATCATTGTTTTTTTAAAATCTTTAGCTTTTGCTCCACCGCCCATTTTTCCACCCATTCCCATGGGTCCGCCCATAGGAGGGCCACTTCTTTTTTCACTCATGATAATTCCTCCTGACTTAACTGAGATAAAGCAATTTCTCGGTAGATATTGCAAGTTTTCATAAGATTTTCATGAGTACCTTTTCCAGCTATGTGACCATTATCAAGAACTATTATTTGTTCAGCATTCATGATTGTACTTATTCTTTGAGCAACTAGAAGTACAGTTGAACTTCCAGTTTCTTTTTTTAATGCTTTTCTAAGTGCAGCATCTGTTTTAAAATCTAATGCTGAAAAACTGTCATCAAAAATAGCTATCTGTGGCTTTGAAAGTAAAGCTCTTGCAATTGACAAACGCTGTTTTTGTCCTCCTGAAACATTATTTCCACCTTGTGCTATTATTTCATCGAATCTTTCAGGTTTAGAATCGATAAATTCCATTGCTTGAGCGATAGAAGCAGCTCTTAGAATATTTTCATCACTAGCATTTTTATCAGCATAAGATAAATTACTTTTTATAGTTCCTGAAAATAAAATACCTTTTTGAGGTACATACCCTATATTTTTTCTAAGCTCATGAAGATCAATATTTTTTATATTAATGCCATCAATTAATACTTCACCTGAAGAAGGATCATAAAATCTTGGAATTAAATTTATGATGCTTGATTTTCCACTTCCTGTTGATCCAATAAATGCAGTTGTTTCACCAGGTCTTGCAGTAAAGCTGATGTTATTTAGTACATCCTCATCACCTCCAGGATATCTAAAACAAACATTTTTAAACTCTACTAATCCAGTACAATTGTCAATTTTAGAGGCAATATTATTATTCTTAATTGATGTTTTAGCTTCAAGTACATCAGCAATACGATCACCAGATACGGAAGCTCTTGGAATCATAATAAACATCATAGAAAGCATTAGAAATGCAAAGATTATCTGCATTACATACTGCATATATGCCATCATTTCACCAACATCCATTTTGAAGCCTGATACTTGATTAGCACCTACCCATACAATTAACACTGTTACTAAGTTCATTATTAAAGTCATAATTGGCATCATTGATACCATAACTCTGTTAACAAATAAATTTGTATCTGTAAGATCCTTATTTGCTTTGTCAAATCTGTTTTCTTCAAATTCCTGAGTATTAAATGCTCTTATTACTAGGATTCCATCAAGATTTTCACGAACAACAAGATTTAATTTATCTATAAGGTTTTGAATTATTTTAAATTTAGGCATTGCTATTGTAAAAATAGTAAGTATAAGACCAAGAAGACATATTATAGCTAATGCGATTATCCAGGACATGGATTTACTATTTGCAAGAGCATGTACAAAACCACCAATTGCCATTATTGGAGCATAAAAAATCATTCTTATACTCATAACTATAAGCATTTGAATTTGTGTTATATCATTTGTAGTTCTTGTTATTAGAGATGAAGTCGAAAACTTATCAAATTCTGCATTAGAAAATGTCTCTATATTTGTAAACAGGTCATTTCTTATTGTCCTACACATTCCAGCGGCAATCTTGGCAGCTAAAAAACTAACAATAATGGTAAAAACTGCACTTAGAAGTGAAATTCCAAGCATGGTAAAGCCTGTTTTTATAATGAAATTTTTATCGCCTACAGTAATACCCTTATTTATTATGTCAGACATATAATCTGGAAGTGAAAGATCACAAATAGCCTGACCAAATAAAAGAATTATGGCGGCAATGATTAGCAGAATATAAGGTTCGGCATATTTAAGCAGCTTAATCATATTCTAAAATTCTCCTTTGATACCTAATATATGAAAATTATGATACCGCAGTATAATAAAAATGTAAATAGGTTATTAAAAAAAATATACTATAGTAATTTGTAATATTGACTATAGTGTTAAATATTGCTACTATGAAAATATATTACAGGGAGGAGAATTTAATGATGCAGTATGAAAATGCAACAAAGAAGAAAATTAGGGAGGTTGCATTAAATCTAATAAATGAAAAGGGATACGATAATGTAACACTTAAAGAAATTTGTGAAGCAAGTGGTATAAACAAGCATACATTTTATTATTATTTTGATTCAAAGGATGACCTTTTAAATAAATATTATAAAATACCATGTCAGCTTACATCTAATGATTTGGCAACAATAATGACAGCTGATTCAAATGTGGAAAAATTATGGATGCTAAATAAAATTTTCATTGATTTCATAGAAAGTTCAGGAGTTACCATAGTAAAACAAATAGTCATAAAAAATCTTAATGACTGCAATATAGGAACTTTTAAGGTTAATAATGACCGTAAGCAGATTTTAAAGATTCAAATTGATATTGTAAAAAAAGCTCAAGAAAATGGAGAAATATTAAATAAAACAAGACCTGATGTACTTGTGACACTATTGTTTCAGCAATTACACGCTACAGCAGTCAGATGGTGCTTTAGAAATGGCTCATTTGATTTTGAATATATATCAAGATATTTTTTTGAAGTTATTTTAGATGTTCCAGAAGCACAGAGAAAATGCAAAGAAATTGATGAGGATATGCTATTTTAAATTAAGTATTTAAGAGTTAATTAAATCATATGAAAATAGAAATATTAATGATATAATTAACTGACTGAAAATAAAATTTATAGCAAAGTGAGAAAATAGTATGATTTATGAAAGTTTAGAAAAAAAGATTAACAAATTAGATAATGATATTGAAGCTTTAAGAAGAGCTAAACATTATTTAAGCAATAAAGATGAAATAAATGAAATTATGGATAATTTAAATAAGGAAAGACAAGTTCATGCAGATGAAATATATCTTGTTGACAGCATGGCTTATACTGAATGTATTGATTATATAAGAAATATTATGAACAAGGAACTTGGTAGAGATGAGCAAACTGATCTTCTTGAGTACATAAAAGAAATCCATGGAAGAAAGTGTCCAAATGTAAGTAAAAAAAGTTATGGATTAAATGCATGGCTTAAACATCTTGATGTTGAATGTGAATGGATTCAATACGATGATAAAGAATGGGCAGGTCTTATTATAACTGGAATTATCCCTAGAGTTCAATAAAAATTAAATATATTATTAATAAAAAAATCATATGTGTAATTTTAGTTTTATTACACATATGATTTTTTATTTTGCAAATAATTAGAAATGTTAAGAATGGTACATGTTATGTAAAAGATGAGTTAAAATACGTAAAAAGCCTTTAACAAACATTTATCTACCATTAAATTTCTGTATAATAATTTTTGTGGATTAATTGCCACTAATTTCAAATAATTTCAAAAGCTATAATCATATAGTAAGCTAATTTTGGAGGAGTAATAATGATAAAACGTGCAAAAAAATTAATGACTATTTTACTTACATTAACGGTTGTTTTAAGTGCAAGTGCAGGGGTATTTGCAGCAGACAATGATGGATGGACAGAGGCTAGTAAGACATCAGCAGCAGACAATGGAGAATGGGAAAAATGGTGTGATGAATGGGAACAAATAAAGAATAATCCTACACAGGTTTCTTTAACACCAGGTAAAGATGAAACTGAACTTAACTTTTCATGGTATTCAAAAAAATCTAATGAAAAACCAAGATTTAAGTTTGGAAAAAGAGCTGATTTAAAAGATGGAAAAGAAATTGAGGTAACTAGTGAAGAAGCTGTGAGTGGATATGTATCTAATAAGTGTATTGTTACAGGATTAACTGAAAATACAACATATTATTATAGTTATACAGTTGATGGAAAATGGAGTGAACCAGTTTCTTATAGAGCAAGAAGTACTAAAGAATTCGATATATTATTTGTAGGGGACCCACAGATTGGTTCTTCAAGTGGAAACATAGCAACAGGATCAGAAACTGAACAAGGACAGGATAAAGCAACTAGAAATGATAGTTTTAACTGGAATAATACTATAAATACAGCATTAAAAGATAATCCTAATATAAGTTTTATGATTTCAGCTGGAGATCAGATACAATCAAGAGATAAGAAAAATCCAAGTAAGACATATGACAAGAATGAAATTGAATATGCAGGATATTTAAGTGCAGATGCTCTTAAGTCGCTTCCGGTGGCAACTACTATAGGAAATCATGATGCACCAAGTGGAAATTATTCGTATCATTTCAATAACCCAAATGCTTCAGAACTTGGGGAAACTGTAGCAGGTGGAGATTATTATTATACATATGGAAATACTCTTTTCATGGTATTAAATACAAATAATTATAATATTGCAGAGCACAAAGAATTTATTGAAAAAGCTGTAAGTGAAAATAAGGATGCAAGATGGAAAGTTGTTACACTGCATCAAGATATTTATGGTTCAGGTGAACATTCAAATGAGCCAGAAATAGTATCTTTAAGGTATTCATTAGTTCCTATATTTGAAGATAATGATATTGATGTTGTATTAACTGGTCATGATCATGCATATTCAAGATCTCACATATTATCTGGTGGATATAAAGAAAAGGATGAATCTAAATTATTATCAGAAGATGATTTTGAAAAATATTTTGATGGTGAAGTTAAAAGTGATGAAAAATATGAAGAATATTTAAAATATGTTGAGGATAAAAAAGCTGTTGAGACAACAAAAGGTGATATTAATAATGTAGTTGATCCAGAAGGAATTCTTTATATGACTGCAAACTCAGCATCAGGAAGTAAGTATTATGATTTAGTTACTAGAAAACAATCATATATTGCATCAAGATGGCAAGAAGATGTTCCAACATATTCTACAATCCATATTAGTGATACAGAATTTTCAATAAGTACTTATAGAACTGATAATGGAGAAAAAATAGACGATACATTTAAAATAACTAAAACAAAGTAGAAAATTCATAAGCAGAGATAGTATATAGATTAAAACAAAAGAAGAATTATAATATTGAGAAAGATGTTTTTAGTAATTGTGGGAGTAAGTATAGAAACTTGCTCCTATGGTTTTTTTAGGAGGTCAAGAATATGCTTGCAAATTTATTTAGTAATAAGAAAGATAATATAAGAAGAGGTATAATATTAACATTAGGAATTGGATTTTGTGTATTTTTATTATTTTTTAATAATTTTCAGAGAGTTCAGCTTGTAAATAGAGAAGGAACGAGTTTCGAAAAAGGAATTGTTACTGAGATTGTAGATGAAAATAAAAATACACAAGAAAGCAGGCAGAAGATAAAGGTAAAAGTACTCAGTGGTGAATTCAAAGGGAGAACTATTGAGGCAACAAGTTTTTATGGATATCTTTATGGAGCTAAATGCAATGTTAATACAAAGATTATTTTAAATTTAAGCACAAGTGGAGATAATTATTCTGCATCTGTATATAGTTATTATAGAGAACCTATAATTTATGGATTTGTTGGACTTTTCGTATTAATGTTATGGGCTATTGGAGGCAAGAAGGGATTAAAGTCAGCAATAGGTTTATTTTTTACATTCATGTGTATATTATATCTTTTTATACCTATGCTTTACAAAGGATATTCACCATTCTGGTCTGCTGTTGTAGTTGTTATTTTAACTACAATTGTAACAATGTATCTTATAGATGGGTTTACAGTAAAATCTGTAAGTGCAACTCTCGGAACTATAATTGGTGTTATAATAGCAGGCGCTTTTGCAGCAGGATTTGGATATTTCAGCAGAATATCAGGATACAATGTATCAGATATTGAAGAACTTATATTTATAGGAAATAATACAAGTCTTCAAATAGGAGGAATATTGTTTGCTGGAATTTTAATAGCTTCTCTTGGAGCTGTTATGGATGTAAGTATGTCAGTAGCTTCTACAATAAATGAAATTTATGAAAAGAATAATGATCTTAGCAGAAAAGAATTGTTTAAATCTGGAATAAATGTTGGTCGTGATATGATGGGAACTATGTCAAATACATTAATTCTTGCATTTACTGGAGGGTCTATTAATACATTGATTTTATCATATTCATATTGCATGCAGTATAATCAAGTTATGAATATGTATTCTATAGGTATTGAAATAATGCAGGGGATATCAGGAAGTATTGCTGTAATATTAACAGTACCTTTAGTGTCATTAATAACATCAGAACTTCTTACTAATAAACGTATATTAAATAAGGTGAGAAAAGAAGCAGTGTAAAATTAATGTTGACTAAATAAAAATAAAGATATATCATTATTGTAAGGAATTAAAATTTAATTCCTTACAATAATATAAAATTAAGTATAGATTTCAATATGAAGTGAGGGAATTTTGTGAGTGTCTAGTATCAATAAATAATAAATTTAATATTAATTCAAAAATAGGGTTTTATATACCTTTGTTTGTTGTTGAATTAATTAAATTGTTGATACTACAGGTCATGAATTTTCTTTATTAAAGACAGTATTATATATTTTTAATTGAAATAATATTATATAATTCCAGCAAATATGAAATGTGTTAAAAGAATTTCATAATGATTGCTAGTTGATTTATATAAATTGTTAAATTATATGTATTACTTGCTGTTTTATGTTAATGATAAATTTTAAGCTGTGGAAGTATCCATAGCTTTTTTGCTTACCTATGAAATCTATACAGAATTCATGGCTTGAATTTAAATATATAATGAAAGAGGAAATTTAAACTATGAATAATATGACTTTTGAAAAATTACATTATGATAAATTAAAAGAAATTGTAAAATCTTATTGCATGAGTGGACTTGGAAAGAAGTTAATAGATAAACTATATCCAAGTTGTAATATAAAAAATGTAAATAGAATGTTAGATGAAACAAGTGAAGGACGAAGACTTTTAGATGCAGGATATCATATTCCCTTAGAAGGAATTTTTGATATATGCCCTCTTCTTGATAAAATAGATAAAGGTGGCGTGCTTGAACCATCAGAACTTACATCTATATGTGACTTCTTAAGAGGGTGTAGGAAAATAAAAAATTTTATTAAGGATAAAGAAGGATATGTAGAAACTTTAAGTTCCTATGGTGAGAATATAACAGAACTTAAATATATTGAGGAAGAAATTGAAAATGCAATAAGGGGCAGTATTGTTGATTCTAATGCTACAAAGGATCTTAAAAAGATAAGAAGACAAATAAGTATATGTGAAGAAAAGATTAAAGAAAAGCTTGAAAAATTTATTAAGAATACATCAAATAGAGAATATCTTCAAGAGTTTTTTGTAAGTCAAAGAAATGGGAGATATACTGTTCCCATAAAAGCAGCTTATAAGAATCATGTACAGGGAAGTATTGTAGAAGTGTCTTCAAAAGGAAGTACTGTATTTATAGAGCCAAATATAATTTCAAAATATACTGTTGAACTCGTAGCTCTTACAGCAGACGAAAGCGTTGAAGAATATAAAATTTTATCTACAATAAGTGAAATGATTTATGAGAGGATACAAAGTCTTAAAGTTAATATTGACGTAATTTCAGAATATGATATGATACTTGCAAAAGCAAAATACAGCAGAGAAATAAATGGAATTAAGCCAAGGCTTAATGACTGTGGATATATAAATATAATCCAAGGAAGATATAATCTTATTGAAAATTGTATACCACTTGATTTTCAAATAGGTGATTCATATAGAAGTCTCATAATTACAGGACCAAATGCTGGAGGAAAGACAGTAGTTCTTAAAACAGTAGGACTTATGACTCTTGCAGTAATGAGCGGTTTTCATGTTTCATGTAGAGAAGGAAGTGAAATGTCTGTATTTGATAAGGTGTTTGTAGATATTGGAGACAATCAGAGTGTTGAAAATTCTTTAAGTACTTTTTCATCTCATGTTAAGAATCTTGCAGAAATTTTAAAAGACAGCAGAAAAAATACATTACTTTTATTTGATGAAATAGGAAGTGGAACTGAACCCAATGAGGGGGCAGCTCTTGCTATAGCAATTTTAGAAGAGTTTTATCACAAGGGTTGTATAACTGTTGCATCTACACATTATGGTGAGATAAAGAATTTTTCAGAAAATCATCCTCACTTTGAAAATGCAGCAATGGAATTTAAAAAGGATACACTCGAACCTCTATATAGACTTCATATAGGGAAAAGTGGTGATAGTAATGCTCTATACATTTCTGAAAAGATGGGAATACCTGAGAGTATTCTGAAAAAGAGTAGAATGTATATGGGAAATAAAAATTATAACTATGAAAAACTAAAAGATAGTAAAATAAAAAGAAATAGTGAAGAAAAATCATTTAATGCTGAAGTTTCTTTTGAAAAAGGTGATAAGGTAACTATACTTGATATAAATAAGAGCGGGATTGTATATAAGGAAATTAATCAGTTTAATAATGTTATAGTTTTTGTAGATGGAGATTTTAAGGAAATTAATTATAAAAGACTTAAAATTGAATTTAAATCTATAGAATTATATCCAGAAGGATATGATTTAAATCAGTTATTTATTTCATATAAAGAGAGAAAGCTTGAACATGATATAGAAAGAGGTTCAAAGAAAGCACTTAAGAAGATAAAAAAGGAAAGTAAAGTATAAAATATTTCTTGGGAAATATTTACAAATAAAACTTGTAGATATTTCCCAGTATAATTGTTTTACAATATGAAAAGGTGGGGATATACATGAAGTTTAATGCAAAATTAATTAATACAGCATATGAAATGTCAACAATTTTAAGTTTTGCTTTTAGTCTTAATTTTATTATTATTAATAAGGACATGACTTTAAGTAATAGATTAATGCTTATATTGTGGCTTATAATAACAGCAATAGGTGCTTTAAAAATTGTAATTAATAGAGTTGTATTAAATAAAAGCAAAGAGGAAGCTTTTGAAAAGGCACTTGCCGAAATTAAGGAAATTTTTAAGGGAAATAACTCTGCACCAATCATATATATTTTAATTGGAATGGGAAGTTTATTTATAAAAATAGCAATTCCATTTATGATTGCATTAATATAAAAAAGTAGCTACATCGTTATTTGAAAGACTAAATTATAGTCTGAAAACAGCGATGTAGCTTATTTTATTATTAATAAAATATAAGTTATTATAATAAAAAAGCATAATGTTAATCTTAATTATTAGGCTTTAGAATGAAAAAAATGATTTATTATATCAAATATTAGCAAAAGATATTTGTAGCAATCTCAAGTAAATTAAATAATCTAATATAGGAGAAGCAATTTTATCAAAAGGAGAGAACATGATAAAAGAAGCTGTTGAATGCATTGATTTAGGAACAGAGTACTGCCCTTGTAAATTAGCAGAACAAGGGCAATGTCTTATTTGTTCACAATGTCAGGGAGAATGTTTCTGTGATTGTTTGAATTGGAAAGGTGTATGTGTTTATCAAGAACTTTATAACAATGGTAACAAAGCTAAGGAAGGACGTAAAACTTATGATTGTACAGTTACTGAAGTGACTAATTATGATGATAAAGTGATCATGATTAATTTTAAGGCACCACACAAATTAGTTTTGGATCTTGTAAAGCCAGGAAGTTATATTTTTATAAGGACTGATGAAAATAATTATTTTGATATACCTATTTCTATAATGAATAGTGATATTGATAATGATATTCTTACTGTTGCCGTAGAAATGAGAGGTGTTAAGACTAATAGGCTTTTAAATACAAAGGAAAATGAAAACATAGTAATAAGAGGACCATACTGGAATGGTGTATTTGGACTTAAAAATATTAAAGCTCAGAATAATAAAAAAGTACTTGTTTTAGCTAGAGGAATAGGATTAGCTCCAATGATGCCAGTAATAAGAAGACTTATATCAAAAGGAAATAAAGTTACTGCAGCATTAGATATAGAGCCATTTAGTGAAAACTTTGCAGATAAGTTTTTACAAGAGTATGATTTAGATATAAAAGAAAGGGTACTTATTGAAAAAGGAAAATTAACCGAGTATGCAAAAGTAATAATAAGGGATTCATTAAATGATGGTGCAAATTATATTCATATAGCAGGTGCAGATATTCTTACTTATGATGTAATTGATTATCTTAAGGAAATAGGAAGAGATGATGTAACACTTTCTTGCTGCAACAATTTTAAAATGTGCTGCGGAGAAGGTATATGCGGAGCTTGTACAGCTAGATTTTCAGGACATAAAGTAAAAAGGTTTTGTAAGGAGCAGGCTGATCCAAGAGCCATATTTGAGGGGAGGAGATTTATATGAAGGTTATCATTGTTGGAGGTGGCTGGTCAGGCTGTGCTGCAGCTATTAGCGCCAAAAAAGCAGGCGCAGATGTTACAGTAATTGAAAAAACAGATCTTTTACTTGGTCTTGGTAATGTTGGTGGAATAATGAGAAATAATGGAAGGTATACAGCTTCAGAAGAACTTATTGCACTTGGAGGCGGTGAACTGATAAAGATGACAGATAAAATATCTGTTCATAGAAATATAGATTTTCCAGGTCATAAGCATGCAACACTTTATAATGTAAATATGATTGAAGGTGAAGTAAGTAAGTATTTAAAAGATATTGGTATAAATCTTATGATGGAAAGCAGAGTGAATGATGTCAATTTTAAGGATGGAAAGATTAAAGGTGTATATTTAAGTGATGGATCTTATATTGATGGAGATGTCTTTATTGAAACAACAGGAACAACAGGACCTATGGGAAACTGTTTGAGATATGGAAATGGATGTTCTATGTGTGTTTTAAGATGTCCAGCATTTGGTCCAAGAATAAGTATAAGTCAAAGATGCGGTATAAATGACATTCAGGGAGAAAGAGGCGATGATATTTTAGGTGCCATGTCAGGTTCGTGTAAACTTGTAAAAGAAAGTTTATCTGATGAAATAAGAACTGAACTGGAAACTAAGGGTGTTGTTGTATTGAAGGTTCCAGCAGAAGATGTAAATTACGGAAAGCTTGAAACAAAAGTATGTCAACAGTATGCATTGAAGGAATTTGCTGAGAATATCGTTCTTCTTGATACAGGTCATGCTAAGTTAATGACAACCTACTACCCTCTACCAAAATTGAGAAAAATAAAAGGATTAGAAAATGCAAAATATGTTGATCCATATGCAGGTAGTAAAGGTAATTCAATAAGATATCTTTCTGTAGCACCAAGGACTAATGATATGAAAGTAAAAGGAGTAGATAATTTATTCTGTGCAGGTGAAAAAAGTGGTTTATTTGTTGGCCATACAGAAGCAATATGTACAGGAACACTGGCAGGACACAATGCAGTAAGACTAGGCATGGGAATGCCATTATTAATACTTCCATCATCAATAGCTATAGGTGATATAATAGCATATGCAAATGAAAAGGCAGCAACAAGGGAAGGACGTAAAGATAGATATACATTTGCAGGTGCAGGTTATTTTAAGAGGATGAAGGCTTTAGGTCTTTACACATTGGATATTAAAGATATTGAGGACAGAGTAAAAAAAGTAAATCTTGATAATATATTTGATGAAAAGCTATGTTAAATTTATTAAATTAGATTAATTCTTAATGTTATAGATAGTATTATAAATGCCAGTTAAGAGTCAGAATTAAATTTAATCCTGATTCTCTTAGCTGGCATTTATTGTTTGAATTTTAAATTATAAATGTTCAATATAAAACATAGATATGGAATTTATAATATCTTATGAATATGATTTACCTAAAGCATCAGCACCTAAGATAGCAGCATAAACCATTTCATCAGTTACCTTAAATGGCATATTATGAATACTTTCACCTTCTGTTGTTGAAGCTTTGGCTACGGCCATTATATCTTCAGTTTTAGGATTTTCTATACCCATATCAGAAAGTTTAACAGGTAGTCCAATTTTTTTGCAGAATAAGATTATTTGTTCAATTTCATCAATTGGTGAATTTTCAAGAACTAATTGAACAATTGTACCAAAGGCAACTTTTTCACCATGATAAAGGTGATGACATTCTTCAAGTACAGTAAATCCATTATGAATAGCATGTGCACCAGCAAGTCCACCACTTTCAAAACCTATTCCACTTAAAAAAGTATTAGCTTCGATAATGTTTTCCACAGCTTTAGTACATACCTTATTTTCAACAGCTAGCTTAGCTTTTAATCCATCAGCTAATAGCGTATCATAACATAATTTAGCTAAGCCCATTGCAGCCAATGTAACAGAGCCACCAGCACATGTTTGTGCGTTAGATTTAAAACAAGCTCTTGCTTCAAAATATGTAGCCAATGCATCACCGATACCGGAAACTAAAAGTCTTGCAGGAGCAGCAGCAACAATATCAGTATCAACTAGTACCATATTAGGATTTGTAGGTAAGAATAAGTATTCTTCAAAAACTCCTTCATCGCTGTATATTACTGATAAAGCACTACATGGTGCATCGGTTGAAGCAATGGTTGGAACTATTGAAATAGGAGTTTTTGTATAGTAGGCAACAGCTTTAGATGTATCTAATATTTTACCACCACCTATACCAATTATGTTATCACAGTTATGTTCATTAAATATTTGTATTATTCTGTTAATTTCATTTTTGCTACATTCACCATTAAATGTTTCAAAAAATATTTCTGTATCCGTATTAGCAAAGCTATTTTTAACTGTATTTTCCACTCTCTTTAATCCTGAAGGACTTACTAAGATTAAAGATTTTTTACCCAATTTATTTACATGAATTCCTAAATTATTGAGTTCTCCTTTACCTTGAATATATTTACTTGGTGAAATGATTATATTAGACATTTATACCATCTCCTTTTAAATAATATATTATATGTAATATATTAACATGTATCCAGAAATAAGTAAACATTTTCAATGGCTATATAATTGGAATTTAGACTTTTTACAAAGTTAAATATTAATATAGTAGTTATTAAGAATACATTTGTTATATCTTTTTTGTAAATAACAAATACATGTTTTTATTAGCAGCTTAGATTATAATTCTTAAAAGTTCTAATACTTCATGTATAATATGTAAGTGATTATGTTTATATTACTTTTATGGTTATTTTAGTAAAAAACATTTAATGATTCTATGTAGATATTGTTAATAAGATATTTAGAATTTTCATAATAAAAATAACTATAAATATAAATAATATTTTATGAGTATTAATTATTATGAGAAAGGAAAGGTATGGTTATATGAATATTATAAAAGATAGATTTTTGAATAAGGTTATGATAATTACAGGAGCAGCAGGTGGAATTGGAAAAGAAATTGCTTTAAGAAGTGCTAAAGAAGGAGCAAAATTGGTTTTAGCAGATATGAAAGAGGAAATGAGTAGAGAAACCTTAAATGAAATTAAAGAAATTACTACTAATGTGGAATTTTTAATAGTGGATCTAGCTAAAGCAGAGAATTGTAAAAAGGTTGTAGATACAGCAATAAAGAAGTTTGGGGGAATTGATATACTAATCAATAATGCAGGTATTACAGGAACGCCTGCACCAGTACATGAAATGACAGAGGAAATGTTTAGAAGAGTATTTGACTGTAATGTCATGTCAGTTTTTCATATGTCTCACTTTGCAATAAATGAGATGATAAATAAGAATTGTGGTGGCGCTATTGTTAATGTATCATCTGTTGCAGGCTTAATAGGATTTCCAGGACATAGCGCTTATGTAACATCTAAACATGGACTAAATGGATTAACTAGAAATATGGCACTGGATTATGCTAAAAATGGAATTAGAGTAAATGCTGTAAATCCAGGTACAACAGATACTCCTATGTATCATGAAGCTTTAGAGTTTTTGAAAAATAAAAGAGAGAAAGCAGCTAAGGAAGGAGTTAAGGCAGAAAGCAATATAGTATCAGGAAAAACAGTATCACCACAAAATAGAGTGGCAACTGCTCAAGAGGTTGCAAATGTTTGTTTATTTTTAGCCTCAGAAGAAGCAAGTAATGTTACAGGAATATTTATGCCAGTAGATGGTGGATTTACAGCTTATTGATAATTAATAATCATGCTTTTATGCACACCCATTGGTGAATTTTCATCAATGGGTGTGTATTTTATGGGAAGATTTGTAAAGAGATAAATTTTATTTAGAGATTTATAGAATATATTAATTAATAGCATCAAATAAGAATAAAATAAAAAATGAAGAACGTATGTTTGATAAGCCTGTGCACTTATTGTATAATTATTTGGAAAGAAGGGAGGATAATAAAAAATCATAGTACGATTTTATACATGGTTAATAACCATAAACTTTATAATAATACTGATATTGTATAATTTAAGCTTATTAATTCTGTAATTTAGAAGTGATTAAAGTGGGATTAAACAAAGGAATAAAGGAGAAAATAATAATGAAAAATTTAAAAAGATTAGTGAGTATTTTTGTCGTTATGATAATTTCATGTATGCTCATTTCATGTGGGAATCAGTCTAAGAGTGATGATAGTAGTTCGTTGCTTAAAGTCCACTTTATTGATGTTGGGCAAGCTGACTCTATACTTATTCAGTATGGAAATGAAAATATGCTTATAGATGCTGGAAACAATGATGATGAAAACACATTAAAAAATTATATAAATAGTTTAGGGATAAAAGAATTTAAATATGTTGTAGGAACTCATGCTCATGAGGATCATATAGGTTCTCTTGATTATATAATAAATTCATTTAAAGTAGGAAAAGTATATTTCCCAAAAGTAAGTGCATCAACAAAGACTTTTGAAAATCTTTTAAATGCAGTAAATAATAAGGGAATGAAATTTACAATACCTACGGTAGGTGAATCTTTTAATTTAGGAGATGCAAAATGCACAATCTTAGGACCTAATGGAAGTACATACACTGATGCCAATAATTATTCTATAGTTATAAAATTAGAATATGGAAGTAATTCATTTTTATTTACAGGTGATGCAGAAGATGTTTCGGAGAAGGAAATGTTAAGTAGTGGTTTAAATTTAAAGTCTGATGTACTTAAAGCAGGACACCATGGAAGCAAATCATCAACAACTGAGGAATTTTTAAATGCAGTTAATCCTAAATATGCAGTTTTAAGTGTAGGAAAGGATAATGATTATGGACATCCTAATAAGGAAACCTTAGATAAATTTAGTGAAAGAAAAATTAAAGTTTACAGAACTGATGAATCTGGAACTATTGTTGCTACAAGTGATGGAAAGAATATAACTTTTAATTCATCTTCATCAAAAAGTAATAAATCAAGTTCAGAAAATAAAAGTGATCAATTGAAAGATGAAGGTAATAATTCAAAAGAAATAATTAATAAAAATTCTGGTAAAGAACAAGAAAATGATAATAAAACTGTTTGGGTAGCAGGAAATAATGCAAAGGTTTATCATAATGATAATACGTGCAGTAATATGAAGAATCCAACACAATATACTTTAGAAGAGGCAGAGGCTAAGGGATTAAGACCTTGTTCAAAGTGCTACAAATAGGATAATAAGCTATAATATTAAAATACCAAGTGTTAAAAATAATCACTTTATAGAAAAAATATACAATAATGATATAATTAATCAGTAAAAACAAAAAAAGGAAATGCGTTATTTAAAAATAAAATATTATTACTAATACAATAATAATAGATTAATTGTAGTTAAAATGATGCAATCTTAGATATTTTTGGGGGAAAATATGAATAAGTTTAGAGTGATTATCTTAACTTTGGTATCTATAGTTAGTGCTTTTTGGCTATATAGCTACAATATTTATGCTTATGACAAAGAACAAGATAAACTAAATATACTGTTTATTAGTTCATTTAATTTAGATTTTATTACTTTTAATGATCAGTTAGAAGGAATAAAGAAGGGTCTTGGTAATAATTGCAATATAAATATTGAATATATGGACTCTAAAATATTTAATAGCTATGAAGCAGAAACACATTTTTATAATTTAATCAAGTATAAATTAGAAGCTTATGGAAATATTGGACTTATAATTTCTGGTGATGATGATGCAACTGAATTTTGTATAAAATACAGAAATGATTTATTTAAAAACATTCCAATTTCATTTTTAGGAGTTCAACAATCTGAAAGAAGTAATCGAGCACTAAAATGTGATTTTATGTCAGGGGTTTCAGAAGTAGAGTCAATTAGAGAAAATATTGAGTTGATAAAAAAGCTTAATCCTAATGTGAAGACAATTAATTTTTTAGATAGTTATGGTATAAAGCGATATGAAGAAATGACTAGAGAATATAAAGACGAATACAATTTTAATTGGATAATTACTAAAGATAAAACCTCTGAGGAGATAAAAAATACTTTATCTGGGTTAGATAAAAATAATGCTGTAATACAACTTTATGTAACAGATTTTTTGGATAACAATTTTCGTGATATAAGTGAAATCAATAAGTTTATTGATGAAAGTTGTAAAAATGCTCCTATGTATAATATTCTATTTTATGATGTGGGAAACGGTAGTATTGGAGGAAAGGTTATAAATCATTTTAATCAAGGTGAAGATGCAGGAAAGATAGCTGTTGAATTATTAAATGGACAAGATAAAAATGATATATATATTGGTGATGATAGTGCTAATGAATATGTTTTTGATTATAAAGCATTAAGAAAGTTTGGGATTAAAAAATCAGATTTACCGTTGGGGTCAAAAATAATTAATGATCCTATTGAAGTAGTCAAAAAATATAAAAATATAATAATAGGTAATAGTATACTTGTAATAGGACTACTCATTACAATTTTTGTTTTAGTATGTAATATTAGATATAAAAGAGTATATGAAAAAGAGATATTAAAAGCAAAGAATGCTGCAGAAGACATGAATAAAGCAAAATCACATTTTATAACTAATATTAGTCATGAATTACGAACACCAATTAATGTAATCATGTCTGCAATACAATTACTTAGAGTCAATTATAAAAATGAAGTAGATGATAACAAATACATGAATAATTTTAATATTATAAATGATAATTGTAAGAGGTTATTAAGATTAATCAATAATATAATTGATATACAAAAATCAGATTTAGAAGAAGATTTGAAATTTGATAATATTAATGTAGTTGAGTTAATAGAAGAATTGGTTATGTCTGTAATTCCATATGCAAAGAGTAAAAATTTAAGTTTGATTTTTGATACAACTGAGGAAGAATTAATAATGCCATTAGATATTGACAAATTTGAGAGAATTATTTTAAATGTATTATCAAATGCTATTAAATTTTCTAAGGAGCATGGGGAAATAAGAGTTGATTTAGAAGTTAAAGATCATTTTTATATTATAATTACGGATGATGGAATTGGAATAGATATGGATAATATAAATAATATTTTTGAAGAATTTGTTCAACTTGATAATAGTTTATATAGAAAAAATGAGGGTAGTGGAATAGGGTTATCTATAGTAAAATCTTTTGTGAAATTACATAATGGAACTATTTTTGTTGATTCAAAGATAAATGTAGGTAGTAGGTTTATTTTAAAATTTCCAATAAAAAAGTATGAATCAACAAGTGTTGAATGCTTTAATAAAGATGATCTGAGTGAAAAAGTTAAAATGGAATTATCAGATATATATATATAGTCAGTCTAATATTCTAATATAAACAATAAAAATGCACTGTAAAGTGCATTTTTATTGTTTATATATTTAAAGTCAATAGAATTTCTATTAGTATCTAACGATTACAGAAACCCCATCAGGTATTACAGTAATATTACTATTCTTTTTTCCTTGCTTTTCTAGATATTCATCAGCCATTTTAATTGCTTCTGGAACATTTTCAGCATAATCCATATGCATAGCATGTACCATATCTTTTGGAGCTTTTGTTACCATAATGACCTTATATTTAAGGAGTATACGACAGAGAATCTGTGATTCCCATTGATCTGGAACAGTTTCATTACGGCCTGTAGCTAAAAATTTCTGCATGATTTTTTCTTCAGATTTTTCATTGGCAAAAGTATCATATAAAGATTGTCCACCATGACCATCTATGCAATTTGTAACCATTATGATAACACCACCAGGATTACATGTTGCTTCTGCAGCAGTCATTCCTTTAACTGATTGATATATGTTTTGATCTAATGGATATCCGCCATTAGTTGAGATTACTATATCAGAAGGAATAGCGTCTACACCAGAAAGCGTATCTACAAATTCACAGCCTTTTTCATGAGCCTTAACATAATCACCTGCAAAAGCTTTTATAACTCTTTTGTTTTCATCTAAGACCACGTTGACAATGAAAGCTAAATTGGCTTTTTTTGCAGCATAAACCATATCTTTATGAATTGGATTATCTTTTAAAACTCCAGCTCTAGCGTGTTCATCTGCAATAAATTCTGAGCAGTGATTAGCTAAAACAGTTGTACGGCTTGATACTCCAGGAAGAACACTTTTTCTTCCACCTGAGAATCCAGCAAAGAAATGAGGTTCAATAAATCCTTCTGAAATTAAAAGATCACAATTTACTGCATTTTTGTTTATCAATAATTTTCCTCCAGATGGAAGAGTACCTAAATCAATCATGTCTTCATTTTTACTGCTATCATGCACTATGAATTTAATTTTTTTGTTGTTTACAATATCTTCACCAAACTTATAAATCAGCTCATCTTTTGTAGTAAGTCTATGGAAACCAGTAGCAATAAGGACAGTGAGTGTTGCATCTGGATTTCCATCTTCAATTTCTTTTAATAGAACAGGGGTAATAACTTTGCTTGGAACAGGTCTTGTATGATCACTTGCAATCATAACTATATTGTTTTTACCTTTTACAAGTTCTTTAAGACGAATACTATCTATTGGATTTTCTATAGCATCCCTTACTAGAGACATTTCATCTTCTCGTGCTGTATAAGAATTAGCTTTTGATACTAACAATCCTGCAAGACGATCATCAGGAATGTTGATGGATAATTTTTCTTTTCCATATGGTAATTTTATATCTGACATTTAAAATATCCTCCTTTAGCAATATAACAAAATTAAGTTTTAAATTATTTTGAATATATGAACATTACAGTATATTTATATGTTAACTAATTGTGAAAATACGTATTAAAAATAATTTAATAAACTAAATCATAGAAATGGCTTTTTTTTAATACTTTAAAAAATATATAGATATTTTTTACAAAAATTCAAAAAAATATTGACAAAATATTTTAAGATGTATATACTAAATATTAATTCCTACTAAATCTATAGGAAAAGTAAATAAAATAGAAATATGTACAAAGTACATAGAATGTTGAGAGGAGAGTAAAGATGAATAAAAGAAAATTAATATCACTCATTTTATCATTAACGCTAACAGTAGGTATTTTATCTGGATGTGGAAGTGGAACAAATAGTGGTACTTCAAAAAGCGATTCTGTTGAAATAACTAATGTATCTTATGATCCAACAAGAGAACTTTATGAAGAGTACAATGATGTATTTGCAGATTATTGGAAAGAAAAAACTGGACAAGATGTAGTTGTAACACAATCACATGGAGGATCAGGAAAGCAGGCACGTTCAGTAATTGAAGGAAATGAAGCAGATGTTGTAACCCTTGCACTTGCTCATGATGTTACAGCAATAGAAAATGCAGGACTTATTGATAGTGGATGGATTAATAAATTAGATAATAATAGTTGTCCTTACACTTCAACTATAGTATTTCTAGTTCGTAAAGGTAATGAAAAGAATATTAAAGATTGGGATGATCTTGTTAAGGATAATGTCAGTGTAATAACACCTAATCCTAAATCTTCTGGTGGAGCATGTTGGAATTTTCTTGCTGCATGGGCATATGCAGATAATCAATATGGTCATGATAAAGAAAAAGATAAAGAATTTGTGAAAAAGCTTTATGATAATGTTGAAGTATTAGATTCAGGAGCAAGAGGAGCTACAACAACATTTGTTGAAAATGGACAAGGAGATGTACTAATTGCATGGGAAAATGAAGCTTACTTATCTGTAAAAGAACATCCAGATCAATTTGAAATAGTAACTCCAAGTATAAGTGTACTTGCAGAACCATCTGTAGCAGTAGTTGATGATACAGTAAAAAAGAGAGGCACTGAGGAAGTTGCTAAAGCATATCTTAAATATTTATATTCAGATGAAGGACAAGAAATAGCAGCAAAAAATTATTATAGACCTTCTAATAAGGATATATTAAAAAAATATTCAGATGTATTTAACCTAGATATAAAAATGGTATCAATAGATGATTTTGGTGGCTGGGATAATGCCTACAAGGATTTCTTCCAGGATGGTGCAGTATTTGATGAAATATATACTAAGAAATAGTATATAAAATTTTTTGAATTCAAATCATAGTAATTCTATAAGAATAATATAGATAATAGATAAAGAAAAATTGGCAGAATCAAAGAAAGGAGAGTGTCCAATTGGTAAATGATATATTAAATACTAAGCCAAAAAGAAGAGTGATACCTGGATTTGGATTATCCATTGGAATAACAATTACATTATTAAGCTTAATTGTAATAATACCAATGGCATCAATAGTTGTTACAAGTACAGGAATAAGCTTTAAAGAATTTATAGAAGTAGTTACATCAAAAGAAGTTATGTCAAGTTATAAGGTTAGTTTTTTATGTGCCTTTATTGCAGCAGTTATTAACTGTGTATTTGGAATTATTTTAGCATGGGTATTGGTACGATATGATTTCGTTGGAAAAAGATTTTTAGATGGACTTATTGAACTTCCATTTGCACTTCCAACAGCTGTAGCAGGTATATCACTGACTGCTTTATATTCAGATACAGGATGGATTGGAAGTATATTTTCAAAATTTGGTATAAAAATAGCTTATACGCAGATAGGAATTATAATTGCAATGATATTTATAGGAATACCTTTTGTTGTAAGATCTATACAACCTGTTTTGGAGAAGATGGATAAGCAGTATGAAGAAGCTGCTGCTATGCTTGGTGCTGATGGAAAAAGGATATTTTTTAAGGTTATACTTCCAGAAATATTTCCAGCAATGCTTACTGGATTTGGATTAGCCTTTGCAAGAGGGATTGGGGAGTATGGAAGTATAGTTTTTATTGCAGGAAATATACCATACGAAACTCAGATTGCACCACTTCTTATTATGACAAAGCTTGAACAATACAAATATGCAGATGCAACTTCAATTGCACTTGTAATGCTTGCAGTATCATTTCTTATACTACTCTTTATTAATATGATACAGGGATATGTAAATAAAATTTCGGGAAATAATTAATTAATATATTAAAGCAATAAGCACATCTTATAAGGAGGGCAGAATTATGGGGATTAAGAATTGCACACTAAAAAATAAACAAAAAAATAATATTAGTTTAGAAAAAAATAATGAGCTTATTGATCATAAGATAGCTTATAAAAAAATAGATGATACAGTTAAAAAAAATACTATAAAAGAATCTAAAAATAGTAATAACTTAACTAAGAATGTTCTAATAGGCTTAAGTGTATTGTTTATCGGAATTATGCTCGTTATGCCTATGATAGTTGTAATTTCATACGCATTGAAGAATGGGATACATGCATATAAAGATGCTGTTTTTGACAGGTACACAATAAAAGCTTTTAAACTTACTATTATCACAACTATTACAGCAGTAGGTATAAACACTTTATTTGGTTTATTTGCTGCATGGTCAGTATCTAAATTCAGCTTCAAGGGAAAACATCTTTTAACTACTTTGATTGATATACCTTTTGCAATTTCACCAGTAATAGCAGGTCTTATATTTATATTGACATTTGGAAGAATTGGGTGGACCAACAGTTTTCTTCAGGCTCACAATATTAAAATAGTTTTTGCAGTTCCAGGCATTATTCTGGCAACAGTTTTTGTTACTTTTCCATTTATATTGAGGGAAGTACTTCCAGTTTTAAATGCACAGGGAAAAGATGAAGAAGAAGCAGCAGCACTTATGGGTGCAGGAGGGTTTATGATTTTTAGAAAGATTACACTTCCTCACATAAAATGGGCTCTGCTTTATGGAATAATACTTTGTAGTGCAAGGGCAATGGGTGAGTTTGGTGCAGTATCAGTTATTTCAGGACATTTAAGAGGAAAAACAAATACCCTTCCTCTTCATATTGAAATTTTATATAACGAATTTAAGCTTACAGATGCATTTGCAGTTTCATCAATACTGGTTGTTTTAGCAGTTATTGTACTAATTTTAAAAAATATAGTTGAATACAAATCGAAAAAGGCTGGTGTTAAATAATGTATGTGGAATTGAAGAATATAAATAAGAATTTTGGCAGTTTTAAAGCATCTGATAATGTTAGTTTTGGAATTGAAAAAGGAAAATTAATAGGGCTTTTAGGTCCAAGTGGAAGTGGAAAGACAACAATATTAAGAATGATTGCAGGACTTGAAACACCTGATAGTGGAGATATTTTAATTGATGGAAAGCGTATTAATGATGTGCAAGCTAGCAAAAGGGGAATTGGATTTGTTTTTCAAAGTTATGCTTTATTTCAATATATGACCGTCTTTGATAATATTGCATTTGGCCTCAAGGTTCAGAAAAAAAGCAAGAGGGAAATTCATGAAAAAGTAATGGAACTTGTAAAACTTATAGGTCTTGAAGGACTTGAAAACAGATATCCAAGTCAGTTATCTGGAGGCCAAAGACAAAGAGTAGCTTTTGCAAGAGCACTTGCACCAAATCCACAGCTACTTTTACTTGACGAACCATTTGCTGCAATAGATGCAAAAGTAAGGCATGAGCTTAGAAGCTGGCTTAAGGATATGATAAATAAGGTTGGAGTAACAAGCATTTTTGTAACTCATGATCAGGATGAAGCAATTGAAGTTGCGGATGAAATTATAATTACAAATCATGGAACTATTGAGCAAAAGGGTTCTCCATTAGAAATTTATAAAAATCCAAAAACTTCTTTTGTAGCTCAGTTTATAGGACAATCTACTGTTTTAGAAGGTTGTGGGAATTTAAAAGGTTTTGATATGAAAGACATTGGAGAAAAAGTCGTAATAAGACCTGAGTTTATTAAACTTTCTAAAAAGAATGAATATAAACAGTATGTAAGCGTAACAGAAGAAGGAAAGGTTACAGATATATCATTTAGAGGCAGTTATCTTGAGATAAAGGTAAGTGTAGGAAACTTGATTTTAAGTGCAGTAAGGTCTCTTGAAGAACCTCCAGTTGAAATTGGAGAAGATGTTGATGTGCTCATTTACAGAGTTTATACCTTTGATGAGAATAAAGCTTACATGCTTGAAAATAGTGCTATGAATGATAGAAATTCAGTATTCATCTAAAGTTGGTGACTGTCACCTCCCAGATTTTGTCGGTAACACGACATATTTTGATGGATTATGTGTAAATATTAAAGGATAAGGTGGTTAGGCTTGATTATGAAAAAGAAATTAAAGATTGAAAAGATGGAAACTGATCTTCTTATAATAGGAGGGGGAACTGCAGGCTGCTATGCTGCAATAACAGCTGCAGAATCTTCAGATCTTTCAATATTAATATTGGAAAAAGCTAATATTAAAAGAAGTGGATGTCTTGCAGCAGGAGTAAATGCGATAAATGCATACATCACAAAGGGAAGAAAACCTTCTGATTATGTGGAATATGCAAAAAAGGATGCAGACAATATTGTACGTGAGGATTTACTTTTAACTATGGCACAAGGGTTAAATAAAGTCACTGAAAATATGGAGAATATGGGACTTGTCATTTTAAAAGATGAAAATGGGGAATATGTATCAAGGGGAAACAGAAATATAAAAATCAACGGTGAAAATATAAAAGTTATTTTATCACAAAAAATAAAAAAGCTTTCCAATGTAAGTGTAATGAATCATGTAAATGTAACTGACTATATTGTGAAAGACAATAAAATATATGGAGCTTTTGCCTTCAGCATAAAAGATGAAGTTTTTTATGAGATTAAAGCAAAAAAAGTAATATGTGCAACAGGTGGGGCAGCAGGATTGTACAAGCCAAACAACAGTGGATTTTCAAGACACAAAATGTGGTATCCTCCATTTAATACTGGAGCTGGATATGCAATGGGAATAAATAATGGTGCAGAAATGACAACATTTGAAATGAGATTTATAGCATTAAGATGCAAGGACACCATTGCACCTACTGGCACAATAGCTCAAGGAGCAGGAGCAAAACAGGTTAATTCAAAAGGTGAGATCTATGAAACTAAATATGGACTTACAACATCAGAAAGAGTTTATGGGACTGTAATGGAAAATTTAGAAGGTAGAGGTCCATGCTATTTGAAAACAGAAGGCATAAGCAGTGAGATGAGTGAAGAATTAAAGAAAGCATATCTTAATATGGCACCAAGCCAGACTTTAAAGTGGATAGAATCTGGAAAAAATCCTAGTGAGGAGAATGTTGAAATTGAAGGTACTGAACCATATATTGTTGGTGGTCATACAGCAAGTGGTTACTGGGTAGATACTAAGAGAGAAACTACAATAAAAGGACTTTTTGCAGCAGGAGATGTTGCAGGCGGATGCCCACAGAAGTATGTGACTGGTGCACTTGTTGAAGGAGAAATTGCAGCACTTGAGGCTGTAAGACAGATTAAACAAGAAAAAATCAGTATATATGAATTTTCAGAAAATGATGAATCATCCCTTTTAGATAAAAAGGTAATAGAAGCAGAAGATTTTTTGAATTTTGATAAACCTTTATTTAGCATTGAGGATTTAGAAGAAGCTATGCAGAAGATAATGGATACATATGCAGGAGGCATAAGCAGAAATTATGCTTACAATGAAAAACAGCTTAACATTGCAGATGAAAAAATTGATGAAGTAATTAATCTGACAAATAAGCTTAGAGCAGAAGACATGCATGAATTAATGTTTGTTTACGAGCTAAAGGAAAGGCTTACTGTGTGTAAATCTGTAATTGCACATCTTAGAGAAAGAAAGGAAACTAGATGGCATAGTTTTGCAGAAAATCTGGATTATAGAGAAAAAAGTGATGAATATTTAAAATATGTAAACTCAAAAGTTATTGATGGAAAGCTTACAGTATTATTCAGAGATTTAGTGAAAGAGGGGGAGACTTATGAGCATATCAATTAATAAAGAAAAGTGCATAGGGTGTAGGAAATGCATAAATGTATGTCCAGGAAGTCTTTTAAAATCAGATGAAAATAATAAGGCATACATTAAATATCAAAAAGACTGCTGGGGATGTTCATCATGTATAAAGGAATGCAATGAAGAAGCTATTTCTCTATATCTTGGAGCTGATATTGGAGGACGTGGAAGCAGATTGTCTGTTAAATATGAAGGAGATATAATTCACTGGAATATTGAAAATCCTCAAGGAAAAATCAAAACCATTGATGTTAATAGTAAGGATTCAAATAAATATTAGGATAGTAATAAGTTATAGATAGATAGTGTAAAGTACGTTATGAAAAATGATATTTAAAAAATTAAATGACTAAATAATCAATATAATTTTAAATTTAGTAAAAATAATTAAGGGGGAAAAACAATGAGTCAATTATCACATTTAGATAAATTAGAAGCAGAAGCAATTTATATTATTAGAGAAGTAGCAGCAGAATGTGAAAATCCTGTTATGCTTTATTCAATAGGTAAAGATAGTTCAGTAATGCTACACCTTGCAATGAAGGCATTTTATCCTGAAAAGCCACCATTTCCATTTATGCATATTGATACTACATGGAAGTTTAAAGAAATGATAGAGTTCCGTGATAAAAAAGCAAAGGAACTAGGCATTGATATGATTGTATATTCAAATGAGGAAGGAATAAAGCAGGGAATAAATCCATTTGATCATGGCTCAGCTTATACTGACATAATGAAAACACAGGCATTAAAGCAGGGATTAAACAAATATGGATTTACAGCAGCCTTTGGTGGAGGGCGAAGAGATGAAGAAAAGTCACGTGCAAAGGAAAGAATATTTTCTTTTAGAAATGAAGCACATGCATGGGATCCTAAAAATCAAAGACCTGAACTTTGGAAACTTTATAATACAAAAATAAATAAAGGCGAGAGTATGAGGGTTTTTCCTATTTCAAACTGGACAGAAAAAGATATATGGCAGTATATAAAGCGTGAAAATATAGATATTGTATCTTTATATTTTGCAAAAGAAAGACCAGTAGTTTATCGTGATGGCAATATTATTATGGTTGATGATGATAGAATGAAACTTCTTCCAGGTGAAAAAGTAGAAAATAAGAAAGTTCGTTTTAGAACTCTTGGATGTTATCCACTTACAGGAGGATGTGAATCAGAAGCGGATACTTTAGATGAGATTATTGAAGAAACATTAAGTGCAGTTTCATCTGAAAGAACTACTCGTGTTATTGATAGTGAAGCTGCGGGAAGCATGGAAAGAAGAAAGAGAGAGGGGTATTTCTAAAATGAAGGATTTATTAAAATTTATAACATGTGGAAGTGTTGATGACGGAAAATCAACTTTAATAGGACATATACTATATGATGCAAAACTTTTGTATGCAGATCAAAAAAGAGCATTGGAACTTGACAGTAAAGTAGGAAGCAGAGGTGGTGCAATAGATTATTCTTTATTGCTTGATGGCCTTATGGCAGAACGTGAGCAGGGAATTACAATTGATGTTGCGTATAGATATTTTACAACAGACAATAGAAGTTTTATTGTAGCTGATACACCAGGACATGAAGAATATACTAGAAACATGGCTGTAGGTGCATCCTTTGCAGATCTTTCAATAATATTAATTGATGCAAAACAGGGAGTACTTGTTCAGACAAAGAGACATGCAAGAATATGTGAACTTATGGGGATAAAGCATTTTGTGTTTGCAATAAATAAAATGGATCTTGTAGGATATAGTGAAGAAAGATTTATAGAAATAGAAAAAGAAGTTTTAAAACTTCAGGAAGAACTTTCATTAGAAAATATTGCTACAATACCATTATGTGCAACAGAAGGAGATAATGTGACTTCTAAGTCTGAAAATACACCTTGGTATAATGGCATGCATCTTTTAGAATATCTTGAAAATGTTGAAGTGGATGATATATCAGAAGAAGGTTTTTACATGCCAGTACAGAGGGTTTGTAGACCAGATCATACATTTAGAGGATTCCAAGGACAGATTGAATCCGGAAGCATAAATGTAGGTGATGAAATTACTGCTCTTCCAAGTAATGAAAAGGTAAAAGTAAAGAGTATACATGTTACAGATAAAAGTGTAAGTGAGGCATCAAAAGGACAACCTGTAACAATACAACTTGATAAGGAAGTAGATGTATCAAGAGGATGCATTTTACTAAAAGGTACAGAGATTAAACTTAGCAACTCATTCACCACTGAGATATTGTGGATGGATGATTCTGAACTGATATGTGGTAAGGAATATATTATTAAAATAGGTACAAAGATGTTAAGTGGAATAGTTACAGAATTAAAATATAAGATAGACGTTAACAGTGGTGAACATTTAAATACACAAGATTTGAAAAAGAATGAAATTGCAGTATGTAATATTTTACTTTCAGAAAAAGTAGCAGCAGATGAATTTACAAGACACAAGAATTTAGGAGAATTTATATTAATAGACAGAATTACTAACATGACATCAGCTTGTGGAGTAATAAAGGAAATTTCATCTAATAAAGAAAATAAGGCTGATAATATAGCTTTTAAATTTAATGATTTACAAGGTAGAGGCGATATTTTTGAAGAATTTTATTATAATACAGAAAGCCTTTCAGTTTATAAATACAGACCTGTCTCAAAGGTATATACAATAGGAGATGAAATTCCAGTTAAGGGTGAAAGCTACGAGTATCCTGAAAGCTTTGACATTCTTATACTTCGTGATAAAATTGCAATTTCAGTCCGTAATAGAAAAATAAGTACTATTAATTCAATTGATGAGTATAAGTATTCAAATTATAAAGTGATCAATGGAAGAGGCTTTGCAATAAAGGCAAATTCACAGGATCAAATTGAAAGACTATTAGACGATAGAAAAAATATGAGTGAAGGCGACTTTATGGAAAAATGGTTTGATTTTGAGACTTATAGAAAAGTAAAATTTCATTAATAAAGAATAAATAGAATTTCAAAATATTATGAAAGAGCTATAACACTATATGAGTGATTTAGCTCTTTTAAATTACAAATAAAATATAAATCCTAAACTCAGAAAGATTAGGATTCAGAATAAGATTGTTATTACATAAAAAATTTCAATTATTACTGTATATATTAATTATGCATTTATGAGTTTATGAATTACACAATATGTTCATTAAACAAAATTATGAATATGAAATTTTTAGCTGTTATATATGCAAAATTTTTTAGTTACAGCAAAAATGTGATTTAATACTAATCATCAAGTGTAGAGATGTCATTTTTTAATGAAGCATTATACTCTTTTAGTATATATTTAAAATCTTCAGGAATATCATTAGGCATTTCTAAATTTTGACGATTATTTATATTATATATTTTTAAAATTATTGTGGCATTTATGGGAAATGGACCAGCTGCGAATTGACCATTTGAATCGGGAATAACATAATCTATACATTTTAAATCATTAGGGTCTGAATCAAAGTATTTTGGACCAGGAGTATATATAAAGACAGCTGCATCTTCTACAACCTGTGGATTATTATCATCATTCCAAATAGTTCCATGAATCATTTTTTCCTTTGGTTTGGGTAAAACAAAATCTAAATTAATATTTTCAGTATCATCGTTTATAACTATATCATATCGAGACGAGTAATTTGGCAATTTTAAACCTCCAGCAAATATAAATTGTTTATATAGTAATTATATTAAAAATATAGGGAAGATATGAAATATAGACAAGAATATATTGTTAAATAAAATCATACAAGTCATAAAGCTGGGGATACATAGTTATTTTATTGAAGCATTAAGAGCATAATCAATAATAGTGCTAATAACGCAGGAATATTTATTCTTAAGATTTTATGCTTTTTACACAAATTCGTCACCACCTTTTATTCCTAATTATTAGCATAATAAAATATAATATACATAACTTTCCAATATAGTATAAAGCATACTAAAAAAGTAAGGTGATGTTATATAAAAATAAGAAAAGAATGTAGCTTTTTATATAAAATCACTACATTCTTTTCTTATTCTTATTTGCAAACATATTAAATTTGAATATATGATTAAAGTTTAATTATATCTGATATAAGTGTTTCAACATCTTCTTCCTTTGTAGCCCAGCTGGTACAAAAACGTACAGCAGTATGGTTTTTATCAGTTTTTTCCCAAAAAGAAAAAGAATACTTATCTTTTAATTTTTCTAAATACTCATCTGGAATAATTGGAAATTGTTGATTTGTTATTGAATCATAACGGAAAGAGCAGCCTTTAGATGAAAATGCATCTCTTATTTTTAATGCCAAATTATTTGCATGTGATGCTATTTCAAAATATAAATTATTTTCTAAAAGAGTAGTAAATTGAATTCCAAGAAGACGTCCTTTGGCTAGCATTCCACCATTTTGTTTTATAAAATATCTGAAGTCCTTCTTTAATGATGAATTAGTTATTACTACAGCTTCACCAAATAATGCACCTACTTTTGTACCTCCAATATAAAATACATCACATAATCTTGCAATATCCTCAAGAGTTACATCATTTCCATCAGCAGTAAGACCGTAACCAAGCCTTGCACCATCAAGGAAGAGAGGAAGACTTAATTTATGGCATACATAACTTATAGCTTCAAGTTCCTTCTTTGTATAAAGAGTTCCATTTTCTGTTGGGTGAGATATATATACCATTCCTGGCTGTACCATATGTTCAGCTGTATCATCATTAAAGTGTGATTCATAAGCATTTTGAATATCCAATGCAGTTATTTTTCCATCATCACTTGGAATAGACATAACTTTATGTCCAGTAGCCTCTATTGCACCAGTTTCATGTACATTTATATGACCTGTAGATGCACATAATACTCCTTGATGAGGACGTAAGATTGATGCAATAACAGTTGTATTAGTCTGAGTTCCACCTACAAGAAAATGTACATCAGATTCTTGTGAATTGCATTTTTCTTTTATTATTGAACGTGCTTTTTCACAATATGTATCCATTCCATATCCTGGTGTCTGTTCAAAGTTTGTTGTAGTTAAAGCTTCTAAAATTCTTGGGTGTGCTCCTTCTAGATAGTCGCATTCAAATCGTATCATAACATAATTCTCCTTTGTTATAATGTAATAGTTTTAGTGTTTTACTTAACATAGTACTCTAAATTAAATTATACCATATATAAAAAAATAAATAACAAACAGTACTAAGATGTGTGTGTGGGGATGAAGCTTAGTACTGTTTGTTATTAAGTATACATTGTAAGATGTGCATCATACAAAAAATAGATTATTACTCAGAAATTGCTTTTGTAAACATTTTCTTAAATCAATTATAGTACTGAAATAGAAAAAAATCAATACATATAATTAATAAAATTATATATAAATGGAAAAACTAATAGTTTTTAAACTTAATAATGAAATATATAGTTAGAATTATTAAATGTATAAATTATATAACATTATATCTAAGAAACTAAGTAATTATAGGGTATATATTTTTATCCTTTCTAATGGTCATAATTAGATATATAATTAAAAGAGTAAAAATTGCAAGTGATTTTTGCAATATATTAAATGAAATAATATAATTAGGTTCAGGAGATACAGAATTATGATAAAAAACATGATTGGACATTTTAAGACGATAACGAATCATAAAATTCTTGTAATGAAAACTTGTTTTAAGGTAGGTCTATATAAACAGGGATTTTTACATGATCTTTCAAAGTACAAGCCTGTTGAATTTGTAGCTGGCATAAAATATTATCGAGGGGATGTCAGTCCAAATGGAATTCAAAAATTAGAAGAAGGTGTATCAACAGCATGGCTTCATCACAAAGGTAGAAATAAACATCACTTTGAATATTGGATTGATTATGGAAATAAGCTTTCTGATGGACTTCAAGGAATGAAGATGCCATCTAAGTATGTTATAGAAATGTTTATTGATAGAATGAGTGCATCTAAAAACTATCTTGGAGAAAAATATACTGATAAAAGTGCACTTGAGTATTATGAAGAAAGAAAAGACTATTATGTAATTCATCCTGAAAGTCGTAAATTTTTAGAATTTCTTCTTAAAATGCTAGCAGAAGATGGAGAAGAAAAAACATTAAAATACATAAAAAGTAATTTACTTATGAAAATCTAAGGTTTTAGGTGAAAATTTAAATTTTAACATAAATATATAACAAGTATGATTAGATTATGAACAAATCATATTTCAATATATGTGTTCAGTTTATAAAAATTAATATTAAACTTTTTATTCGGAAAGATTATCCATTATTTGTAGTATAATTTATATAATTATTTTGATATAATAAGAATTGAAGATATTGAATGGAGGTATTGTTATGGCAACTAGAATGTTACATACATGTATAAGAGTAATGGACCTTGAAAAATCATTAGAATTCTATAAGAATGCATTAGGTCTTGTAGAAACAAGAAGAAAGGATTTTCCTGAGCATAAATTTACTTTAGTTTATTTAAGCGATACACCAGACGGATATGAAATTGAATTAACTTATAATTATGATCCAGAAAAGCCATATGATTTAGGAAATGGATTTAGCCATGTTGCAATTGGAGCTGATGATATTGTATCATTAAGAGAAAAACATATGGAAATGGGATATGAAGTAACTGACCTTAAGGGACTTCCAGGGGAACCACCAAGATATTACTTTGTAACTGATCCAGATGGATATAAAGTTGAAGTTATAATAAATGATTAATTTCAGATTATAAGTTATTGTATTGAGTTTAAGTCCTGAGTAAATTCAGGGCTTAATTTTTATAGTTTTTTACTTTATAAATTATAGGTGAGAAAATATTTGAACAATAATTTATAAAAATTATAGATGATTTCAATATATTTTAGAGTTAAAAATAAAGTAAATATATTAGACTATAAAACATAATATAGTATATATAGTTTAGGCTTTATGTATGAATTTTTATATTTGATAGTGAATTTTTAATTTAAGCCAATAATCTACTGTTAAGTGTAATAAACAATTAAAAATATTATGATTTACCAAGTTTAAAAAATAGATTTACAATAAAATTGAGAGGAAAGGGATGCGAAATGAAGCCGGTAATAGGGATTACATCATATATAAGAAAAGACGTATTTAGAAACTATTCACAAGTTGGATATGAGTATATAGAAAAAATCGAAAAAGCAAATGGTATACCTATGATTTTGCCAGTGCTTCAGAAATATGATGATCAAGAACTTAATAAACTTATAGATTGTGTAAATGGAATTATATTTACTGGAGGATGTAACGTAGAATCACAATGGTATGGAGAAAAACCTTTAGGAGAGGAAACAAAAGAAGATGTTTTACGTAATGGATTTGAAAGGGATTTATTTTTAGCAGCAAAGAAGAAGAAAAAACCTATGCTTGGTGTATGCAGAGGGTGTCAGCTCATTAATGTAATGCAGGGAGGAACTCTAGTACAGAATATTGATAGTCAGCTTAATACTGCTGTATATCATAAAGGAACTGGCTGCAGAATAAGTGAGAAACTTCATAGAGTTGTATTAGCAGAAGATTCACGTCTTAAAAATGCATATAATGAACAGGAAGTTCCAGTCAATTCTTTTCATGAGCAATGTATTAAACAAATTGGAACAGATCTTAAAATTACAGCTAAGTGTTGTGAGGATGGTGTTATTGAAGGCGTTGAATACGAAGGAGATTTTTATATGGCAGGAGTTCAGTGGCATCCAGAAGGAATGGAAGATCAACTTAAACTTTTTGAGGAGTTTGTTGATATTTGTTCCAAAACTATTGATGAATTAGCATTGAAGTAATATTATATAAGATTATTAGGATTACTGAAATTTATAGTACCATTAATAGATTTAAAAATTAAAATTATTTTATATTATAAAGCAGATAAAGATATTTAGATTAGTATGGTTATCTGCTTTTTATCAGTATTAATTTAGAGTATAATTGTAAAAAATGGTGATTTACTCATTTATGATTTTTACTTTTACCAGGTAAAAGTAGATAAAATTGAGAAAACATGTTATAATTAATGTATTCACAGGCATTATATATTTATATTGACGAACCTGAAAAAGGAATTATTGAATGTTTAAGAACTTCAAGACTTGCAATGAAGGGATATAAAGGTGATTTATTTGTATTAAATCTTAGTTTTATTGGATGGGGGATACTATGTGCACTAACATTAGGACTACTTGCATTATATGTAACACCTTATTGTGGAACTACACTAGTAAACTTCTATACAGATTTAATGGAAGATTATAGAGGAAAAGAAATAACACTTTAGAATTTATGGCAGCATGTTTATTGCTGCCATTTTTTAGTGTATAATAAATTTATAAATTTCAACTATGAGAAAAAAGTAATTATTAACTAAAATTAATAAACTATCAACTTTTGATTTTTAAAATTTGTTACGAGGAATTTATATTTGTAGGTAGATTGGATGTGAAAGAGTGAAGGATTTTTTAGACCTTGTAAATAGACGTCAGAGTTGCAGGAAATATTTAGATAAACCTGTTGAAAAGGAAAAAATTATAAAATGTATAGAAGCTGCAAGAGTGGCACCTTCAGCTTGTAATAGTCAGCCGTGGCATTTTATTGTCGTAAACAACAAGGATCTTTCATCAAAAGTGGCAGATTGTTTACAGGATTCTATAATGAATAAATTTACAAGTGAATGTAAGACATTTATTATAGCAGTTGAAGAAAGTGGAAATATAACAAGTAGAGCAGGAGAACTCATAAAAAAGCAGGATTTTAGAGCAACTGATGTGGCTATTGCATGTGAACATATATGCCTTATGGCTGAGGAATTAGAACTTGGAACATGCATTTTAGGGTGGTTTAATGAGAAATCATTAAAAAAGTTATTAAATGTTCAAAGTGGTAAAAGAGTTAGGCTAGTAATTGCTATGGGATATCCAGATAGTAAAGATGTGCGCAAAAAAGTAAGAAAGAATTTAGATGATATTTATACAATGTATGAATAATTTTTTTAAAGAGCTGTGAAGAAATTCATGGCTTTTTTAACGGAATAAACGATAGTTAAGCATAGAAAATAAGCATTACTAGATAATAAATTAATACATAAAAAATATATGAAAATATGTATATATTTTTGTAAAAGGAGTATTGTGTGTATATTGTAAAAACCCTATCAAATTTTTAAAATAAATGTTGTTATAATTTATTCTTTTAAGTGTAATTTTTACTAGTAGTCAACCTTCTATTTATAGAAAAATGATGAATATATTAAATTTAATAATTTTCTAGATGGATGTGTTTTATATCATTCATAGATGAATAAGGACATACATATAACAATTCAAAAAAAATCTCTATATAATTAAAAGTTTTATCAACAAATAGTAAAGAAAATAGATTGCAGTAATGATTAAGGTATTTTGTAGCTACACCTCTGAAGTCTCCAAGCCAGTTATTTAGATTTACAGATATATTATGTGATTTACCTGTGCATTTAATGTTATCCATTGCATAATAGGATTTTGCATTAAAATTAACGCTTTTTCGTATTTTATAGGGAAGTTTCTTATTATGATTAACTATATGAAAATGAATTGGTTTTGAAAAGGTTGGATCTATATGAATGTATGAATTTGTGTCACATAAATCATATATATTATCTTCAAAATTTTTTTTCCATAATCTATCTAAACCAACATTTTCAACAATTAAAGAATCGTTAACATCATATGAAATTACGGTGTATACATCTCTGCGCGCAATATTATAAGTTTTATAAAAATCACATTTAAATTCGAAATGTTTATTTCTACTTCCTTTATAATTTCGCCTGCTATAATACATTTCCATAAAAATAAGATCCTTAAATTCTTTTGGTTTGTATATTTTTTCTATACCATGAAGAGCCTTATGTCTCCAATTAAAAGCAGTAACTATAGAAATTTTAAGAGTTTTAGCACAATATTCAAGTGTTTTCTTTTCTCCTAATAGTTCAATAAATTTAAACCATTTTTCAGGAGGATGCTTTAAGTATTTCCATAATGAATTTGTAGTGTATGAAAATGTTTTTTTGCATGATTTACATCTATATCTTTGAATACCATCATATTTTCCAAACTTGATAAATTCAACATTTTTACAATGAGGACAACATGAATATTCTTTAATATTTTCTTTACTGTATATAATTTTCTTTAAAGATTTACTCTGGTACAAACTTATTTTATCAAATGTACTATCTTTTAGTATCAAAAAATCACCGCCTAAAATTTAATCTATAGGTTGATCTGAGATTATAGAATTATACTTAAATTATTGAATATATTCAATAATTGTTTTGAAATAGATTAATAGAGCATATATATATTATTAACTAGATTATTATTTAAGAAATAATGATCTAGTGTATTTTAGTTTATTACATTTTGATTATTGACATATTATCTGTTTAGTAATCATTAACAACATTTAATTTAAAAATTTTATATAAGTTTTATATTACAACATATGCAGACTATATTTTAGCCATGGTTTTCTACAGTTTATATAGAATAATTAAATTCAATAATTATAATACTTAATTATTAAATTATAACGAGAATAATTTGTAATGATTTAAAATAAGAAAATATTAATAGTATATATGTTTTATATTTAAGATATAAAGCATAAAATTTTCAAGAGTTTAAGAAAAATTTTAAATTATAAAATTCATTGCACAAAGTCACTGATAAGCTTAAATATGGAGGCTTGATTTTAAATGAAATCAGAATATATGGTTCTATTAAAAAATATTTTATAAATAATTATTTATATTATTGAAAAGTATGGGATAATATGGTAAAGTGTAGTTGTGAATTGGTAGTACCACCGAGATGCTTTTTTATTATAAATCTAAGTATTATTAAAATGGTATGTATTGGTATGAATTAAAAAATTGAATTCATAGTGGTTTTATCAATGGCTCAACTTTATAAAACAATAATTTGAAAGGGTAAAGGAGAGGTAATCTATGAATATTCTGTTATGTGTAAAACAGGTTCCGGATGATTCGGTTGAAATCCATTTGGCTGATAGTGAAAAAAAACCTAACTTAAATGGAGTTAGCCTAGTAGCAAATGCGTTTGATACTTATGCTTTAGAAATGGCAGTACGCTTTATAGAAGCTAATGAAGGAGCAGTAAGTGTATTAACGGTTGGAGCAGAGGACTGTCTAAATACATTAAAAAATTGTCTTTCTGTTGGAGCAAAAGAAGCATTTTTTGTAAAAGATGATCTATATTCAGATTTAGATGCTATGGGAGCAGCACAGGCTTTAGCAGATGCTATTCATAAAATTGAAAAAGATAAGGGTGAAAAATTTGATTTAATTCTATGTGGAAAAGAATCAACAGATGAAATTACTGGACAAGTTGGAGCAATTCTTTCTGAAAAGTTAGAAGTTGGGTTTGTTAGTAGTGCTGTTGAAATCGATTTAAAAGATGATAATATTGAAGTTCATCAAGAAACAGAAGAAGGGTATAATTTAGTTTCAATGAAGTCTCCAGCTGTGATAACAGTGAGTAAGCCTAATTATGATCCACGTTATCCAACAATTAAGAGTAAAATGAAGAGTCGTAAGGCTGTAATTCCAACTTATAGTGCAGAAGAGATTGGAGAAGTAAAAAAATCTAAAGTACATTGCATTAAATATGTTGAACCTCCTAAGAAAGAAGCTGGTATTAAGATTCAAGAGAAGGATGTTAATGTAGCAATAAGTGCTGCTATGGATCAAATGAAAAAGGATAAGGTAATTTAATAAAAGGGGGGATTGAGTATATGAAAGCATTAGTTTTTATTGAGACATGTGGAGAAAAGGTGCTAGGTGGAAGCCTTGAACTAATCAGTACATTAAAAGAGTTAAATGCAGAAGGAACAGCAGTTGTAGCAGGAAACAGAGAAGCTGCTGATACGGTAGCTTCTTTTGGAATTCCAGTTATTTTTACTGATACAAATTCAGATTGTGATACTTTAACAAAAGTATTATCAGAAATAATAAAAGAACAAAAACCTGATTTAGTACTTTTAGCAAATACAACATTAGCAAAAGATCTTGCACCCCGAATTTCAGGACGTATGAATTTAGGATGCGTTAGTGATGTAATAAAAATTGATATAAATGATGGAAAAACTATATATACTAGACCAGCTTATGGAGGTACAATTCTAGAAAACATAGAAGTTGAAGGTACAGCTATAGTTACAGTTAGAAATGGTAGTTACCCAAAACCAGAATCTGGTTTGAAGAAAGATGTAACAGTGAAATCTATAGAAGTTCCATCAGATACTGTTAAAGCAAAGATTATTGATGTGGTAAAGGAAATTTCTGAATCTGTTAATTTAGAAGAGGCTAAGGTAATTGTTTCTGGTGGACGTGGTATGGGAACTGCAGAGAATTTTAAGTTAGTTGAAGAATTGGCAGAGGTACTTGGCGGTGTTGTGGGGGCATCTAGACCACCTATTGAAAATGGATGGATTTCTCGTGCACATCAAGTTGGTCAATCAGGAAAGATTGTAGCACCAAAACTTTATATTGCATGCGGTATTTCTGGAGCAACACAACATACATCTGGGATGTTAGGATCAGATTATATTGTTGCAATTAATAAAGATGAGGATGCTCCAATTTTTGAAATTGCCAATGTTGGTATTGTTGGAAATGTAAATGAGATTCTTCCTTCTATGATTGAAGAAATGAAGAAAGTAAAAGCCAAATAACTTGATTTTAGATTTAACTGTATTTAACAGGCTATTGCTATTAAATTGGCTATAGCTTGTTTGAAAAAATTTTAGTCTTTATCCATAAAGTTTTATCCAATAGTATTACAAGAATAATATTATGTATCACGATTATATTAAGTAATGGTATAAAAGAAATAAATTTAATATTTATTGAAAAGTAGTATTAAATTAACATATTTTGAATTGTAGAATCATAATATAAATGGTAGTACCAATAAATATATAGTATCAGATAATAACTTAATAAGGGGGAAGTGGAATGCTGTTTCTTAAATTTTTAATGGCAATATTACCAATTCTTTGGCTTATCGTTGCATTGAGTAAATTAAAAATGCCCGGTTATAAAGCCTGCACTATTGCACTTATTCTTACAATGGGTTTAGCTATGTTTTTGTGGAAACTTAATGTAGCCTGCACTGTCACAGGAGTATTGGAAGGAATACTCAATGCACTATGGCCAATTTGTCTAGTTATTATTGCAGCTTTATTTACGTATAATTTGATTTTGCGTACAGGTGCGATGGATTCTATAAAAAAGATGCTTGCTGGAGTTTCTATTGATAAAAGAGTTTTAATACTAATTATTGGATGGGGATTCGGAAATTTTATGGAAGGTATGGCTGGGTTTGGAACAGCTGTTGCTATTCCAGCATCTATACTTGCAGGAGTAGGGCTAAATCCATTTGCAGCAGTTATTTCTTGTCTTGTTGCTAACACTACACCAACTGCATTTGGTTCAGTAGGCATACCTTTGGTAACGCTTTCAGCTGTAACTGGAGTTCAAGCTAACGTATTAGCTACAAATACAGCAATAATTCAATCGGTTCTATGTTTTATAAGTCCATTTATTATGGTATGCATTGTAGGCGGTGGAATAAAGGCACTAAAGGGAGTATTTCCAGTTACTTTGGTTGCTGCACTATCATTTACAGTACCTTCATTTTTTACTGCAACAGTACTTGGTGTAGAATTACCTGATATAGTAGGATCAATTTGTTGTATGATATGTACAATTGCTGCTGCAAAAGTATTTAATAAAAAACCTCAGAAAGAATACTGTATTGAAATCAATAATCATAATGAAGAAAAATCTTTATCATTTAAAGAATCAGTACAAGCATGGTGTCCATTTATTTTAATATTCTTTATGTTAATAATGACATCAACATTGTGTGCACCAATTCATAATTTGATTTCAGGTTTCAAAACTAGTGTGTGTGTATATGCCGGTCAGGGAGGAAACACATTGACTTTCAGCTGGATTAATACACCAGGTATAATTATTTTTATTGCTGCCATTATTGGAGGCTTTATTCAAAAGGCAAAAGTATCATTGATGTTTGAGTTATTGATTGATACATTAAAAGCAAATTGGAAAACAATTGTTACAATTTGTGCAGTTATGGCAACAGCAAAGACTATGAGTTATAGTGGGATGATTGCAGATATTGCAAGCTTTTTAGTTGTAATTACAGGTGGAGCATATCCATTAATATCACCACTAATTGGAGCAATTGGATCATTTGTCACAGGTTCTGGAACCTCAACAAGTGTACTCTTTGGAGGCTTGCAAGTAGAGACAGCACAAAATCTTGGACTTTCTGGAGCATGGATGGCAGCTGCAAATACTCTTGGAGCAGGTATTGGAAAAATGATCTGTCCTCAAAGCATTGCAATTGGTGCAAGTGCAATTGATAAGTCTGGTTCTGAAAGTAAAATTTTAAGAAGCGTATTTAAATATTTTGTATGCTACGTAGTTATTGCTGGAATTGTATGCTTCCTTGGAACTTTTATATTATAAAAATACTAAAAATTAGAGTTAAAAAATTTCAGTTATTAAGCAGATATAAATTGTAACAAAGCTTATAAATTAAAATTATTGATATAGATTCAATTTGGCAGATATTTTATTAGATTACCAATTGAAATATAGATTAATAGGAGGAATGAGTATTATGGCTCAGTACAACATATTAACAGAAGATTTAATATTAAAATTAAAGGAGGCAGCTCCGGGGCATATTTTAAGTGGAGATGATATAAATGAAGATTATTCTCATGATGAAATGCCTATTTACGGTAAATGTGCTCCTCAGGTAGTATTTATGGCACATTCCACAGAAGAGGTAAGCAAAGTAGTTAAGATATGTAATGAAAATAAAATACCAGTGACTCCAAGGGGTGCAGGAACAGGACTTGTAGGTGGTGCAGTTCCAGTTTTAGGTGGAGTTTTAATAGATATAACAAAGATGAATAAAATATTATCTTATGATTTAGAAAATTTTGTTGTAAATGTGGAAGCGGGTGTCTTATTAAATGATCTTGCTGAGGATTGTGCAAAACAGGGATTATTATATGCTCCAGATCCAGGTGAGAAGTTAGCATGTTTAGGTGGAAACGTTTCAACAAATGCTGGAGGAATGAGAGCTGTTAAATATGGTGCAACACGAGATTATGTACGTTCAATGACAGTTGTACTTCCAACAGGAGAAATTACTAAATTTGGAGCAACAGTATCTAAGACAAGTTCAGGATATAGTCTTTTAAATTTGATGATTGGATCAGAAGGTACACTTGGTATAATTACAGAACTTACATTGAAGGTTATGCCAGCACCAAAGATGGTTGCAAGTCTTATTATTCCTTTTGAAAACTTAGATGACTGTATTTCTACTGTTCCTAAATTTAAAATGGCACATATGAATCCACAAGCATTAGAATTTATGGAAAGAGAAATTGTTCTTTCTAGTGAAAGATATATTGGAAAGAGTGTTTTCCCACAGGTTGTAGATGGAACAACAGCAAATGCTTATTTACTTGTTACTTTAGATGCATCAAGTGAAGATGAATTAAATACACTTATTGAAGAAACAAGTGAAATGGTATTAGAGGAAGGTGCAATTGATGTTCTTGTAGCAGATACACCAGCAAAGATGAAGGATGCATGGGCTGCACGTTCAAGCTTCTTGGAGGCAATTATGGCAGAAACAAAATTATTGGATGAATGTGATGTGGTAGTTCCAGTAAATAAGATTTCTTCTTATCTTTCATTAGTAAATAAAACAGCTGAAGACTGTGGAATTACAATTAAGAGTTTTGGACATGCTGGAGATGGAAATCTTCACATATATCAATGTAGTAATGATCTAGAAGAAGAAGAATTTAAGACAAGAGTAGATAAATTCTTTAAGATTATTTATAAAGAAGCGACACAATGTGGAGGTCTTGTTTCTGGAGAACATGGAATAGGCAGCGGAAAGATGAATTATTTAGCAGAGAGTGTTGGAGACATAAATATGAATTTGATGAAGGGTATTAAAAAGGTATTTGATCCAAATTTAATTATGAATCCGGGTAAAGTATGCTGTTCATTGGATGATAATAAATAAAAATTTATATATAACTAAAGCCTAAAGGTTTAGATTAATAAAATGAAATTAACTTAAAATATTCTGCAGTTTAAAATAAATTGGAGATTTTTACAAATTGATTAAAAGCATATTTGAATTTTAAATCTTATAGATAGTTCAATGTTTGATATACATTAGATATAAAAAATTTTGAAAGAATTTAATTGCAATTTTAATTTTTAATTATAGATAGCTTGTTGCAAAAAAAGAAAGGTAGGAGTTTAATATGAATTTTAAACAAGATGAAAATCATACACAATTACAGGAGATGTATCGTGAGTTTGCAGAAAATGAAGTAAAGCCAATAGCAAAAGAAATTGATGAGACAATGAGATTTCCAGAAGAAAATGTAGCTAAAATGGCTGAAATGGGATTACTTGGAATTCCATTTCCTGAAGAATATGGTGGAGCTGGTATGGATACATTGAGTTATATTCAATGCGTAGAAGAACTTTCTAAATGTTGTGGAACAACAGGAGTTATCGTTTCTGCACACACAAGTCTTTGCGCAACACCAATTTACACATATGGTACAGAAGAGCAGAAAAATAAATATCTAAAACCACTTGCCTCAGGAGAAAAATTAGGTGCATTTGCACTAACAGAACCAGTTGCTGGAACTGATGCTTCAATGCAAAAGACAACAGCAGTACTTGAAGGAGATCATTATGTATTAAACGGTAGTAAGATATTTATTACTAATGCTGGATATGCAGATACTTATATTGTTTTTGCTATGACCGATAAGAGTAAGGGAACAAAGGGAATTTCAGCTTTCATAATTGAAAAAGATTTCCCAGGTTTTTCAGTTGGAAGTCATGAATTAAAGATGGGAATACGTGCATCATCTACATGTGAATTATTCTTTGATAATTGCATAGTTCCAAAGGAAAATTTATTAGGAGAAGAAGGTAGAGGATTCAATATTGCAATGGCAACCCTTGATGGAGGACGTATAGGTATTGCAGCACAGGCTCTTGGAATTGCAGAAGGAGCAATAGATGAAACTGTAAAATATGTTAAAGAACGTGTTCAGTTTGGTCGTCCTATATCAAAATTCCAGAATACTCAGTTTGAACTTGCAAAGATGCGTGCAAATACAGAAGCAGCAAAACTTTTAGTATACCAAGCAGCATGTGCAAAAGATGATCATGAAAGATTCACACATTTAGCTGCAATGGCAAAACTTGTTTCTGCAAATAATGCTAGTGATGTAACAAGACGTTGTTTACAATTATTTGGTGGTTATGGATATACAAGTGATTATCCAATTGAAAGAATGATGCGTGATGCTAAAATAACAGAAATCTATGAAGGAACATCAGAAGTGCAGATGATGGTTATTTCAGGATGGATGGGTGTTAAATAGTTTTATAAACAGATGTTCAGGAGCAATGTTTTCTGAACATCTATTTTTGTGTGAAGATAATTAACAGTAAAATGACTATAATCATATTGTTAAGAAATAAGGTTAATATTACATGAAACGGAGATGTTTTGTTGCTTATGCTAGTGGTATTATATATAAAATTAAATGAAAAACCTTTTTATAATGAAATGTTGTTATGTTTAAAAAATGAATAAATTGGCAATGATCTAAATAATAAATTGAGTATGAACTTTAATTAAGTATAGAACTTTATGATTTGCAAATTTTAAAGAGATACATTTATAATATATCCCTATATCATGTTAATGTTTATGGGTGTTAAGGAGAATGATATTGTGATAAAGACTGATTATGATTTGAAAAAATTTGAAAAGTATAAAAAATTAATGCTTAAAGAAAAAATTTATGATAAACATAATATAAAGGAATATGAGAGCTGCCCATATTGTGGCTGTAAACACTTCATTAAATATGGAAAGTACCAAGGTATACAGAGATATAAGTGCAAAAATGATAAATGTAGTAAAACATTTTCAAATACAACATTTTCCGTATGGAAATACTTAAAATATGAACCAGAAAAATGGATTGAATTTATTGAGTTAATGTGTGAGGGGATGACTCTTGAATGCAGTGCTAGAGTTTTAAAAATTACAACAACAACAGCATTTTACTGGAGACATAAGATTTTACATGCAGTTGAAAATCATTATAAACCAGAATCCTTTAGAAAGTGTGTATCAGTGATGGACTATTATGTAACAAAATGTTCTAAAGGAAGTAGAAACAAACATTATACATATGAAGAGAAGATTGAGAATAAAACTGCCAAAATATATGGATACATGCCTCGTGATGTTGAAATATTAATATCTGCAGAGGATGGTGAAATACCACTTATTAATGTGAAAGAGAAAAATGAAACATTGAAAGATACTTTTAAACATAATGTATTAGATAACACTGAAATGGGATGTTATGTGCATTTGGAACATATTAATAGGAAGACAATTGAAGAATGTACTATAAAACACAATAGAAATTTACATAAGGATATAAAGAGAAAGTATGGATTTAAAGTACATATAAATTGGGTTGGAATACGTCATATAACAGATGATTTTAGGGTATGTAAAAGTATGAAAAATTTTATAGGTGGTTTAAATTCTTGGCTTTGGAGATTTAAAGGAATTGCTACAAAATATATTGGACATTATTATAGTTTTTATTCTTTAATAAATTCTGAAGAAAACTTTGATTATATGAAAATCTTTTTCGATATATTAAAAAATGGTTCATATGCTTCAGCTGATGAAATAATAAATATTCATATAGAGAACTATTAATTGAAAATTATATTTAAGTCTCATCTTGCTCTAAGCATTCATACGGATAGGTATTAAAGATTTTTAGATTTTTATGCTGGGATATTTTGATATGTTAAAAAGAAAGGAGAATCAAATTAGAATATATTTTAATTCTTAATAGTTATTATGTATTAGGTGTAAATACTAAAAAGCTTCCTCATTTTAAACAAAACTTTCAGAGATTATTATTTAGATTTTTATTATTTAAATAAGTAGGAATATACAAGATGATAATATTGATTTTATATTTTAAGAATATCTAACAACATTTAACTATAAAAAAGTTTTCAGCATAGATTCACATATTAGCAGTATGTATATAGGCCATTTAGATTATAAATTGAAATACTAGCAACTATATAAATTTTTAGAGTATTTATTCACAATATTGAGAAAGAAATAAAATTTCAGCATATAAAGCTTACAAATTTATTATTTAATCATAAAAAATGTTGACCAATGTGAATATAAAGCTTAAAATATCATGTATTGGAAAATAAGGGATAAAGTAAAATAAAAGACATTTAGAAAAACATAGAGGAAATGACGATGAATAAATCAATTTCAAAAAATGCAATATTTAAGACAATACTTAATTTATTTAATATTGCACTTCCGATTATTATAACACCAATTGTTCTTGGAGCTATTAAAGAAACATATAATGGATATATTTCAGTTGGTGAAACATGTAATACAATTTTTATGACATTTGCATGTTTTGGTGTATCACAATATGGGTTAAGAGAAATAAGCAGGGTACGTAATGATAAAGAAAAGTTGAATAAGACAATAACTAGCCTTTTTGTTATAACCACCACAACAACATTACTTACAACAATTTCATATACTGCCTATATAATATTTAAATACAATGGAAAGGCACCCTTTTATACATGCTTGATTATGGGCGGAAATGTATTGTTTAATATTTTTTATGTTGAATGGATAAATGAAGCTTTAGAAAATTATGACTTTATAGCTATAAAGACAATGGTTACAAGAATAATATATTCTGTATTAGTAATATTTTGTGTAAAAGATGAAAGCAATTACCTGCTTTATCTTTATATTCTTGTAGGATTTAATTTTATTAATAATATTTTAAGTTTTATTTATATAAGGAAGAGAACAAAATTTGATTTTAGAGATGTTGAGATAAAGAGGCATTTAAAACCCATGTTTCAGACTCTTATTTTATCAAATACATATCTTCTATATACCCAGCTAGATAGGGTTATGATAGATAATTATATAGGTTCTACTGAAACAGGTTTTTATGCGATATCCTTTAAAATAATGAACATAATTGATATTTTAATATTTACAATAATACAGGTATCAATGGCAAGACTTGTAAATTACCTTGCTAATAAATCAAAAGAAGTATATATGGAACTTTTAAAGAAAGTTATAAGCATATATTTTATTTTGTTATTTCCAGCATCCATAGGATTGTTATGCGTATCTAAACAGGCAGTTATAATATTTGGACGTGGATACACATATATTGCAGCTGTTCCAATACTTATGGTATTTTCAATATATCTTATGGCAGTAGGAATAGACAGAATTATAGAACAGCAGATAATATATGTATTTGGATATGAAAAGGCAGACACAAAGCTTGCCTTATACGGGGGAATACTAAATCTTATATTAAATTACGCACTAGTATTAGGAGGGATTTTTACTCCAACAACAGCGGTCGTTACAACTCTTATTGCAAATATATTTTTGATAAGTTTAGAATATGGTTATCTTGTTAAAAAAGTTATAAAAATTGATATAAAATTATTTTCACTGAATAATATGAAGTATTTGTTTTATTCATTAATATTTATACCTGTATGTATGTTTATAAATTCAAATGTTGAAAATATATTATTTTCATGTGCTGCAGATGTGATTTGTTGCGCAATTATATATGTAGGAATTTTATTTATTACACGTGATAAAACATTTAATGAATTGTATAATCTTATATTAAAAAAACTTTAAATAAGTTTAAATTTAATCCTTATCTTTTAACTTAATCTTCAAAGATAAGGATTAAATTATTTGTTATTGATACAGTTTCAGTATCAATAACAAATGGAAATTCGTCATTTTTAAAAGAAAACCAATTAGAGCATGATTTTATATTACTGCTTGTATGTCATGATTGATATAATTTAGGTATTAAAACTAAATTATATTATTAGCTTCCTTTAAAATTTTCTCTAATTTATCTAAAGATGTAATTTGATTATTGCATTTTTGGCTGTCTAGACATACAGAAAATCCTATTGATTTATAATTTCCATACTTAGTATTTGTTTTGCATACTGTTGAAACAAATGCTATTTCAGCATCAGAACCAGCATTATTACAAAATGAACAAATATGAGAAGTATTTGAGTTTTGGCTTACAATTCTGCAGCTCATACCTATATTTTTACCACCCATATTATGAATAATAAATAGTTTTCGTGTAGCTTCATCAATCCATCCAAGATATGAATTTTTAGATTCTCTTGCTTCTAATGATGGAAATTTAAGCTTTTTTTCTTTTTTGAATAATTTACTTATCTGAGAATCAGAAATCTGTGCCATACCATAAACATACTTATCTAAATTCTTTATATATATGTCAATATGTTGTGGATCAGTTATATGCTCTATGCTTAGTATTTCTTTTTCATCTTCAGATAAATTACTAAATTGATTCAGAATTTTATTCTGAAGATAAATTTTATTTGTTTCTACAATTTTATTATCAATACATCCTCTAAAAGTATTATTTAAATTAAAAAGACATTGTTTTATAAAATTGTACTCATGTTTTTTTATGAACGGTTCCATAAATTAAAACACCTCTTTTCTATTTTCCTGTAATCATAATTTTAATAGGACACAAGACAAATGATATCATGCTAGAAAAGGGGTATTCAATCTATTAAATAGTTCTGTAATAATTATGAGCATATTTTCTTTTGAAGATTTATTATCCTTCGAATACTCTTTTCTGAAAGATAATATTCGTTAGATAAAGCGTCAACACTCATACCATTTTTATATTTAATATAAATTTCTCTATTTCGAATTTTAAGTATATTTTTTATACCAGTGCTCTCACCCCAGGATTTATGATTATCATTTCTTCTAGGGATATAAAGATAGTTTCCATCTATATATTTTTGGATTAATTCAATTAATTCTTCAGGTAACACATCCTGTGCTTTTACATATTTCATATTCTTACTCCTTTACTAATAAAAAATCATAGTATTGAAGCAAAGAATACTAAAAGCCATGTGTCAGAACCTAAAATTTTAAGTTAATTTAATGTAAGATTAGGCTCCAGACAAAGCATAGATGGCTTTGTTGTAATCTTTGCAAGGAGCTTCCTGATAAATAGTTGAAAGTTTTAACTTCTTTCATACAAATACACCTCCATTTTGTTATAAATTATAGCATATTCAATTTACTAATCAAGGGTTAGAAGTTGAATAAGGATTATTGTTATTATTTTCAGAATAACTTAATGTCATATATGAAGATTGATTTATAACTGGATTTATAATTTTACAAATTATTTAAATATTAAGAAATAATGTCATGTGTTATAATTAATATATTATTACATTAAATGAAAGATTTTTTGAAAGGATAAGATTATGGAGAACATAAAGGTATATAACAAATTAGTTAGAGATAAAATTCCAGAAATAATTGATATAGATTATAAAATATGCGATTTTGAAATGATTGATGGCAGAAGAAAGTTTAGATTATTACAGAAAAAACTCCAAGAAGAAGTAAATGAATTCCTTGCAGATAATAGAAATATAGATGAACTTGCAGATATAATGGAAGTTGTTTTTGCTATTGCAGATATCTTGGGTGTAAGTGAAGAAGAACTTCTTAAAGTTAGAACTGAGAAACGAGAAAAACGTGGCGGATTTGAACAAGGGATTTTTCTTAAAACAGTAGAAGAGAGAAAATAGTAATAAAGAAGGAGAGGGAAAAGTGGCTAAAATATTAGATAAGGACAGATTTATAGATATAATTAAAAATGGAGCAAAGATTAATATTATTGGAGACAGTATAGCCGCAGGAAAGGGAAGTTCACAAAGTTATAGCAGCGATAAAGTGATTTTTGAAGATGATATAAAGAAATTTTATAGAATAATTGCACCAAACAGCTGGGGAACATTATTTGAAAATTATATAGGTGAAAAATTTCATGGATGCTCAGTTATTAATAATGGAGGCTGTGGAGCTTCTTCTTGTCAGATATATAATAATATAAGAAATCTTATTAATGAAGATGATGATATTGTATTTTTAATGTTTGGAGCTAATGATAGAAAAAATCATAATGGTATGAATGATTTATATGAAAATTTAGTAAGAATTATAAACTTTTTAAGAGAAAAAAATAAGCCTATGATTCTATTTTCACCAATACCATCAACAATAGAAAATGAAGGACGTCCAAATAGGCTTTATCATATGGATGATGTTACAGCAGTATTAAAAAATGTAGCAGAGAAAGAGAATATTTTACTTGTAGATAATTATTCTTTTATTCTTGAGTATTTACATATAAATAATCTTTCTATTGAAGAAATAATGTTTGAAGAGGGATGTGAAAATGATGGTTTGCATCCATCAGATTTTGTTCAAAAGCTTATGTTTGAAAACTTGAAAAGAGTATTGAATATTTAATTTAGTCCATAATTACCGTATATATATATATTGGTTGTAATTAATAGAAAATGATATTGTAATATGTCATAAGTATGTATATAGATATCTATATTGGTTGTAATTTTAACAAAGTAATAATAGGAGATAAAAGATTATGGATATCAAATAATGTCGGTTGTGTTGTAATTTTAATAAAGTAACAATAGGAGGAAGGGCAATGGAAGATGAAATCTTGCAGATAGAAAAGTCGATTAATTGTTTAAATAGTATAGGTGGGTTTTTATCTTCTGGAAATGAGTATAAAGCTAACACAATGTCAATTACATGGGGAAGTGTTGGGTACATGTGGAAAAAGAAAATCTTCTCAGTTGTAATAAGTGATATAAGATACACTAAAGAATTTATAGACAAGGGAAATACATTTACAATAAGTATTCCATATGGCAGAAGTTTTGATAAAGCAATAGACTTATGTGGACACAATTCAGGAAGAGATGTGAACAAAGAAGAACTTACTGGAATTAAATTCATTTCTGGAAAAGTAGTCGAAAGTCCTGTTATAGATGGATGCAATATGTACTATGAATGTAAGGTTATATTAAAACAGAAAGTAGATGTAAACAGTGTAAATCCAGAACTTAATCTTGATGAAGAAGAAAATGGATATACAATGTACTTTGGTGAAATTGTGGCTCAATACTTAAGAGAATAAATGATAAAAAATCTACTATAAAACATGGTGCAGCTTAGATAATTTAAAAATAAATATAGTATTACTTACGTAAGAACATAAGCCTAAAAGCCCTGACGAATATTCAGGGCTTTTTGCACTTTAGAGAAAGCTCTTAAGGAAAAAATATACAATATATGTGGTTATTATATCCATATTATATTATAATTATTAATAGATATAGATATAGATATAGATATAGATATAGATATAGATATACTATATGTTAAATATAAGCTATGGGGGAGATATGATGAAAACGAAACAAATTAGTAAAATGCTTGCACCATTATCTGGAATTATGAGCTTTATGTTTGCTATGGGGGTAATGACTGTGCCAGTTTCGGCACAGGAGATAAATATGGCAAATTCAGCTTATGAAGAAAGTGTAAAAACTGACTACACAACTTATATAAACAGCACAGTAGAAAAAAATGGATTTAAGGTTACAATAAATAAGTTGACAGCGGCAAAAAATAGGATGAATGTAACTACTACTATAGAATTTCCAAATGAGATAACAGATGAATCCTTAAACAATTCAATATTTATGTTTACAGTGAAGAAATCTAAACTTGAATCAGACTGGGGGAATAGAAGAATTATTAATGATAAGACAGTAGAAGTGAATTTTGATATAACAGGTTTTGAAGACCTTCCTTTAAATGCTGACTTAAGATTTGATGTTATCATACCAGAATATAATCTTAATGCATGGGTTAATGTTAATGCAGACTTATCTAAAAACATTGATAAGATAATAGAAAAAGATATTGATATATATAATGATAAGGCAAAAATAACATACAATAAGGTTGAAGCTGATGTTTTAGGAACTTCAGTTTATTTTAAAGAAGATGAGCATAGTGATGATTATGATCATGAAAACAGCTATTCAGATTCTGATTCCAAGATTTTAATAAAATGTGATGGGAAATTATATGAATGTAGTGATAGAGATTTTAATTATTATGGAGAAGGACGTTACGGTAGATATACATGCAAAGAATTGACATATGATGATATAAACAATGCAAAAAGTATAACATTAATACCTGTAACTTGCACTTTAACAAACAAAGAAAAAGAAGAAATATATGATACTATGAGATATGATTCTGAATACGTTCCTGAAACTTTTGATAATGTAACTTATAAAAAAGACTTTAAGTTCAATGATGGAAAAGATGGAGAAGTTTCTAAAGTAGAAAGAGAAGATGATAAAGTTAAACTATATATAAATACAGATTCTGAAAATAAGAGCATACTTATGGCATGCTCAATGCGTGGATGGATTGAATCTAATAAAGGTAATTATTATGGTGATGCTGAAAAATCAATGTATAAAGACCCAGATAGCAACGATGGTTATATTATTGAATTTTCAGGGGTAGATAAAGATTCCAATCTACATGTTTACTGTAATGACGATATATTAGGTTACAGTGAAAAATTTGAATTTGGCAAAGACGTTAAAATTAAATAAGAACATGGCAGAGCCATATATAAAGGAGTGGAGTTTAATGATAAACAAGAAAATAAGTAAAATTATAGGCCCTGCAGCAGGTATTATGGTATTTATGATGTCAATAGGAATAATACCTGTACAAGCATATGCAGCAGAAACTAAAAGTGTACAAAATGAAGCATCATTATCAAAGAGTGGAAATGTGAATTATGAAATAGAGCAAAATGGTGTAAAGTTTACAGTAACTAATATTATTGGAACAAAGAATAGGATAAAGATGAATGCAACTATTACACGAGAAGATGGATTTGATGAAAAGATCCAGGGGCATAGAAGTATGGAATTAAATATGTATAAGGAAAAAGAAGAATTTAATAGTGGTGGTTCATCGTGGTCATATCCTAATGAAAATACAATTGAAATAAGTGCAGAAGAGGAAAGCGAGAACGGATTTTCTGAAAAAGGAAACATAAGAGCGGATTTAGTAATTGGAGAATATGATTTTAATGGAAGTATTGTAATACCAGTAGATTTTACTGAAAGTTTCAAGCAGTATATGAAACATGATCTTGATGTAAATATTGAGAAAAATTATAATATAACAGGTTTTGAAAGTGATGTAATTGGTACACGAATTATTGTAACAAGACCTGTAGATGATATGATGTATGGAAATAATGACAGTGTAGTTGATTCATATTTTATAATAAAACTAGGAAATAAAATGTATCGTGCAATGGATATTGGAGGAAGTGGTTACAGTTCAGACGATGAAGTATACAAATGTGCTTTTGAAGTTGAAGGACTTACTTACAATGATATAAAGGATGCAGATAGTATAAGTATTATACCAGTAAAATGTACTATGACATATGATGAAATTGAAGAGAAGTACAAAGATAGTTCATTATATGAAAGATTATCAAAAGAAGCAGTAACAGAGAATAATGTAAAGTACAATAAAGAAGTAGAATTTACAGATGGAACAAAAGGTGAAATAAAAGTTGAAAGAGCAAATAATAAGATACGTGTATACTGTAGTTCAGATTCTGATATAAAAAGTTTTATGTTAGCTGAAGGTATAAGCAGCATATTTACAGATGGATCAGATGATTACAGAAATTCTGTATATGAAGATGATAAAGTTATATGTAAAGATGAAAATGCAGAAAATCAATATATAGCTGAATTTGAAGATTCTCATCCTGAAATGATGTTTGAAACACATATAGATACAATTATGCTAAATAGCGATAAGTTTGATATAGGTGATGAAATAAAAATTAAATAGTTATGTTACTTAGAGTATTAAAAGGTCCTGAAGAAATTCAGGGCTTTCTATTATTTTTATGGAAAATTTAGAATAAGAAAATTTTGCTTTGAATAATTTTGAGGATTATTTTTAAAGGATAAGGATATAAGGTATAATCATAACAAAGTATTAATTAGGAGATAGTTGTATATGAATCAAAATAAATACGAAGAATCTATTAAAATGACTTATGATTATGTGTATAGAATGCTAGTTAAGCTGAAAAATATAAAAAGTAATTTTGAGACTTTTGAAAATCCAGATGAAATCACAAAAGAGGTATATAGAGATTCGATCATAAAAAAATATGAGATGCTTGAAGATCTTACATGGAAACTTCTATCTAAAATATTTAAAGATAGAGGTCTTGAAATAAATAATCCTAAGGGATGTTACAGGCAGGCATTTAAAGAAGGATGGATAAAAGATATAGATATTTGGAATGAAATTTTAATCTCTAGAAATACAACAGCACATATTTATAATGAAAAAGATTATGAAGAAATAAAAGATAGAATAGTAGAAGAATATATTGATGCTATTGAAGGGCTACTTTTTAAAATTTCAGAAGAAGTGATGTGATTATTATGTATGGTATAAATAAGAAAGTTTATGAAAATCTTTTGAATTATTTCAGTGAGAGCCAATATATTAAAAGAGTAATATTGTTTGGTTCAAGAGCAAAAGAGAATGCTTGTTATAATTCTGATATAGACTTATGTGTAGACTGCCATAGAAAATTCAGAAGTAGAGTAATTGATAGTATTGATGACATTGTTGGAATATATTCTGCGGATATATTATTTTTTGATTCATTAAATTTAGAAATTGAAAATGAAATAAAGAAATACGGTAAAATAATATATGATTGTGAAGAGTCTTGATTAAATTCAGGACTTTTTTTGAGTGATTTGTTTGGAATTCAGAAAATGATAAAATTGTAACATAAGTATAATTATGTTACAATTTTAACTATAATTACAAAATAAGGGGAATAATTATGTTTCTTATACTAGTATTAATACTTATATCTATAGGACTACTTTTAAAAAAAGAACATATTGTTAGAAAAAAATACACACAGGAATCTGGTATTTCTTATGACAATGCATTTAAAGATAAAGGAATGTATGGAGAGTATCTAACCTTTAGAGAACTTGAAAAAATAAAAGGTAATCATAGAATCATTACTAACGTTTATCTTCCATGTGATAATGGTAAAACTACAGAGATTGATTTGATATATATACATGAAAGTGGTATTTATGTTATAGAATCAAAAAACTATAGTGGGTGGATTTTTGGTAATGAAAATGATCGATATTGGACACAGGTTTTCAAAAATAAGAGGAAAGAAAAATTTTATAATCCAATAAAACAGAATGATACTCATATTAAGAGTCTCATTAATGTATGTGCAATAGAAAATAAATTTGTAAGATCAATAATTGTATTTAGTAAAAGATGTACACTAAAAAATATAACAGTGCATTCAGACAATGTTTCTGTAATTAATAGAAATGATTTAGTGGAGAACATTAAATCTCATATTGGAAAATCCTCTATAAAGCTCAGTGAAGATAGAATTAATGTTTTATATTATGTGCTCAGAAATTATAGTAATGTAGATGAGTCAGTTAAACAAGCTCATGTTGAAAATATAAATAATTATAAGAATAGGGGAAAAAGCAGTACAAATAAAAGTACATATAATAAACAGGATGATAATGAAAGTAATAAGGCAGATTATGTTGAGTATAACTTTAAAACTACATATACTGATTTTTCTAATAATGAGGATAATCATGAAAATACTATTGAAAAAGAACAACAAGTATTTTCAGCTTCTCTTGAAGAAGAGTTAAAGAAGTACAGGCTTAACAAAAGTAAAGAGCTTGGTATTAAACCATATATGATTTTTTCAAACAAAGAAATGAATGATATTATACTAATTAAACCAATGGATATTGATTCACTTTGCAAAATTAATGGATTTGGAGACGTTAAATGCAGTAAGTATGGAGAGGATATTGTTAAGATTGTTAGTGGATGTTTGTAGGTGTTTAATATGGCTTTAGGAGAGTCTAATCGAAAGGTTAGGCTTTTTTTGTTTTAGAATTAAATTAAATAGAGTAGTACGGAATTAAAATATGATTGCTTTAACGTGTGTACAATTTAAATAAGGTTAATATTTTCAGGATATTTTTTACTATTTTTATGAAAATACAAACTAAATTGTAATTCTATAGTATAATTATAAATAATGAATACATATTTGTGGAAAATTTAAAGGAGATTATATGGCAGGACCAGGAAAACATGACAATCGAATATACTGGAATAAAGTATATGAAGGAATTAATGAAATTAAGCCAGTTTATGATTTATGGCTTGATAAATACAAAGATATATTAGAAAAAAGCAGAGATACAAAAATTATAGATCTTGGATGTGGAAGTGGGAACAATTCTATTTATTTAGATGAAAGAAATTATAAGGTTATATCATGTGATTATTCTAAAGAAGGTCTTAATATTGTAAAAAGATATATAAGAAATTTTGAAATAGTTGAAATGGATCTGACAGAGAAGTTTCCTTTTGAAGATGAAAGTACAGAAGTCATTATTGCAGATTTATCATTACATTATTTTGATGAAAATACTACAAAAAGCATTTTAAATGAAATAAAGAGAATTCTCAAATATGATGGCTATCTTATAGCAAGAGTTAATACAATTAAGGATGTTAACTTTAATGCAGGAAATGGAGAAGAGATAGAAAAGCATTTTTATTTGACTAAAGAAGGATATAAAAGATTTTTTGATGAAGAAGATATAAAAAAATTTTTCGGTGTATTTGAAATTCATAATATTGAAGAAACAGTTATGAATAGATATGGTGCTGAGAAAAAATGCTTTGAAATAGTGTGTATAAATAAAGGGAAGAGATAACTATGAGTAAAATAGATTTAAATGATATAAGTATTAAAGAAAATGAGATTAGTGTTAAGGAAATACATAAAGAATCATATGCAAAGTCAAATGCCATAACAGGTGATAAAAATTATCTGTATTACAGACTTAGAGAAAGTTTTAAGAAAGCAGAAAAAATAGATATAATAGTTTCATTTCTAATGGAATCAGGTGTTAAGCTTATTTTAAATGATATAAAAGAGGCAGTAGACAGAGGTGTTTCTATAAGGATTTTAACAGGAAATTATCTAAGAATTACTCAGCCATCAGCATTATATTTATTAAAAAAAGAATTTAAGGACAAGATTGAACTAAGATTTTATAATGAGCCAAACAGATCATTTCATCCAAAGTCATATATGTTTCACAATAAAATTGATAGTGAAATATATGTGGGATCTTCAAATATTTCAAGAGGTGCACTTACTAATTCTATAGAATGGAATTATAGATTTTTAAAGTCACAGAATCCTTATGATTTTGAAGTATTCTATAACACTTTTGAAGATTTATTTTATAATCATTCAATAATTGTGGATGATGATGTTTTAGAAAGATATTCTAAATCATGGGTAAGACCTAAGGTTTTTAAGGATATAGAAAATAGTGAAGATGAATATAAGAAAAACAGTAATAGTGAAAATAATGTGATTGATTTATTTGAGCCTAAAGGTGCACAGATAGAAGCTTTGTATGCTTTGAACAATACAAGGGAAGAAGGATTTGACAAAGCATTAATAGTTGCAGCAACAGGTATAGGAAAGACATATCTTGCTGCCTTTGATTCAAAAGATTCACAAAGAATATTGTTTGTGGCTCATAGAGAAGAAATAATTAAACAAGCTGCAAGAAGTTTTAAAAACGTAAGGAATTCAGAAGACATTGGATATTTCTTTAATAGTACAAAAGATAAAGATAAATCTATGATATTTGCTTTAGTTCAGACTTTAGGAAAAGACGAATATTTAAATGAAGACTATTTTAAGAAAGATTATTTTGATTACATAATAATAGATGAATTTCACCATGCAGTTTCAAATAACTACAGAAAGATAATAGATTACTTTACACCTAAATTTCTACTTGGACTTACAGCAACACCTGAAAGACTTGATTCAAAAGATGTATTTTCATTATGTGATTATAATACTGTTTATGAAATCAGGCTTTGTGATGCAATAAATAAGGGATATCTTGTACCTTTCAGATATTATGGAATTTATGATGATACTGTAGATTATACGAATGTAGAATTTAAGAACGGTAAATACGTAGAAAAGCAGCTTGAAGAAGCTTTGATGTTTAATAAAAGGGCAGAACTTATTTTAAATCATTATAAGAAATATAATTCAAAAAGAGCTTTAGGATTCTGTACAAGCAAAAGGCATGCAGAGTACATGGCAAAATTCTTTAGTGAAAATGGAGTTAATAGTGCAGCTGTATATAGTGGTGATAATGGCGAATATGCACAAGAAAGAAATTCATCAATAAATAAACTTACTAAAGGTGAACTTAAAGTTGTATTTTCTGTAGATATGTTTAATGAGGGACTAGATATACCTTCAATAGATATGGTAATGTTTTTAAGGCCAACACAATCTCCAACAGTATTCTTACAACAGTTAGGACGTGGACTTAGAAAGTTTGAAGACAAAAAGTATCTTAATGTGCTTGACTTTATTGGTAATTATAAAAAGGCTGATCTGCTTCCATTTTTATTAAGTGGAAAGACGTATTCAAGAGCTGGTTCAAAAAGAGGAATTCCCAGTGAAGAAGAATATCCAGAAGATTGTAGAATTGATTTTGATTTTAGATTAATAGACATATTCAAGGGTTTAGCATCCAAAGAAATGAAGATTAAAGATAAAATAAAAGAAGAATTTTTAAGGGTAAAAGATGACTTGGGACATAGACCAAGCAGGATTGAATTTTTTAACAATATTGATGATGAAATTTACTGCGAAATGAAAATGAAAAGTAAATTTAATATATTTAAGGATTACTTGGGATTCTTAAAAGAAAATAATGAACTTACAGATGAAGAACTGGAGTTTATGAATACTAGGGGATATGACTTTATTAAAATGATTGAAAATACAAAGATGAGTAAGAGTTATAAGATACCAGTATTATTGGCTTTTTATAATAATGGTAATATTAAGATGTCTCTTGATGAAGATGATATTTATAATAGTTTTTATGAATTTTATCATAAGGGTAGTAATAAGGTGGATATGCTTAAGGACAAGGCAACAGCTGGCTTTGAAAAATGGGAGAAGAAGGACTATGTGAAATTGGCTAAGGATAATCCAGTTAAGTTTTTGATCAAAACTGAGAGTGATTTCTTTAAAGGAACAGATGAAAATTTAATTGAATTGTATAAAGACATGGAGAATATTATTAATAACAATATAATTAAGGAACAAATGTTGGATGCTTTGACACTTAGAGCTAATATGTATTATGAAGAAAGAAAATTTTAAATAAAAATTCATTAATTTATAAAAATTTGAAGAGTTATAGATTGAAATATGTTTAAATATGAGGAAAGTGTATGGATAAGGCAAAAGAATTAAAATTAAAAAATCAAGAAGTTATTGTAGATGCGAAAGAAATAAAAAATAGATATTATAAATCAGTATCATCAAAGGAGAAAAGATTTATTTGTTTATGTTGCGGAGAATACTTATCATATGTAATTTCAGATAAAAAAAAGCCATACTTCAGACATATCAATGAAAATGAAACAACAAAAAAGTGTCAAATGAGAATATCCTATGATTCAGAACAGACAGTTTATCAAAAAGCAGGTCTTTCTTTATATTTAAAGGAATCAGGGAATGAATTTTTTGAGTTGTACATAGCATTTAGAAAAATTGACAATAAAATATTTAATTCCCTATTAGAATCAAAAGAAAAAATAATAATAAAATATAGAAATAAGAGTTGTGAATATATATTAAATAATTACAATTTTTCTCATGAATATACCACTTTAAAGAAGATTGATTTTATAGCAGAAAAGTATCAAATTTTATATCCGAATTTTGATTTGAAAAAATTTTTAATAGAAGTTTGGGGAGAGGAAATTGAAGGCTTTTTAGGAAATGAAAGTTTATTTACTTTTAATGATAAGGGAGGCAAGAAAGTAAAAATCAATGAAGAAATTAAAATTAACACAGAGTATTATTATCTAGGGTCAAACGAGCGGATTTTTAAAAATTATAATAATATCAAAGTTGTATATAAAGGTATTCTTGAAGTAAACAATAGTGAGTATTATCTAAGTCAGTATAAAATTTATAAGATATCTTTTATACCCGTTAATGATGATGAATTTATGAAGATGAGGGTATTATGCAGAGAGCGATTTAGAGTGAGTTTACATTATAATAAACCTAATTTTATTGGATTATGGCCACCTACAGTGATAAAAAACGAAAGTTATAAAGTTATAAATTTTAAAAATGAAGCAATAGGAATTATTAAAAGTGACAAGCTAGAGAAGTTATATTGTAATGATAAGCATACTGTATATGAAATAAGATTAAAAGAATTATTAGATGATAAATATATAATAAGAATTCCAATAAGAAATTATGAAATACCTTTTATTTTACAAGAACAATATAATTCGATTTTTTTTGTTAATGGAGGATATTTGAATAAAATAAAGCAATATGAAAACAAAATTGTAATAGAAGATAATAATGGTATGAAAATAGAAAATGGAATTAAGAATAAGTTACCATTAAAACAAGGTATAAGTATTACTTCAAAATCTAGATGTAAAATTATACATAAAAGTCAGAATGGGTTAGTGATAAAAAAGATTAATAATTATAGTGAAATAAAACTAGAAAATATAAAATTTTGAGATACAATTATAAGTTTTTATTCGGGAAAAGAAGAAATTTTATTACAATATCTAAAGCAACATAAAGATTCTAATAAATTACTAATAAATCAGTTACATAATAAGAATAAAAATGATAAGAGTGAATTAGTTGATTTCCCAATTTATATTAAAAACAAGCTGCTAAAATCTAATGAATATTTTGAAATATATAAAATTATAAAAATATATATTTTTAAAGGTAAAATACCAATACAAATATTAAAACTAATAGAAAAACATTTTAATAGTAAGAGGTAAAAAGGAATGAGCATTAATTATATAGAGAATATAATTCAAAAATATAATGAAGAACAATTTAAGCAGATTATATCGATATTAGGTCATAAGGATCTCATACAAATAATAAAGAATAATCCCAAAAGTTTTGAAAAAGAACCTGAATTAAGAGGATATAGAATTGATACATTAGCAATGAAAAAAATTCAGAATATTTATATCAAACGGATATTTAAGGAACAAGATATAGTATTAGCCCAATATATCTATAATTTAATCTCTGATATGAAAAACACTACTAATAAGAAGATTAGTAGCGAATTAGAGATAGATCAATTGAAATTAAATACAGTAAATATATATGATATAGCATACTGTTTATTAGATACTCAATTTAAAAATAATATTGAACTTTATTATATAATTAATAATAGGAAAGTTGCACAAAAGGATAAATATGCACTTTTAAAATTATGTGAATTTTTACAGACTAATAAAATTAGAGAGTATAAATTCAAGTTGGATAATTACAATAACACAATAGAAAATTACAAAAAAGACATTGAGAAGAATAAAAATATTTTAAACTTAAAAGAGCATCAAATTGAAGAATGTAATAATGAGATTAAAAGATTAAAGCAAAGTTTATCGAAAGTGCAAAAAGAAAATGAGAACAAGATAGAAGAATTCCAAGATAGAATAAATAGATTAGATAATTTACATGAGGAAAGATATAGTGCAATACAAAATGAAAAAAATGTGATTGAAAAACAAAATATTGAATTGATAAAAAAACAGGAAGAGAAGGATTCTATTATAAAAAATCTTAATTCATTACTTAAAGATGAATATAATAAGAATTCTCAGGAATTTAAGAAAAAATTTATAAAAGAAAATGATGTACTGGTAAAAGGAAATACTGATTTAAAGAGAATTAATTTAGATTTACAAAATAAAAAGAAAGAAATGGAAGACATTATAGAAAATTTAAAATGTGAAAAGAGTTTAATACTTGAAGAAAAGCAAGAAATTAAAGAAAATATTAATATTTTAAAGAAGGAAGCAGGGAATACAGTTGATAGTATAAGCAATATAATAAAATATCTTGATATAAAACCGAGTAACAGTGAACAAAAGATATATAAATATAGAGAGTTATCAGAAATTACTGAATCTCAAGGAATGATTGAAGATAGAGATGAATTTGTTCATGCATTAAAAATTAATTTAACTATTTGTGGTATAGAAGAAAATTGTTCTTATGATTTAGCTGAATATATTTTTGCAATACTTATTAGTAATTCAAAGTTGCTTTTTGTTGGAAGCAAATCAAGAAAAGTTACAAATGCTCTATCATATTTAATTAATGAAAAACCAGCAGAAATTATAAATATTCCAATAGGATATAAGAATTGGAGAGAATTGATAAATTTAATAGAAAATGCAGACTCTGATTTTATATTGATTGAGAATTCTATTAATAATATAGAGGAAAATATATATTTAGCTTTAATAAAACAAAATATAAATAAAAACATTATTTTCTCAATAGATAGTCTTGATGATGTTGGTGCATTATCAACCAATATATTGAATTATGTTGGAGTAGTTGAATTAGATAGGTTTGCTACGTTCGAAAATAATGAAATTTTATTGAGTGGATTGACTGATAGTGAAATTTTTGAACTAGATTTAAATTATAAAGAGAAAAAGAAAAACTTAAGAAACTTAAAAAAAATGGACTTGCCGATTAGATTAAGCAATATTACTAAGGTAAATTATGCTGAAATTATAACCATTAGTGATTTCTTTAATGTTAAATCTTCAATTTATAAAATGATGTTATTTGGGATAATGGTATTGTGTGAATCGAATAAGACTATAGTTGAATTTAATCAATTTATTAAATCACTAAATTTAGAAAATGATAAATTAGAAATATTACAAAAGTATATTCAGGAAGTAGAGAAATATGAGGAATAACATAATAAATTTTATAGCAGATGATTTAAAAATAAAAAGGTATAAAGATGAAGAATTGCATAGGTATATTTCTAGAGTGACATATTCAGCAGTTGGTATGTGGATTAGAGCAGCGACATTAGATGAGAATATATTAGATGATAAAAGTTATAGTGTTGGAAAAAGTAAAAAATATATAATTAATAGATGTAGTTCGTTTTTGGAGAATATGATTCAAATTTATCCGGAAATTAATGAATGGCTTAATACTAATCATAAAAGAAATCCAATAGAAATTATAAGAAAAAGATTGGAACGAGGGAATGAACTTGTTGATGTAGGATATAATACTGACTTGGCATTACCGTATTATAGAGAATGTCCAATTAACAATTCACATAATGTAATTAGAGGTATTAGATTTGAAAAATTTAATGTAGCTATAGGTTTAACTCAAATTAAAAGAAACGATAATGAGATTTATGATAAAAAGAAATTGTATGAATTTTATGGAATAAGTTTGAAAAAATCTAATGAATTACTAGATGAATATCTAAATGAAATACAATGGATAGAGAAAAAAAATTTAAAAGATAAACTATTCTTTAATAAGAATTCAAATAAAATTTTATCAGAATGTTGGGAATATAGAAATATACTGATGGATGGAGAGATTACATTATACAAAGACGGATTATTAAATTTTGGGTTTGTAAAAAGTGTAGGTAATAATATTTATACAAGCAGTTTAATAGATAGGTACTTAGTTACTAAGTTTGAAGTGAGACGATTTATGTATGCATTAAAAAAGGAGAGTAATAATTGTTTTAAGGCACAATTTAAAAATTATGAAGAAGATAATTTAGTTATGCTTAGATTATTCAGTGCATTACCTCAAAAAGAAGAAGATACTTTAATGCTATTAGGATGGCCAGTTAATAGTATAGAAGATAAATATAATTTACTGTTTGATAAAAATTGTTGGGAATTTGTGAAATCAATAATTACTAATTTAGAAATTGAATTGGAGGAAGTTTAAAGTGAAAAATGAAGGGGTTTATGGAACGCATAATGCATTAAAAAGTAGATTTATAGATTATATAAAAGCACAATATTTAGAAAAAAATAATTTGCTATTAAGTGAATTTGATAAACGAGTAGACAAAGATAAAATATTATATCAAGAACCGTACATAGAAGCAAATGCAGCTTATGAAATAGCTATTAACGGTATTGAAAATTCTGAAATTATACCATCTGATATAAAGATGATACTAGGTAAAATGGAAGAAAATAAACTGGGTGTTTTTAAAAATCCTTTTAAACATCAAGTTTCTGCCTTAGAAAACTTTTATAAAGGAAAAGATTTACTTGTAACCACAGGAACTGGATCAGGTAAAACAGAGTGCTTTATGTGGCCTATGATTAGTAATATAATAAGTGAAGCTAAAAATAATAAGGATTCATGGGATAACAGAGGCATTAGGGCATTAATGCTATATCCAATGAATGCTTTGGTTTCAGATCAAATAGGCCGATTAAGAAAAATGATAGGAGATAATGAAGGAAAGTTTAGAGAAATATTTGATGAAATTGTAGGGGATAGTTGTAGAATTCCACAATTTGGAATGTATACTGGAAGAACTCCCTATTCAGGTGAGCCAAATGATAAAAGAGATAAAGATCTAGCAAAAACGTTAGAAAATGATTTAGTAGGACAAGATAATAAAGAATTAAGAAAGAATAATTTGATTAAAATTGGAAAATATCCAGCGAAATATGATATTGAAGAATTTATAAATAACTTGAAAAACGGAAATCATATTACAGATAATAGGGATGCAGAACTTATTACAAGGCAAGAAATGCAAAAACAATGTCCAGATATATTAATCACAAACTATTCGATGTTAGAGTACATGCTATTTAGACCTAAAGAAGATAGTATATGGAGAAATACAAGAAAATGGTTGGAATGTGATAACAATAATAAATTAACAGTAATAATAGATGAAGCACATATGTATAAGGGAGCTTCAGGTGGAGAAGTATCTTTATTGTTAAGAAGATTATTTTATAAATTAAACATAAGTAGGGATAAAGTAAGATTTATACTTACTACAGCTAGTGTTCCTTGTGATGAAAAACAAGCAACTATAAAATTTGCATGTGATTTGACAGCACAAAATATTAATGAGAATAATTTTCAAATTATTTATGGAGAACAAGAAGAACTTAGTTTTGAAGATTCTATGGATATATCGGCAGAAAAATTATCACAATTGGATATAAATCTTTTTACGCAAGAAGATGAGATGAAACTTAGAGGAATTAATCAGTTTGCAGAATTATTTAATATTAAGGAGAAATTTTTATCATACAGAGAGGCTCAATTGTGGTTATTTGAATTTTTACCTAGGTTGAAACCTATGATAAAAATTATGCAGGAATGTAGGGGTAATGCCATAACATATAAAAAATTATCACAAATAGCATTTCCAGATGCTAAAGAGGATCTTTCAAATAAAGCGGTAGAAGTATTTTTATCAATTGCACCATTAGCAAAAAATAAAGATAATCAGGTTTTATTTCCTACTAGATTGCATATGATGTTTAGAGGATTGCAAGGAGTATATGCATGTAGTAATCCTAATTGTGCTGAGCACGTTAGTGATGGTGAAATTACATTAGGAAAGCTTTACTTTAATGGAGAGAGAGATAGATGTAAAGTATGTGATAGCAAAGTATACGAATTGATTACAGACCGAAGATGTGGTGCTTTATTTTTCAAAGGATATATGTTTGAAAAATCAGCTTCAAATGCTGATTTGAATTTTATATGGAACAAGACTGGAGACCAGTATGATGATACATTAAAAGAAGTACATTTTTATATTGTTCCTAAAAACTTTAAATTTAATAGTAAAAGTAAAATAAACAAAGTTAAAGGATATTTAAATTCTATAACAGGTAAATTATATGAAAATGGAGATAAGTATTTTGATAAAGATGGATTTATAGAGGTACTCTATGAAAGAAAAGAACAGAAGGGGAGACCTGGATTATTAACATTTTATAATTGTCCTAAATGTGGTAAAGCACATTTTAATGCAACTGATTTTATAACTAAAGGTAATGAATCTTTTTATAATTTAGTAGCTGAACAATTAAAAGTTCAATCGCCTACGATATTTGATGAAGAACAATTAAAGATATTTCCTAATGCAGGTAAAAAAGTATTATTATTCTCAGATAGTAGACAAAGAGCAGCAAATTTAGCAAAGGATTTAACAAAATCAGCTGACGATGATGCAGTTAGAAAGATAATTGTTTTAGCAGCTATAAGATTACAAAAATGGGCTGAAGCAAGTAATAAATATCCAACAATGGATCTATTGTATATTACTTTTCTTGAAGAGGTAATAAAAAATAAATTGAAATTGTTTTATGGAGAAAGTGGAAAAGAACTAGAGAATGATAAAATAAAATTAAATCAGCGAATTGAAAGAATTAATAAAAGAGGAAATAAGTTAGATTATTCTGATTTAATAAGAAGTTTTAGCAGCCAAACAGATTTATATAAAGAACAATTATTAAAATTGCTCTGCAGTAATTTTAGATCGCTAACAGATATAGGTTTATGTTATATAATGCCATGCAATGAAAATTTACAATATGAAATAGAAGATATTTTTGAGGATGAAGAGATAGAATTAGAATTTGATCAGTTTAGTATAATATTTTCTACATGGGCAAATAAAATATTAAAAGATACATATGCTTTAGATAGTAATATGAGTAGAGAGATTAGAGAAAATATTAGAACGTCAATGGTGCCTAGATTTGGAATTGATATTCAAAATAATAAAATAGATTCAACTATGAATGATATTTTAAAAAGTAAATTTACACAAGATAAGATTGATATTATTTATCAATGTTTACTAAAATATACTGATAGAAATGGAGAGGATAAAAACAACTATCTAAATTTAAATTTAATTTCTTTACATTATCAAGAAAATCAAAAATGGTATTATTGCAAGAAATGTTCTGGAGTATTTCCATTTGAGTTATTTGGAAGGTGCTGTCATTGTGGTAGTGATAATACTGAGCAATTAAAAAAAGAGCAGCTATCAAAATTAAATTTCTGGAGAAAACCTGTTATTGAAGCAATAGAAAATGAAGAAACGAATATAATAACAGGTATAAATACAGAAGAACATACTGCTCAGTTGTCTCATAAAGATGAAAGTAAGGATCTTTGGTCAACTACTGAAAATTATGAAATGAGATTTCAGGATATTTTACTTAATGATGAAAATCCAGTAGATATTTTAAGTTGCACTACAACTATGGAAGTTGGAATTGATATTGGTTCATTAACAGCTGTAGGATTAAGAAATATTCCACCAATGAGAGAAAATTATCAGCAAAGAGCTGGTAGAGCTGGTAGAAGAAGTTCAGCCATATCTACAATAGTTACATTTACTGATAACGGTCCATATGATAATTATTACTTTTTACATCCACAAGAAATAATAGCAGGTAAAACAAGAAAACCAGCTATAGATATTGAAAATAAAAAGTTGATATATAGACATTTAAATATGACTATTATGAATAATTATCTTTTAAATATTAATGATGATGGAATGGATAAGTATAGTTCAATACAATTTTTTGAAAGTGAACTTGAAAACTTTATGAGGTACATTAATTCTTATAAGTTTACAGATAAAGAGATAAAAATACTTATTCCAAATGTAGTAACAATAAATTTCACAGAATTTAAAAATAAATTAATAGAGTCTTTGAAATTGATAAACTTTAAAATGAAGACTTCCTTAATAGATTTTAAAAATGAAAAAGACGAACCTAAATCTATACTGGATGTATTTTATGAAGAGGGGATTTTGCCAACGTATTCTTTTCCTAAAAATATAGTAGGATTTTTTATAGAAGATGAAAAAGGAACTAAAGTATTACAACAACCATCAAGGGCATTAGATATGGCAATTAGTGAGTATGCACCAGGGAAATTAATTGTTGTTGATAAGAAAACATATAAGTCAGGTGGAATTTATAGTTTCCATTCGAAATTAAAGCATGGTTTTTATGAGAAGCCAGCAAGACCTTATTTTGAAAATAATGAATATTTTAAATCAATATATTTTTGTAATAATAAATCATGTGGTTGGTTTGACATTGAAAAGCAAGAAGATGGCAAGTGCCCATTCTGTGGATCAAATGATTTATCAGAAAAACATATGTTAAAACCTTGGGGGTTTACACCGTTAAATGCAAAAAGTATACCGGAAGCAGATGCAATACCTACTAACTCATATGCTGAAATTCCATGTTATTCAACAACTCCTAAAAGTGATGATCTTTTAGATACTGAGTTTGTAAATATAAGAGAAGCAAAACGTTCAGATCAGAAGGTAATAATATTAAATAAAGGTCCTAAAAATTTAGGGTTTAATATATGTAAAGATTGTGGAGCTGCTGTTACTGGAGATGAAATGTTAGGTAAAAAGATAAAACGACCATTTAATAGTACAAGGAGCAATAGAAGTTGTAGCCATAATGATATTGAACAAAATGTAGTTCTTGGGCATAGCTTTATTACAGATATGTTTGTAATTGAAATCACAATAGATAAAGAAAAAATAAATTGTAAACCAGATGGATTATGGATAAAATCAGCAGCTCTTACATTATCTCAAGCTATGATATTAGCAGCAGGTAAGATTTTAGACATTGATTATAATGAAATAAAAAGTGGATATAGATTAAGATATTCAGATAAGATTACATTTGTAGATATTTTTCTGTTTGATAGTTTATCAAGTGGAGCTGGATATAGTTCAGAACTTGCTAGTAGATTAAAAGAATTGGTCGAAGAAACTAGAAAAATGCTGGAGGGATGTAATTGTGATTCAGCATGTCATCAATGTTTAAATAATTTTTGGAATCAAAGAGTTCAAAAAAATTTAAATAGATTCTTAGCAATTCAACTTTTGGATTATGCAAGTAATGATATACTAAGTAAGTCATTTTCTTTTGAAGATCAATGTAGGATATTTAAACCTTTAAAAGAACTTTTAGAGATAGATGGATATAAAGAAGTTGAATATATAGATAAAACAATAATAGTAAAAAGTTTAGATAAACAAAAAAACATATGCGTATATCCTGAAATGTGGAATATAGATAGCGTTAATAATAATGAAAGTTGTATATATATTTCTGATTTATTAATAAAAAATGCATTACCTGAAGCTTGTAAAAAAATAAATGATAAATTTAATTAATGTATTATGTAAAAATAATATAAACACTGGAGATAATTAAATGAGTAAAGAACGATCAGATTCATGGAGTAAAATAGAGAATAAAGATACAAATTCAATAGCAGGAAAAAAGTAGATTATAGTACATTTAAATATGGTACTGTCATACCTGCACGATATTATAAAGGATTTCTGGATAATTTATTAGGGGAATTAATTAAAGTGTTATGAATTCATATTTGATGCAAAGTACAAGATTGATTATAGACAAGAGTATGTAAAAGCATATGGAAGCCCAGGGCCTAAGGAAGAAGATATTAACACTATGCATAGATATAGGGATGCAATTGTATCAATATATAATAAGAATAATGATTCAGATTTGAGATCTCATGTAAAAAATAATGTCTTTGGAGCATTTGTATTGTTTCCTTATAATGATGAGGAAAAATATAAGGAAAATACTTTTTATAAAAGTATAGATGAGGTTAATATTGGTGCATTTCCATTTCTTCCATCAACAACAAAACTTATGGAGCAGTTTTTAGATGAACTTGTTAAGGAATCATCTTATTCAACTTTTGAAAGAGCTATTGATAAAGTAAATAAGGAAAACTATCTTTCAGAAGATGATTTTAAGAATAGAAATGTACTTATAGGAATGGTAAAGTCAAGAGAGCAGTTTGAAGCTAATATTAATAATAAATTTTATCATATTCTAGTAAAATCAGTGAATCTTGTAGCGCATAGTGTTTGAGTCAAGTAAAAGTTGGCAATAATTTTGTTTATTTTATATCCATTATTTTACAGTTGTTTTTTATTATTACCCTACCCAAATTTAATCATTAATTATAACTGATATCACTAAAACTTTTTAATCCACATAAATCTTGTATTATTTTGCGTCCAAGAGTTGACGCAGCATTGCTGTACGGAATTGGTGAGCTAGCACATTTATAAACCTTAGATTTCTTAGCTGGTTTAGTTGCTTGAAACACTGTTAATTGCATATTTGAAACTACTGTATCAACAATTTCACTTGGAATAATATTACTATAAATTTTGTCTATAGTATCAAATAATCTATTACTAAATTTTTCTGCTAATATTCTAGCTAAATTATCTGCACCATTAATAGACCAGCTCATTTTTCTTCCTTTCATCCTTTGAGCTAATACATCACAGATATTATGTTCTATTGTACCTAATTGTCTATATTCAATGCCTTCCGGCGGCGTAGGCAGCTTTATATTATCTCGTAATTTGTATGGTATTAATCCATCTTTGTTATTTACAAGATAATCATACAACTCTGCAAGCTTTTTCAAAGTTGTTTCATTGTCATTATTCTCTATCATTAAATCCACAATCTTTTGCAAACCTTTATCAACATTACCTTCTCTAAATAATTTCAATAATGCTTTCTTTGATTTCTTATCACTTACCTTACGAATGATAGCCTGACTGATGTGAAATGGATCTAATTGAAAATGTATATCTTGCTCTTCACAAGTGGATTTTATCCACTTTGCTCCATCACCATTTAAAATTCTTGTATCTATTTCATCCATGTTATATATTTCTGCTACAGTTGCTTCAGTAAGTTTTTTAAAGTGTTTGGCATTGGCAAAACTAGCGCATACTGTTTTATCCACAACTTGATATTCTTTTTTGCTACCTGGACGTAAAGTCCATCCGCTATAGGATACTGCTAACTTTAATTCTTTCTTTTTACTTTTACCTTTAGGCCTATCCTTACCTTGCATAGACAACCAAATACCATCTTGTTCTTGAAATAAAACTAAAACTTCTTTTTCGCCCTTTAAATTCCCATTATCATTCAATTCAATTTTACGGTCTTCCAATTCCTTAATTTTATCCCCAGTTGTTTGAACAATATTCCACACACCTTGAGCACTAATATCTTGATTACAGGATCTTTTTATATTTTCTGATGTCTTTCTGAATGACATTTCCGACACGTTAGTTAAAATAGTTTCTACAAGGTTTATAGATACATTGCCAATGGTATCCATACCTAAATATTCATCTAAAAGAAACTTAGTAGCTTTCTTACCATCCTCTAAATTAAATTCATAAATACGTCTGGAATATTCAACATTCCCCATAATAGTTCGCAAACAAGTTTGCTTGCGGCCTTTGTTCCTATAAACCTTAGTATCTCTTTCATTAAGCAATTTTTCATCTAAAAGTTCTAAGATTTCTCTTAACGCATTACAGGCATCATCACAAGCACTTTTATAAATTTTTTGTTCTAATTCCTTGAAAGTAAAGCCATTATCATTTAAACTAGAGTCATACATAAATTCATCTCCATTCAATTTAGTATCGCAACTTAATTATAATGGATAATTTACGTATTGGGGAGATGTTTTTACATCTCCTTTTTATATTGTATTAATTACTACTTATGCCTACTAAAATTATACTCTAACGCGCATAGTATAGAATACGTTACACTATTACAGACAAAAAATATTTTTAATGATGAAAGTGGCGTTCAATATTATGGACAGGTTACTGATATTAAAATTGTAAAAAGAAGTGAAATAACAGAACTTCCTAAAGAGAGTAGTGAACTTTATTATAGGATTGAGGTATCATCAACCTGTACTATGTTTAAAAATAAGGATAAATAGTCTATAATATATACAAATGAAGAAGAAAGAAATTGTGGAGGTACAGTAATGAATCATAAGCCACTACCAATTGGAATAGATAATTTTGAAATGCTAATTACCAGAGGGTATTATTTTATAGATAAATCATTATTAATAAAAGATTTGTTAGATAACAAAGCTTCAGTCAATTTGTTTACAAGACCAAGAAGATTTGGAAAAACTTTGAATATTAGTATGCTCCAGTATTTCTTTGAAGATTCAAGAAAAGAACTTGATGGAGAAAAGAAAGATAACTCGTTTCTTTTTGATGGACTGAAAATAATGGATTCTGGAGAAGAGTATACTTCACATATGGGTAAATATCCTGTAATAAATCTTTCATTAAAATCTGGGAAACAGCCTAATTTTAAAATGGCTCGTGAATCACTTATTGATGAAATAAGAGATGAATATATAAGACATAATTTTGTATTGAAAAGTGAAAAACTTATTGAAACAGAAAAAGAATCATTTCTAAATATCATGAACGGAAAGGCCAGAGATATTGATTATGCAAAATCATTAATGATTCTAAGTAAATGCCTCAATAAATATTATGAAAAAAAGGTAATAATTCTTATTGATGAGTATGATGTTCCACTACAGAATGCTTTTTTTGAAGGGTTTTATAATGAAATGATAGGTTTTATCCGTTCACTTTTTGAATCTGCATTAAAAACTAATTCATATCTTGAGTTTGCAGTAATTACAGGATGTCTTAGGATTTCAAAAGAAAGCATATTTACTGGACTTAATAATCTAAAGATAATATCAATACTTGACGACAAATATGATGAATTTTTTGGGTTTACAGACCAAGAGGTATTAAAAATATGTGAGGATTATAACATGCTACAAAAATATGAGATTCTAAAGGCATGGTATAATGGATATATATTTGGAGAAGCCAATGTATATAATCCTTGGAGCGTGATGCAGTTTGTTGATGATTTATGTGCAAATATAAATAGATATCCATCTTCATACTGGGCCAATACAAGTTCAAATAGCATAGTAAAAAGTTTAATAGATAGAGCTGATGATGAAACAAAAAAAGAGATAGAAGCACTGATAGAAGGAAAAACAATAGAAAAGCCTGTTCATGAAGATATAACATATGATGAAATTTATGATTCCATGGATAATCTGTATAATTTTATGTTCTTTACAGGATATTTTAAAAGCATAAATGAAAGAGTAGATGAAAATACAAAGATTAAATATCTTACTCTTAAAATTCCAAATGAAGAAGTAAAATATATATTTAGAGAAAAAATTCTTAAGTGGTTCGATGTGACAATAAAAACTAGAGATTTTTCTAACATATACAATGCTGTAATTGGTAAAGATGCAGAAGTATTTGAAGAAGAACTTGCCTCAGTACTTATTGAGACAATAAGTTTTAATGATGCCTATGAAAATTTCTATCATGGTTTTGTTACAGGGATTTTATCTGGGATGAAGGGATATATTGTAAAATCCAATAGAGAATCTGGGAATGGTAGAGGAGATATTTTCATAAAGCCAGTAACAAGAAGAAAAGCTGCTATAATTCTTGAACTTAAAGTTGCAAAAAACTTTAATGAACTTGAAGAGAAAGCAGATGAAGCTTTGAAGCAGATTGAAAAAATGAAGTATGAATTAGAAATGAAGGATGATGGATATAATAATATCATTAAGTATGGAATATCATTTTTTAGAAAAGATTGTTTTATAAAATTACAAGAAGATTAACATTTGTAAGGAATCTATTAGTAGCAGAAAAAAATATATATAAGTTTTATAGAAGCGTTGCCTAAAAAGGTAGCGCTTTTTAAAATAAATTAAATAATTTTGATATGTATAATATAATCTATATCATACTATACGGCAATACCTTGAAGTATCAAAGTTTAGATGATATAGTATATTTAATGAATTTAGAATTTTATTAATGTAGGAGGTGAATTTTATAATGGAGGAAATATTGTTTTTAAAATATCATGATATTACAGTTGGATTACTGACAGTAATAGATAATATACCAAAGCAGCTTGAGATATTACGAAGTGATTTGTTCTTCGATAGACATAAAAAAAATATACTGTTTGGTGATGAACTCATAGAATGGATAAAAGATAGAGTAAGACCAAATGCACAGATTGGATTAAATAAAATATTGAAATCCTTTGGCATAGATGATAGCGGATCAATGTGGTATTGGGATTTATTTTTAAAAACAAGAGGAATGAACGTAAAAGATAGGCTATGGATATCAAAGGATGAATTCGATAACAGCCCGTGGGATCTACTATTGACTATAGATAAAGATATACCAGAAGTAGATTTGTATAAGAAATATTTAAATGTAAATAAAAGTTATTATAATATAAATTTAATTGGAGCATGTGAAAAATCTATAGTTAGGGTAAATGGAAATCTTGCAATACTAAAACATTCACTGCAGCATAATACATTCGATGGGATAGCAGAAGAATTATGCTATCTAATAGCACGAAGCTTAGGGATAAATTGTGCAGAAGCTAAATACCTAGGCAATGGTTTGAGTCTTTCATTTATTGACGAAAATATAGATTTAATCCATGCAGAAGCTTTTTTAGACACTGATACTAGAAATGTTGAAACATTGTATAAGAAACTGGTTCTAAAAGACATTGATAAAAGAGTACGTATAGATTTTTTAAGACTATTTTTATTCGATATCTTGACAAGGCAGATGGATAGAAATTTAACTAATTTTGGATTCTATAAGATTAATTCATATGTTAAATTATATAGACTATATGACAACGGATTAAGCTTATTTTCAAGTGTTAAATTTAATTCCAAATTAGAATACTCATCTGTATACGGAAATTCAGAAGATATACTAAGATATGTGGTTAGACAGCTTAAAAATGAATTGGTTGATAAGCCTTTTGCAGGTCACTTATCAATAGAATTTTTAGATGATATATTTAAACCATATGCTGATGAAATAATGCAGGTTAAAGGAACCGATTATAAAGATATTGTAAAATGGATTATGAACATGTATGATCATATTTTAGAAAAATTTTAAATTTTTGTAGAAGCGTTGCCAAAAGGCAGCGCTTTTTAAAATTAATTAAATAATTTTGATATATACAGCAAATCTAAAAGAATAAAAAAATAATTTCATAAAAAACATAAAAATTTTTCCACTTTTTTCTCAATAAACATATATATTATGTAGAACTACTTAAAAGTAGATATTACTGAAATGTATGGAGGGTTATATTATGAAGTATACAGTAGAAGGATTTTCACAAAAGAGCCTTATTGATTATGGACTAGATGAAAAAGATGCACTTATATTAAGGTATTTTATAGATTTTAAAGACAGTGGAAAAATGAAGATGAAAATAATAAATAAAGTTCCATATTACTGGCTGAAAGGCTCAGCGCTTTTAGAGCAGCTTCCTATATTGAGAATAAACAACGTAGATGTTTTAAGAAGACGTCTCAAAAAAATGACTTCATGTAAAATACTCATGCATGAACATGTTTTAGAAGGTGGAAGTTATGCTTTTTATGCAATTGGAGAAAACTATCAAGATCTTCTTTTATATGATGATGCATCAGAATGTGAAGATAGTGGAGATACTTATGGAACTACTGCTGGAAATAATATTGAAGAAAATGAAATAGTGGACATAAAATTAAAAAAGGTTTCTGAAATAAATGAAGGACTGACTGAAAAGACTGGGGGTATTACTGAAAAGAAGGAGTCAATTAGTCAAAAGTCGGAGGATTCAGACTGGAAAGTAGGAGCAAAAGATTATTCTATTAATAAATCTATAAATAATAATCATTCTGCATGTGACATTACACAGGCTGGGATACAAAGTGAGAAACAAAAATTACAAGTTAATTGTAAAACAGGGGTTCCTTATGATGAGGTTATTAATATGTTTAATGACTTATGCAGATCCTTCCCAAAAGTTAAAGTGAGAAATAAGACACGTGATAATAATATAAAGAAAATGTATAAAAATCTTCATATTGATGAGATTAAGGCAATCTTTGAAATGGCTGAAAAAAGTGATTATCTTTCTGGAAGAAATGGAAAGTGGATGAACTGTAGTTTTGACTGGATTATTAAAGAAAATAATTATATCAAAGTACTTGAAGGAAATTACAATAGAGACTCAGCTGTTAAATCAGGTTCAAAGGATTGGACAGGCTATTGCGATCATATGGAAAAAGATGAAAGTTATGAAGCTTCAAAAGATGATGAAGACAATGAGTTATATGAAAGTGAAATTATAATAAATACAGAACTTCTGGAGGATTTGTAATATGAATAATAGAGTAATGCCAAGCAGTCTTGAAGCAGAACAAACTCTTATAGGATGTATTTTAAACAGTACAGATAAATTTATAGAAGCTGATACTATATTAAATTCTGAAGACTTTTATGTAGATAAACATAAGAAAATTTATGAAACTATTAAAAAACTTTGTGATAATTCTGTTAGTGTTGATACAGTAACAGTAGTTGATAATCTTAAAAAGAAAGGAATCCTTGAAGAATGCGGTGGTATTACATACCTTTCAAATCTTGAAACTGGTGCAGTGAATTACAGCAGCATTGAAAATTACGCAAGAATTGTGAAAGAAAAGTCAGACAGACGTGCACTTGTAAAAGCCGGATCAAAACTCATGGAGGATGCTTTTGAAAAAGAAGATGTAAAAGAGGCAATTGAAGATGCAGAAAAGTGTATTTTCAATGTTTCAGCAAGTAAAAATATCACTGGTCCTGAAAGAATAGATACAATACTGGAAAAGGCCTTTGTAAAACTTGAAAAAAGGTGCAAAAATGGAGGAGGACTTGTTGGAATAAGTACAGGATTTAAAGGAATTGATGATATTACTGGAGGCCTTAAACCTGGTGAACTAGTAATTGTGGCAGCAAGACCATCCATGGGGAAGACTGCATTTGCACTTAATATTGCTCAAAGTGCATCAAGGACAAGTTCTGTAATAATATTTTCACTTGAAATGGAAACTGAAAGTCTTTTAAACAGAATGATAAGTTCAAGCTGTATGATAAAAATGAATGATATACAAAGTGGTACTCTTACTGATGATCAATTTGTAAGGATAATGAAAAGAACAAGTGAACTTGGAAAAAGGAACTTATATATAGATGATAAAAGCACCATGCTTTCAGATATAAAAGCTCTATGCAGAAAACAAAAGTTGCAAAAAGGTCTTGATGTTATAGTAATAGACTATTTACAGCTCATAAGAACAACAATGAAGGCAAATCAAAGGGAACAAGAAGTATCATATATATCAAAAGAGCTGAAATCACTTGCAAAAGAACTTAATATTACAGTAATAGCATTGTCACAGCTTTCTAGAGCACCTGAAGCACGAAATGATCATAGACCAATGCTTTCTGACCTTAGGGAATCAGGTTCTATTGAGCAGGATGCTGATATTATCCATTTTATATATAGAGATGCATATTACAATAACAATAAAAAGAAAAAGGGCAAGAAAAAAGATTCTGAGGGAATTCAAGGAGAATTTAAAATAAACAATTCAGCATCAACATCTGTTAATAAAAGTACAGCTGATAATAGTGGAAATTTAAATATTAATAAGAACAATGAAAATAATATGCGAAAAGATGTTGAGTATAATAAAAAACCTGATGATATTATAGCGGAAATAATTACTGCAAAAAATAGAAATGGACAGACTAAAACCAATAAACTTAACTGGATTGGTGAATATCAGAGATTTACAAGTGCTGATGTTATTAAACAGTAAAGAAAAATGTATTAAGAGTATTCTTAAAAGTGATAATACTTTCATTAATTAAAATAAATGGCCATAAAGAAAACATGAAATATTACAATGATCATATACTCCTTATCTTATATGAAATTATAGAAGAATTTGAAACTGAAGAAAGTAAGAAGTTAGGAATGAACTAACTCCTTACTTATTTTATAAATAATAAATCTTGAAATTATAGAATTTAATAGTGTATAATGAAAAGGCTTGTATTTTTATGTAAATTATAATATATAATACTAAATTAGGGGATTAAAGACAATAAGGGGGATGTTTAATGCTAGAAGATGGAAACACAAGAGTAGAAGATTTTGAAGAAAACGTAAATTATAGTGGGAAAATATGTGAAATGTGTAAAGCAAAATATATTGATGATTCTGAAAGCAGATATTCAATTTTGTGTACAGAGTGCAGAGAAAATCAGATAAAATATCCTATTCCTAAAATTTTCTTACTGTTAGGAATAGCACTTTCTGTACTTGTAATAATTGCACTAGTACAGTTTCCTAAATCTTTTAAAGATTATGCAGTATATAAAACAGCTGAAGAGAAGGCAAATGATGGCTATGCAAATGAAACATTACTATCATTAGAAGGTGTAATTGGAAAGCATCCAGAGACAACTGATATTGCGGTTACAGCAGTAGATATTGCAATGGAGAATGGGAATTATGCATATGCAGGGTATCTGCTGGATACATATTTAGTTGGAAGAAAAGTTTCAGATACAGTCTATTATAGATTAGATGGTTATTTAAATAAAATTGATTCAATTTATAATGTGTATGATGAGTACGAGAATATTGTATCAAATATTGATACAAATTTATCTGAAGATCAAGCAGTATTACAAGCAAAGAGTGATGTAAGCAAACTTTTATATGATGGTAAATATAACAAGGCTGTAGTATATAATTACTTAGCGTTACTTACAGATGATGCTGAAGAACATAAAGAGTATTTAAAGAAAAGTATAGAAGAAGATTCTAAGGTATTAGAAACACAGGTACAACTTGCAAATGCATATAGGCGTGAAGGTAATAGTGATGAAGCAAAAAGTATGTTAGATAAAGTTCTTATAAAAGAAAGAAATAATATAGGAGCTAAAAGGGGACTTGCTATTTTAAATATGCTTGAAGGGAATTATAGTGAAGCTGTTGAACTAGCTAGATTTGCATATGAAAAAAGCAAAGAATATCCATATGTATACGAAACTTTAGCCATTGCATTATTTTTTGATGGACAAGTAGAAGAATCAAATAAGATAATAGAAGAATTTAAAGCGGCTGGAAATGAATTAGAAGAAGATACAAAAATGTTATTAAGCGGCCAGTTAACGCTTAATCAATATTATCAAGGATAGGAGGAAAAATATATGTTTTTTGTACCAGGTATATTAATTTCAGTTATTACATTTCCAGGAGTAATAGTACATGAATTAGCACATGCTATTTTTTGCAAATTACTACGAATACCAATATATGATGCAAAATTTTTTCAATGTTCAAATCCGTGTGGATATGTAGTGCATGAACCTACAGATAAACCGTTGAAATCATTATTAATATCAGTTGGACCATTTTTAATTAATACAATTTTAGGTGCAATTATAATGTTGCCAGCATCTATTACATTAATTAAATTTCGTGAACAAGGAAACTTCCTTACTCTTTTATTAGGATGGCTAGGAATATCAATACTAATGCATGCATTTCCTAGCACTGGTGATGCAGAGGCATTAATTGCATCTGTATTAAAAAATAAGAATGTTAATTTTCTATTCAAAGTTGTTACTTTCCCATTTATTATTGCAATTTATATAGGTGCTTTTGGATCAGTTGTCTGGCTTGATGCAGTTTACGCAGTAGCAGTATCTATGGTAGTACCTAATATATTAGTTGATTTGTTATATTAAAAGTATGGATATAATCTTGAAATATTTAATAAAACTCATAGTGTGTTATCAGCAACTGTTTTATTTGCAGTAATAATATTAGATACATGTTACAGAATTTATCTTGGTGCTGTATTAGGGTCAGTCATATTAAAAAGCGTTGCCTAAAAGTGGCAGCGCTTTTTAAATTTATAGGCTACAGAATTGAAATGATAGTAAACTTATTGGATTGGTAAATATGAATGATTTACCAGTGGTGATAGTTTGATGAAATAGATGTGGTAAATTAGTAGATTTATAATAAAATAAAAATATTGCATATTATTGTTCTAATGGTATATAATTTAAGGATATAGAACAAAAAACATATATAATTAGTTCTATATATCATATGGAGGTGTAATATGAAGAAAAGACCGTTTGTACCAAATCAACTTCCAGTATCAGAATTGCTAGATATGAAGCGTTTGATGTTCTTGCTTATGAATGCTGGAACAAAAATTGCAGTATATAATGAAAAGTTAAAATCCACAAAGGTTAGCCATACAAACTTACTAGAACTATTTGCATTAAAAGAAGCTGTTGAATCAACAAAGATTGAAGGAACTCAAATAACAATGGATGAGATGTTAAATTATCGTGCTGTAGAAAAAAAAGCAACTAATGATATTTTAGAAGTTGTAAATTATATGAAGGCATTAAGAGAAGGCCGTAGCTTATTAAATAGATATCCAATAAGTAGTAGATTGATAAAAAAACTGCATCAGATCTTAATGGATGGTGATGCAAGAGGTGGATCTAGTGTAGTAGCAGGAGAATTTCGAACAATTCAAAACTTCTTGGGACCAAAGGGTTCAACAATAGAGAATGCAACCTATATTCCACCTGAACCACAGTTAGTACCTGAGTATATAAGTAACTTAGAAAAATATATAAATGAAAATGAAGAGGATTTACCACTAATAAAGGTGGCATTACTTCATTCACAATTTGAAACTATTCATCCATTCACCGATGGAAATGGACGTACTGGAAGAATATTAGTTCCTCTTTACTTGTTTAGTGAGAATGTTATTGATGAGCCTAGCTTTCTTGTAAGTGAGAGCTTAGAGAAGGATAAATATAAATATTATGCTTTATTGAATAATACTAGAGTGGTTTTGCCTGATAAAGAAGATTATCCAGAAGAATATGAAGAAAAAAAGAAAGAAGCAAAAAAGAGCATGACTGAGTGGGTAGAATTTTTCTTGAATGCATGTATTACTCAAGCAGATAAAAATATTAAAAAGATTGATGCAATAAATGAGTTATATGAAAATACCATATCTAAAGCGAAAGATATTACTAATACAACAACAATAATTGATGTAATTGACATAATATTTATGTATCCAATATTTACAACTGCTAACATTCGTGAGCATTTTGACATATCAGCGTCGACATTAAACAATTATCTAAAAAAATTGTGTGACAATAATATTATTTATTCAGATGGATCAGCACGTAATAGAAAGTATTTTTTCTATGATTTAATAAGCATTATAAGTTAAAGGTGTTAGTTTTTACAGATAAAGCAAAGGAGTTAGACAGAATAAACTAACTCCTTTTTTAATTCAAAAATTAAGATATATCCATAAAAATAAACTTCAAATTTAAGGATATAAGTACCGAAAATTAGGTTTCTTAAAAACGTTTTCAAAGGTAAAATGTAATTGTAAACAAGGGAGATAATAAATAACAAGCTACAATTATAGAAAAATATATTTAAAAATGAGGGGGAATTTTAAATGAAAAAGAAGCTTATAGCAATGTTTTTATCAGTTGCAACATTGATGACTTTTGGAGGCTGTGGATCAGCAGCAAGTAATTCTAGTGACAGCGCATCAGGAGGTTCTTCAAAAAATTTAATAGTGTATTCTCCTCATCCAATAGAATTTATAGATCCAATAGTAAATGAATTTGAAAACCAAAGTGGAGTATCAGTTGAAGTTGTTACAGCAGGATCAGGAGAATTATTAAAAAGAATAGAATCTGAAGGGGATAATCCTCTTGGAGATGTTATGTGGGGAGGCTCATTATCCACATTACAGCCAAAAGCAGATCTATTTGAAGAATATAAATCAGCAAATGAAGATGCAGTAATTGATGAATATAAAAATAAAGATGGGCATATAACAAGATTTTCTGTAATACCTAGCGTTATAATGGTAAATACAAATTTAATAGGAAACATAAAAGTTGAAGGTTTTGAAGATCTTTTAAATCCTGAATTAAAAGGAAAAATAGCAAATGCAGATCCTTCTAAGTCATCTTCAGCATTTGAACATTTAATCAATCAGTTATATGCTATGGGAAATGGAAATCCAGATGATGGATGGGCTTATGTAACTAATCTTACAAAAAATCTTGATGGAAAATTATTAAGCGGATCATCAGCAGTATATAAAGGAGTAGCTGATGGTGAATACACTGTTGGATTGACATTTGAAGAAGCTGCTGTTAAATATGCAAAAGACGGTGCACCAGTAAAAGTTGTTTACCCTTCAGAAGGAACTGTTGCAAAAGCTGATGGTGTTTCAATCATTAAAAATGCTAAAAATATGGACAATGCAAAGAAATTCATTGATTTTGTTACAAGCAAAGAAGCACAGAATGTAGTAGCAACACAGCTTAACAGACGTTCAGTTAGAAACGATGTAGAAGGTGAAGGTTTAGAATCATTTAATAGTATAAAAGTTATTAAGGATGATGAAAACTGGGTTAATGAAAACAAGCAGACAATGTTAGACAAGTATAAAGATATATTCACAAGCAACTAATAGATATATTTCAATTGACAATTGACAGTTGAGAATTGACAATTAAGGTGAAAATCCTTACAGGATTTTTTAAATTATATGCAGAATAATTATTGCGGCATATATAATTGAAAATATTGATATAAGAAAATAAATTTTAAGAATATAGGTTAATTAAGATCTATATTCTTAATTTTACAATAGTTAATTTGAGTTATTAAAGAAAACGATTTTATTTACATAAAAGCGGAGGTGGGAAGATTGAGTAAATCAATTAATATAAATGATGTGATAAAGAAATATGGAGAAAATACAGTAATTCCAGATTTAAAGGCAGATATAAAAAATGGAGAATTATTTACACTATTAGGACCATCAGGATGTGGAAAGACAACATTGCTTAGAATGATAGCAGGGTTTAACTCAATAGAAGGTGGAACTATATCATTTGATGAAAATGTAATAAATGATATTCCTGCACATAAGAGAAATATTGGTATGGTGTTTCAAAATTATGCTATATTTCCTCATATGACAGTAAAAGAAAATATAAAATATGGTTTAAAGTTAAGAAAAATATCTAAAGAGGAAATGGAGAAAAGGGTTGAGGATATTCTTGATGTAGTTAAAATAACACAATATAAAGACAGGCTTCCAGAAAACCTGTCTGGAGGTCAGCAACAGAGAGTGGCACTTGCAAGGGCAATAGTTATTCATCCAGATGTATTACTTATGGATGAACCTTTATCAAATCTTGATGCAAAACTTAGAATTGAAATGAGATCAGCAATTAGAAATATCCAAAAGCAGGTTGGAATAACAACAGTTTATGTAACACATGATCAGGAAGAAGCACTTGCAATTTCTGATAGGATAGCAATCATGAAGGAAGGTGTCATACAGCAGATTGATACACCTTATAATATTTATTCAAGACCAAGAAATGTTTTTGTTGCAACTTTTATTGGAAGATCCAATATATTTGATACATCACTAATATCCTTAAATGGAAAGTCTTATATAGAGTTTGATAATGGTTATACAGTAAATGTTGATATATTATGTGATGGAAATTTAAAGAAGAAAACTAAAGTTACTGTAAGGCCTGAGGAATTTATAATAGGTGATGGTGATGAAGGCTTAAAAGGTAAAATTATTACTGCAACATTTTTAGGAAAGTATATGGATTATGTAGTCCAATTAGAAGATGGAATGAAAATAGAATTATCACATGATTTGAGCAATAATGATAAAGTTTACGAAAATGGTGATATAGTTTATCTTAAAGTTAACACCAAAAAAATCAATATATACAATGAAGATGGATCTAAAAATCTTTTGATAAGTGAGGTGTAACTTATGGAAGCATCAAAATGTAAAAAGTTTAAGCTGGATTTCTGGAATGTTGTAACTATAGGAATATTTCTAATATTTGCAGTATGTTTGATATATCCTCTATTTTCTTTATTCTTTAGCAGTTTAAAAGATTCCAATACAGGTGAGTTTACTTTAAGCAATTTTGTACAGTTCTTTACTAAAAAATATTACTACGAAAGTCTATGGAGAAGTTTTTCAGTTACAATAATCACTACAATATTAACAATAGTAATAGGTGTTCCCTTAGCATATGTAATGACTACATGTAAAATAAAAGGCAAAGGGTTAATAGAAATTCTAATTATAATATCAGTTCTTTCACCTCCTTTCATCGGAGCTTATTCTTGGATTTTACTTCTTGGAAGAAGTGGAGTTATAACAACTTTCCTCTCAGATACATTTGGAATTAACTTGCCGAGCATATATGGTTTTTCAGGAATATTATTAGTATTCACATTGAAATTATTTCCTTTTATATATATGTACACAACAGGAGCATTGAAAAAACTTGATGTTTCTCTTATTGAAGCATCTGAAAGTTTAGGCTGTACAGGTGTAAAGAAGGTATTTACAGTAGTAATTCCGTTAATTTTACCAACAGTACTTGCAGGAAGTTTATTAGTATTTATGAATGCATTAGCTGATTTTGGTACACCAATGCTTATAGGAGAAGGATACCAAGTAATGCCGGTATTAATATACTCTGAGTTCATAAGTGAGGTAGGAGGACAGGCAAACTTTGCAGCAGCTTTAAGTGCAATAATGGTATTTATAACAACTATAATTTTCCTTGGACAAAAATATGTTGTAAATAAAAAATCCTTTGTAATGAGTTCATTAAAGCCTATACAGCCTAAAAAGATAAATGGAATAAAGAGTTTTTTTGCACACACATTTGTATATATCGTTGTGGGATTAGCAATTATACCACAAGTTACAGTAATATTTACATCTTTCTTAAAGACAAAAGGAGCCATGTTCATAAGAGAATTTTCATTAAATTCATATATAAATGTAATAGGAAAGCTTGGAAGTTCAATTAGGAATACATTTGTATATGGAATAATAGCCATAATATTAATAATTATACTTGGAATGTTTATATCTTATGTATCAGTGAGAAGGAAAAATTTATTTACTTCAATCCTAGATACTTTGACAATGTTTCCTTATATAATACCAGGATCTGTACTAGGTATAACATTACTGCTTGCATTTAATAAGAAGCCTATTCTTTTAAGTGGTACATTTATGATTATAGTAATTGCATTTGTAATAAGAAGACTTCCATATACTATAAGATCAAGTGCAGCAATTTTGTATCAAATAAGTCCAAGCATGGAAGAAGCATCAATAAGTTTAGGTTATTCTCAGTTTCAGACCTTTAAAAATGTCACATCTAGAATGATGCTTCCAGGGGTAATATCAGGAGCAATATTAAGCTGGATTACAGTTATAAATGAATTGAGTGCTTCAATAATACTATATACAGGAACTACAAGGACTATGTCTGTAGCAATATATTCAGAAGTAATAAGGGCAAGTTACGGAACAGCAGCAGCACTTTCATCAATATTGACATTTACTACAATAATATCTCTTTTGATTTTCTTCAAATTGACAGGAAGCAGAGATATAAGTTTATAGATAAGTTTAAAAATAGTTTCCCCATAATTTAATTATAGAAAAGAATGCTATGCTGTATAACATGGCATTCTTTTTTAATGTAAATGGTATAATATGTATATACATATTGAGGGAGGAGAAAATATGAGTCAGAATAAAAAGAACAGCTTTAAACATGTCATAAAAAAATCCTTTATATTATATTCTTTAGTTCCAATTACAATAATAACGTTAATATTTTATAATATGCTCATAATTAGTTTCTCCAAGTGGTCCTATAAAGACAATAGAGACATGAATGAATACATTTCACAGTTATTAGAATACGAATTGTCAGAGTATAAAAATGATATAATAGAATTGAGCAGTAATGAAGATACAATCAACATATTATTAAATAAACAAAGTGATAGTAAAAATATTTTTGAAAACATTTACGATAAGATAAATAGAAAAAAGATAAAAAGTATTTTTCATATATATAATATTAAAGGAGAGAGTGTACTTACTAATTCAGTAAATGAGTCAGACGAAAATAAAAGTAAGTCAATTTATGACTGGGGAAAGTTTAGAAACATGAATTCATATCCACAAGATGTAATAATGCGAATAGACAAGATACAGATTAATCCTAATGTACGAACTATTTATACTATTGGAAAAGCAGTTACGTATCATGATAGGGTAATAGGATTTATTGAATTTGACATATTGGAAAATGAATTAAGTAATATAATTTCATGTAGTGCTGATGAAGACATTGTAATTACTGATAAATATAACAATAATATAATAAATACAAATAACTTTCTTCTTAATAAAACAGGGAAATTTAAAAGCAAGGAATACGAAAGTGAGAATCAAGTTATAACTAATTCAATACTAAATGAGAACATTTATATTTATACAATAAAGAATACTGCATTTATAAATAAATTCTTTATAACAGGAGAAATTTTTCTTGGAATCATTTTTGGATTATTATTTTTGGTAATGATATGTGTAGCAAATAAAATTGCAGCTAAAAACACAAAATCTATCGATATTCTTTTGAATGGAATTGAATATGTAAAGCAAGGAGATTTAACGAAAAAAGTCAATATTACAAGTGGTGATGAGTTTGAGATTTTAGGAGAATACTATAATGAAATGATAGATAAAGTATTGGAACTTATTAAAAAGAATGAAGAAGAAGCGAAAATAGCAACACTTGCTCAGTTAAAACATCTTGAATCTCAATTTAATCCTCATTTTATATTCAACACATTAGAGATGCTTAGATATATGATTAAATCAAATGATCCCAAATGTGAGAAAGTGACTTTAGCTATGGCTAGAATACTTAGATACAGCTTAGATAACAAGACACGGTCTACCTGTTTAAATACAGACATAAAATATATTAAGTATTATCTTGATATACAAAAACTCAGATTTGGAGATAGATTTGATTATGATATATATATAAATGAAGATTGTGAAAAAGCAATAATTCCTAAGCTTATAATACAGCCTATAATTGAAAATAGCATAAAATATGGATATCAAAATAAAGAAAAACTTTTTATAGATATTTATGCTGAACAGAAAGATGGGGACATGTTTATTCAGATAAGTGATAATGGTGATGGAATAAGTAATGACCTTCTTCATGAAATTAATAAAATTATAAAAAACAAAAATAATAAAAGTTCACATATAGGACTTTACAATGTACAAAAGAGAATTAGCTTACTTTACGGAGAGAAGTATGGTATAGAAATTGATAGCAGGGAAGGAATAGGGGCATGTATTCTTATTAAGATTCCTGTTTTTAGGGGGAATAATGATGATTAAAGTTTTAATTGTAGAGGATGAAAATTTTATTAGAAAAGGACTAATTGGAACTTTTGACTGGGTTAGTTGTGACTGCACAGTAATAGGGGAAGCGGAAAATGGAGTTATTGGCCTTGAAAAAATTATAAATTTAAATCCGGATTTAGTTATAACTGACATTAAGATGCCAAGAATGAATGGAATAGATATGATTAAAAAAGGAAAAGAAAAAGTAGATTTTGAAACATTTATATTATCAAGCTATGATGATTTTTCATATGCAAAGGAAGCCATAGACCTTCATGTTCAGGATTATATATTAAAGCCAGTTGATGAAGAATATTTAACTAAGTCACTTATAAAGTTTAAAACTTTTTATGAAGAGAAGAAAATGATAGATAAAATGAAAAATTCTTTTGATAATAATAAAAAGGTTGAACTTATAAATATGGAATATTATAAAAGCAATTATATATGTGATAAATACACAAAAATAATGATAGAGTATATTGTTTCAAATTATAATGAAAAAATTAGTATAGAAGATCTATCATGTAAACTTGGAGTAAGCGTAAGTTATCTTAGTAGAAAATTTAAAGCAGAGACATCACAGACCTTTCATGATTTTTTAAATAAATATAGGATTCAAAAATCAATTGCCCTTCTAGAAGAAGGAACATATAAAGTTTATGAAATATCAGATATGGTTGGATTTGGAGAGTATAAACATTTTAGTTCAGTATTTAAAAAATATATGTCTTATTCACCTAGTGATTACTTAAAAAATTGTATAAATTAGCTGAAGATTTAGTAGAAAATGAAAAGGATATATTTAGTTAGAACATAGTTGTTAATATAAATAAAATAAAAGGAAAAGCGTTGCCTAAAAGTGGTAGCGCTTTTTAAATTTATAGGCTACAGAATTGAAATGTATAGACTAAGAATAATAAACTTATTGGATTGGTTAATGTGAACGATTTACGAGTACTCATATTTGGATGAAATGGATATGGTAAATTAGTAGATTTATTTTAAATAAGGTAAATAATTGATATTATTACAAAAAAGTTATACAATAAAACATAATCAGATACTAATAGGTATTTATTTTTGAAAATTAAATTATGAAGAAAATCATTAATTTATAAATATGAAAGGTCGTAGATACAAATGGCAAGTTATAGTGTTTTTTTACCAAGCTACAGTATAGGAGTTGATTGTTATAATGAAATTCCATATGTCACAAGAAAATATGGAAAAAAAGCTGTAGTTATTGGTGGTAAGACTGCAATGGAAAAAGCTAAGGAATATCTAATAGAGGGAATTAGAAATTCTCATATGGAAATATCAAACTACATATGGTTTGGTGGAGATTCTAATTATGAAAATGTTGAAATGCTAAAAAAGAATCCTGATGTTTTAGAAGCAGATATGCTTTTTGGTGTTGGAGGAGGACGTGCATGTGATACTGTAAAAACTCTTGCAGATATGTTGGACAAACCATTTTTTTCATTTCCAACATTGGCTTCAAACTGTGCAGCATGTACTGCAGTAACTGTTATGTATAACAGTGATGGAACATTTAAAGAATATTATTATTTAAAGCAACCAGCTTATCATACATTTATTAATACAGAGATAATTGCAAAGTCCCCAGAAAAATTATTATGGGCAGGTATTGGAGATGCTCTTTCAAAAGAATGTGAAGTTAAATTTGCATGCCGTGATAAATTTATGTACCATACACCATTGATGGGAGAATGCATATCATCTATATGTACAGATCCATTAGTTAACTATGGTAAAAAGGCACTTGAAGATTGTAAGAATAATACACCTTCATTTGAACTAGAACAGGTTGCATTAGATATTGTAATTTCTACAGGAATAGTTTCAAACTTTGCTACCCATGAAGCACAGAAAGATCCTAAGGACAATTATTATTATAATAGTTCACTTGCTCATTGTGTATATTATGGAGCATCAATGATTCCAGAATGTGAAAAACATCTTCATGGTGAAATAGTTGCCTTTGGAGTTTTATGCCTTTTAACATATGATAATCAGATTGAAGAACGTGACAGAATATTAAAATTCAATAAGAGTATCGGTCTTCCTGTTACATTAGATGAAATAGGAATGAAAGAAAGTGATCTTGAAAAAGTCGCAGAAAAGGCATCAAGTGTAGTTGAATGGACTTATGTACCTGGAAACCCTACACAGGAAAAATTTATAGAATCAATTAAAAGTACGGATAGAGCAGGAAAAGAACAAAACTAATATAGGATATCTTATAAAATAGGTAATATAAATTAAATATTATTTATAAATGGAATAATAGACATATAATAATATTACTACTACTATCATGTTGCCAAAGAACATGATAGTAGTAGTTTTTATTTATTTCAAGAACAAGAGTGAATTTGAAAATTTATACAAGACAAGGATAATGCTGAATGTACGAGTATATTTTACTTAACTCAAAGAGCATCTTTATTTTAAAATAATAAGAAATAAGCTATAATATAGAAAAATACAAAGTGTCATAATATAGTATAAAGACTAGAGAAGATTAATATGAGTATGTTACGATTCTAAAAAGTAACATAACTTTGTGATTGAATCAATAAGTTAGATATATAGATATTTTTCAAATCACTTATGAGGGGTACAATATATGAAAGACATTATAACAAAAACATATGAACAGATTGATTTTAATGATATAGAAAATTTTGATCCAAAAGAAATAATAGAAGAGAAGTACCTTATAAAGAATAAATTAATAGTAAACTCTCAAAGAGGAAATTTATTAAATGAATTAAAACTTAGCATGGAAGAATGCAGAAATTTTTATTTCAGTGTAGCATTTATTAATTATAGTGGTCTTCAGTTATTGCTTGATTGTTTCAAAAATGCAAAAGATAGAGGTGTAAGAGGAAAGATAATAACATCTACATATCTTAATTTTACAGAACCAAAAGCTTTAGAAAGAATTAAAGGTTTTGATAATATAGATTTAAAGATATTTATTGCAGATAAGGAACAGGGATTTCATACAAAAGCATATATTTTTGAAAATGAAGATAATTATAAGATTATTATTGGTTCATCAAACATAACTCAGAGGGCTTTAAAAAGTAATGTTGAATGGAATGTTATGATTATATCAAAAAAAGAAACTGATTTTGTAAATGAAGTTTTAGAAGAGTATAACAGCATTTATGATGAAACTGGTTTTGTTAATGATGAATTCCTTGATAAGTATAAAATTTTTATAAGAACATTACGCAAAAGAGAAAAGGATAATACTGCTGACTTCTCAGAATATGAGATTATAAAGCCTAATCTAATGCAGAAAAGAGCAATAGAAAATTTAGATAGAATACGTAAATGTGGTGAAAGAAAAGCAATTGTTATAGCAGCTACTGGAACAGGAAAAACCTATATGTCTGCTTTTGATGTTTTAAATTATTCTCCAAAGAAATTGCTGTTTCTGGTTCATAGAGAAGATATTCTAATAAGTGCACAATCTACGTATAAAAAGCTATGCAGAAATAAAAATATAAAAATGGGATTTTATACAGGAAATAAAAAGGATGATGACGTAAATTATCTTTTTGCAACAGTTCAGACAATGGAACGCAACATTGAAAATTTTAAAAAAGATGAATTTCAATACATAGTTATTGATGAAGCACATCATAGTACGAGTCCAACATATACCAAAATTTTAGAATATTTTAATCCTGAATTTCTGCTTGGAATGACTGCTACACCTGAAAGATGTGATAAAGGAAATATTTTTGATGTTTATGATAACAATGTGGCATTAGAAATTAGACTTCATGAAGCACTGGAAAATGAGCTTATTGTACCATTTCATTATTTTGGAATAACCGATGTAAAGGATGCAGATCTTAATGATATGAAGCTAGATGACCTTGCAGAAGTTTCAAAAAGACTCATGATAAATTCAAGAGTGGATTTTATTATAGAAAAAATGAACTTTTATGGATATGATGGTGACTTTCAGAAAACAGTTGGATTTTGTGTAACTAAAGAACATGCACTGTATATGTCAGATGAGTTTAATAAAAGAGGTATAGAAAGCATTGCACTTACAGGAGATGACTTTGCTCATAAAAGACAAGAGTATGTAAAGAGACTTGAAGATGATAATGACAGCTTAAAAGTTATTTTTACAGTGGATATATTTAATGAAGGTGTTGATATACCAGCTGTAAATCAGATACTTATGCTTAGACCTACAAATTCTCCAGTGATATTTATCCAACAGCTTGGAAGAGGTCTTAGAAAACATAGCAGCAAAAGTTTTCTTACTGTACTTGATTTTATAGGAAACCATAATAAAGCTTTTCTTATGTCAATAGCATTAAAAGGTGGAAGATATTATGATAAGGACAGCCTTAAGGTTTCGGTTGCTACGGATTTTTCTGATATTCCAGGATGCTCAAATATACAAATGGATAAAATAGCACAAGAAAGAATCTTAAAGCAGCTAGAAAATGAAAACTTCAATACATTAAAATATTTAAAGGAAGAATATAATGACTTCAAGTCACTTCTTGGAGGGAAAATTCCATTTGATATGATGGATTATGTAAGGTATGATGGGGCACCGGATCCATTGAAATTTATTAATTATAGTAAAACGTACTTAGAATTTTTAGATAAGGTAGAAAAAAGTGAGTATATAAAAGATTTATTAAATGATGAGGAATTTGTGAAAATTATTAAAGAATTATGTGGTAAGCTTCCACTTAAAAGACCCCATGAGTTTGTAATAATAAAGTATCTGTTACATAATGAACAGATGTCATTAGACAAAGCGGTATGTGAAATATCAAAATATCTAGAAAAAGCAGATGAAGTTACAATTAAACACAGCTTTAAAAATCTCAGTCAAGCTTATTATGATAAGGCACAGCTTAAAAATAATATAAAAATATTTAATTATGACAATGACAATCTAATAAGAACGCTGAATTTTATAAAAATTATTAAAAATGAAAAATATAATAAGATTATAGAAGACATTTTAAATTACGGACTTATAAGATATGAAAAGAATTTTGGAAGTATAAACTATGGAGTACCGTTTTTAAAATTATATGAACAGTACCAAATGGTAGATACTGCACTTTTATCGAACTATGAAAAGATTCACAGTTCATTTAGAGGAAGTGGGCTTATAACTAATGGAAATGAATATTTTTTATTTATTGATCTTCATAAAGGCGAAGATATTAAAGAAAGCATAAATTACAAAGATGAATTTATAAATAGCAAAACTTTTCAATGGCAGACACCCAATAGTACATCACAGACATCTGAAAGAGGAAAGAATATTATTTATAATAAAGACAGGAATATAAATTTACATTTATTTATAAGAAAATACAAGGAAATTGATAAAGCAGTTCAGCCATATATTTATATTGGAAAAGGAAATACTATAAATTTTGAAGGTGAAAAGCCAATTACAGTAGTGTTTTCTCTTGAAAATAGGGTCCCTGAAAATATTTATGTTGAATTTGTTAAAAAAGTGTAGATACGAATTTTAAAAAGATTTAAATTCTGGAAATCAAATTAGATATATAAAAATAAAGATAGGGTTTTATTTTAACTCTATCTTTTTACTATGTATAATATAAACTTAGTTATAGCACATCCTTCAATAATAATTCAACAGTTGGAATATCAGCAGGAGCCCATACTAATGTATTTAAATAATCTTTAGGAAGCCATATTAATTTTGCATGTTCATTTGCTTTAGGTGTTCCACTAAGTAGTCTGCATTTTGTGGTAATTAGATTTACAATTACTTTATCATATTCATGTGTATAATCACAGAATTCATTTAAGAATTCAATTGTGCATCCAAGTTCTTCTCTTATTTCACGTACTATTGCCTGACCTATTGACTCACCAGCTTCAATTTTTCCGCCAGGAAATTCCCAAAGACAGCCTTGAGACATATCTTTTGAACGTAAGGCGCATAAAATTTCTCCATTTTCATTTTCTATTATTGCACCAACAACTTTTACTGTTTTTTTCATTTTTATAATCACCTCTAAATTATATAGTAACATAGAAAAAATAATAATTCATCAGTTGATTACAGTGATTGTAGCTATTTTTTGATTTTATAAAAAAATATACTATAATAAACTATAGAAAATCTAAGCAACTGAATAAAGGAAGAGGAACAGTATAATGAAAAATATAATAAAAAAACCAATAAAAACAGAATTAAAAGATAATCTTAATTACATGAATCTAGATTATCTTAAGAATATTGCAAAAGTTTATGAAGTAGATAAAGCATATAAAATGAAAAAGCAGGAGTTAGTAGATAAACTTTTTGAGAAGATGACAGATGAAAATCATCTTATAAGTAATCTTGCAGCTTATTATGAACATGAAGAATATACGTGTTCTGTTAAAGGTAATGAAGCTGTATCTGAGTCAATAAAAGTATTAGGTCTTGCTAAGATAGGACTATATTTTTTATATGATCTTGGTGATGGAAATATAGAAAGTATAATGCCAGAAGAAATAAAGAAAGTTATTAATAATATAGAAGAAAATAAAATTGAATTAATAAAAAGCAGATATTCTGAAGTTTTCAATTATTTAAGAGCTTTTAAGAATTTTTATGGAATATTTGAGATTGATTTTTTCTTGAATATATTTAATGAACAACATGAGAATGAAAAGGGACTTTCTTTAAAGGAATTAATGTATTATCTTGATAAATATAACTTACATAACAATGAAATTGTAAATTATAATGGGATGCTTGTATGTGAAGCATTATGTATGTTTGAGGGTGATATAGATAAAGTTCTTGAAGAAAGAGAAGGTAAGGAATACTGTATTCTTGAAAAGGAAGAGTTGTTAAATTATAGTGATGATTACTATATGAAAAAGACTTTATATTATTATAATTTAGAAGAATATCTATTAAAGCATTTAAAATATAAAAAAGACGTTGAGGGTATAATTGAAGATATAAACATAAAATGTGTAATGGATACTTTTGATATACAAAATGCTATTATGAGATTACATGACATGGGGATGGAAATACATAATAAAAAGGATATCGAAAAACTATTTAAATTATGTGTAGAGTTTGGGAATAATACTCCTAAATGGATAAATAAAGGATGGACACCAGCAGACTTAATGAAAAAAGATTCAAAAGAAACTAGTGGTTTGAATTTAGTAGTTTCTAATAAAGTGGGGAGAAATGATCCATGTCCTTGTGGAAGTGGCAAAAAATATAAAAAATGCTGTGGAAAATAGTATGGAAAAATAATTATAAAATATCATATTTCTTAATATCAATTTAAAGATTATATTAGCCTTGGAGAAATCCAAGGCTTTATTTATATTATAATTATAAAGTAAAATAATTTAAAAGTATTTTAACATATTTTACCATGGGATTTAATATTAAGTTGATAAAATGAAACCAAGGCAAAGTTATTAATAATAAAGAATGAAAGGAATGAGTTTTATGATAAATATTTTAATGGTCTTTACAGTACTTATATTGTTAATGACAGGTGTTTTGGTTATTGGAGGAAATTACTTTTACAAGCTTGCCATTGATACAGGTACTTCAAAAGCTTCTGTTTTCAAAAGTAAGGATAATATGGAAAATTCAAAATCTGCTCAGAAAGAAACAGTAAGAGAAAAAAATGATAAGGAATGGTTCTTTAAAAATTCAAATTACAGTGATGTATTTATAAATTCTTTTGATGGACTTAAGCTTCATGGTTATAAAATAGTAAATTCTTATGATACAGATAAATGGATAATTGCAGTACATGGTTATGATGGAGATAGTATTAAAATGTGCGGACGTGCAAGAAATTTCTATAATATGGGGTTTAACGTTATTATTCCGGATCTTAGGGGACATGGACAAAGTGATGGAAGTTATATTGGAATGGGTTGGCATGATAGAAAAGATCTCTTAGGATGGATTGATTATATTATTAATGAAAATAACAATAGTGAAATTATTCTTTATGGAATTTCAATGGGAGCAAGTACTGTAATGATGACTTGTGGTGAAAATTTAAAGAATAATGTAAAAGCTGCAATTGAAGATTCGGGTTATACAAGTGTATGGGACCAGTTTGCTTATATTTTAAAATGTATGTTTAAGCTTCCTCAGTTTCCAATAATGTATGTGGCAAATATTATTACCAAAATGCGTGCAAGGTACGACTTAAAGGAAGCATCGTCAGTAAATCAGCTTGCAAAATGCAAAATACCAGTGTTGTTTATTCACGGAGATAAAGATAAATTTGTTCCATTCAATATGCTTAAAAAGGTTTATGATAGTGCAAAATGTGAAAAAGAGATGCTTATTATAGAAGGGGCAGGACATTGTAAGTCTAATAAAATTAATCCTAAATTGTATTGGGAAACTATAAGCGAATTTTTAGATAAGTATCTAACTTATGATATGAATAGAGAAATAATGTGATAAAAATACTTTAAATATTGTGTTGTCTAAATATTAACTTTTTATACAAGACTAGAGTTTAATGAGAAAACAATAGGTAATGGCATGTATTTTCAATGAATTGAAAAAAATATTGCGAAAAATATAAAAATATTTGAATTATGTATTGAAATTTCCTTTAAAATGTAGTATTGTTAATTTGTAAATAAACAAAGCTATGGTAGCTGAGTTTGAAAAATATATTTCAGAATATATTTTAAAAGTGTATATTTATATTTTATGTAAAATAGCATAATTATATATTGTTTGTGTTATATAAAAATTTGCATAAAACATATTTTTATTTATTGTATAAAAAATCTAATATGATTAGCAATGGAGCTAAAGAATAATTAAGTATTCTTTAGCTCCTTATTTTGTTAAAGAGAATTTTATTGAAAAAATGTAATAAAATTCAAAATATATAAGTGTTAAAAGTATCTATTTTAACGGTAACTGAAAGGAGATCTATTTAATGAGTAATGTTAATGAAATTTTTGGGACAAGTGTATTTAATGACGCGGTAATGAAGGAACGTCTTCCAAAGGCTACATATAAAGCTTTAAAAAAGACAATTGAGGAAGGTACATCACTAAAGCCAGATGTAGCAGATGTTGTTGCATCAGCTATGAAGGACTGGGCAGTTGAAAAAGGAGCTACTCACTTTACTCACTGGTTCCAACCAATGACTGGAATAACAGCAGAAAAGCATGATGCTTTCATAAATCCAACTGCTGACGGTAAAGTAATTCTTGAATTTTCAGGAAAAGAATTAATTAAAGGTGAACCAGATGCATCTTCTTTCCCATCAGGAGGACTAAGAGCAACTTTTGAAGCTAGAGGATATACTGCATGGGATTGTACATCACCAGCATTTATAAAAGATGGTTCTTTATGTATACCAACAGCTTTCTGTTCATACAATGGTGAAGCATTAGATAAGAAAACTCCATTATTACGTTCAATGGAAGTTTTAAATAAACAAGCTATGCGTGTTTTAAGAGCTTTAGGAAACACTACATCTAAGAAAGTTATTACAACTGTAGGACCAGAACAAGAATATTTCTTAATCGATAAGAAAATGTATGATGCTCGTAAGGATATCATTTTAACAGGAAGAACATTATTTGGAGCAAAACCTTCAAAGGGACAAGAACTTGAAGATCATTACTTTGGAGTAATTAAACCAAGAATTTCTGCATACATGAAAGATCTTGATGAAGAACTTTGGAAGCTTGGAATATCAGCTAAAACAAAGCATAACGAAGTTGCACCAGGTCAACATGAGTTAGCTCCAATATTCAGCACAACAAACATTGCAACAGATAATAATCAGTTAACAATGGAAGTTATGAAGAAAGTTGCAGATAAACATGGATTATACTGTTTACTTCATGAAAAGCCATTTGCAGGAGTTAATGGTTCAGGTAAGCACAATAACTGGTCAATGAGTACAGACGATGGAATGAACTTACTTGAACCAGGAACATCACCACATGAAAATAAACAATTCCTTTTATTCTTATGTGCAGTAATAAAAGCAGTTGATGAATATCCAGATTTATTAAGAGTATCTGCTGCAAATGCAGGAAATGATCACAGACTTGGAGCAAATGAAGCACCACCAGCTATCATTTCTATATTCCTTGGAGACCAATTAGAAGACGTATTAGAACAAATAGAAAAAGGACCAGCTACAAGTTCTAAATCTTCAAGTGAATTAACTATTGGTGTTAATACATTACCAAACCTTCCAAAGGATGCAACAGACAGAAACAGAACATCTCCATTTGCATTCACTGGAAATAAATTCGAATTCAGAATGGTGCCATCATCAGCTTCAATTGGTTGCTGTAACTATGTATTAAACACAATCGTTGCAGAGACTTTAGATGAAGTTGCAGGAAGACTTGAAAAAGCTTCTAATGTAGATGCAGAAATTCAAGCAATATTAACTGAAATTGCTAAAGATCATAAGAGAGTAATATTTAACGGAAACGGATACTCAGACGAATGGGTTGAAGAAGCAGCAAGAAGAGGACTTCCAAATATTAAGTCAACAGTAGAAGCTTCTAAAGCTATGATTTCAGAAAAGAATTTAGCTGTTTTAGAAAAGTATGGAGTTTTAAGCAGAAAAGAAGCAGAAGCTCGTTATGAAATTGTTCTTGAAAACTATAACAAGATTATAAATATAGAAGCATTAACTACTCTTGAAATTGCTAAACGTCAAATTTTACCAGCAGCGATGAAATATGCTTCAAGCCTTGCAGAATCTATTAATGCAATAAAGGCTACAGGAGTACAAGCTTCTGTGTTAGTTCAATCAGAATTATTAACTAAGGTTTCTGATTTAACAGTAAAATTAAATGAAAACATCGGACTTCTTGAAGCAGTAGTTGAAAAAGCAGATAACTTTGATGGTGATATCTATGATTTAGGAATGATGTATAGATATGAAGTATTTGAAGAAATGCAAAACTTAAGAGAATGTGCAGATAAACTTGAAGTAGTAGTGGACAAGGAATTCTGGCCATTACCAACATACGAAGATATGTTATTCAATGTTTAATAAAAATAGATATTAAAATATAAAATACCAGTATACTCCCTTTATATAAGAAAGGAAAAATATATTCCATTCTTATAAAGGGAGTATTTTTTTATTAAAAAATTGTTCATAAAGTTATTCTGACAAAATGTGGACAATTTCATGAATATTTTATAAAATAACATCATTATAAAAAAACAGTAAATACTAAATATAGAAATGTTAAATAAAGTTACATCTAAGTATGTAATTATTCTGAAAGGTGGATGTATAATTATGGATAATTTCATGAATGAAGCAAAAAAATTGAAAGACGAACTTATAGAATATAGAAGAACAATTCATAAAAATCCAGAGGTTGGTTCAACTTTACCAAAAACTAAAGAGTACATAATAGGAAAATTAAAAGAGTTTGGTTATGAACCTAAAGAAATATGCGAAAGTGGTATTGTAGCAGTCATAGAGGGAAAGAAGCCAGGAAAAACTTTCTTGTTGAGAGCTGATATGGATGCACTTCCTATGTCAGAAGCTAGTGAATGTGACTTTAAATCAACAAATGGATGCATGCATTCCTGTGGTCATGATATGCATTCTGCAATGCTTTTAGGAGCCGCTAAATTATTAAAACAAAATCAAGATCAGATTGAAGGTAGTGTAAAACTTGTATTTCAGCCAGATGAAGAAGGATTTACAGGTGCTAAAAAGATGATAAAAGCAGGAGTGCTTAAAAATCCCAATGTGGATGCAGCTATGGCGATGCATGTTCACTCTGGAACACCATCAAATGTTGTGTTATATGGACTTGGAACTAGTATAGCAGGATGCAATAGATTTAGAATTATTGTTAAAGCAAGAGGATGTCATGGAGCTATGCCAGAGACTGGAGTTGATCCTATTAATATTGCAGCTCATATATATATATCTTTACAAGAAATTATAAGCAGAGAAATTCCAGCAACTAAACCAGCTGTATTAACAATTGGTAAATTTGCAGGTGGAGATGCACCTAATATAATACCTGATGAAGTGGTTATGGAAGGAACTATAAGAAGTTTAGATAAAGAATTAGGAGAATTCATATTTAATAGAATGAATGATATAGTAACTTCAACAGCAAAAATGTTTAGAGGGGAAGCACAGTTAATAGAATTATCTTCTGCACCACCACTAGAAAATGATACTAAGTTAGCAAATGAACTTGGTTCATATGTAAAAGAATTAATTGGAGAAAAATGTGTAATCTCTTTTGAAGGAGGCGGAATGGGTTCAGAAGATTTTGCGTCTTATACTTATGAAGTACCAAGTGTATATTTTATGCTTGGAGCAGGTACAAAAAAAGAGAATTCTCTTTATGGAGAACCAATGCATAATTCTAAAGTTGTTTTTAATGAAGATATACTAGTTACAGGTGCTGCTATGCATGCGTATTGCGCAATACAATGGCTACACAATAATTAATATATTATTGCCTCAATTTTTAACTTGAAATTAATTGAAACTAAGTATTAAATCAAATATAATTAATACGTACTTGTTAAAAAATGTAAACAGGTTAAAAAATGTAAAAGAGGCGGTAGCATGAGCAGAAAGAAAAATAAAATTATTAGTTTTTTATTGGTGTTCTTACTAATGATATTGAATTTTACATCAATTGGATCAATTAGAGTTGCAAATGCCCAGAGTAAAAATTTAAATGAGGAAACGAAAGCAAATAATTCATTATTATCTAATGAAACAATGGATAAAGATGTCACGTCATCAGCTGCGGTTAAAAAGACATTAACTAGTGATGGAAAGGTTCTAGATATTGTAGAAATAACAGATTTTCATGGTCAATTAAAGGATTCGAAGGATAATCTTCAAATTGGTGCAGCACTAGCAGAAAAAGTAAAGGAAGTTAAAGCCTCCAATGAAAATACTTTAATAATAGGCGGAGGAGACTTATATCAAGGTACGCCAGTTTCAAATATACTTAAAGGTGTGCCTGTTCAAAAGGTTTTATCAGAAATGGGAATGGAAGTTACAACACTTGGTAACCATGAATTTGATTGGGGATTAGATACAATAGATAATACAACTATGGATGGTGCAAATTATTCTATAGTATGTTCAAATCTATATAAGAAAAATAGTAATGAAAGAAAGTATGACCCATACAAGATAATAAATAAAAATGGAATAAGAATTGCTGTTATAGGTGGAATATTAAATGATGTTTCAGCAATTGTTTTACCAGCAAATATAAAGGATTATGAGGTAAAGGATCTTGCTTCAGAAATAAATAAGTGTGCAGATGAAATAAAAGAAAAAGACCTTGCTGATGTGACAATAGCGGTTGTACATGAAGGCAAGGATCAATTAAATAATGTTGTTAAAAATTTAAATGGAAATGTAGATGCTGTTTTTGGAGGACACAGTCATAGTATTTATGATGATGTAGTATCTGATTCAACAGGTAAGCAAATACCAGTTCTAAATGCATGTAATGCAGGGAAGGGCTATATAGATTTAAAAATTAAATTAGATGATAATAATAAGGTTACTGGATTTTCAAGTAAGGGAACCAATTGGAATGCTGTAAGTGTAAATTCTGATACAAAATTAGATCCAGAAGCTAAAGAAATAGTTAATCAAGCTTATGATGACATAGGTAGTACTTTTAATGAGGTTATTGGACATGATGAAGTTCAATATACAAGTACTCAAAAAGGTGAACCCTTTGGTGAGTCAGAACTTGGAAACTGGATGGCAGATGTAGTAAAAAATAAGGCTGCTGCCGATATAGGAATAGTAAATAATGGTGGAATAAGATTAAGTCCTATCCAAGATGGAGACATCACAGTAGGAACAATTTTTAAAGTAATGCCTTTTGACAATACAATTACTACTGTAAAAATGAATGGTGCACAATTGAAAAAACTTGTAGAACAAGGTATTGCAGATAATACTGGAAAGGGATTGCAGATTTCAGGAGTTAAAATAAAATATGATAATACAAAGCAATCTTATGTAATGCCTGTTAAAGATTCAAATGGTAATATTATAAAACAAGAAATTGAAGGTGAAAGAGTTAAGAGTATAGTTTGGGAAAAAGATAACAGTGAAATAAAAGATACAGATGTATTTGCTGTTGCAGCACCAGATTTTGTTTCAACAGGTGGTGATAATTTTACTGAATTTACCGTTGATGATGTAAAAAGCACATATGTTGATTCGCATATTCTTGTTAGGGATGCTTTGTTAGAAAGTGTTAAAGAAAATAATAAGATAGTAGTAAATATGAATAATAGAATTGTTAATGAACCTTCAGCATCAAATTCTGTAATATCAATAGTAGCAACATCAGATATTCATGGTAATGTATTGAATTTTGATTATTCAACTAATGCTGCACCATCTAAAGGTATGGGATTAGCTAAAGTATCAACATATGTTAAAAATTTAAGAGGAAATAATCCTAATGTTATGCTAATTGATAATGGTGATATGATACAAGGAACACCATTATCATACTACTATAATATGATAGACAAAACATCTCCGTATCCAATTTCTAAAGTTATGGGTGCAATGGGATATGATACAGAGACCCTAGGAAATCACGAATTTAATTATGGACTTGATACTTTAAATAGATTTATGGATAGTCAGAAGAGTGAAGGAATTAATATTTTATCTGCAAATATATATGATGAAAATAATAATAATTTCGTAAATCCATATTATATAAAATCTTTTAATATAGATGGAAATACTGTAAAAGTTGGAATACTTGGACTTACTACAAAATGTATTCCTAACTGGGAAGATCCAGAGCATTATAAGGGATTGCATTTTAATGATCTTGTGAGTGAGGCGAAAAAATATGTTCCAATTATGAAAAATGATGGTGCAGATATAGTTATTGTAGCAGCTCATAGTGGAGAAGAAGGCGCAGCAGATACAATTCCTGAAAATCAAGTGAAAGCAATAGCAACTGAAGTTTCTGGAATTGATGCAATTGTAGCAGGACATGCACATTCTACTTTTACTGATAATAGCTTAAAAAACCCTGATGGTAAGATAGTACCAGTTATTGAGCCAGGAAAGTGGGGGAACAATATATCACAGATAGATATACAATTAGATAGTAATAAGGTAAAAAGTATATCTACAAAAAATGTAGCTATGGATTCTTCAATAGCAGAGGATTCAGATATTGTATCAATAATAGCACCATATCAAGAAAAAACACTAAAATATACTTCAACAATAATAGGTAAATCAACAGGTGAATTTTCTGGTAAAGATCAAACAGCAAAACCAACTGCAATAATGGATTTAATAAATAAAGTTCAAGCTAATGCAGCAGGAACTCAGCTTTCTATTGCAGCACCATTAAGTGCATCAGCATATATACCAAGTGGAGATATAACTATAAAGGATGTTATGGGGGTATATGTTTTTGAAAATTATCTTTACGGAATTAAAATGACTGGAAAACAGATAAAAACATGGCTTGAATATTCTGCAAGATATTATAAACAAGCTACAAATGAGAATGATCCAATAGTTAAAGATCCGAATTTGAATGTTCCAGACTATAACTTAGATCAATTGTATGGAGCAACGTATGATATAGATTTGACAAAGCCAGTTGAAAGCAGAATAGTAAACTTAAAATATAATGGAAAATTAATAAAAGATACTGATACATTTACTGTTGCAATAAATGATTACAGATACAATGGTGGCGGTGGATTTATGAGGGAAGCTGGAATAAGTAATACGGATCCGTCTATAGTGACTTATAGTTCAGCTAAGAAACTTGGAGATGATGGGCAGGTTAGAAGTTTAATGACTTCATATATTAAAGAAAAAGGAGTTATAACACCAGATTGTTCAAATAACTGGAAGTTATCTACAAAAGAAGTTAAAGCAGAAACATCCAATTCATCATCAGGTTCAAGTCATCATAGCAGCAGTAATGACAGTGACACAAGCAGCATAATTACTGATACTGGAAATACTATTACAAATCCAAATAATCCAGCAAGCAATTCAAATCAGATAACAAAAAATATATGGATTTCTAATGAAGGTAAATGGTATTACAAAGATGAAGAAGGAAACGTAATTTCAAATTCATGGAAGAATATTGGAGGGGTATGGTATTACTTTAATTTAGATTCAACTATGCAGGTAGGATGGTTTAAAGATAAGGATAATAACTGGTACTATTTACAAGATAGTGGTGCAATGAAAGTAGGTTGGTTTGAAGATAATGATGGAAAGTGGTACTATCTTCAAACAAATGGAGCAATGAAAGTAGGATGGTTTTTAGATAGTGATGGAAGATGGTATTATCTAATGGATAATGGTCAAATGGCAGAAAATCAACTTATTAATGGATATTACTTAAATAGTAATGGGGAATGGGTTGCATAATTCAAAGTATTAAAATAACTACTGCAAATTTGTTTTTGCAGTGGTTATTTTTTATATTTGAATATTGAAATTTAGTTCTTTCGAAGAATTATATTAAAATTATGTCATATTATTATGTAAATAAAATATATTGTAATATATGAGATGTTTTGAAAACGTTATATAGAGAATTAAAAGAAAGAAGTGGATAGTATGAAGATACGTGAAAAAAATTCTAAAAAGATGATATTTACAGCATTATTTATTGCAGTAGGTATTGTTTTGCCGTTTATTACAATGCAAATTCCATCAATAGGGAATATGCTTTGTCCAATGCATATTCCTATTATATTGTGTGGATTTATATGCGGAGGAACATGGGGATTTATTGCAGGATTAATTGTACCAATACTGCGAAGTGTTTTATTCGGTGCTCCACCATTAATGCCTACAGCAATAGCAATGTCTTTTGAACTTGCAGCTTATGGATTAATTACAGGAATAATGTATAAAAAATTATATAATAAAAAAGGAAGGATTTATATATCGCTCATTACTGCAATGATACTAGGAAGAAGCATATGGGGGATAGTTTCTTTTGGACTTTACAATTTACTTGGCAATAACTTTACATGGAAATTATTCGCTATGCAGGCATTTATAAATTCAATTCCAGGAATAGTTATTCAGCTTACCCTTATTCCAATTATGATATATAAGCTTCAGAATGCTGAAGGAGCAGTGATTTCATATGACAAATGATAAATTAATTATTAAAAAATGTTGTAAGGAGCGTTTTGAAGTTGTGAAAACTGCCATTACAAAACTGATGGATGAAGATAAAGAAACAATAATAATAGGCATAGATGGAAAATGTGCTAGTGGTAAAACAACATTAGGATATTATTTAAAGGACATATTTAACTGCAGTTTATTTCATATGGATGATTTTTTTCTACAAGATTATCAAAGGACTGAAAAACGTCTTATTGAAGTTGGTGGAAATGTTGATTATGAAAGATTTAAAGAAGAAGTACTTGATAATATTATATATAAAAAAGATGTAAATTATAGAATATTTAATTGTGCAAATAGAAAGATAAAAAATGGTGTGATAATCCCATATAAAAGACTTAATATAATTGAAGGTTCGTATTGTCTTCATCCCTATTTTGGACAACCATATGATTTAAAGATATTTATGGACATAAATAATGAAGATCAAATTGAGAATATCAGAAAAAGAAATGGAGAAGAAAAGCTTATACGGTTTAAGGAAGAGTGGATACCAAAAGAAAATTCATATTTTGATAAATTTAATATTAAAGAGGGATGTATAAACATATTGTGGTAATAGATGTATCTTGATTGAGAAAAATACAGGTGCAATTGGTGCAGCTGTTATTGGATACAGAAAGATTTTAAGTGAAATTAATTAAGAAGTTACTAGAGAAGTTATTTTAGAAAAATGCAATTTATAAAAAATAATAAATTTATGAACTATTTAAATATAATTAATAAAAGACATTACACCCTAAAATATGGTAAAATATTTTTATAAATTATTTAATTTGGGGAGTGATATATGAATGAAGAATTTAATAATATACTTTAGTCTTGAGAGCAACACTAAGTTCATTGCAGAGTCTATAGCAGAAGAAATTGAATGTGATATTATGGAGTTAATACCTAGTAAAAAGTATTCTACAGGGAAGATAGGAAAATACTTTTGGGGTGGAAAAAGTGTTATGTTTAAAGAAAAGCCTGAACTTATAAATGCACAGTTAGATATAAGCAATTATAAGAATATAATAATTGGAACTCCCGTTTGGTGCGGTACATATGCACCGCCTTTTAATACATTTCTTTCTAACTTTGAAATAAAGTATAAGAATATTGCAATCTTTGCATGCCATGGTGGTGGCGGAGCGGAAAAATGCTTCGATAATTTTAAGAATGAACTTACAGAAAATAATTTTTTAGGAGATATAAGCTTTGTAGATCCTATAAAAAATCAAAGAGAAGAATGTTCTCAAAAGGCTAAAGAATGGATAAAGTCATTAATAAGATAATGATTATTAGAACTATTTTTGATTAATTAAAAAAATAAAAGGAATAAATTACGTTTATAAGAAAAGATATAACTAATTAATGGACTTATCTCTGTATAAAAACAAAGATAAGTCCAAAATTTAGAAATTTGTTAAGTTATTAAATTTTACTAGTTTTTTCACTTTCACACATATGATTTACCCAGTCTCCATGAGGGATTAATACAGCTTTATTGCTAAAGTTTGGATCTATGTGCTTGTTGTAAAAATAAACATAGCATTGTTCTGTTTTTTTATCATCTAGATGTTCTACTTTTAAAAGTTTTTTCTCATACTCATTTTGTGGATTGTTTTCACTTATGAATCCTTCCATCTCATCCATGGCCTTCATCGTTTCATCATAGATTTCGGGGTTTATTTCCATGATTTCTCCATAAACAGTACCAGTTCCTTTTAAAAGAGCTGGATAGCCTTTATAAGGCATATGATAAATAACCATGTTATGTATTTTGCCAGGCTTTATGGAAATAACTTTTCCTTTAAGGTATTTGTCATAATTAAAGAAACCTTCTCTTAGACTTCCATAGACAAAAACATTAATTTTTTTATTCATTTGTGAATCATCTCCTATATTTTATGAACAGATATTTTATTAACAGATAGTACCACCAGTTACTTTAACATCATTATCGTTTGAAACAGATGCTTTAATACACAATTCTAAACCTTTTGTAATATCATCAATAGACATACAAGGCATATTAGGTTTATCTAGAACCTGTGATGGTATATATGGAACATGAATAAATCCACCTTTTATATTAGGGTATTTTTTAGCAGCCATATATAGTATTCCATACATAACATGATTACATACAAATGTGCCAGCTGAATTAGAAACAGAACATGGGATTTCTCCTTTTTTCATTTCTTCAACCATAGCCTTTATTGGAAGAGTAGTAAAATACGCATTTTCACCATCCTCAAATATTGGAAGATCAATTGGTTGTTTTGATTCATTATCTGGTATTCTTGCATCATCAATATTTATAGCGATTCTTTCAGGTGTTATTCCGAATCTTCCTCCAGCTTGACCTATAGATATAACTATATCAGGATTGTGCTTTATTATATTTTCTTCAATTTTTTCTAATGATTTTCTAAATACTGTTGGAATCTCAATTTTAATTATTTCAGAACCAGCAATATTATCTGGTAGTTTTTTTACAGCTTCTAGAGCTGGATTTATACTTTCTCCACCAAATGGATCAAAACCTGTAATCAATACTTTCATAAGTAAATTCTCCTTTTATGATTAGTTTTTTTAATAACCTTATATTAAAATTAAAATCCTAATGTGTACATAAGTACAATGTGAATTATTAATAATGCAATTGCAAATGGAGCTTGAGCTTTTATAACTACATTTTTATCTCTAGTTTCTAAAAGAGCAGCAGGAAGCATATTGAAGTTTGCAGCCATTGGTGTTAAAAGTGTTCCACAGAAACCTGCTGTTAATGCAAGGGCAGAGCAGACTACAGGATCTCCTCCTTGAGCAAAAACAAATGGTACACCAATACCAACAGTGATAACTGAAAATGCTGCAAATCCATTCCCCATTATTGCAGTAAATAATGCCATACCCACGCAGTATGCAATTACTCCAGCTAAAGCATTACCTTCAGGAATTACTCCAGAAATCATTCCCGATATAACATCACCAACTCCAGCAGCAGTAAATAATGCACCTAATGATGCAAGTAATTGTGGTAATATTGAGAATACACCAACGGATTGAAACATTCTGTTACTATCTTCAACATATTGAGTTGGAGTAGCTTTTGTAAGTATAAAAGTTAAAAGAAGCGCAATAGTAGAAGAAATACCAATAGCAACTGTACCAGACAAATCTGTAAATGTGGCAATAAGCATTGCAATTATAGCAATTGCAAGTGATGGAACGAATATTTTAAGTCCAAGCTTTTCGGCTTTTAATTGTGTAAAAGTACTATCAAGCTGTTTTAAAGTTCCAATATTAATCTGCTTGAATGCTGATAAAAATGCAATAACAACTATAAGGCATCCAACTATAACAGGTGGTATTATTTTACCAAATATGAATATGGCAGAAATTATTCCTCAGAATAATGAAGTACCAATTCTAGTTTTATGGTTTTTATCTTTTAATGTAAATATCATTGTAGAAGCCATATACAGGCCAATTAATGTATAGAAAATTTCTAATAATATATTTGAAATCTGTTTTATATCCATTATTTTTATCCTCCGTTACAATTCCTATTTATTTTTTTCAATATTTAATTTATATTTTCTTTTTAAACTTCTATCAAGCATATAATTTCTTATAATGCATAAAATAAAAGCGAAAATAGCAACAGGGATAGAAGCTTGTGCAATTTTTAGGGCATCGGCACTTATTCCTAATGTTTCTAAAGTACTAACGATTAATAATACTCCTGAATTAGCCATAAATACATTCTGTCCGAAGAAATTACCAATGTTGTCAGCAGCAGCAGAGAATCCTTTGATTTTATCAATATCTTTTTCATCAAGTTCACCATATTTTGCAATAGACGCACCTTCAGCCATTGGCTGTATTAATGGTCTTACAAATTGTGGATGACCACCCAGAGTAACACCCATAGAAATTGTAGCTTCTCTTATAAAAGTATATCCGCTAAGTAATATACCAGTAGACAATCCGCTGGCTTTTTTTATAAGCATGATAGCTTTAGCTTTCAATCCATATCTTTCACACATTCCTATAACTGGGAGTGTGAGCATAAACAAACATGTAGTACGATTATTGACAAATGAACTTCCTAACGTAGTTAATATTTCAGTTATACTCATATTTGAAACCAAACCTGTTATAACTCCTGCTGACACAACTACAGCTATCGTGTCCAATTTTAGGACAAACCCAACTATAATTATTAAAATACCTATTAATGACATAAAATGCATCCTTTCTCTTTTGTAATATTACTATTTTTTTATAATTATACATGAAAATTTAATAAAAATCCAATTAATTTTTAATAAAAAGTGAGTGAAATTCAATAAATAGAAATAAAAATGTATTATCTAGTTTAAATATCGACAATAAAGACCAGTGCTTTTAAATCTATTCAAGTTACTCTACTTGGAAGAATTATAATTTTTTATATAAAAAAGAGATGTGGAATGTTTTACCTCATCTCTTAAAAATAATCATTATATACTTTTTAAAATTAAGAATTTTCAAGAAGTTTTGCAAGATATACTGATTTCATCTGCTTGCTTGCCATAACTTTGTGGACAGGTGAAAGTTTTAAAATTGAAGCCAGTATTGCAGCCATGGCTTTATGACTTTTATGAGCTTGATTGTCAAAAATAAGATTTTGAAGTTGCCCCTTTTCTATTGCAGTAATAACGACTCTATGGACTGTTGTTACTGGTGTTATTATGCTTTCTTTTCTTCTTTTAAGTTTTATTGCATCTTTTGGACAATTCTTTACACATACGCCACATCCGAGACATAACTTATCATCTACCTGAGCATATTTATCTTTTCCAGTAGTTGTTACACTTATTGCTTCCATGGGACATATATTAGTACATTTTCCACATCCTATGCATTTATGTGTATCAACGTAAGGAATATAGCTTGTAGTGTTTACTGGAACAAGAAGACCGAATTTCTTTGCAGATGTAAAAGCTTCGCAGTGACATTTGCAGCAGTTACACATAAAGTTAGGTTGTTTTTGTACATTTTCACCACATTGTACAAGATTGTAATCATAACACATATTAAGAATATCAAGAGCTTCATGAGAATCTATTTTTCTGGCATAGTTATGTTTTGTTAGAGTATATGCTGTTGTGTCAAAACTTAAACATGTTTCCATAGGTGCATAACAGTCATCTCCTAAATGATGAGCTTTATGTCTACAGTAACATGAACTTACACCTATGTGTTTTGCACTTTTTATAATATGTGAGGCTTTTTCATAATCTAAAATATCTATAGAATTATCATTATTTAAAACACGTTCTTGGACAAAAGCACGGCCCATTTTTGTTTCGCTTCCAAAGAAAAGCTCTTTCATAAAGTCATCTTCAACATTTAGGTATTGATGAAAAAGCTGGCTTAAGACTTTTTGGTCAAGATGGCCACCAGTTCTCATTAAGGCAAATTCAAAAAATCCTGCCATTGGGGGAGCCATAAGATATTTCTTCTCATTATCTTTATCACATTCAAGATCGAGAATAAGAGCTTTTGAAGCTAATGTGTCTAGTATTTTTTCTGCTTCACTTTCTTTTACTTTCCAGATTAAAGCAGCAGTTTTTATATTAAATGCTTTAATTGGAAGTTGTGCAACAAGTTCTGCTTCTTTTTCTGTAAACATCATGGATAATATTTTGTATAGAGTTTCAGATGGAGGAGCACCCTGTGGAAATTTATTTAGTCTTTCTTCAAGACTTTTATAAGCATCTTTGCCTACTAAATGAGACATATTTTCACCTCTTAATCATTAGAAAATTAATTAATAGTTTATATTAATTATTAGTAATTTAAGTATATTAAAATAATATCATATTAATTGAATTTATGGAAAAATAATAATAATAGTAAATATTATTGTCAATATAATTAAACTTTAATACATAGTTGTTATTGTAGATAAATAAACTATCATATAAAGATTAATATTAATAGCTGGAGTGAATTATAAATGAAAAATAAAATCTGTATTGAAGATCTTAATTTCTATCCAGTAGAAGAAGATATCAGTAATATGATTATGAGCAAAATTGATGAGTATGATGAAAATAAAAAATCTAAAATTGTAATAGGACTTATGTGTCTTTCAGCAGTTTTGTGTACAGCAGATATTCTTCTTGAGAGAGGTGAAGCTGCAATATGGATAGTTGCAGCAGTATTCCTATGTATAGTGGCTGGAAAAGCATTTTTTGTTAATAATATGAGTATACATTCAAAAATAAAATACATTAAAGAAAGTATAAAGAATTCACAGTTTCAAGTAGCCCATACAATAGCTGAAGAGTTTGAACTTGTAAAAAGTGCAATAACAGACGTGAATGATGGACAAATTATTGGATATAATTATGAATTATATGCGTTTTTAAAAACCTATGATAACGAGTTCCTAAATGAAGCAGTTGTATGCGTTATAGGCAGTGAATTAAAAAATGGTGAAGAAATAAATAAGTTTAATTTTAAAGAAGGAACGAAAATATATATATTAAGATACAAGCATAATGATGAATTTCACTATTATGGAATTGAAAGTAAAAGTAAGGAGTATTTTCAGAATAATCTTAAGTATATATTAAATTGTATTTATCATAAACCATTTAATAGAAAAAATTAAATTAAATGAAAAATGGAAGAGTTATCTTCCATTTTTTTTGTAGTATAGATTATATCATTTAAATTGAATAATAAGTAATAACTCAAAACCACACAGTCAGGTTAATATAAATTATTAATTATGATATATTTATATATTATAATTAACTTTTAATAATATATATTGTATAATTATCCATGTTAAAGAATCTAAAAACAGGTGGTTTGATTGTGAATTTTTTAAGAAGTTGAATAATTAAACTATATAATTTAAGAATATATTTTATAGAATAGTTTAAAATGTTGGAGGAATAAAATGAGTATTCATGAGAAAAGATTAGGAAATAAAAATGTTAACGATTTAATGACATGCAATAAACAAGGTAAAATAAATTTATATTTAATGAGACATGGGGAAACAATAATAAACAGAGCTCATAGGACTCAAGGATGGTGTGATGGAGTTCTTACAGAAAGTGGAATTGAAGTTGCAATTAATGCAGGAGTTGGCCTTAGGGATATAAAGTTTGATGCTGTATATAGTAGTGACTTAGGAAGAGCTGTAAAGACTGCAACAATAGTCATTAATGAAAATAAAGCAAATGAAAAAATAAAGCTTCAAGAACTTGAAGGATTAAGGGAAGTATATTTTGGAAAGTATGAAGGTGAACTTGAAAGTGTCATGTTTAATGATATTATGTCTTATCTAAAAGTAAGTTCATTTAAAGAAGCCGAAGAAAAATATGATTTTCAAAAAGAATATTGCGATACATGTGCACTTTTAGATGAAACAAAAGAAGCAGAAAATTATGAAACAGCTATTAAAAGAGTCATGAAATCCATAAGTGAAATATGTGATGCTCACAGTGAAAAAGATGAATGTAATGTACTTTTAGTTATCCATGGAGGTATTTTAAGACTGATTATAGATTATCTAGATAAGAGTTTGAATATAAGAGAAATTAATAATTCATGTATTTGTAAAGTTGTTTATGAAAATGGAAATCTTAAAGTAGAATCAGTTAATGATATGAGCTATAGTGAAAATGGTAAGAGAATAAGAAGTATTGAAGAAAAATAACTAAAAAAATATTCTTATAAAAATATTAAGGTTTTATAAGAATGTTTATCAATAAAAATAAAAGTGGTATAATGTGAAAGGCACTAAACATAACTTATTGCTTAATGCTATGAATTTAATAAAATAAATCAAAAAATAAATAATTTCTGTTTGTGCTGTTCATATAAATTAAGTGAGGTGAGGTTTTGAGCACGATTAAGTTGAAACTCAAAGAATTGGCAGAAAAAAATATGCAGAAAGATAATATGATAAGATTAATTTTCTTTTTACTTCCTGTAATATCTATTGTATTGAAGGGAATTGTATTTCAGGGATTTGTAACAAGCGATAATCCATATTCTTTTAGTTTTTCATCAGGATATTCTGCTGTATCCATAGTTTCTATGGAATATTATATAGCTTTTGCATTACTATTTGTAAGTTTTTCTCTTTTGTTTAAAGGAAAAGGGAGAATAATTTATGTTTTTGTACTAGATATAATAGTAACTGCTTTATTTATTATCGATGTATGGTATTACAGAGGGTTTAATACAGTACCTTCAGTTTTTCTTTTAACTCAAACATCAAATCTTGACAACCTGTCAGATAGTATAAAATCAATGGTAAGTTCACTTGATTGGCTGTTTATTTTAGACTTTGTAATTATAGGAGCTTATGCATATGGATTTAGAAAATATTTTAATAAAGAGTGTAAAAGAGCTGTAAAAGGTTTTTTGTGTACGTTTGTACTTCCTTTTATATTTATAGCGTATGTGCCATTTAACATTTACATATTAAAAAATCCGTATGTAAAAAATGCATATATAATCGCAGGAACTGACCCAACATATACACATAGATATCTATCAACAATAGGGTATCATCTACATGATGCGGTTACTGTATACTATAATACAAGGCCATATGAACTTACAGAGCAAGATAAATCTGAAATGAACAATTATTTTGAATTTAAAAATGAAAATCTTCCAGATAATGAGTATTTTGCATCTGCAAAAGGAAAAAATCTAATCTATGTTCAAGTTGAATCATTAGAGGATTTTGTTATAAATCAGGAAATAAATGGACAAGAAATAACTCCTAATTTAAATAAGTTAGTAGAGAAATCAATATATTTCCCTAATATATTTGAACAGGTTAATGAAGGTACAAGTGCAGATTGTGATTTTATAGCAAATACATCACTTTTACCAGTAAGAAGAGGCGCAACATTCTTTAGGTATCCTTTAAATAATTATAATTCAATGCCTAAAATCTTAGAAAAAAATGGATATACAACAAGAGTAATTCATCCAGATAAAGGATCTTTCTGGAATTATGAAATCGCTTTAAGTGGCGGAATAGGATTCCAGGAGTTTACAGATTATTATTCATTTAATCATGAAGAATCAATAGGAATGGGTATAAGCGACAAAAGCTATTTTACTCAGGTTATTCCTATGATAAAGGAAATGCAGAATCCATTTTATGCTATGACAATAACATTAACAAGTCATGCACCATTTAATATTCCTGAAGAATATAGAGAACTTAATCTTGAGTCAGAATTGAATGACAACAAACTTGGTGGTTATATAGAAAGTGTGCATTATACTGATAAACAAATCGGAATGTTCATGGATTTACTTGATGAAGAAGGAATACTTGAAAATAGTATAGTTGTATTCATGGGAGATCATACAGGAATTCATAAATATTACAACGATGATATTGCACAGCTTTCAAATCAAGAGGAATGGTTCCAGGATAATGGAGGAAGAAGGGTTCCTGTTATTATTTACGATCCTTCACAAAATGTAAAGGCAAAAACATTTGAAACTTTTGGTGGACAGATTGATATGATGCCAACAATACTGTATCTTTTAGGAATTCCATCTGACGAATATGATCAAACTTGTATTGGAAGAAATCTTTTAAATACAGAAAAATCATTTGCAGTAATAAATAATGGAAGTATAAAAGGAGAAGAAAATCTTACGGAGGAAGAAAAAGCCATAGTATCAAAATCACTTGATATATCTGATAAGATTATTCGTTCTAATTATAATCCATATTTAGAAGAATAAAAGTAAAAATATGACCATACACATTTTAATGATTATATGACTTTGAAATGTGTATGGTTATTATTATTTTTAATATTATGCTAGAATATATTTTATATGAGGAGTTAGTTTATTGACAAGTATTGTTAACAAGAGTAGTATTTATATTAAAGTAAGATAAGTATTAGAAGGGAGAAAGAAATGAAGATAACAGCTTAATTTATGAATTTATTAAATGTTTAATTAACAAATTAAAGTGAACCTTTATTTGTTATGCAAAAATTTATAAAGCTGTTTATTTCATTTAAGTTCTTCTTTAATATTTTGAAAATATTAATGGATATTTCTATTGAGTTTTTGTTAAGAAATATTCTAAATTTGATTGAAGAGATTTATAAATGAGAAAATTAATTTATAGGTCTCTTTTGTTTTTTATTTATATTATTATTTTTGAATATTTAAATGAACACTAAAAACACAAAACACAACGACATATTAAAATCAGCTATAATTAGTTATTGTTTATAAAATAAATGATAATGGTTAGGTTTTGCAACAGATAAAGTAGGTTCACTATGTATGAGGTGAATAATATATGGCAGTTTTACTTGAATGTAAAAATATTAATAAAGAATATGGAGATAATCTTATTTTAAAAGATATAAATTTATGCATAGATGATAAAGAAAGAATTGGTATAGTAGGTAGCAATGGAGCAGGAAAAACTACATTGGTTAATATTATATGTGGTGTTACTGAGTCATCTTCTGGAAAGGTTATTTTTCATAAAGACAATCTGAAAATAGGATATATGAAGCAATCAATTGACTATAAAAATATAGATGAAAACAATACTCTAAGTGGTGGTGAAAAAACAAAAAAAGCATTAAATGAAGTGCTTTATGGAAAAAATGATGTACTAATATTTGATGAGCCAACAAATCATCTTGATTATGAAGGATCTGTGTATCTTATAAATAAAATAAAAAAATTTAAAGGGGCAGTAATAATCATTTCACATGACAGACATTTCTTAGATCAATGTGTTACAAAAATCATTGAAATTGATGATAAATCAGTGCAGGAGTATAATGGTAACTACTCATTTTATAGAAAAGTAAAGATTGACGAATATGAAAATATGCTTCATTTATATAATGAACAGGAAAAGACGAAAACGCAGATAAACAAGCAGATAGAACAGACAAAAAATTGGTCAGGAAAAGCTCATAGAGAATCACGTGCAAAAGCCATAGAAACTGGAAATAAATTTGGTGGTAAAGAATTCAACAGAGCAAAAGCTAAGAGAATGGATAAGCAGATAAAGTCTAGAATAAAAAGACTTGAGAAGATAGACACTGATGGAATAAAAAAGCCAAAAGAAGAATCAAAGGTGTTTTTTAACATTGATAATACTGTAAAAAAAGGAAATACTGCATTGTATGTAAAAGAAATATCAAAGAGCTATGGATGCAAAGTTATTTTTGAAAAATCATCTTTTTATATTAAACAAGGTGAAAAAGTAGGGCTATTTGGAAAAAATGGATGTGGTAAAACTACTCTTATAAAAGCCATTTTAGGTAATATAGATTATGATGGAGAAGTGTATTTATCAAAGTCATCTAAAGTTGGATATCTTTCACAAGATGTTATTGATTTAGATGATGATATATCTATAATAGATTTGTTTGATATTAAAAATAACAAAGAAATGGGAGAGATAAGAACAAAACTTGATCTTCTTGGATTTCATAATGAATCTGTATATAAAAAGGTTGCCTGTCTAAGCCTTGGAGAAAGAATGAAAGTAAAACTTCTTATTATGATGAAACAACAGTGCGATATACTAATTATGGATGAACCTACAAATCATATTGATCTGCATGTAAGAGAGCAGCTTGAAGAGATTCTTATGGAATTTGAAGGTACTCTTATTTTAGTAACACACGATAGATATATGATGGAAAAGACTTGTGACAAGTTGCTTGTTTTCGATAATAATAAAATAACCCGTTATGAATATGGACTTACTGAGTATTTGAATTTAAAAAGTCATTCAATGTCAAAAGTCAATGAAGAAAAAAATAATAGAGAAAAAAAAGAAGCACAGCAGCGCAAACTTTTAATTGATAACAGGATTACTTGTGTATTAAGTGAATTAAGTCAGTGTATTCCTGAAAGTGAAAAATATAAAAAGCTTGAAGAGGAATATAAAAAGCTCATAGAAGAAAGAAAATGTATACTGAATTTTAATAATAATTAAAAGTTTTAATTTATCTTAATTGTAAGAAAAAATATAATTATGGTTTTACACTGTATTAAATAGTAAAAGAGCATGAATTACTTTTTTAAAAAAGTTTCATGCTCTTTTATATTTTATAGGATAGTCCTTAGAAATTTTAATTAATCTTCTTTAATTTCTAAATTATCTCTTCTATTATCTAATGGATTTAAGTTAATATGATGAATTTTTGCACCTTCTTCAGGTTTCATTAGGTATTCATCAAGACGTATTCTTCCATCTTTAGTGTTAGCAACTACCATCATTTCAGAACCTTTATAGTATACAACCCAGTTGTATCCGTCTCTTACAACTCTATTTACATCAGACATTGAAATTAATGCTTTATGTTTTGGGTTACCAAATTTATCTCTTAGAATAACAGCCATAGTTTCATGATCTACTTTTTCACAGTCATTTTTAAGAGTTCTGTTATATAATTCAAGGTTAGATTTTCTGTTATCTAATGTATCTCCATTTAAATGTTTTATTGGAGCCTGTGGGTTAACATCAAGTACTACAGTCTGAATGCTTCTTTTTATGTATTTAACTTTACCGTTAACATTAGTTTTAACTAATGTTTGAACAAGGTAATTGTTAAAATCTTTGTGCCATTCTGCAAACCAAGGTCCGAATTCTTTAACTCTATTTAAGTCTGAAGTATCTATTTTGCAAGTTAGTTCACTTCCGTTTTTCTTTAAGACCTTTATTTCAGTCATAACGTCTTTTGTAATATATACATTTTCCTGAGTTTTATAATTAGTATTAATTGTAAAGCACCTCTTTCATGATTTTATCTATAAGAGTATATTATTGACAAATAATGATAATCTTATACATGTTTATACTTCTTAGAAAGCATTACATTATTATAACAAAATATCTGTATAAAAGATATAGTAATATTAGGCTAATACTAAATTTTATATAGGTGAAAAACTATTAAAAATATAATGTTTTAGAAATAATATGATAAAAAGTAAATATATAAGTTATATTTTACAGTTCATGGATAAAATTATTTTATGTTAAAGAAAAGTATATGTAATATTGAAATTATAGGTGGTTAAAAATTATTAATAAAAATGTAATTTTATAGACAGGTACATAAGTTAAATAAAAATAAAGATTGTGCTATAATAAGTGGTGTTAAATTTAGGAAGGGGATGAAAACTATGAGCAGTCATAGTATTTGAAGAAATAATATTAACTTAAAATATTTTGTTTAGTTTTTAAATAAGGAGATTTATATTATGAAAAAAGAAAGGTTGCTGGAACTTGATGTTATGAGGGGAATAGCATTCTTATTTATAGTACTTCAGCATACAATAGGAGGTTTTTCCTATAGAGATGATATATCATTTAACAATTTTATTGTATCAAAGTTTATATATATAGGAGCAGAAACAGGTGTTGAACTATTTATATTTTTAACTGCTGCAAGTCTTATTTACACATATATAAATAAATTTGATATAAAGGATTTTTATATTAAGAAACTGAAATTTCTAGTTCTTCCATTTGTCATATGGTCAATAATTATAATGATTAATAATGGACAGACTTTAAATGTTCAGTCTATTTTAGTTATATTCACTGGTGATGCACAATATCATCTGTGGTATATGGGAATGATTTTAAGGATATATTTGTATTTTCCTATAATTTTGTGGATTACTAAAAAAGTATTGAAACAAAATATATATATTAAAAGTGGAGTATTTATATTGTTAGCTTATTTATATAGTTATGTACTTAATCATTATGGTATAGCTGGATTTGTAATTGAACATTTATTTAAAAATCCAAGTGATTTGGAAAAGAAGCTTGTAAATATATCGCCTATTTTTTATTATTTCTATTTTGTTATAGGAGTTTACGCTATCTGCAATTATAAGAAATTCAAAGAAAAAGTATTAAAGTTTAAGTATTTAATAAGTGTTGTTTATATTATTACTTTTGGATTTTATTTTTATATAGCAGTAACTGAAAGGTATAGTCTTGGACTTCCTGTTTTGAAAAGCAGTATAGAAATGAGTATTTTATACAGAACAATGTCTATCTTGTTTTTTTATCTTGTTTCATGCATTATAGCAGAGAAGTTTAGTATTATGCTAAACATATTGACAGTAATAAGCAGATACTCTTTTCCGGCATATCTTATTCATGTTATGATACTAAACAGGCTTACATTATATGTTGCCACTGGTCCACATATAATATATTATTTAAGATATTTCTTTATGGTATCATCTATAAGTATAGCTATAAGTTGGTTGATTAATTATATACCTTATAGTGAATATATAATAGGAGTAAGATCAAAATTTAAATTTAATACGGGTTACAGGCCTATTCATTTCAAGCAAATTGGACAGTAGATGAAAAACTTATAGATAAGCATTAAAGGTATTTTAACTAAGTCGATTTAGTAGATAATTAATGAGTTATAAAATAAATTTATATAAAACAGAGTGTTATATAAAAAAACAAATCACAGTACGAGATATGCTGTTACATTATTTCCAACTTCTAATTAATCTTAGAAATTATATGTTATATTTTTATTATGAAATTTATGAATTTTATTATGATTATATAAGATTTAATTACTAAAGCATAGTTAATGGAGGAGTTTGAATGAATAATAAGGTGATTTTTTTAGATGTAGATGGGACTTTATGTAATGATGAAGGTTTTGTTCCTGAATCAGCAAAAGAAGCAGTTAGATCTGCAAGAAAAAATGGACATAAGGTTTATTTATGTACAGGACGTTCAAAAGCTGAAATTTATGATTTTATAATGGAAATAGGCTTTGATGGTGTTATTGGTGCTGGTGGAGGTTACCTTCAAATAGAAGATAACATGGTTTACCATAAAAGAGTTTCTCATAGTAATGTAAGACATTTAGTAGATTTTTTTAATAAACACAATGTGAATTTTTATATTGAGTCTAATGGTGGTTTATATGCAAGCGAAAATCTTATTCCACAACTTGAAAGATGCATTTATGGTGATATAGATAATGATATTGAGGCTAGAGAAAGAAAAGAAAAGAATCCACATCACTTTATTGAAGGCCTTATTACGGGAGAAGATTTATACAGAGATGATGTGAACAAAGCGTGTTTTCTTGAACCAGATGGAATTACATTTGAAGAAATAAAGAAAGAATTTGAAAATGAATTTGAAGTTTACAGATGTACAGTTGAAGCATTTGGTGAAAATAGTGGTGAACTTGGTGTTCCAGGTGTTCATAAAGCAACAGCAATAGATATTTTACTAAAGTGCATAAATGCTAGAATAGAAGATACTATAGCACTAGGAGATGGTATGAATGATGCTGAAATGCTTAAGTTTTGTAATGTAGGAATTGCTATGGGAAATGCAAAAGAAGGTCTGAAGAAAATTGCAGATGAGATTACAGATACTCATGATGAGGGTGGAATTTATAGAAGCTTTATAAAACATGGGCTGATTTAAGAATAATTTAAGTAATAATGATTATATTAAGTTTAGCATTATGAAAGAAAAAATACTTAGATTCTTAATGACCTATAATCAATCTGCATTTTAAAAAATGAATTATACATGGTAATAGTCTGTTAAGCCTGTATTAATTAACAGCTTGAAATGTGGAGGAATTATGAAAAAGTTGATAATAATAAATGGAACCATGGGAGTTGGAAAGACAACTGTAAGCGAAAGGCTATATAAATCCCTTGAGAATTCTTTCTGGCTGGATGGAGATAGCTGCTGGTACATGAATCCATTTGTGGTTAATGAAGAAAATAAAAAAATGGTAATTGAGAATATAAGTTTTATATTAAATAATTTTATAAAGAATTCTTTTTCAGAGTATATTATATTTAATTGGGTTATACAGACAGATGAAATAATGAATTTAGTCTTAGATAGTCTTAAATTAAAAGGAGTAGATGTACATAAAATTACTCTTATGTGCTCAGAGGAAAAACTTATAGAGCGAATAGCGAGAGATATATCTAAAGGTATACGTGATTCTGAAAGTATAAAACGTAGTGTTGATAATTTAAGATTATATGAAAGAATGGAAACTTTAAAAATTAACACAGATAATAAAAGTGTAGAGACTATTATAGAAGAAATAAAAAAAATAATAAGATGATTATGTATTTATATAGATGTGTACATTATTTAATTACTATGTATATATGATATAGTTGTCGATTATCCGAAGTGTTTGTAATAATATGTATTGCAAACACTTTTTTCGACTATAATTGACAATGAAATAGAAAAGGGTTTAAAATAATTGTAATTAGTTTGATAAACTATTTAAATTGATAAACTAATTTAAATTATTTTTAAAGAAAGATATGGTGATTGTAATAAAAAAATCATTAAAGAAACCTTTATTATATTTTTACATTACAATAATTATAGCAACTATTATAGGTTGTCTATATAGTATGAAAATAAACTCAAAAAATAATAAGATTGATGAAGTTTTACTTATAACCTCAGAAACCATTAAAAGTGATTTATATGATCATAACAAGAAAAGTAGAAATAGAGAATTATATGATTACATAAGCAAAGATGAGATAAATAAAATGATCATTGAATTTCAAAATCATAATAGATTGAATAAGGCATATCTGTTAAAAGCGTGTGTAAATATAGCTGATAATGAATATGATGAAGCAAAAGATAATCTTAATAAATCATTAAGAAGTGTTAATCCCTTTACAAGTATAAAATTAAAAACTTATGCAGGTACATTTCTTTCTAAAATATATTTAGCTAATGACGATTTCTTTAAAGCATCAGAGGTTGTAAGATATTGTTTGGCTAATATAAACAGCAAAAATTATAATAAGTATTATAAAGAAATATGGATGCTTATGGATACAATATCAGATAAAGAGTCAGGACAAAGTAAAATAATTTTATGGGGTACAGATATTTTGGAAAGCCATAAGAATTTATCAAATGAAGCCAAATTGTATTTTATTTTAGAGCTTAAAGAACTATATATAAAACATGGAAATTATGCAAAAGCATCTGAATATGCAATAAAAGGATGTTATTTAGCTTATGATTTAAATGATAATTACTGTCTTTCAAGATGTATGATTAATCTTGGACGTATATTAAGAGAAATTGAAAATAGAGATAGAGCAGTTGAATTAATAAAAGATGCTCTAGAACTGCCAATAGAAGATAAAAGTCATGAGGCATATAGAGATGTTTATGCGTACATAAATTTAGGTGAAATATATTTAGAAAGTGGAAATTATGAAGAAGCAAAAAAGACTGTAGAAAATATATCTTCATATAAAGTATACTTTGATGAAGAAGAATTTAGAAATATAGAAATAAGAAGAATTTTAATACTAGCAGATAAAAATTTTTATGAAAATAATCTTGATGAAGGTAAGAAATTATTAGATAAGGCTGATGAATTAATAAAAGAGAATAAAAATAATATCAGTAGTGATGTTTATTTAAATTATAATTCATTACATGGAACTTACTTGGAACAGACAACAAATTACAAAGAAGCCATAGAATTATATAATGAAATATTACAATGGTGTGTAGATAAGAATGATATATACAATCAGAGGAAAATAATGAAAAAGATTATGAATGTAGCTATAAATAGTAAAGACTACAAGCTAGAAGAAGAGTATATATTAAAACTTGCAGGTTTAATAAATAATACTGAAGATATTATTTATAGTGATTATTCTTATTATGTTTTAGAAACGGTAAAATCAGAAGTGTCTATCGAAAGAGAGAAACATAAAAATAAATTTATTTTTAAGGTTTTATCTTTAACTTTAGTGTCTAGTTTAATAATTTTCTTAATATCATATACAAAAATAAAAAAATTAAGAGTACAGAATCAGAAAGATGGGCTAACAAAATCCTATAATAGATTTTATTTTAACGAATTATATGAGAGTTTTATAAGGGAAGATACTAACTTTTCTATAATGATGATTGATATAGATAATTTTAAAAGTTTAAATGATACATATGGGCATCAGTTTGGAGATACTGTTCTTATAAATGTATGCAATACTATTTCAAAAATAATTGATAAAGATAGTAAACTTTGCAGATATGGAGGAGAGGAATTTGTAGTAGTTTCATCTAACAAGTCAAGACAAGAATTAGAAGAAATATCAGAAAAGATAAGAGTAGAAGTTGAGAAAATTGCATTTCAACAAAATGTAAAAGTCACACTTAGTATAGGAGTTGCAATGTCTTGTGATAATAAGGAAGATACTTTAAATGTAGCAGATAAAAATTTATATATTGCAAAAACAACTGGAAAAAACAAAGTCGTTTTTGAACACTAAAAATGAATTTATGATTTAAAAATTGTAAAGTAGTATACTAGCAAAAATGAGAACAGAATGTATTGTGCCTTGAGAAATGTGCAGCTTAGGACGATACATTCTGTTTTTATTAATTTTGAATTTAATATTTTAATATATTTTCAATAGTATTTAGTTCTTGAGAAGAGAAATTAAGATTTTCAATTGCTTTTACATTATCTTCAACTTGTTTTGTACTGCTTGCCCCTATTATAACTGAGGTTACATCATCACGTAGATTCCACGCAAGTGCCATTTGAGCAAGAGTTTGTCCTCTTTCTGCTGCAAGATCATTAAGTTTTATGATTTTATCTATTTTTTCTTTTGTAACATCATTTTCATGAAGATATAAACTATGACGTCCTATTCTTGAATTTTCTGGTATGCCATGTATGTACTTATCACTTAAAAGTCCTTGAGCCAGAGGACTAAATACTACAGTACCAATTCCTGTTTGTTTATGAGTTTCTAATTGAGAACCTTCAATTTCCCTGTTAAACATAGAATAAGGAAGTTGATTTACTATACATGGAGTTCCAAGCTCTTTTAAAATAACGCACGCTTTTTCTGTTTGTTCAGGATTGTAATTTGATATACCAATATATAAAGCTTTTCCCTGTTTAACAATCAAGTCCAGTGCAGACATTGTTTCTTCAAGAGGAGTTTCAGGATCGAATCTGTGATGATAGAAAATATCAACATATTCAAGGTTCATTCTTTTAAGACTTTGATTTATGCTTGAAATAAGATATTTTTTTGATCCGCCATCATTGTAAGGACCACCATCATACATGTCATATCCTGCCTTTGTTGCAATAATCATATTGTCTCTATCATTTGATGTGAAATTTTTATTTAGAATTTTTCCCATGGTTTCTTCTGCTGACCCATCGTGTGGTCTACCATAATTATTTGCAAGATCAAAGTATGAGATTCCACACTCAAAAGCTTTTTTGAATACAGCTTCACTGTTTGAATACACATCTCCTGCACCAAAGTTATGCCATAAACCTAAAGATATTACTGGTAGTTTAAGACCACTATTTCCACATTTTCTAAATTTCATAATAAACTCCTTTCAAGCTTGTTTACGATTACGAATATAATTTTACTACAATATTGTTATTATTTAAATAAATTTGTATATAAATAATTCATAATTAATCTAGATTATTTATGAAAGAAGGTATAATTAATTTAGCATTTAACGTAATAAAAAAATAAAATTCATATGATTTTCCATTTGAAATATATCTTCCAAAATATAATAAATAAAAAATCAGAAAATTCAGAAATAAGAAAAGAAAAAAATATAAAAGTTCTTTTAGCAATTTTTATATAATAATGATAATAAAATGAAAAGAATATAGGAAAAATGATAAAATAGTATAAAAAAAATAAAAAAAGTAAAAAATTAATATTAAACAACCTATATAAATATATATATATCATGAAAAACGACTTGATTTGACAATAATATAATAGTATTATACATAAATATATGCAGATGCTTTAAAAAGAAAGTTTTATTTTGCAAATTTTGATTATTTTAAAAATAAATTCAAAAGATATGTTTGTTAAAATTTACAATGTACTATAATTATTAGATTACTTAAAAACGGGAATAATAAATCTGGAATTAAACAAAAGGAATAATTGATTATAGGGAACAACAAAAAGCTGCATTAAAAATTGAATAACGTAAGGAGAAATTAAAATGGGAAACAATGAAAAACAAAAGAAATTAACTTTAATAACATTAATTCTTATGATTTTCACATCAGTTTTTGGTTTTGCAAACATGCCAAGATCATTCTATTTAATGGGTTATGGAGCAATTCCATGGTTTATATTAGGAGCAGCTTTCTTCTTCCTTCCATATGCTTTTATGATGGCTGAATATGGTGCTGCATTTAAGGAAGAAAAAGGTGGTATCTATTCATGGATGGAAAAAAGTGTAGGACCTAAATATGCTTTCGTAGGATTATTCATGTGGTATGCATCATATGTAATTTGGATGATAAATATCTGTTCAAGCATATGGGTGCCATTATCAAATATGATATTTGGTGTAGATAGAACATCAGAATTAGGATTTTTTGGATTAAACTCAACTCAAAGTCTTGGAATACTTGGAGTGTGTTGGGTAGTTTTAGTTTTTATAATATCTAGAAAAGGTATGAGTAAAATAACTAAAATAACATCTGTTGGTGGTATAGCATGTGCTTTATTAAATGTAGTTTTAATTTTAGGTGCGGTAATTGTACTTGTATTAAACAAAGGACAGCTAGCTGAACCAGTACAAAGCGCAATGTCATTTGTGAATTCACCTAATCCTGCTTATCAAACTGTAACGTCAATGCTTTCATTTCTAGTATTTGCAATTTTTGCTTATGGTGGTATTGAAGCAGTTGGAGGACTTGTTGATCAGACTGAAAATGCAGAAAAAACATTCCCTAAGGGTGTAGCAGTAGCAGCGATAATAATTTCAATAGGTTATTCTTTAGGAATATTCTGTGTAGGTGTATTTACAAACTGGAGTAGTACATTATCAGGAGATAATGTAAATATGGCAAATGTTGCGTATGTAGTTATGAATAACTTTGGATACACTTTAGGTGATTCAATGGGACTTAGTAGTGCAGTTTCTGTTCAAATGGGTAACTGGGTTGCAAGATTTGTTGGACTTTCAATGTTCCTTGCTTTAACAGGTGCATTCTTTACATTGTCATATTCACCACTTAAGCAGTTAATTGAAGGTACTCCAGCTAAGCTTTGGCCAAAGAAATTTTCAAAGCTTGATGAAAGTGGAATGCCAGTAAATGCGATGATGGTTCAGACTGCAATAGTTGGTGTTATGGTTTTAGCAATTGCTATGGGTGGTAAAAATGCAAAAGCATTTTTTGAAATGCTTGTATTAATGACTAATGTAGCAATGACAATACCATATTTATTCTTATCAATAGCGTTTATTTCCTTCAAGAAAAAAGATGATATTGAAAAACCTTTTGAGGTTTATAAAAGTAAAGCCTTTGCAATAATTGTAGCAATAATAGTAACTGCAACAGTAGGATTTGCTAATTTATTTACTATAATTGAACCAGCTTTAAATGGCGATTATACATCAACAATTGCTATGATTGCAGGACCTTTAGTTTTTACTATAATAGCATTGATTATTCTTTATATAGGTGACAAAAAAGAAAATTAATATTTTTCAAACCGGATTTTATGGATTCATAAAGTCCGGTTTTTATTCTTTAGGAAATTTATAATACAGTCAAATTTGAGTATAACTTTTAATACAAATTTTAATCCATTAATATTAATACTAATTATGTACTTAAGAAAATATTAAGGAAATATTATATTGCATAATCAAAAAGTGTGTAATATAATCTAGGTGTACTAGTTCGAATAGTACACCTAATACAATTGGGAGGGAATAATATGAAAAAGTCAACTTTGGTAGTTTTAATTGGAGGCTTTATACTGCTTACAGCGCTTCTTGGACCAGTTAGTTCAGAAAAGATGTATAAAAAGCAGAAAAATTTTAATAGTCCAGAAGAAATAATACAAGTACTTGAAACGAAACCTATCTTGAGAATGAAAGATGGTACAAGGGGTGAATTAAAGGAAACAGAAGACTTTTCTGAATGTCTTTCAGTTAGAAAGAGACTTACTGAGTCAGATCTTCATTATGCAAAGATTGATGTTGAAGAAGTGGTGAAGTTAGATGAAAAGAGTGAAAATGATCTTTTAAATTATTACAGCAAACTTCGAGAAAGATTCAGCAAAAGGCTTCCAATAAGCAAACAGGAAGCAGTGAGATTAAAAGTAAATACGTACTATTATAGTAATCCAAGAACAGGAGAAATTGAGAAAAATCAATATGACAATTCTTCTTATGAAGTGCTAGACCTTGTTTTAATAGATGAAGGTGAAGGCTATGTTATTGATTTTGTAAATATGTCTAATAGTGAATATCCTCCTGACTATTCAAAAATAAATGCAAATGAAGGAATTTACTATGATGGACATGAAAATATGAGTGATGATGCTAAAAGTGGAGAAAATATATCTGAAAGTCAAGCTGATTCACATGAAGAGGTAGAAAACAATGCTTAAAATAGATCCTAGGAGTAGTACTCCTATATATGAACAAATAGAGCTTGGAATAAAGGAACTCATATTAAAAGGTGGATTGAAATCAAATGATAAGTTGCCTTCAGTAAGAGAAATGTCAACTATATTAACAATAAATCCAAATACGATAAGCAAAGCGTATGGAGAACTTGAAAGAGATGGAATAATTGAAACCTTGAGAGGAAAAGGTACATTTGTTACAGATAACTTTAAGGGGAAGGTGGATGAAAAGAAAATGGATTATATTCAGGGGGAATTAAAAAAAATAATACTTGAAGCTAACTACGGAGGAATTTCAAAGGAGGAATTTTTGAAGCTAGTACTAGAGATTTTTTCGGAACTGGGGGTAAATGAAAATGATAGAGGTTAATAATGTTTCATTTGAAATAGATGGCAGGACAATTCTTAATGATATTAATTTAAAAATCCCAGAAGGAAAGATTTATGGCATAATTGGTCCTAATGGAGTTGGAAAGACAACACTTCTTAGATGTCTTACAGGAATATATCAGACTACTAAAGGACTTGTTAAGTATGATGGAGAAGATGTTTATGACAATCCAAAGGTTAAAGAAATTATTGGTTATGTAGCAGATGAAAATATAATGCATCCAAATTTCAGAGTAAAAGATCTCATTAAATTTTATAAATATTCATATACAAAATTTGATGAGAAGAAATTTAAAGAATTAAATGAGATATTCAAAATACCAGAAAGAAAATTTATATTTCAACTATCAAAAGGTATGAAGATGAGACTTTCAATAATGCTTGCATTTTCAATTCATGCTAAATATTTAATATTGGATGAACCTACTTCTGGACTTGATGCAATTCTTAAAAATAAGTTGCTAAAGATTTTTGCAGATGAAGTTTATGATAATAATACAACAATAATAATAAGTTCACATCATTTAAATGAACTTGAAAGAATATGTGATGATGTGGCAATATTAGATAATGGTTCTATTTCATATGAAAATTCACTTGAAAATATGAAAAATAAGATTAAAAAAATTCAAATTGCCTTTGATGAACCAGTTTATGAAGAAGATTTAAATTTAAAAGGAATATTCAAAATTTCAAAAGTCGGAAGGGTATTTACAATTATTACTGATGAGTATGACGATGAATTTATAAAAGGGTTAAATAAATTCAAACCACTTTTTATAGAAGAAGTAGATTTAAGCCTGGAAGATATCTTCATATACAAGGTTGATAAGGAGGATTAATAGGATGAAGAAATATTTAAATAAAGGGCTAATATATCAGTGGTTTAATTCTGCTAAGATGATGATACTTCTTGGAGTTATAGCCTGGGGATTTGCAAGTAATAGATTAGTTGAGAACCATATAAATATGGTTTCAAATGATATTTCAATGAATTTTAATAATGGTTACTCAACATATACAATTTTTTCTTATATAATTTTAGGGATAATATTTGCAATGATACATTTCATGTCCCAGGGGATAAATAAGAGAAATAACAATATGTTTTTAACAAGCGCACCATATACTAAAAAGCAGATTAAATATAATGAATTAATATGTTTGCTTATTAGTCTTGTAATATTTACTGCTGTATTTATATATATAAGTGTAATGGCTTATTTAAGAAATTATGATCTTATGTCCATAATAGACGGTTATTTTACCGTACTTGGAATAGAAACTTTGAAAATAATTTTATTTGGAACAATCGGAATATTTATTTTACTTATAGTTGATTCAATGTTTTCAAATACTATAATGGGAATAATATGTATGATAAGTATCTTGCCTGTGTCATTACTATTTATAGTTAGCAGAGTATTCATGATTTTAGATTATATACCAGGAGGAAATGGAAAAAGTTTTCTTGAAAAAATAGGGGATATCATTAGTGTTAATTTCTTTAAAGGACAAAGCACTTACCTTATTGATAGTGTAAATGTTGTATTTATACAAAAAAGAAATCTTATATCTGAGTTTATTGTAGCTGTTGTAATCATAGCAGTATTATCAGTTATATATTTGATTATACAAAGGAAATTTAAAGTTGAAAGTAATACAAAGATGTTTACTTCAAAATTAAATGAAAAGATAATAGTTATAATATCTTCAATTGGAGCTGGATCATTTATTTTAACAATGCTTTCAGAGTTTTATACAAATAATTTAATGGGATATTACTACTATTATGGTGTTTTGAGTGGAACGAATCTTATAAAGGCACTTGCTTTTGATATAGGAATTATTGGATTTATATCATTTGTAGTATATAAGTTAATAAATAAGCTTCTTAATAACATTCAATAACAAACCGCTTTTATATATCTTGGGAAAGTAATATTGTAGCGGAATATAAATTTATAACTTGTTACAAAAAATGCAGATAATCTTTAAAATATATTTAAGAACAAAAATCAGCTTCTATGAATAAGATATACTAACAAAGGAATAGGAGTTGATAAACATGTCAAAAAAATCTTGTGATTGCTGCTGTTGTAATAAATGTTGCTGTCCTCAACCATGCTGTGAATGTCAACCTTGCTGCTGTCAACAACCTTGTTGCTGTGGTGGTGGATATGGCAATGGTTATGGTAATGGATTTGGATTTGGTGGATGTTCTTGGATCTGGATTATTCTTATTTTATTCTTCTGCTGTGGTGGAACTGGATTTGGCGGAGGATTTGGTGGAGGATGCGGTTATCCAGGATTCTTCTAAAATCTGAATCTTAATAAGGTAGTAATTATAGAGTAATCTTGTTATGATATAATAGGGGCGCTTAGGGTTTGAGCGTCTCTATTATAATATAAAAAAATAAATACGTAAGATTATTTTTAATTAATGAGAATGGACAGATATATTTTGAATTATGAATTTTCAACTACCAAAGTATATAAATTAAAATTTGTTTAATAATATAGAATATGATATAATAATTATTATTAATTGATTAAGGCGGTATAAATTATGGGAAATAAAGTTGTGCTAATGTATGAAAATAATTTATTTAAAGTATACATAAATGATAAAGTTGTAGCTGCTGGAACAAATATGGATTCAGTAGTAGATAAATTTAAGCAGATATTTCAAGATAATACTCCAGCAGTTAGTTCGGTTTCTTGGGAAAACATATTTGAGAGAGTTATTAGATTTAAAAATGATGACATTGAAATAAATAATGATTATAAAACTATATCATATAAGAATATGAAATATTTCTTTGGATCAAATAAGATCTTCTATATTTCAGATAATACAATGACTCCGCTTTTGGGGGCATATGAATTATTTGATTTTATAATGGAACTAATAGAGAGAAACTTTAAAGAATATGAAAAAATATTAAAGTTCTGTAAGAGAATGATGGAAAATGAGATTATTTATAGGACCTTTGATAGCAATATAGTTGTATCAAGTCCAGGATTTAATTATGGTTTCATAGAATATAATTTTGCTACAGATAAGATTTCAAAGGGAACGGCAATAATACATGGAACATTTGATGATTTTATTAGATATGTTGAAGAAAATCTTGAAAATAATTTTAAAAAATAAATTAATATAGTGTTAAGAAATATGGATAAATCTAATCATCCATATTTCTTTTTTTATTAGAGCTTTTGAATATTTATGGCCATAGGACCCTTGTCAGATTCTTCTATTGAGAAAGTAACACTTTCACCTTCTTTTAAGTCTTTTTCCGGACCATTATCTTTAATTTGTGAATGATGAGCGAAAACATCATTACCTTCATCACATGAAATAAAGCCATAACCCTTTTCACGATCATACCATTTTACAGTACCTGTATTTTGTGCCATTAGTTTTTCATCTCCTAAATAAATATTAAATATCATTAAATAGTATTAGCAATAAAGCAAATTTTACTCAAAGTTAATAGCAGCAAAAAATTAACTACTGAATAGTTATTTAAAAGATGGATTGTCTTTTATTTTTTCATTGAATTTATTGTATAAGTTAATCATATAAGGTTCATTAGAATATTTATCTATTTCATTTATTGGAATCCACATGACACCGCTATTTTCATCTTCTTTTACTATAAGTTTATCATTTTCGTTGCATTCTAAAAGATATGCCAAGGATAAATGAAGGTGGCTTGAAACATAGTGTCCTTTTTTTATATGTCCATCAACAGTAAGAACATCTAATGAAAGGATTTCTTCAGATACAACATCAAAATGTTTTACTCCAGTTTCTTCAATTGCTTCTTTTATAGCCACATGTATAAGATCAGGATCTCCATCAGCATGTCCTCCGGTCCAAGCCCAAGTCTTGTAGATATTATGATGGATCATAAGAACTTTTGTACGGTCTTTGTTTACTATGTATCCCGAACTTGTAATATGAGCAATTGGATTTTGTCTAAAAAGAAGATTATCATAAACATTTATGCATTTTAAAATAAGTTCTTTATCTTTTTCCTCCTGTGTATTATAAGGAATATACTTTCTTATCTCATCAATCCAGTTATAGTTTTCAAATCTAGGTATAATATTATTTTCCAAAATAAATCCTCCTCTAATGATTATATATAATTATTATACAGCAATTGTATAACAATGAGAGAAAATAGATTTTATGAATATTTAATGTGAGTAGTATTTAATTAATTTTATAGAAAGGTGTATACAACAATACACAATAGATCTACTGAATGGTTTGAAGTAAATTTACATTCTTCAAGAGAATATAATTAATTTGTGAGGAGATACTTTTAATAATGACTATTTTTAAGGAGTGATAATATCATGAGAAAAAAATATGAGAAAAATAAAATTATAAGCACAAGTTATGAAAAGGAATATGATTTTAATGATCATATAGAGGGTTTTACAGATGAAGAAGGTCCTGATATTAGAAAAAATGATGATGATAACATCCATGATTATACAATGAAGATGTTTCCAAATCCTGATTGGTAGTGTTAAAAAACGAATATTCATAAAAGAAAGTCTAATAAATATTTAAAATTGCAAATTATTGAATTAAAGTTTATATAAATAAAAGGTGTCACTTAGTATGGCACCTTTTATTTGTATGTATAACAATTACTAATAATGAGTACCTAAAAAGGGAGATTAATTGAATTACATGCTAAAACTTACATGGAAAAGAAAATTAATATGTTGTTTGTAGTTGAAAAAATTAAGTGTTTATATTTTCCAAAATTTGCTGTAAAATATAATATAAGTAATACGAAGGACCATGTATTTAATTGACACAAATAATTTATAAGTGTGTTATAGGAGGAATAAAACATGTATAGCAAAGAAGAGGTGCAGGAACTTTATATTAAGGGTGAGCCTCTCGAATTTCTATTTTTTTGTGGACATCAAAAAACAAATAATGGTAATATAACAAAGTCATGTCTAAGTCAGTGGTATCAATCACCTTTTGAAATGAATAACATAAGATATTCATGTTCAGAACAGTATATGATGGCTGAAAAGGCAAGACTATTTGGTGATGAGGAAGCTCTTGATAAAATTTTTAAAGCATATCATCCCAATCAGATGAAGTTAATAGGAAGTAAAGTAAACAATTTCAATGAAGAAATATGGAATAAAGAAAAAAATAGAATTGTCAAAATAGGAAATATGGCTAAGTTTTCGCAGAATCCTAGATTAAAGAAGTATCTTATAAATACAAAGTCAAAAATACTTGTAAAAACCAATGGATATGATTTTATATGGGGAATAGGACTGGCAAAAGATGATGAAAATATAGACAATCCTTTAAAATGGAGAGGAGACAATTTATTAGGCTTTATTTTAATGAATGTAAGAGATGTATTATCTTAATTAATTAAAATTAATATTAAATTCATGGTGATTATAAAATGACTAGAATAGTAAAGACGAGATAAGTATAGAGTTAAAGCATATTCTGTATAAAGATACCTTTACATAGAGTGTGCTTTATTTTTTAAGTTATAGTTGCTAGGAACAGAGTTTTTAGTTAATGGTTGGCGACTATCTGAAAATACGCTGTAAATTATTCCAAAGATAATTAATAATGCTCCGCAAATAAAACGCAAGTTAATTATTTCTCCTAAGAGCAGAGATCCAAGTAAGGCAGAGATCATTGGCTGAAGTGGATAAAAAAGAGAACAACTTGATGCTTGAATAAGAGAAAGACTTTTATTCCCAGAGAACATGGGAGATAGAGGTACATTATTCAGGAGATTATGCTATATTTTTTATAGAAGATGGACATAGACTAGGATGTGCTCTTGGAGAATGTTCAAAAGTAAAAAAAGTTCTTGTAAAAGTTTCACGTTAACATAGTGAAAAAAGTATAATTTTGAAATTTAACAGATATATTTTTATCAATATGTCTAGAATTAATGTAAATTAATTCATAAAAGTACAAAATTATATATAATAATAAAAAATTTTAAATGGACGAAACACCATATTCCTACTATAATAGATTAAGATTTTAATAAAAAATTACAAGGTGGTAGGTACGAATGAAAATATATGAACAAGCTTTGGAAAAATTTTATGAGTGGTTATCAACAAGCGGTTTGAAAATCGTAATAGGACTATTGCTTGTATGGATAGGTTTTAAGATTATAACTAGAGTAATTAAGGCTGCTAATAAGGTTATGGAGAGAAGAAATGTAGATGTTACACTTGCTTCTTTTTTAGATGGTTTTATGAATATATGTCTAAAGTTATTGCTTGTTTTAATGATAATGAATTATGTTGGATTATCTACAAGCGGAATTATAGCACTTCTAGGTTCAGCTGGTATTGCAGTAGGGCTTGCTCTTAAGGAAAGTTTATCAAATTTTGCAGGTGGTGTTATTATTCTTTTTATCAGACCTTTTAATGTGGGAGATTATATAGAAGGTGCAGGTGAAAGTGGGAAGGTTGACAAAATAGGAATTTTTTATACTCATATGTCAACTGTTGATAATAAACAAATTTTAGTTCCTAATGGTACACTAGCTAATGGAATTGTAAGAAATTATACCGCTCAAGAAATGAGACGAGTTGATCTCACTTTTTGTGTGGGTTACGATCAAGATATAAGGGTCGTAAAAAACGCTATATTTAGCGTTATAAACAAAGAAGAGCTTATACTTAATGAACCAGAGCCATTTGTTGCTGTTTCCGAACTGGCTGATAGTTCAGTAAACTTTATTACAAGAGTATGGACAGAAACAGATAATTATTGGAAAGTGTATTATAGTCTTCTTGAAAATGTTAAGATTAAATTTGATGAGGAGAATATAAGCATACCATACCCTCAGATGAGTATTCATGTAAATAAGACACAAGAAAATACTATTAACTAGAATTTATAGAAGAACTTATTTTACGTTATTTTAGCAAAGTAGGAAACTAATTATGATGTAAAATGAGTTCTTTTCTATATAAGTTTAACAGGAATGATATTCTGAGTTATATGATAGATATTTTCATTTACAATTGCAAGATTTTATTGTATTATATATGTAGCGATAAGAAGCTAATAAGGGACCTTGGGAGGTATTAAATATATGAGTATTTTTAATTTAAATCCTGGACAAAGAGGAGTAATAACAGGTATTAATGGAAATTCAAAACTTACAAAGAGACTTTCAGCATTAGGTTGCATAGAAGGAACTCAAATAGAATTTAAGAGAAAAGCACCTTTAGGAGATCCGGTGATTGTAAATTTTAGAGGCTTTGATCTTGCCATAAGAAAGAAAGATGCTGAATGTATTATACTTGAAAATATTGGATAGTATTAATTGAAAAAGTTATAGAATAGTGTTTTATATTTAAATTGATAACAATAATCAATTTAAATAATATAAAATCTTATACAACTTAAAAATAGAAGTAAAATATTTTGCATAATTTGTAGTAAATATATAAATGGAGAGGAAAATATATATGATAAATGTTGCTTTGTTAGGAAATCCTAATGTAGGAAAAACAACATTGTATAATGAACTGACTGGTTCTAATCAATATGTTGGGAACTGGCCAGGAGTTACAGTTGATAAAAAAGAAGGATATTTTGAAGATGTTAAAGTAGCTGATCTTCCAGGGATTTATGCTATGGATACTTTTTCAAATGAAGAAAAGGTATCAAAAAAATATTTAGAAGAAGAAAATGTTGATGTTATTTTAAATATAGTGGATGCATCAAACTTAAATAGAAATCTATACCTTACAACACAACTTAAACAATTTGACAAGCCTATAATACTGGCTCTTAACATGATTGATATTTGTGAAGCAAAAGGTATTGAGATTGATTATAAAAAACTTGAAGAAGAATTTGGAGTTGAAGTTATTCCAATAACTGCTGGAAAATCAATCGGTGTTGATAAAGTAAAAGAAAGACTTAAAAAAGGGAATTTTAAAAAAGAAGAAAATGATAAAAGGAAGTTTAACTTTAAAACTGAAAAAGAGGCATATGATTTTATAGAAAATGTTCTTAAAAAATGCATAACTGAAAAAGAAGATAAAAGAGAAACTATAAGCGAAAAACTTGATAAATATGTACTTCATCCAGTGTTTGCGTATCCTATATTTTTAGGGATAATGGTTCTTATGTTTGAACTAACTTTTTCGTGGGTTGGACAGCCGTTATCGGATTTTCTTGATGGTGTACTTAATGATTCTATACTTCCTTATTTATCTCATATTCTTGAGAATTCATCGCCTTGGTTTAGTTCACTTATTGTGGATGGAATAGTATCCGGAGTAGGTGGAATAATAGTACTGCTTCCAATAATTCTTGTATTATTTATATGTATAACAATTTTAGAAGACAGTGGATATATGTCAAGAGTAGCATTTATGATGGATAAGCTTATGAGAAAAATGGGACTTTCAGGAAAGGCGTTTATTCCAATGATAATAGGATTTGGATGTACTGTGCCAGCTGTAATGACAGCAAGAACTCTTGAAAGCGAAAAGGATAGAAAACTTACGGCCCTTTTAGTACCGTTTATGTCTTGTAATGCAAGACTTCCAGTATATACAGTTTTTGCATCTGTATTTTTCACAAATCATAGAGGGCTGGTAGTAGGATCTCTTTATGCAGGAGGAGTTTTAGTTGCATTTTTATTAGGAATGTTATTAAAAAGTACATATTTTAAAAAAGATGAAGAACCATTTATTTTAGAAGTTCCTGAATATAAAATGCCTACTTTTAAATCTGTTTATAAACAGACAGTTGACAAGGCATCAAGCTTTTTAAAGAAAGCAGGTACAGTAATTTTTGCAATGAGCGTTGTTGTATGGTTTTTATCTAATTTCAATTTTAATGGAATGGTTGAAGAAGTTAACGAGAGTATTTTAGCATCAATAGGTAATGTTATTGCTCCAATTTTTGCACCATTAGGATTTGGAAACTGGCAGAGTGCTGTTTCACTTCTTTCTGGACTTCTTGCAAAAGAATCAGTTTTAGCTTCAATGGAAATAATATTTGCAGGGGATTTAAGCAGTGTGCTTCCTATGCATTTTTCAATTTTATCAGCCTATTCATTTTTAGTATTTGTACTTCTGTATACACCTTGTATTTCAGTTTTAGGTACTATGAAAAAAGAATATGGTGGAAAGTTTACTATTATGTCAGTATTATTTCAACTTATAGTTGCATGGAGTGTAGCATTTTTAGTATTTAATGTTGGAACATTACTGATTGGTTAAAAAAGTCTTATAGTTATTAATGGAGATGATAAAATCATGGAAATATTTATTACGGCATTGATAGTTATATTTGCAGCATATGTGATTGTAAAATCATTGAAGAATTCATCAGAAGGAAAATGTAATGGTGGATGTTCAAAATGTCATGCAAAATCTAAATGCAGTGGAAATTCTGATGAAACAAAATAAATTAACAATTATGAAAGCTGTGGAGTTTACTCCATGGCTTTTTATGTTTTAATAACTAATTTAAAGGCAAGGAATATAACTGTTTTTCTTTTGTCATTGAATGTAAAAAGATTATTACATATTTATCAAATGGATAGTTAAATTGAAAAAATAATATTAAAAAATAATTAATTTAGGAAAAATGTCGAAAGTATATACATTTTATTAAAAATAAGTTATTATTTTTAGTGTAAAATATTAAATAATGAAATGGGGAGAAAGAAAACCATGTCACAAAACAACGATAAAAAAATTATGTGGTATACTCTGGCATTTATGGCATTCTCAACAGTTTGGGGCTTTGGAAATGTTATTAATGGTTTCTCTGAATACAATGGTTTAAAAGCAATTGTATCATGGATAATCATATTTGCTATATATTTTGTACCATATGCCCTTATGGTAGGGGAACTAGGATCTGCATTCAGAGAACATGGTGGTGGTGTTAGTTCATGGATTCATGAAACTATAGGACCAAAACTTGCATATTACGCCGGTTGGACATACTGGGTTGTACATATGCCTTATATTTCACAAAAACCATCTGGTTTTATGATTGCATCAAGTTGGGCTATATTTCAAGATAACAGAATAAGTAGTATGAACACAGTTGTGTTACAATTAGCTTGTCTTGTTATATTTATAATAGGGATGTATATTGCATCTAAGGGATTAAATCCACTTAAAAAACTTTCTGCACTTGCAGGAACATCAATGTTTATAATGTCAATCTTATTTATAGTATTAATGATAGCTGCACCTGCTATAACAGATGCAAGCTTAAATAGTATTGATTGGTCATTAAAGAGTTTTATGCCAACATTTGATGTTAAATTCTTCACAAGTTTATCTATCTTAGTTTTTGCAGTAGGTGGATGTGAAAAGATATCGCCTTATGTAAACGAAATGAAAGAATCTTCTGGATTTTCTAAAGGTATGATAGCACTTGCTATAATGGTTGCAGTATGTGCCATTCTTGGAACTGTATCACTTGGAATGATGTTTGATTCAAACAATGTACCAAAGGATTTAATGACAAATGGAGCGTATTATGCATTCCAAAAACTTGGTGAATACTATCATGTTGGAAATGTTTTTGTTATACTTTATGCAATAACTAACATGATTGGACAATTTGCTGTGTTAATAATTTCAATTGATGCACCTTTAAGAATGCTTCTTGGAAGTGCTGATAAACGTTATATACCAGAAAAGTTATTTGTTAAAAATGAAAATGGTGCATATGTAAACGGACATAAGCTTATATTTGTAATTGTTTCTATATTAATTATTGTACCAGCATTTGGTATTGGAAGCGTTGATGATTTAGTTAAGTGGCTTGTTAAGTTAAATGCAGTATGTATGCCTCTTCGTTACCTTTGGGTATTTGTAGCATACATTGCTCTTAAGAAAGCAGGAGAAAAATTTGGAAGAGACTATTTCTTTGTTAAAAATAAAATAGTTGGAATGGTACTTGGTGCATGGTGCTTTGCATTTACAGCATTTGCATGTATAGGTGGTATGTATTCAGAAGATAAATTCAAACTTATCCTGAATGTAGTTACACCAATAGTACTAGTAGGTTTAGGATTAATTATGCCTAAGCTTGCAGAAAAAAATAGCAGTAATCAATAATAGTTAAGTAAAATGAACATAGTGGATGATAACATGACACTATGTTCATTTTTTTGATTTATGCTATTTTACCTTATTTTGAAGCAGTGATATAATGTAAAATAGGTCGTTATTAAGGGGTGAATATATGATTAGAAAGTTCGTAAAATATATTGCTATGGCTATTACTATAAGTTCAGTTAGTATTTGCCTTTCAGGATGTAAAAGCAACGTAGAAACAATAGATGATTATTTGAGTAATGATAAGTATGTTAAAGCAGTAAAGAAGGCAGAGAGTCTTACAAAAGATGAAGATATAGCGAAGGCAAATGATCTTATTAAAAATAAGATTGAAGAGATTAAGAATGAGTATATTGATGGTGAAATTGATGGTGCCCTTGCAATATCAGATATTGAAAAGCTAAGAAGTAAAAATCAAGAGATAAATGATTCTGTTAATTCTGTAAATGAAGAAATACATATGCGTATGAATTCTAAAAAAGCTTTTGATGATGGTGTGAAATTTGAAAATGATACGGACTACAAAATGGCTCTTCAATCATATCATCTCGTTAATGAAGACGATACTGATAATTATGAAGAAGCTCAAAGTAGAATCTCAAATTTAAAAGAACAACTTAAGAATAATGAAATACTAAGTGTTACTGAAGGAAAAGTAATTGTAACCAGTAGAACACACAAAGATCTTTATCCTGATCAATTACAGATTATTCTAAAAAACAATGGAAATTCAAATATAAGAAAATTTGAGATTACCATATTTGGATATGATGAAAATAACAATCCAGTAAAAATTAAAAATAAAGAATCAGAAAGTGAAGCATATCCATTTCTAGGACTTGCGGACAATATAAGTATCAATTCTGGTGATACATGGGGATACGAATATGGATGGAGCGTTTTGAATGATAATATAAGGAAAATTGAAGCGTGTATTGAATATGTAGAATATGAGGATGGATCAACTTGGGAAAATCCTCTTTACATGGAATGGCTAAAAGATCACTGGATAGACGAATAAGAAAACATCACTGATGTAGATTGCATTAGTGATGTTTTTTGATTTTAGATTAATGAGTAATGTTTTAACGCTTTGTAAATACCATCTTCTTCTATATCAGTTGTTACATAAGAGACAAGATCAAATAGAAGGGGATTACTGTTGCCCATTGCAATGCTGTTTTTTACATATTTAAGCATAGGCAAATCATTTGTGCTGTCACCTATGGCATATGTATTTTCAAAAGGAATATTAAGTTCATTTATTAAAAATTCAATACCTGAAGCTTTTGAAAATCCCTTTGGTACTATTTCATAAAAATTCACATCTCTATGGATGAAGTCAAAGTCGTTTTTATAAATATTATGGAATTTATCGAAATCACTTTCATCATTGTACCATACCACAAATTTATCACAATCAATATCATCATCATCAAAGGTTTTTATTACTTGTCCTTCTTTTAAAACATGGTGTTCTTTAATTTCTTTTACTTCAGGACCATAAATAAAATCATCATAATATGTTGCTGTTTTACTTTCTATAATTCCGTCTAGTTTGCATTCTCTTATATTTTTTACTAGCTCTTTTGAAAATGCGTTATCTAATGTTTTTGAAAAGAGTTCTTTATTTTTAAACTCAATATATGTACCACATCCACAAACATATCCATCAAATTCAAAGTCTTTTATGTAATTGTCTATATTTGAAGATGCTCTTCCTGTATTTATAAAAAGAAGATGTCCATTATCTTTAGCTTTCTTTAAAGCTAATTTTGTGCTTTCTGGAACAATATGCGTAGTTTCACTTAAAAGTGTTCCATCGATATCAAAGAATATTATACTTTTTGTCACTGATTTTTCCTCCATTAACTTATGCTATTTTATATTATACAACATTGAATGTTATTAACAAAGAATTGAATTAAATTGTTTTTGTAATATTACGTTAAAAAATTTTAAAAAAATGCATCCATAATAAATGCTTTTATAAAATATATAATAAAAAAATAATAAAAATAATAGAATATATAGAGGTGATGTAATATGAAAATTATTAAAGGATGCAAAACATGTGAGTTTAATCTTAATAATGTCTGTGAAAGTCATCATAGTGAAAATGGTTATAAATGGTGTATAGATGATTTTGAAAAAGAACGTAGATGCTGGGCAGTGTCATCAAAATACAGCGAAATGCTTTTGGATAGTTTAAGTGAAGAAGATAAGATTGATTATGAAAATAATCATAGTCTTGGAGTATATGACATTATAAGAAAAATTGAAACAGGAAAATGGAAATAAAAATATGAAATTATACTAAAGAGGTATTAGAATAACAATCTAATACCTGGTATTTAAGAAGAAGTATAGAAGAAATTATAATTTATTTGAAAAACTAAAAATCACTATACTTATACATAAAAATATTGTTATAATATAGTAAAATGATGAAAAAGAAGTAGTATTGTTTATTAGGGGAGATAATAAAGATGGAAGTTGGTGCAAAGGTTTTTCAAGGTAGAATTATTATAAATGATGGTGAAGCCGATGAAAAAATCACAATCAAAGCAGGGAAAAATATATGCTTGAAAATAAATGATATTGATTGTGAACCTTTTGGAATATATGAGGTTACATCAAAGGATAAAATTGAATGTGAATGTATAAAAACAGAAAGCAAAAGGAATGTCCATATAAGAATATCTGAAGATAAGATGAAAGCGTATATAAAGATTGATTATATACCAGAAATACAGTATAAGCTTAAAGATAGAGATGTCTTTATGAATCTTGCTGTTGCTGCAGAAGAGGGAGAATTAACAGAACCACCTCACTTTACTGTAGAAGAACTTAAGAATATATTAAAAGAAAATGGGATTATTTATGGTTTAGATGAAGAGGCATTATATGAAGCCTCCTTTGGGAATAGTAAAGAGATGCTTGTAGCACGAGGGGATGCTCCAGTTACTAACATACCAAGTGACATAAAATTGTTCTTTACTCCGTCACAGATGGTTTTTCCAGATCCTGATTCTGATGAGAAGATTGATTATAAAAATCTTTTTAGAATATCTAATGTATATGCAGGCAATAAAATAGCTGAAATAATTCCAGAGGTTCCAGGAAAAGATGGAATTAATGTATTAGGACAAGTATGTAAACGTGAATACATTCGAAGTTTACCTATAAATATTAAATCAGGATGCAAAATTGAAAATAATGATGTTATAGCTTTAATTGATGGAAAAGCTCATATTTCTAATAATACAATAAGTGTAAACAAGGTTTATGCAGTTGAAAATGTAAATATGGAAACCTGTAATATAAAATTTTCAGGAGATATTGAAGTATATGATAGTGTAAGCGATAATATGGCAGTTAAGGCTGGAGGCTCGTTGGATGTGAGCAGAAATGTTAATACGTCAAGTGTTACTGCAGGGACTATTACAATACTTGGAAATGCGATAAAATCAAATATTTTTTCAGGTCAGATAGATATTGAAAAAAAAGAATATTCAGAAGTTTTAATAAAATTTAAAGAAATTCTTAATGATATAGTTCAGATTGTAGTGCAGACAAATAGAAGTGACCAATCAGTTAGTTTCCCTGAAATGATAAAGTCCCTCACAGAGTTAAGATTTGTAGATTTTCAGAAAATAGCACTAAATATAGTTTCATTGAACATAAAAAATAAAATTAAACATAATAAGCTTGTTGATTATATAAAAGACCATGTTTTGGGATATAATATATTAAATTTGAAATCTATTTATGAATTAAATAAACTTCTTGAAATAGTCGATAATGAAATTGAATTTTATGATAAGAATATAATTGTTCCATTAGATGTAAGAATAGGCTATTGTCAAGATTGTGAGATAAAATCAACTGGAAACATAATAATCGGAGGAAGAGGAGAGTATACTTCTAATTTAAATGCAATGAAAGATATTCTATTTACCCAAAGAGACTCAGTTGCAAGAGGTGGTATTTTATCTGCAGGAGGAAATATAAGTGCGGGAATAATTGGAAGTGCTGCATCTGTAAGTACCATACTTAATGTACCATTGACAGGTAAAATTACAGCAACAGGTGCATATAAAAACACTACATTTTGTTTTGGAAAGAAAAAAATTACAATAGAAAGAGATATGGAAAATATCAATGCATTTTATAATTATGAAATACGTGAAATACAAATAGTATCATCAGGTTTGTAGTACATAATATTTGACACATAAAATTATAGGTGTACAATTTAATAAGAGGAAAAATTCCAAAGAAAAGATATTTACAGAGTACAGTTATGAAAAGAGGAGATAAAAATGAAAGCATACGAACGTTTATTAAATTATGTAAAAGTTTATACAACATCAGATGAAGAATCTACAAGTCATCCTACTACACAAAGACAGTTTGATCTTGCAAAGATTTTGGTAGAAGAAATGAAGGCACTAAAAATACAAGATGTAAGATGCGATGAAAACTGCTATGTATATGGATATATACCTGCAACAAAAGGATATGAAAACAAAAAAGCAATAGGACTTATTGCTCATTTAGATACTGCACCTGCTGCATGTGGAGAAAATGTAAAACCACAGATAATAGAAAATTATGATGGAAATGATATCGTATTAAAGGGAAATAACAGCATACTTTCTCCAAAAAGATTTCCACATTTAAAAAACTTAGTAGGAAGAACTTTAATAACTACAGATGGAACAACTCTTCTTGGAGCTGATGATAAAGCCGGTATAGCTGAAATTCTTACAGCATGTGAGATAATATTAAATGAAAATATTCCACACGGTAAGATATGTATAGGATTTACTCCAGATGAAGAAGTAGGACTTGGAGCTCATCTATTTAATGTAAAAGAATTTGGAGCTGACTTCGCGTATACAATAGATGGTGGAGTTGAAGGTGAAATTTCTTATGAAAACTTTAATGCTGCTATGGCAAAAGTTGAAATAAGCGGTGTCTCAGTTCATCCTGGAAGTGCAAAAAATACAATGGTAAATGCATTGAATGTTGCAATTGAATTTAATTCTATGTTGCCAGCATGTGAAAGACCTGAATATACAGAAGGATATGAAGGATTTTATTATTTAGAAAAACTTAATGGTAATACAGATAATGCATGTGCTGAATATATAATAAGAGATCATGATTCAGAGAAATTTAAAGTTAAGAAAGATACTATAAAACTTGCTGAAAAACTTCTTAATGAAAAATATGGCGATGGAACTGTAAAAGTTACATTAAAAGAACAATACAAAAATATGGTTGAACACATAAAACCATGTTTCCATTTAATAGATAATGCAGTTGAATCTATGAAAGAGTTAGGTGTTGAACCTGTTATAGAGCCAATCAGAGGTGGTACAGATGGAGCAACATTAAGTTATATGGGATTACCATGTCCAAATCTTGGTACTGGGGGATTTGCATATCATGGCGAATTTGAACATATAAGTGTTGAAGGTATGGATATGGCTACTGATATAATAGTTAACATATTAAAGAAATACGCAGAAGCTGATGATTAGGATATGTAAATTTAAAATTCTCTATTAAAATAAGATTATATAAGTATTAACATGAATGAGGTAGATTAGCTTGCTAATCTACCTTGAATTATTTGATTTATAAGGTTCTGTAAGTTTCATTATGAAGTCATGGTATCCCGGAAGCTTTTCAAGAAGAAACTTTACTTCCAACAATTTATTTTCTATAGTGTTAAATTTTTCATAAGGAATTTCAGATTTATTTAATAAGGAATTAAGATCATTGCGAAGTTCTGATAGGTCATCCTCTACTGAATCTAAAATATTTTTACCTTCTGTCCATTCTCTTTCCATAAATTCACTGTGAGAATATATTATCCGTAGTGTAGAAACAAGCATATTTCTGTCATTAATCTTTTCTTGTAAATTCTGAATTATACTATCATTTATACATTGAAGCATTGCATCATTACAGGGTTCGTTTTTTACTGAAGGAGATTTTGACTTTTTTTTAAAATGATCAGATATAAAATTTTTGATTATACCTGTAAAAAGGTTTGAATTTTTATTTACAAAATATAATGGTAATAGGAAAATCATAGTAAAAAACCCACCTAAGAGTTCGAGAATATTATTTTGACTACTGACAAGGGTCATTGTAGAACCGCTATTATCATCTGAAAGTTTAATACTGGAATAAAGAGCGTTAGATGTGTTGTCTATAATTCCAGTTTCTATTTCGGTAAGGTTACGAATTTGTTTTTTTAAACTGGGATCAATATTGTCTGAATTTACTATATATGAATTATCTTCAGCAATTTCTTTATAACTATTTAAATTGCTCAGAAAATTACTCTTTTCAGATATAGTTATATATTCAGAGTTATACAGGTTGTTTATATTATCTGATGCAGTATTATAATTTTTTTCAAATTCTGTTTTATAATATTGATCTCCTGTAATAAGATAGTATTTACTCATTATTGCCATATCTATAATGCTTTCTTTGAATTGATCAAGTGATGATATTTTTGCTCTTAACATGTCGTTGTTTTGCATTTTTGAAGAAATTGAATGATTTGTTGAGTACATATAAATCATAAACGGCATAATAAGAATTATATAAAGATAGAAGATAACTTTTATGAAATTTTTCATTAATATCACTTCCACAAGTATTATATGAAATTTTATAGGTAAAGTTGTATAATATAATAATTATTACTTAAAATTCATAAATACAATAATAATGATATTTATGTAATTATGTGCTATAATGTGTAAATAAAAGGAGTCAAATAGAAAGGAGCAAGTTGCTGTTAATGGCATAATTAATATACAGAAATTAAGACTGTTTGTTATAAAATATATTAAGTATGCAAATTATTTTAGAATATGAATGTGTGGTTCATTAGTGTATATAAACAGCGGCGAAACAATATATGTTAGAGTTAAAAAATATCTGCTTTACAGTAGAAGATGATAAAGAAATTTTAAAAGATGTTAATCTTACCATTGATGATTCGAAATTTATAGCTATTACAGGACCAAATGGTGGGGGAAAATCAACCCTTGCAAAAATAATTACAGGAATTAAATCACCTACAAAGGGTCAGATTATTTTAAATGGAGAAGATATAACAAATTTATCTATCACAGAAAGAGCAAATAAAGGAATAAGCTTTGCATTTCAGCAGCCTGTAAGATTTAAGGGGATTACAGTTAATGATCTTATAAGACTTGCTGCACGTAAAAGTATTACTAAAAAGGAAGCATGTAATTACCTACATCAAGTAGGATTGTGCGCTAAAGAATATATAGATAGAGAAGTTAATGGAAGTCTTTCAGGGGGAGAGCTTAAGAGAATTGAAATCGCGACTATAATTGCAAGAGGTACTAAGCTTTCGTTATTTGATGAGCCTGAAGCAGGAATTGATATATGGAGCTTTAATAATATGATAAGTGTGTTTGAAAAGATGAGAAGAGAAATAGATGGATCTATAGTAATAATATCTCATCAAGAAAGAATCCTTAATATTGCAGATGAGATTGTACTTATTGAAGGTGGAAAAATTAAATCTCATGGAAAAAAGGATGACTTATTACCTAAGCTACTTACAGCAGCAGGAAATTGTAAATTTTATAAAGGAGAAGAATAGTTATGGATGATATACAAAAAAATTTACTAAAGGAAATTTCAGATTTACATAGTATTCCAGAAGGTGCTTTCAACATAAGAATTGATGGAGCTGTAGCACTTAGAAATACAACTGCTAATGTAGATATAGTACCTAAGAAGGATAAAAGTGGAATAGACATCTATATAAAGGAAAATACTAAAAATGAAAGTGTTCATATTCCAGTTATTTTAAGTCAGACAGGAATGACGGAACTTGTTTATAATGATTTCCATATAGGAGAAAATGCAGATGTTACTATAGTTGCAGGATGTGGAATTCATAATGAAGGAAGTGAAAAAGCTGAACATGATGGTATTCATACATTTTATATAGGGAAAAATGCAAAGGTAAAATATGTTGAAAAACATTATGGTGAAGGTGATGGAACTGGAGAAAGAGTATTGAATCCTGAAACAATAGTTAATATAGAAGATGGTGGCTACATGGAAATGGAAACTACTCAAATTAAAGGTGTAGACTCAACAAAAAGAACTACAAAGGCAATATTAGAAGATAATGCAACCTTAGTTATAAAGGAAAAAATAATGACTCATGGCAGTCAATTTGCAGAAACGGAATTTGAAGTTGATTTAAATGGTGAAAATTCTAGTACCAATGTTATTTCAAGATCTGTTGCAAAAGATAATTCAAAACAGGTGTTTTTATCTAAAATAAATGGAAATAATAAATGTGCAGGTCATACTGAATGTGATGCAATAATAATGGATAATGCATGTGTTAAAGCAATTCCTGAAATAACAGCTAATAATATTGATGCAAGTCTAATACATGAAGCTGCTATAGGAAAGATTGCAGGAGAGCAACTTATAAAACTTATGACGCTTGGTTTAACAGAAAAAGAAGCAGAAGAACAGATTGTAAGTGGCTTTTTAAAGTAATTTAAGTGGAAAATTATAATGCGTGTTTCGACAAGTTCGACTTGAGATTGTGATGTTTTGTGAGAGTTTTATGTTAAATATATAATATAGATAATTTTATGACTTTAAATTATTTGAACTATGCATAAATCCTCACTACACAGTATATTTTTTCATAATAGTATTTAAAAAAGATTAATATTACGGTATAATTAATAAAAAAGAATTATCTTAAATTTAATAACTAAGGAGAATGTAATGATGAAATGTACTGCTTGCACACTAATAATTAAAGATGATTTTGAAAATGTACTTATTTTAAAAAAGAAAGTAAAAAAGGGACAAATAGGAAAATGGTCACTTCTTAGTCAGAACTTAAGAGGTAAGGAAAGCGATGAAAAATGCTTGAATAAAGCCAGCAATAAGATTTTAAAGACAATTATATTCGATTTAGAACCTTATAAAGAGTTTGTGTTAGATAGTGATTCTGACGAAGGTATTAGAGTGTATAAAGGTGAAATTAAGGGCAGATTTGTTCTAGATAAATCTTATGATGATGCTCAATGGGTTAATAAAAATAAACTTAGTGAGTATGAGTTTGAAGATATAGACAAGTTGATAATGGAAAATTTTATAGCTGAATAATTATACCTTGAAAAAACAATAAAAGTTTGTTTTTCTATAAAATTTTTATAATTAGTGCAACAATGAAAAGTTACTAGCAGCTTTAAAAAAGTTGTGGTGACTTTTTTTATTTTTTGTCAATTTTATATTACTATATTAAATAGGAATGTATTTATAACAATAAAAGTAATTAAGAAGAAATAAAACAAAATCATATGGACATAATAATTGCAGGAGGTGTCGTAGTGAAAAATAATGCAGCTATAAGAGAATTCAAAAAATATAAAAGTCAGATAAATCAGATAGAGGAAATTATAGAACATTCAAAGTCTGGAGCGCTTATAGAACATGAGAGTTCAGTAAGAAAAAAATTACGTCATTTAAATGAACTAAAAATAGATTTGAAAGATTACAGTGAGGTAGTTGAAAAGTACGAAGAATTATTAGAGTATGTATCTCAAAGGCTTCTTGAAGAGTATAATAAAAAGAATAATACTGATTTTGATTTTTTTGAAGTTGTACGTGGAAATTATAATGTATTTTTAAATTCTGGAATTATGACAGTGTTGACAAAAATGCATATTCCAAAGCTTGTAGGTAAAGAATTTGAAGAAACTTTCCCTGATAATCCAAAAGATGAATATAAACAGGCTAGAAGCATGAAGAGAAAGTTTTATATACATCTTGGTGATACAAATACAGGAAAGACTTATACAGCGCTAGAAAGACTAAAGACAGCTAAAAAAGGCGTTTATTTATCACCTCTTAGAATTCTTGCTCTTGAAAATTATGAAAAACTAAACAACGAAGGTGTAAAGTGTGATCTTCTTACAGGTGAAGAGGAAATTGTGAATGCTGACTCAACACATGTATCATGTACAATTGAAAGAGTTAATTTAAAAGAACACTATGACATTGCTGTAATAGATGAAATTCAAATGATAAGTGACCCGTTTAGAGGAATGGCATGGAGTAAATCAGTTCTTGGGCTTCAATGTGATGAAATACATGTATGTGGAGCATTAAATGCGAAAAATTTACTTATAGACATGATAGAGGACTGCAAAGATGAATATGAAATAAAGGAATATAAAAGAGCAATTCCTCTTGTTGTTGAAGATACAAATTTTAGTTACAACCATGTTAAAGATGGAGATGCCCTTGTAGTTTTCTCTAAGAAAAGAGTTCTTGAAATAGCACAGGAGTATTCAGAAAGAGGAATAAAATGCAGTATTATATATGGTGACCTTCCTCCAGAGGTGCGTAAAATGCAGTACGAACAATTTGTAAATAAAGAAACAAAAGTACTTGTAACAACCGATGCAATAGGTATGGGAGTAAATCTTCCTATACAGAGGATTGTATTCATGAGTATAAGAAAATTTGATGGTGAAGAAGTACGTGAACTTACATCTCAGGAAATAAAACAAGTTGGTGGTAGAGCTGGAAGAATAGGAATATATGATGTGGGATATGTAGCAGCAGTAGGTGGAAATTCTCATATAATAAAAGAAAAAATTGAGAGAGAAGATGCACCTATAGAAAGAGCTGTTATAGGTCCTTCAGATGCTATACTTTCTATAAAAAGCCTTCCTTTAAATGAAAAACTTGCACTGTGGAGTACAAGAAAAGAAAAAGTTGAATATTATACAAAAATGGATATAAGTGAGTATTTGTATATTTTAGATAAAATAAAAAAATATAAGCTTTTAGAAGAAGTTCAATGGGATCTATTAAAAGTGCCATTTGACGTATCCCGTGATGAACTTATGGATACTTTTTTGGACTATGTGGATGAACTTTTTGTGAATAAGCAAAAGAAATTATTCGAACCACAATGTTTTGGGGGAAATTTAGATGAGCTTGAGATATACTATCAAAAAATAAACATGTATTATTCGTTTTCAAAAATATTTAATTTAAAATTCGATGTGCAGTGGGTGTATGAAGAAAGAATAAAAATTAGTCAAGAAATAAATGAAATTCTTTTGAGAATATAGTAATTATGCGACATAAGAAGATTTAAATTTGTATGAAATGAAAAAAAGTATCAACAAATCTGCTAAAAAAGTCAAAATGATGTTTAAAAATTTTATTTTTTAGTATATACTATTAATTGATTAAAGATATATTAATTATATTAAAATAATCCCAAAGGAGAGCGACCAATGACTGAATTAAACCATGAACTTGGAATTATAGCATTAGAAAGCTGTAAAGAGTTAGGAGATGCTATAGACAAGTATATTCAAAAAAAGAGAGAATGTAGTGATTCATTCTTAATTCCTCTTGATGAAATAAGATTTTCAAATGGGGAAGGAAAGGTAAAGATTTCTGAAACAGTAAGAGGCAGAGACATATACATATTATGTGATGTAGGAAACTACAGCTGTACATATAAAATGTTTGGAATAGAAAACCACAAAGGTCCAGATGAACATTTTCAAGATATAAAAAGAACTGTAGCTGCAATCAGAGGTAAGGCTGCTAGAATTACAGTTATAATGCCACTTCTTTATGAATCAAGACAACATCGTCGCAAAGGAAGAGAATCGCTTGACTGTGCATTAGCACTTCAAGAATTAGAAAGACTTGGAGTAGATGAAATAATTACATTTGACGTTCATGATCCAAACATACAAAATGCAATTCCATTATTATCATTTGAAAATATTTATCCAACATATGATATGGTAAAGGCTATTGTATCTCATGAAAAGTCTTTAGAATTAAATAAAGAAAAATTACTTGTTATCAGTCCAGATACTGGAGCAATGGACAGAGCCATCTACTATGCAGGAGCATTAGGAGTAGATGTAGGTTTATTCTATAAGAGAAGAGACCATTCTACAATTGTAAATGGTAAGAATCCAATAGTTCAACATGAATACATGGGAAGAGATGTTGCTGATAAGGACGTATTAATAGTTGATGATATGATTGCATCAGGAGAATCAGTTATTGATATAGCTAAAGAATTAAAGAAGAGAAATGCTAGAAACGTATATGTTGCTGCAACATTTGGATTCTTTACAGAAGGTGTTGAAAGATTTAACAAATTCTATGAAGAAGGAATAATAAGCAGAATATACTGCTCTAACTTAACATATGTTTCACCAGAATTAAATGATGCACCTTGGTTCCATGGCGTTGATATATCAGAACTTTGTTCAAGAATAATCAACAGATTAAACCATGGTAGATCTATATCAAAATATATGGACGCAACAAGAATCATACATGACTTATTAAATGAATAATTCGGTTAAGAAAACTGTCTTAAGATTAATTTCTTGAGGCAGTTTTTTTGTTTTGGTAATATAAAACAAATAATAAGAATATAATAAGTACTAAATATATAAGCTTTCTAAAAGAATCATTTTACTTTTAGAAAGCTTATATATTTAAATGTGAAATGTGAATTCAATATGAACAAAGTAATACTTTTTTAATAAATATATAATTTATATGTTATTGACTAGAAAAGAAGAAAAATATTATAATATAAAATATGTAAATAGATATAAATTAATTTGAAATAATTAATTTATATACAGACAAAAGTGAGTCTTATTGATGAGAGTCCATAAGATTAGAGGAGATTAGTATGAGAAGTAGAAAGATACAGACACTAGTGGCGCTAATGGTAATTTCATGTATGACAGTAACTAGTGGAATGCCTGTTTTTGCAGCTCCAAATGAGACAGTAGCTGCTGATACTGAAATAACAGCCAACGATGGTACAGATAATAGATCCATAGAAAAAATTATTCAGAATATACAAGAATGTGATAGTCAAATTGAATATAAAATGGGAAAATTAAATGAGTTAAAAGAACAAATTCTTGAAAAAGAAAATCAGATACATGAAAATGAACAAAAAATTGAACTTGCAGAAGCAGACATAGAAGAAAAAGATAATGCATTAGCAGAGAGATTAAATATTATACAAAAAAATGGTGGTATTGAATCTACACCTATGAAGTATCTTGATGCACTTTTATCATCTGAGGATATATTAGATGCAGTTCAAAAAGTTCATCTTATATCTAAGATATGTACAAGCGATAAAAAACTTATTCAAAATGCCAAAGATGCTAAAGATAACCTTACACAAATAAAGGAAAATATAGAAAAAGAGCAAAAAGAACTTGAAAAAAGTAAAGAGTATTTAGAAAATGAAATAAAAGCATTAGAAACAGATAAAGAAAAGTTGATAGACTATGTAAAAGAAAATAGTAGTCTTCTAGATTTAAGTACTAATAATATAATACCTGTAACATTGCCATCAGATATTTCAGAAGAAGCAAAAGCAATTATATTAGAAGCTGAGAAATATCTTGGAGTTCCATATTTATGGGGGGGGACAACTCCTGATGGATTTGATTGTTCTGGTTATATGCAGTATATATTTGCATCAAAAAATATATCAATTCCTAGAGTTTCACAAGATCAGCAAAGTTTTAGTACAAAGATTTCTATGTCTGAAATAAAGCCAGGAGATTTAGTATTTAATAAATCTTCTGATTCAACACATGTTGGCATGTATATAGGGAATGATATGTATATTCATGCACCGCATACTGGAGATGTTGTAAAGATAAGTCAATTATCAACATCAAATATGAAGTATGCAGGAAGAATTTTAGAATCAAGTACAAGCAGCAGTTCTAGTAATACTTAATAACATTATTATGAGTTAATTAACAATTTTTTATTCATTTATTCTTATAAAAGGTAAAATAATATAAAAAATAAGAACATATTTAAAAAGAAAACTAAAACAAGTTTGTACCTTGTTTTAGTTTTCTTTTTAATATAATAGATTATATATTCAATATAACTAAACTTTATGTAATTTTAAAATATTAACAAGTTTTAAAGCCCATTTTTGCTATCCAATTTTTCATTCCATCTGGATTACGTGTCTGAATAAATATTTTCCCAGGTCCTTTAAAACGACATACAAGTCCTTCGCCAGAAGTGAAACTGCTTATCCATCCTTTTTTAGAAGCCTTTTCTATATTGTACTCAAGTGTTTCATCCCAAGCAACAAGATGAGAGTTATCAATTATTATTTCTTCATTAGAATTTAAATTAATTTCATGTATAGCACCATAACTGCTTACAAAAACAGTACCTTGTCCTCTTGCGCCAAGAACAAAAAAACCTTCACCTGAAAATAATCCTTTAGTAAGATTTTGGACTTTTGTTTCAAGATCTACATCTATAGTTGAGGCTAAAAAACCGTCCTTTTGAATTTTAAGGCCTGTACCATTTAATGTTATAGGTACAATATCTCCTGGTAGAGAATGAGCAAAAATAATATCTCCAGCTCCTCTATTAGCAGATAAGTGTTGGAAAAAGAATTTTTCACCAGCAGCCATTCTTGCAATGCCTTTAAATATTCCGCCTTCAGTATTTCCAGTTACATCTATTGTAGGAGACATTGTTATCATTGCATTTGATTCAGCTTTGATTTGTTCACCGTGTTCAAGGTGACATTTTACCATTGGAAAAGTACCTTCATGTAAAATCTCATAATTCATTATTATTACCTCCGAATTCTAAAAATAATACTAGTGTAATAAAATAGTTTTCATAGTATTAATTACCATAAAATGATATCATAAGATAATCTTAATTTAAACTTAAATTTTCTTAAATAATGTTTAAATTAATAAAAAAATATTTGAAATAAAAGAAAAAATGATGTAAACTGAATATGTAAAGGTTTAATAAAGCGTATAATTTAAAAATTTTGATAAATTTCGGGGGTTAATTATGATAATATACATTTTAAATATACTTCATAAAAGTATACAAAAGAAACTTGACAAAAATAAAGAATCTATAGATGAAACTGTTTCAAGTGAATTAATGAGTGATGCACAGTATGTATCATATTTTGGAGAAATAAAGAAATCTAACAGTATTTCAGAAATCAACAGTAAATTAACTAAGTTTTTTGAGATAATAAAGAAACATAGAGTTTCTGTAAACGATACCTTCAGTATTCTTGAAGAGGTTATAGGTAATGATACAAACAGATGGATAATTGAAGAAGTTTATAACTATAATGGCAAGTACAATATTAATGATTTATATTTAAGTAAATTTGTTGGTGAAATTCTTTATAATTATGAAGAAGGATTTAATGATATAGATAAAATATATAAATCATCACCTAACTTAAGGCGAGTCATATTAGATAGTGTATTCAATAAGATTAAAGATGATAATAGAAATAATATCATTGAAAAACTTTCAGATGCTTCCTAGGAAAACAAAATATATTTAGCGAAAAAATGCTAACGAAGTCTATACTTTATGTATAGACTTTTGTGTTTTTAATGAAATTATAAAAAAGATACGATATAAAATGAAAATAATAGGGAGAATTGACTAATACTTAAAAATAAAGTACAATAATTAAAATATGACTAATAATTAGAAAATTAATTATTACTTTGATAAAAATACTCGGCAATATTTATTAAAGTATGCATATGAGCAATGAATAAAAGGGGGAAAATTCATGTCAATTAAAACAAGAAGAGTAGTTATAGTAGGAAGTGGAAATGTAGGATCACATTGTGCTTTTTCACTAGCAGTTCAGGGAGTATGTGATGAAATAATAATGATAGACAAAATAGAAAAAAAAGCAAATGCTGAAGCTGTTGATTTAAGTGATACTGTTTCATATCTTCCTCATTATGTTACAAGCAGAAAAGGAACATTTGAAGACTGTAGTGATGCAGATATTATAGTAGTTAGTCTTGGGGTGCCTCCAGAACCAAATAAAAGCAGGCTAGACTTTTTAGAAGGAACAATAAGAGAAGTGGATACGATTATTGAGCCTATTATGAAAAGTGGTTTTGATGGTATTATAGTTGTTATTTCAAATCCAGTAGATGTTGTTGCGAATTATATATTGGAAAAGACGAAATTACCTAAAAATAGAGTATTTGGAACAGGAACAACTCTAGATTCATCAAGACTTAGACGAATATTATCACATGAAACAGGAATAGATGCAAAGTCAATTCAAGGGTATACTATGGGGGAACATGGTGATTCACAAATGGTTCCATGGTCTCATGTATCTTTAGGTGGAAAGCCAATATTTGATCTTATAAAAGAAAAGCCTAAAACATTTGGAAATTTAGATTTAGATGATATTGAAAAAAGAGCTGCATTTGCTGCATATGAAATAATAGCAGGAAAAGGATGTACAGAATTTGGTATAGGCGTTGGACTTACTGAAATTGTAAAAACGATTCTTCATAATGAAAGAAAGATTCTACCGGCAACAACATTGTTAAATGGTGAATATGGACAAACTGATGTTTTTGCAAGTGTACCAGTCATTATGAGTAAGGATGGTATAGAAGAGATTATTGAAATAAATCTTACAAATAATGAAAAGGAAAAATTTAATAATTCGTGCAATATTATAAGAAGTTACATTGAAAAATCAAAAGAAATTTAGTTTTTTTTAAGTAGGATAAGAAGGTTATTGCAGAGTAGGATTATTCTGCATGGAAGGAGTAAATATGAATAATAGTGCGACGATGATTCCACTTATAATAGTATTAGTATACATTGGTGTGCTTATGGCTATAAGTGTTATTATTTCAAAAAAACAAAAAAAAGATGGGGAAGCGTTTTTATTATATAAAGGAAAAAATAATGCAATTATTACAGCAGTAACAGTAGCAGGCCTTGCCATTGGAGGAGCATCTACAATAGGAATAGCAGAAAATGCAGTATCAGATGGCATGAGTGCAGGATGGTATAACGTAGCATGGGCAAGTGGAGCACTTGCAGCTGCTTATTTTGTAATATCTAAGTTTAGAAAAAGTGGATTTAATACAATAGCAAAAATGCTTGAAGTAATTTATGATAAAAAGGCAGCATTTATAATTATTATAGCTCAGGTTATTATGCAGTGTGCAATAATATCACTTCAATACAAAGCTGGTGGGGCTATTCTTGCAAGTCTACTTCCAGATGTGTTTGATGCGAATATGGGAATATTTTTTAGTTTTATTATGTTTATGCTTATTTCCCTTATTGGAGGAATGGGTTCTGCAAGTATAAGCAATATTTTAAATATTGCTCTTATATATTTTGGAGTTATAGTAACCACTGGAATTGTACTTTTTACTAATAATCCCAATGTTGGAATGAATGGACTTCAAGCTGCCATAGAATTTAATTCTCAAAATCCTCAGAACTTTTTCAGTCCTTTTGAAGGAAGGGAAGGAGTTGTTATTTTTAGTATACTTGCATTAATTATAACCATGACAGCTAACTGTACCTCACTACAAGGAGTGGTTCAAATAGGTCTTACTTCAAAAAGCGATGAAGATGCAAAGAAAGGATTTAAATTAGCTGCTATAATAATGATACCAATTGGATTCTTATGTGCTTTATTAGGAATATGTGCAAAAGCTATTTATCCTGACTTAGAACCAGCAACAAGAGCTCTACCAGTTATAATTTTATCATTATCTCCATTTATTGCAGGAATAACACTTGCTGGACTTTGGGCAGCAGATATGTCAACAGCATGTAGTATGCTTATAGGATGTTCTACTACTGTCAGTCAAGATATATTAGCTAAAACAAAGCTTAAAGATATAATTGAAAAAAATTCATTACTATGGAATAAGCTAATAATATTAGGTGTTGGAGTTATTACTTATGTGTTAGCCATGCAAAAGGGACAAATTATAACAACAATAAAAACTGCATTATCACTTTCAATACCTGTATCTATTGTTGTTCTTGGTGGAATATGGTTTAAAAATTATGTTTCAAAAAAATCAGCATTTTACACAGTATTAAGTGGAATTTTGATGGTTCTTATATGGGTTGCTTTACCAGTTAAATCATATTTTTCACAGATGCCAGTATTAAATGTAATATTTGCAGATTTAGCTTATCCAATGTTTATAGTTACTTTTGCAGTATTTTTTGTTTCGAATGTTATATTTAAAGAAAAAGTATCAGAAATTCAAGAGACTTGCTGTTAAATTAAATCTATTGCAAAAAATATATAAAATTTGTTATAATTCCATTGGAATGAGGTGGAATCATTATGGCAAGAAAAAGTAGTAGAAATACAGACATATTAACAGATACTAAAAATACAACGTCACCTAAGATATATTCAATGTTAGTTGAACTAGTTAATGCTGACAGAGAGGATTTGGCAGAAGATGTTTTAAAAGCAGATTATCTATTAGAATATACAAGTACCTGCATTAAAGATAAAGATTATAGAGAAGCGAAACATACTATAGCTATGGCAAAAGAAAGAATTGATAAAGTGGAAAAATTCGGCTTTGACGTAGAATATCTTATGTATCTTTATGATGGAATAAAAGCAAAGATTAAAAATAAATAGCAGATTTTAAGAAAGCACCATTAAAGAAATTATAATTTCTTTAATGGTGCTTTTTTGACTAATAGCTGTTAAATCTGCAAAATTAGTCATAATATAACATTTTTTAAATGAATTTTTCATAGAAATTGCTAATTCATATTATTTTGATAAGAAATCCTTGACATTGAAAAAGATTATCAGTATTATAATAAACATAATGATAGTATATTTCAGTTAATATATGTTATTAATTGATTGTGATTTTGAAAGGAGAATTTACTTCAAAGTTTTATTTTGCAAATCATATTTTTAGTATTAAGTTAAGCAAAAAGTAAAATGAGAAGTTATGATGATTATGAGTAAAAAAATATTAATACCGATGTTTATTATATTGTGTATAATTTCACTGTTCATTGGAGTGAACGACATATCAGTAATGGATATAATAAACTTTGATAGTGAGAAAATAAATATTTTATTGATAAGCAGATTACCAAGACTTGTTGGGCTTGTTGTTGCTGGTGTTGGAATGAGTATCGGTGGAGTGATAATGCAGCAGATAAGTAACAACAAATTTGTATCACCCACAACAGCAGCAACTCTTGATTCAGCACAATTTGGTGTAATTGTAGCTATGATGATTTTCCCAGTTGCATCTTTAACGCAAAAGATGATTGTAGCCTTTATATTTTCACTTATAGGAACATTTTTATTTATGGGAATTCTAAAAAAGATAAAGATGAAAAATGCCATATTCATACCACTTGTAGGGATTATGGTTGGAAATGTTATCGGATCACTTACAGAGTTTATAGCCTATAAGAATAACCTTGTTCAAAATGTGGGATCTTTCTTTCAAGGTAAATTTGCACTTGTGATTAAAGGAAATTATGAAATGCTATATTTCACTATTCCTTTGCTTATAGTGGCATTTATGTATGCAAACAAATTTACAATAATAGGTATGGGAGAAGATATTTCAAAAAATCTAGGTCTTGATTATAAGAAAGTCAGTAATATTGGAATTACCATAGTGGCATTAGTTAGTGCACTGGTTATTATAACAGTAGGTAATATACCATTTATAGGTTTAATTGTTCCAAATTTAGTATCACTTTTTAATGGAGATAATGTAAGTAAAAATATAGGAATTACAGCTTTGTTTGGAGCAAATTTTGTGATTTTATGTGACATAATTGGAAGACTTGTAATTTATCCATATGAGGTTTCAATAAGTCTTACTGTAGGAGTTATAGGAAGTATAATATTCCTTTATTTAATATTAAGGAGAAATAGAAATGAAGCATAGCAGAGATAAGAAGAAAATACTAATTCTTTCAGCATTAACAATAATATGTATAGGGTTATTTCTTTTTCAAGGATTAAATTCTAGAAATTTTGATTATAACATAAGCAGAAGAATACCTAAAATAATAGCAATGTGCCTAACTGGAACAAGCATTGCTGTATCATCGATGCTATTTCAGACAGTTACAAATAATAGAATTCTTACGCCAAGTATTTTAGGTTTGGACTCATTGTATAATTTTGGACAGACATTGTGCATATTTGCATTTGGTGTAAATAGTATTATGATGACAGATAAAAAAATGAACTTTTTTGCTTCTGTATCAATAATGCTTCTTGGAACAATATTATTATATAACTTGGTTTTTAAGAAGGGTAAGAATATATTTACTTTGCTTTTAGTTGGAACTGTAGTTGGAACTTTATTTAGAAGCATGAGTTCTTTCATGTCAGTGCTTATTGATCCTAATGATTTTATAGTACTACAAAATAAGATTTTTGCTAGTTTTAACAATGTTAACACTGACATACTGCTTATTGCAGTAATAATTATAATAGGAACTGGATGCTTTATTTATAAAGATCTAAGTAAGCTTGATGTAATGCTGCTTGGAAGAGAACAAGCAATAAATTTAGGTGTTGATCATGATAGATTATCTAAAAAGATACTTCTTATTGTAGCTATTCTTGTATCAGTATCAACAGCACTTGTAGGACCGATTACGTTTTTAGGAATTCTGGTTGTGAACTTATCGTATCACTTATTCAAGACATATAAACACAGCTATCTAATTGCTGGTTCTTCACTTATAAGTATGAGTGCAGTTGTTGGAGGACAATTCATAGTAGAAAGAATATTAAATTTTTCATCTACTGTAAGTATAATAATAAATTTCATAGGTGGAATATACTTTATATACCTATTGTTAAAGCAGGCTAGAAATTAGCTTCGAGTGAATCTTAAATTTTAATATAATAAAAAATAAAGATTTCTATTAAGTATAGTAATTTTTTATGGAGGAAAAAAATGATTGAAGTAAAAAATCTCATGAAGAAGTATGGAAGCAAAATAGTAGTAGATAATGTTTCGTTAAATATAGAAAAAGGAAAGATAACTTCATTTATAGGTCCAAATGGTGCTGGAAAAAGTACAGTATTATCAATGATTTCACGCATTATGGATAAAGATTCTGGAACTGTTACAATAGATGGATGTGAGCTTGAAAAATATGACTCAAAGGAACTTGCAAAAAAGATTTCAATTTTAAAGCAGTCTAACAATATAAATGTAAGACTTACTATAAAAGAAATTGTAAGTTTTGGAAGATATCCTCATTGTGAAGGAAGACTCACAGAAGAAGATGAAAAGTATGTTAATGAGGCCATTGAGTATATGGAACTTAAAGATATTGAAGATAGGTATCTTGATGAACTAAGTGGAGGGCAGAGACAAAGGGCATATATAGCAATGGTCATAGCACAAAATACAGAATATGTATTACTTGATGAGCCATTAAATAACTTGGATATGAAACACTCAGTTTCAATGATGAAGGTATTTAGAAGACTTGTTGATGAACTTGGAAAAACAGTTGTAATAGTAATGCATGATATAAATTTTGCTTCAGTATATTCTGATAATATAGTTGTTTTAAAAAATGGAAAGTTAGCAAAAGATGATAAAACTGATAATATTATAGATAAAAAAATATTAGAAGATATATATGAAATAGATTTTGACATTAAGGATATTAATGGTAATAAAATTTGTATCTATTTCTAAAAAGTAAGATAAATAATAATTAATTATAATAAAAGAGTGATAATGAAAATCATATACATAATTAGGAGGAATTTTAAATGAAAAAGAAAAGATTATTAAGTGCATTATTGACTACGGTTGTGGCTGCAGGGCTTTTAGCTGGATGTGGTAAGGTAAAAGAAAATAGTAGTACAAATATAGAAAAAATAACTGTTACAGATAGAAAAGGTGAAATCGAAGTACCTAAAAATCCTGAGAGAGTTGTAGTTTTAGATTATGGAACACTGGATGTACTAGAGGAAATTGGTGTTGATAATGTAGTGGGAGTGCCTAAATCGGGGCTACCAGAATATTTAAATAAATATGAAGATGAAAAGTATACAGATGTTGGAGGAGTTAAAGAGTTTAACTTTGAAACAATAAATGAACTTAATCCTGATTTAATAATAATAGAGGGAAGACAGGAAGATTCGTTAGAAGAATTATCAAAAATTGCGCCAACAGTTTTCCTTGGTTCTGTAGGTTCAGATTATTTAAATAGTGTTAAAAATAATTCAAAAGTTATTGGACAAATATTTGATAAAGAAAAAGAAGTAGAAGAAAAGTTATCGACTATTGATGTGAGAGTTAATGAAATCAAAGAAAAAGTTACAGGTAATAATTTAAATGCTTTAGCAACAATGGTTAGTGATGGTTCAATGAGTGTTTATGGTTCTGGATCAAGATTTAATATACTTTACAATGAATTAGGATTTAAACCAACTGATGCTTCTATAGAGGTATCTAATCATGGACAAAGTATATCATATGAATATTTAGCAGAAAAAAATCCAGATTACTTATTTGTTATAGATAAGGGTGCTGTAACTGGAAGTGGAAATCCAGCCAAAGAAACAGTTGAAAATGAATTGGTTAAAACAACTAATGCTTATATTAATGATAAGATAGTATATGTTGATTCAGTAGCATGGTATGTTGGGGGAGCAGGATTTAAGGCTCTTGATAAAATGCTTGATGATGTGGAGAATGTACTTTAATTAATTATAATTTATATTAAAATTAGACACTAATAAAAAATGCAGAGTTAAAGTTTAAATCTGCATTTTTTATTTTTAATAATTTTTATTAAAGATTTAAGTATAATATATAAACTTTACAGTAGAATTTTAACATTATTTATAATATTTTCATTGAAATATATTTTAGTCTTTATAAAATTATAATATGAATGTTGACAAAATAGAAGAATATGTGTAGAATATGAGACATCAAGTAAAACAAATATTAAAGCTTTGAAGAGAAAGAGTAAGATTAATAGAGTTATAAAGAGAGGTTCCGGGTGGTGAAAGGAACATAACAAGTTAATTTGAATACGTCTCTGAGCAGCACTCCGAAAGATAACAACCAGTAGGCAGATGTCGTAATTTGCACACGTTATAGTGCTAGAGTATAACCAGATTATTATTAAATTTATATCTGAGTACTTGAAGAGGTTGTTATTGTGAAATAATGATAAAATAAGGTGGTAACACGTAAGTATTGCTTTCGTCCTTTACAGTTAAGGACGAAGGCTTTTTTGTTTTGTATAAAAATATGTGCAAAGTAGCTTTTAAAAATTAAATTATCTCTGATCAAGATAATCTGTTTGCTTGATAATTATTAAAAAATATATGGCGCCAAAAATATTTCGTTATTAGTTATTACAATTTAATAAAGTCCATAGATTGAATTTATTGAAGAAAAGTTATACCAATTTATTAAATAATCTATGTTAAGAGTTTTATATGTTAATTATAAAAATAAAAAAAGAAATATTGGAGGAAGTAAATATGATAAATATAGATGAACAAATAAAAATAATTATGAAAGGTGCAGATGAAATAATTGGACTTGATACATTAAAGGAGAAATTGAAAAAATCTAATGAAGAAAACAGACCACTTATAGTAAAATTAGGTCTTGATCCAAGTGCACCAGATATACATTTAGGTCATACAGTAGTTCTTAGAAAGATGAAACAGCTTCAAGACTTAGGCCATAAAATAGTAATTATAATAGGAGATTTTACAGGTAAAATAGGGGATCCTACAGGTAAGGCTAAGGGCAGAAAAGCATTATCAACTGAACAGGTTCTAGAAAATGCAAAAACTTACGAAAAACAGATTTTTAAAATTTTAGATAAGGAAAAGACTGATGTTAGATTTAATAGTGAATGGCTATCAAAGCTATCGTTTGAAGAAACTATAAAGCTTGCATCAACAATGACAGTTGCAAGAATGCTTGAGAGGGAAGATTTTAAAAAGAGATATGAAAGTCAGATTCCAATATCTATACATGAATTCTTTTACCCACTTATGCAGGGATATGACTCTGTTGTGCTTAATGCTGATATTGAGCTTGGGGGAACTGATCAAAGATTTAATGTGCTTATGGGAAGAATGCTTCAGAAGGAATATGGTCAAGAATCACAAACTACAATATTCATGCCACTTTTAGAAGGACTTGATGGAAAAGAAAAAATGAGTAAAAGTCTTGGTAATTATATTGGAATTGATGAAGATGCAGATGTAATGTTTGAAAAAGCAATGAGAATTCCTGATGAACTTATAATAAAATACTTTAATTTAGTGACAGATATACATCCTGATATAATTGAGGGAATAGAGAAAGAGTTAAATGATGGAAGTATTAATCCAAGAGATATAAAAATGAGGCTTGCAAGAGAAATAACTTTATTGTACAACAATGAAGAAAAAACAAAGTCAGCAGAAGAAAGATTTAAAAAAGTTTTCCAAAAAGGACAGATTCCTGATAATATAGAAGTAATAAAAGTAAATAAAAATAATTTAGATATAAGTGAAATACTTGTAAATAACAATTTTGTTAAAAGTAAAAATGAATTAAGAAGAATATCTAATCAAGGGGGATTAAAAGTAAATGAAAATAAAATTTCTGATTTAAGTAAAGTCGAAATTGAAGATAAAATGATAATACAAATAGGTAAAAAGAAGTTTGTATGTATTGAGCTTGTTTAAAAAATACTATGATTATAGCTTGAGGAGATTAAATTGGGAAAACTAGTTATGATTATTGCAACTTTAATAATAATACTAATTGTTGCAATTAGAAATATATATTATAAAAAAATATTAAAAGGTTTTAAGATTCTTATAATTGAAATAACACATTATTATTTAGGGTTGTTTAAAGACATAACAAGAACAAGTATTGGAAGTATTCTTCAAACAGCATTGCTCATTTTAGCTCAAATATTTATGAGTTTTAATGTAATTTCCGCTGTGAGTATTTATATTAATTTTAGTTCAAATAATCTAATAAACTTAATTATAAAAATTATAATTATAATTGCAATGATTTTTATGCTATATCTTGCTGTTGGATATGTCCTTTTATCATCATCAATGATTTTTAAACTTTTGAGTAAAGTTGAAGATTCAAATATTAAGTATGATTTGCTAATAAGTTATTTCGTATTAAATACCTATTTTACGGTACTTATTGTATTTCCTAAACAGTTTGAAGAGTGCTATTTTATAGGATTGATAGGCGTAGCAATTTGTTATATGATGAATTTAAGGGTTCTTATAAAAATAATAAAAAATCCAGAACACATAAATATTCATTTGGAGAAATATAGAAATTTTAAAAGTACAACAACATTGGCAATACTCATTTTGATAATGATGATTTTAAATTTATTCTTAGCTGTTTGTTTTATAAACAGTGCAGATATTAATTCATATACTGGAAATCCAAATAATTTTGATTTATTTTATTATACAATAATAACTTTTACAACCATAGGATATGGTGATATTGTACCTGTAACAGTATTGGCAAAAATAATGAGTATTATAATATCTACTACAAGTGTGGTTTGCATAACTATTTTCTTAAGCTCTGTATTATCTTTTAATAGTGAAAAAAATAAATAATATAAAAAGACTTTCTATGATAAGGTATATATAAATATACTATTATTATAGAAAGTCTTTTTTGTGAGGTGAAATAATATGAATGTTAATAATAATGATTATAAGATTATCAAGTTACTTGGAAAAGGAAAGGGTGGATATTCATATTTAGTAGAAAATAAAGGTGTATATTATGTTTTGAAACAGATACATCATGAACCGTGTCCTTATTATAAGTTTGGAGATAAGATACAAAGTGAATTAAATGATTATGACAGATTAAAGAAAATTGGAATAAGAATGCCGTTGATGATAGACGTAGATATAAAAGAAGAAAGGATATTAAAAGAATTTATTGAAGGTGATACTATTTTTGATATTATTTTAAATGATAGAATGAAGGACTGTTATATTGATGATGTTAAAGAAATGTGCAGGGTTTTATATGCATCAAAGACTAATATAGATTATTTTCCTACAAATTTTGTAGTGAAAGATGATGTACTTTACTATATAGATTATGAGTGTAATGATTATATGGAAGAATGGAATTTTGACAATTGGGGAATAAAATATTGGTCAAAAACAAAAGAGTTTATAGATTACTTAGAAAATGTGAAATTAGATGATACAGATTGTGAGTAAATATAATTATATATTGGTAAAAAATGAGTATAAATGAAGGAATATGAATGTATTTGGATGAAAAAATTTAAAAAATTATGCGCAAACGTTTGACAAAATGACTGTTTGATTGTAGAATAATAAAAGTGGACTAGTTTTTATTAGTCTGCTTTTATTATTTATTAAATATGAAAATAGATGTAGCAATATACATAGTAAAGGAAGAGAAAAATGAAACATGGAATTAATTTAGTTAAAAGAATTATATTATTCTTTATAGGAATGAGTATTATTCAGTTAGGAGTAGCTTTATTTTTAAAGACTAACATCGGTTCGGATACTTTTACTGTTTTCACACAAGGACTGGCGACGACACTTGATAATACATTTTTAAAAGATAGTACAATTGTCAATATGATATCAGGGAATCAGGGAGTAACACCTGGTGTAGCTAATATGATTATACTTATAGTAATGTTTGCAATAATATTATGCACGGAAAGAAAACGTATTAATATTGGAACATTAATATGCGTAGTAGGTGTAGGGCCAATTATTGATTTAGGTATAAAAATAATGTCATATTTCCCAGTAGAATCTTATAATTTATTTGTAAAAATGTTATTAGTAGTGTTTGGATGTTTTATAATAGCAGTAGGATTTTCAGTTTTATCTGCTAGTAATTTAGGTGTAGCACCAAATGACATAGTTCCATTCATTATTGTAGATAAAACTAAAGTTGAGTATAGATGGGTTAGAATATGCCTTGATGCAGTATTTTTAATTGGGGGATTTTTCTTAGGCGGAACAATTGGTATAGGAACTGTCCTTTCATTAATATCCATCGGACCATTCATACAATTATGTCTTCCAGTAGGAGAGAAAATTGTAAACTTTATTGTTGATGGTAAAAGTGAGCAATTAGAAGAAGTTACAGCGTAATTTATATAAAAAAACTGGGGCTGTATCAAATTGAAATTTTTTAAATTCAATTTGATACAGCCTATTCTTATAAACGTAAATTTTATTCATGTATATATTTCCAAATATTTTATTTTGAAATAACACAAATAAAGGATAAACATTATTATCCATATTTTAACTATATATTTAAAATTACGAAGCTTGCTGCTTATGAAGCAGCTCACCGTTACGATTTTGAATGGTTTTATGGTACAATTTATTAACATTATAACCAAACGCCATTAACAAAAATTCAGTACGAACTTTAATATTTCCACGCATAAAAAATCTTCTAAAACCATAATCTTGTTTAATAACTCCAAATGCTCCTTCGACTTGAATTGATCTGTTCATTCTTAAAAGTATTCCTTTAGGTGTAGTGATGTTTTTAAGTGAATTTGTTCTTAGACGCATAAAATTTTTAGCCACATGTATTTGTTTATTACCTTTTGCTTTCGTACATTTACTCTTATATTCACAGCCATCACAGTCTTCACATTCATAGATGCTAACAGTAGTTTCATATCCAGATTTTGTTTTTTTCTTTTTTGTTCCTTTTAGAAGCATTTTTTTACCAGATGCACAAATGTAGTAATCTTCATCTGTGTTATAGTACATATTTTCTTTCTTACTAATATCACTCTTGAATTTCTTTGTCTTTGACTTTTCATAATTTGCAGGTTTAATAAAAGCTTCTTGTTTCTTAGATTCAAGATATGCATAATTTTCTTCACTTTCGTATCCTGCGTCAGCAGTTACGGATTCATATTTTTGATTTAAATTCTTTTCTAATCTATCTAAAAATGGTATAAAAGTAAGCTGGTCAGATCTTTCACTTGAAATGTCTACTCCTACAATATATTCACCTTCTACCCCTATTTGGATATTATATGCTGGTTTTAATTGACCGTTTTTCATATGATCTTCTTTCATATGCATGAAAGTTGCGTCATGATCTGTTTTTGAAAAACTGTTTCGTCCATTAAAAATGCTATTGTATTCATTATATTTATTTTGCTTTTCAATAAATTCATTAAGTTGTTCAGTATATCTTTGGAATTTACTTTTTCTTTTACCTTTTCCATAAACAAATTCAATATTATTGGCTTCAATCATAATTCTGATACTATCTAAAATATAATTAGCATCTTGAACTGATATTTTAGCATTAGTAATAATAAGACATAAATTCAAATCATGATTCATTTTTATTAAGCTTTCTTTTATTTTCTTTTGTAGTCTATCTTCAAATTTATCAATAGATTTTTTCCAAACAAAAGTATATCGATTTGCAGATGCTTCGATTTTAGTTCCATCAATAAAAATATTTTTAAATTGAATTTCATTAAGTTCTCTAAGTTTTTTCACAAGTTGATTAAATAAATTTTCTATACAACCAGCTAATCGTTCACGTCTAAATCTATCTATAGAATTGTGTCCTGGTGGTAGTTGACCTTGTAAAAGCCATTTGAAATTTATATCTCTTTTGCATGCCTTTTCAAGAGCACGACTTGAATATATTCCTTCCATATATCCATAAACTATAATTGCAAACATAGTTTTAGGTAAAAGTGCTGGATTTCTACCAATAGTAGAGTAAGTTCTATTTAATTCTGAATAATCTAATCCCTCCATAACATCATAAAGCACTCTTACTGAATCACTATCAGATATAATATTTTCTATATTTATTGGGAAACCTATTTGATGCATAGGTATAATATTATTAGTGTTCATATTAATATTATGCGCAAAAAAGAGAATTCAAATTTATGAATTCTCTTTTTTTATCGGCTAGTATCAAAATTGTTTTGATACAGCCCCAGTTTTTTGTATATTGCGTATCTATAATTATTTGAATAAAATTACTAGGGTATGAACAATTTTATAATTTGACATATCATCTAAATAAATAAATAAATAAATTATAATAGGAAATTAGATAACGTATTATAAATTAGAAAACAATAAAGATATATTTGTAAGAGGATATTGTGTGGTAAAATCTTGTGTTAATGAATAATTATTATATGAGGATATAATATAAATAAATTCTATATTAAAAGACAATATTGTATTGTGTCACTTTATAAAAAACATTGGTAGAAATTTAAAAAAATGTGTTATAATTGATAATGAACATTAAATAAAGAAAAAATAATTAATTTAATATAAATTGAATTTTTTAATTTTATGTGGCCATAATCTAGTATAGGTAGATTTAATTTAAAATGGAATAATAAGATGAAATTAATAATGTTGTAAATAAGGTTGTGATTAGTGTGGAAGTAAGTATAAAGGATGTTAACCATAAAAAATATATAGAACTGAAAGGTAAGCTCGATAGCAATTCAAGTAATGAGGTCACTGAAAAAATCTTAGATGTAATAAAAGATGAAAGTGATATAACAATAGATATGAGCAAATGTTCATATGTTTCAAGTGCAGGATTAAGGACACTTTTAACAATAGGAAAAAGCATAAAGATGAAAAGCGGACATATGAATATTGTAAATCTAGTTGAAGAAGTTAAAGAAGTTATGGAAATGACTGGGTTTAGTAATATTTTCAAAGGATTTGAGCATTAAAAGTTATTCAAAAATAAGGGGAGGATCATAAATGATACGTGTTGATAGCTATCCTACTCATGAAAAAGATGGAATTAAATATAGAATAGGAAAGGTTCTGCCATATGGAGCATCTATTGTTCCTAATGGTGTTAATTTTTCTGTGTTTTCAAAATATGCTACATCATGTGAACTTGTTCTTTTTAGAAAAAGGGAAAAGGAACCATATGCAATAATACCATTCCCAGATGAATTTAGAATTGGTGACGTTTTTTCAATGATCGTTTTTGATATTGATTATGAAAATGTAGAATATGGGTATAGAATGGATGGGAAATTTTCACCATCTGAAGGATTTTGGTTTAATAAAGAAAAATATCTTCTTGATCCATATGCGAAATCTGTTTCGGGAAGAAGTATATGGTGCGAAGAAATTGATGAAGAGAATAAATTTCAACATAGGGGAAAAATTATGTACGATGATTTTGATTGGGATGGAGACAAGCCTCTTGAAACCCCTATGGAAGAACTAATAATTTATGAAACTCATGTAAGGAGTTTTACTAAACATTCATCAAGTGGTCTAAAGCATGGTGGAACTTTTGCTGGTTTAAGTGAAAAGATACCTTATCTTAAGAATCTTGGTATTAACTGCATAGAACTTCTTCCTATATTTGAGTTTGATGAACTTGAGAATGCACGAACTATTGATGGAAAAAGACTGCTTAATTACTGGGGATATAGTACAGTAAATTTTTTTGCACCAAAAGCTGGCTATGCCGCTACAGGAAAATATGGAATGGAAGCAGATGAACTTAAAAATTTAATAAAAAAATTTCATCAGGCTGGAATTGAAGTAATACTAGATGTTGTATTTAATCATACAGCAGAAGGTAATGAAAAGGGACCATATATATCTTATAGGGGAATAGATAACAAGACATATTATCTATTAAATCCAGAAGGACAATATTATAATTTTAGTGGATGTGGAAATACGTTAAATTGTAATAATTCAATTGTTAGAAATTATATACTTGATTGCTTAAGATATTGGGTATCGGAGTATCATATAGATGGTTTTAGATTTGATCTTGCTTCAATTTTATCAAGAGATGAAAATGGTGCTCCAATGAAGAATCCACCTCTTCTTGAAACTCTTGCACATGATGCTATTTTGTCAAAGAGCAAGCTTATAGCAGAGGCTTGGGATGCTGGAGGACTCTACCAGGTTGGGAATTTTCCTTCATGGGGAAGATGGGCAGAATGGAATGGAAAATACAGAGATACTGTTAGAAAATTTTTAAAAGGTGATAATGTAGCTCTTGAATTCATGAAAAGAATGGAAGGTTCTCAAGATTTATATAGCCAAAGAACTTCAAATGCATCTATTAACTTTATAACATGTCATGATGGTTTTACGTTATATGATTTAGTTTCATATAATGGAAAGCATAACAAAGCAAATGGTGAAAATAACATGGATGGAACTGATGATAATAATAGCTGGAATTGTGGTTTTGAAGGTGAAACAAATGATGTTTCCATAAATGAATTAAGAAAGAAGCAGATAAAAAATGCAATAACTATTCTTCTTATGAGTAGAGGTATACCCATGATTTTGTGTGGAGATGAATTCTGTAATACACAATTTGGAAATAATAATGCATATTGTCAAGATAATGAGATCTCATGGATTAATTGGGATAACTTAAAAATATATGATGATATATATAATTATTTTAAAGCTATGATAAATTTTAGAAAATCTCATCCAGTATTAAAAAATTCCACATATGATATGAAAAACAATAAGACAGGATATCCTGAACTTTCATGGCATGGTGAAAAACCATGGAGTTTCAATGTTTCGAATGATAATCTTTCACTTGCCATTATGTATGTTGAAGAAAAAGAGAAGTATAAAGTTGAAGAGGATACATTCATATATATGGCAATAAACATGCATTGGGAAATGCATGTTTATGAACTTCCTATAATACCAGAAGATAAAAAGTGGTATATATTCTGTAATACTTCGTGTGAATATGGAAAAGACATTTTTGATGAAAAGATAAGAATACCAATAGATGACCAAAAGCATATAGTTGTAAATCCAAGGAGTATAATAATATTACTTGGAAAATAACCTACAGACCTTAAGATGAAAAAAATAATTTAAACGAGCTTATATAATAAGAGTGTAGGTGATTTTATGGAATGGTTAAGAAAAGAAGCCACATTAAATAACTTGAACACAATGATCGATTTTATACTGAATAACCTTAAAAAAGATGTAATGGTAACAGAGCATATTGACATGGAGATAAGGCTTTTATGTGAGGAAGTTCTTATGAATATAATCAGTTATGCATATGAAGAAGATGATGATACTGGTGAGATGCTTATTGGATATGAATATGATGAAAATAATAATTATGTAGTCTTAAAAATTTGTGACTATGGAGTGAAATTTAATCCCATAGAAGAAAAAGATCCAGATCTTACATGTGATATTATGGAAAGGGATATAGGAGGCCTTGGGGTTTTTTTAATTAAAAAAATTTCTGATTTCATTCAATATGAGAGAAATAAAGGCATGAATATACTTACAATAAAAAAGCATTACAATTCTATAAAAGGATCAAAGTAGCCGAATAAATGTAGTATGCTTAAAAAATATATATGTTGCATTATAAATTTTATACTTATAATCTAGAAATGACATAATGATATCAACCAAAAGTGATAATTGCTCACAAGGAGCAGCACATGTCAAGCAATATATACTATTATATTTGTTTTGGAATAGCATATTATAAGCTAAAATGGATAAAATGATTTACTGTGATTTATAAGTTTTGGAGGAGTGAAATTTTTTGAATAAAAATTTCTCATTAAATATAAATAAGATTCAAATTAAAAAAGGAATAATATGTTCATTATTTATATTTATATGTGCATTGTTATTTAAAAGTATGAGGGGATTTATACCTAGCATTATAGAAATAAAGGTAGAAAGTGTTTTCCCTCCTGTTATAGGATTGTATTTTGGTGCAGTTGGTGCTATGGCTTGTGCAGCAGGAAATTTTTTTGCTGCCATAGTAAAAGATGGAAGTAGTTTTAATGTTCATCTTATAAATTTATTTTTTGATTTTTTATATGCATATATACCATATAAATTATGGTATACATTTAATATAAAAGATAAGTGTGAAATACCAAACCTCAATGATATTAAGGGGATCTTAAGATATATTTATATCATATTTTTAGATTCTATAACAGTAACTTTACTATCAAAACTATCAATAGGCTTAGTAGAAAAAAGTAGTATAAACTTGAAAATTGTATTACTTGAATTTTTTAATAATTATAATTTTCAAGCAATAATAGGAGTTCTTATATTAATTATATTTTCTACAACAGAAATACGGCCTCATATTCCTAAAACAAAATCTACTGTACTAAAGAATATGCATTATGAATATCTTCTGTATTTCAGTTCGTTTTTGGGGATATATGGAATAGTGTTGCAACAAAGTGATTTATCATTAAGTAAAAATATTGAAGTTATAACAATATTATTAATTTCATATGCTCTTATGATTTTGTTTATTGTGACACCAATAATAAATAAAGGAAATACCATTGAAATTTCAAAGATAAAAGGAGCCTTTTCTATAAAAGGAAAAGTTACCATAGGACTTTTAATTTTTGTTATTATATTTATAGGACTTTTATATATACTAGGATATGTATCGCTTAATAATTATATTGATTCTGAGCGTTGTAGTCAGGTTTATATTATTATTGGTATAGCAAGTTATTTTATATTTGCAGTTGCTCTTTTAGCTTTAAAATATGTGGAGAATACAATTACAGTTCCTATTCAGATTTTATTTAACGTGGTTAAGAGATTTGCAAAAGGTGACTATGAAAAAATTGTTAATCAAAAGGATTTAAAAACCCAATGTGAAGCTATAAAAACTGGTGATGAAATAGAAGAGCTTGCAAATGCTTTTTGCAAGATGATGAGTGATATACAAGAATATGTTAAAAATATTGAAGAAGCTGCTATAGAAAAAGAAAAAGCTGAGGCTGAATTAATGGCAGCAACGAAGATACAGTCTTCGCTTCTTCCTAATATTTTTCCAGCCTTTCCTCAAAGAGATGACTTTGAGGTGTTTGCAAATATGAGACCAGCAAAAGGTGTCAGCGGAGATTTTTATGATTTTTATCTTTTTGGAGATAAATTAGCATTTGTTATAGCAGATGTTTCAGGAAAAGGTGTTCCAGCAGCACTATTTATGATGACTGCAAAAAGTGTTATAAAGAATTCTTTTTTATCTTCTTCAGATATAAGAGAAGTTGTAAGAAAAGTTAACAATGAACTATGTGAAAACAACGAAGCTTTAATGTTTGTGACAGCATTCTTAGGAATAATAGATTTGAAAAAAGGTGTTATGACATATGTTAATGCGGGACATACGCCACCGCTTTTAAAGCATGACTTTGGAACTTTTGAGTACATTAACATAAAAAATAACTGTATCCTTGGAATAATACCAAATGCCGATTTTGAAAAGCAGGAAATGAATTTGCAGAAGGATGATATACTGTTTGTATATACTGATGGTGTTACAGAAGCCATGGATTCATATGGAAATTTATATGGAATGAATAGACTTAAAGATGTATTGAATAAAGAAAGTATGCAGTATGTAGATATATATGGAATGATTCCAATGGTAAGAAAAGATATTGATAATTTTTGTAAAGATGAAAAGCAAACAGATGACATAACAATGCTTACATTTAAATATTTAAAAAGTGAAGATTTATTATAAAAAACTATAGAAAAATAGAACTGCCTTAATAATTTTATAAGGGCAGTTCTATTTATAATAGTGTATATTTTTGAGAAAAATATGTTTTCTAGTATTAGTTTTATATGAATTATAATCTTAAGTAATAAGAGTTATATGGTGCAATAAAGACAATTGTATTGTTAACACTAAAGAAAAAGTGTATAGTAATTAGTGAATTATAGAAAGAGAGTTGCAATTTATGAAGAATATAGATAATAAAATTTTATTAACGTGTCCAATCTGTGGGGAGAATTTACAAAAAGAATCTGAAAGTAAAGTTTATAAGTGTGAACAAAATCATTCATATGATATTGCAAAGCAAGGATATGTAAACTTATTAATAAGCAATATGAAAAGAAGCAAAAATCCTGGTGATTCAAAAGATATGGTTCTTGCAAGAGTAGATTTTCTTAGAAGAGGATTTTATAAAAAAATAAGTGATAAAATAAATGAAGTAATATGTGAGTATTTCAAAGATTCAGAGGAAAAGATAAATGTTCTTGATGTGGGATGTGGTGAAGGATATTACCTTACTAATTTGAAAGAAGCTATAAAAATAAATAATATAGAAGCAGATTTTTACGGGATGGATGTATCGAAAGAAGCGGTAAAATATGCAAGCAGAAGCGAAAAAGAATGTTTATTTGTGGTTGGCAATAACTATCATATACCTGCTAAAGATAATTCTGTTGATTGTATTTTATCGGTATTTAGTCCAATTGATATAGATGAGATAAATAGGGTATTAAAGAAGGATGGCATTTTTGTAAGAGTTCTTCCAAGAACAAATCATCTTATAGAACTTAGAAATATTATATACTCTGTTGTTAATCTTAATGAGAAAGTTTATAAACCTGATAGTGAAAAAGATGATTACATTAAGGAAGTTAATGTTACATATGATCTGGATTTGAATAATGAAGAATTTACAAGTCTTTTAAAAATGACACCTCATTATTGGAAATCAACTCCAGAAAACAAGGAAAAGCTTGAAGAATATAAAGATTTAAGCATAACCGTGGATATGAGAATTGGTGTATTCAGAAAGAAAAATTAAAAATATATTAAATTCCAGAATCAGTATACTTTATAAAGACTGATTCTGGAATTTTTATTTATTAAGCTATAATAGTGCATTTTTACTTGAATAATTTTACAGTCAAATAACCAAACAGATTCCTAAGCTATTTTTAATGACTCAAAAATTTTTTCTATCGGCGTACCGCTTGCGGCAGCTTCATAAATATATATTACTTTAGATTTTTGCAGATCTTTCTTAGCAGATTTATATCCAGTATTGAAGTGATAAGAATTATTAGAATACATTTTACAAAAAGTATAGTTTATTAACATTATTGTTAGATATCTATTAATACTTTTTTCACTTCTTACTTGATATCCATCAAGTCCTAAGTAAGTTTTACAATCTTTAAAGAATGGTTCAATAGCCCAACGGTCAGTATATTGAATTAAAAGCTTCAAAGGTTTTATTAACGAGTCTATAGAAATAAAAGTTTTCAATGCTTTATCTTTTTGAAAGGCATCCTTAGGATAGCTTAAAACAATAGAAACATTCTTTCTATCTTTTAAATTGCCAACATAATTGTAAATATAATATTGTTTTTCTTTGACTGTGACAAGGTCAAAATCTTCAATATTTAATATTTCAGCAAATTTATGAAGTTTTATTCCTAATCTCTCGTGACCTTTCGGAAAAATAACTCTGTTAGTTTTTAAAGCTCCAATATAACTGTAGCCAGCTTTTTTACTAGCATTAAAAATATCCTTACAACTATACCAACTATCGGCTAAAACATAACCTTTATGTTCAGGCTTAGGAAGTGCTTCAATTAAATTTTCAGTTAATTTTATTTTACTCATAGATTCTTTATCGTAGATATCAATTGAATATGGTAGAACTAATCCGTCACACGATAGTAAAGAAACTAATATTTGATGACCATATACAGTTTTACCTTTTAAATGTGAATTATGAAATGAGCACTTCTCAATGGGATTTATAACCTTTGACGAGGGCTTAGTCTTTTCAGAGATAGTGTCGTCAACAATAAAGTATATAGGCTGTTTAGATTCTCTTGATTTATTCCAAATAAGTTCTACTATATAAGCTTTTAAAGATCTTTTTAGAAGATTTTCATTCCAAGAACTATTTGATAAAAATCTAGTAATACTAGTTCGATGCCTTGCAGGCGCAAGCTCCGCTATGTCGGAAATCTTACCATTAAATCCTTTAGATATCATAGCATTCATGATATTTTCTAAATGCTTTAATTGAGGATTAGTTAAGTAAAAATCAAAATTTAATTGCTTAAAGAATTTGTATATAGATAGTTCATCTGATATAATTGTGTTCTGAAACATTTATGTTAAACTCCTTGTTGAATTTTGTGTCGGAACTTAATTATAACAGGGATTTATCATAAATGTTTTTTTATTTTATTCACTTGTAAAATTATTCAAGTATTTTTGCACTATCATAGTATTAAGCTAAAATTAAGGTTGATTAATTATAATGAGAAACGATATATACAAAAAAGATCAATATAAAGAATAGATTATGTTGATTTTATGATTATAATTTATTCGAATAGTCAAATGGAAAGCAGAATTTTTAACATATTTTTAACAGAGATATAAAATGTATAAAAATGTAGAAAATTAACGAATAGATTAATAAAAATATAGAATAAAATTATTATTTATCTTATAATAGAAAATCGAGGGGTAATTTTAAAAGTAAATGTTATTTACTAAATAAAAAGTTTTTTCATTTTTAAGGGAGAAGAAATTATGACATTTGATGATTTTTCAATGATGTTTCAGTTTGTCGGAGGACTAGGAATGTTCCTTTATGGAATGCAGATGATGGCAACAGGTCTTCAAAAAACTGCTGGAGATAAAATGAAACATTTATTAGGTGTTCTTACTAACAATCGATTTATGGGAATATTGGTAGGTGCATTGATTACAGCAATTATACAAAGCTCAGGAGCTACTACAGTTATGGTTATAGGATTTGTTAATGCAGGTTTGATGAATCTTTTCCAGACCGTTGGAGTAATTATGGGAGCTAATATAGGTACTACAATAACAGCATGGATTGTATCAGCAGGTCAGCTTGGAGATGCTTTTACTGTAATGAAGCCGAGTTTTTATGCACCACTTATGATTGGTATAGGTGCTATGCTTGTTATGTTTGCAAAGAAGGAAAAAAAGAAAAATATAGGAGAGATATTAATATCATTAGGTCTTTTATTTGTAGGACTTGACTGGATGTCAGGTGCAATAAAACCATATACTGATGCCCCTATATTTGCACAAGCCTTTGCTTTGCTAGGAAGTAATCCTTTCCTTGGAGTTTTGGTTGGAGCAATTGTTACTGCAGTAATGCAGAGTTCATCAGCATCTGTTGGTGTACTTCAGACTTTAGCAATGAATGGTGTTGTTACAACTAATGCTGCTGTATATATATGTCTTGGATCCAATATTGGGTCATGCTATACAGCGCTTCTTTCAAGTATTGGTGCTTCAAAAAATTCAAAAAGAGCCGCAATAATAAATTTACTATTTAATTGTTTTGGAGTTTTAATATTTGCATTAATCGGATTTGGTGTATTTACTGTTAATAAGACAATTGCCAATGCAACTATTGATAGTGTTCAGATTTCCATTTTCCACACTATATTTAATGTTGTTAATACGATTATAATGTTTCCAATAGCTAATCTATTGGTTAAAGTATCTTGTATCATAGTGAAAGAGGGAAAGGTAGAGAATGAATCTTCAGAATTATCATTAGAAAATCATCTTGATGATAGAATAATGAAAACTCCTTCTTTTGCAATAGAAGCAACTTTGAAGGAAATTAATGAAATGGGAATTCTAGCCTATGAAAATACACGTCTTTCAATTAATGCTGCAATGTACGGAGATTATGAAGATATACAGAAGGTCTATGAAAATGAAAAGAAAATAAATAAGTATGAAAAATCCATAGCATCTTATCTTGTTAAAATAAATAATTTAAGTTTGAATGATTTACAGCATAAAACAGTAAAAAATCTTCTGTATACAATTAATGATCTTGAAAGGGTTGGGGATCATGCTAAAAATATAGCTGAATTTGCAGAAACTATGAAAAATGATAATCTGAAATTTTCAGATAAAGTAATAAGTGAACTAGAAAGAATGAATGAAAAAGTTCTTCAATCTTTAAATGCATCTCTTGAAGCGAGAAAATCAGGAAATACTGATCTTATAAAAGATGTATTGAAATATGAAGATGAGGTAGATTTAATAGAACAGGATATACGTGAAAGATACATATCAAGGCTTTTAGATGAAGAGTGCAACATTGAAAGTGGTGTACTTTTCATGGATATAATAGGAAATCTTGAAAGAGTCTCGGATCATGCATTTAATATTGCAGGATATTTAAAAGACGAAAAATAGGATTTTAAAATTAATTTCATAAAAACACAGAACTTTTTTTGAGTTCTGTGTTTTTAGTTGTATAGAAAATCTTATTTTAAACTATCTAATTATTTAGATTTATTGCTTTTATAGATAAGAGTAAAATAACAATATGATTAAAAATAATATTCTTCTAAAAACAGATATATTTTTAGAAGAAAAGAATTATAATAATATATATTTGAATTTGTAATTAATAAATTGTAAGAAAGTTAAAAATATATATTGCAATTTGTAGTAACTAATATTTATTTATAAAAGTATATATTATTATAAAAAGGAGGAAAGCAGATAATGAAGAAAATGGACATAATAAATTTCAGCATAGTTCTGCTTAGTATATTATGAGATATGTTATTGTTTCTGTAGTTAAGGGAGAAGCGGGGGAATTTAATGATATTTTAAGAATGGATATTTATGATAAATTTAAAGCAAAATCATCGAAACTTCCACCACATTTTACAATAAAGGCGCCATTTGAGTATGAAGGAGATATAACTTCTCTAGAGAAAGATCTTGAGGGATTATGTAGCAAGGAAAAAATAAAAAGCTTTACAATGAAAAAATACAACCATTTTGATAACCGGGTAGTTTATATGGATGTTAACATGTCCAAGGAAGGAAAAAAATTTCATGATAAATTAATTGATGTTTTAGAAAAATATCCATATATAAATTTCAATAAAAATGATGGGAGAGACAAAAAGTTTCATGTGACTCTAACATCCAAAAAAGTTCCTCCTATTTTTGAAGAAGTATGGCAATATGTGAATAAATATCCATTTGAATTTAAATGTGATTTTGATAATGTTACTATATACAAATGGGTAAAAAATACATGGGAATTTCATAAAGAATTTCAACTGAATAAAAAAACTGATTAATAATAAGCATATGAGGCATAAAACTATGTGTTGACAAGTATATATAAATAAGATAATATATAAAAAACAATGTATTTTGAATTAAACATGTTCCTGGGGGAGTAGTTTGCATATATAATATGTGATTAGATCAACAATCATGATACGTCATTAGAATGTATCTGGTCTAATCTTAAAAAGCGAGACTCATGTACAGCATTTTTGTTGTACATGAATCTCGCTTTTTTGTTTAGTGTGGCATAAATTTAAAATAAAGATTATAAAGATTAAACTGCAAAGTTTAGGACATGTTTAGGAAAGGTGTGTGGAGATTTGAAATTTTATAGTAAAAGTTCAGAAGAAGTTGCTAAAGAATTAGACGTTGAAATTTCTAAGGGTGTGTCAAATGAAGAAGTAGCTAAAAGAAAAGAAAAATACGGAAAAAATGAATTTACAGTTAAAGAAGAAGGAGGTTTTTTACAAGATTTAAAAGAAGCGTTAAGCGAACCTATGATACTAATATTGATAGCAGCTGCATTAATTAGTGCACTTATTGGAGAATTTACTGATTCAGTAGGGATAGTTGGGGCAATTGTTCTTGGTGTTGGAATAGGCATGATAACAGAGGGAAAATCAAAAAAGGCTGCTGAAGCTCTTTCTAAATTAACAGAAAACATTGAAGTAAAAGTAATAAGAAATGGAAGCGTTCATCAGATTTCTAAAAATGAAATTGTTGTTGGTGATATTGTATCTTTTGAAACAGGAGATATGATTCCAGCAGATGGAAGACTTGTACAAAGTATAAATCTTAAAATAAGAGAAGATATGCTTACTGGTGAATCTGATGATGTTAGAAAAAATGAAAATATTATTGTATCAATGGAAAAGTTAGATGTTAAGGGGAAGGAAATTTTACAAGATCCTGTTCCTGCAAAACAATTAAATATGCTATTTGGTGGGACTTTAGTTGCTTATGGAAGAGGAACAATGATTGTTACTTCTGTAGGGGACAACACTGAAATGGGAAAGATAGCTGAAAATCTTTCACAAGATGACATTGAGACACCTCTTCAAGTTAAACTTGGAGACTTAGGTGGAAAAATAACTAAAATATCTGGTGCTCTTGCAGGGTTACTATTTATTTTAATGATTGTAAATATGGTAATGAAAAATGTGCTTAATATAGATGCGTCAGGAATAATACCATTTTTAGAATCAATAGAACCAGTGAAAACAGCATTTACAGTATGTGTTGCTCTTATTGTTGCAGCAGTACCTGAAGGACTTCCAACATTAGTCAATATGACACTTGCAGTAACTATGAATAAAATGGCAAAAATAAATGCACTTGTTACAAAGAAAGAAGCTTGTGAAACTATAGGTTCAGTATCTGTCATATGTTCAGATAAAACTGGTACTCTTACACAAAATAGAATGACAGTTGAAGTGGTATATAATAACGGTGGATATATGGATGATGCCGAAAAAAGTGGACAAGGATATTTTCTTGAAAATTGTCTGCTTAATTCAACAGCAGATATTGAAGACCTTGATGGAACTTATAAATATATTGGAAGTGCAACTGAATGTGCTTTGCTTCTTTATAACAAAGATGAAGATTACAGAGAGTATAGAAATTCATCAGAAATAGTATCTCAAAAACCTTTTAGTTCAGAATTAAAGAGAATGACAACAATAATACGAGAAAATGACGATTATATACTATTATCAAAAGGTGCTCCAGAAATAATATTAAATAGATGTTCATACATACAAAAGGAAAACAAAGTAATGGAATTAACATCTGAAGTAAAAAATGAAATCTTAAGGGAAATAGAAAAGCTTCAGATAAAATCAATGAGAGCATTAGGATTTGCATACAAAAAGATTGAGGCAAGCAGTTTAGAAGCAGCAGCAGAAACGTTAAATGATGCTTCTTTTGAAGAAAGTGATGATGGATTAGTATTTACTGGTTTTGTAGGAATAAGAGATCCTTTAAGAGAAGATGTTAAAGAATCTGTTTATACAGCAAATAAAGCTCATGTAGAAGTTAAAATGCTTACAGGTGATAATATAGTAACAGCTAAGGCGATAGGAGACGAACTTGGATTATTAAAGAATAATATGAGGGCAGTTGAATCATCATTTATAGATACATTATCAGATGAAGAGCTACAAAATGAAATAAAGACAATATCAATTGTTGCACGTTCAAAGCCTGATACAAAAATGAGAATAGTTAATGCACTCCAAAATAATGGTGAAGTTGTTGCTGTTACAGGAGATGGTATAAATGATGCTCCAGCTTTATCAAAAGCAGATGTTGGTATAGCTATGGGGATTTCAGGAACAGAAGTATCTAAAAGTGCAGCAGATATAATTTTAACTGATGATAGTTTTTCAACAATAGTAAAAGGAATACAATGGGGAAGAGGAATTTATGATAATTTCCAAAGGTTCATACAATTTCAGCTTACTGTTAATATAATAGCATTTTTAATTGCAATATTATCTCAGATTACTGGGAAAGAAATGCCGTTTACAACAATACAACTTTTATGGGTTAATATAATAATGGATGGTCCTCCAGCCCTTGTACTTGGATTAGAGCCAGTAAGAAGACATGTATTAAAAAGAAAACCTGTAAATAGAAATGCAAGTATTATAACAAAGCAGATGATTACAACAATAGTATTAAATGCTCTATATATTACAGGTGTGTTACTTGTTCAGCAGAACTATAATATTCTTGGAGCTTCTAATGAACAAATGACAACTGTTATGTTCTGCACTTTTGCTTTTAGCGTGCTATTTAATGCATTTAATAGTAGAGAATTTGGAACAGACAGTATTTTCCCAAATTTCATGAAAAATACACTTGCTATAAAGGTTATTATATTAACTGGAATTGGACAAATTATGTGTGTGGAAATATTTAGAGATTTCTTTAATTCTGTTCATTTAGATTTTATTCTTTGGAGTAAGATATTTATAGTAGGAGCAAGTATTGTAGTAGTAAATGAAATTGTGAAATATATACTTAGATTATTCAAAAAATAATATGTAGTGTAACTTCTTTATAAACCTGAATGTTTTATTTTGAATATTTAGGTTTATTTTTTATATTAAAAATCGAAATATGAGTAATAAGTATGAATTATTAGAAAATAAAAAATATTACATATATATTAAATCATATGGATAAAAATGTACCTTTGTGTTAAATTATTAATATATCATAATAAATATGATATACATCGTTTAGAATGTTAATGGAGGGATATTATGTCAAAGTATAAAGTAGGAGAAGAATTAATCGTTGTAACAGATCCAAACAAAGAAACTGAAAAGTTTAAAAAACTTACTCACCTTACTGTTGATGGTGATTATGCTCAAATAGCATGGGGATTAAAAATAGTTGATGTTAAGTTTGAAAAACCATATGTAACATTAACTTATACTAATGCTAATGGTGCATTAAATAAAGTTTTTGCAGAATGTAAAGATGTTGCAAACTTTGATACTGAAAAAGTTTTAGAAAAAGCATTATTAAAAGCATTCCAAAACGAAATAATTAATATAACTACATTTAAAAATAATTAGTAGTTATAAAAATGGAATGAATATGATTGCATTTCCTCATATTCATTCCATTTTCTTTTAAAGGAAATGATAAATAGCAGATTGGGGTGTTATTAAAATGAAATGTGATACAAGCATAATAGTAAAAGAAATGATTAATTATTATGCAAAGGATGTTAAAAGAATAAATCATTTTTTGAAGGTATATTCCTTTGCAAAATCAATTGGTGAATTAGAAGCACTTGATAAAAATACTCAGTATGTATTAGAAGTAGCAGCTATAATGCATGATATAGGTATAAAAATAAGTGAAGAAAAATATAACTCATCTGCAGGTAATTATCAAGAATTAGAAGGACCGCAAGTAGCAAGGACTATGCTTGAAAAACTTAATGAAGATGAAGATGTAATAGAAAGAGTATGCTTCTTAATTGGTCATCATCATACATATGGCAGTATAGATAATATTGATTATCAAATATTAGTAGAAGCTGATTTTCTTGTTAATATTTTTGAAGATAAAATAAACAAAAGTAGTATTTCAGTAATAAAAGATAAATATTTTAAGACCGCAGCAGGAATTGAATTTTTAAATAAGTTATATATATAATTTTAAACAGAGCAGTTCTAAAAGAACAGCTCTGTTTAAAGTACTAGCATATTTCAGCATGCATATCAATGTGCATGCTTTTTTTAGACATATATACATAGTAATTGTATGCATCTACATAATATTGAAGAAGATCAGATCTATACTGAGCAACATTTTTTAAAAAATCATCAAATATATTTAAATTAACAAGGATTTTTATAATGTCTTTGGGATAAGGTGTATTTTTAGTAAAGATTTTTCTTGGGTCAATCACTTTTATATTTTCATTTTTATCTACGAAAATATGTGCATTTCTGATATTTAATCTTTTGAATTTCATTTTCTTAAAATCTTCTATAAGATCGATTATTTCACAAGAAAGTTTGTAAGAAATACCATTTTTTTTCAAATGTTCAAATAATGTAACGCCATCAACATATTCTCTAAGAATCATATTGCCAGCGATAAAAATTACTTTAGGAAAAAATTTACTTGTTTTAACCAGCTCTAATATTGATACTTCTTCTTTAGCTTTTTTCTTTTTGAGGAAGATTTTAAGCGCATAGCCTTCAGGAGTTAAATAAACAGAACCTTCATGGCCTTTGCCTAAAAATTCACATTCTTTTATATCTAAGATGTATCTCATTTCATACCCTAAAAATATTACTTTTTATATACTATGCATTAGGTTGTATAAGTTCTACTTAAAGTATATAGAAAGTAAATTTGAAGACTAAAACCATTATATTATGAATTTCTTCATTTAATTTATAGATGTTAAATTAAAAAAATGATTATATTTTAAAAAAATACGTAAAATAAAGTTGAAAAAGTAAATAATATCTTTGAGTTAATGGAGTACTTAATGTATAATTGTATTTGAAATTTAAGTTAAGGTTAAAACACGAGGAGAAAACATGATGAATATTATTATAGTTGGTGCAGGTAAAGTAGGTTATGCAATAGCGAAAAATCTTTCTACAGGAAATGATAATGTAACTATTATAGATAATAAAATGACTGCTTTAGAGCGAATAAATAATAATTTAGATGTAATGTGCGTAAAAGGTAATTGTACAAGTTTGAAGGTGCTTAATGAAGCTGGAATAGAAGAAGCTGATCTTTTAATTTCTGTAACAAATAGTGATGAACTTAATATGCTTTGTTCACTAGCAGGGAAAAAACTTGGTGCAAAGCATACTGTTGCAAGAGTTAGAAATCCTGGATATGATGAGGATATTACACTTCTTACAGAAGCTGTAGGTATTGATCTTGTAATAAACCCTGAAAAAGCAGCAGCAGGAGAAATATCAAAATTAATAAAATATCCATCTGTATGTAGCATTGATAATTTTGCTAATGGCAGAGTAAATATGGTGGGTTTTGATATAACTGAAGATACTGGACTTGAAAATAAGAAAATTTCAGAACTTGGTTATCTAAGAGGTAATGTACTTTTTTGTGGAATCGAAAGAAATGGTGAAATGATTGTTCCTAAAGGAGATTATATCTTTGAAAAGGATGATCATGTATATGTTATTGGAGAACATAAAGATATACAGGAAATTTTCAAGAAATTCGGAAAGTATAGAAGAAAAGTTAGAAGTTCTATGATAATCGGTGGAGGTAGAATTGGATACTATCTTACTAAGATTGTTAGTGAAGCAGGTGTACATTGCAAATTAATAGAAAATGATTTTAATAAATGTGAAGAACTTGCTGAACTGATTCCTAATTCAGTAATAATAAATGGAGATGGCCTTGATCAGGAGCTTCTTTTATCTGAAAGTCTAGAAGAAGCAGACAGTTTCATTACTTTAACAGGAAGAGATGAAGATAATCTTATAGCTTCTTTATTTGCGGCTAAAAATGGTGTTAAAAATATAATTACTAAAGTAACAAGAGATAATTATAATGAAATTGCAAAGACAATAGGAATTAATTCAACAATTAATCCTAAATCAGTTACTGCAAATAAAATAATCAAGTATGTTAGAACTCTTAAAAATAGAAAGAAATGTCCAATCGAAAATGTATATAAAATATGTAATGAAAAAGCAGAAGCGATAGAGTTTATTGTAAAAGAAAATGCACAATACATAAATATAAAAATTAAAAATCTTAACTTTAAGTATGATAGCTTAATTGCAACAATTGTACGTGAAAATAAAACAATCATACCTAGTGGAGATGATATTTTAAAACCAGGAGATAGAGTTGTTGTTGTAACAAAAGATACAAATCTTTTAAGCCTTAGCGGTATATTTGTCGGAGGAGGCAAGAATAATGAATTATAAAGCAGTACTGAGTATTCTTGGCAATGTAGTCAAATATATGGTTGCACTTTTATTTGTACCATTATTAATAGCTTTATATTATGGTGAAGGTGATGCAAAATCATTTTTGTTAACTATTCTTATAGGAGCACCAATAGGTTTCATATTAAGTAATATCAAAGCAGAAAAGAAAGCTATTTATGCAAAAGAAGGATTTCTTATTGTTGGATTTGCATGGATAATAATATCTGCTATTGGTGCACTTCCATTTGTGATAAGTGGTGCAATACCTAGTTTTATAGATGCATTTTTTGAAACAGTTTCAGGTTTTACAACAACTGGAGCAACAATATTAACAGCTATAGAGGGTATTCCAAAAGGTATATTGTTCTGGAGAAGTTTTACTCACTGGATAGGAGGAATGGGATTTCTTATTTTTATGCTTGCGCTTATTCCATCTCTTGGAAGTAATTCAATCCATCTTCTTAAAGCTGAAAGTCCAGGACCATCACCAGGTAAAATAGTTCCTAAAATAAAAGAAACAGCAAAGATATTATATTTAATATATTTTGCACTAACTTTAATTGAAGGAATTCTTCTTATGTGTGCAGGGATGAATTTGTATGATGCTGTTATACATGCAATGGGAACAGCAGGTACCGGTGGATTTTCAAATATGAATGCAAGTATTGCTGCATTTAATAGTCCTGCAATAGAATGGATAATAACAATATTTATGCTTATATTTGGTATTAATTTTGCATTATATTTTCAGATTTTAAAAGGTAATTTTAAAGGATTTTTTAAGAATGAGGAATTAAGGTATTATTTATTAATTATTGTAAGTGCATTTATATTAATAACTGTAAATATAATAAGTTTAAATGGTGGAGATATTATACTTTCAATAAGGCAGTCTGCTTTTCAAGTCTCATCAATAGTAACATCTACTGGATTTGCTACAGTAGATTTTAATTTCTGGCCTACTTTAAGTAAGCTGATAATAGTAATGCTTATGTTTGTGGGAGCTATGGCAGGATCAACTGGAGGCGGAATTAAGACTGTAAGAATTGTAATAATGCTTAAAGCTATTAAAAGAGAGATTAATAAGATAATACATCCAAAGAGAGTAAACAGTGTAAAAATAGATGGAAAAACTGTAGATGAAGACATAATACATGGAGTGTTTTTATTTATTGGTGCGTACATAATAATAAGTCTTATAGCTATTTTTATAATATCTTTTGACAATTTTGATGTTGTTACAACTGTAACATCAGTAATAACAACTATGAGTAATATAGGTCCAGGTCTTGAAGTTGTAGGGCCAGCAGGGAATTTTGCAGCTTTTTCACCACTTAGTAAATTAGTACTTTCTTTCTGTATGCTTGCAGGAAGGCTTGAAATATATCCAATGTTAATTATGTTCAGTCCTTCAATATGGAGAAAGAATCACTAAAATTTTATGGCTTATATGATTATGAAGACACCTCTGATTGATTTTTTATTAATCAGAGGCACTTTTTTTCATGAATAATTGATAAAATAAAATATAGTAATATAATGAAATTAGAATAAATATATAGGTATTAAATAAATAATAAAAAAAGGAAAGTATAAGGAGAAAACAATGGAAGAAAGATTACAAAAATTTATGGCATCGTGCGGAATTGCATCAAGAAGAAAATGTGAGGAACTTATTCTTCTTGGAAAAGTAAAGGTAAATGGTAATATAATAGAAGAATTAGGATTTAAAGTAAATCCTTTGGAAGATATAGTTGAATATGATGGAAGGGTTATAACTAAGGAAGAAAGAAAGGTTTATATAATGCTAAATAAACCTGAAGATGTAATAACATCTGTTAAAGATGAAAAAGATAGGAAAACTGTAATTGATATAGTAAAAGTTAATGAAAGAATTTTTCCAATAGGAAGATTGGATTATGACAGTAGTGGGCTTATACTTCTTACTAATGATGGAGAATTATACAATAAGATAATTCATCCAAGAGTAGAACTTGATAAAAAATATGTAGCAGTTGTAAAAGGTGAAGTATCACTTGATGATAAAGAAAAGTTTGAAAGTGGAATTGATATTGGAGGTTATATAACTGCACCTGCAAAACTTAAAATGCTTGAATATAGTCATAGGAAAGATTTATCCACAATTGAGGTGTGTATTCATGAAGGAAAAAATAGACAAATCAGAAAAATGTGTTCTGCAATAAATCATGAGGTTATGTCATTAAAAAGAGTATCTATAGGAAATATTAGGCTTGGTCAGTTAAAGAAAGGTGAATATAGATATTTAAATGATGAGGAAATGAAATATTTAATGTCACTATAAAAAAATAATTAAATCTTAAAGTCAATTTTACAGTAATTGAAAGTGATTATATAAAAACTTGCATATGATTAATAAAAAAGCGAAAAATAACTTATTTTATTGAATATTATGGATTATAATGATAGAATTAAATTAAAAGTATTCAATTGATTATTAGGAAGGCAAATTATGGAAGAATTAAATAATGAAAACAGCAAAGATTTAATGAGACTAATACAAGGAAAGTTTATAAGACTTAGTAAAGGTCAAAAGCTCATTGCAGAGTACATACTAAAAAATTATGATAAAGCAGCCTTTATGACAGCAGCAAAACTTGGTAATGCAGTTGGGGTATCTGAATCCACTGTGGTAAGATTTGCTATAGAAGTTGGTTTTTCAGGTTATCCGAAACTTCAAAAGGCTCTTCAGGAACTTATAAAAAATAAACTTACAACAGTTCAAAGGCTTGAACTACGAAATGATTATTTTTCAGATGGAGATGCACTTAAAGGTGTTTTAAAAGCAGACATGGAAAATATAAGAGCCACATTGGAGAAAATTAATCAAAATACATTTCAAGATGTTGTACAACATATTTTTGAAGCAAAAAGAATATATATAATAGGATTAAGAAGTTCAACAGCACTAGCAGAATTTTTAGGTTTTTATTTAAATATAATTCTTCAAAATGTTAAAGTTGTGAGTTATGGAATTTCAGATGTTTTTGAACAGATGATAAATGTTGGAGAAGGGGATCTTGTTATTGGAATTGGATTTCCAAGGTATGCAGCAAAAACAATAGATGCTTTGGAATTTTCTCAAGATAGAGGTGCAAAGGTTGTTGCCCTTACGGACAGTCTTCTTTCTCCACTTGCAACAAAAGCGGATTATACATTAATAGCACAAAGTAATATGGCATCATTTGTTGATTCACTTGTTGCACCTCTTTCTGTTATTAATGCTTTAATAATAGCTGTTGGAATGAGAGAAAAAGAAAATATCTCTAATGTATTTTCAAATCTTGAGCTTATATGGAAGAACTATAATGTGTATTCGATAAATAATAAAAATGTAGCAGATGATTAATTAAATATGAGTAGAAAAAGGTTTTAAAGGACGCTAGATTATGGCAGCTTTAGAACCTTTTTAACTGTGAAGATGAAAGAGGTGACAATATGAATTATAAGTTGAAAATACCATCTGATGTTCAATATATAATTAATGTTTTGATTGAAAATGGATATGAAGGATATATGGTTGGAGGCTGCGTTAGAGATCTTCTTATAAATAGGGAACCAAATGATTATGATATTACAACAAATGCAAAGCCAGAAATTGTTGCACGTCTTTTTGATAAAGTTATTTTAACTGGATTAAAGCATGGAACTGTGACAGTTATAATTAATAAGGTGCAATATGAGGTTACAACGTATCGAGAGGATGGAGAGTATAAAGATAGCAGGCATCCTGAAAATGTGAAATTTGTTACTGATATAAAGAACGATTTATCTAGGAGAGATTTTACAATAAATGCAATGGCATATAATAAAGAAAAGGGACTAATTGATTATTTTGATGGATTGTCTGATTTAAAGAATAAAGTAATACGAACTGTTGGAAATCCTGAAAAACGATTTACTGAGGATTCCCTAAGAATGCTTAGGGCAGTAAGATTTGCTGTACAACTTGATTTTAAAATTGAAGAAGCTATTATACAGTCAATTAAAATTCTTAATAATAATCTAGAATTTATATCAAAAGAAAGAATCAGAGAAGAATTTAATAAGATAATTCTTAATAATCCAAATGGTTTAAAATTATTACATGAATGTAGTATTCTAAAATATATTGCTGATGACTTGGATAAGGCCTATGATTACTATATAAATGATAAAATTAAATGTTATAATTTATATGAACATTTAATTTTATCATCGTGCAATATAAAAAAGGATTTATCCTTAAGGCTCACAATGCTTTTTCATGACTTAGGAAAATTAAAGGATTGGAATAACAAGTTAGAAAAAGTAGATAATATTTTTATAGAAAGTGCTTGTATGGCAGAAAAAATATTAAGGTCTTTGAAATATGATAATGGAACAATTAAGAAAGTAAAGACGTTGATAACATATATGCATAGTGATTTAGAAGATAAAGTTTCAATAAAAAAATTACTTAATATAATAGATGTAGAATTATTCGAAGATCTTATTAAAGTTAAAAAGGCTCACATAATGTCTGAAAACATTGAAGAAGTTAAGTTTTTGAATATTGAAAAGCTTTATTGTGACATTCTTGAAAAAAACGAATGTTTTCGTATAAGGGATATGAAGATTAATGGTGAAGATATAATTAAAATAGGAGTAAAGAAAGGTAAAGATGTTGGAACAATGCTGAATTATCTTCTTTGTAAGGTTATTGAAGATAATAATCTTAATTATAAAAAAAAGCTTTTAGAATTGGCAGAAGATAAATTAAGTATGAATATCTAAATATTACATTTTAATAATATTTAGATATAAACTATGTAAAAATAGTTGGACTTATATTATAATAATACTATAATTTGGTGAAATTATTAGTAAGTATATAAGGAAAAAAGTTAAGTTTTATATTGGGCTGGATATTTATGTTAGGAGAAAGATCAATGAAAAAAATTACCAATTGTATGGAGATAAGCGTCAAAGAATGCTTAGATAAGCTTATAGAAGAGAGTAATGGATGTAAATGCGAAAAGTGCAGATATGATATGATGGCAATAGCCTTAAATAATTTAAAACCATATTATGTAACTACTCATTTAGGTGAAGTTATAACTAAAATAAAAAACATGGAACAGCAAAGTGAAGCGAATATAGTTGTTGAAGTCACAAAAGCTATTAAAAAGGTACACATGTCGCCTAAACATTAATATGAATATTTTTGGAGTGTATAAATTTTATTTGGTCTGTTTAGTTTTGAATTAAGCTATTAAAATGAAAGGTTATTCCTATTTTAATAGCTTATTTATTTTATATAGTTATATAATTAAATGTAAATATTGTAAGTACTATATTATGAGGTGATATTATATGGAGAAAAAAAAGAATCTATATATGCTTGTTGGAGTTTTGATAGTAGTAGTTCCACTTGTGATTTGTACAATAATATATATGGGGTACAGCTACACTCATAAACCTGAAAATAAATGGCAGGAATATACTGAACTTCTTCAAAATAAAGAATATGATAAAATGTACGATTTAATCGACAGTACTGCTCAGGCAAAAATAAGCAGGGAAGATTTTGTTGCAAGAAATAAAAATATTTATGAGGGAATTGAAGCTAAAGATATAAATATAACAATTAAATCTATTTCAAAAGAAGATAACGATACATTGATAAATTACAATACTAAAATGGATACAATAGCAGGTGAACTTGAATTTGACAATAGTGTAAAAATTGCAAGTGAACTTGGAAAAGGCCATACAATAAAATGGACGTCTAAAAATATTTTTCCTGATTTGGGTGAAAATGATAAGGTGCGTGTAAAAACATTAAAAGGACGACGTGGAAATATTACTGATAGAAATGGACAACTTATTGCTACAGATTCATATTTATCAAATGTAGGCGTAGTTCCAGGGAAATTAGGAGATAATAAAGAAGAAAGTATAGCTAAGATTGCAAACATACTAAAATGTAGTACTGAAACTATAAATAAAGCACTAAGTGCCAATTATATTACTGATGATATGTTTGTGCCAATTAAAGATATACCATATGGAGATGCAAAAGTAGTTGATTTATTAAAAGTACCAGGTGTAATGATAAAAGAAAAAGATTCTAGAGTTTATCCTTTAGGAAGAGATACAGCGCATATAACAGGATATGTACAATCTATTAATGGTGATGAATTGGAACAAAATAAAGATAAAGACTATACTGAAAATTCACTTATAGGAAAAGCAGGCCTTGAAAAAATGTATGAAGATTTTTTGAGAGGTATAGATGGTGCTGAAATATATATTCAAAATAGTGAAGGTGAAAAAAAGAGTGTGGTATTATCTAAAGATGCCAGAAATGGTGAGGATTTAAAATTAACAATAGATATTAATGTTCAAAAAAAAGTAAATGAGGAACTTGGAAGTGATAAGGGATGTGCTGTTGTAATGAATCCAGAAAATGGTGAAGTATTAGCGCTATCAAGTACACCATCATATGATCCTAATGATTTTATTTTGGGAATGTCACAAGAAAATTGGAACACTTTAAACAATAATGAAGATAAACCATTGTTTAATAGATTTCAGGCTACATCAGTACCAGGATCAGCATTAAAGCCAATTATAGCGGCTATTGGGGTTGATAGTGGCAGCGTAAAGCCAGATCAAGTAAGGAAGATTAGTGGGTTAGCATGGCAAAAAGATGAAAGCTTTGGAAATTATTATGTAACTAGGACAAGCAATATAGAAGAAGTAAATTTGGAAAATGCACTGGTTTATTCAGATAATATTTACTTTGCACAAATTGCTATGGATATGGGGAGTAATCTTATAGAGGAAAAACTAAAAAGTTTTGGATTTGGAGAAAAAATACCATTTGAATTTGCACTATATAATTCACAATATTCAAACGATGGAAAAATAAAAGAAGGTGCTCAACTTGCAGATACAGGATATGGGCAGGGAGAAGTAATGGTAAATCCTGTTCATTTAACATCAATGTATAGTATGTTTCTTAATCAAGGAAATATCATTGAACCTCATTTGGTTATAGATAATAAAAATAATAATATCATATGGAAAAAAAGTGTAGTCTCAAAAGAAAGTGCACAGATAGTACTTAATGATCTTATACAGATAGTAGAAAATCCTGCAGGAACAGGACATGAAGCATATAATTCAAAATTAAAAATTGCAGGAAAAACAGGAACAGCAGAAATTAAAAATAGTCAGACTGATACCAGTGGAACTGAGCTTGGATGGTTTGTAGGTATGACAACAGAAGGCGATAATAAGGTTCTTGTAACAATGATGATTGAAGATGTAAAAGGAAGAGGCGGAAGTCATTATGTTGTTCCTAAGGTAAAAGATGTGATAGAAAGTGTATCATTAAAACAGTAAATATAAGATTTTATAATATCCCTTGTAATATAGATCAGGTAAATTTCTATATTGCAGGGGATATTTGATATTTGAAATATTACTATAATTTGCATTATAAAAATAATTTAAATTTAAGAGAAAAATATCAATAACAAAGTGTAATTTATAAAAAAGAGAATATACAAAATTTGTGGAAAAATGTAGAATGGTATGATATTATTATATTTGTTAATAAAAAATTAATATTAGTAATATTACATATTTTTAGTGACAGTCAGTATACTTAAGTTTAGTCAGAAAATCATAAGAGATTCAGATTATGATATAAGAAAAGGAAGTGATAATCATTAATAAATTGAAAAATACCATTTTAAAAATATCAGTTATTTTTTTTATTTTAAATCTGTTTACAAGTATTAGTGTAGTAAAAGCTGAGGCGTATAGCAACATAGTCTTTAAAAATATAACCATTGAAGACGGACTTGCACAGGCAACTGTTGAATGTATGATTCAAGACAGCAGGGGATATATGTGGTTTGGAACCAATGATGGATTAAGCAGATACAATGGGCATGAATTTGAAGTATATAGAAACGAAATTGGTGTAGACAATAGTATTGTAAATAACTATATTGTATGTATGAATGAAGACAGGGATGGAAACTTGTGGATTGGGACCATAGATGGAGCAAGTAAAATTAATTTGTCTACCAACGAGATAACAAATTATAAAAATTCAAGTGGATTATCTAACAATAATATAACTGAAATACTTGTTACTAAAGATGGAGAAATTCTATTAGCTACAATTGATGGACTGAATATATATGATAAGACTAATGATAGATTTACAAGAATATTCAATAATGAGCATCTTAAAGATCAAGAAATTTATTCTTTAGATGAAGATATTAATGGAGATATATGGCTTGGTGGCTCAAAGAATATTACAAAGATAAATTTAAAAAATAATACTTGTGAGGATTTTTCTGATATAAATAAAGAGTATGAAAAAATTAATGACTGTGCTTATAAAGTTTTATGTGATGATAAATATATATGGGTTGGAACAATAAGTAATGGTTTGTATAAAATTAACATTGAAACTTCCCAAATAGAAACTATTAATTTAAGTAATAGCAAGATTTCAAGCAATAACATACATACTATTATGAAAGATAAAAATGGAATAATGTGGATTGGTACGGATTCTGGATTAGTAAAATATGATTCTAAAAATGATGAGTATAATACCTATGTTAATAAAGCTTACGATAAATATTCTTTAGTTGACGATTATGTTTACTCAGTGATACAAGATAGAAGTGGGCTTATATGGGTGGGAACCTATGCTGGAGTAAGTATGTTTGAACCTGAAAATAAGATAGAACACTATAAAGTAGATCCATTATCACATTCAAGTATAAATGAAAATCTTATACATGGTATATATGAAGATGATGATGGACTAATATGGATTGGAACAAATACAAAAGGAGTAAATGTATTAGATAGAAAAAATGAAAATATATATGATATATCAGAGTTTACAAATGGAACTGCATTAAGCAGTAATTCAATAAATGATATTAGTGGACATGCAAATAAAATCTTTATTGCAACAAACAATGGTTTAAATATATATGACAAAAATACAAGAAAAATCTCAGTGTATAATGAAAAGCAGGGGCTTAATGCAAAAAAGATAAGGAATATAACATATGATGATTCTGGTGTATTATGGATTGGTACAACAAATGGAATCAATATATTGAATTTAGAAACTGATGAAATCACAGATTTAAATTATATTTTGGATAAATACTCATTAGATGATAGATATTCAGAATGTATTTTCAAAGATAGCGAAGGATTCTATTGGCTTGGTAGTTTCTTAAATGGTGGATTAATAAAAATAGATCCATACAATAATACTGCTATTCAATACAAGCATGAAGGAAAAGATGGTGATTTATCTAACAATACTGTAAGAACAATTATTGAAGATGATGAGAAAAATATATGGGTTGGTACAAGTGGAGGACTTAATAAATTAGATAAAGAAACTGGTAAGTTTAAGACGTATACAACAAGTGATGGACTTGCTAATAATAATATATATGGTATTGTAATTGATGGAACTGGAAACTTATGGATGAGTACAAATCTTGGTATTTCAAAATTAGATAGAGAAAAAGATAGATTTTTTAATTTAAATATAACTGATGGTTTACAGAGTAACGAATTCAATGGTCATTCTTATGGAAAATTAAAAAGTGGAGAATTAATTTTTGGTGGTATAAATGGATTAAATATATTTAATCCAGATGAAATATTGAATAATATGTATATACCTAGAGTTGAATTTGATAGATTTAGAGTAAATGGTAGAACTATAGATACATTACAAGATGCTAAGTTGAATTATAATGAAAATACAATTGGAATTAAATTTTTTCTACCGGATTATAAAAATATAAAAAATATACAATATTATTATTCATTAGAAGGAGCCGGTAATGATTGGTCTCTAGTTAATACTAATGAACTTGTCTTAAGCAATCTTGGAAGCGGCACTTACATTTTTAGGGTGAAAGCAAGAAATAGCAGTGGGATTTTTAGTGAAGAAAGTAGTTTCAAATTTACTATAAAACCTCCATTTTGGAGAAGTGCTGAATTTATATTAATATATATATTGATAGGTGTAAGTTTAGTAGTATTAATAGTTAAAAGTAAAAATACTAAGATGAGATTGTTAGATGATATGGTAAGTAAGAGAACTAGAGAATTAAGTGATGAAATGGAAAAAAATACAGAATTACTAAATAAGATCATAAATCTAGAAAAAAGAAAAAATGCATACTTAGTAAACATATCTCATGATTTAAGAACACCATTAAATGTTTTATCGTCTATTCATCAACTTATAAACCAATTAAATAAAAGTGAATCAGGTATTGAAAGAGAAAAACTTGATTATTACATGAACATATTTGGTAAGAACGTTGATAGACTTCTTAAATTGATAAATGACTTGATAGATTCATCAAAGATAGAGCATGGCAATTATCATATAAATATAGGCAAGCATAATATTGTTTATATTGTAGAAGATACAGCACTATCACTTAAAGATTATGTTGAAAGTAAAAATATAGAATTAATAATCGATCCAGAGGTAGAAGAATGTTTCATTGAATGTGATTCTAATGAAATAGAGAGATGTATAATAAATCTTGTTAATAATGCTGCTAAATTTACAGATGAAGGTGGACGTATATTAGTATCTGTTGTTGAACTTGAAAATGAAGTTAAGATTATGGTAAGTGATACTGGAATAGGTATAGATGAAAAACATCTTGAAACTGTATTTGATAGATTTAATCAAGTAATTGACTCTAATAAAGAAACAAAAGGTGGAAGTGGACTAGGTCTTACAATAACAAAACTTATTGTAGGATTACATAATGGAAGGATATTTGCAGAGAGTGAAATAAATGTAGGAAGCAAATTTACAATAATACTTCCTAAAAAACAGCCAAAAGAAAAAGTTGAAAAAATTTAAATATAGAAACAACTTCAACCTATTATTTAGTTAAAAAATTATATAGGTTGAAGTTGTTTTTAGTTTAACTTATTTTTTAACATTATTTGAATTAAAATCACGCTCAAATAGTGACATTTTTTGTTTATCTTTAAAATCATCAATTGAATTGATTCCAATTTCTTTTAAGATATTATCAAGAGTTTCGCTGTGTAATGGTACTTTTATTGGAGAATCAAATGCAAAATTATCAACTTGTTGTTTTCCTTTTTCAAGAGGTATAAGGGTTTTGGGACCACCAACGCAACCACCTTTGCATCCCATTCCTTCAATGAAATTTGAATCAAGTTCTTTATTTAGTGCCTTTTCAAGAATTTCTTTACATTCTTTAACACCTGAAGCAGTACTTGATTTAAAAGACTTGAATTTATCTGGATAAAGTTCCTCTATAATGTCTGAAACAGCAGTTGATACACCACCACTTCTAGCATACATCCTACCACCTCTTGAAGTATAATCTTTTGATGGTATTCCCTTTAAAGATGATAAATCTATTTTTAACGCTTTAAAAATTTCATCAAGTTCAGCAAAGGTTAAAACAAAATCTATGACATCCTTTAAATCATTTTCCTTAGCTTCAGCTTTTTTTGCAATGCAAGGACCTATAAAAACAACTTTTGCATCAGGATTTATTTTTTTTATTATACGTCCAGCTGCAATCATTGGTGAAATAGAGGGTGATAGATCTTTTACTAATGAAGTATATACTTTTTTTAACATGCCAACCCACATAGGGCAGCAGCAGGATGTTATCATAAGGTCTCCATCTTTATTTACATGTTTATCAAATTCACATGCTTCTTTTATAGATAATATATCTGCTGCAAAGGCAACTTCAATCATGTCAGAAAATCCAATTTTAATAAATGCTTCTCTAAGCATATCCATTGTAACATTATCGCCAAATTGACCATTAATGGCTGGTGCTACTGCTGCTATTACTGTCTTATTTTCTTTTATCAAATTCATTACAGGTATAAACTCAACTTTATCTAAGATTCTTCCACCTTTACAACTGTCAACACATATACCACAGTTAATGCAGATATCTTTGCTTATGTATGTGGTTTTATTAGTAGTATCATATTTTATTGCATTAAAAGGACAGGCTGCTTCACATGTAAATTTATCGTCCTTACTCTTTATACAATTTACTCCAGAACATTCAAGTTTCTCAACAATACGCTTATTCACAGAGTACATTGTTATTGCTTTTTTTAGATTATAAATATAATTATTATCAAATTCAATATTTACGCCACAAAGTGATGTTATGATTTTAAAAGTTTCCTGAGGTGATGATTCATGACATACCATAATACGTGAAAGAGTTTCATCAAAATTACCATCATAGTATGCTTGAATAAGTTCATGAAATAAATCAGTATATTTACTATTCATATATAAACCTCCATAATATAAGTTATATTTAATCAAATTGAACTAAGATTTCTTTTATAGTAAGCTGTAGTTTATAATGTATTTTTTATAATAAAATAAAATTCTTACATATCTTTATGCGATAATATATATTTTATGTAAGTAGAGCAATATTTTATTCAAGATTTAATAGAGAGTTGTAAAAGATAATAAATATTTCTTTAAGAAACTGGATAAATTTGATATAATTATTAATATGATAGAAAATAAGATTTGCATTTTTGAGTTTAAATTTGGTTGATTTCTATAAATATAACTAAATTTTTTTGTGTGTTAAGGGGGATATTATGATAAAAAGAAATAATAAAAATATAGCTCTTTTTTTGAGTACACTAATAACATTAGCTCCAGTTGCAGCTTTTGCTGATGATAATGTAAGCAATACAAAAGGACAAGCTAATACAAGTAGTATTGAAAAAAATTCTGAAATTAATTCTTCCAAAGAGACCGAAGAAAATATCAGATATAATGTAGGTTGGGTACAAAATTCAGATGGAAGCTATTATCTTTATGATGGTTTAGGTGACATTGTGAAATCATCGTGGTGTAAAGTAGGGGGAAAATGGTACTATCTTAAAGATGATGGAAAAATGGCAACTGGATGGATAAAAAATGAAGGGTCATGGTATTATGTAGGCCAGTGGGGTAACATGCATAAAGGTTGGATAAAAGATGGCGGTTTGTGGTATTATCTAAATGAAGATGGAATAATGCAAAGAGGATGGGTTTATAGTAATAATTCATGGTATTATCTAAATGAATATGGAGCTATGGTAACAAATGCCACTATTGATGGATATAAACTTGGACCAGATGGAGTATGTGAGTAAAAACTTTATAATAAACATATTATAAAAAATGTATCTATAATGATGGAAAAAGTATGTTATAATCAGTAATTTATAAATTAAAACCTAAGAATAAGTATCATTCAACTTATTCTTAGGTTTATTTTTATTTTAAAAATAAAGTGAATTTTTAAATATATTTAGTAACTTAACATTGATTTATATTTGTAATTTCAGTCAGTTTTATGAAGATATAGTTTTTAACATAATAATCATGATTCTATTTAGTTTTTGTTAAAAATAAAACTTAATTTTAAGAATTAAAAATAAATGTCTTAAATTCATTATGAATAACATAATTATATTAATGGAGATAAGATTTGGAATTATAACATATTCAATATAAGATTGAAAGAAGTTTTATTTTATAAGCATAGCATTAAAATTATTTTCTTTCAAACAAAGAAAGGATGTAATAATTAAATGAACGAATTTATGTATGAGAAGAGTACAAAAATAAGCTGCATTTTGTTAATTGTTTTATTTTTAATATATTTCTTAGGAGCATTTTATTTTAAAACTCATTTCTTTTTCAAAACATCAGTAAATGGTATTGATATATCATTTAAGACAGTAGATGAAGCAAAAGATATAGTATATAATGAACTTTCTGATTTTAAAGTTGTAATAAAAGACGATAGCAATGAAGATAAAATTGAATCAAAAGATATTAATCTAGAGTATAACGGAGATAAAAAAATAGAAGAAATAAAGGAAAAGCAAAGTTTTTTTAAATGGGCCTCAGCATTAATTTACAATAAGCAATATGAGAATTTGGATATTTTTACATATGATGAATCAATGCTTGAGGAAAAAGTGAAAGATCTAAATTTTTTTAAAAATTTAGATGTAATTGAACCTAAAAATCCTCAATTCCAATATACTGATGGAAAATATATTGTGTTAGAAGAGGTAAAAGGAAATAAACTAAATTATGAAAAAACAGTTAAGGCTATAAAAAGTGCAATTGAGCATGGTAATAAAGTTGTGGATTTAAATACTACTGGATGTTATGAAAGACCTAAGTATACAAAGGATTCAGAAAAAGTAAAAGAAGTAAAAGATATTATTGATAAGTATGTTTATTCAAAGATAGTATATTCTTTTGATGAACTTATGGAAACAGTAGATGGATCAATAATTAATAAATGGATTGATATAGATGATGATATGAATCCATCTATAAATGAAAAAAAAGTTAAAGAATATATAGATAGTTTATGTGAAAAATACAATACAGTAGGTAAAGAACGTAAGTTTGATAGTAGCATTGGAAAAACTGTTATTGTAAAGGGAGGATATTATGGATGGAAAATTAATTCTAATGAAGAGGTTAAAGCACTTATTGAAAATATAAAACATGGGCAATCTGTTTTTAAAGAGCCTATATATTCTCAGAAGGGATTATCAAGGAGTGATGATGATATTGGGGATACGTATGTTGAAGTCAATATAACAAGACAGCATTTATGGTTTTATAAAAATGGAAAGCTTTTAACACAGGGGGATATTGTAACTGGATGTCAAAGTAAAAATACACCTACAGCTGAAGGTGTATATGCTCTGAACTACAAACAGAAGGATGCAACGTTAAAAGGTGATGGATATAGTTCAAAAGTTTCTTATTGGATGCCCTTTAATGGTAATATTGGTTTACACGATGCAAGGTGGAGAAGTTCTTTTGGAGGAAATATATATAAGACTAATGGAACTCATGGTTGTGTAAATATGCCTCAATATCTTGCAAAGATAATATTTGAAAATATTGAATCAAACACACCTATTATATGTTATAGTGAGGACACTAAAAATAATAACTAATTTTAAATTAGAATTTTTTCTATCATTAAGAAACAGCCTGTAAAATATGCAGGCTGTTTTTTATTATATTTTAGGAAGGAATATAGTATCACCTAATGGAAGAATGTCATTTTTATAATCATTAATAAAAATTAAAAGCTTCATAATAGAATCTATATCGTATACTGGATAATATTTTTCGCATATTTTACTCCATGTATCTCCTTGCGAAATCGTATATATACTTCCATTTTTCATTGTTGTTTCTGGAATTTTTAAAGTAGTTCCAGCTTTCACATCATTAGTAGATGTAATATTATTAAGTTCCTTTATAAGCTTTAAGGATGCATTAGGAGCACATGTTGAATTATACCTCATTAAAATATCGTTAAGAGTTTCGTTTTCTTTCACTAAATAGCTAGAGCATTGTTGGTTGTTTATAAATTCACGTATTGTTATATGAACCGCATTTGAGCATGGAATTACAAAATCATCACTGTTGTTATTAGAGTTTTCATAATTATTGTTTGAATCACTATTTTGATTTGCATCATTTGAATGTATATCAAATGAATTATTGTTAGGACTTATTGACTTATTACTTTTAAGTGAAGGTATGAATTGGCATGATAAAAGTAATATTGAAATAAGTGCTGTAAATAAAAATAGATAATAATATTTTTTCAAAATTAAACATCTCCAAGCATATTTTTTTATAATTATTGCCGTATTTTTATAAAATATTCAAAAAATATAGAAATTAAAAAAATAATAATTTATAAAATGTTTTAATAAAAATATGTCATCTAGATAATGAATATTTTAATAAAAATTGTACAAAATTTATAAATAAGAAGAATTTAATTATTGATTATTGTAAAGCTTTAAAATAATCAGTTATTTTAATTACTCTAATTTTAAAAATATAAAAAAGAAAAAGAGGTGTAAGTTTGTTTGAATTTAATATTGGTGATAAAGTAGTGTATCCTAATCAGGGTGTAGGGGTTATAGATCTCATCGAGGAAAAAGAATTTAAAGGCAAAAAGGAAAAATATTATAAAATTCATTTAATTAATAATACAATGAAGTTATCACTCCCGCTTAGTAGAGTAAAATCAGCTAATATGAGACATATAAGTGATTCAAAAACTTTAGACTCTAAATTAAATAATATAAAATACTATGTTAAAGAGGTTGATAAACTTGCTAAAACCAATTATAAAGAAAGAAATGAAATATATTCGACTAAAGTTAAGTCAGGTACATTAGAAGATCTTTTAGAGATAATAAGTAACTTGACAGAATTAAAGACAATTCATGATTTAAATTCCATGGAAAAAACTATCTTAAGAAATACAAAAAGAATTCTAATAGATGAAATAGCACAGTCTAAAAAAATATCTCTTGATGAGGCTGGTTATCTTCTTGATATATTCATGAATTCCTAAACTATAATTATATTTTTGTAGTCTGAAAATATTCAGTTACTTATAAAATTTGTAACTAACTGAATATTTTTTGCTATGTTATTAATAATATATAAAATAGTAAGCTTTCAAATATTGTTTGTTAGGAGTGGATTTTTATGATTAGACCAAAACCATTAAAAAAAGGTGATACAATAGGAATAATAGGTACATGCAGTCCTCCTAAAAAGGAAAGAATAGATCCTGCTATAAAATGGATTAAATCACTAGGGCTTGAAGTGGTTATTGGAAGAAGTGTAAATGAAAATCATGGATATTTGTGTGGAGAAGATAAGGTACGAGCAGATGATCTTAACTATATGTTCCACAATAAAGATATTAAGGGAATATTTATTGTAAGAGGTGGATATGGAGCAGCCAGAATACTCAATATGATTGATTATGATAATATAAAAAAGAATCCTAAGATACTAGCGGGATATAGTGATGTTACTGCACTACATATAGCAATAAATCAAAAGTGTAAAATGATAACATTTCATACTCCTATGCCATGTACTGAATTTTATACAGATATAGATGATTATACAGTGGAATCATTTAAAGATAGTATATTTAAAATAAATTATACAAAAAAAGTAGTTAATCCTGATAAGTGCAAGAGTTTTGAAGGTTTAGTTAAAGGAAATGCATGTGGACGGATTACTGGGGGGAATTTATCTATTATAGCATCACTTATGGGAACACCATATGAAATTAATACTAAAAATAAAATATTATTTTTAGAAGATATTGATGAATCACCATACAAAATTGATAGGATGCTTACTCAGCTTAGGCTAGCAAATAAATTTAAGGATGCAGCTGGTATTATTTTAGGTTCGTGGACAGGTTGTGATGCTAAAGATACAAGTAGAAGTTTAAGTCTTAATGAAGTATTTAATGAAATAATAATACCTGAAAAGAGGCCTACAATTATGAATATTGCATGTGGACATACTCTTCCAACAATGAGCATTCCTCTTGGAAGTAACATATCAATAAATGCAGATAGTCTTGAAATATTGAATATAGATAAAGATTAAATAAAATAAGAATGAGATACCTAATTTGGATATCTCATTCTTATTTAGTGATTAATGTCTATAGCATTAGATAGTTTATTGTATTGATCACAAGGTTTAGGGGATTTTTCTCTTGCTAAAATGGTTGTTGAGATTATAATAAGTGAAGTTCCTAAAATTAAAGCAAAAGTTAATTTTTCATTTAAGAATATTATTCCCATTATGATACTGACCACAGCTTCAAAAGTGGCTAAAATAGAAGCTGAAGTTGAGCCAATGAGTTTAATAGCTTTTAGAAGAAATAGCATTGATGCAATAGTAGAAATAATTGAAAGACCAAGATAGGAAATCATCATTTCTAAATTAATTGTAAAAGTTAAAGATTCAGTAAAAGCTCCATATATTATCATTCCTAAAGATGCACCAAAACATATATACATAGTTACAACTCTATTATCTATGGATTTTATAGATTTAAAACTTAAAGAAATAACGTTTAGAGCATATGCTAATCCAGAAAAAAGCGCTAAAAGAATACCTAAAATATTAAGAGTTTTACTTTCAAATGCAATTAGAGAATAAACACCAATTATTGATAATACTAGTGAAAAAATTTTTTCTTTTGTTATATTTTCTTTATATAAAATGAAACTAAATATACAAACTAGTGCAGGATAAATATAGTGTAGAGCAGTAGCAAGACCTGAATCAAGGTAATTGTATGATACAAATAACGTTATTGTTGTTATAGTATATCCAAACATTCCAATGAAAAACAGAAGCAAAAATTGCTTGACTGAAATCTTAATACTAACTTTTTTAAAATTTAAATATAGTAGTAGTATTAAACCAGAAATAAGAAATCTAAAAAGAAGCGATGAAGTTGGATTAGACCCATTTTTGTAAGCTATTTTCGCAAAAATAGGCATAATACCAAATGCTATTGAAGATAAAATAGCATAAATTATACCTTTGTAATTATTCAATTTATTTTCCCCCTTGAAAATAGTATTAATAACTTAATTTTTATAATTAAATACTTACTAGATTATAAATAAATTTTAGAAGTTATTCAATAAATATTATTGAATTTTAAGAAAAATATTTAAAAAGCAGGCACGGTTGCGCCTGCGAAAAATATCTAAATTAATGGAAACTTTCAAATACCGACAATATAATAAGTAAAATGCTTGTAATTAGATAATGATTAGTCTTTATATATTTTATAAACTTTTTATTATAAATAAAGTTACCAGCAATATAAAAGAATATACAGATTAGAAAATTAAATAAAATTGTTAAAGGAAGATTTATATTAGTGAGACTTCCAGCAATAGATGGCAATATATTATTAAGACTTAGTGCAATAGAAATATTAAAAAGATTTTTAAAAGAATCAGAATAAATATATGGATTATTTAACTCAATAAGATTTTTGTGTTTTTTGAAGTTATTCACATAAAATGAAGTATCATATCCATCATTATCTTTTTGTATCCTTATATGTTCAATAAGATAATAAACACCTACAAATCCAAGAAGAACTGAACCAAAAATATTACTTAAGCTATGTGTAAAGTATATATCTATTATTTTTCCAAAGCAAAAAGCAAGAAAAGTAATAAAGGTCGTAAAAATAGAAGCAAAAAGTATTTTTAAATTTAGCGGCACTGAACTATCGTTTTTTGAAGAAAATGAAATTTTTAATGTGTCTATATTAATGGCTGTACTTAATAATAATGCTGATAAAAAATTCATAATCTGCTCCTAAAAATAGCTTTATTACAATATATACAATCAAGTATTTAAATGTTCTAAATTTATTAATTAAGTAAATAAAGAAAGTTTGAAGATTGTGATGATTAATAAATGTTTAAAAAATATTTGTATTTTTTAATAAAATGCATAGAAATACCTCGAAATATTTACATGTAATCAATATTGTGGTAAAATACATTTAATGTTCTAAAAATTACAAAGAGGTGATTTTGGTGGGGTTAACAAGAAAGTAGATAAAGTAATTATATTTATTATGAAGATAAGAGGTGTAGTTGAGGGGCTATATCTGAGAATATAAAAATGAATGTGGACATTAGAATTAAATTTATAATAAATATATTGGGGGGCACTATAGATGTTAAATTATAAAAAATATAAAAGATTTGAAACAATAAAATTAAAGGATAGAACATGGCCTGATAATGAGATAACAAAGGCTCCAATTTGGTGTAGCGTTGATTTAAGAGATGGTAATCAGGCACTTATAAATCCAATGACTGTTGAAGAAAAAATTGAATTTTTTAATTTATTAGTTAAACTTGGATTTAAGGAGATTGAAATTGGATTTCCTTCAGCATCACAAATAGAATATGATTTTTTGAGAAGACTTGTAGATGAAAATCTTATTCCTGATGATGTTATGGTTCAAGTTTTAACACAAGCAAGACCACACCTAATTAAAAGGACTTTTGAAAGTTTAAAAAATGTAAAAAAAGCAATTGTTCATATATATAATTCAACTTCAGTGTTGCAAAGAGATGTAGTATTTAATATGAGCAAGGAAGAAATAAAAGAAATTGCTGTCGAGGGAACAAAGCTTGTAAAAGAATATGCAAAAGATTTTGAAGGAGAAATTCTTCTTGAATATTCACCAGAAAGTTTTACAGGAACTGAAGTAGATTATGCTCTTGATGTCTGTGAAGCTGTAATGGATACATGGGAAGCTTCTAAAGATAATAAAGTTATTATAAACTTGCCAGCTACAGTTGAAATGGATACTCCAAATGTTTTTGCAGATCAAATTGAATGGATGTGCAGAAACTTCAAAGATAGAGAGAGAGTTATATTAAGTGTACATCCTCATAATGACAGAGGAACAGGAGTTGCAGACAGTGAACTTGCACTACTTGCCGGAGCAGATAGAATTGAAGGTACATTGTTTGGTAATGGTGAAAGAACTGGTAATGTTGATGTTTTAAACATTGCTTATAACATGTTTTCCCATGGAGTTAATCCTCAGCTTGATATTGAAAACATAAATGAAATAATAGAAGTATATGAAAGATGTGTGAAAATACCTGTACATGTGAGACATCCATATGCTGGTAATCTTGTGTTTACTGCATTTTCAGGATCACATCAAGATGCTATTAATAAAGGTATGAAAAAATACAATGAACGCCATGGAAACATATGGGAAGTGCCTTATCTACCAATAGATCCTAGCGATTTGGGAAGAGAATATGAAGCTTTAGTAAGAATAAATTCTCAATCAGGTAAAGGTGGAGTTGCATTTGTAATGGATCATTGCTATGGATTTAAACTTCCAAAAACTATGCAGAAGGAATTTGCAGATATAATTCAGAAGATGTCAGAAGTTAAAGGGGAAATATCTCCATCAGAGGTTATGGATGCATTTACTAAAGAATATTTAGATTTAGATGTTCCTTTTAAATTGTTAAAATGTACATTCACTGATATTTCAGAAATGGATGGAAGTGAAGATACTAAAGCTGATGTAATTGTCGTTTATAATGGTGAGCAAAGAGTTCTAGAAGGTATAGGTAATGGTCCTATAGACTCATTTAAAAAAGCTTTAGCAGAAAGTAGTTTAATTAATGTTAAAATTATAGATTATACTGAACATGCTATGAGTACAGGATCAGAAGCAAAAGCTGCTTCATATGTATATATGGAAAGATTAGATAATAAAAAGAAGACTTTTGGTGTAGGAACAGATAGTAATATTACAAGAGCTTCAATTAAATCTATGATGAGTGCTATTAATCGTTTATATAAATAATAATCAATTAAAAATCCCTAAAATTAATTTTTGGGGATTTTAATGTTATATTTTAAATTAAATATGTTTGATAATTAAATAAAAAATATTGGGGGTAGAGCAATGAGCATATATTGGAATGACCATGTAAAGACATTAGAACCTTATGTTCCAGGGGAACAGCCAAAAGATAAAAAATATATTAAGTTAAACACTAATGAAAATCCTTATGGACCATCGCCTAAGGTTATAGATGCTATAAAAAATGCAGTTTGTGATGATTTGAAATTATATCCTGATCCTACATGTAGTAATTTAAGTATGGAAATAGCAAAATACTATCATATAAATGATGATGAAATATTCATAGGGAATGGATCAGATGAAATACTTGCATTTGTATTTATGACTTTTTTTCAAAAAGACAGAAAAGTTTTATTTCCAGATATAAGCTACACATTTTATAATGTATATGCTGAAATGTTCAATGTGAATTATGAACATATAAAGCTTGATGATAAATTTAATATTCCACTTGAAGGATTTTATAAAGACAATGGAGGAATTATATTTCCTAATCCTAATGCACCAACTGGAAAATATATTGAGACTAATAAAATTATAGAGGTTTTAGAAAAAAATAAAAATTCAGTTGTTATTGTAGACGAAGCATATATTGACTTTGGTGGCAAATCAATGGTTGAGTATATAGAAACATACCCTAATCTCCTTGTTATACAAACTTTTTCTAAATCAAGATCTCTTGCAGGACTTAGAGTGGGATTTGCAATTGGTAATAGTCAACTGATTGAAGGATTAAATAGAGTTAAAAATAGTTTTAATTCATATACAATTGATAGACTTGCACTGATTGGTGCAGCAGAAGCTATCAAAGATAAAAATTATTTTGATGTAACTACTAAAAAAATAATAAGAACAAGAGAAGATACGGTAAAAAAATTAGAAAATCTTAATTTTGAAATTTTGGATTCAAAAGCTAATTTTATTTTTGTAAAACATAAAGAATTTAGTGGAAAGTATTTATATGAAAAGCTAAAAGAAAATGGAGTTCTTGTAAGACATTTTAATAAAGAAAGAATAGAAAATTATCTTAGAATTACAATAGGAACAGATGAAGAAATGAGTTTACTTATTACAAATCTAAAAAAAATATTAAAATATTAAAATATATGAAAATATCAGTTAATCTTACAATTATTTTAATTATAATTGTAGGATTAATTTTTTATTTGGAAAAATTACTAATTAATTGAGATTGAATGTAATAAATGGTATAATTATTACTGTTGAAAAATGGGGGGATATCAAATGACATACAAAAAAAATAGATTATTGGCATTGGGAATTATTACTATAGGTTTGAGTTTTATATCCACAAATGCTAATGCTGAAATAAAAAAAACAGAAGTTTATGAAGAGACAATGCAAAATGAGAAATTATTAGCAAATGATACTTCTATTAAGGAAAAAACTCAATCTGATTACAAAATAAAACGTAACTGGTTAACAGAAGAGGTAGCATCACAATTAAATAAAGATTTTAAAGATCTTACAACTGAAGATTTTGAACATATTATTAAAATAGATTTTAGATATAAAAAAATAGATGACACAATACCTGATGAAATTGCACTTCTTAAAAATTTGCAGTATTTAGATTTAAACTATTGCAGATTGTATGGTGATATTCCAGAAGAAATTGCAAATATGACTAATCTTACACACTTAGATTTAGGTGATAATAAATTGGGGAAATTGCCAGAATCTTTAGAAAAGAAAATTATTGATGGAGATTATCCTTATTGTGATGTAGAAGGAAATCAATTAAGGCTTGAAAAAGGCTGGCATTTATTAAAAGGAAATTGGACATATATTGACAGATATGGTGAGAGACTTACTGGAGTTCAGACAATAGATAAAGTAACTTATGATTTTGGAGAACAAGGTTTCATAAAAGAAGGATGGGAACAAGTTGATAATATTTGGCACTATTATGATAGAGTTTCAGGAATGATAAAAAATGATTGGAAACTAATAAATTCAAAATGGTATTACTTTAATGCTGATGGAATAATGGTTACAGGACTTCAGAATATACAAGGAACTAAATTTTGTTTTGCACCTAGTGGAGAAATGCTTACAGGCTTTCAAAACATAGGAGGATATAATTATTCTTTCTGTGAAAGTGGTGGAATGCAGTATGGATTAGTTAATGTTAATGGAAAACAGTACTATTTTGATGAAACAACAGGTATAATGGCTACAAATACTGAAAAAGTTATAAATGGGAAAAAATATATTTTTGCAGCTGATGGTTCAGGTTCAATAAAAAGCAACGTATGGATAGATAACTATACTTATATACAGGCTAATGGACAGACTGTTAATACATATTATGATTATTCTCATTCTAATACAAACTATCAGTTATTTAAATATATGACTGATTTAGGAAATCAAATTAGTGTAGATAGAACTGCTGTAGCTCTTCATGGGGGAATTACAAGCAATAATTGTGTATATTTTGCATCAGAAGCTTTAAGAAGAGTAGGAGTTGGAATACCAACATCTACATGTAATACTTATGAACTTGAAAACGAACTTAAGTATATGGGGTTTGTTCCTTGTTATGATTTATCACAGCTCAAGCCAGGAGACATAGTATTTACAAATAACTATAGTCATGTTTATATATTTATGTGCTGGGATACTGATGGATATGCTTATATTGTGGACAACCAATCTTATAATTTTGATAATAAAGTTTTACACAAAAGACAAGTATATCAGGACACATCTATAACTGATAGGGCAACACATTTTTATTATTATCCTAATTAAGATAAATATTAGTTATATATTTAATTGATGAGAACATATGAGAGCTGATTTTTTAAATAGAATCAGCTTTTCTTATATAATTTTATAAATATGATTAATGGTGTATAATTATATGGAAATGTTAAAATTTAATATTATATAAGAATATTAAATTTTATGAAATAAAAAATTGAGAAAAGAGTTGATTGTATGAATATTAATGTAAATAAAGAATATCTACTTAACACGCTAAAAGAGATATTACAGGAAAATAGTCCAACAGGATTTTGCTTTGAAATAATTGATAAAATAGAAACAATTGTTAGTGGATTTGGTTATTCATTTGAAAGAAACAATAAAGGATGTGGAATAATTACAATTGAAGGTAAAGAAAATAGTAAGACTATAGGATTATCAGCTCATGTAGATACTCTTGGATGTATGGTAAGATCTATTACAGAAAGCGGAAAACTTAAATTTACACTTTTAGGAGGCCCCCTTGTTCCAACTCTTGATGGAGAATACTGCAATATAAGAACTCGTGAAGGAAAGATTTATAGTGGAACTTTTTTAAGTACTAGTCCTGCAGCCCATGTATTTGAAGATGCAAAGAGCAAAAAAAGAGATCCAGAAAACATGGAAATAAGAATAGATGAAGTTGTATCGTCTAAAAAAGATGTAATTGATCTTGGAATAAGACCGGGAGATTTTGTGTTTATAGATCCTAAACCTGTAATAACAGAAAGTGGCTTTGTAAAATCAAGATTTATTGATGATAAAGGAAGTGTCGCTTGTCTATTAACTATTCTTGAAATGTTCAAAAAGAATAATGTAATTCCAGATTATACAACTAAAATAATTATTTCTACATATGAGGAAGTAGGTCATGGAGCATCATCTATACCAAAAGATATAACAGAAATGATAAGTGTTGACATGGGATGTATTGGAGATGACTTAAGCTGCAGTGAATATGACGTTTCAATATGCGCTAAGGATTCTGGAGGGCCATATGATTATAATATGGTAACTGACCTTGTAAATTTAGCAGAAGCTAATAAGTTAAATTATGCAGTTGATATATATCCATTCTATGGATCAGATGTTGGGGTAGCTCTTAGAGGCGGAAACGATATACGTGGAGCTCTTATAGGACCAGGTGTTTCAGCTTCTCATGGTATGGAAAGAACTCATTATAAAGCACTTGAAAATACAGTTAAACTCATTTATCATTACTTAACTAAAGAAACATTAAGATAAGTAAGACTTCGAACTCACCAAAGTTTTTAGGGAGTGATAAAAGTGGATGTGAAAAAATTCACTGAAGCATCAATGCTCAGTTCAGCATTTGTTGTATTGAGTGTTTTATGCATAGGTTTGGGATTTGGATATTTAGGTTATATAGATTTTGTTGTTCCAGCTTTTTTTGGAATAATATTGCTAAAGTGTAATTTGAAATATACAATAATGTCATGTGTTTCATCTTTAATATTGATAATATTTGTAATTGGAGATCTTCCATCAGGTATAATGATGAGTCAGAATATGATTTTAGGCATGATAATTGCATACTTTATAAAAAAAGATGAAAGTGTTTTTGATGATTTATTTTTTTCAAGTATAGCCGCATGTATTATTATGATTTTTGTGGATATTAATTTTAGTACACTTACAGGATATAGTTTATTAAAGGAGTCAAGAGAACTTATGGAATTTATACCATCAATACTTGATTCTTATAAAGATTTAATATTTTATTTAAGTATAGCATGCCTTCCACTTGGAACTGTTATTATTGGCTATATAGTGACATTACTTTTTGCAAAAAGATTTAAGATTTTAAATGATTTAGCAATTAATAAAAGTAATATAATTAAAAATTTTAAAAATTATGGTCAGTTTATTTCATGTTCAAGAAAGAATATTTACTTAGGGATATTTAGTATAATTTTTATTTCATTTATAAATGCATACATAGTAATAGATAGATATTCGTATTTTACAATATTGATTACATCCATACAGTATATTATACTTTTCTTCATATTGCAGGATTCAGTGTCTATTATAACAAAAATTATATATGGGTTTACGAAATCTAGAGGCAAAGTATTAATTTTTCAGTTAATTTTAATATACTTATTATTTTCATATTTCAAATTTGTAAGTAGTATTATCATATTACTTAACTTATATTTTGATTATAAATACAAAATTAAGCTAAAATATAAAGAAATATTAGATAAGTGCATAATTCAAAAGTAATTTTATTTTTTATAGTACATGAAAATATCGTCGTTTTTATAGCGACGATATTTTATTTGTTTTAATAATACAATTGGGCATTAAATATTCTTACATACTTTTATTTTTTACCAAATCTAATAAAGAATATGTTGTAAACTCATTTTGTGTAGAATCATTAAATTCTAATGAAAAAGTTTTTAAGTTTGAGAAATCATTATTAAATTTAACCTTTTTAAACAAGCTATGAATATAGTTTATATTGAAACTTGGAATTCCATTTTGTCTCAGCATATCTGAACAACTATTTTTACTTGGGAATAGAGGAATGACATTACCACACTTGAGAATTTTTTTACATAAAGAATCGTCAATACAATTACCAGTTGCAACAGGAATAAATAAGCTATCAGAATATTTTTCATAAATGTTATGAAGATAATTTAATGAAAATAGTTCGGAGCCATTAATTATAAAGGCGAAAATTCCCATTTTTCTTGATTCAGAAATTATTTTATCAAGTTCATTATAATTTAATGTCTTTAAACCTTGATTTTTTGAATTGGAATTTATAATCAATGAACGAGGCTGAGAGGAATTTTCAGAAAGAAAAATATGATTTTTCTTTTTAGCACTAATATTGCTACCTAAAATATTTACTATAAAGTTTTTTAATATTTTATAGTCTGTATTGTTTATTAAATCATCAACATATGCTTTGAAGTCTGGAACTTCATTGTATGAAGTTTCAAAATCTTTTATCATATCACATGATGATTTATCAGAAACTAATAATTTTGACATTTTTACTATTTTGGGAAGATTACTTTGTGGATTTTTTTCTAATAAAGCTGCGATTGACTGAAGTAGTGTATCTTTCGCTTTATCACCTATAGAATTTATAAATTTCATATATTATTCTCACCTTTTTAGATTTTAATGATAAAATAGTATATTAAAATTTGTAATATAATATCACAAAATTTATTAAATAATAAAAAATATAATGAAATTTTGTATTGAAGAATGCTGATAAAATATAGTAATCATCTTGTTAAGCTAACGTTAAGACTGTCATGATAATATAAATATAAGATAAAGGTGGTAAGGATTTTGTATGTATACAATTTATGTGAATCTTACCGTAGTAATATGTTTGGAGGACGTTTTAAATGAAAAGAAAACTTGTATCTATATTAACTGTATTAGTAGTGACAACAGGCTTTTTGGTAACTGGGTGTTCAAAAACTTTATATAACACTGAAGTATATGAAAGTAAAATACCTGTTACATCTGCAAATAGTGAAAGTATTGGTAAAGTTGATACGTATATTGAGCTTGGAGCATCTATAAAGACAGAGGGTTCAGGTGTTGATATTGAGAATAACATTGTAAAGATAACAAAGGGTGGGACATATAGCATAAGTGGTACACTAAGTGAAGGACAGATAGTAATAGAGGCTACAGAGCTAGATAAAGTTTACATAGTATTAAATGGAGTCAATATAACTAATTCTAAAGGTGCTGCCATATATATTAAAGAAGCTGATAAAGCAGTAATTGCAATGAAGGATAATACTGATAATTATTTGACTGATGGAAAAACATATGCATTTGAAGATGAAAATAAAGATGAACCTAATGGTACTATTTTCAGCAAAACTGATTTAGTCTTTATAGGTAATGGATCATTAACGGTAAATGGTAACTATGATAGAGGTATTGTAGGAAAAGATGATATTCAAATAGAAAATGGAAATATAACTGTAAATTCCGTTGGAGATGGAATACGTGGAAGAGATTCCATTGTTGTTACTGGTGGAGATATAGTTATAAATTCTGGTGGCGATGGTATGCAGTCAAACAATGATGAAAATACAGAAAAAGGTTATGTTCTTATTGAAGGTGGAAACATAAATATAACTTCAAATGAAGATGGAATTCAAGGTGAAAATAATGTTTATGTTAGAAATGGAGAGATAAAAATAAATTCAGGAGGTGGAAGTGATAATAATGATTCTCATAAAAATCAAGGACCAGGGGAAAACATGGGAAGAAATCAAGAAATCTCAAATACATCATCAGAATCATTAGAAGAAAGTGCAAGTTCTAAGGGTATAAAAGCTAATACGGGAATAATAATTGAAGGAGGAATATTAAATATAAATTCATGTGATGATTCTCTTCATACAAATGATAGCCTAATAATAGACGGAGGAGCATTAGAAATACAGTCAGGAGATGATGGAATACATTCAGATAATACATTGGAGATAAATGGTGGAAATATTAATGTATCTAAATCATATGAGGGTATTGAAAGTGAGAGTATAACTATTAATGATGGAACAATATATGTTGTATCAAGTGATGATGGAATTAATGCATCAGGAAGCAGTACATCAGAAGAAATGACTCCTCCATCTGGAAATAGTAATAATCAAAATAATATGTCACCTCTTGATAGGAATAATTTGCAGGAAAATGAGTTTTCACAAGAGCAAAATCAAGCTGTGAAACAAGAGAGAAACAGCATAGCTAAGGAAGAACAAGCACCTGGTGAATCTAATAGTATTACACAAGATAATACTGGAAATAATACACCTGATTCAAGTCAAAATTCTGATGGCGCTTCACCTAAGATGCAAGGCACTGGACAAGGAGCAGGATCTGGAATGCCAGGTGGTGGTGGACCTATTGGAGAATCCTCTGGTACCGGAGTTTTAACAATTAATGGTGGATTTATCACTGTAGATGCATCTGGTGATGGTATTGATGTTAATGGATGCGCAACTATGACAGGTGGTACAGTAATTGTCAATGGCCCTGAAAATAATGGTAATGGTGCACTTGATTACGATGGAACATTTGAAGTAAGTGGAGGAGTATTAATTGCTGCTGGAAGTACTGGAATGGCACAGGCACCGTCAGATGGTTCTTCAATAAATTCCATAAAACTTACATTATCTTCCCAAAGTGCAGAAAATATTGTGAGAATAGAAGATGAAGATGGAAATGAAATAGTTACATTTGCTCCAGCTAAGCAATATGCATCAATAGTTGTTGCTTCCTCAGAATTTGAAACAGGATCAACATATAATGTATATGTTGGGGGAAGCTCCGATGGAACTTCCAATAGTGGATTGTATGAAGGTGGAAATTATAAAGATGGTGAAAGAATTATGTCATTTACCATAAATGAAAAGATAACATCATCTGTACAGGACGGAGTATCTGCTCAATCCATGGGTGGAGGTGGACGTGGAATGCGTCATCCATAGAAAAAATGTATTATTCAATTAAAAAATGCTCTTTCTTATGATAGGGATAAAATCTCTGTCGTAAGGAGGAGCATTTTTTTACCAGCTTATTGTAAATTTATCTTTTGAATTTTTCATTGGAAGTTTAAATTGGAAGAAACGCAAATACTTCCCGTTTTTTGTTATTCTATCGGCTATTATGTGAAGGATATACCCAAGAGAAAAACCTAAAGATAAATAATCATTCCCCATTAATGTAGTACTATAGCAGAAAGCAAGAGTTCCAAGCCACTTATGTGTAAACATTCTATGTGGTGAGAGTTTTCCGAGTACTGTAAGTATTGAAAATAAAATTATTCCTTTAGAGTTAAGATCTAAAATTTTATTTAAGGAATATATGTATGAAGTATTAAATTTTATACCAAAAGTATAAAATAAAGCAATAATAATTATTATAAACATAAGTACTTTATTAAATACTTGAGATGCTGTTGATTTGTGGCTATCAATATCAGGTATATATGATCCAGCAATAGCTCCTAAAATTAAAATTATCATATCAAAATTTATACTCATGTTACCAAGTCCAATAAGACCAATAACAAGTCCAATTGAAGCCGAGGTTCCTATTGTCATATGTTCTTTTCCACTCATTTTTTTCTCCTTTGAATATGTGTTATAGAAATATTATATACCGAATAAGTGTTCTGCTAAAGAGTTTTTTAAAAAAATTATGTCCAAAACAAATTATTTTGTAATCTTTCTGCATATATACTGGTTATGAATAGTATAAATTATTACATGGATTAGTGTTTTAATAGGAGTAAATTTATGAAAATAACTGTGGATATATTTTCAGGCTTTTTAGGTGCTGGAAAGACAATGCTTATAAAAAAACTTTTAACTGAAGATGCATATAATAAAAATACTGTAATAATAGAAAATGAATTTGGAGAAGTGTCAATAGATGGAGAAATACTAAAGGAAAGTAATATTGAAATTAAAGAAATAAATTCAGGATGTATATGCTGTCAGGTTTCAGGAAAATTTGATGAAGCTGTACTTGAAGTTATAAACAAATATAATCCGGAAAATATAATAATAGAACCATCAGGGGTTGCTAAATTAAGTGAAATAATAAATATACTGACCAACATAAAGTTTAGTCATATGATTGAAATTAGAAATGTTTTCACATTAATTGATGTAAAAAATTATGAAAACTATATAAAAAATTTTAAGGAGTTTTATGTAGATCAAATAAAAAATGCTTATAAAATTGTTTTAAGTAGAACTCAATTTGAAAATAAGGCTTATATTGGCACTGTAAAAAAATCTATAAAGAAAAATAATTCTAACGCAGATATTATATATAAACCATGGGATGAATTAAAAGCAATAGATTTTATGAAAGAAAATACAATAAACAGTATTAAGGAACATAAAAATATAGTAAAGTCAGTTAGCAAGGTTAACAGTGCTTTAATAAAGAAAAATACCAACAATCATCGTGCAGACGATATTTTTGAAAGTTATCCGATTCATATGGATAAATTTATGAGTGCAGATGAATTAAAAAGTAAATTTGAATTCATATCACAGACAAATGTTTATGGAAATATAATTCGTGCAAAAGGAATTATTGAAAATGATAGAGGTCTGTATTTTCAGTTCGATTATGTTCCAAAAGAATTTAAAATAAGAGAAATAAAGTGGTCAAATAAAAAAGTTATTTCGATTATTGGAAGCAGTCTGGATAAAAAAAATTTAGATAATCTTTTTAAATAGCTACAGATGTACTCTGGTGCTTTGCTATCTTTAATAAAAGGATTTTTAATTAATAAGAAGGGGGGAGTAGTTTGAAGATTGAAGTTGAAGTTGTAACAGGATTTTTAGGCTATGGAAAAACTTCTTTTATCAATTCTCTTTTGAAGGAGAGCCAGGTTGAAGGAGAAAAAGTATTAGTTATTCAGATGGAAGATGGAAATAAGAAAATATATGAGATTAATGATGTAAATTATCCTGTAAAAATATATAAATTTGATGATACAGGAGATTTTAAAAAACGTTTTGGAGATGAAATTATAAAATTTAGACCTAATAGAATAATAATTGAATTCAATGGAACAGACAATATTGAAGATCTTATACAAAAGTTAGAAGATAGAGAATTAAAAAAATTAATGAAATTGTCAACGATTTATTTTGTGGCAGATAGTAGTAAATTATTAAATAACATAGATAATTTAGGTTATTATATAATTCCATTTATAAAATATTCAGATATGATAATTATAAATAATACAGAAATGATGAAAAATGCTGAGTTGAAGAAAGAGATTAATATATTAAGAGGAGTTAATCCGAAAGCATTCATTTTAAAAGTAGATAATAAATTTAATTTGTGTACCAAATTACGGCAGTCTAAAGTAATAAATAATGGATGTTTAAAGAAATTTAAAGTCAAACTTATGAATTTATAAACGTATTTTGAAAGAGGGGAAACTTATGAGAGGAATAAGAGGGATATTTACTTTTTTGATAGGTGGAGCTGTTATACTGACTGCATATATTTATAAAAAATATAACATTGTATTCAGTATTCATGAAATAGGTGATTTTGCAACAATTTTTACAAGTATAATATTAGATGCACTTCCATTTATAATTATTGGTTCGCTTGTATCAGCATTTATACAAATTTTTGTATCACAAGAAATTATAGAAAAGATGATTCCAAGAAGTTCAGCTTTAGGATATATAGGTGCTGGACTTATTGGATTAATTTTTCCAGTATGTGAATGTGCTATTGTTCCAATAACAAGAAGACTTATAAGCAAAGGTGTTCCAGTAGGGTTAGGTGTTACGTTTATGCTTTCGGTTCCAATTGTAAATCCAGTTGTTATAATGTCTACGTATTATGCATTTTATGATCATAAATCAATGGTATTAGTAAGAACTTTAGGTGGTTTTGCTTGTGCAGTTATAATAGGCATTATTATGGATATGCTATGCAGAGATGATAGAAATATTATTTCAGGACAAGCTGATTTTGATAATTTATGTAATTGTGGCTGTAATACAATTATTACAGCAGGAAAAAGCAGAATTAGAAGTCTTATAGAACATACTAATCGTGAATTACTAGATATAACAAGGTATTTAATTCTAGGTGCATTTTTATCAAGCATATTTCAGGTTGTAGCAGCACATAAAGGATTTGAATTCATAAGTGAAAACAAAGTTCTTGTTATTGTATTCATGATGTTCCTTGGGTTTGCACTATCTTTATGTTCAGAAGCTGATGCTTTTGTTGGAAAGACATTTTATTCAACATATTCTTTTAGTTCAATAACAGCCTTTCTTCTTATAGGGCCTATGTTAGATTTAAAAAATTTAATAATGCTTTCAGGAGGGTTTAATAAAGAGTTTGTTTCTAAATTAAGTTTTGTAACACTTGGAATTGTGTTTATTGTTTCATGTATTTTTATGATGTGTGGTTTATAAAAGTTAAGTTATTTCTTAGAATTATTTTAATTTGATATAAGTTAAATATGTTGTAAACCAGAAAGGGAGAAGTGTAAGTGAAAAAATTCAATTGGGATGAATTTATATGGTTCATCACTCTTATTTTTATGGCATTTGGATTATTGTATTTGGTTAATTCAGGCAAAATTCAATTTTATATTGGAAACAAAATGATTAAATATGTGTATTTTTCAGTGATAATGATAACCATTATATCATTATTTCAAATTAGAAACATATTTACACCAAAAAATAATATAAACTTAAAAGTGAAATATATACCCATAATTTTAGCATTGGTAATTGGAATTGTATCTGTAAAAAGTCAAGATTCATTTAGACATATACAATTAAATAATGTTCTTATTAATGAATATAGTGAAGATTTGGAAGAGAAAGATCAAAAGAATATAATAGAAGGTAGTAAATATGATCAATTTATAAAAATAGATGATAATAACCTTAATATATTAGAAGATATTCAAGCAAGTCCAGAGGAATTTATGGGAAAAGAAATTGAAATGTATGGTTTTGTATGTAAGGAAAGCTATTTGAAAAATACTCAATTTGTAATAGGGAGAATCATAATGACATGCTGTGCAGCAGATTCAAAAATTGTTGGAATACTTGCAGAAGGCAAAAATATTGCTGAATTGAATGAAAATGAATGGGTTACTATAAGAGGCTCCCTAAGTTTTACAACTATTAATGATGATGATGGAATAAGTCATAGAGTACCTGTGATAATTATAGATAATCTTACTAAAAATAATAAAGTGGAAAATAAAGGGGCTGTATCAAAACAATTTTGATACTAGCCGATAAAAAAAGAGAATTCATAAATTTGAATTCTCTTTTTTGCGCATAATATTAATATGAACACTAATAATATTATACCTATGCATCAAATAGGTTTCCCAATAAATATAGAAAATATTATATCTGATAGTGATTCAGTAAGAGTGCTTTATGATGTTATGGAGGGATTAGATTATTCAGAATTAAATAGAACTTACTCTACTATTGGTAGAAATCCAGCACTTTTACCTAAAACTATGTTTGCAATTATAGTTTATGGATATATGGAAGGAATATATTCAAGTCGTGCTCTTGAAAAGGCATGCAAAAGAGATATAAATTTCAAATGGCTTTTACAAGGTCAACTACCACCAGGACACAATTCTATAGATAGATTTAGACGTGAACGATTAGCTGGTTGTATAGAAAATTTATTTAATCAACTTGTGAAAAAACTTAGAGAACTTAATGAAATTCAATTTAAAAATATTTTTATTGATGGAACTAAAATCGAAGCATCTGCAAATCGATATACTTTTGTTTGGAAAAAATCTATTGATAAATTTGAAGATAGACTACAAAAGAAAATAAAAGAAAGCTTAATAAAAATGAATCATGATTTGAATTTATGTCTTATTATTACTAATGCTAAAATATCAGTTCAAGATGCTAATTATATTTTAGATAGTATCAGAATTATGATTGAAGCCAATAATATTGAATTTGTTTATGGAAAAGGTAAAAGAAAAAGTAAATTCCAAAGATATACTGAACAACTTAATGAATTTATTGAAAAGCAAAATAAATATAATGAATACAATAGCATTTTTAATGGACGAAACAGTTTTTCAAAAACAGATCATGACGCAACTTTCATGCATATGAAAGAAGATCATATGAAAAACGGTCAATTAAAACCAGCATATAATATCCAAATAGGGGTAGAAGGTGAATATATTGTAGGAGTAGACATTTCAAGTGAAAGATCTGACCAGCTTACTTTTATACCATTTTTAGATAGATTAGAAAAGAATTTAAATCAAAAATATGAATCCGTAACTGCTGACGCAGGATACGAAAGTGAAGAAAATTATGCATATCTTGAATCTAAGAAACAAGAAGCTTTTATTAAACCTGCAAATTATGAAAAGTCAAAGACAAAGAAATTCAAGAGTGATATTAGTAAGAAAGAAAATATGTACTATAACACAGATGAAGATTACTACATTTGTGCATCTGGTAAAAAAATGCTTCTAAAAGGAACAAAAAAGAAAAAAACAAAATCTGGATATGAAACTACTGTTAGCATCTATGAATGTGAAGACTGTGATGGCTGTGAATATAAGAGTAAATGTACGAAAGCAAAAGGTAATAAACAAATACATGTGGCTAAAAATTTTATGCGTCTAAGAACAAATTCACTTAAAAACATCACTACACCTAAAGGAATACTTTTAAGAATGAACAGATCAATTCAAGTCGAAGGAGCATTTGGAGTTATTAAACAAGATTATGGTTTTAGAAGATTTTTTATGCGTGGAAATATTAAAGTTCGTACTGAATTTTTGTTAATGGCGTTTGGTTATAATGTTAATAAATTGTACCATAAAACCATTCAAAATCGTAACGGTGAGCTGCTTCATAAGCAGCAAGCTTCGTAATTTTAAATATATAGTTAAAATATGGATAATAATGTTTATCCTTTATTTGTGTTATTTCAAAATAAAATATTTGGAAATATATACATGAATAAAATTTACGTTTATAAGAATAGGCTGTATCAAATTGAATTTAAAAAATTTCAATTTGATACAGCCCCTTTTTTGCGCATAATATTAATATGAACACTAATAATATTATACCTATGCATCAAATAGGTTTCCCAATAAATATAGAAAATATTATATCTGATAGTGATTCAGTAAGAGTGCTTTATGATGTTATGGAGGGATTAGATTATTCAGAATTAAATAGAACTTACTCTACTATTGGTAGAAATCCAGCACTTTTACCTAAAACTATGTTTGCAATTATAGTTTATGGATATATGGAAGGAATATATTCAAGTCGTGCTCTTGAAAAGGCATGCAAAAGAGATATAAATTTCAAATGGCTTTTACAAGGTCAACTACCACCAGGACACAATTCTATAGATAGATTTAGACGTGAACGATTAGCTGGTTGTATAGAAAATTTATTTAATCAACTTGTGAAAAAACTTAGAGAACTTAATGAAATTCAATTTAAAAATATTTTTATTGATGGAACTAAAATCGAAGCATCTGCAAATCGATATACTTTTATTTGGAAAAAATCTATTGATAAATTTGAAGATAGACTACAAAAGAAAATAAAAGAAAGCTTAATAAAAATGAATCATGATTTGAATTTATGTCTTATTATTACTAATGCTAAAATATCAGTTCAAGATGCTAATTATATTTTAGATAGTATCAGAATTATGATTGAAGCCAATAATATTGAATTTGTTTATGGAAAAGGTAAAAGAAAAAGTAAATTCCAAAGATATACTGAACAACTTAATGAATTTATTGAAAAGCAAAATAAATATAATGAATACAATAGCATTTTTAATGGACGAAACAGTTTTTCAAAAACAGATCATGACGCAACTTTCATGCATATGAAAGAAGATCATATGAAAAACGGTCAATTAAAACCAGCATATAATATCCAAATAGGGGTAGAAGGTGAATATATTGTAGGAGTAGACATTTCAAGTGAAAGATCTGACCAGCTTACTTTTATACCATTTTTAGATAGACTAGAAAAGAATTTAAATCAAAAATATGAATCCGTAACTGCTGACGCAGGATACGAAAGTGAAGAAAATTATGCATATCTTGAATCTAAGAAACAAGAAGCTTTTATTAAACCTGCAAATTATGAAAAGTCAAAGACAAAGAAATTCAAAAGTGATATTAGTAAGAAAGAAAATATGTACTATAACACAGATGAAGATTACTACATTTGTGCATCTGGTAAAAAAATGCTTCTAAAAGGAACAAAAAAGAAAAAAACAAAATCTGGATATGAAACTACTGTTAGCATCTATGAATGTGAAGACTGTGATGGCTGTGAATATAAGAGTAAATGTACGAAAGCAAAAGGTAATAAACAAATACATGTGGCTAAAAATTTTATGCGTCTAAGAACAAATTCACTTAAAAACATCACTACACCTAAAGGAATACTTTTAAGAATGAACAGATCAATTCAAGTCGAAGGAGCATTTGGAGTTATTAAACAAGATTATGGTTTTAGAAGATTTTTTATGCGTGGAAATATTAAAGTTCGTACTGAATTTTTGTTAATGGCGTTTGGTTATAATGTTAATAAATTGTACCATAAAACCATTCAAAATCGTAACGGTGAGCTGCTTCATAAGCAGCAAGCTTCGTAATTTTAAATATATAGTTAAAATATGGATAATAATGTTTATCCTTTATTTGTGTTATTTCAAAATAAAATATTTGGAAATATTGGTGTTAGTATAAAGTAGTAGACACATTGAGTCGAACTAAGTAAAATAATATTTAGTTAAGAAAGGATGTGTCCATTATGAGTAAGGGCAGAAGATATGATCAGGAATATAAAGATATGATAGCAGACTTATATAAGTCAGGAATGAGCTTAGCAGAGCTAAGTAGCGAATATGGCATTGCAAAATCAACAATCAACGGCTGGATTAAAGATGTGAAAGAAATTAAAGTAGATGAAAATGAAGTTATGACACTTAAAGAAGTAAAAGCTTTAAAAAAAGAAATGGCAAGGATTAAGGAGGAAAATGAAATATTAAAAAAAGCTATGGCCATATTTGCAACAAAAAATTAGATCAAGTAATAAAATTTATAGATAACAATAAAAGTAACCATGATATTAAGACTATGTGTACCGTTCTAGGCGTAGCCAGAAGCACATATTATAAATCTTTTGATAAAACTAAATCTGCAAGAACAATAGAAAATGAGGAATTAAAATTAGCCATTATAAGAATATACACAGCTAATAAAGGTATATATGGAGCTCCTAGGATTCATCATATACTTGCTACAGAAGGCTTTAATGTTTCCATAAAAAGAGTTCAAAGAAGAATGGCTGAACTTGACCTTTGTGCAATAACTGTAAAAAAATACAAGCTTCATTCAAATAAAAAGGTAGCAGAAGGTTTAGAAAACGTTTTAAAAAGAGATTTTACAACTACGTCTATTAACGAAAAATGGGTAGGAGATATTACATATATTCATACTATTAGACATGGTTGGTGCTATTTAGCTTCGGTTTTAGATTTACATTCTAAAAAAATAATTGGCTATGCTTTCGGTAAAAGAATGACTAATGAATTAGTTGTTAAAGCTTTAAAAAATGCCTATTACAGCCAAAATCCTGATAAAAATAAGCAGTTAATATTCCATACAGACTTAGGATCTCAATACACTAGTAATGATTCGAAAGAACTATGTAAAGAATTTAATATTATACAATCATTTAGTAAAAAGGGGTGTCCATACGACAATGCTTGCATAGAATCTTTCCATTCTTCAATAAAGAAGGAAGAAATCTATAGAAATACATACCGTACCTTCGAAGAAGCCAATATAGCTATATTTAAATATATTGAAGGTTGGTATAACAGAAAAAGGCTACATTCTTCTATTAATTACATGACTCCAGATCAATGTGAATTATTAGCTAGAAGTGCAGCATAAAAAAATTTGACTTTTTGTGTCCAAAATATTGACATAAGACCAATATATACATGAATAAAATTTACGTTTATAAGAATAGGCTGTATCAAATTGAATTTAAAAAATTTCAATTTGATACAGCCCCTTTTCATATTATTTATATTGTTCATCAAGAATAACATTAATGCTTCCGAGTTTATTTCCGTCAGTTTCTGATGGAATTACTGAAATACTATATGTGTTAAATTGATTTGTCCATGCAAGATTTGCTGGTGAAAGAACATCTGCATCTCCAGCTGTTATACCTAAAATTTTTAATGAATTTGTTGCATCAGCAGGATACTTCATTAAAGATTTTGGCGTGATTTTAATTTGTCCACATATTGAATCGAAATATGTTATATCAAATGTATAGCCATCTTTTTCATAAGTATATACATTATTATTTTCACTTGAAGGCTTTCCTAAAATAGATTCAACAGCTTTTGAATCTTTTCCCTTAAAGTCATCAACAGAAGCAATTTTAGTTACTTCAGTAGTTGGAGAATCAATAATTGATGAAGACTGAACTGGATTTGTAACCTCAGTATTTGAAGAAGATTCTGTTGATGAATCTGCTGTTTCATTTTTTTGTGTTGAAGCTGAATTACCACAAGCTGTAATTAAAGTACTGCTTGCTATTGCTGCTAATGTAAGGCTTAATATTTTTTTATTCATGAATTACCTCCATACCATTACGGTATAAAATTTATTTTACTGTTAAATTATATCACTATAAGACAAGTTAAAAGTTCAGTTAAGATAATTGTAATAATAATTTAAAGAAATAATAATTTTAGATTAAATGGTAAACCTAATTCATATAGCATTTAACACAAAAAATTTAAGAAAATACTGCTTGACTATTAAGTGAGCATTTTTATTTTGGAGGAATATAAATGAATTTTCCAGTTAATTTTCCTAAGCAACATCAGAATGTACAGCCAGGTTTAGAAGTTGAAATGAATCCAGCTCCAGTATATGATTCACCTGAATATAATAAAAAAGGAGATACTTTAAAAGGAAAAGTTGCAGTAATAACAGGTGGAGATAGTGGTATAGGAAGAGCAGTTTCTATAGCATATGCAAATCAAGGAGCCAATGTGGTAATAGTTTATAAAAATGAAGTAGAAGATGCAGAAACTACCAAAAAGAAAGTAGAGGAAGTAGGTGCAAAGTGTACATTAATTCCAGGAGACATAACAAGTATGGAATTTTGCACAAGTACAATAGAGAAGGTAATAAGTGAATATGGAAAGATAGATATCCTTGTAAATAATGCAGCAGTACAATATGAGTGTACAGATATAAAGCAGCTACCATGTGAGCAGTTTGATAAAACATTTAAAACAAACGTATATGGAGCATTTTATATGACAAAGGCTGCTATGAATCATTTGAAATCAGGAGGATGTATAATAAACACAACATCTATTGTTGCATTTAAAGGTAATGATACTTTGATAGATTATTCAATGACAAAAGGCGCACTAGAAGTATTTACAAGATCACTTGCATTAGCGCTTGCAAAAGGAAAGACAGGAATAAGAGTAAATGCTGTAGCACCAGGTCCTATATGGACTCCATTAATTCCTGCATCATTTGATGAAAATAAAGTATCTTCTTTTGGAAGTGATACGCCTTTAGGAAGAGCAGGTCAGCCGGTTGAATGTGCAGGTGCATATGTATTTTTAGCAAGTGAAAATGCATCTTATATTACAGGTCAGACAATTCATGTAAATGGTGGAAATATAATAAATGGTTGAATAACCTAACCAATCCATGAGAATTCCGAACAAACTCTGACAAAAATGCTATTTTGGGGGGAATTCAACTAAGACAAAAACTTCAACCCAAAAATCAAGAGTTGAGAACAAAATCTCAGCTCTTTTTTTATGCAGATAATTAAGAGTGAGTGGCGTTTATTATTTTTAGGTGCAATATTTTCAACAAGATTTGTTAGAGATTCTAATGAACTATGCCGAAAATCAAAAGTAGTAGAAATTTACAAATAAAAGTTGTAATATAAAATTATGGATATAATTAAAATTAGGGTTGATGAAACAATATGCTAATAGTAATTTTGTGGTTGACGCAAGAAATGGATTTGACTATGATAAAGCAGATATTGAAGGGGGAATATAGATGAAATATGAATGGCTCGATGAATATTGTCTTTCTAAGGATGGAGCATTAAGAGATTATAAAACAGAGTGGGAAGCAACAAGATACCTTATTGGTGATAAAATGTTTGCAATGCAAGGAGAAGATAAAAATAAAAAAGAAATTATAACTCTAAAATGTGAACCAAGTTTTGGATCATTTTTACGAGAAGAGTATCAGCATGTTGTTCCAGGATATTATATGAATAAAATACATTGGAATTCTGTATATTTAGATGGTGATGTACCAGATAATATTTTAAAGCAAATGATTAATATGTCTTATGAATTAGTATTTAAATCTTTGAGTAAAAAAGTTCAAAAAGAGATTGCTGGAGGAAATAAGAATAGTTGAATCAAGATGCCAACTTTTGAATCAGTTCTATTATGATATTGATGATCTTAATAATATTAGTAGTAGTTTTATAATGAATAATGATTAAAAATATATAAGGTAAATGATAGATGGTTGTTGAATAAGAATTTTGAGTATTCTAAAGCTCATAAAAAACGAGAATTATATTTAGTTTAGTAAATTCAATAAAGAAAGTTGGAAAGTAATATGAGATGTAGGGAGTGCTATAGTGATAATCCAAGGATAACTCCGATTTTAAAGCCAGAGCATTGCTTAGAAAATCATTTACAATATATATGCTCAACATGTGGGCGATGTATATGTATTGATAAAGATGATAAGCGAAATGTTTACAGATGGAGTTTTCTATTCAAAACATTGGAATTTGCTAAATTATATTTGAGAACAGCGGAAGTAAGTTGTAAGGACACTTGTGGAATTTATGAAATTACAGGAAAGAACAATAGAGTTTCATATAAAATCTTTCATACAAAAGAAGATTTAGAAAAATATTTATTAAAGAACCGAGATAAATCATGTAAATATATGAAGCCTGTCTATATTTCTAAAGAATATTTTGAAAGTTCTAATGCTCAAATTCGCAAATTAAATAAGCAGGAAATAGAAGATTATCTAAAGGAACAAATGCAGTTTAAAAAGTAATGTATCTATTAGAATTAGGAGAAGAGATATTAAGTGATAGTAGATAATGATTATATATAGATTTTTATAAGGAGACGTAAAATGAAATTTTCAAATCCATTGATAGTTGTTACAAATATGGAAAAGGCAAAGCAATTTTATTATGATGTGCTTGGATTAGAAGTTGTTGTTGATTTTGGTGCAAATGTAACTTTAAAAGGGGGAATTACGTTACAGACAAAAGATACTTGGTCTACTTATATTGATAAAGATGAAAATGAAATTCTTTTTGGAGGAAATGCAGCCGAGTTATATTTTGAAGAAGATGATTTTGATGATTTTATTCAAAAGATTAATAATATTGCTGACATTCACTATGTACATCCAATGTTAGAACATTCATGGGGACAACGTGTCATTCGTTTTTATGATCCTGATAAGCACATTGTTGAAGTTGGAGAAAATATAATTATGGTTGTTAGAAGATTCTTAAACAGCGGTTTATCAATTGAAGATACTGCTATAAGAATGGAAGTACCAATTGATTATGTAAAATCTTGTTTATAGCAGATTAGTAGATGTTAGGAATTGAGAGATCTTATTGAATTACTATTATTAATAATTAAGAAATTAGGTGATAAAGTTGGATTTTGAAACGTGCTTTAATACATCATCATCAATTTTAATGGAGGGTGCATTAGGAGAAAGATTAAAACGGGAATATAATATTAGGTTTGATGATAAGGTTGCAATGGCTAATCTAATTTATGATGATAAGTCAAGACAAGCTATGGAAATTATTTTTAGAGAATATATGAAAATTGCAGAGAAATATAGCTTGCCATTTATTGCAACAACCCCAACTAGAAGAGCAAATAAAGAGCGAGTTTTACAATCTAATTTAAGTGGAAAAATTATTGAAGATAATGTGCATTTTTTACAAGAAATTAAGAAAAATACAACAACTAATATGTTTGTTGGCGGATTAATGGGATGTAAGGGAGACGCATATAAAGGAACAGAGATTTTATCTATAGAAGAGGCTCAGGAGTTTCATTCATGGCAAGCAAATTTATTTAAAAATTCAGGTGTAGATTTTTTATATGCAGGAATTATGCCAGCTTTATCTGAGGCTATAGGAATGGCAAAAGCTATGGAAAGTACAGCATTACCATATATTATTAGCTTTATGATTAAGAATAATGGGAAGCTAATAGATGGAACTACTATTCATAATGCTATTATAAATATAGATAATGCAACAGTACATAAACCAATTGGTTATATGACAAATTGTGTTCATCCTATAGTGTTAAGAAAGGCATTGTCTACTCAATTAAATAAGACTAAATTGGTAAGAGAGCGTTTCTGTGGAATACAAGCAAATGCTTCACCATTATCACCAGAAGAATTAGATAATTGTAGTGATTTAAAATCATCTGATAATGTTAGTCTTGCTAATGAAATGATGAAGTTGAATCAGTATTTTAATCCTAAAATTTTTGGTGGTTGCTGTGGTACGGATAATACTCATATAGAAGAAATAGCCAAAAGAATAAAAAATTAAGTTTCAGAGTATTGGTTAAGTTGGCAAAATAAATGGAGCGACTTAAAAAGCATATATTAAAACTTAAAAATGACTTATTAAAGGCTAAAATAAGACAATCTGTAGAAAAGATAAGTGAATTATTAATAGATGGATTTATTGAGTTTACGAGTTCTGGATACATATATAATTATAGTATAGGACAAATGACAGATGAAGGAACTAACTTGCATGAGATTGAATGGGAGATACCAGAATTAAAATGGAGGAAATGAAATGACTGAATTAATAACTTTAGAATTATTATTTGAAATGGGAGAAATGAGATTTTATATTTATCCAGTTGTACTTAAAAATAATGATGATTTGATCTTAATTGATACAGGGTTTCCTATGTTCTTGCCATTAATTAAAAAGGCTTTTGAGAAAAATGGCTTGGACATAAGACAACTTAAACAAGTTATTTTAACACATCATGACCATGATCATATGGGCGCAGTAAAGGAGCTTGTAGAAAAATATCCTTCTGTAAAGGTAAAATGTTCAGAAAAGCAAATACCATATATTATAGGGAAAAAGAAACCACTTAGGTTAGAACAAGGAGAAATGTTATGGGGAGACAGTGGACTTATACAAATGATAAAAAGCGTGGAACCTTTGGAGTTTGCTTTAGTAGTAGAGGATAATGAGACTATTTGTGATGGAGTAAAAGTGATTGAAACATCAGGGCATATGCCAGGACATATTTCTATTTATATTGAACCTATGAAAACCTTAATAAGTGGAGATTTGTTAACTTGTGAAAATGGTATATTAAGTATTGCTGATGAACGATTTGTATTAGATAAAGAAGCAGAAATAAATTCACTGAAGAAAATTACTAATTTGGATATTGAAAAAATTATATGCTTTCATGGTGGAGAGTATAAAAGCAATAATTTAAAAGAAGATTTAGAAAAAATTATATTGAAAGGATATAATGGATAATTTGTGCGTTGGAATGTAGTTTGAAACTGGCCTACATATTTTGTATGCACATATTCATGGTAAAATATTTTGTAATTGATTAAAAATGGCGGAATAAAACACAACACGTAAAAGAATGATTTTAAGAGTAGATATTAAATAGCAAAAATTATATTCTATTAGGGAGGAGTAGTTTAGGAGATATGAATGAAATATTTAAACAAATACCTTTATACAGATTTATTATGTTCTGTAATGAGACAGCTATGAATAAGAAAGTGTTGGATTGTGGTGCAGGAGGAGATTATCCATCACTAAGCTTATTTTCAGAATATGGATATGAAACACATGGGATAGAATTAAATAGTAAACAATTAGAAAAGGCCAATATATATGCAAGTAAAAAAAGCCAAAATTTAAATATTGAACGAGGAGACATGAGAAAATTAAATTTTGAAAATGAGTATTTTAGTTTTGTTTATTCTTACAATTCAGTATTTCATATGACAAAATCAGATGTTTTAAATTCTATAAATGAAATGAAGCGTGTATTAAAGCCAGAAGGTCTTCTTTTTGTTAACTTCCTTACTACAAAAGATCATCGCTGTGGAACAGGTGTAGCTATGGGTGAAAATCAATATGAGCAAATGGATGATTATATTCCCGTAATTCATTCATATTTTGAAGAAGATGAACCAGAAAAGTATTTTAATAACATGAAAATATTATATAAAGAGAGTAGAGTTTTAGAAAGAATATTTGAGGGTAAAAAAATTAGACAAGGCTTTGTTGATTATATTGTTAAAAAGGAATAAAAAAGGAGTAATCTGAATGAATAAGGAGTAAATAGAAATTATGATGACTTCTATAATTAGGAGGCTTTTATATTTTATATTAAATATGAATTTCGGTGAAATGTAATTTATCACTTGTTAGGCGGTGAAAAATATGAAAATATGTGTGATACATGGTAGTCAGAGGAATGGAAATACAGAAAAGACCATTGAAATACTTAAGGTAAAGTTAAATTTAATTGGAAACAATGATTTTTTCGATTTATATTTACCAAAGGATTTACCATTGTTTTGTTGTGGGTGTTTTCAATGTCTTGAAAAAGGAAGCTTTGGAGGTGAATGTTGCCCTCATGCTAAATATACTCATCCTATTTTGGAAACAATGAAACTTTCGGATGGTATTATTATAGGTTCTCCAGTATATTCACTTGCTGAAAGTGGACAAATTAAAGTATTTTTTGATCATTTTGGTTGTATTTTTATGAGCCACAGACCATTACAAGAAATGTTCTCAAAGACTGCACTCATAGTATCTACAACAGCAGGTACTGGTACAAAATATGTAATAAAATCAGTTGAAAGAAGTTTAAGTTTCTGGGGAATTCCAAAGATATATAAATGCGGTTTAACTCTTTGGTCTAAAAATTGGAATGAGATGTCATTAAAAAAGCAAGAGAAATATGAAAAATGTTTGGGTAATAAAGCATATGTTTTTTACAAATCACTTAAAAATAAAAAAGTGCATACTCCATTAAAAACAAAGATATTGTTTTATATCTTTAAAAATCTTATGAATAGTTATTCAGACGGCCATCAAGATAAAGAATATTGGAGACGTAAAGGGTGGCTACAAGGAAAAAGACCTTGGTAAAATTATTTTGAAAATAGTTATTAGTATTTTTAATATATAAATTTAGAAGGGGTAGAATTAATATGAGCAAAGAATTTTATGTGGGATTTGGAACATTAGCTTTGATCAATGCAGGAATTGCACAAGGAAAAAATAGGTCTGGAGTGAATTGGTTTTTATTGTCCTTATTTCTTGGACCGATAGCTACATTATGCTTAGTAATATGCGATAAAAAATAGAAGTGTTATCGGGGAATTTCTTTTGCTTTTTTGGGGGTAATTTACATAGGTCTTAGTATAACTTATTATAAAAATGATAGAGAGAAATAGTTCTATATTAAGATAATATAAATATAGAGTATTATAGGATGGTTTAAAGTGAAGAAAGATAAGGCTATTAAATATTTAATAAAAAATATATTACTGAATATTGGAATGATTGAACCAATACGTAGATGTACAGCAGAAATATTATATGCTGAGATAGATGGAGTACTTATACGAGAGAAAAAAAGTAATGCTTATATGATTTCAGTAGATGATTTTGAAATAGGAAGAAAATTAATAGATACTATAGAAGAATCTAGTTTAATTGTCTCACATCAACAATTTATGGTGGATTATATATTAAATAGATTTAAATTAACCAAAAGTCTTGAATGTGTTCAAGCAGTCTATATGAGCAGAAAGAAGCTTCCTGTGAAAAAATATGAATTAGAAATAAATAAATTAAAAGTAGAACAAATTAAACTAATATTAGAACATTATGATAAGTTATCTATTAATGAAATTGAAATACTGTTAAAAAACGGGAAAATATTTGGCGGATATAAAAATGGAAAACTGATAGGATTTGTTGGAAATCATTTGGAAGGGAGCATAGGGCTATTAGAAGTATTTCCGCAATATAGGTGCCTGGGATATGGAACAATACTTGAAAGCTATATAATAAATAAAATGATTGATGAAAGCTTAGTTCCATTTGCTCAAATTGAAATAGATAATAAAGAATCAATGATATTACAAACTAAACTTGGATTTGAAATATCAAAGGATTGTTTGTATTGGATATTTTAAATCCAAGTTTAGATATACGCATTACTTATTCTTAATAATCCACTAACTTGCTCTTTTTCCATCTCAGTGGTACTACTCAAAAAACGGAAAATCATATAATATTAATTATTATAGAGTTGGAAAATGTAATTAAATGAATTTATTTACTAAAAAGAATTAGATTGAGGGGAGAATATGAGTAATTATATTATAAGAGAAAGTAATGAAGAGGAATCAGAATTAATTGTTGACAAAATAGTTGAGTATAATTTATCTAAAGTTCCTATTATTCAAGAGTCTTCATTTATTTGGATTAACAGAGTAATTGTAGGTACATATGGAGATATTATTGCGGGAATAAATAGCAAAATGTATTGTTGGAATTGCTTGTATATAGATGTTTTATGGGTTAAAGAAGAGTATAGAAAAGAAGGACTTGGATCAAAAATTTTAAATGAAATAGAAAAAGTGGCCAAAGATAAAGGGTGTTACCTAATTCATTTAGACACATTTGACTTTCAAGCAAAGGATTTTTATATTAAGCATGGATATGATATTTTTGGCATATTAGATGAATGTCCACAGAGACACAAAAGATATTTTATGAAAAAAATCATATAGTAAGGTGAAAATCTTATATGAAAAGAATTCAACTATATAAATGGAGGAAATTGTATGAAAGTAGCGGTTTTATCTGATATTCATGGTAATGGTGTAGCACTAAAATATACTATAGATGATTTAAAAAAAATAGGCATTAAAAAAATTATTATTTTAGGAGATATAGTGATGAAAGGACCTATGCCTTTTAAATCTTTAGAATTGTTAAAAGATAAATCTTTAGAAATTATAGCATGGGTTAAGGGAAATACAGATTTATGGCTTGAACAAATTACAAATGATTGGATACCAAGATCAATGAAAGAAAAGGAAATAAAATTATACTATAAATATGCAACGGAAAATTTACAAGAAGAGCAAATAGAATTCCTTAAAAAGTTACCATTAGAGTGTTCAATCAATGTAAATGAAATTAACATACTTTGTGTTCATGGAATATCTAAATCAATATTTGAAGCAATAGATAGTAGTGTTTCAGAAGAAGAAATTAAGAAGGCAATAAAAGGTGTAAAAGAAGAAGTTATTTTAAGTGGACATTCACATACTTCCTTTATTGGTAAAGTAGATGAAAAAATGATATTTAATGTGGGAAGTATAGGCAATTCACTTGACGGTGATAATAGAATATCTTATGGAGTTTTAGAGTTTGATGAAAACAAAGTTAACTTAATAAATAGAAGAATTAGTTACCCAGTAAGTGACGTTATAAATATAGCAACTGATAATAAATTTCCCTTACTTGAAGAATATAGAAAACTCATATTAAATGGATTGATGTAATATATAAGGTTGTTATATAAAGGAGTACAAAATGGAATTAGAATTAAAGTTAAATTCGCTATACATTTGCGTTAAAAATATGGAAAGGGCAATAAATTTCTATGAAGAATTTTTCATGCAAAAGGTAGAGGTAAAAGATGAGATATTTAGTGTTTTTGACTTAAATGGATTTAGATTCTGTCTATTTAATAATGCTAAAGTAAATGAAGATGTTTTTTGGGGAGATAATTGTCTTCCAAGCTTTGAAGTCAATAATATAGAAAAATTAACCGAGAGATTGATAAAATTAAAGGCTGAAATAGTTTTTCCATTAACTAAAATAAAGAATAATTTTGTTTTAGAATTTAAAGATAGTGAAGGAAATGATATTGAAATATACTGTAAATGCTGATGTTTTACTACGATTAGAGTTATTATGGCTTTTGATACTTTTTGGTTGAACTTATTTTACAATTAAGAAATTATGAAAGTGAATATGTGAAAAAATCAGTAGCAAATGTTTTTAGAAGATAGAAGAGATAGTTAAACAACTTAAAATGTGTGATTTATAAGATAAAGCAGTTAATCAAAGTATATAAATTAGCAACTAATCATATAAAGTAGGATATTTAATATGAAAAATGAGGTGTAAAAATGATTAAGGAAATTCTTCAAATAGAAGAGTTATCAATTAATGCTTTTCCAGCAATATTGACAGAACTATATGATGGGTGGATTTTAAGATATTCAAATGGATATACATATAGGGGGAATAGTGTGAATCCACTATATTCATCAACAATTGAATTAGAAGATAAAATTAAATATTGCGAATGCAAGTACTTTGAAAAAGGATTACCTTGTGTGTATAAGATAACAGAAAATGTTGAGAAAGAATTGGATGATAGCTTAGAAAAACTAGGATATACTATGGAAAAGTCAGCAGATATTATGATTTGTCAATTGAATAAAAATATTAATACTCAAGTTGAAGATGTTAAAATTACTTTAGATATTACAGAAGAATGGTTAGATGGTTTTCTAAAACTTAATGGAACAACGGAGGAAACTATAAAGTTAACAGCAAAATTTATGCTTTCCAATATAAAAAACAAAGTATTTTGTGTAAGTATAAATTATGGTGAAATTATGATAGCTTGTGGGCTTGGTGTACTTGAAAATAAAAAAATAGGATTATATGATATTAATGTTATGGAGCAGTATAGAATGGGAGGACTTGGTACAAAAATATGTAAAACAATTATAAATGAAGGAATTAGAAATGGTGCAGATACAGCATATTTACAAGTAGCTTCATTTAATGAAAAAGCAATTCACTTATATAGGTCTCTTGGTTTTAAAAGATTATATAAATACTGGTATAGAGTAAAAAAATATCCTAATCAATAATCATTTTTTATAAATCATACGACTTATTTTGAGTTATGGAGGATTTTAAGTGGATTTTAAATTAGAATATCTAGATGAGAATTATGCTAGAGAAATATGTAGTTGGAAGTATAATGATGAATATTCAGTTTATAACTATCCAGAATGGGAAGTTATTTCTAAGCAAAATTGGGATATTACGGTAGAGAAAAAAGAAAAAATGAATTTGTAGCAGTTATTAATAAATGCTTTGGATTATGCGGTTATATTAGATTTAATAACAATTATAATTATGTTTTAGTAGGATTAGGTTTGAAACCTGATTTATGTGGACAAGGATTAGGATATAAACTAATGGATATATTAAAAAGTGAAAGTAGAAGAAGATATAATAATAAAACAATTATACTATAGGTTCGTTCTTTTAATAAAAGGGCAATTAATTGTTATAAAAAATCAGGATTTAAAGTATTTGACATTTATAAAAAGGATACGTTATTAGGACAGGATGAATTTGTTAAAATGGAACTAGCTTTTTAAAACAATGTTTAGGAGAAACTTAAAAATGAAGATACTTGAGAGTAAGAGAATAATCTTAAGACCTTGGCAAATTTCTGATTTAGATGATTTACATGAGTTTATGTCAAACGAGCAAGTGGCAAGGTTAGCAGGCTTTAAAGTAAAAAAGAACAAGGGTGAGAGTCTTAGAATTTTAAAGCAATTTATAATAGATTCTAGTGATTCTTTATGGGCAGTTGAACTAAAAAATAATAATAAAGTTATAGGATGGGTTGAATTGCATGAATATCCTAATAGAATAAATAAAGATTCAAAAGAAATAGGTTGTGTTTTATTAGAGAAATATTGGGGACAAGGATTAATGCCAGAAGCACTTAAAGAAGTTATTAGTTATGGATTTAATGAAGAAAGACTTAAATGTATTATATGTTCTCATTTTTTAAATAATAATCGATCAAAAAGAATTATTGAAAAGTGTGGTTTTAATTATGTTAAAGTTAGTAATGAGAAAGTATATTATTGTTTAAATAAACATACTGTTTAATTTAAAATTCACTAATTAGAATATATCACTATTATAATTGTATAAATAAAGCTAGAAGTAATTACTTAATAACAAGAACTATAGAAACTAGGTATTATATGTTAAAAAATGAAAGCAGGTTCACATAAATACATAGTCGAAAGATGAAAAATTTTGACTATGTATTTATGTGAATATATTGAAAACAAAATATTTAAATTGGCTTTGATTTTGATTTTGAGTAAATGATTACTTCTTTATTATAAATAAAATTTCATATATAATATAATAAGTTGAATAAACATTTGAAGGATAAAATACAGTAATTAATAGAACTTATTTAGAAATGGATGTAATTTTATAAAATTCATAGTTTGTTAATAATGTTCTATTATACTGGGAGAGTATGTGTGTTATAATTTTTTCTGTACAAGTATATGATTGTACAAAATATTGCAATTAATTTAATACATATACCCTTATTAGGAGGAAAAAATGGGAAATATTTTAAAAATAGGAGTAGATATTGGTTCTACTACTATTAAAATGGTAGTCATTAATCAAGATGAAAAAATATTATTTAAAACATATAGAAGGCATCTGGCTGATATCAGAAATGCCTTTAAATCATGTCTTGAAGATGCAAAAAGTATTATAAAAGATAAAAAACTTACATTTTCTATTTCAGGATCGGGAGGAATGAGTCTTGCTGAAAAGCTTAATGTTGAATTTATACAGGAAGTAATAGCAAGTACAAAGGCTATACAGATTAATAATCCTGAAACTGATGTTGTAATAGAACTTGGAGGAGAAGATGCAAAGATAACTTATCTTAATGGTGGTGTTGAACAGAGAATGAATGGTACATGTGCTGGTGGTACTGGTGCATTTATAGATCAGATGGCATCACTTCTTAATATGGATGCAGGGAAGCTCAATGAAGAAGCTAAAAGTTATACTAATATATATCCAATAGCAGCAAGATGTGGAGTTTTTGCTAAAACTGATGTGCAACCATTAATAAATGAAGGAGCAAAAAAGTGTGATATCGCAATATCAATTTTTCATGCTGTAGTAGTTCAGACAATAAGTGTTTTAGCTTGTGGGCGTCCTATTTTAGGAAAAGTAGCTTTTCTTGGAGGACCATTAACTTTTTTGTCAGAACTTAGAAAGAGATTTATAGAAGTTTTAAAACTTAAGGATGAGGATGTTATATTTCCACAAGATTCAGAACTTTATGTTGCATTAGGTGCTGCATTAAGCTGTGAAGGAAAGTCTGAATATGATTATCACAGTATATTAGCCAGACTTGAAGATATAAAAGGTGAAGAAGAAAATAAATCAGATAGCCTAGAACCATTGTTTAAGAATAAACAAGAATATGATTCATTTAAAGAAAGACACGATAAAAGTGTAGTAAAAGAGATTGATATAAGCATGGCTGAAGGAAAGTGTTATTTAGGTATTGATGCTGGTTCTACAACAACAAAAGCTGTTCTTATTAATGAAAAATGTGAGATTTTATATTCATATTATGCTGGTAATAAAGGAAATCCAGTAGATACAGCAGCAGGAATTATAAAAGAAATCTATTCTAATATTCCTGAAGGTGCAAAGATTGTTTATAGTGGAGTTACTGGATATGGAGAGCATCTTCTAAAAGAAGCCTTTTCTATGGATATTGGTGAAATCGAAACGGTTGCACATTATAAGGCTGCAAAATTCTTCTGTCCAGATGTAGATTTTATTTTAGATATTGGTGGTCAGGACATGAAGTGTCTTAGAATAAAAGACGGAACAATACAAAGCATAACTTTAAATGAGGCATGTTCAGCAGGATGTGGATCATTTCTTCAGGCTTTTGCAAAGTCTTTAGGATTTGAAATAAAAGATTTTGCTAAAAAGGCACTTTTTGCAAAATCACCAGTTGATCTTGGATCAAAATGTACTGTTTTTATGAATTCAAAAGTAAAACAGGCACAAAAGGAAGGATTTACTGTAGAAGATATAGCAGCAGGACTTGCTTATTCAGTTGTTAAAAATAGTCTTTATAAGGTTATAAAGCTTAGAAATCCAGATGAACTTGGAAATAATATTGTAGTTCAAGGTGGAACTTTCTATAACGAAGCCGTACTTAGAAGTTTTGAAAGATTATCTGGTAGAAATGTTATAAGACCAAATATAGCAGGACTTATGGGAGCCTTTGGTGCTGCAATACTAGCTAAAGAAAATTATGAAGCTAGAGCTTGTTATATAGATGATGAAACAGCTGCAACAGTTGAAAATAATATTTCAGATAATAAGAATGATGAAGTTAAAGCAAATAATATACATATATCAACGTTAGTTTCAAAGGAAAATGTTGATAACATTGAAATGAAATCAACTAACAGCCGATGTAGGGGATGTTCAAATAGCTGTCTTTTAACAATAAACAGATTTCCAAATGGAAATAGATTTATTGCAGGAAACAAATGTGATACACCTCTTGGAAATAATACAAAAGATAGGAACATACCCAATTTATATGAGTACAAGTATAACAGAATATTTAATTATGAACCTTTAGAATTAAATAAAGCTAAAAGAGGGATTATTGGTATTCCTAGAGTGCTTAATATGTACGAAAATTATCCATTATGGTTTACACTCTTTACAAACCTTGGATTCAGAGTGGAAATATCAGAAAAATCTTCCAAGGAACTTTATGAAAAGGGACTGACTTCTATAGTATCTGAAACAGCCTGTTATCCAGCAAAAATGACACATGGTCATGTTGAAGATTTAATAGAAAAAGGTATTAAAAATATATTTTACCCTTGCATTCTTCATGAAAGCAGGGAATTTAAAAATGCAACTGATACATTTAACTGTCCAGTTGTAACATCTTATGCTGAAGTAATTAAAAATAATATGGATAGCTTAGAAGAAAACAATGTAAACTTTATGAATCCATTTTTACCAATAGCTAATAAAAGCAAACTTAAGAAAAGATTAAAAGATGCACTTTCTATATTTAATATTTCTCAAAGAGAGATAAATTATGCAGTTGATAAGGCATGGGATGAACAAGAAAATTTCAAAAAGGATATAAGAGAAAAAGGTGTTGAAACTTTAAAATACATAAAGGATCATAACATTCAGGGGATACTTCTTGGTGGAAGACCATATCACGTTGATCCAGAAATAAATCATGGAATGCCAAAACTTATAAACAGCTTAGGGTTTGCCGTATTTACAGAAGATTCTGTAGCACATCTTGGAGAAATTGATGGTAAATTAAATGTTGTTGATCAATGGGCTTATCACTCAAGATTATATAGAGCATCAAATTTTATTATTGATCACGATGATATAAATCTTGTTCAGCTTACATCATTTGGTTGTGGACTTGATTCTATTACTACAGATGCAGTGGCAGAGATATTAGAATGTGGATCAAAAATATACACTAATATAAAGATTGATGAAGGAAGCAATCTTGGTGCTGCAAGAATAAGGTTAAGATCACTTAAAGCTGCAATAGAAGAAAGAAGAAATAAAAATATTGAGACATCAATTACAAAAAAGGATACTAAAAAATTCATAAATCCAGGGAAGAATAAAACTATAATAGTACCTCAGTTTTCACCAATACATTTTAATATACTAGAATCTGCATTTAGAGCTTGTGGATATGATTTAGTGGTTCTTAATAATGGTGATAATGCAATTGATGAAGGGTTAAAATATGTAAATAATGATATATGTTATCCTGCTATAGTTGTTATTGGGCAAGTTATAGAAGCATTAAAGAGTGGTAGATATGATCTTGAAAATACTAGCATTCTTCTTGCACAGAGTGAAGGACAGTGTAGATTTACAAATTACACAAGTGTACTTGAAAAAGCATTAAAGGAAGCAGGATATGAAGATCTTCCAGTTTTATCTCTTAGTCTTGCAGGTGTTGATAAAACAAATTCATTGGAAGGAATGAATCTTGATCTTGTTAAAAAATCCATAGTAGGAGTAATATATGGAGATCTTTTAAGCAGAGTACTTCATAGAGTAAGACCATATGAAAAAATCAAAGGAAGTGCAGATGAACTTTACAAAAAATGGACACGTATATGTAGAGAATCATTTGAAGAACCTTTAAAGAAGAATTTTAAAAGTATTATTTCAAGTATAATAAAAGAATTTGAAGAGCTTCCAAGAATTGATGTATATAAACCTAAGGTAGGACTTGTTGGTGAACTTTTAGTTAAGTTTAATCCTATTGCCAATAATAGTATTGTAAATATGCTTGAAAAAGAAGGTGTTGAAGTTGTTCATAATGACTTGCTTTCATTATTCTTATCATCAGCAAAAAATCAGATATTTAACTATAAACATCTTGATGGAAAGTATATAAGCAAACTTAAAGGAGAAATTACAATAAAGCTTATAGAAAAATATCAGAAAGTATATATTGATGCACTTAAAAAGAGCAGAATTTTTTATGTTACTGAAAAAATAGATGAAATGGCTCATAATGCAAGTAAAATAATTTCTCTTGGAAATCAGTCTGGAGAAGGATGGAAACTTCCAGGTGAAATTATGGAACTTGAAAACTGGGGAGTGAACAATGTTGTTTGTATGCAGCCTTTTGGATGTCTACCATCACATGCTGTAGCACGTGGAACCATAAAAGCTCTTAAGAAGCTTAATAATAAGCTTAATATAGTAACAATAGAGTATGATCCAGGCTCTAGCGAAGTTAATCAAAATAATAGAATAAAGCTAATGCTTGCAAGTGCTTTTGATAAAATATAATAAAAGTTATATAAAGGAAAAAATATTTTCATATTCATATAATTTTTATTGGTAAATTCTAATAAATTGATGTATAATTAATAAATAAAATATAATAAATGGCGAAGAAGTCAACTTTTGTAAGTTGGCTTCTTTTTGTTTTAATGGAGGAATTAGTATGAAAAGATTAAGAAAAATCATATCAGTAGTATTGAGTATATCGATGCTAAGTATATTGGGAGGATGTGGCGAAAGTAATAGTACAGGCTCTTCTGATAACGGAGAAAAAGTACTTAAAGTAGGTATGGAATGTGCATATGCCCCTTTCAACTGGACACAGACTGATGATAGTAATGGAGCCATAAAAATTGATGGAAATAATGAGTATGCATATGGTTATGATGTTATGATGGCAAAAAAAATAGCAGATAAATTAGGATATAAACTTCAAATTAATAAGATGGAATGGGATGGATTGTGTCCTGGAGTAAGTTCTGGAAAAATTGATGTATCTATAGCAGGGCAAAGTATTACACCTGAACGACTAGAAAGTGTAGATTTTTCAGATGTATATTATAAAGCTGATATAGTAGCATTAACTAAAAAAGGAACTGCCTATGAAAATGCGAAAAGTGTTGAAGATTTAAAAGGAGCAGCATGTACTTCACAGTTAAATACTGTATGGTATGATATGCTTGATCAGATTCCAGAAGCAAAAAAACAGGCTGCAATTGATACTGTTCCAGCAATGATTGTTGCTTTAAATTCTGGTAAGATTGATGTTGTAACAACTGATAAACCTACTGCAATGGCAGCAGCATATTCAAATAAGGATTTAGTTTTACTTGATTTTAAAGACGGAAAAGGATTTAATGCTTCTGATGAAGATGTGAATATGGGAATTGCAATAAAAAAAGGTAATACAGAATTAAAAGAAAAAATTAATGCTGCCCTTGCTGAAATAAGTGATGAGGATAGGGCAAAAATGATGGACGAAGCAATAAAATGCCAGCCATTATCAGAATAATTTATTGAATTTGATTTGGGGGAGTAGTTATGACATCTAATTTACCAAATGACTTTTTTGGATGGGTAGTATTTTTAATACAAAAATATGGAGAATTATTTATAAAAGGTGCAGCATATACACTTATACTTGCACTTATTGGAACAGTAATTGGATGTATTATTGGATTTTTAGTTGGAATTGTAAGAAAGATTGAAGTACAGGAAGATTGTAATAAATTTTATAAGTATACATTAAAATTATCTCAGGTTATTTTAACTGGATATGTTGAATTTTTTAGAGGAACTCCAATGATTGTTCAAGCTATGGTTATATATTATGGGGCGATGGAGGCATTTAATATTGATATGGCTCCATTTACAGCTGGTTTATTTGTAGTATCAATAAATACAGGAGCATATATGGCTGAAACAGTTCGTGGTGGTATTGAATCAATAGATATGGGTCAGACAGAAGGTGCAAAAGCAATAGGAATGACTCATTTTCAGACAATGCTTTATGTAATTCTACCTCAGACACTTAGAAATATAATGCCTCAGATAGGAAATAATTTAATCATAAATATAAAAGATACATCTGTATTAAATGTAATATCTGTATCTGAATTATATTTTGTTGGAAAATCAGCAGCAGGGGTTTACTACAAGTATTTTCCAGTGTTTTTTATAATATGTGTAATTTATTTTGTAATGAACTTTGTTGTATCACGTATTTTAAGATTAATAGAGAAAAAAATGGATGGCCCTTCTGACTATAAACTTTCAGAAAGTGATTTTATGTCAGGAGATATATAATAAATATTTTTAATTTATACACAAATATTAGATATTTATTAATGATTATGCTTATAAATATATTAAAAGTAAGTATTGAGCATATAAATGAATTTAATATTATAAGTTTATTTATATATTGTAATTTAAAATGGATAAATTATGTTAGAAGTTACACATAGAAAGTTTATATATTTAATAAAAATATATAAGTAGGGAGGGAAATGAAAGATGGAAGCTTTCAAATGCAAAATAAATAAGGAATATGACATGCCTGTAATTAAAGTTTCACATTTAAGCAAAGTCTTTGGAGAACATGAAGTATTAAAGGATATAGATTTTAATACAAACTGCAAAGATGTTATATGTATAATAGGTGCATCAGGGTCAGGCAAGTCTACACTTTTAAGATGTATCAATATGCTTGAAGCACCTACTTCAGGAGAAATTTATCATAATAATAACAATATTATGGATAAGCAAAACAAGATTACAACATATAGATCGAAAGTAGGAATGGTATTTCAATCATTTAATCTTTTTAATAATATGACAGTACTTGAAAACTGCATGGTTGGAGTTATAAAAGTTTTAAAAAAGGATAAAAAATATGCTAAAGAAATTTCTTTGAAATATTTAGAAAAAGTTGGTATGGGATTATATTTAAATGCAAAGCCTAAACAGCTCTCAGGAGGACAAAAACAACGTGTGGCAATTGCAAGAGCACTTGCAATGGAACCTGAAGTGCTTTTATTTGATGAGCCAACAAGTGCTCTTGATCCAGAAATGGTAGGAGAAGTACTAAAAGTAATGAGAGAGCTTGCAAAAGATGGGATGACAATGATAATAGTAACTCATGAAATGGCTTTTGCAAGGGATGTTTCAACAAGAACAATTTTTATGGAAAATGGAGTTATCGTTGAAAATGATATACCAGAAATAATATTTAATAATCCTAGCAATCCAAGAACTAGAGAATTCTTAAAACGCTTTATGGATAGTTAGGCATAATTAAGGAGATAAAGAAATGGGAGAATTTAAAGAAAGCAAGATAAAAATAGTTGTAAGGAAATCTAACTGTGAATTCTATAAGAAGGGGGATGAGATTTATATTGAAGGTGCATTATTAAACAAAGAAAAATCAGGTAATATATGCCTAACAGCAGTAAATGCAATTTATCCATTCATATATGCGGCGAGAAAGAGAGTCTCAAAAGATGTAATGGGATTTGAAGAATTAGTGTTTAGATGTCCTGATTGTGCAGAGGGAGTTGAATTTGAACGAATAGCTGAATAAGTATTTAATTGAATTAAAGCGCTGTTAAAATAGCAGTGCTTATTTCAGGTTTTTATATTATTTACAAATATAATATAAAAAGATAAAGTTATTAAAGTATACTTATAAAATAATATGCGAAAATATAATGTATATATTAAACATAACTCACACTTAAGATTAAATTCTTTACATAATAAAGGATATATTGTATAATACTGATAGACCGAAAATAACTAGGGGTGCTGAAAAAGCTGAGAGAGTAAAATTTACTTAACCCTTTGAACCTGTCTTGGGTAATTCCAACGTAGGGAAGTGAGCTTGTAAGTATATTTTGAAAATAACTATGATTATATTTAAAAAGCCGTCTTTCTTATAAGATGGCTTTTTTTGTTGCTTAAAAAAAGTTTTCCTTAAATCAAATTAGTTACTTTTTGTGTCTAAAAATTTAATATTTGATGAAAAGAGGTAACAAGATGAAACTTAGTAAAGTACTTTATGACAGTGTAGAAGACATATGGAATTCATATAATGAACATCCATTTGTAAAAGGTATTGAAAATGGACAGTTAGATTTAGAAAAATTTAAATATTATATGATACAGGATTATATATATCTTTTAGATTATTCAAAAATATTTGCACTTGGAATTGTAAAGGCTCCAAATGAAGAAATTATGAGATTCTTTGCAGAACTTGTTCACTCTACTTTAAACTTTGAAATGAGTGTACATAAAAAATACATGGAAAGATTGAATATAACTTCCGATATAATCAAAAATTCAAAGCCTTCTCTTTCTAATACATCATATACAAATTATATGTTATGGGTATCTCAAAATGGAGATATATTAGATTTATTGGTTTCTGTTCTATCATGCAGTTGGAGCTATAAAGTTATTGCGGATAAAATTAATAATAATTCTTTAGCTAAAGAAAATGAATTTTTTGGAGAATGGATAAATGGGTATATATCAAAAGAATATGAAGAGTGTAATGATAAGTTGATAGATTTGGTAGATAAATTAGGTGAACAATGCAGTGACACAAGAATTGATATATTAAAAAATATATTTATAAACTGCAGTAAATATGAGTATATGTTTTGGGACATGTCTTATAATAATGGACAAACATCTATTTAATAATTGTATTATTAGAAAACTAATAAATTAGGAGAAAAATCATGTTGGAATTTAAAAATGTAACATTTAAATACATTGAAGATAATCAAGCAATGATGAAGAATTTATCATTTCAAGTTAATGAAGGAGAATTCATTTCTATAATTGGTCCAAGTGGTTGTGGAAAGAGTACAATATTCAGACTTATAAATAGTCTTGAAAAAATGCAGAATGGTAATATTTTGATTAATGGAGAATCAATAGAGAAAATTAAAAATTATAGTGCATTTATGCCACAAAAAGATTTACTTTTTCCATGGAGAACTATTGGTGAAAATCTAGCTCTTCCTCTTGAAATAAATAAAGTAAATAAGAGCGAGCGAGAAAAAAACATAAAAAATATGCTAAAAGAAATTGGTCTTGAATCATATAAAGATAAGTTTCCTAAGGATTTATCAGGAGGAATGAAACAAAGGGTTTCATTTGCACGAACACTTTTAACTGGAGGAAATATTCTTCTTCTTGATGAGCCTTTTAGTGCACTTGATTCATTGACAAGAATGGCTATGCAGGAATGGCTATTAGATATGTGGCAGAATTTGAATAAAACAATTTTGTTTATAACACATGATGTTGAAGAAGCAATATTATTATCTAAATCAGTTTTTGTAGTTTGTGATAGACCTATAACTTATTTGAAAAAAGTTGATATTCCTTTAGATTATCCAAGAAATAGATCGGTTCTTTCAAAGCCTGAAATAATATCTTTAAAGGAAAATTTAATTGAACAGCTTAGATCTATCAATAATAATTAATTACAAATTAAATATATAGGAGGCTTATATGAAAAAGAATTTACCATCAATTATTCTTACAACAATTCTTCTAATTATTTGGCAGGGGATTGCAATGATAATTGATGCACATTATATACTTCCATCACCAGTCCAAATTATGAGTAAATTATATGAACTTAGAGAGCCACTTTTAAAAGTTCATCTTCCAGCAACAATGGGAGTTACAATTTTAGGACTTATAATATCCATAGTTCTTGGAATAAGTCTTGCTGTATTTATGGATATTAATGAAAAAGCAGCTAATGCACTATATCCTATAATAATTGCATCACAAACAATTCCAACTACTGCAATTGCACCACTTTTTGTTTTATGGTTTGGTTATGGAATATGGAGTAAAGTTCTTGTAACTATATTGATTACATTTTTCCCAATAACTATAACTCTTTATGATGGGTTTAAATCAACAAAAAGAGAAATGGAAGAATTATTAATTACATATGGTGCTAATAAAAAGGATATTTTCATAAAACTAAAAATTCCAAGTGCACTGCCATATTTCTTTTCATCTATAAAGATGGCTATTCCTTTGAGTATTATTGGGGCGGCCATTGCGGAGTGGCTTGGAGCACAAAGTGGTCTTGGATATTTTAGCAAGAGAATGATGACGCAACTTGATGGAGCAGGTGTATTTGCACCGATTGTATTATTATCAGTAGTAGCTATGGTATTAGTATATTTAGTTGCTATTGCAGAGAAACACTTTGTGAAATGGAGAAAAGAATTATAAATTAATAAACAATGTGTTATTTAATTATTATTAGGAAAATATTTAATTTTACAAATAACCAATCTACTTTACATATAGAAAGGAATCAATAATTATGAAAAAGAAAATTTTATCAATATTAATGTCAGGAATAATGGCATTTGGAATTTTAGGGTGTAAAAATACATCTATGAATAATGAATCTGTAGATGGAAAAAAATTAGAGGAAGTTAATGTTGTTCTTGACTGGTATCCAAATGCTGTTCACAGTTTCATTTATACAGCATTTGAAAAAGGATATTATGAAGAAGAAGGACTTAAAGTAAATATTCAATTTCCTTCAAATACAAATGATGCAATTTCAATGACTGCATCTGGTAAAGCTGACCTTGGAGTATACTATCTTCAAGATGTTGCAATGGCTAGAGGAAATGAAAATATTCCTGTAAAAGCAGTAGGAACAATAGTTCAGTCACCGCTTAGCATTATTTTATCACTTAAAGATAAAAATATAACAAATCCCAAGGATTTAGTTGGTAAAAAAATTGGATATGGAGGAACTGCTCTTTCAGAAGGTATTATTTCTACAATGCTTGAAAATGTTGGTGAAAATCCAAATAGTGCACAAACAGTTGATGTAGGATTTGATTTAATGAGTTCAATGACTACAAATCAAGTAGATGCAACAATTGGATGTCTTGTTAATCATGAGGTTCCACAAATGGAGGAAGAAGGAATGCAATTAAATTATTTCTTCCCTAATGAGTACGGTGTACCAGATTATTATGAACTTGTTTTTGTTACTGGTGAAAATACATTAAATAAAAACAGTGAAAAGATCTCTAAATTTTTAAGAGCATCAAAAAAAGGATTTGAAGATATGAAAAATAATCCTGATGAATCATTAAAAATACTTCTTGATAATCAAAATAAAGAAAATTTTCCTCTTAGTGAAAGTGTTGAAAAGAAGAGTATGGAATTTTTGATTCCTGTTATGGAAACAGAGAATGCAAAGTTCCTCTACCAGGATACGAAAGTATGGCAGAATAATATTGATTGGCTTGTTAGTAAAGGACTTCTTAAAGAAACATTTGATGCTTCAGATGTAGTTGAAAATTTGGAATATTAATAGAAATGTACAGTCTTAAAGATAAAGGCTGTACATTTTTTATTTAATAGACATATAATGATGTATATCAATTTTGCCAGGAATTATTATGAAATATTGTAGATGGATAAAAGGTAAAAATAGAGGAGAAAATATTAAATTATTCTTCACACGAGAAGAAAGTTCAGATACTGCAAAAAAATTAGGAATAAAATTTGATAAAGAAAAATTTGATTTAGAAGAATTTTATATGGGTATGAATGTGGAATTAGAGCATGGAACAAGATTTCCAGTGGCAAATGTAACAAATAATGATCCAATATTAACTGGAATGATAGCACTTGCACACCTTCTTGAATTTCCTGATTATTATACAAGACTTTTAAAATTAGAAGATGAAGCAAAAAAATACTGGAGTAGTAAAAACTAAAAAATACATTAATATGAGCTGACATTGAATTTGTCAGCTTTATGTATAAGTTTTATTAATAAAAGGATTAATAAAAGGATTAATAAATAGTATCAACTAAATGTTTTTATTTTATGTGATTTGTGCTAATATATTATTATGTAATAATTATTATTCAACAAGTATATCTAGAGTAGATTTACTTTTGATATTTAGATATAAAATAGAAGTTTATAAGATTAAGATAAAAATTAGACGGAGGATATATAAATATGTTAAACATAGGATGTCATTTATCAACTACAAAGGGATTTTATAATATGGGAAAAGAAGCATTATCAATAGGTGCAAATACATTTCAATTTTTCACACGTAATCCAAGAGGGGGAAAAGCTAAAGATATTGATGAAAGTGATGTTAATAAGTTAATTAAGCTTATGGAAGAAAATAATTTTTCTAAAATTCTTGCACATGCTCCTTATACATTAAATGCATGTTCAAAAGACGAAAGTACAAGAGAATTTGCATTAGAAATGATGACAGATGATTTAAAGAGAATGGAGTACATACCTAATAATCTATATAATTTTCATCCAGGAAGCCATGTTAAACAAGGAACAGAAGTTGGAATAGAATTTATTGCAGAGCTTTTAAATAAAGTATTAAAAAAAGAACAGACAACGAAGGTACTTCTTGAAACAATGGCTGGAAAGGGAACAGAAATTGGCAGAAGTTTTGAAGAAATTGCACAGATAATAAGTAAGGTAGAATTTAATGAGCATATTGGTGTATGTCTTGATACATGTCATGTTCATGATGCAGGCTATGATATAGTGAATAACCTAGATGGTGTTTTAGAAGAGTTTGATAAAATAATCGGACTTGAGAGATTATGTGCTATTCATTTAAATGATAGTAAGAATCCATTTAACAGTCATAAAGACAGACATGAAAAGATAGGTGAAGGAAGTATTGGTTTAACTGCAATTACAAATATTATTAATCATCCTAAACTTAAAGATATACCTTTCTATCTAGAAACACCTAATGAACTTGATGGTTATGCAAGAGAAATAGAATTGTTAAGAAATTCTTATAAATATTAATATTAGAATAATCGCCATTAAAAATGAAAGGATGGCGGTTATTTTTATTTAAGAATAAAAGTAATCTTAAACACATATTTTTAATGAATTAATTGTATTAAAAATTGCCATACTATAATATGCAATATTTTTTAATATATTTTAAGAATTTAATTTCTGAGATATGATTACAATTTAGAAAATTAGGAGTAGGTGAATATATGAAAAAAAGAGATTATAAAGAATATGAAAAAATTCTAAAAAAAGAACAGTTAAAAAAGATTATAAGTATTGGAGCTATAAGTATTGCGGCAGGACTTACAGCTAATTATATTTATAAGAAGAACAAAGAAGATGACTATACTACTTATAAACGAGTTTTTAATTCTGATACAGATAGTAATGTATATTTTATTGGAGGTGGTCTTGCATCTTTAGCTGGTGCTGCATATCTTATAAGAGATTGTAATTTCAAAGGAGAAAATATACACATAATAGAAGGATTAAAAATTTTAGGTGGAAGTAATGATGGAGCAGGATCACCTGAAACAGGGTTTATATGTAGAGGTGGAAGAATGCTAAATGAAGAAACCTATGAGAACTTTTGGGAACTATTTTCAACTATTCCATCATTGGAATATCCAAATAAAAGTGTTACTGAAGAAATTTTAAACTTTGATCACCATCATCCAACACATGCAAAAGCACGTTTAGTTGATAAATATGGAGACATAGTAGATGTAAGTACAATGGGATTTAACAATATTGATAGATTAGAGTTATTTAAATTAATGATGACTAATGAAGAAAATCTCGATGAAATGACAATAGAAGAGTGGTTTAATGATCATTTCTTTACAACTAATTTTTGGTATATGTGGCAGACTACATTTGCTTTTCAAAAATGGTCTAGTTTATTTGAATTTAAGCGTTATATGAATCGAATGATTTTTGAATTTTCAAGAATAGAAACTTTAGAGGGTGTTACAAGAACTCCCTACAATCAATATGATTCTGTAATACTTCCATTAAAAAAATACCTTGAAGGCTTTGGTGTGGATTTTATGGTCAACACAAAAGTTACAGATTTAGATTTTAAAGCAGGTCGTGGTATAACAGTTAGTGCAATACATTTAGAAGAAGGTTCACCAATAAATTATGACAGTAAAACAGATACTACAGATGGTGTAATATCTGATATAGATAATCTTGAAAACCAATCACATTTAGATGGTTCTGATGAAGAAGATAGTAAATCTAATAATGTGGAAAAAGATCCTGATGATAATAATCCTAATGATAATGATGAAAAACATGATAGTGCTATAGTAAGTGAAGTTATGAAATCACTTCATATAACAGATGGTGAAGAAAAATCCAGCACTAATAATGAGAAAACTAATTCAAAAGAGAAAATTATTTATTTAAATGATAATGATAAGTGCATTATGATAAATGGATGCATGACAGATAATGCAACACTTGGAGATTATTATACTGCGCCTAAATTTGATGATTCAAAACCAATGGGATCAGAACTATGGGAAAAAATAAGTTTGAAAAAACCAGGACTTGGATGTCCAAAACCGTTTTTTGATTATCCAAAAATGACAAACTGGGAGAGCTTTACTGTTACATGCAAAGGAAATACACTTCTTAAATATATAGAACAATTTTCTATGAATATTCCAGGCAGTGGAGCACTTATGACATTTAAAGATTCAAGCTGGCTTATGAGTATAGTAGTAGCAGCCCAGCCACATTTTAAAAATCAACCTATGGATACTACAATATTTTGGGGATATGGACTATATACGGATAAAAACGGTGATTATATAAATAAACCAATGATGGAGTGTACAGGAGAAGAGATACTTATAGAACTTTTATATCATATTCATTTAATAGATAAAAAGGAAGAGATATTAAAGGATATAATTAATGTTATTCCATGTATGATGCCTTATATAGATTCACAATTCCAGCCAAGGAAGATGAGTGATAGACCTGACGTAGTTCCAAAAGGGTCAACTAATTTTGCAATGATAAGTCAGTTCGTAGAGATATCTGATGATATGGTATTTACAGAAGAATATTCAGTACGTGCAGCAAGAATTGCTATTTATACATTATTTAATGTAACCAATAAAGAAATATGTCCGGTAACATCATATAATAAAGATGCAAAAGTTCTGCTAAAGGCTTTAAAAAAGTCATTTAAGTAAATTAAATAATATCATTTTTATACTCCTTATCATATATTGTATTATATAACTTATGATAAGGAGTGTTTTGATGTCTATTTTTAAAAAGTTAAATAAAATAAATGGATTCGACTTCAAAGATTTAAAAAATGCTAAACAAAACAACTATTCATGGTGTATGGCTGAATTTAATGGATATATTTATGTTGGAACAGCAAGAAATATACCTTGGAATACAGTTTCGTTATTAGGAGAGAATGCTAAGTCCCCTCTTTTAATAAGAACAACTGAGAAAAACAACAATGGTGAAATATGGAGATATAAAAAAGATGAGTCTTTACCATGGGAACGTGTTTATAAAGCAGATAATTCAGAAGATATTAATGGATTTAGATTTATGTTAATTCATGCAGCTGAAAATTCATCAAAAGCTTTATATGCTGCCTCTTTTTCTTTAAGAGGTACCATAACTATTTTAAAGACAACAGATGGAAGTAACTGGACAAATGTTACTGGTGTTCTTAAAGGTGGTTCGTCAAGAGCAATGTTATCATTTAATGGTCTCTTATATGTTGCAGATATTGATGATTCAACAGCCATAGGTGGAAATGTTCCTTTACTATACTATAGTGAAGATCCAGAATTTTTTGATTTTAAATTTGTATTTGATCCAAATGACCCTGATTTAATCCCAGAGCAAAATCCAATGGGTGGAATCGATAATATGGCTATATTTAATAACAGATTATATGTATGCATAAGTAAGGATGATGGAATGCAAGTTTGGAGATCAAATTCCTCAGTTCCTAAATTAAATGATTGGACACTTGTTGCAGACAAAGGATTTGGAGATTCATTAAATAGAAATGCAATGGCAATTAAAGTATATGGTGATTATCTTTATATAACAGCTACAAAGCAAATACCACTTGTGTTCTTAATTCCAATGGGTGCAGATATTGTTAGAATAGATAAAAATGATAATTGGGAAGTTGTTGTTGGAGGAAATGCAATTATACCATCAGATCCAACAACTGGTACAAGAAATAGAAGTTTATCTGGATATTTATCAGGATTTTCTAATCCTTTTAATGTATATGTATGGCAGCTACAAGAATATTGCGGATGTCTGCTTGCTGCAACTTTTGATCATGGAACCAATATGGAAACTTTACGTGATGTAGTGCTTCTTAATAAAGACCTAATAGTTGAAAAAGTTGGTTTGATTTTATATGAGTTAATATTACAATTATACGATAAAATACTATATTTATTTGATATGTTTGATTATCCAAAAGGATTTGATCTTTTTGCATCAATTGATGGGATACACTTTAAACCATTAAATTTATCTGGTCTTGGAAATCCTAATAACTATGGTGGAAGAATTCTTATGGTTGATAAAAATGATTTATATGTAGGAACAGCAAATCCATTCCAAGGTTGTGAAGTACTAAAGACTAATAAAGCATCATTTGTTAATATGTTATACCACTGCCAAAATCCAGATTATGATAATATTTTTTCAAAACTTTTTGAAGATATAGATATTATGTATGATAATATAATAATTGAATTGAAAAAAATAGGAATGTTAGAAATACTAAAATAATAATTTTTATTATAATAAAATAATAACCACAATTAAAAGCTCTATTATTAATAGTAGAGCTTTGTTAATTAACAAATTAATAGTATTGTATATTAAAATACTAGATTAATGTGTTATAATCTATAAAGCATACAATAAGGAAGGAGATAAAATATGTTTAGCAAATTTTATTTATACGAAGGAAAAAACAAAAAAATCGAACAAGGAAGACCTTGGGTCTATAGACATGAAATAAATGAATACGATGGAGAATATGAAAACGGAGATATTGTAGAAGTATATAATCATAAGGGGTACTTTATAGGAAGAGGTTATATAAATGATGCGAGCAAAATATCAATAAGAATAATGACTCGTAACATAAATGAAGAAATAGATGAAGAATTTTTCAAGAAAAGATTTAATGATGCATGGGAATATAGAAAAACTCTTATAGATACCTCTTCATGTAGATTTATTTTTGGTGAAGCAGATTTCCTTCCTGGACTAACAATAGATAAATTTAGTGATTATTATGTTATACAGATTTCAACTTTAGGAATGGAGAAATACAAAGATCTAATAGTAAAAATACTTGTAGAAGAATACAATGCTAAGGGTGTATATGAAAGAAGCGATATTAAGACGAGGGAAATAGAAGGTCTTGAACAGATAAAAGGATTCCTTACAGAGCCTTTTGATACTAATGTTGAAATAATAGAAAATGGTGTTAGATACATAGTAGACATAGAAAATGGACAAAAGACAGGTTTCTTTTTAGATCAAAAAGAAAACAGAGCTGCAATACATAGAATATGCAAAGGTAAAGATGTACTTGACTGCTTTACTCATACAGGCTCATTTGCACTAAATGCTGGGATTGCTGGAGCAAAATCAGTTTTAGGAATTGATGTTTCTCAACATGCTGTAGACTGTGCAATAAGAAATTCGGAATTGAATGATTTACAAGACATTGTTAAATTTGAATGTCATAATGCTTTTAATGTTTTAGGGGAATGGTCAAGGGATGGAAGAGAATTCGATGTTGTAATTCTTGACCCACCAGCATTTACAAAGTCTAAGAATACAATTAATCAAGCTATAAGAGGATATAAAGAGATAAACCTTAGAGGAATAAAAATGGTTAAAAAAGGTGGATACTTTGCAACATGTTCATGTTCACATTATATGAGTGAAGAACAGCTTAAGAAGACAGTATGTGAAGCAGCACATGATGCAAGAAGAACTTTAAGACAAATTGAAGTGAGAACTCAAAGTTGTGACCACCCAATTCTTTGGAATTCTGATGAATCATACTACTTGAAATTTTTCATATTCCAGGTTGTATAAAAGAATAAATTAGAATCTATATATAAAATAAATACCCAATAATAAATTTTTGTATTATTGGGTATTTATTTTATAGTTATTGTTAAAACTTAGTATATAAAGATAGAAGGAAGAATTTAATGTTAAATAAACAAATAGCACAGAAAATAGTAGATAAAATATCAACGGTACTTCCATATAATATCAATATAATGGATAAGGAAGGTATTATAATAGGTAGTAGTAATAAAAATAGAATTGGAACTATTCATTATGGTGCAGCAGAGGCACTTACAGAAAAAAAGGAAGTTGAGATTTATAATGAAGATGAATTTGTAAAACCTGGATTGAATATTCCTATATTCTTTAAAGATGAAATAGAAGGTGTTATAGGAATAACAGGCAATCCAGAAGATATTTCAGCTTTTGGAAAGATAATAAAGGTTACATCTGAACTTCTTCTTTCAGAACAATATTCATTGAAATCAGCATTAAAAAAAGAAATGCTAAAGGAAGAATTTCTTTATGAATGGATATATTTAAAAGAAAAATATAACAATGAATTTATTTTAAAGGGGCAGTCTATTAATATTGATATTTTAAAACCAAAAAGAGTGGCTCTTATATTACATAAAAACATTAAATCTAGCACTATTTTAAGAGAAGTAAAAAGGTATATATATGAAGATGACTACTATATTAAATTATCTGATGAGAAATTAATTTTGATTTTAAAAGATAATAAAAATTTTAAAAATAGAATAGAACTTATAAGTGATAACATGGAGAAGTATAGCGTAAAAATTGCTGTTAGTTCATCAAATGAGAATCTCAATAAATCATTTATAGAAGCTATGGATACTTTAAATATAATAAGTGCTGTTTATAAAAGTAAAAAGATATTGTTTTTTGATAGTATAAGACTAATTAATAACTCTATAATGAATTTAAATTATTCTGAAATCGAAAAGATTAAAAATAAATTATATGAGCAAAATGGAGGTAAAGAGTTACTAGAAACTTTATTGAAATTTATTGAATTTAATGGAGAAAAAAATAAGGTTTCAGAAATTCTTCATATACATAGAAATACATTGAATTATAGGCTTAATAATATTGAGGAAATTACAGGGTTAAAGTTAAATGATTACATGGATTTATACCAATTAATACTATTTTTTCTTTGCATTAGAATGAAAGATGTTTAAAATTGTTCAAATGCACAAAAAAATATTGTTATTTTTGATTGATTAAACGATGACATAACACCTGTAAACATATACAATCAATTGTGTTATTTTAATAAACAAATATCAGGAGGGAATTATATGGATATACAGGTAAGTGCATTAGGTGCTGTATTGGCTTTAGCAATTTCTATTTTTCTTATTATAAAGAAGATACAGCCAGCGTATGCATTAATAATAGGAGCACTAATTGGAGGACTTATAGGAGGTGCAAATCTTACAGATACAGTAACTCTAATGATGAATGGTGCAAAGGGAATGATGACAGCAATTTTAAGAATACTAACAGCAGGTGTTTTAGCTGGTGTTCTTATTCAGTCAGGAGCAGCAACTAAGATAGCTGAAACAATTATTTCAAAACTAGGTCAAAACAGAGCACTTATTGCATTAACAATTTCAACAATGGTACTTACAGCAGTAGGGGTATTTGTAGATGTTGCAGTTATAACTGTAGCACCAATATCACTTGAGATTGCAAGAAAATCAAATATAACAAAAAGTGCAATACTTTTAGCAATGATTGGTGGAGGTAAAGCAGGTAACATAATTTCACCAAATCCAAATACAATAGCAGTTTCTGAAAATCTAAATGTTTCATTAACAAGTGTTATGATTGCTGGTATAATTCCAGCAATTTTAGGAGTTGTAATAACTTGCATTATTTCAAAGAGACTTACTAAAAAAGGAACATATGTTGAAGCTGCCGAAGTAATTGAAAATAATGAAATGACACCATCATTTTTATCAGCAATTACTGGACCATTAGTTTCAATAGGGCTTTTAATGCTTAGACCAATTGCTAATATAAGCATTGATCCTTTGATTGCACTTCCAGTTGGTGGTATTATAGGTGTTATTGCCATGGGAAAACTTAAAAAATTAAATGAATATGCTTCTTTTGGATTAAGCAAAATGACCGGAGTAGCCATATTATTAATAGGTACAGGTACACTTGCAGGAATAATTTCAAATTCAGCATTAAAAGACGTTATAATTTCTGGAATAAATACATTAGGTCTTCCAAGTTTTGCACTAGCTCCTATTTCAGGTATATTAATGGCGGGAGCAACGGCTTCTACAACATCTGGAGCTGCTGTTGCAAGTTCAGTTTTTGGAAGTACAATAACTAGTCTTGGAGTATCTAGTCTAGCAACAGCAGCAATGATTCATGCTGGGTGTACAGTAATAGATCAGCTACCACACGGAAGCTTCTTCCATTCTACAGGCGGAAGTATTAATATGAATATGAATGAAAGGTTAAAACTTATACCTTTTGAAGCTATAGTTGGATTAACTATGACAATAATATCAACAATAATATTTGGGTTTATAATTTAAAATATTATTTATTAATATACTTATCATTGAATATTTATTTCATTGGTAAGTATATTGTTTAAAAATAAAATAATGGAGTGTATGATAATGAAATTTGTATTAGCAACTGATTCTTTTAAAGAAAGCATAACATCTACACGAGCATGTGATGTTATGGAAAAAGCAATAAAGAAAATTAAAAATGATGCAGAAGTAGTAAAAGTACCAATGGCAGATGGTGGAGAAGGAACTGTAGAAGCTTTAGTAAATTCAACAGGTGGGGTTTTTGTTGAAACTGAAGTTTTAAATCCACTTGGAGAAAAAATTAAAGCTTCATATGGAATTTTAGGTAACAAAGAAACAGCTGTAATTGAAATGGCAAAAGCAAGTGGAATTGAAATTATAAAAAGAGAAGATAGAAATCCATTAATAACAACTACATATGGAACTGGACAGCTTATTAAACATGCAATTGAAAATGGAATAAAACATATTGTAATAGGAATAGGTGGGAGTGCTACTAATGATGGTGGCTGCGGTATGCTTCAAGCTTTAGGTGTAAAACTTTTAGATGAAAATAATAATGAAATTTCATTTGGAGGAGGATGCTTAAATAAAATAGAAACAATTGATTTATCTAGTCTACATAGCATCATAAAAGATGTCACAATTGAAGTTGCATGTGATGTCACTAATCCATTTATAGGACCTACCGGGGCTTCATATATTTTTGGACCACAAAAAGGTGCAGATGCAGAAATGGTAGAATTACTAGATAAAAATCTTGAGCATTTTGCGGATAAGATAAAAGAAATTTTAAATGTTGATATTAAATATGTTAAAGGTGCAGGTGCAGCTGGTGGACTTGGTGGAGCACTTCTTGCATTTTTAAATGCAGAATTAAAAAGTGGTATAGAACTTGTTATAAAATATACTAATCTTGAAGATAAAGTTAAGGATGCTGATTACGTATTTACCGGTGAAGGATCAATAGACGGTCAGACTATTTTTGGTAAAACTCCTGTAGGAGTATCAAGAATAGCAAAAAAATATAATGTTCCTACGATTGCATTTGGTGGGAAGGTATCACAAGATGCAGAAAATTTACTTGATGAAGGAATAATTGCTCTATTTAGCATAATGAGAGGCGTTGAATCTTTAAATGAAGCATTGAAAAATGGAGCTGATAACTTAGAGAAGACTGTTGAAAATGTAGTAAGAATACTGTAATTTTAATTAAATAAACATAAAATATGAATCAATAAAAGCTTGGAATAATATTTGTATTTTCCAGGTTTTTTTATATTCATGATTAATTTATCTTGTATGCTTCTTATTTTGTTCTTTGCTAGTAATTTTTAGTATAAAAGAAACTACCTATGAATATTTTAAAAACTTATCTCTAAAATATATATTTTACAGTTTATATTGATATAATAAAAATACAAAACCATAATGAAAATATAATTGGAACATTTATTATTTGTGTATTGGAGGAGTAAATATGACAATCTATACTATAGGCCATTCTAATTATCCAGAAGAGAAACTGATACATATGCTCAGACACTACAATATAGATACAGTAGTTGATATAAGAGGAACTCCATACTCTAAATATAATATACAGTATAATAAAGAAGTTATTGAAAAAACTTTAAAATCTGAAGGATTTATATATATTTATATGGCGAGAGAACTTGCTGCAAAGCGTACAAGGAAAAACTCATATAATAAAGAAGGTTATGCTGATTTTGAAAAAGTTATTAATGAAAAAGAATTTATTAGCGGTATTGAAAGATTAAAAAAAGGGTGTAGTAAGGGATATAATATAGCACTTTTAGGAGCTATGCAAGATCCAATAAGATGCCATAGAAGTATTTTATGTGGGAGAGCATTGACAAAAGCTGAATTTAACGTACGTCATATATTAGATGACTATAGTACCTGTTCACAAAGAGAAATTGAAGAACGAATTTTAGATAAATATTTTCCAGAAAGAGCACAGCTGACTATTGATTCTTTAATAGGAGAAGAAATGAACGAAAAAGAAATGATAAATGAATCTTATAGAAAAGCAAATAAAGAAATTGGATATAGAATTGAAAATATAAAAAGTTAAATTTGGTATTAAAGAAAAAAGTTTTATACAAAAATAAATAAATTTCATATAGTAATAGAAGGTATCAATATTTATGGATAGATGTATGAGTATTATAAGTAAATTATTGCACTTAGATTTTAAAAATGAACCTGAAAACTATACTTTGAAATTTAAATTGAGAAATGATAAAGATTATGATGGGAACATTACCGATTTTGTTAATAGTAATAACTACAGTAGTATAACACAATTTCTAATTTACGTTGATTTAAGTAATTTTAAAGTTAACATATTTAAGGGAACAAAAAATAATTGGAAATTAGATAAAAGTTACCTTTGTACAATTGGAAAGAATTCTACACCTACACCATCTGGTGTTTTTAAAATTGGTGTCAAGGGGCTTTACTTTGGAGTTGAGAAAGGATATAAATGCTGGTATTATTCTAGCTTTAAGGGAAATTACCTATTTCATTCAATAATATATAATCTAGATGGAACAGTAAGGGATGGAAGACTTGGAATGAAATTATCTAATGGCTGCATAAGACTTTTAAAAACCAATGCTAAATATATATATGACAATGTACCAAAAGATACAAAAGTTATAATTAATTAAATTATGTCTATATATAAAAATAGCATTGATAGCTTTAATAAAAGTTACTAATGCTATTTTAAATTGTTATATATATTTTTATGAAGTATAATAGATAAGATAAATGATAGATTAAGGAGCTGATTTTTAAAATTGAGTAAGGTAATTGTGATAGGAGCAGGACCAGCAGGTATTATGGCTGCAATTGAAGCGAGCAAGTATCATGATGTAACAATGATTGATGGAAATGAGAAAATAGGCAAGAAACTTTTTATTACTGGAAAAGGCAGATGTAATGTTACAAATGCTAAAGATATTTCAGAATTTTTTGATTATATACCTGGTAATCCGCATTTTCTATACAGTGCATTATATACATTTACTAATGAAGATACTATGAATTTCTTTAAAAACCATGGTATAAAGCTAAAAGTAGAAAGAGGAGATAGAGTTTTTCCAGACTCTGATAAGTCTTCTGATATCCTAAAAGGTTTATCTAATGCACTTAAAGAAACTAATGTAAAAATTAAACTTAATTCAAAAGTAACAGACATTAAATTTAAGGATAAAAAAATAACATCAATAGTTATAAATAATTCTGAAGTAATGAAAGCTGATTACTTTATTATGGCTACTGGTGGAGGATCATATCCACTTACTGGTTCAAGAGGAGAAGGTCAGGAATTTGCCAGAAAACTTGGACATAATATAATAAAATTAGAACCAGCACTTGTACCTATGGTGGTGAAAGATGGAAAAACTAAGGAGTTGCAAGGACTTTCATTACGAAACATAGAAATAAATATTAAAGAAAACAATAAAAAAAGTGTCTATAAGGAATTTGGAGAAATTAATTTTACTGTATTTGGAGTTTCAGGACCTCTTATATTAAAAGGAAGTAGGTTTATTGAAAAAGGAAAATCATATACTGCACATGTTGATTTAAAACCTGCTCTGAGCATTGGAGAGCTAGATAAAAGAATACAAAAGGATTTTTCAAAATACATAAATAATAAATTTAAGGATTCTTTAAATGATTTGCTTCCTCAAAAGATTATTCCTATGATAATCAATATGTCTAATATAAATGAGGAAAAGATTGTTAATGAAATTACCAAAGAAGAAAGAAAAAATTTAGTAAATACTTTGAAAGATTTTACTTTTGATATTGATGGACTTCGCCCATTAGCTGAAGGGATAGTTACTAGGGGTGGAGTTGATGTAAAAGAAATTGATCCATCAACAATGAAATCAAAAATTATAGATAATTTATCTTTCTGTGGTGAAGTGATGGATGTAGATGCATTTACAGGAGGGTATAATGTTCAGATTGCTTTTGCAACTGGATTTATAGCAGGAAATAATATCACAATCTAGGTTGTATTAATTTGTCATATAAAAACTTATTCTTGTTTGCCACGACAAAAAATTATATAATCTTATTGTAAGCGTTAAATTATGGTTCTAAGAAATGAGGAGAATAACTTTGAAAATAAGTGTAGCAATCGATGGACCAGCAGGTGCAGGCAAAAGTACTATAGCTAAGCTTGTTGGTAAGGAACACAATCTTATGTACATAAATACAGGAGCAATGTACAGAGCAGTAGCACTGAAAGCTGAAGAAAATAATATATCACCAGAAGATGTTAAAGAAATTTGTGCCTTAACAGAAATGTTAGAGATGCATTTTGAAAACGATGATTTAATAGTAAATGGTGAGAATATACAGGAAAAAATAACTATGCCACAAATTAGTAATATTGTATCAGCATATGCAAGTATTCCAGAAGTAAGAAAAATTCTAGTGAAACTTCAAAGAGATATGTCAGAAAAGTACAGTGTTATTATGGATGGAAGAGATATTGGAACTGTCGTATTAAAAAATGCAGATTTTAAATTCTTTTTAACAGCTAGTGCAGAAGAAAGAGCAAATAGACGATTTAAGGAACTTCAAGAAAGAAATATTGAGTGTTCTTATAAAGAAATATTAAATGATATTGTGGAAAGAGATTATAAGGATAGTCATAGAGCTACTGATCCATTAAGAAAAGCAGATGATGCTATTGAAATAGATAGTACTTCACTAGATATTAATGGTGTTGTAGATGAGATTAATAGAGTAATATATGCTGGCATATAGATTAGATAAAGTGCTAAATGCTGGGTTTACTTATGAAAAGGAGTATGGTAATGAGGGAAGTTATTTTAGCGAACAATTCAGGTTTTTGTTTTGGAGTTAAAAGAGCTGTTGATGAAGCTATTAATATTCAAAAACAGTATAATAAAAAAATATATACTTTAGGTCCCTTAATACATAATAATGATGTTGTAAGTTATTTAGAAGATAATAATGTATTTTCAATAGAGCTTGAAGATATATCTAATTTGGATCCAAAAGATGTAATTGTTATAAGATCTCATGGAGTTTCAAAAGATGTATTAGCAATGTTGGAATCAAGAGGTCTAACAGTTGTAAATGCTACATGTCCCTTTGTAACAAATATTCAAAAAAAGGTAAAGAAATATTCGGAAGAAGGATATCATATAGTAATATTAGGAGATGAAAAACATCCAGAAGTAGTAGGTATTAATGGTTGGTGCAATAATGATGCAACCATAACTAAAGATGGTAATATAGATATTGAATTACCAGAAAAGGTATGCGCTGTTGCTCAGACGACTGAAAAGAAGAAAAACTGGGATAATACTGTGGAGCATTTAAAAGATGCAAAGGAATTACTCTCCTTCAATACAATTTGCGCAGCTACAGACGTAAGACAAAAAAGTACTTATGATCTTTCAAAACAAGTAGATGCAATGATAGTTATTGGTGGAAAGAATAGTTCTAATACTACTAAACTGTATCATATAGCTAAAGAAAACTGTGAACATACAATCCACATTGAAAATATAAAAGATTTGCCTAAAGATTTTATTAATAATGATATAAAAAAAATAGGAGTAACAGCTGGTGCATCAACACCAGATTGGATTATTAGGGAGGTACTTGATATTATGAGTATAGAAAACAATGTAAATAATGAAGATCAATTAGCATTAATGAATGAGACTGATATGAAAGTTGTAATTGGAACAGAAGTTACTGAAAATGTTATTTCAAAGAACAATGAAGGTCTTGTTATTGGAATGAATGGATATGGGATAGATGGAATTATTCCTTACAATGAATTAACAGGAAAATGTGATCCAAAAGAATTTGCACAAAGCATTAATGTAGGTGATCCAATAACTGCAAAAGTTATTAAATTACAAAATAATGATGGATTTGTAGTCTTATCAAGATTAGAATATGAAAAAGAAGAGGCTTTTAAAGAATTAGAAGTTCTTTTCAATGAAGGAAAAACTTTTGAAATAAAAATAAATGAAGCAAAAGATAAAGGTTTAGCAGGAAATTATAAAGGAATAAGAGTATTCGTTCCAGCTTCTCAGATAGATGTTAAATTTACTGAGGATAAAGAACAATACTTAAATCAAACTTTAGAAGTTAAACTTATTGATTTTAGTACTGCAAAACCAATTAAAGTTGTAGCATCAAGAAGAGCTTTATTAGAAAAAGCAAAAAATGAAATGGAAACAAAAGCATGGGAATCTTTCAATTTAAATGATGTTGTAAAAGGTGAAGTAAAAAGATTTACTGATTTTGGTGCTTTTGTTGAAATAAATGGAGTAGATGGATTGTTACATTTATCTCAAATTTCATGGAATCATGTTAAGAAGATCGAAGATGTTTTAAAGATAGGTCAAATTGTAGATGTAAAAATCATAGGTTTAGATAAAGAAACAAAAAAATTATCTTTAAGTATGAAAGAACTTATGGCAAAGCCTTGGGATAATGTAAAAGAAAAATATCCTGAAGACTCTATAGTACTTGGTAAGGTAGTAAGATTAAGCAAGTTTGGTGCTTTTGTTGAATTAGAACCAGGTGTTGATGGATTGGTTCATATTTCTAAGATATCTCACGAAAGAATTGAAGACCCTGCACAAGTTTTAACTATTGGACAGGAGATAAAGGCTAAAATTTTAAGTGTTGATGAAGAAAACAAGAGAATAAGCTTAAGTATAAAAGATATTTAATATTAAGATTATATTAACTTAGTACCGGATCTATAGTTTGTGTTATAGATTCGGTATTTTTTATTCTTACTTAAATTATAATACGTTGGCTAAAGAATTAATTTTAATGGAGTTGACTTTTTAATATGTAGTCTATAGAATGGTGACCTTGGCAATTTTTTATTAAGATACTTGCATATTATTGACTATAATTAACATAAGAACTATAATTTACTTATCGTATAGAAATGGAGTTTAAGCATGATTACTATTGAAAAATTGTCATTATTTAATATTGAGAATTTCAGAAAATTATATAATTCAAAGTATAGATCTTATATATGTGATAGGGATTTTTTTACTATTTATGATGAAGAATCTTTTGTGGTAAAGTATTTACTACGGAAGCAGGTGAAGATTTTTAAATACAACAATAAGAATATAGGATATATATGGTATGATGAATCAAAAATAGATAATACTTTAAAAAATATTTATTCAATGTACTTTTTTGATGATTTTATTGAATTACTAGATGATAAAGTTTTAGATTTTATAAAATGTAATACACTTAAACTTGATATAGTTGAAAATGAGAGTATTAGCAACTTAATGAATAGGCTTGGTTTTACTATATATAGTAAAACGTGCCTTATGAAATTAATAGCTTCTAAAAAACCTATTGAAGTTAAAGATGGTATAAATTTTAAGCACTTTATAAAAAATTGTGATGAAAAGTTAAGATGCGATGTTCAAAATGAAATATTTTATGATGAAAATAGAGTTCCTTTAGATACAGAAGATATTTTTGATGAAGAAGAACAGGATTATTATATCAATGATTTTTCTGTTTTTTTATACGTCAATAATGAATGTGCAGGATATGGGCAAATAATTTTAAGCAATGACTTATATACTATTGTTAATTTTGGTATAATAAAAAAATATAGATGTTGTGGATATGGACAACTACTTTTGAATTATCTTATTGAATTATGTAGAATAAATCAAATTGAGCATGTATATATAAGAGTTGAGAAGAATAATTATAAAGCTGTTTCGTTATATAACAAAGTTGGGTTTAGAGAGTATATTTCATATGATACTTGGTATAAATGTATATAATATAAGCAAAGTGAGGTTTAACATATGAAGAGGGCACGTATAGATGATGTAAAAGATGCTATTAGAGATTTACCTGTTGATAAGCAGAAAAATGTTATGCTTATTGCAAAAACTCATGGTGTTACTACACGTTTTGTTGATATGATTAATGATCCTGAATATGAAAAAAATAGATCGGTTGATTCTTGGATTCAAAAATATATTGATGAATTAAAAGAGAAATAAAATACCAGACAGCTTAAATAAAAGCTGACTGGTATTTTATGTTTAGGTTAAAACTATATAAAAAAGTGCACTTAGAACATTGTGTGTAGCATGAGAAAGCTATCACAAAGTTTTAAATCTAAGTGCATTCAAGATGTTAATATAATTTATAAGTTTAATAATGATTTAATTATATTAGTATTTGGCTTTCAAAAAACAAAATAACAAGAAACTTGAAAAAATGTTAAAATAGTTATAAGATGAAGATATATTTCATATTATAACTATTTTTCATTATATAGGAATGTTTAAATTTACATTATTAAGCTATGATTATAGTGTTTGTATTATGAAAAATAGTAATAAATATAGGAAAATAAAGGAGAATTATTAAAATGACAAAAATTGATATTATTTCAGGATTCCTTGGAGCGGGGAAAACAACACTTATAAAAAAGATTATTGAAGATGTACTTTATAAAGAAAAGCTTATGATAATTGAAAACGAATTTGGGCAGATAGGAATAGACGGAGGCTTTTTAAAGGATACTGGAATTGATATTACTGAAATGAATTCTGGGTGTATATGTTGTTCTCTTGTAGGAGATTTTGGAAGTGCTCTTAGAGAAGCATTAGACCAATATAAGCCAGATAGAATAATAATCGAACCATCTGGAGTCGGTAAATTATCAGATGTTATTAAAGCAGTTGAAGAAATTAAAGATGATACAAATGTAAAACTTAATAGCTTTTGTGCTGTTGTTGATGCACAAAAATGTAAAATGTATATGAAAAATTTTGGAGAGTTCTTTAATAATCAGATTGAAAATGCAAATACAATTATACTGAGCCGTACTCAGAAATTATCACAAGAAAAACTTGAAGATGTTGTTTCATTAATAAGAGAACATAATACAAAAGCTACTGTTATTACAACTTCATGGGAAGAGATAAATGGTAAGCAGATTGTCGATGCAATGGAAAAATCAAACTCACTAGAAAATGAATTGTTCAAAGAAGAACATCATCATCACGAACATGGTGAAAAATGCTGTCATGGATCTCATGAAGGTGAAGAACATATACATGAGGAAAATTGTTCATGTCATCATAATCATGAACATACTGAAGAATGCACATGTGGTGGGCATCATCATGAACATGATGAGCATTGTAGCTGTGGGCATGATCATCACCATCATGATGCAGATGAAGTATTTACAAGCTGGGGAATTGAAACCCCTAAGAAATATAATAAAGATAAACTTAATGATATTCTTTCACTATTAAGTGATAGTTCTGATTATGGTGTTATACTTCGTGCAAAAGGTATTATTTCAGATGAAAAAGGAAACTGGTATAACTTTGATCTTGTGCCTGGTGAATTTGAAATAAGGAAAGGTGAACCAGATTATACAGGAAGACTATGTGTGATTGGATCTAAATTAGATAAAAATAAGATAGAAACATTATTTTGTTTAAAATAGTATTAATTATTGTAGCAACCTTAATAGAAAAGAGGCGAATAAAATGAAGGTTCCAGTGTATTTATTTACTGGATTTTTAGAAAGTGGTAAAACAACATTTATAAAAGAGATTTTAAAAGATGAAGATTTTGTAACAAATGAAAATAGTCTTCTTATTCTTTGTGAAGAAGGAGTAGAAGAATTAGAAAAATATGAATTAGAAAAAGCTAATACAACAGTTATTCTTATAAATTCTGAAGATGAACTTACACCTGAATTAATAAGAATACAAATAGAAAAATGTAAGGCAGATAGGGTACTTATTGAATTTAATGGAATGTGGGATTTTGATAATTTATATGATTCAGTTCTGCCAAAAGGATGCGAAATTGCTCAAGTTGTATGTACTATAGATGCATCAACATTTAGTTCTTATATGAACAACATGGGATCTATAATGGTAGAACAATTCAGGGATGCTGATTTAGTTGTATTTAACAGATGTAATAAAGATACTAAAAAAATTTCATTAAGAGGTAGCGTGAAAGCTATTAACATACAGGCAAGAATTTTATTTGAAAATGAAAATGGAGAAATTGATAATTCTGAAGATGTACTTCCTTTTGATATTAATGCAAATGTGATTGAACCAGAGGAGTATGATTTTGGAATACTATATGAAGATATGATGTCAAACCCTAAAAAGTATGATGGTAAAAAACTAAAACTTAAAGTGATGGCTTATGATCCAGATAAATATCCACCAAAATTTTCGATTTTAGGTCGTAATGCAATGACATGTTGTGCTGATGACATTACGCCTCTTGGGCTAATATGTAAGTTTGAAAATGATGTTGAACTTGAAAATAAAGAATGGGTAGATATAATTGCTACAGTTCATAAAACAAAGATTGCTCAATATGATGATGAACTTCCTGTTCTACACGTTGAAAAAATATCATCAACTAAAAAGCCAGATGAAGAATTAGTTTATTTCTATTAGAAATACTGTATAAAGCTTAATTATAATAAATCTACTATAATTAAGCTTTAATTTTTATATTGTGATCATTAAATTTAAAAAAATCTAGATACGCCAATAACTATAAATATAGAGATCTAGGGATAAATAGAATAAATCTAAAATTCTAATATGTAAAATAGGGATTTTAGATGATTTGTGAAAAAGAAATTCATAAAAATATCTAGTAAGTGTATTAATGTTTAGAAATAGTAAACTTTTTTTAAATTAGTATCGAAAATTCCCGAGTGTTAATTATATAATACTAAACATTTACTTTAATTTAGAAAAAAAGATTTCTTGTGATTTCTATAGATCTTTAACTTTAATAAAATTGAATTGTACTTACTCGAGATAGTTAAAAGACTAAGGTCTTTTAATAAAACTAATTATTTGTTATAATACAAAAGAAAATTGTATATAAAAAGGAGAAATAAAATGGACTTTAATATAGAAGAATTAGATCAAAATAAAATTTCACAAGATAAAGCAAAGTTTTTCTTTATTCAAACATTCGGATGTGCGTTAGTAGAAGAAAAGAAGAATTGAAAGGCTAGTAAAAATGAGGGTTTAGACCTCGTATATGAATGTTGATATTAGACCATTCGTAAATTGAATGCTTATAACTTTTCTATCACGAACGGTTATTTTGGTAATCAAGCTATTAACAAATTCTTTTATTATATCTCTGCCAACACGCTGTATTAATGATTTCATGTTTATATTTCCTTCAATTATTTCTTTTGAGAGTTCTAGTGTTGCAGTATTAAGAAAAAAGTTAATATTATATGTTGATGTGGAAATTGTAGCAGATGATTTTATCTTTGCATCAATTTCCTTTATTTTTGTATTAATAATATTTTTCTTAAGTATATAATCTTTTTCAGACATTTCTTTTTCATCATATAGATATAGATTTTCAAGTCTTTCTAATGCTCTATGTTGTTTCTTTAAATCAGCATCCAATTTATTTAAATCAATATTTGCTGGTTTAGTTTCTTGTTTATTAGGCTTAAATATTTTACTTGAAGTATTATAAAAAGAATTAAAAATATCATCAATTTCAATTATTCCTTTTACATCATTAAAAGAAGATCCTGAAAGTAAATTCTTTTCAATATCTTCAGGAGATAGTTTTTTATAAGTTTTAGATAATTTAATCATATTTGAAATAAAATTCAGAGTGAAATTACCTATAATGGTATCGCTTATTGTTTTTTGATTGCAACCTAAATGGTTATATCTACTTGAGCATGTATATATGCTTGGAGTATATCCATCTAAACTTGTTTTATCAGATTTAGAATAAAAGCTTTTGTGACATTCTCCACATTCAAGTAATCCAGCAAAAATATGTGTTTTAGACTTAGCTCTGAAGCGAGCACTGTTTTTCTTTGCATTTTCATCAAGAATATTATTACACTTAGTCCATAAATCTAAAGCTATTATAGGATCATGGTTATTATCTAAAACAATCCATTCATTTTCCTTCTTCTTTTTGCCACGAGCAGATTCTCTAAAATTATAACGATATGTTCCTTTATAAAATGGGTTTCTAAGGATATCGCCAACAGTTTTAGTTGACCAATTACCATCACGTTTAGTTCTTATATTATGTTGATTAAGATATTTTACAACCGCAGAGGTTGATTCTGTTTCAATGTACTTATTATAGATTAATTCAACTGTTAATCTTTCTTCATCATCTATTACTGGGAATTTGATAATTTTATCCCATTTGTAGCCAAGGGGGATTGGAGCACCATTCCATAAACCTTTTGTAGCACGATCAAGCATTGTTGCTGCAACTCTTTCACCAGTAAGTTTTCTTTCAAGTTCTGCGAAAACAAGGATTATTTTTAACATTGCTTCACCCATGGCGCTACTAGTATCAAACTGCTCATTTTTACTTATAAAGGTACAGTTATATTTTTTTAGTTCATCATACATAGAACAGAAATCTAATAAATTTCTTGATATTCTATCAATCTTCCAGACAAGTAAATGACTAAATTCACCTTCTTTAATTCGGTTAAACATATCTTTAAATGCAGGTCTATCTGTATTTTTTCCACTATAGCCAGCATCTTCGAATACAACATAATTATCTATTCCCAGTATTAGTTTAGAGTAATTAATTAAATCTTTACGTTGAAGAGGTAAAGAGTCTTTATCTATTTGATGTGAAGTTGATACTCTAACGTAAATTGCACTTTTTTTATTCATTTTTCCTCCATATTTTTAAAGAGCTATGAAGATCATAACTCTTTACTGATTATTTTATAATTTTTAAATGATCCTGAACAGAATCAAGTTTAATTTTAATTTTTGTTAAATCAGATTGAATATTTTTCTGATTTTTCAAAATCTGATGTAATAAAAATTCAATTTTATTATCTATTCTAATTACATCCTTTCTTGAATTAGTTAACATAAGGGATACTATCACGATATAAACTATCGGGACACATATCAATATCATCATTCCAAGCAATAGTATAGTTATAAATAATATGAACTTTATTAAATAAATTTTTATCTTTAAGTGGTTTATAAACTGCTTTGTCAAAAAGTGATTTAACATCAAAAAGACGTTTCTCATGATTACTAAATTCTATCAATAACATGTAGTTATCTAATGGATCAACTGAGATTATTGATAATAATTCACCTTTACTTATAATATCGCTCATAAGATCACCCCTAAAATTATTTTAATGGTTCTATTTTATAAAGAGTTTCACCAGACATAGCTAATTGCCAGTTGGCGTTTAATTCATCTTCATGAAGAACAGCCCAGGCTGCAATAAGTTTCTGCTTTTTCTTAGGGAAAGAGCCTTCTACTACTTCACCATCAAAATTAAAAGTAGCTTTAAACTCTCCGTATATAGCATGAAAATGTGGTGGGTTATGCTCATTATTATTATACATTTGAATAAGCACACCATAGAACATAGATATAGTTGGCATTACATTTCACATCCTTTTACTTTAGTATTTAAGCGCCTTTTGGCTTTCCTGAAGCTGATAATATTTGCCCTTTTTGCTCGGCTTCAAGTTCTTTACGATAGGATTCAACTTCATAATCAATATTATTTGTTGAAGTATCTTCAGTAGTAGCAGCTTCTTCATTATTAAGCTTAAAAAATCCACTAAAAATATTTTGAATAAGTTCACTTATTTTTTCTCTATCAGAATCGCTCAATTCAACATATGCTTGAAGAGCTTGTTTTTCAGCAACACTAAAGTTATATTTAGAAGCAATCTGGTCAACTAATTCATTAGCAGTTTTTACAAACATTGGCTCAGAACCATTACGAAGCCATTCTTCATTAACATTAAATTCTCTACAGATATCAAAAATAACTCTATCCATAATATTACGAGTTCCCTTTTCATAATTGGATATTGCAGATCTAGTAACATTGATTTTTTCACCAAATTCTTCTTGATTTAGTTTTAATGTTTTTCTAATTTGAGATATTCTTTCACCAACATTCTTGGCTTTTCTATCAAAGATATTCATTTTTTCACCTCCCATAATATGATTATATATTTTAAAATACACGGAGTCAACAAAAAATACAAAAATATGTTGACACAATTACACGAAGTAGAATATAATATACACATAGACGAAATAAAAATCAACAATATCACATCTGAAAAAACAAGCAACTACAAAATCTGTGTAGTAATTCAAGTTTGTTAAGCAGTTAGTAGAAGAAAAGAAACATTTATATATAAGGAGGACGAAACATGGAAACAAGAAAAATAACACCAGAATTCGAAAAGAAAATTGATAGAGATATGTCAATGTTTGCACAACTAGATGAAAATGAAAAAAGCTTTATCATGGGAGCTATTTGGACTATGTTATCACAGAAAAAAGGAAAGGGGGTGAATTAGTTGGATAATGTAAAACTTGATGTTATTCAAAGCAATACATTAAGTAGCGACAGACTTATAGATGATAAAGAAAAAGAAGTAGCTCAAAAAATACTAACAGACTTGGAAGGAACATTAGTAATTAGAGCCACTTCAATTTTAAAATTTTGTTTAAATGCTATTCAATATACAAAAATTAATAAACAAACTGCTCCTGAAGTACTAGTTCAAGAGCAGTTAGAAAATTTAGAAATAAAGATTGATTCTAAAAAGGTATCTGAAATTGCATCTAGCTATGTAACCAATCATGATAAAGCTTGAGTAATTCAAGTGTAATAGTTATGTTTTGTACACCTATAGCAGTTACAAGATTAGGAATACCTTTCACATCAGATGTTTTTGAATTAGCTTTTTCAGATATTGCTTCAATAACGTCTGGATTAAGAGTTGATAAAAAATCATCAAAATTTTTCAAAATAAGCACCTCCTTTCAACATAATTTTACCATATTTTGCTGAAAGGAGAAAAGAAAGGAGACAAATTAAATGTTAGAGTTCACATCACCAGTACCAATGGAAAAATTAAAAGAAAAGATTGAAGAAGGTTGGTTTGATGAAGAGGTGTTAATTCATTTTGTTAATGCTTTAAAAGGACCTGATAAAGAAAAATTACTTAATGGAGAAATTAAACCATATGATCTTTTTGAATTAGACATAATGATACGAGATAGAGGATGGATGCAAGTATATATTAATTCACAAGAATATGCAGATATGGATAGTGAAACATTAAATGTAGTAAAGAAAAGAATTGATAGGCTTTTCGAACAGGCAAAAGAAGAATGTAGAGTTGATATAGATGGAACAGAAGAGGTTGCTCCTGAAGTACCAGTTCAAGAGCAATCAATTTTATCAATATGTTCAAAATGTAAAGAACTAAATATAGCATTTGAGATAATGCATACTCTTCAATGGACAGGAGTTGATAATTATTTATCAGCTTTATTATTTGATAAAGACACAAAAACAATTCTAATTGATGAAGAATCATTAATGAGAGCCATTAGTATTGCTAATCCAAAGCAGCCAATTAGAAAATTAAAGCTAATTTCTAATGAAGAATATAGGGAACTTAGGTCTAAATAATCTTATTTTTTAAATAATTTAATGCCATTTAATTGAATATGAGGGGGGGCGAGGAAATGAAAAATATAAAAACAGAAGAAATGACAGTAGAAAAAGCGTGGGATATTTTACACAGTAGAGGAATTTACACTATTGAAGAATTAGATGAAGAACTAAAGAAAACTAAGTTAGAAATAGGAATGTTCACAATGCCTTTTGCAAAAGAAAATGTAAAAGAAGCTTAATAATAATATATTTGGAGGGTTAAGAATGAAAAGTATAGGAATTGTAAGAAAAGTAGACGAGCTTGGAAGAATTGTTATTCCGATGGAATTAAGAAGAACATTAGGAATAGCCGAAAAGGATGCAGTTGAAATATTTGTAGATGGAGAACAAATAGTAATGAAGAAATATAATCCATCATGCATATTCTGTGGAGAAGCAAGAAATGTAATTAGTTATAAGGGAAAAAATATTTGTAAAGATTGTTTAGAAGAAATAAAAAAATAACAGGTGGTTTTTTATAATGGAAGAATGAATTTTAGACACAAAAAAGAAAGTGATTGCGACCAAACAAAAACACTTTCTTAATTCAATGCATAAATATTATCTCTATATTTAATTATAACTTTATGCATTGAATGTGTCAATTTTTTAAACGGTTTTATACCGTTAAACGGTCTTGTAATGGGTATTAATAAATCAACCATATAGAATTTATAAGAGGGTAGACACATGAAGAAGAAACATAAAGATTATGATTATGAATCAATATATAGCAAGTTACTTAGGGAAGAGACAAGAGAAGAAAAGATAGAAGATTTAAGAATGAATAGTAATTATGTTTACATGAGAAAGAAAGTAACAAGTGGGGATATGGTAGAAATTGAAGTTTATCCAATATGGAAATGTAAGCATAATATGACAAGAAGTAAACAGAAAAATGAGAGCAAAGAATCACAAAAGAAATTGAATAAAAAGAATTCAGAGAAAAAAGTAATCAGATTGATAAATACAAATTTTGAGAAAGATGATTTATTCATAACTTTGACATATGAAGATGGATATTTACCAGATGAAAAAACAGCTAGAAAAGACATACAGAATTATATAAGAAGATTAAAGAGATACAGAGAGAAAAATGGATTACCAGAACTTAAATATATATATTCAATAGGATTTGAAAATAATCCTGAACATAGTAAAAAAATTAGAATACATCATCACATAATAATTAATAAAATGAACAGGGATGAAGCTGAAAATTTATGGGGAAGAGGAAGAGCAGATAGTAAAAGACTTAAACCTGATGATTTTCAATTGACAGGGGTTGCAAAATATATATCTAATCAAGGTCCTGAAAGATGGAGTGCATCAAGAAATCTTAAAAAACCTAAAGTATCAATAAGTAGGACAGGCTTTACAAGAAGAAGAGCTCTTAAACTTATAAGCAATCCAGGAATATTTAAAGATATATTTGAAAAGCAATTTACAGACTGTACCTATAAAGATTATAGAGCATATTACAGTGATGATTCACCTGGAGTTTATTTGTATGTGAGAATGAGGAAAAGGAATGATAAAAATGAGTGAAGCAAGTGAACAAGCAGCATTATTTCAATGGGCACAATTAGCAAGACAAGAGTATCAAGAGTTAGAACTTTTATATCATGTTCCTAATGGTGGAAAGCGTGAAGCAAAAGAAGGAGCAGCATTAAAAAGACAAGGTGTAAAAGCTGGTGTACCAGATATATGCTTGCCAGTTGCAAAAGATGGATTCTTTGGATTGTATATAGAGTTAAAAGTAGGAAGAAATAAGACAAGCTCTATGCAGGATATTTGGATAAAAAGGTTACGAGATATGAATTATAGAGTAGAGGTTTGCTATGGATGGCTTAATGCTAGAGATGTTATAGAGAATTATTTGGATTCAGAAGATACTTTAACTAAGATACTTTGGTTATAGAATTTACAGGGGGTACAATGTATGAAATATAAAAAAATGACACCTCATGAATTTGCAGAAAAGACAGTTAGAGATATTGAAATTAGAAGGAAAAGAGTAGAGGAAGGAAAGAAACAAGCTGGAATGCATTGGGCAGAAAATAAAGACAGAATACAAAGAAGACTATCACATTTAAGATGATGAATGAGTTCAAATTTTAAAATAAATATGAGAAGAGGTTTTTCAATGAAAGTAATTTCAATTATTAATTTAAAAGGTGGTGTTGCTAAAACAATGAGTAGCATAAATATTGCACATATTTTGGCAACTGTCCACAATAAAAAGGTTTTACTTGTGGACAATGATAAGCAAGGTAATACAACTAAGTTATTTGGATTACATGATGAAGAGGAATTAAGTATAGCTGATATTATGGTTGATAAGGAAATTGATATTGAAGATACGATATCACCTACACAGTATAGAAATTTAGATGTAATTGCAGCAGACATGAGACTATTAAAAGCAAATCTTAATGTGATTATGGATGTTGGAAGACCACAACATAACAGATTACAAAAGGCATTAAAGCAGATTGAATGTAATTATGATTATTGCATAATTGACAATCCACCAGATATAAATATAAGCGTAATAAATGCTCTAGTAGCTTCAGATGATGTATTTATTCCAATAAAGATTGACCAGTTCGCATTTGATGGAATGAAAGAGTTGATGGAGCAGATAGAAAATGCAAAAGAAATGAATCCAAAATTGAAATTGCAAGGTTGCTTTATAACACAGTATTCAAAAAACCAAGTGAATATACAGGGTGAGGAGCTATTAAACAATAATACAGAATATCCAATGTTTAAAACTCATATACGAAGGACTGTAAAAGTTGACGAAAGTACATTTGCTAATCAACCAATATTGGAATATTCAAAACGTTGTGGAGCATCTAAAGATTATATTGATTTAGTAGAGGAATATTTAGATAAAACGGAGGAATAACTGTTATGGCTAAATTTAATATGATGGAATTGTTGAATAATTCTAATAATACAGATGTTAAGCAGAAAGAAAAATCAGTAAAATTCAAAACAATACTTGTAGATATTAATGACCTTATTCCATCAGATAATAATTTCTATTCAATTGATGAAGAAGGAATAACTGAATTGAAAAATTCTATTGAAGTATTTGGGATACAACAAAATTTAGTTGTTAAAAAAATAGAAAATGATAAATATGAAATAATTGCAGGTCATAGAAGGCATTTAGCATTAAAAGAACTTGTAGAAGAGGGTAAAGATGTATTCAGATATGCTCCTTGCAAAATAGAGACAGAGGAAGAGGATTTACGAAGCAAATTATTATTACTAATAACTAATTCAACGGCAAGACAATTAACAGAGTGGGAGAAAACCCAGCAAGCAGAGAAATTAAGAGAATTATTAATAGAATATAAGAAACAAGAAAAATTGCCAGGAAGAGTAAGAGAGATTGTAGCTGATATATTAAATGTTGCTACAAGTAAAGTTGCACGAATGGAAAGTATATCTAAGAACCTATCTGAGAATCTTAAAGAAGAATTTAAAGGAGATAATATAAATATTTCTACAGCATATGAAGCATCAAAATTACCAGAGGAACAACAACAGGAAGTTTACAAAGAACTTAAGGGAAAAGGTAACATAACAATCCAAGATGTAAAGAAAAAATCAGAAGTTAAGAAAGAAAAAATAAATGAAGATGTATCCAATTTGGACACAAATACAAATAATGAAACTATTGATTTGGATACAGGAGAAATAGTGGAACAAAAAGTACCAAATTATTTAAATAAAAAAATATTCGATTTAATAAAAGAATTTAACATAGATGAAATGGCAGTATTTTTTTGTAGTAGATGTAAATGTGAAGGACAATTTTGTGATTTTGCATCAGATTGTACAGAAGAAAATAAGCATCAGTTATGTGTTGACTGGCTAAGTCGTTTAATTGAATAGAAATTAAATGAAGAGGGAATTATTTCAGGAACTTGTTGTTGAAGTATCTGAACTTAGATGTGTTGGCTGTAAAAAATGTGATTATGATAATTGTGAAATATATCATGCATTAGATGATGTGAATATGGCATTTGTTAGTGAAGAAGCAAATTGTCCTTATGCATGTGATTTAAATAAAATGACAGATGAAGAATTTAAAAAGGTAAGTGAACTAAAAAACAAACTAAAAAATAAGAATATATTTTTCAAAGATGGAGGGATAAAAAGTGAATAAAGTAGTTTTAATAGGAAGATTAACTAAAGATCCTGAACTTAGATTTACACCTGGAAGTGGTGCAGCGGTAACAACTTTAACATTAGCAGTTGATAGATATAATCCAAAGACTAACCAAAATGAAGCTGATTTTATTCCTATAGTAATATGGGGTAAACAAGCTGAAAACACTGCAAATTATATGAGTAAAGGCGGACAAGTTGCTATTAGCGGAAAAATTCAAACTAGAAGTTATGATGCTAAAGATGGTACTAAGAGATATATTACTGAAGTAGTAGCAGATCAATTTGGTGGTGTTCAGTTTCTAGGGAATAAGGGTGAAGTAAATCAGAATGATGGTTCTAATAATTTTGGAAATATGAATCAAGACATATTTGAAGAGGATATAACACCAGTAGATGGAGGGGACATGCCTTTTTAACAATGGAGGAATAGTATGAATCCACAAGATATAATGGATCAAATTAAAAAGGCACAAAGAGAACTTAGTGAATTGAATACAAAGTTGTTTAGGTATGGACAGGAAAAAGAGTATGCAGAGCAGCAATATAAAATTCAATTAAGTAAGAAGCTGTTGCAGCTAAGAACTGAAAAATGTGCAACAACGATTATTAATGATATAGCAAAAGGTGATGAAAGAATAAGTAACTTAAGATTAAAAAGAGGATTAGCAGAAAATAAGTATACAGTATGTCAGGAAGCATTAAGAAATAAGAGGTTGGAACTGGATTGCTTAAGAAGTTTATTGACATGGCATAGGGTAGAACTTAATAACAGTTAATTTTTTACTTATGAGCGGATAAAATTTTAAAAAATGTATATGAGGGGTATTGAAGATGAAAGAGAAAGAAACAGAACTATTAAGGGAAAAGATGTATGATTGTATTTTAAAATATGGAACTAATGATAATAGGACAATTTTAGCAAGTCAGAAATTAGATCCTTATGTAACAGAGGAGCAGAGAGAGTATGGGAATAATTAAAGATATAGTGGATAAAGTTGCACCAATAGCACAAGAAAGAATTGAAAAAGAAGGAATAGATATTAAACAAGCTGTTGAAGAGGAATTAATAAAATTAAACTATTTAAAAGATGGTGATCCAAATGCAAAAAGAAATAAAGCCAAAGGAATATGAATTTTCAGATGCGTATAAGAAAGCGTTAGAAGATGGTGACATAATAATTACAAGTTTAAAGTCAAAAGATAAATATAGAATTGAAAATGTAGAGGGAAAAACAAAGCTAAAATTTTTTAGCTCAACAATTGATAACTGGAGGAATTGCCCATTTATATTAGCTGAAGAAATATCAAATAAATGGATATTAGAGAAGAATGGAGTTGTTGAATATGAAAGTTAAAGAATTAATAGAGTACTTAAAGAGAGAAGACCAAGAAGGAGAAGTATATATAGAATGCTATAGTCAAAATAAAGGTTATGAAATTGATGAAGTAACTAATGGTGTGGATAAAAATCAAAATCCTATTACAGCTATATTTATTAATCCAATAAATGAACAATAGTCAGAAAGGGTGTAGAAACATGAATTTAGAAGAATTAGATTTTAAGATTAGAGAAATAAAAACAGGAGTCATATTAGATTTCGGTTATATAGATAATATATATCCAATGGAAGGTATGGTTTGCATAATAACAAGTGAAAATGGTGATACAACAGATTATAACTTAAATGAATGGGAAGTACTTAGAAATACTGGAATAAATGATATTGATGGAGACAGCATTTATGAAGGGGATACAGTTCATCAATATTCAGTGTTATTAGGGAACTCAGATATAGATATTGTTGGAGAAGTTCAATTTTTAGAAGGCGCATGGATGGTTGTAAATGAAGAAAAAAAGGAAGCTTATCATTTATGGAATGAGTGCGTTGAAAATAAAATTGTAGAGGAAATGAGGTAGAGCAGTAATGAATGATTTTAAATATGGAGATAAAGTTATTTGCATAGCAAGTGGTGTGACTGGAATAGTTATAAAGCAATATGTCCCAACAGCATGTGAAGAGCAAACAATGATTAGATGTGTAGATGGTAGGAAATATCACGCGCCAACACGTTTATTCAAAAAAATAAATTAATTCAGAATATGCAGATTGGAAGTGAGAGACATGCCTAAGATATTAAATGTAAATATAGTAGTTCCAGATAATATTGGTAAAGATGAAATACTTACAATCGTAGGATCTATAACAAGAGAAGGCTGCATTGTTACAAATGCAACATTACAAACTAATGAATTAAGATGGATAAACGGAGATGGATTTATTAAATTGAAATAATACTGAATATGCAGAAAAGGCGAAGTAAATTAAAAATATGAAGGTGAGGAATTAGTTATGAAAAATTTAAAAATGTGGTTAATTGGTGGAGCTAGTGTAATACTTATAATTTTACTAGGAGTATTTTTGGTACAAGGTAGTCAAAATAAGGCTATATCGTTTGAGGAGCAAATTAAAACAGCAAATTCAGATATTGAAGTACAAGAGAAAAGGAGAGTTGATTTAATTAAGAATTTGGTTGATTGTGTAAAAAACTATGACAAGCATGAATCAGAGACTATTAAAGCAGTAGTCGATGGTAGAAGTGCTAAAGATATAAATATAGAACAAATTACTACTATGTTAACTGCAACGGCTGAAGCGTATCCACAATTAAAATCTGATGGTAACTATAAGCAACTAATGAATGAATTAAGTACCACAGAGAATTTAATTGCACAGCATAGAAGCAACTATAATCAACAAGTTAAAGAATATAATCGTTACGTTAAAGGATTCCCACATAAACAGTTTCTTAATGTTCTCGGCTATGAAGTTCAAAACTATAATTATTTAAATTATAATGCTCCTTCAGATGCACCACAAAATTTATTTGGAGATAAATAATTATGGAGATAACTAAAAGAGAAGTAGTTGCCAGCGTAATTATCATAGCGATTATGCTTATATTAGGATTATCTATTGGAGACAAGTTAAGTAATCATATGATGGACCAAAATTCAAAATATTATAGAGCTATTCATGTAAATGCTACAGAGTTATTTCAATACGGATTAGATACTAGTGTAGGAAATGCTTTTATATATGGAGATTTGGTTGCCGAAGATACTGTGACATATCCTGAAATCGGAGGGGAATATTTAGCTGTTGAGAAGATAAAAGAAGAATACACTATGCATACTAGAACAGTTACAGATAGTAAAGGAAAATCTCATACTGAGGTATATTATACATGGGATGAAGTGAGTAGGGATAATAAAGAATCTCAGAAAGTAGTATTTTTAGGAATTGAATTTAAAACATCTCAATTCAATATACCTAGTGGAGATTATATAACAACTAAATATGAATCCTCAGATATAAGGAATAAGTATTATGGATATGAAATTAGCTCTACAGGGACTATATTTAGTAATTTATCAAATGGGAATATAGAACAGAAAAATGTACCGTTCTTTAAAAATATGACAATAGAGCAAACATTGCAGAATTTAACATCAGGCATATATATTTATATATTTTGGGGTGTATGGATTGTAATAACTGCATTATGTGTATATGGATTTTATTACATGGATAATAATTGGCTAAATAACTAATACACAATACTTATAAAGTCAGAATAAAGGAGAGTAAAAATGAAATTTAAATTGTCAGAAGAACAAAGACAACAGATATTACAAAATATTAAGAAATTATATGATTGGATAAAAGAAACAGTTAGAAAGATAATGAAACCAATAGTAAGTTGGATAAAGAAGAATTATGGACAAGTGAATTATATTATCCAAAGACAGAAAGCATATTTAAAATATAAGAGAAGAGTTGAGAATAGACAAGTATTATATTTAAAACGTAGAAGAATATATGGTAAGTAATAGAGGTGAGAATATGGAATCAATAAATATTGAAGAGATAGTTGAAATAACTATTCAAAAATATGAGAAGAAACAAAAGAATAAAATAAAACAAAAGGCATTCAGGAATACAAAGCTTCTTATGAAAAATTACAATGATTTTAAGAAACATATTAATTATTCGGTATCAGATGTTAATGATCTACAGAAGATTGTAGATATGGATTTAAAAGAAAATGAGTGTGATGAATTATTTATATTAAGTATAAAGCAAAGTAAAACAAAAACTCTAATAATGACAACTCATATAGAGAATGCATTGGATATATTAGAGGATGAACAAAAAGAAGAGGGAACAATAGAAAAATATAGAGCATTGAGAATGTATTATATAGAAAGAATGAGTTATGAAAAGATTGCAGAGGCTTTAAATACAGGAATTAATACACCTAAAAGATGGATAAAACAGATGTTAGACAGGCTTGGAATACTATTATTTGGAGTTGATGGAATAAAATTAGATTGGTAAATAAAAGGTAAAAAGATGGTATTTTAATGATACTTTAATTAATATATAATGATATCATGGAAAAGCTATTAGAAAGTCCTCAAATCATAATTGTTAAACTTAAGAGACATTTAGGTAATACTAAGTGTCTTTTTATTATGTAAAAGAAGGTGGTATGGTGATAAAGTTTTATAAAACAATTAAATGGAAAAATAAAAGACAGAATATATTGAAACGTGATAATTATCTATGTCAAGAGTGTAAGAGGTATGGGAAGACTACAGGAGCAACTACAGTACATCATATTAAACCTTTAGAGTTTAACTATGACTTAAGATTTGATAATAATAACTTAATTAGTTTATGTAGTAAATGTCATGATAAGATGCATGATCGTACTAATAATGAATTAACAGACTTAGGGAAAAATTTAATTGAGAGAATCCAAAAGAAAAAAATTTATATCCCCCCACCTTAAAATAAATTTAAAGAGGTCTTAGGAGACCGGGGAGTGGAACTCTTTCCAATAGAGCGAAAAAAATAAAAAAGGGGGGTAAGGGTCAATGGCAGTTAAAACTCCAGAAGAAAAAGAAATGAGAAAAATTGAAAAACAAACAATTAAAGACATGCAAAATATTGGCACTTATCGTTCCGAATTTAATGCAACTATTAGAGCTTATTCTGAAATGAGACAACAATATAATAAATTAACAAGTGAGTTTTATGCAGGTGGATGCAAAATAACAGAAGAGTATACAAATAAAGCAGGGTTTACAAATATAAGAAAGACAGCTTTATATTTAGCGATAGAAACATTGCGTAAAGATATAGTTAATCATGAAAATATTCTTGGGCTTACTCCAGCAGGATTAAAAAAAATAAAAAGTGAAGCTCCAGGGAAAAAAGTAAGTAAACTTGGAAAGGCTTTGAGTGAACTTGGACAATAGTAAATTTAAAAATTATGATTTAGTAATGGAGTATGCTAAAAATATTATAACAGGTAAAAAATTAGCTAATAAGGAACAGATACAAGGTTGTCAAAGATTTATAAATGATTTAGAGAATAAAGATTATGATTTTAATCCTAAAGATGCTGAATTTGTTATTGGAATAATAGAAAAAACATTTGTACATGCTCAAGGTGAAAGATTGGATGGAACACCATTAAGATATTCACCATTTTTATTAGAGCCATTTCATAAATTTCAAATATATAATCTACTTGGTTTCTATAAAAAGGGAACAAAAATAAGACGATTTAAAGAAGCATTTATTTTTATACCTCGTAAAAATATAAAGACTTCTTTTGCAGCTGCTTTAGCTTGGGCATTAGGATTGCTAGAAAGAAAAAGTGGAAGCAAAGTATATATAACTGCTGCTGCTCTTAAGCAATCACTTGAAAGTTTTAATTTTATAAATTTTAATTTAGAGCAAATGGGAGAAAAAGAAAATTTTAGAGTAATTGATAATAACCAGGAACATTCTATAAGTGGAGATTTAGGTGATGGTAGTATTTATATTCAAGCTTTAGCAGCTAATCCAGATAGCCAAGATTCACTTAATTGTAATATTGGGATTGCAGACGAAATACATGCTTATAAAACACCTAAGCAATATAACATCATTAAAGAGGCAATGAAGGCATATACAAATAAATTAATGATAGGTATTACTACTGCTGGTGATAATATGAATTCATTCTGCTATAGGAAATTAGAATATTGTAAAAAAATACTTAATGGGACTGTTAAAGATGAACAGTATTTTGTGTTTATTGCTAAAGCAGATCAAGATAAAAAAGGGAAAGTTGATTATACAAATCCTATAGAACATGAAAAGGCTAACCCAGCTTATGGAGTATCAATTCGACCTGATGATATTCTTAATGATTCTCTACAGGCAATGAATGATCCTCAACAAAGAAAAGATTTTCTTGCCAAGTCACTTAATATTTATACTGCTGCTTTAAAAGCATATTTTGATATTGATGAATTTAGAGCATCTGATAGAAAATATAATTGGACATTGCAGGATGTATTAAAGTTTCCTATACAATGGTATGGTGGTGCTGACTTGTCAAAGCTACATGATTTAACTGCAAGCACTTTGTATGGAACTTATTATAATGCATATAAGGATGATAATGGTGAAATGCATGATGTAGATATAATTATCCCTCATGCTTGGTTTCCTATTGTTATGGCAGCAAAGAAAGCTGACGAAGATGGAATACCGTTATTTGGTTGGGAAGATGATGGTTGGCTAGATATGTCAAATAATCCTACAACTAATACAAGTGAGGTTGTTAACTGGTTTAAAAACATGAAGAAAAAAGGATTTAAAATAAAACAAGTAGGTCATGACAGAAAATTTGCTAGAGAATATTTTATTGGAATGAAGAAAGCTGGCTTTAATATAATTGACCAGCCACAATATTTTTATAAAAAGTCTGAAGGTTTTAGACATATAGAGAAAAAGGCTAAAGATGGTGATTTATATTATTTTCATGCTGATTGTTTTGAATATTGTGTACAAAATGTAAGAGCAATAGAAAAGACTGATGATATGATTCAGTATGAAAAAGTTGATGGTGATGGTGGTACTCAAAGAATAGATATATTTGATGCTGCTGTTTTTGCTTGTGTAAGAAAATTAGAAGATATGGAAAAGGTAGGGTCAGCTAGTAAGTGGCTTAAAGGATAATTGTTAGGAGGAAGTTAGATAATGAATGAATTTATAGAAAAGTGTAAAAGTATAGTGGCAGTATATTTAGGAAATCCGAATATGTCAAAAGATGAAATATTTGTTGTTTGGAGTTGTAAGACATTACAAAATAAGAAAGCACTATTAAGTGCCACAGCTAAGGGAGCTCCTTATTTTGAAATTACTTATAATGGCGATAAGGATGAAACTTATGTAGATGTATATAAAAAAGAAAGAAATTATGTTGTTAAATAAGTCTTAAGAAATTAAGGCTTTTTATTATTCTCTTGAAAGGTGGTGAGAACATGAAAAAGAGCAGAAAGAGAAAAAATATAGGAAAGACAAGAGCAGAGCCTACAACCCAAAATGCTTTAAGTTGGTTTCTTAGTACTGATGCATATGATACTTTATGTGTTCAAGGATATACACGCTTAAGTGATAACCCAGAGGTTAAAATGGCAGTTCACAAAATAGCAGATTTGGTATCGAGTATGACAATCCATTTAATGCAGAATACAGACAATGGAGATATAAGAATCAAGAATGAATTATCTAGAAAGATAGACATCAATCCTTATAGTCTTATGACACGTAAATCATGGGTATATAACATAGTTTATACAATGCTCCTTGAGGGAAATGGTAATTGTATTATATATCCTAAAATAGTTGATGGATTAATTGATGAATTGATTCCGTTAAAGGCTAGTGGAGTAAGTTTTATAGAGACACCAACTGGATACAATGTGCTTTACAATGGAAAAACATATAACTATGATGAAGTATTACATTTTGCAATAAATCCTGATCCTAATTATCCATGGAAAGGTACTGGCTATAAAGTTGTATTAAGAGATATAGTTAAAAATCTTAAACAGGCAACTGCTACTAAAAATGGATTTATGTCTGATAAGTGGAAGCCGAGTGTAATTATTTCGGTTGATGCTTTCAATGAAGAAATGGCAAGTAAAGAAGGAAGAGACGCTATACTTGAGAAATATATATCTGAAACTAGCGGGGGTAAACCTTGGGTAGTACCTGCTGATTTAATGAAAATTGAAACTGTAAAGCCTTTAAGCCTTACAGATTTAGCAATTAATGATGCTGTTCAGATTGATAAAAGAACTGTAGCTGCAATATTAGATGTTCCTGCATTTATAGTAGGTGTTGGAAGTTATACAAAGGATGAATATAACAATTTTATTAATACAAGAATTAAATCTATTGCTGAAATAATTCAGCAAGTGCTTACAAAAGGATTGTTATATGGTCCAGATTTATATTTTAAACTTAATCCTCAATCGCTTTATGCATATGACATGAAAGAGCTGTCTGATGTAGGTTCTAATTTATATATAAGAGGAATGATGACGGGTAACGAAGTAAGAGACTGGATAAACAAACCTCCTTTACCTGGTTTAGATGAGCTTGTTATATTAGAGAATTTTATACCAGTTGGAATGATTGGAGATCAAAAGAAATTAAATCAAGGGGGTGATGGTAATGGATAGAAATAAGAAGCAAACCAGAAGCTTAAAAACAGAACTTAAAACAAGATCTGAAGGTGAAAATATGACTATTGAAGGTTACTTTGTAGTTTTTAATAGCCAAACTGAATTATGGACTGGTGCATATGAAGAAATAGCACCACAGGCACTTGATGATACTTTAAGTAATGATATAAGAGCATTAATAAACCATGATACAACTCTTGTATTAGGAAGAAATAAAGCTGGTACATTAGAACTTAAAACAGATTCTAGAGGGTTATGGGGTAGCATTAAAATTAATCCTAATGATACAGATGCAGTTAACCTTTATGAACGTGTTAAACGTGGTGATGTAGACCAATGTAGTTTTGGTTTTAATGTCACATCTGAAGAAACTGATTGGCGTGATGATGGAACAGTTAAGTGGACTATTACAGGCGTAGATTTACATGAAGTTAGTGTTTGTACTTTCCCTGCTTATGAAGATACAGGAGTTGCAGCAAGAAGCAAGGAAGTTGAACAGCATAAGGAAAAACAATTAGAAGTAAGAAAAGCAAAATTGAAAGAGAGGTTGAATAAACATGGCAATTAAACAATTAATGTTAAGTAAAAAGATTGAACAAAGGAAATCTAGTTTGACAGAATTACAAACACAACAAGAAGGTTTAACAACTAGATCAGCAGAATTAGAAAAAGCTTTAGAAGAGGCTAAAACAGATGAAGAAATAGAAGCAGTTGAGGAAGAAGTAAACAAACTTGATTCAGAGCAATCAGAATTAGATGAAAAGAAAGGAAAACTTGAGGGTGAAATCGCAGATCTTGAGGGTGAATTAGAAAAGTTAAATGCTAATGAACCTGAAAATAATCCAGCACCAGCACCTACAGGAAATGAAAGAAGTAAAGGAGTTGTAAACAGTATGAAAATTAGAGGTAAGTTCTTTAATGGAATGGAAAGAGCAGCAGTTCAAAATTTAATTGAGAGAGAAGAAGTAAAGGAATTTGTAACTAGAACTAGAGAATTTATGGAACAAAAGAGAAGTGTTACTGGTGGAGAACTTGGAATACCAACAGTATTCTTAGATATCTTAAGAGATACTTTAAATCAGTATTCTAAATTAATTTCAAAAGTTAATTTAAAACCAATTAAAGGTAAGGCAAGACAAAATATTGCTGGAACAATTCCAGAAGGTATTTGGATGGAGACTTATGGAAAACTAAATGAATTAAACATAAGTTTTAATCAAGTTGAAGTTGATGGATATAAAGTAGGTGGATTTATTGCAGCTCCAAATGCTTTATTAGAAGATTCAGATCTTGATTTAGTAAATGAAATTATGTACAACATTAGCCAAGCAATCGGTATTGCAATAGATAAGGCTATTCTTTATGGTACAGGAACAAAGATGCCAATAGGTATTGTAAAAAGACTTGCTGAAACTACTAAGCCTTCTTATTGGGGAGAAAGTGAAAAAACTTGGACTGATTTACACACAAGCAATTTGTTGTTAATAGATCCAGCAGCAAATACAGATGTTTTATTCTATAAAGATTTAATTCTTAAGTGCGGAAAAGCTAAATCTAATTATTCTAATGGTGGAAAGTTCTGGTGTATGAGTACAAATACTAAAGCAACATTAACTGCTAAAGCATTGACTATTAATGCTGCTGGGGCAATAGTAACAGGACAAAGCAATACAATGCCTATTGTTGGTGGTGATATTGTTGAATTAGATTTTATTCCAGATGATGTTATTATTGGCGGATATGGTTCACTTTATTTATTGGTAGAAAGAGCAGGTGCTACATTAGCTCAATCAACAGAAGTACAGTTTATAGAAGATAATACAGTATTTAAAGGTACTGCTAGATATGATGGTAGACCAGTAATTGGAGAGGGATTTATCGCTATAAATATAAGCCAGAAAGATGGTGCTACAGTACCAAGTGCGACAGCAGTAACATTTGCAGCAGATAGTGCTAATACAAATTCATAGGAGATGATTAAAAGTGAAAGCTAAAGTATTAAAAACTTTTGTTGATGGTGTAAGTAAGAAAATTAGAATTGAAGGCGAAGTGTTCGATTTATCAGTAGAAAGATTTGCATCAATTAGTTCTATAAATGATAAACTCATTAAGGAGATTGATAACGTAATTGAATATCCTAATCATATAGGTGGGGGATATTATGAATTATCTAATGGTGAAAAAGTAAAAGGAAAAGATGAAGCTTTAAAAGCTGAAGAAGCATTAAAGGAAACAGCAGGAGATCCACCAAATAATGAAAATGAATAAGGAGGATTAATAATGAATACAGAAACAATCCTCGGACTTGTAAAGGCTAAGTTGGGTATAAGTACAACTGTAAGAGATACTTACTTACAGGCTATTATAAACGGTGTAGTTAAAGAGTTAGAAGATGAACAGGGGTTAGTGCTAGATGGTACTAACTCTTATCATCTTCTTTTTATTGTAGATTATGCTACATGGAGATATGAAAGTAAGGATAAGGATGGAGCAATGCCAAGGCACCTACAATTAAGGTTGCATAATTTAGTTATTCATCAGAAGGCTAAAGGAGGTACTATATAATGATAGGTGATTATGGATTAACATTAATTTCAACAGATGTAACCTATGATGATATTGGAAATCCTGTAGAGACTCCAAAAGAAATTGATATATTTTGTGATATGAAATCTATAGGTAGAACAGAGTTTTATAAAGCTGCTGCTAATGGACTTAAGCCAAGTTATATATTTGTGGTCCATCCTTATGAATATAATGGCGAAACTTATGTTGAATTTAGCGAAGATGAAAAGCCTAAACAAAGGTATAAGGTTATGAAAACATATAAAAAGAATATGGAAGAGTTAGAGTTAACGTGCGAGAAGGTGGCAGGTAATGGCTAAAATAAATTTAGCAGATGAAATAGCAAAAGCATTAACAGATTATACAGATGAAATTACTGAAGCACTTGAAAAAGAAAAGAAAGATAAAGGCAAAAAAGCAGTTCAATTACTAAAAGAAAGAAGTCCTAAAGGTAAAACAGGTAAATATGCTAAAGGATGGACAGAAAAAAATATTGATGGAAAAGAAGTTGTTTATAATAAGACAAATTATCAGCGTACACATTTGCTAGAATATGGACATGCAAAAAGAAATGGTGGAAGAGTTGCAGGGAAACCACATATAAGACCCGTAGAGGAACAAATAAATGATGAATTCCTAGAAGGTGTAAAGAAGGTGATTAAGGGGTGATATTAAGTGATATATATACAATCTTAAAGGCTACTGGTTATCCAGTGGCTTATTCGCATTTTACTGACACTCCTAATAATCCGCTGCCTAATCCTCCTTATATAACATATGTGAGTGCTTATAGTAGTAATTTTAAAGCAGATAATAAAATCTATAATAAAATTGATAATTTACAAATTGAACTTTATACAAATAAAAAAGATTTGCAAGCAGAGAAAATATTAGAAGATATTTTAGATACAAATGAAATTGCTTACGAAACAACCGAAACATGGATTGATTCAGAGCAATTATTACAAAAAATTTATGAAGTGAGGTTGATATAACATGAGTGAAAATAAAGTTACATTTGGTCTTAAAAATGCACATTATGCAAAAATAACAATTGGTGAAGATGGAGAAATAACATATGCAACACCAAAAGCATTGCCAGGAAATACAGAGTTATCATTAGATCCAAGAGGTGATATGACAGAATTTTATGCGGATGATATGTTGTATTATTCTGCTGATAACAACCAAGGTTATGATGGAAGCTTAACATTGGCAAATCTTACTGAAGATTTTCTTACAGAAATACTTGGAGAAGAAAAAGATTCTGAAGATTTGGTAATAACAGAAAAATCTACTGCTACAGGTTCATATTTTGCGCTTATGTTTGAATTTGCTGGAGATGTAAAAGCCATAAGACATTTAATGTACTATTGTAAAGCATCTAGACCAAAAGTTAGTTCAGCTACAAAAACTGATAAAACAGACCCTAATACAGTAGAATTATCATTTGTTTCAAGTCCTAGACCTGGAGATTATGCAGTAAAAACAAAAACTACGACAACTACACCAGCTAAAATTTATGATGCTTGGTATACAAAAGTTTATGAAAAGGTAGTAGCTTAAGGAGGTTAGGTATGGAAAAGACTATTGAAATTGATGGTAAGCAAGTAAGCTTTAAATCTACAGCAGCAACACCATTAAGATATAAAGCACAGTTTGGAAGAGATTATTTTTCAGAAATACTCAAAATGGAAGAATTAACAAAAATCAAGAAAACAAAAAATAAAGCTGAAACTTTAGCTAAAATAGACTTCAATACATTTTACAACATTATATGGGTGTTAGCTAAAACCGCTGATAAGAAAATTCCAGAACCTTTAGAGTGGCTTGATACTTTTGAAGAGTTTCCACTATTTGAAATAATTCCGCAAATACAAGATCTAATTGTGGCTAGTATACAGGGTAAAAAAAAATAGAAAATGAAGATACAAGGAACAGTGAAGTAATGACTACTGAGCTGTTCCTTTCTTTGTGCAGAAAATCAAAGCTAACATTAGACGATATGGAAGTTATGACTATAGGAATGTGCCTGGATTATATGCAGGAATATGTTGATATAAATAATCCTAAAAAATCTAGAAATAGAAAGGCAACTCAATCTGATTTTGATAGTTTTTAGCCTTTAGAAAGGAGGTCATATGGCAGATAGAATAAAAGGTATAACAATAGAACTTGATGGAGAAACCACAGGTCTTAAAAAGGCATTAGGAGATATTACAAAACAAAGCATAGATATACAAAAAGAATTAAAGGATGTTGATAGGCTTTTAAAATTTGATCCTGGGAATACTGAGGCTTTAGCACAAAAACAAAAACTTTTATCAGAACAGATAGAAGTAACTTCAAAAAAGTTAGATGGTTTAAAGAGTGCTCAGAGTCAAGTCGAACAACAATTTAAAAATGGAGATATTGGAGAACAACAATATAGATCTTTTCAAAGGGAAATAGAATTTACTGAAAGTTCTATAAAAAAATTAAAGCAATCATTGTCTAAAATAGATGATGGAAGTAATGTTGATAAATTAAAAAAAGACATGAAAGAATTGGGAGAATCAACAGAAGAAGCAGAAGACAAGGTTGGAGAATTAAAAAGTGGATTATCTCAATTAGTTATTGGAGCAGCTACTGGTGTAGGAATATCTCAAGTAATAGAAGATGCTTTTGATACATCAAGTTTAAATACAAAATTATCTATTTCTATGCAACTTGATGAAGGTTCCGTACAATCAGTAAAAGAAGCAATAAATAATATTACAAGCTATGGAGTTGATGCTGAATCAGCATTAGAAGGAGTGCGCAGGCAATGGGCGCTTAATAAAGATGCAAGCGATGAAAGTAATTCAGAAGTTGTAAAAGGAGCCGCAGCTATAGTATCAGCTTATGGAGATGTTGATTTTACTGAATTAATACAGGAAACAAATGAGTTATCTTCGAATTTGGGGATAACAGATCAAGAAGCATTAGCTCTAACATATAGCTTATTAAAAGTTGGTTTTCCTCCAGATCAGTTAGATATAATAACAGAGTATGGAAGTCAATTAGCTAGAGCTGGATATAGTGCAGAAGAAATTCAAGGAATAATGGCAGCAGGGGTAGAAACGGGTACATGGAATATTGATGTTTTATTGGATGGGCTAAAAGAAGGTAGAATTGTAATGTCTGAGATAGCACAAGGTGTAGGTCCAGAATTAGAAGAATTATTTGCACAAATAGATGTCTCAGGGAAACAATTAAGCGATTGGGGAAAAGATATTGCGGCAGGAGGTTCAGAAGGTTCAGTTGCAATGCAGGAATTAGCTCAAGCTGTATCTAATATTGATGATGCTACACTTCAAAATCAAATAGGTACTACTATTTGGGGAACTCTCTGGGAAGAAAATGGAACTAAAATTACAGATACAATCTTAGGAATGAATGATAATCTAAAAACAGCAGAACAGAATCAAAATGATTTAAATGGTGCAATATCTGATTTAGATTCTGATCCAATGATACAATTCCAAACTGCTCTTGCAGATTTAAAATTAGCATTATCACCGCTTCTTGAAATTATATCTAATTTGATAGGTAAATTTGCTCAATGGGTATCAAATAATCCGAAATTAGCAGCAACTATAACTGCAATAGTATCAGCATTGGGAATATTAATGGGGATACTTACTGGAATAGCTCCATTGGTAATGACATTAGCATCTTTGGCAGGAACAATGACTGTAAGTATTGGAGCAATAGCATTACCCGTTTTAGGGGTAGTAGCTGCAATAACTGCACTTGTAGCTGCTGGTGTATTACTATATACAAATTGGGATACTATAAAAGTTAAAGCGGCTGAAATATGGGAAGGTATAAAAGCAACAATAAGCAATGCCTTAAATGGAATAGTTACATTTTTTACAGTTACAATTCCACAAGCATTTCAGACTGTAATTGATTTTGTAACTAATAACTGGCAACAATTATTATTATTATTAGTAAATCCATTTGCAGGTGCATTCGCTTTGCTATATAGCAATTGTGATGGATTTAAAACTTTTATAGATGGATTTATACAAAGTGTAATTACTTTTTTCCAAACAGGATGGAATAACATAGTAACATTTTTTACTGAAAGTGTACCAGCTTGGTTAGAATCAATGTATGCATGGTTTGCAGAATTACCTAATAAAATTGCCTATGGGTTAGGTGAAGCTTTAGGATCTATTATAAAATGGGGAACAGATACAATAAATTATTTAACAACTAATGTTCCAGTATGGATTGAAAATATATCAACATGGTTTTCAGAGTTGCCAGGAAAGATTTGGACTTGGCTTGTAAATGTTGTTACTAATTTAGGGACATGGGGAAGTAACGTGGCAAGTTGGATAAGTACTAATGTAAGTGCTTGGATAACTAATATAGTAACTTATTTCACACAACTCCCAGGACAAATATGGACATGGTTAACTAATTGTGTAACAAACATGACAACTTGGGGTGGGAATATGTTGACAGAAGCTAAAACTGGAATGACAGATGTTTTTAATGGCATAGTTGATACTTTCACAGATCTACCTAGCAAAATGATGGATATAGGAAAAAATATAGTTGCTGGAATTAAACAAGGAATAAGCGATGCATGGAATGGAATGAAAGGATGGATAGGCGGACTTTGCGATAGCTTTATTGATGGTGTAAAAGAAAAAATGGATATACATTCACCTTCTAGGGTAATGAGACAACTTGGTGTCTATACAGGTGAAGGATTTGGATTAGGTATCGGAGATACAGTAAACAGTATATCTAAGCAAGCAAATGCAATAGCTGAAGCAGCAATACCAGATATAAATAATGGTAGTATTGGTGTTAATTATTCATCTGTGGGTAGTGAAAGTGATTTTAGTTTGGAAGGTGGCAATTTAAATGCAATACTTTCTAAAATGGATAGTCTGCAAAAAGCAATTACAAATATGAAAATTATGATGGATAGCAAGCAGGTAGGTAAGTTAGTTGCTCCAACAGTTAGTAGTAACATGGTATTTAATAGTGGAAGGAAGGGATTTTAATGAAATCATATATTTTTTATAACAATAAAAATAGTAATGATTTAGATTTAATAATCGAAAAAACTCCAGAAATTCCTTCTAGTAATGTTATATATAAAACTATTGAAATAGATGGTGGCGAAACACTTACAAAAGTTGAAGGCTTTTCAGATATTAATTTTAAAATTGACTTTGTATATTTTGCTGATAGAGAAGATTATTTAATGAAAAAAGCTATAATTGATAATTGGCTATTAAACAGTATAGGTGAGTACCTTACTTATAGTTTAGATGAGTTTGCAAGTTATAAAGTAAAGCAAATAAATATTGGTAATACAACAACTACAAGCAGAACAATGAGACATTTTAGTGTTACATTTACTTGTGCAGGTCTGAAATATATGACTAATGGATTAACTCCAATAGAAGTTTTATCTAGTGGAATAGTTTTTAATAATTTTGGAAGCTATAAAGCCAAGCCTTTGTTTAAAATTTATGGCACTGGAAATGTAAATGTTAATATAAATAAAAATAGTTTTACTGTTAAAAACATTAATAACTATGTAATTATAGATAGTGAAATTAAAGAATGTTATAAAGAGAACATAAATAAAGGTAAAGACATGGCTGGAGATTATCCAGTTTTTTATATTGGAGAAAATATGATAAGTTGGACTGGAGCTGTAAGTAAAATAGAAATTACTCCAAGATGGAGGTGCTATTAATGATTAAGTTATTTAGAAATAATGAAATAGATTTTACACATAATGAATGGGTTCTAAATGAAATTATAGAATGTAAGGTTACAGAAGAATTAAAAAGTGATTATACCACAGAATTACAGTATCCATTAGAAGATAAAGGTATTTCTAGTAATTTAATTATAGGTTCAGTAGTAACTATTCCAACTATGGATAACAGACAAGATCAACAGTTTAGAATAATAGATAAAGATACATCTAATGACACTATATCAGTACAGATGCAAGCAAAGTTACTGGCTGATTTAAAAGAAAATAGACTAAAAGCCATGACACTTACAGGAATGACTAGAAAACAAGCAATACAAGCCGTATTAAATGCAGCATTAGATCCTCATAACTATAAAGTTGGGAATTTAGATACTAATACAAATACTAATGTAATTGTAAATATTCCAGAAGGGAGTGTGTTAAATGCATTAATAGGCAATGAAAATAGCATTTTAAGTGAATATGGTGGAGAATTTATAGTTAATAATAATTCTATAGATATAATTGATAGAAGAGGTGATGATAATGGTGTTGTTATTGAGTATGGAAAGAATTTATCATCTATAAGTGAAAAAACAGATAATATTGATTTAGCTACGGTTTTAATACCAAAGTGTGGTGATTATCGTCTTCCAGAGTATTATATTGAAAGTCCTAATGTTAATAAATATGAGAAACGATATTTTAAAGAGGTAGAATTAAATTTTAATATTTGGGATGGAGAAAATGAAAAAGGTGAAGATCAAATAACTTTAGCTGAAGCATATTCTCTTATGAGATTAACTTGTAACAAGATGTTTACAGAAGATAAGGTTGACCAAATTACATTTAATTATGAAATTAATTTTATAGAGCTGAGTAAAACAGAAGAATATAAGAACTATGCTGTACTTGAAACTGTAAATTTAGGTGATACAGTTACAGTCAGGCATAAAAAATTAAATTTAGACCTACAGGCAAGAGTGAATAAAATTAGTTATACAGTTGATTGTGAAGGGAATAAAACAATAGATACTGTAGAAATAGGATTTACCAGAAAAGAAATTACAGATATTATTAAGGATACTGCTAAGCAAATTAAGTTTGCAAAAGATGAAATAAAAATGCAAGTTAAAAATGATATAAGCAAAGTTAACTCAGAACTTAAAATACAGGATGGGAAAATAAGTGCAGTAGTAGAGAGCGAAGATGGTGGAATGACATGGCAATTAAGTAAAAGTGCTTTTATTGTTGCTTGTACAGGTGCAAGTAATAGTAATGTAACTATAGATGCTAATGGACTTACTGTAAATAATAATAAAATAAGACTTAAAAATTCTAGTGGAGATACTGTTTTTTATGTAAATACAAAAGGTAAATGTAATGCAGATGGTGGATTTATAGTTGATGATGGAAATGCAAGCTGCTATATAAATTCTAGTGGTATTAAGTTAACTGGAAGTAATGGAAACATAGCGAAAATTGAAATTATCGACGATTCTGATTATAGTGGTACATATATTCGTGATGATCTATACGTAGAAGATGTATGCAGAATTTTTGGGAAATTAAGAGTTCACGATACTGCTTGGTTTTATAAAAAAGTTTATGTTGGAGATGAATCGCTAGAAGATATGATAATTAGATTAATAGAAGAATATGCTCCTAGCAGTAAAGGTTAAATAAGGAGGTTCAAAATGGCTATATTTGATTTAAAAGCTAATATAGATTTGAAACAGAATTTAAATCTATATACTACTTGTAAGCAATTAGATAGTTTGAATTTAATTTTAAGTGTATTTGATAATAGTGTACAAACCAATTTGACAAACTACAATGTCAGATTAAAAGCTATGAAAGCAGATAAGGTACCATTAGTCCAAGAACATACAGGAATATCTATAAGTAGTAATGTAATAACTATAGAAACTGATGAACAATTGACAATAACATCAGGAAAAACATTAATAGAGCTACAGTTTACAGATAAAGGCACAGGTAAAAAGAAAGCAACTTTTAATTTAGTATTAATTGTAGTATCTACTACATTAGAAGTGGACAGAGGTATTAGCAAAGCCACTTATACATTGTTGGAGGAATTAGAAAATAAACTGGATCAAGCAAGTGATTTCTTTGAAAATATTGAAGATGCTATAGTAGCAAATAACAATCTGAAAAAGACTATTTCTAATAGTGAGACTGCTGAAAGTAATTTAGAAACAGCAATTACAAATGCAAATAATAAGAAAAATGAAGTTGATGAAGCTATAACTAATGCAACTAATAAAATAGAAGAAGTAGAGCAGAGTATTATTAATGCCAATAATTCTAAAACTGAACTTGATGCAAGTAAAACTATAGCTGATACAACAAAAATAGATTTAGATAATGCTAATGTACAAGCCGAAAAAAATATTGAAGAATTAAATAAGCTTGGAGATGCTACAGATCTTGCAGCTAAAGTTCAAACTAATACAGAAAACATATCTAAAAATACTAAATCTATAGAAGAAGTTAATTCGCAAATGAATGAAATAGCGAACAATAAGCTTGATAAAACTGCTTATATAAGTAAGAGTACAAGTTTAACGTTATTAAATAATTGGGTAATAGAAACAGGTACTGCTGAAGTATGTATAGAAGGTAAACTTGTTAGTATTAGGGCAAATATAAAGGGAGGTACTACAACAGACAGTACAATTATAACAGTTTTACCAGAGGAATATCGACCAAAAGAAATTTGTATGTTGCCTTTTATTAGTTGTGATGCAACATATAATTATATAAGCGGTTATTTAATGGTTTATAAGAACGGGCAAGTTGTAATTGGCTATTCTGCAAAGAATACTAGAGTAATAATTAATGCTACTTTTAACTTATAGGAGGTTGTATATGATTAGTGAAGAATTAAAAAAATTATTAGAAAGTGCTAATATAAAATTTGAAGATTGTTATATATCTGAAAGTAATATGATATTTACTCCATTATATGATGAACAATTTAATATAATAAAATCAGCATTAGAAGTTTATAATGAAGCTAATAATATTACATAATAGACAGAAAATTTTATAAAAAAATAAATTTATGTAAAACAATAGCAGAATAGACATAATTATTATATAATAAAATGGGATGGAGGGATATTTTGGAAAGGAAATATTATGCGGATTTATTAAGAGTTATAGCAATAATACAGGTGATAAGTATACATGTATCAAGCGGATTTTTTGGAAATGTAGATTTAATTGATACATATCCATGGCGAGTTGCTACAATTGTAGATTCGATTTCAAGAACTGGGGTTCCAATTTTTATAATGATTAGTGGAATGTTATTATTGGATAAAAATAAAAACTATGATATAAAAGTGTTTTTTAAAAAAAGGGTATCAAAAATTATTATTCCATTTATTTTTTGGGGTATTTTCTATTTCGTAAAATATGGAAATAAAATGAACTTTGAAGGGATAAAGAAATTCATTTTAGCATTAGTAACCAATAATATATTTTATCATTTGCCATTTATGTATATTATAATTGGTCTTTATTTAATAACACCTATACTTAATGTATTTGTAAAAAATGCAACACAAAAGCAACTATGGTACTTTGAAATATTATGTTGGATTGTAGGTGGAGTAATACCATTCATAAATGAAGTATTTAAAATCAACATTGGGATTCAGATTCCTATGGTAGGTAATATGGTGGGATTATTTGTTTTAGGATATTTACTAGATAATATCAAATTTAATAAAAAAACAAGATACGCTATTTATTTACTAGGTGCAATTAGTATTTTATTAACAATAGTTGGGACATACTATTTTTCGATAAAAACTGGGACAGCTAATCAAATATTATATAACAATGGAGGAGTAAATATAATAATAATAGCAAGTTCAATATTTATATTATGTAGACAAATATATTATAAATATAAAATTAATGATAAGTTTAATATAATAATTGCTAATATTAGCAAACTATCATTTGGTATATATTTAATTCATGTTCATATAGTATTATCTTTGGAACAGAGCAAAATACCATTATTATTACCTCAATATATGCCTTGCACTTTTTATGGATTACTAATGAGGGTTATTACGGTATTTATAATTACATATATAATAGTATATGTAATATCTAAAATAAAATATTTAAATAAAATTGTTTAAAATAAAAGAACAGGCTATTTTTGAGAATAGTCTGTTTTCTACACAATAGGTTAATAAAAGCTTTGAAACCTAGTAAGTTACAGGTACAGGCTGTATTTTATTATAAAAATGAATAAAAAAATAAAACCAGGTAAAACTAATATTGTTCAGATAATAGTTGCCTGGTTTTACTATATGTAAATAAGGATATATCCCTGTTTACATTATTAGTATAACCACGCCTATTAAAGTTATTCAAAATTAAAACTATTATTTTATTTTATTTTTGAAAGAAGTGGTTATATGAATTGTAATGAAGAATTTATTATGAAAGCTCTTGGAAAATTGACATTAGAATTTAACTTTGATTGGGATCAGCAAAGGAAGATTAGAGATTGTTTATATTATGCATTATATAATTATGAAGTCAGGACATTAGAAAAATCATTGATTAAAGGTGATATTGAAGAAAAAGCATTGTTATATCTTAATGTTAAGAAATTAGCTGGATATAGTCCAGCAACATTGAGCAATTATAAATATCTTCTACAAAAATTTGCAGGATTTATTAATAAGCCAATACAAACAGTAAATGTTAATGATATTAGAATGTTTTTAGTATTGAATAGTGAAGGTAAAAAGCCAAGCTCAGTTAACTCTATGATTTACTATCTTAAGGCATTTTTTAATTGGCTTGAAGTAGAGGAGCTTATTGAAAGAAATCCTACTAAGAAATTAGAAGTAAATAAATTACCTAAACGACTTAGAAAAGCTTTATCAATAGAAGAATTAGAGAAACTAAGAATTGCATGCAAGACAAATAGGGAAAGAGCACTAATTGAATTTCTATTTGCAACTGGATGCAGAGTCTCGGAAGTGGTTAATTGCAACATAAGTGATTTGAATTTCAATGAAAACTCATTAAGAGTAATAGGAAAAGGGGATAAGGAGAGATTTGTATTTTTCAGTGATAAAACAAAGTTATATTTGAAAAAATACTTAGAAGATGATAGAAATAAAGATAATGAAGATGCTCTATTTGTATCTGAAAAATTTCCATATAATCCACTTGGTAGGCGTGGAATTGAAACAATAGTAACAAGAATAACGAAAAGAACTGATTTCAATAAAAAAGTATTTCCACATTTATTACGACATACAATGGCTTGTGTAGGGTTACAAAATGGAGCAGATCTTGTGACAATTCAAAATTTATTAGGGCATACTGACCCCAGCACTACTCAAATTTATGCTCAGAATAGCATTGATAATTTAAAACATGAATATAAACAACATTTTAATTGTTAAATGAAAGAGATTAGAGAAATCTAGTCTCTTTTTGCATATAAAAATAAATAGAAAGAAGGTATTACAAATGGAAAAAACAACGTATTTAAAAACATTAGTTGCATCAATTGGAGCATTTTTAAGCTTTAAGTTAGGAATTTTACTGCCTGTTTTAGGATTGTTATCATTAGTAATGATAACAGATTATGTTACAGGAATTCTTGATGCTAAAAGTAGAGGAGAAATAAACAGTAGAACAGGAATGTGGGGTATAGTTAAGAAGTTGCTCTATGGGGTGGAGGTTGCCATAGCAATGGTGGTAGATTGGACTATTATAAATGTTGCTGGACAGTTGAATATAGACATACATATGGGGACTTTCTTTGGTTTACTTGTTTCTATATGGCTTATATTCAATGAAATAATATCTATTTTAGAAAACTTAACTAGACTCGGAACTCCTATGCCATCATTCTTAGTTAAATTTGTATCAACTTTTAAGGTTGTTGTTGAAAATAATGGAGATATGTTAACAGATAATTTAGATAAAAATATAAATGAAAATAGTTAGATAAAGCTGTTCGTCATGGACACCTTATTTATATAAAAATAGAAAGAGGGAATGGGAAAATGAAACATATAATATCAGTAGGTCATACTGCAAGTGGTAATATTGGATGTGGAGCAGTAGGGTTATTGGATGAATCAAATTGTACAAGAGAAATAGGACCAGCAGTAGCAGATTATATTAAAAGCGCTGGAGAAGAATCGGTATTGTTAAGGATAGATAAATCAAATTCATATAATTACGAGGATTGCTATGTAAGGGCATCACAAGCGAATGAAATAGGAGCAGATACATTTACAGAGATTCATATAAATGCTGGTGGAGCTGGTGCAAGTGGAGTTGAAGTTTTACTTAATTCTATGGATAGTCGAATGAAACCTTATGCAGAAAAGGTATGTGAGAATATTTCATTAGCTTTAAACATACCTAATAGAGGAGTTAAAGTACAATCATTAATAGTTCTTAAAAGAACATCTATGCCAGCTATGTTGGTTGAATGTTGTTTTGTTGATTCTCCAGATGCAGAAAAATATAATCCTTATGTAATTGCTAAGGCTATAGCTGGAGCATTAGTAAATAAAGATTTATCAGATGATGATCCTATAAAGTTAGGTTGGAATGAATCAAATGATAACAGATGGTGGTATTGTACAGATGTATCAAACAAAAGTTATTATAAGTCTGAGTGGAAATTAATCAACAATAAATGGTATTTATTTGATAGTTATGGCTGGTGTATTACTGGATGGGTTTATTATCAAACTTACAAAGATAAAAAAGATGTATGGTATTATTTAGATCCAGCAAATTGTGATATGGCTATTGGATGGCATAAGATAGATGGAGACTGGTTCTACTTTGATAATAATGGTGAAATGGCTACAGGGTGGATTGTTGACAATGGAAAAGACTATTATTTATACAGCACAGGTCAGATGGCTCACGACTGCGAAATGTATGGTTATAAGTTTGATTCAGATGGAGTTGCTACTAAGATTTAATATGATATAATATGTAAGGCTAGATTGCACAAATATAGCTTTAACACCAAAAAGGCAGCAGATAAGTTAAGTGATCTGCTGCCTTTTTTATTACACATATCATAAAACTTGACAATTTTTATATATAATATACAATTAATGTATATTAACATTTAGGGGGTAACAAAATAATGAGCAAAATGATAAAATGCAAGACATGTGGGGTTGATATAGCTAAAAGTGCAAAATCATGTCCAGGATGTGGAGCGAAGAATAAAAAACCTTTTTATACTAGATGGTGGTTCATACTTATTGCTATATTTATAATAATAGGAGCTTTAGGTGGTAATAAAGGTAGTAACGAATCAACAACGGCTTCGACAAATGAAAGTACACCAGTGACTACAGCTAAAGATGAAAGTTCTTCATCAGTAGATGCGTCAAATGATTCAAAAGATAGTACTGACAAAGATAGTACTGACAAAGATAGTGCAGATTCTGATACAAAGACCGATAGTGTTCCAATTGAATATAAATCTGCATTAAAGAAAGCTCAAACTTATTCAGATAGAATGTATATGTCTAAAGCTGGACTATATGATCAGCTAACATCTGAATATGGAGAAAAGTTTCCAGCAGAGGCAGCTCAATATGCTATAGATAATGTTAAAGCAGATTGGAATAAAAATGCATTAGAGAAGGCAAAAACATATCAGAAATCAATGTCTATGTCAAAGAGTGCAATTCATGATCAATTAATATCTGAATACGGTGAAAAATTTACTGAAGATGAAGCACAATATGCAATAAGTAATTTAGAAGAGTAATATATCTGTTTTAAGTATATGATGTTTACACTATTAAATTTAAGGACTAGAATTATTTTCTAGTCTTTATTTATGTGAGGTGGAGAAATGCCAGTTAAGAATAAACTTAGAGAAATACGTATGCGGGAGTACATGCTTAATCAAAAAGAATTTTGCAAAATACTTAAAATAAGTCAAAGTACATATTCTGCAATTGAATCAAATAAAATTCAAGGAAATATAGAAAATATATTAACTATAGCAAAAGCACTTAATCGTAAGGTAGAAGATATTTGGTACCTAGAAGATTAGGTGCTTTCTTTATTGACTTCAATATCGAATATTAATAATTAAACCTAAGATTAGAAATTTATATTTAAATTAGTAATTTTTACGTAATAATGTACATATAAATTAAACATAACAACGTGGAAAGGAAGTAAAATATTGTGATTTTAGAAGTAGATGTTAGTACAAAAATGTTAATAAATTTTGATAAGGTAGGTGAATATATATGGCAAGAATAGATATAAGTTTTAAATCAACTAGTAGAGATATGGAATTATATAATTATTGGTTTAACATCGAGGATAGATCAACAGAAATTAAAACAGTATTAAGAATAGAGATGGATAAAAGAAAAGAGCAAACAATAATAAAAAACTAAATTCACAGAAAAAAATGTAGATAATAAGTATCAAGAAGTCGACATACTTAACTTCTAATAGTGTACTAATAGTGCACTATTGTATATAAATCATATATAAATTAAATGTATTGAGATAACTCGATAGAGTAGGGGAGGGGAATTATGAGAGAATTTAAGGGTCGAAAAAATGAAGAAGAATTGAGAACGGAGCGTGTTGTTGCACATGTTACAGAGGCAGAAAAAATAAAAATTATCCAAGAAGCGAAAAAATATGGTATGGATACTTCTACTTTTATAAGGACAATCTGTATTTATAAAAAGTTTATAGAACTAGCTAATGATTTTATAGAGGAAGTGTAGTAATGCCTATATGGATTTTTGAGGGTACGTTCTTAGGTTTAAAAGGTGGGTTCTGGTTAATTGGGTTACCATTAACAATAGCGATGATATACTTAGAAGTTTATACTTATAAGAAGCAAAAGAAAGCGGAAAAGGATACAGCAGATCTTCCAGTTGAAAATATAATTGTAAATTTAAGCAAAGAAGAAAAATGGATGTTAGAGAATATAATTAAACGTAGTAAATCTGAAAATTTAGATTTATATATAAAAGATATAATTAATAGAATGAAATAATTAAGCATCTTTTATTTGAAGAGAATATTTGCTATAATACAACCGTAAAGCAAATAAGTAAAAATGGAGGAAAGACATGAACTTTAATATAGAAAAATTAGATAATCTAAAAATAAAAGATAAGAAAGAACAATTCTTCTTTATTTCTACATTCGGATGTCAGATGAATGAAGAAGATTCAGAAAAATTATCTGGTATGCTTAAGAGACAGGGATATACCCCTACAGAAGATAAAGAAGAAGCTTCTATTATTATATTTAATACATGTTGTGTAAGAGAAAATGCAGAAAACAAAGTGTTTGGTAATCTAGGAAGATTAAAAAAGAGAAAAGAAAATAATCCAGATTTAATAATAGCTATCTGCGGATGTATGATGCAACAAAAGGGAATGGCTGATAAAATTTTAAATGAATATCCATATGTAGATATAATTTTTGGAACTCACAATTCATATAAATTCCCAGAGTACTTAAACAGAGTTAAAACTGAAGGAGTACAGATAAAAGAAATATTTGATAAAGAAGCTGAAATTGTAGAAGGAGTTCCAATAGACAGAAAGAGTAGTGTAAAAGCATTTGTTACAGTAATGTATGGATGCAACAATTTCTGTACATACTGCGTAGTTCCTTATGTAAGAGGACGAGAAAGAAGCAGAAAGCCACAAGACATAGAAAATGAAATTAAGGGATTAGTAGCAGAAGGGTATAAAGAAATAACTTTACTTGGTCAAAATGTTAATTCCTATGGTAAAGGATTAGAAGAGGAAATAACATTTGCTCAGTTATTAAGAAGAATTAATGAAATCGAAGGATTAGAAAGAGTAAGATTTATGACATCTCACCCTAAAGATCTAAATATGGATGTTATAGAAGCTATAAGAGATTGTGATAAATTATGTGAACAAATACATCTACCAGTACAAAGTGGAAGTGATCAAATACTTAAAGTAATGAATAGACATTATACAAGAGATTATTACTTAAACTTAGCAAAAGCAATAAGAAAAGAAATTCCAGATGTAACTTTTTCAACAGATTTAATAGTAGGATTCCCTGGTGAAACTGAAGAAGATTTTCAGGCTACATTAGATTTAGTACGTGAAGTAAAGTATGATGCTGCATTTACTTTTATATATTCTAGAAGAAACCACACACCAGCAGATAAGATGGAAAATCAAATTCCTGATGATGTTAAACACGAAAGATTTAACAGATTAGTAGAGGCTGTTAATGAAGGAATAGTTGTGGGTAACAAAGCTATGGAAGGTAAGGTTGTTGAGGTATTAGTAGAAGGAACAAGTAAAAATGATGAATCTAGATTAACTGGAAGAACTAGAAATGCAAAACTTGTAAACTTCCCTGGATGCAAAGAATTAATTGGAAAATTAGTTAATGTAAAAATTGTAAAAGCTAATTCGTTCTCCTTAGTGGGTGAAATTGTAAAATAACTTACTTAATGAATAAAGACAGTTTTCATTAAAAACTGTCTTTATTTGGCATTATTGTTGTTTTATTAATACATTTATGTTAGTCTAAGTATGCAAAGGAAATATAAACATTTGCTCAAAAGGGGGGATTTTTATGTTAAAATCTAAAAAACTAAAAGGGTTAATATGCATATCTGTTATTCTAACTTTAAACCTAACCAATGTAATAACAACTTATGCAAAAGATGCATCTACTCAAACACAAGACATACAAAGCGAGGTGAATGAAGGGTATAATAATAAAGCAATTGATGATTTTGTAGGAGACTTAAAATATGATAAGATGGAAGTTTTAGCGAATCAAGGTGATACAGTAGAGAGCTTTATACCAAAATCTTCTAAAAATGTTGAGGATAAATTCATTGTTGTAGAACGTACAAAAAAATCTATAAATACAACTCCTGTTGATATTTCAATTATCGATTCAATGACTGATAAAACTTATCCTGGTGCATTGCAGATAGCTGATCGTTCATTTATGGAAAATAAACCAACATTATTAACAGCTAAAAGAAAGCCTATTAATATAAGTATAGACTTACCAGGAATGGGTAAAAATAATTCTTTATTAGTGGACAATCCTACATATGGAAATATATCAGGTTCTATAGATAATTTAGTATCAAAATGGGTTGATGAAAATTCAGACACTCATACGTTGCCAGCAAGAACACAATATACAGAAGCAATGGTACACAGCCAATCTCAAATAAATGCTGAACTAAATATTAATGCTAAAGCGTTAAATTTAGGTTTAGATTTTAATGCTATATCAAAAAATGAAAAAAAAGCTATGATAGTTGCTTACAAACAAATTTTCTATACAGTAAGTGCTGAATTACCAAATAATCCTTCTGATTTATTTGATGATAGTGTAACTGTTAGTGAATTAAAAAGAAAAGGTGTAACTTCTAAAACTCCACCTCTTATGGTTTCTAATGTAGCTTATGGTAGAACTATATATGTCAAACTTGAAACTACCTCAAGTAGTAATGATGTAGAATCTGCATTTAATGCACTAGTAAAAGGTATCGATATAAATGAAAAAGCTAAATATAAAGATATATTAGATCAAAGTTCCTTTACAGCTGTTGTATTAGGCGGAGATGCATATGAACACAATAAGATAATAACAAAAGACTTTGACGAAATAAGAAATGTTATAAAAGAAAATTCACAATTCAATGCAAAGAACCCTGCATATCCTATTTCGTATACAAGTGTGTTTTTAAAAGATAATTCTGTTGCGGCTATTCATAATAATACAGAATATGTAGAAACAACCTCAACTGAATACACTAAAGGTAAAATAACATTAGATCATTATGGTGCATATGTTGCTCAGTTTAACGTTTGCTGGGATGAAGCATCGTATGATGATAATGGTAATGAACTATTAAATCATAAAACATGGGATGGGAATTGGGAGGATAAAACGGCTCATTTTAACACAGTCATTCCATTGCCTGCAAATGCAAAAAATATTAGAATTTTTGCAAGAGAATGTACAGGACTTTCTTGGGAATGGTGGAGAAATATTTTAGATGAATATAACGTGCCACTAACTGATGATATAAAAGTAGAGATAGGTGGAACTACATTATATCCATCAGCAAGCATTTCAACTAATAAATAGGTCATATTAATATTATGAACAAAAAAGAGAATTCAAATTTATGAATTCTCTTTTTTATCTGCTATTATCAAACAATATCATTATTTTTTATTAAGTCAGCAAATTCGCATTCGATAACAAGAGGCACATCATTAGGATTCATTTCTATTTGAGATCCTATTTTACCACCGCTAAAAACTATAGTTTCACAATCTAAAGCAGTATTATGTATGAATGTTTTGAATACCTTTTTCATGCCAAGGGGAGAGCATCCTCCACGAATGTATCCGGTTATCTTATTAATGTCCTTTACGTGTATCATTTCTATATTCTTTTCTCCAGCAGCTTTAGCAGCTTTTTTCATATCAAGTTCCTGTGCAACTGGAATAACAAAAACGAAATTATCTTTTGAATGTCCAACTGTAACAAGAGTCTTAAAAACACAATCTTCATCTTTTCCTATTTTGTGTGCAACAGCAATACCATCTATTTTTCCATCTTCGTTTTCATAAGAATGAGTAGTGTATTCAACCTTATTTCTATCTAATAATCTCATTGCATTAGTTTTATTTTCTTTTGCTTTTGCCATTATCTTTTTCCTCCAATCAAGTGATTATTATTATCACTTTTTTTCTCTATCTATAGTTATTATATCATATTCATTTTTGGGTTAAAAATAAAAAGCTTTAATAGTGTGTTTTGTGCTTCTCTTTTTCTCTCCCTCTGTTTTTTCTTGAGAATTTGAAAGGGTAGTGCTATTTTTTTAAAAAACAGTTTTTGCACAAAGCTTCAAATTAAATGGTATTTAAAAATATGAATACTAGTAATTAAAACTATAATATATTAAGTTAATATTTATAATTATAATGTTAATATTATAATTATATAAATAAATAATTATTTGTATAATATTATTTTTTTAAATATAGTATATAAAACTAGTAAATATAGTTATTTTAAAGATTATAAAATTAAATTTAAAAAATAACAACTTGTAGTTATTTTTGTTTGAACATATTTTTAAATTTTTATTTCGCTTAAAATCAACATGTAAAAACTAGATTTTAGTAAAATTCAATTATATATGCAACAACATTTAATAAACCAACCTGATTCAAAGTTAATTTATCACCGGTTTAAATATATTAAAATAATGATATTTCTAGAATTTTATTTTTGATTAATCTTAATAAGTAGCGATAAATTCAGAATAGTGAGTTTATATTTTTTAAATACAAAGGTAGCTTGAAGATAAAAAACAAATTATTGATATAATAATTAAATTTATTTATACATTAATAATTTCGCTAAATATACATTTAGCGAAATTATTGAAGAAAAATCGTAATTTTGATATAATATACTTAAACTTAGTGTACAAGCCGTTTTCCTTATTTTTATCTTATTATAAACGAGATTTTGTACATTTAGTAAAAATATAAAGAAATGATTAAGGTGATTATTATGAAATATGACATTCAAGTACTTAAAAATGATGATCTTCCAGAAAGTGTTTCTGATTTTTTAAATTACCTAGAAACAATACGAAGTAAATCTCCAAACACGATTGATGCTTATAAGATAGATCTTACTTTATTTTTTAGATTTTTATGTGTTTATCGTGGATTGGTTAAAAATGATATTGAATTTGAAGATATAAATATAAGCAATATCGATAATGAATTTCTTAAATCTATTAAATTAAGGGAGTTATATGCTTTTTTATCATTTGTGGAAAAATACAGAAATAATAGCTCTTATGCTAGAGCTCGTAAGGTAGCAACTTTGAAATCATTTTTTAAATACTTATTTGGAAAAGCAAAAATAATATCGGATAACCCTGCTATGGAATTAGAATCTCCTAAAATAAACAAACGTCATCCTGTTTATCTTACACTAAATCAAAGTATTGCTTTGTTAGAATCATTGGATAAAGATGATAAGAATTACGCACGTGATTATTGCATACTAACCTTCTTTTTGAACTGCGGAATGCGTCTTTCAGAACTTTGTGGTATTCAGATAGAAAAAATACGTGGTGATATATTATCTATTGTTGGTAAAGGCGACAAGGAACGTACTGTGTATTTAAATGAAGCCTGTTTGAGAGCACTTAACAATTACTTGAGTGTAAGAGATGATTCAAAAGCTTCTTATGAAAGTAAGAAATATTTGTTCTTATCTGCTAGAAATGCACCCATAAATAAAAGAACAGTTGAAATAATGATAAAAAAACATATTACCAACGCTGGGTTTACAGGCGAAAAATATACTCCTCACAAATTAAGACATACTGCTGCAACATTGATGTATAAATACGGAAATGTTGATATAAGAAGTCTTCAAAGTATTTTAGGTCACGAAAACATTTCAACAACACAGATATATACACATGTTGATGATGATGATTTAAGAGATGCTGTTAAATCAAATCCGCTATCAAAATTATAACCACATTATAACCACTTCCCTACACTAAAAAAGATGAACAAGCTATAATAAGCAAATTCATCTTTTTAACTCCTATATTAAAGGATTACCATAGAGAGTGTTAAATTCTGTTATGTACGCATCGTTTGTACCTTCGTAAATAACTATAGTATCTCCTTTTCTATAGTAATGTGGTTTTGTTGTATAAACTGCATTACCATCAATAGTTAAACCGTCTGAAGATATTTTCTTTACAGCAGCATCAGCATCAGCTGAATTTTTGAATTCATATACTCTTATAAGTTCTCCGTTTTCTGATGTGTAATCTGTTTCAGTTGTACCAGCAAAATAGTCTTTTTTGCTATCTACAGATTCCTTTAAATCACGTCCTGATTTAGATATATCATTTTTTACATCTATGGCTGTATACTTTACTGCATTTCCAACACCTTCAACACTGTCTTTTACAGCTTCAGCTCCATCTTTTACAGCATCTCCTGCTTTGTCTGCGCTTTCTTTAAGCTTATCAGTAGCAGTATTCCCATTGTCAGTTGTATTAGTAGAGTTATCAGTTTTGTTGCCACATCCAGTTATCATTATTCCTACAGTAAGCATCGCAGTTAAAGATAACGCTAAAATAGTTTTATATTTCATTAAACTCATCCCTTTCACATTAATTATCACATTATTATTATGTGAAATTAATATAAAACTATTCAAAACTTGTTGCTATGTAAAAATTAAAATGTAATAAATAAAAAGCGAGTAAAAAAGTATACACTAAATCTACTCACTTTTTAACCTATTTATCTGTATTTTTAAAACGTCTAACTCCTGGATAAACCTCTTCTGTCATATCTTCAAAATCAGCATCGTTTAATTGTGAAAGTTCTTCTATGTATTCAATATGCTCGAAAGCATCTTCGTACTCTTCTGATTCGGAATTTTCATCAAAAGAACTGTTAAATCCAAATCTATTATATATATCCTTTAAATCTAAATTTTCTTCATTTATTTCATGTAATTCATCATCTGTAAGATTTGACTTTAAATCATTTATAAATTCTTCTTCAAGAACTGAATTTTCTTCTAGGTTTTTAGATATATCTTCAATTTTTATTGCTTTTGTATCGATACCTTCCATTTCAAGACATTTACCGCAGTTGTCACAAATTTTATTCTCATAGATGTCACAGTAATCATCATCTGTATATTTATATCCCATCACACAGCACTTCCTCTCCAAATAAAGTCATCTTAAAATTATAACAAAAGCAATAGTAAAAATCAAATTATAAACTAATTTAATTGGTTCTTTATTTCAAAATTACGATTTTATTAGCTACAGAACATAGGTTTGCTATATATATGACAATATGGTATAATTAATACAAGAATAGCGAGGTGTATGCAATGGGCGACGGAAAAGATAAACAATCAGAGATATACGAGTTTTTAAAAAACTACACAGAAAATAAGGGTTATCCACCTTCAGTAAGAGAAATATGTGAGGCTGTTTCATTAAAATCTACTTCAACAGTTCATGGTCATTTAAAAAGATTAGAAAAAAAAGGACTTATAAGAAGAGATCCTTCAAAGCCAAGAGCTTTAGAAATAGCCGAATTATCTACTCCTAAGAAAGAAATGATTTCTATTCCAATAGTAGGTAAAATAACAGCAGGTCTTCCAATACTGGCTACTGAAAATGTAGAAGATACTTTTTCATTACCCCTTGATTTTATAAAACATGATAAGGAATTATTTATGCTTCGAGTTTCTGGTCAAAGTATGATTAAAGCTGGAATAAATGATAAAGATTTAGCCATTATAGAAAGATGTAATGATGCAGTTAATGGTGAGATTGTAGTTGCATTAATTGATGATAGCGCTACAATAAAAAGATTTTTCAAAGAAGAAAATCATATTAGACTTCAACCTGAAAATGATACAATGGATCCAATAATCGTTGATGATTGTTCAATACTTGGAAAACTTGTAGGAATATTCAGAGCATATTAGAAATAATAAAAAGACATACCTATGTATTCTTATGATTATATAGGTATGTCTTTTTATAAAGTTAAAATATAAATTCATATATTTTAACTTTATTTAGAGTCAACAAATTTTCTTTTTCTAGCTTTTTAGCGCTTTATCAAGACCTATAAGAACACCGATTTTACCGTGATCAAAGTTTAATCCACCTTGCATATATGCTATGTAAGGTTCTCTTACAGGACCATCTGCCGATAATTCAATTGTAGACCCAGATATAAACGCTCCTGCTGCCATTACAATTTCACTATCATATCCCGGCATAGCCCAAGGTTCACATACAGCAAATGCATCTATTGGCGAACCTGCCTGAATTCCACTACAGAAATTCACAAGCTTTTTAGGATCACCAAATTCTATTGCTTGAATAATATCTGTTCTCTTTTCATGTGATGATGGGAAAACTTTAAATCCTGATATCTCCATTACTCTTGCAGTAAATATAGCAGTTTTAACCGCTTCCATAGTAACATGAGGAGCTGAGAATAATCCCTGGAATAAACTTCTCATAAGTCCATATGTAGCACCATACTCTCCTCCTACACCTGGAACAGTCATTCTATTGGCTGCTGCATCTACATAATCTTTTTTACCAACTATATATCCGCCACCTGGTGCTATTCCACCACCAATATTTTTCATAAGAGATCCAGCCATTATATCAGCACCAAAATCTGTAGGTTCTACAGTTTCAACAAATTCTCCATAGCAGTTATCTACAAATATTATTACATCGTTTCTTATTTCTCTTATACACGAAATAACTTCTGCAATCTGAGATACTAAAAATGATTTTCTTGAAGCATATCCAGTACTTCTTTGAATATGTATAAGTTTTATGCTCTTGTCGTTTTTTAAAGCCTCTTTTATAGCATCAAATCTAAAATTACCTTCTTCATCAAGATCGATAACATCAGTTGTTATTCCATATTCATCTAAAGAACCAGGATTTTTTTTCTTAGATAAACCTAATACTCCAAGCAAAGTGTCGTATGGCATACCAGAAACGCATAATATTTTATCATTAGGTCTTGTATTACCAGCAATTGCACATCCTATTGCATGAGTTCCACTTACTATGTGTGGTCTAACAAGACCTGCTTCAGTATTAAATATTCTTGCATATACTCTATCTAATGCATCTCTCCCCATATCATCTAATCCATACCCAGTAGTATTAGTAAAGTGAGAATCACTTATTTTTTCTTCTTGGAATGCTTTCAACACTTTAAGTTGGTTATATTCTCTTATTTCGTCATAATCTTTAAATTGCTCTTCAATATCATCAATAGCCTGTCTATATACTTCAAAAGTATTTTCGCTTATATTATAATTATTTCTTAAAAATTCTTCAGTTTTCTTTAACATGTGTAAGTTTTCTCCTTCAAGTTACATTAAAAAGTACTTATTTTAATACTTTTACATCTATTATAACTCTACTTTTTTCTTATGTCATCAATAAGTTTAACATGATGTATACAACTAATACATTATTTATCTAGGCTTTATTTCACATTAATTATGATCTTTTTTTGAATAAAGTTCTTTTAAATACTTACTTAGTTTTATATTCTCTTCATAATCTACTCTACAATCAATTATTGAAGGTACATTTTGTTTAAATGCATCTTCTAATGTAGGAATAAGATCCTCTGCTTTTTCTATTCTATATCCTTTGGCATGCATACCTTCAGCAAGTTTTACAAAATCCGGATTTGAAAAATTAACAAAACATTCTTGTCCATATTGATCTAACTGTTTCCATTTAATAAGCCCATAATTGCTATCATTAAAAATAAGAGTTACAAATGGTGTACCAATACGTATAGCTGTTTCAATCTCTTGTGAATTCATCATAAAGCCACCATCACCAGTTATGGTTAGGACTTTTTTTTCTGGATATATAAGTTTAGCAGCAACAGCACCAGGAACTCCTATCCCCATAGTGGCAAATCCATTTGATATTATACAAGTATTTGGTTTATAACATTCATACTGACGTGCAATCCACATTTTATGTGCACCTACATCAGATATTACAATATCATCTTTCCCCATAACCTTTCTCACATCGCTCAAAATTTTCTGTGGTTTCATAGGAAATGAATTATCATGTTCAAATTTTTTGAATTCTTGTTCAATCTCTTTTTTTATTTGTAAAGCATAAGAAGGTTCATGCTTTCTTGAAGTTCTTCTAAGAATATTATGAAGTGAATCTGATATATCTCCAACTACCTCTACAATTGGCTGATATAACTTATTAATGTGAGCAGGTCTTGTATCAATATGAACTATATTTAAATGCCCATCATTATTCCATTTTACTGGAGAATATTCAACAATATCATATCCTACAGCAATAATAAGATCTGCACTATCCACAATTTTATTAATATGATCTTTTTGTGGTATTCCTATGGTACCAATTGAATATTTATTATCACAAGGCACTATTCCTTTTGACATCATAGTCATTACAACAGGAATCTTTAAATCTGTTGCAAATTTAGTTAATGATTGACTTGAATCTGCACGTACGGCACTACTTCCAACTAAAATAACTGGTTTTTTTGCTTTAAATATTTCTGCAGCAGCATCTTCAATTTTATCTATAGGCGCAAATTCTTTTGAAATAATTTTTTTCTTTAAAGGCTTTTCACTGCTATTTATAGACATCTTTGCTATATTTACAGGAAGGTCAATATGACATGCACCAGGTTTTTCGCTTTCAGCATATTTAAATGCTATCCTTACAATCTCATTTACAGTATCAGGACGAACTATCATTTTCGTTCTTTTTGTAATAGGTTCAAACATTTTACATAAATCTAAAAACTGATGTGATGTAAGATGCATTCTTTCTGTACCTACTTGTCCAGTTATTGCAATTAAAGGAGCTCCATCACTATGTGCATCAGCAACGCCTGTAACAAGATTGGTAGCGCCAGGTCCAAGAGTAGATAAACATACTCCAGCCTTTCCAGTAAGCCTTCCATATACATCAGCCATAAATGCTGCACCTTGTTCATGCCTTGTAGTAATGAATTTTATTGATGAATCGCGTAAGGCATTCATAACCTCAAGATTTTCCTCACCAGGTATACCAAAAATATATTCAACACCTTCTTCTTCCAAACATTTTACCAATAATTTTGCAGTATTTAATTCTGTAGGTTCCATAAAAATTCTCTCCTTAATTGAAATCAATTTATAAAGTATAGTAAAAAAAGAGCTCTGGTATTTTCAAACCAAAGCTCCATTGCTATATATTAAATAGTATATCTTTAAATAAAAATCATATCAATACTTAAAAATATTTCCCTACATATTTCTTGTAATAAATAGCAATATTTATTACAGTTTAAAAAATAAATAGGCATATTATGCCTATTTATAATGTATATTAATTATTAATAAAAGGTATTGGCTTTTCAGGTGTTATTGTTGAAATTGAATGTTTATATATTAACATCATATTCTCATCACATTCTAAGATAACTGTAAAATTATCAAATCCTTTTACAATCCCTTTAATTTGAAAACCATTTAATAAATGAACTGTTAAATTAGTTCTATTTTTTCGTGCATTATTTAGAAAAATATCTTGAATATTATTAACCGTTTTATTGACCAAATACAACACCTCCCATATTTTACTAGTACACTATAATTATACCCCTAGTTATTTCTTATGTCATTAAGAACTTTATGTAAAATTTCATCTTCACTCATTACATCCTTATCAAGGAATATGCATCGTTTATCACGCCTAAACCAAGTAAGTTGTCTTTTGGCATAATTTCTTGAGCCTTGCTTTATCATATTTACTGCATCTCCAAATGAAATTTTATTTTCAAGATAATAAAGAATTTCTTTATATCCTATCCCCTGCATTGATTGCATATCTGAAGTATAACCCATTTCTCTTAATTTTATGCATTCTTCAAGAAGGCCCTTTTCAATCATTATATCTACTCTTTTATTGATTCTTTCATATAATTTATCTCTATTCATTGTAAGAACATAATAGTAGACATCATAATCACTTTTATAGAAATCTTCACCAGCATTAAAGGAGCTAAAGGGCTTCTTTGTAAGTTTATATACTTCTAAGGCTCTTATTACTCTTTTTCTATTGTTTGCATGTATTTCTTTATAGCTTATAGGATCAATTTCTTTTAGCATTTCGTGAACAAAATCATTACCTTTTTCTTCTGATAATTTTTCAAGGTACAATCTATATTCTTCATCTTTTTCTGCTTCTGTAAAAGTCATATTACATGTTAGTGAATTTATGTAGAGTCCTGTACCACCAGCAATAATAGGAAATTTATTTTTTGAAAGTATATTTTTTAAGGCTATTTCTCCATATTCCTTAAAATCTGCTACTGAAAAAGGTACATTAGGCTCAATTACATCTATTAAGTGATGCTTAATGCCATCCATTTCTTGTTCTGTGACCTTGGCAGAACCTATATCCATGTATTTATATATCTGCATAGAGTCTGCTGAGATTATTTCCCCTTTTAACTCTTTAGCAATTTTTATAGAAAGCTCAGTCTTACCTACAGCTGTAGGTCCACCAAGCACTAATAGTTTTTGTTTCATAAGTTTATTTCCTCTCCAAACTAAAATAAATAGTATTTAGGTATCTATATTTTTATACTATTCTTTTAAATTTTTTATCTATATCTGTACTTGTAAATTTTATTATAATTGGTCTTCCATGTGGACAATGAAATGGATCATCTATATACCTTAAATCCTCAATCAATTTAACCATTTCATTTATTTGAAGTTCATCATTTCCTTTAATAGCTGATTTACAAGCCTTTGTTGCAATAGCGTTATGTTTTACTTCAGTAGTTTTTCCATTACCTAAATTTTTCAAATTATCAAGTATTTCAATAAATAGTTTTTTAGGATTAAGTTTACCTAAAAAGTATGGAACTTCTTTTAATGCAATTGACGTTCCTCCAAATTCCTCTAAAATAAATCCTGCATCTTTGAATATTTCTTTATTTTCTTCAAAATATGAATAATCATCAATCGTTAAATCTATAATGCTTGGTATCATTAGTGGCTGAACTATTATATCTCCAGACTCAATATCTTTTAGATATTTTTCAAAATATATTTTTTCATGAGCTGCATGCTGGTCAATCATATAAAGGGTTCCGTCATATTCTCCTAAGATATATGTTTTATTATACTGACCTATTATTGATATTGGAGGAAATTTTGCAATTTTTTCTTTATATTTTACTTTTTCACTATAATTAATAGTATCTGAATCTTTCTGTAAATCTTGATCTAAAACACTATTATCAGCATTTTTTGATAACTCACTACTAGAAGATTCTTCCTGAATAACATGAGATTCTACAATATTGTTGTTAGAAGTCATTTCAAAAGACGATTTTTCATTATTATTGTAAGCATCCTTGTTATTATTAACGTTACGCTTAAGATCTACCGGAATATCAATACTATTATCTATAACACAGCTATCTTTTAAAACAAAGTCCTTTTTATCTTCTTTAAATAAGGGACTATTTATAAAAGAGTTATCTGCCTTTAATACCCCACCATTATTTAAAATTTCTTTTGCAGCATTACTTGCAAGTTTAACTTTTTCTTCTTCTTCTTTAATTTTAAAGGATATTTCTTCAAAAGATGGCTGAACTGTCTCTTCAGATTTTACTTCCTCTTCTATTGCAAATGATTCAAAAATATCATTCTTTAAAGAATTGTGTACAGCTGAAAAAATCTTTTTAAACACCATTCGCTCATCATTAAATTTGATTTCTGCTTTTGTAGGATGGATATTAACATCTACGTATTCAGGATAAATTTCAACGAATAATACAAAAAAGGGGAATTTATTAACTGTAGAAAATGATTTAAATGCCTGTTCTACTGCTACTGCAAGACTTTTATTTTTTATATATCTTTTATTAACAAAAATGCTTTGGTTATTTCTAGATCCCCTAGCGATATCTTCTTTTCCTACATATCCATGTATAGTAACCAAATCACTGCTGTCTTCAAAATAAATAATGTTATCAGTTATAGATTTCCCATAAATAGTTCTTAATGTATCTTTTATATCATTATTACCAAAAGTATGTATTACTTTCTTGTGATTATTAAAAAGTTTAAAACTTATGTCGGGATTTGCTAGAGCGATTCTAGTTATTATATCATTTATTAAAGATCCTTCTTTTGAAACTGACTTTAAAAATTTTTTTCTTGCAGGTACATTAAAGAATAAATCTCTTACTTCTATTATTGTTCCTTTATTTGTACCACATTCATATACATCTCCAAATTTGCCACCTTCAATATTTATTTCATATCCATACTCTGAATTTGCTGTTTTTGATTTTAAGTTTACTTTAGCTACTGAAGCAATTGAAGGAAGAGCTTCCCCCCTAAAACCTAAAGTACTTATATTATATATGTCTTCAGATTTTGTTATTTTACTAGTTGCATGTGGCATGAAAGCTTTTTTTATATCATCCTTAAATACTCCATCACCATCATCTATAATTCTAATGAGAGATGTGCCACCATCTTCTATTTCTATAGTTATATTTTTTGAAGCTGCATCTATTGAATTTTCAACTAATTCTTTTACTACAGAAGAAGGTCTCTCTACTACTTCTCCTGCAGCAATCTTATTAGCTGTATCTTCATTTAATATATTAATTCTTTTCATAAGAGTAAATATCCCTCCTTTCACTTATTTAAACATAATTCATGTATGTTTCACTATGAGCTTTAAAATTTAAAAGCCACATAATTATTTAAACATTAATTATCTATCGTATTTATTTTTAATAACAAATGTATTATATAATAGTTTACCACTCAAAAACAAATAAAAGCAAAATGATTTAGAAAATAAAACTTAATCATTCTGCTTTTTATATAAATATATTAAAATATCCTTTAATTTTTATATTTATGTTAAATCATATAAATTTACTGCATCCATGCACCAGAAGGACCAATTTTATATCCATCAATGGTAGTATTAACAGCCATAGCTCCGGATTTATATAAATAATACCATTTTCCATCACTGTCTAAAAACCAACCTGTAAGCATTTGTCCAGCTGAATTTAAGTAGTACCAATTCCCACCTGTAAGTATCCATCCTGTAGCCTTGCTTCCATCTGAATAATAATAATTCCAGGTATTATTTACATTTACCCATCCAGTATTATGAGATTGAGATAATGTCACAGAAGAGGTTGTATTACTATTTTGAGTATATGGATTAGTCATTGCTAATGTATCTTCTTTTTTAGTCTTAGTTATATTTACAGTATAACTCTTAGATTCATTTTCATCATTTGTAACTTTAATAATAACTGGTGTTACACTATCTGTTAGAGTTACTTTTTTTGAATAATAATCAGATTCAGAAACTGTAGAATCATTAATTTTAACAGTATAATCTGAATCTTCTGGTATGGCTTCAACAGAAATGCTATTTAAATCAGAATTTACATTTATATTATAAGAAGATGTATTCTTATTGAAAGTTAAAGAGCCACCGCTTAATGAAATACTATTCAAACCTACATCAGAAGTGCTATTGTCTGAATCACTACCATAGTTTATTTTTAAAGTATACTGACTATAATCTGAACTGCTGTAATTTTCGTCTTCATCATAATCACTATCATAAACTCTTACTTTTAATGTATTTGTGCCACTTGATAATTTTATTGAATCACCTAATTCATAAACTTTACTATTATAGAGTATTCTTATATAATCATCATCTACATCATCTGTGCCTAGAATAATTTTATTAGTATTACTTTCGGCATAGTAGGTTTCATCTTCTTCTAAATCATCATCCACTTCTTCATCATAATCACTGTCATAATATAAATCTATGCTATCACCATCACTGTCTTCTAAATCTAATTGTGATAATTCTCCATCACTATCTTCGTCATTATCATATTCAACTTTTATTGTATACTGATTATAATCTGAATTAGAGTAGTTCTCATCTTCATCATATTCATCTTCATATACTCTTATTTTTATAGTGTTTGTCCCGCTTTTTAGCTTTATTTTATCACCAAGCTCATATTCTGAATTATTAGCAAATATACGTACGCAGTCTTCATTTACATCGCTTGTATCAATTGTAATCTTATTAGTAGTACTTTCCGCATAATACGTTTCACCCTCTTCTAAGTCATCATCAACTTCATCTTCATAATCACTATCAGAATAAAGATCTAATGCATCACCGTCAGAATCCTCAATATCAAGTTCTGATATTTCATCAGCATCATCAGATGATGCATAAGCTGCTGTTGTAAAAAGATCATATTTTCCTCCTACACATAACATGTTTGCAGTTACTAAGGAAAATGTAATTAATCCTTTTGCTGTTTTATTCATATTAAAATCCCCTCTCATCATATCAGTTATAATTTTTATTACATATACTATATATTTTGGAATATGTTATATATTTATTTATAATATACAAACCTGTACATTAGCTTAACATATAACAGAAATTATAAAGATAATCTAAAGAAGCTTTAGTTTTTGTATCAATTAATTATATAAATGATACTTTTATTCAACTTTTAAAAACATCTTTTGAAGAGTTAGTCCACTTTTATCTGATATAAACACTGAGCTTTCAGTAAAAAAACCTGCCTTTTTATAAAATTCTATTGTATCTATTCGTGCATTAAGATATATTTTTTTTATTTTTTTCTCTAATGAGGTTTTAATATGTATTTTCAGCATATCAATTCCTATTCCCATATTGTTATAATCAGGATGTACAACAACATTTGATATTTTGCCTACAGTATTTTCCCTACTTAATGGAGTAAATCGTGAATATGAAACTATATTATTATCTATTATTCCAACTAAATGATAACTGTAACTATCAAATTGATCATATGTATATTTTTGAATTTTGCCATATGGTTTAAATAAAATATCATATCTCAAATTTATTACCTGTTTAAATAATGCATTATCAAACTTTATATATCTATATTCAATATCTTCCATAATTTTCTCACTTTCTTAATTAATTACATATTTATTATAAAACATATTTTTGCAAAATGCATAATTATTAATTATCAAGAAGAAATATAAAAACATATATAATAAAAAGAACATATATTAAACTGTATATTAAAAAATATTGCTATATTTTAAAAAACAAAAAATGGCAGATTATATAGATTTATTAATTGTTTATTTTTAGTAATAGTGTATCGTTTTTTGTACTTAATCTATATATTGAAAATGAGATGTATAATTAGGGAGTTTTTATTATGACTAAACGTAAAAAACGTAATCAGACAAATAATAAGACCAAAAAAGCATTAAATAAACAAAGAGAAATCCCACTGACTGGAAATTATTTAAGAGAACAACAACTTATTGATAATTTATCTTGTAAAATTCAAGAGAAGTGCTCATTAAAAAATGTACTTCCAGCAAAAATTAATCTTCCATATCCTAAAATACAAGTTAAAAACAAAAATGAAGAATATGCAAAGATATTAAGTCAGGATTTTTGTAGCAATGTTTCTGAATTCACAGCAATAAGCCAGTATGTAAACCATGAAATTCGCTTAAATAATAAATACTGTAAAGCTTCTGAAACTATTCTTTCTATTTCTAAAACAGAAATGATGCACATGCAGATGATTGGAGAACTTATTACTCTTTTAGGAGGAAATTTAAGCTATAGCTATTATGATAATGGTTCCTATTCATATTGGACTCCTAAGTTTGTAGAGTTTGGTACTAATTATGTTAATATGATACTTCTTGATATTAATGATGAATATAAGGCTATAAGGCAATATGAAGAACATATAAGGGTTATTGATGATATGTGCATAAGAGCCGTACTAGAGCGCATAATTAAAGATGAAAAGTACCATATTGAATTACTAACCGCACTTCTTGATGAAAACAACTATAGTAAAAGTAATGATTAAATATAAGCAAAAAAGAAGCAGAATGAAACTTACTATTTCAATCTGCTTCTTTATATATAAATAATATTATATTAAAAATTTAAGCATAAATATTAATGCTACTATAATAGTTGTAATACTTATTTCTTTTCTCTTCCCTGCAAACACTTTTAATATTATATATGATATAACACCAAATACCATACCATCAGAAATACTGTATGCAAGTGGCATCATTATAATAGTTAAAAAGGCTGGTATTGCTTCTGTATAGTCACTTAAATCTATTTCTTTAATAGGTTCTATCATAAATAATCCAACAAGGACAAGAGCACAGCACGTTACAGCTGATGTTATACTTGCAAAAAGTGGTGCAAAAAATAATGATAAACCAAACATAGCAGCAGCTGATATAGCTGTAAGCCCTGTTCTTCCACCTTCAGCAACTCCAGATGCACTTTCTACAAATGTGCTTACTGTACTTGTTCCTACGCAAGCACCGAATGTTGTACCAATTGCATCGGCAAATAATGCTTTTTTAATATTTGGAACTTTTCCATCTTTATCAAGCATTTTTGCTTTAGTTGCAACACCAACTAATGTACCTATAGTATCAAACATGTCCATAAATAATAAAGTAAATAATACTATAAGCATATCAATTGAAAAAATATTATGCCATTCAAATTGGAATAATAACGAAGTAAATGAAGGTGGCATACTTAAAATGCTTGGTGGCATTGGTGTTATCCCCATAAATAATCCAATAATTGCAGTAACTATCATTCCGATAAATAAAGCACCTTTTATTTTTCTTACAAGTAAAACACCAGTTAATAAAATTCCTATAATAGCTAATAGTGCAGGACCACTTGTTATGTTACCTAAAGCAAGAATTGTTCCCCCATCTTCTGGGTGTACTATTATGCCGGCACCTTCAAGTCCTATTAAAGCAATAAATAATCCTATTCCAACAGAAATAGCTTTTTTTATATTGTCAGGTATTGAATCAACAATTGCTTCACGTATATTAAATAATGTTAACAATATAAAGATTAAACCTTCTAAAAATACTGCTGTTAATGCAAATTGAAAAGAATACCCCATACTAAGTACAACTGTATATGCAAAGAAAGCATTTAACCCCATACCTGGTGCCTGAGCAAATGGTAGCTTAGCGTATAGTCCCATAATAAGTGTTGCTACAATTGCCGATAATGCTGTTGCGCTAAATACTGCACCACTATCCATTCCTGCTGCTGACAATATAGATGGATTTACAATAAGTATGTAAGCCATTGTCATAAATGTTGTCACACCAGCAATCATTTCTGTTTTAATATTCGTATTATTTTCGCTTATTCCGAAATAATTATCGAATTTACCATTCTTTTTAAATAAATTTTTCATAGTCTCACTCTTTCGTATATCAAATTGTCACTTATCTATAGTAAAATATATTTCGACTTTTTTCAAGTGATTTTTCGAATAATATACTATAAATTTTAAATTTATTTCGTTATTTTTAAATTTATTGTAATATATAATCTTTTAATTGTATTAATGTTCGTATTAATAAAGTGCGAAAACTATAATCCCAGATGAAAAAATCAACTCTGGGATTATAGCTTATTTATCTTTTGTTAATTTATAAAGATAATATATATTTGTGAATGCTATTATTAAATTAACGATAGCAACAGGATATGCTTTTATTATAAAGCCATAAATTGTGAATAAAATACATCCGATTAAATTTATAAATCTAAGTTTTACTATATTTTTCATAAACATAGATATACCAATTAAAATTGATGCTGCATATCCTACATATTCTATTAATGGAACATTAAACATAAATTCACCACTTTCATAAAATTAGATACGTTTCTAATTTAGTGTGGCTGAAATATATAATCTTTATTATAATTTTTAGTTGTTTTTATATTTGTCATAAAAATAATTTAAAATATCATTATAATCATCAAATGACAAGCCTGATAATTGACAAGTATCAGTTATAGCTTCAATCTTCATATCCATTGGAATATCACTTATTCTTAAATACTCAGTTTCATCTGTATTATAAGTTTCACAGATAGCTTTTTCTAATTCAGCTTCTCCAATTCCTTGTTCATGAAAAATATCTAAGAATATTTTATCTGTATAAAATTTTTGTTCATTTTCTGAAAAAACCTTTTTCATTTATTTTCTCCTTTATTTTGAAAGTCTTCATAAATATTATAATATATTTACATAAATTCATAAAGAAAACACAGATAATTTTACATATATAGAAATTATCTGTGTTTTTAATACTGTTAATTATTTTGTTAATTTTTTAGCTTCTCCAACTAGCTTATAAAGCATATTCATAGCTTCCATAGGATTTAAACTCAAAATATCTGTTTGACTTATTGAATTTATAAATGTATCTTTTTCAAATGAATCAAAATTTATCTGCATTGTGTCATTTTTAATATCACTTTTAGCTTTATGAATATGTTTTTCTTTATGCATTTCTGATTTTAGAGCACTTATTTCTTTTTCAAGTTCAGAAACATTTTGTATATACTCCTGAATCTTATTTTCATACTCTTTTAACTTGTTATCTTTAAATGAAAGTTCATTAACTTTATCAATTAGAGCTTTTTCTATTTCGTTTATACACCCTTCTGAATTTTGTATTTCCTCATTAACACAGTCTTTTAAACTATTTGTGTATAAATCATCATCAATAGCAATCTCTTTAATAGTAGTTTCATACGATGAAAGGTTGTTTATATCAACTTTATTTGCCTTCTCAAGATCTTCTAAAATTTCTCTAGCCCTCTCAATAACAGCATTAGGAAGTCCAGCAAGTTTTGCTACTTCTATACCATATGATTCATCTGCTCCACCTTCAATAATTTTTCTAAGGAATATAACACTATCCTCATTCTTTTTAACGGCTACTGAATAGTTTTTAACTCCTTTTATCGTTCCCTCAAGTTTAACAAGTTCATGATAATGTGTAGCAAAAAGCGTCTTACATCTTAGATTCTCATTTTTTGTTATATATTCAATAACAGACCATGCAATTGATAAGCCATCATATGTAGAAGTACCTCTTCCCACTTCGTCTAAAAGGACTAGGCTTTTACTTGTAGCATTTTTTAATATATTTGATACTTCCCACATTTCTACCATAAATGTTGATTTTCCACCTGCAAGATCATCAGATGCACCTATTCTTGTGAATATCTTATCACATATAGAAATATTTGCAGATACTGCTGGTACAAAAGATCCTATCTGAGCCATTAGAGTTATTAATGCCACCTGTCTCATATATGTAGATTTACCAGCCATATTAGGCCCTGTTATAAGAAGAAGTTCTTTATCATCATCATTTAAGATTGTATTATTCGATACAAACTCACCGCGCCCTATTACTTTTTCAACAACAGGATGTCTTCCTTCATTTATTTGTATTATTCCTGTTTCATTTATTTCTGGTTTTACATAGTCATTTTCAAGAGCAATTAATGCAAGTGTTGAAACACCATCTAAGTCTGAAATTATCCTTGCACTTTTTTTAAGTCTTGCTATATGTTTTTCAACTTCATTTCTAACTTCCATAAATAAAGCATATTCAAGATTAACTAATTTTTCTTCAGATCCTAAAATTTTATCTTCCATAACTTTAAGTTCTTCAGTTATATATCTTTCTGCATTTGTCAAAGTCTGTTTTCTTATATATCTTCCTTCTGGAATTGAACTAAAATTAGCTTTACTTATCTCAATGTAATATCCAAAAACTTTATTGTATCCTACTTTCAAGGATTTGATTCCAGTAAATTCTCGTTCACGATTTTCAAGTGCAGCAATCCATTCTTTACCATGAATTTTGCTTTGGCGAAGTTCATCAACTTCATCATTATATCCATCTTTTATTATATTACCTTCTTTTATTGTAAGACTTGGATCTTCCTTTATTGATTTTTCAAGAAGGTCTCTTACATCATCAAGAGTATCAAGATTATCGTAATATTCACATAAAAGAGGTGATTTTGCATATTTTAAAAGTTCTTTTATTTCTGGAATTCTGCTTAATGAAGATTTTAGTGAAAGCATATCTTTAGCATTTACATTCTGATTTGATATTTTTCCAACTATTCTTTCAATATCATAAATTTCTTTAAGTGCAGTTCTTAAATCATCATTAAAACTTATTGAATTAAATATTTCTTCAACACCACTAAGTCTTTTTTCAATTTCAGATTTTATTATAAGAGGTTCATCAATCCATCGTCTTAAGGTTCTTCCCCCCATGGTTGTAGCACTTTTATCAAGGACCCATAAAAGTGAACCTTTCTTTGTTTTTTCCCTTATACTTTCTGTAAGTTCAAGATTACGTCTTGAATTACTATCAATAGTCATATAATTGATAATTTCATATTGTTCTAAAAGGTTTATATTTGTAAGGCTCATCATTTGAGTCTCATTTATGTATTTTAAAAGTACTCTGCTTGTTAATTCTCTTTCATTATCAAGGCCACTGACTTCAAGATCTGAAAATTGTTCTTTAAGTTCATCAAAAGAAACAATAAAATCCGAAAAATCTTTTTTTGTTATAAGGGCGCTGCTTATCCCCTTTATATCATTTATAAGACTTTCAGAAGCATTTACATCAAGTAATATTTCTTTTGGATTTACCTTGGCAATTTCATCCAAAAGACTCATTCGTATATTTTTAAATGATGTTGTTTTAAATTCACCTGTACTTATATCAGATGTTGATATTCCAATTTTCTCAACATCTTCATATATTGACATTAGATATGTATTGTCATTTTCTAAATTAGAATTAGAATCAACAAAAGTTCCAGGAGTTATTATCTTTACGACACCTCTTTTTACAATACCTTTAGCTTGCTTTGGATCTTCAAGCTGTTCACATATGGCAACCTTATATCCTTTGTTTACAAGTCTTGGAATATATGCAGCTGCAGCATGATGTGGTATTCCGCACATTGGCGCTCTTTCTTCAAGTCCACAGTTTTTTCCAGTTAAAACGAGTTCTAATTCCCTAGATACAGTAATTGCATCATCGAAAAACATTTCATAAAAGTCACCTAATCTATAAAATAGGATACAGTCACTATACTGTTCCTTAGTCTTCATATATTCAACCATCATAGGCGTTAAAGCCATAAACAACATCCTCCCTCATAATTTAACTTTATAATAATATATTTGCTAAATTCTTAACTATTTTGATGGGTTTTATACATTATCATTTGAAATTATAAAATAAATCTTAATGATTTATGATATTAATATATTAAATTCATTGATATGTCAAAACCAGTATTATTTTATCACAGGGAGACTTACTTATCAAAAGAAAAAAGAAGATTTAATAATTTAAAACAGTCTTTAAAATAAAAAATACAGCAAGCCAATAGGGATGTTTAGCCTGCTGTTAATTGGTATTGTAGGTTTTTCCGAGGAATCGTCTTTTGTATGATTCAATATTAACATATTATTCCTTAGAATTCTACATTTTATGATATTTTTCAAAAACTTTCCTTCGACAAACTTATGGTAAAATACAAATTAAGTTCTATAACATTTGTATGTATGTTACAATTATAGAGAATCTATTTATTTTAGGAGGCTACTATGATTGATTTTAAAAATAGTGATTTTTTAAAACTTAAGAAAATTTCAAACGAAGAGGTAATCAATCAAATTACACCATTACTTATATCTGGTGAATGTTTGATAAGCTCTTATAAAACAATTCGTGATTTTGTAGTATTTACAAATAAGAGAGTTATAGCTGTCAATGTTCAAGGAATCACAGGTTCAAAAAAAGATTTTACATCTCTTCCATATTCAAAAGTTCAAGCTTACTCTATTGAAACAGCAGGTACTTTTGATTTAGACAGTGAACTTGAAATGTACTTTAGCGCACTAGGAAAAGTTAAATTTGAATTTAAAGGTACTTCCGATATCGTAAAAATAGGACAAATTATTAGTGAATATGTTTTATAATAAATTCACTTAAATAATTATAATTTATATCCAAATAGAAATAATTATCATATTAAAAATTAAATTTCTATCATAATGTTCAAAAAAATACCACAAAGTTCAAAAGAATAATTGAACTTTGTGGTATTTAAAATAATATTATTTATATTACAAATTAATCATTATATTCATAATTAGTAATTTCTTTTATTGAATTATCATCATTAACAAAAACAACTTTAGGTTTGTGTTCTTTCGCTTCTTTTTCTTCCATTTGTGCATAAGCAATAATAATAACCTGATCACCTGGCTGAACAAGTCTTGCTGCCGCACCATTCAAACATATTATACCGGAATCTCTCTTACCTGGAATTACATATGTCTCAAGTCTTGCACCATTATTGTTGTTAACTATCTGAACCTTTTCATTTTCAATTATGCCTGATGCTTCCATTAATGTTTTATCAATTGTTATGCTTCCCATATAATTTAATTCAGCTTGAGTAACTGTTGCTCTGTGTATTTTTCCTTTTAACATTGTTAATATCATCTTTTTTCCTCCTAGAGATGTACTTATAAATTAAAATTATTTAATATGTTTTTCTTAAACTTCATAGGTGAAATTATCTATTAATCTTGTTTTTCCTATATAAACAGCTATTGGTATAAGAATATTCTTTTCAATAGTTGATACATCTGTCAAATTTTCACTGTCAACTATTTCAACATAATCAATTTTTGCAAGAGACTCAGTATTTATTTCAGATATTATTGCATCCTTTATTTTAGCTGCATTCCTCTCACCTTTATCAAGTAATTGTTTAGCTATTTTTAAACTTCTGCTTAATACCACTGCAGCTTTTCTTTCATCAACATTTAAATAAGTATTTCGTGAGCTTTTTGCAAGACCATCTTCTTCTCTTATGATAGGACATGGTACTATTTCAACATCAATACTTAAATCTCTTACCATTCTTTTTAATACTGCAACCTGTTGTGCATCCTTTTCACCAAAGTAAGCTCTATTGGGTTTTACTATATTAAAAAACTTTGTAACTACAAGACATACTCCGTCAAAATGTCCTGGTCTTTTAGCACCACATAAAACGCTTGTAAGTCCTGATACGCTTATAACTGTAGATTTATTTTCAAAGTACATTTCAGATGGTTCTGGATTAAATACAGCACAAGCACCAGCATTTTCACATAATTCCATATCCTTTTCTATATTTCTTGGATAAGAATCATAATCTTCATTTGGACCAAATTGCGTTGGATTCACAAATACACTTACAATAACTTTATCATTTTCTCTTACTGCTTTTTTTATAAGACTTTCATGACCTTCGTGAAGTGCTCCCATAGTAGGGACATATCCAACAGTAAGACCTTGCTTTCTCCACTGTTCCACTAAACTTCTTACTTCATCAACTTTTTTTAATAACATATTCCCCATCCTTTTCTTATATAGCTTAAAACTATTTATTGCTTCTATTATTTAATATAAAAATCATATTATATTTTTTAACTAATATTAATATAATTTTTTTAATTCTTCTTCATCGATTTTATAAGTATGAATTTCTTGTGGAAAGCTTCCTTCCTTTACTTCACTAATATAGGATTCTATTGATTCTCTCATAACTGAACCAATATTAGCATATTGTTTAACAAACTTAGGTACAAAATCACTAAACATACCAAGCATGTCCTGATAAACAAGTATCTGTCCATCACATTCTTTACCTGCACCAATTCCTATTGTTGGAACCTTTACGGTATCAGTAATAATCTGTGCAACTCTTGATGGAATACCTTCAAGTGTAATTGCAAATACACCAGCCTCTTCTAGTATTTTAGCATCTTCTATTAATCTTTTTGCAGCTTCTTCACTTTTACCTTGAACTCTAAAACCACCAAATGCATTTATTGACTGAGGAGTTAATCCTAAATGCCCCATTACAGGAATCTGAGCCTCTACAATGGCTTTAATCTGCTTTGCTACACTTTTGCCACCTTCGATTTTAACCGCATTAGCCCCGCCTTCTTTCATAATCCTTCCAGCATTCATGACAGCTTGTTCAACTGATACATGATATGATAAAAATGGCATATCACTAACTATAAGTGCATTCTTAGCCCCTTTTTTAACAGCTTTAGTGTGATAAATAATATCATCTACTGTTACTCCTAATGTATCTTCATCTCCCTTAACTACCATGCCTAATGAATCACCAATTAAAATTCCATTTATGCCACTTTCATCTAGGATCTTTGCCATTGAATAATCATAAGCTGTGAGCATTGATAATTTTTCTCCATTTTTTTTTGCCTTTTGGAACGTCAAAACTGTATTTTTCATTATTCTATTCCTCCTAATAATCTGAATAACTCCATATTTTTTTTAGATGTATTCAATGCATTTTCCTCATTGCCATTTGTAAGATTCAAGCAATGATTTTCTTCAATATTAGAATTTTGCTTTTCTGCAAGTCTTAATAAATTTAATGATAATGATTTGTACAATTCTGTATCTTCATCATTTAGACTCTCAAGATGTCTATTTATTGTTTTAATATCTCCTCTTACAACAGGACCCGTTAAAGATTTAACAAACCCGTTTTTATGAATACTTTCTAAGTTCCCTTCTATTAGAGGAAATAATGCGTTTAATGCATGTTCTTCACTAAGTCCAAGCTCTTTAAGATAGCCCGTACCAATATCAATAAGTGAAAGAACAAGATTAGATACAAAAACATTAGCTAAATGATATTTTACTGAGTCTTCGATATTTCTTATAAAATACTTGTTACCGATATGATTCATAAGACTAATCACAGGAAAATCATTAATGTTTTCGTTCTTCAAATCGCCTTCAATTGAAAAATAAATTTGCTCTAATATTTTTATAGACATATTTTTATTGGAAAATGCAAACATGGGATGTATAGAATAGATTAATGCACCAGATAATTTAGCATTAGATAAAATAGTTGATTTTAATGAACCACTTGCATGGCATATAGATTTGTTTTTTAAATCAAACTTTGAAATTTCTCTATCTATGATTGAAATGATATCGTCAGGTGTTGTTATAAATAATATATTACTGTCTTTTATAATTTCTTCATAATTGTCATATGATTTTGAATTTGTTATTTCTGAAGCTTCTTTGGAATTATTTCCATAAAAGCCACTGATTTTTATTCCTTTATGAGTAAAGTAACGTCCTAAATTAACGCCTACCTTCCCAGGACCAATAAACCCGATTTTTATAGTATCACCTCCATTTAAAGTGATACAACATCCTAATTTCAATCTCATTCGCATAGATATGAGTTGTAAGTATATTCTAATGAAAAAAAGTCTGGTATAGCTCCATAAGATACTACCCAGACATATTTTAACACTGTATATCATTTTTTACAATAATTATTTAAATAAAATATATTTTTTATATTTACATTTTTGATATAAAAGACCAATACTTAATATTCTATTTACTATCCATTTTTTATATATGTTAATTTCCATTAGATATATAAATTAATATGGATTCTTTATTCATATCTCAATGCTTCTATAGGATCAAGTTTTGCTGCTTTTCTTGCAGGGTAAAATCCAAAAAATACACCTATTGTCATTGAAAAAATAAAACTGATAATTATAGTTATTAGAGAAATTGCAACAGGTGTTCCTATTATCTTACTTATTATTGCACCAGTTGAAACACCCAAGATTATCCCTATTGCACCACCTATAGCACATATTATAACTGCTTCTGTAATAAACTGTAACTGAATATGATAATTACGAGCACCCAAAGCTTTTCTTGTACCTATTTCCCTAGTTCTTTCAGTTACTGAAACAAGCATTATATTCATTACTCCTATACCTCCAACAAGAAGTGAAATAGCAGCAATTACTGATATTGCAAGAGAAACTAATGTAAGAATTTTATTCATTGACTCTGCTTCATTTTCTAATGCATATGCTGATGCCTGAAAGTTTTTATTGTCCTTATAAAGTTTATGAAAATACTTGTTCAAATCTTCAGAAAGACTCCTTGAATCAATACCCTTTTGAGGCTGAATAGTCATAAAACTATAATTTTTTAATTTTGAAGTCTCAAGAGTACTTGAAATTGTTGTATATAAATCTGTAGGCATTTCACTTTCTGAATTCATTCCCATACTTTCAAACATATTTGTCTGATATTTGTATATTCCTACGATATAGTAGCTTTCTATATTATCTCCACTTGTAATTTTTACTTCTTTTCCAAGAGGGTTTTCGTTATTTTTAAAAACATTTTTAACAAATTTATCAGATACTACTGCTGTTTTTTTATCTCCTTTGACATCATCGCTTGATATAAAACGTCCCTTTGTTATTTTTACATTATTAACTTTATCATAATCACTATTAACACCTACAATAGAAACATTTGTTTTAGTATATCCTTTTTTAATGGTTCCATTTGTATAGTTATTTGAAATAGATATATTAGATATTTTATTTTTAAAATTTGATTTGATTTTATCAATATCTTCATCAGAAAATAAATCATCATCTTCAGTACTTGCATTCCAGTTATTATCTCTAGGCATAATACGACATATTATATTACTTGCTCCAAGCTGTGAAAGTGTATCATTCAAAGCAGAAGTCATTGAGTTCCCTATAGATACTATTGATATAACAGATGATATACCTATAATTATCCCTAGCATTGTAAGAAGTGAACGCATCTTGTTAGCTTTAAGGCCTGCTATAGCGAGCATTATATTTTCTTTTATAAACACAATGTATCACTCTCCCTATGCCTCTTTTTGTAGTTCAAATTTTTTTCATCACTAATTACTTGACCATCCTTTAAGGTTATTATTCTTTCAGTTTCTTTTGCAAGTTCATTATTATGTGTTATAAAAACTATAGTTTTTCCTTCTAATTCGTGAACTTTATGAAATATATCCATAACAAGACGACCTGTTGCCGAATCTAGCGCTCCTGTTGGTTCATCTGCAAGTATTATACTAGGATCATTTGCAAGAGCTCGTGCAATTGCAACCCTTTGTTTCTGTCCTCCAGAAAGCTCATTTGGTTTATGAAGCATTCTATCTTTCATATCTACAAGCTCTAAGAGCCTTTCTGCTCTTTCTTTTCTACTTTTATTATTTAATCCTCCATAGAGCATTGGTAATTCTACATTACTTAATGCACTACTTCTTGGAATAAGGTTAAATGTCTGAAATACAAAGCCTATTTTTTTATTTCTAATGGCAGATAATTCGTTATCTTTAAGACTGCTTACATCAATTTTATCTAAAACATATGTGCCATCAGTAGGTTTGTCCAATGCGCCTATTATATTCATAAGCGTACTTTTCCCTGATCCTGATGCGCCTACTATAGAAACAAATTCTCCTTGTTTTACACTTATATCAATACCTTTTAATATTTTTAATTCATTTGGAGTTCCTATATAAAAACTTTTTATTATATTTTTCATGTCAATAATATTATTCATAAGCTTGACCTCCATCAGCCGGAACTAATTTTATTATTTGTCCTTCTTCATAAAGTGAAGGATCTAATAAAAGATTATCTCCTTCAGTCAAATCACTATTTTCAATTTCTACAGATACATCAGTTTCTAAACCAGTTGTAACTGGAAGTTTACATACTGTATATGTATTATCATTATTATCCTTAGCAATTTTTATATATTTTCCACTATCTTCTTCTAATATGCTTGAAAACGGTACTGAAAAAACATTCATACTTTTATCTAATATTATATTAGCCTTTGCATTCATTCCAACTTTTATAAAATCATTCTCTTTAGGATTATCCAATTTTATTTTAGCTTGAAATCCTTGAGAGCTTGTACTATTTGTTCCGCTTTTATTATCACTATTAGAATTTGTATTAAAAGTGCCTTCAGAAGTTTTTATTGTATCACTTATACTCAATACTTTTCCTTTTGCATATTTATCGTCAGGTGCTGCATCTGTTGTTACTTCAACTTCTTGTCCTGGATTTATTTTATTAACATCTATTTCCTTTACATTCACCATTATAATGGGATCATCAAGATTTTCTATTGTAAATAAAACTCCTTGAGAAGTATTTCCTACTGATGCGTTTACTGTAGTAATAGTTCCGCTTGCCGGTGCTTTAATTACACATTTATCAAGATCATCCTTTTTCCCTTTAAGTGATATTTCATCCTTATTGTTATTGTATTCAATTAGAGCTGAATCATATTCATTTTTTGCATTATTGACTGCCTCTTTTGCTTTAACTTTTGCATTTTCTAAACTTACAGAACTTTTGTCATAATCAGATTTAGCTTGATCTAAAGTAGACTTTGCATTATCTAGATCCGACTGACTTACTGCACCATTATCATATAAAGTCTTTTTTTGATCATAATCTCTTTGAGCATCATTAAGTTTAATTTGTGCTGTATTTAAAGCTTCTTTACTGTCTGTTATAGATGAATCTATATTATTTTCATATATGTAAGAAGCATTGTCATAAGCCTGCTTTTTACCTTCTAGTTCAATTTTAGCTTTTTCTTTATCATGTTCTAATGTACTAGTTGCTTCAGCTATTTCTTTTTCTAAAACTGAAGAATCAAGAACACAAAGTACATCCCCTTCATTAACTTTATCTCCAGCTTGGACTTTTACTTCTTTTATTACGTTATTCAGTGTAGAATACACATTTATCTTATCGTTGCTTTCGATAGTACCAAGAGTATTTACATTTTTAATAATATCGCTTTTTTCAAGTTTTGTATAATCCTTTACAATAGTATCTTTTGGTTTTAACATAATTACACCTATAGCTGAAAAAATTATCAATATAATAACCATAAATATAATTGTTTTTTTGTGTTTTATTTTCTTAAAGCTTATGTTCTTAGGTTTAAGTTTAATAAGTTCAATAGTTTTCATTTTTCTTCCTCCAAATTTCATATAAATAACTTACCAAATAATTGCTTTTGCTTCTATTTTAGTTGAAACTTCTTAAGTTTTACTTAAGTTGTCATTAATATTGTCCCAAATTTATCTACCTAAAACCTAAAATAAATTAAGAAATATTTTATATGTTAAGATTTTCTATATAAAATATCCACTTTTAAAACGTAATTAAGAGACTATAGAAAAATAATATCTATAATCTCTTATTAAAATTTTGTAATCTAAAAACATTAATTTTATTTCAGACTACTTACCATGAATATGTGAAATCAATTGATGCACTTACTTTATTTATTTCATCTTGAGTTCTTCTTATATATTTCTGCGTTGTTGCTATGCTGCTATGATTCAAAAGTTCCTTAAGTAACTCTATATCACCATCTGTTGAATTATATACTGTCATACTATATAATTTTCGAAAGCTATGACTACTTATGTTTGACAATTTTAAGTAATTAGTAATAATAGAAAGCTGTTTGTGTACACCTCTTCTTTTTAATTTTATTATATATTCATCAGCTTTAATATTATGCTCTAATGCGTATTCGTATATTATACTTTTTAGATTTTTATTTATATCCCTATACTGAAGCTTTCCTGTTTTCTTTTCTATTATTTCTAGTTTATCATTTTTTAAAGTTGACGGTGTAAGTGTAAGAACATCAGAAATTCTAAGCCCTAGATTTGCTTGAAGAAGAAATGTCATTGCAAGCTGTTCATTAGGTCTAAATTTTCTCTTCTTTCCATTATCATAATATTCAAAACCGTTTTTGCAAAGTTCCATAATTTCATCATATTCCTCTTTTTCTAGGGGCCTTGCAGCTCTTTTTTGTTTAGTTTTAAGTTCTTTTACATTGGAAATTGACTTTTTAGATGATAACTTAAAATTACTTGTATCATCCTCATAATAATTGGATTTCTGCGCATTATTATATTTAGAATCATTTAAGTTACTCATTGCATTTATTATTTTTGATGCATTTTCTAACGACAATAAGTTCTTAGATAAGAGTTTTAATATATTTTTAACTTTTATTTCCTTACTTTTCTCAATGAATTCTAGCATAATATCTAATGCACTGTCTTCATCGATTTCTTTATTTTTAACTGCTATTAATATCTCTTCCATATGTACTCCCATTTACTTTTATCTTAATCTGAATATTAAATATATAATTATAATATCTATATTTTACTTTCCTTCAATAAATTATTTTACTGACAGTTTACTTATTTTTAGTACCTGTTTATATAAATTTTAGTGCTCATTATTCACATAGGTACTTTTTATAAAAAATATTTTTTTCTGCATAACCATTATATTTCAAGGCTTTTAAGAAAGCAATAATAAAAAGTACTCATTTTCTATATTTTGAGTACTTTTTGTATTATCATTTTAAGATATCCTTTTTATATTGTAAATATACTCATTTATGTAAATATAATAAATTTAATTTCTAACAAATAATTTAATTTTAAATCATTCTTATATATGCAAAATAACATTTTTGATATTTTAAAATTTATTATTTTTTTAAATCTAAACTGGTATTAATTATTATTTATGTATTAAACTTGTAGTTAATTTTTTATAAAATTATTCTAAAATTCAATTTTTCAAATTCTTATAATAAAAACAGAGGGAGCAAATATATAATCAAAATCAGTTAAATATTTACAGTAATATGTATAATAAATAACACCAAATAAAAATAGAGCTAGGTTATATTTCTTAAAAGAATTTATTTAACCTAGCTCATTATTTACTTATTAAGAACTACATATTAGACATTATAAATAAGAATAATACCATATAATTTAAAGATATACTTTATTTATTGAATATCTGATAATTCTATATTTACCTTTGCATTAATTTCTTTTTTAAGTTCTTTATTATAATTATTGACAACTATATCATTTTCTATTTTTACATTAGGTATTTTAATGACAAATTCACACCCTTTAATAACCTCGTCATTAATATAAATTTCTCCTTCATGTGAATCAACTATAAATTTTACAATGGATAATCCTATACCGCTGCCTTCAACATTTCTTCTAAATGACTTGTCCACTTGAACGAATCTTTCAAAAATCCTGCTACGAAATTCAGGTGGAATCCCTATTCCATTATCTTTTACTCTTATAACTAAGTAGTCTTCATTTTCTTCACAACTCACTATAATTTCACCATCATTATCGGTGAATTTTATAGCATTTGAAAGAAGATTTAACATAACTCTTTCAATATTTTCTGGATCACACTTTATTTCCAAAAATTCTGTATTAGTATCAAATATTATATTTCTTTTTTGAGATTTTTCACTTTGCGCTATAGATAATGTTATATCTTCAATAACACGTATTATTTCACAATTAGCAAAATCCATTTTAAAACATCCAGCTTCAAATTTACTTGCATCTATTATATTATTAATAAGCCTTAGCATTCTTGATGAATTTTCTGAAATAACTTTTTCATATTTTTTATAATATTCAGATAAAGAATCTTTATCCTTACTTTTACTTTCAAGTAGTTGAAATGAGCATATCATAATATTTAAAGGAGTTCGCAATTCATGAGATATATTAGCAAAAAATTGAGTTCTTAATTCTTCTTCATGTTTTAGTTTAAGAAATTCAAGTTTCTGATTATTAAAATCATCTACTAATTTTTTATTTTCTTTAGTCATCATTATTACTTCCCAAAACATACTTATAACAATAATAGCAAAACCACAGCATAATATTATTCTATTTAGTACATACATCGTATATTTATCAGGATATGAATTGGACATTAAAAGAACTCTACTGAAAAACATAATATCTGTACCTAAAAATGTTATAAAATAATTTACATTCTTTTTATTTACATATTGTATGCTAAATTTAATAAGAATTATAAAGGTTGCAATATTGACACATATTTTTATTGAATTTATTAGTACTACATGTGAATTTAAAACATTGCAAGTCATTAAATATAAATCAGTCATTATACATATAAATGTAATTATCATAGATAAAAACACTGCATATATCTTATTATTATGTAAATATCTATTAATAGGATTTTGTTCATAATAAGTAAGCCAGATTATTATTGTTCTAAAAATCGATGGAAGACCTAAAAATATTTTATTTACCTCCATAAGTTCAAATACATTAAGAGGTCGTGCTAGAAATGTCATCATTACAAATTCAAAATAAATTGATATGTACATAAGTGAAAACATATGAAAATAATCATCATCATAAACACTACTATAAAGAAAAAAACTAAAAATTGAAATTAACCCTACAACAAGAGTTATGCTAACTATATCTGAAATTAGAAACCATTCATAAAATCTTGTATTGTTAGCAATAAAAATAGCCACCCTGTAAAGCACATAAAAAATTACAATGTTCAATATTGTAATTAATGAAATTTTTTTAGAATCAATAGATTTCATTTTGTCAAAAAACATTTATTATTCTCCTTAAATTTACGTCAATATAATTTATACTACTATTTAACATTTCCCCTTAAATATTATAACATCAAAAAGAACTAATTTAAAATAAAATGTCCATTTTTGTAATAAAGATATCTAAATAACATATTTAGGAGAAATTTTATCAAGAAATCAAATATGAAATTTTAATTTAATTCAACAATGTAAACAAATACATTGTTGAATTATCTATTTTTATAGTAATTTTAGCCTTATTATTAATAATAAATGATTAAAATACTATAGATTTCAAATTTTAATTTATTTTTTTACAAATCTATATATAAAAAAAGACTTTATATACATAAACACCATTTATTAGTGTATATTATATAAAGTCCATTTTATTTTTCTTTCTTATTTACTTTTTCCCATTATAATTATTAAAATCTGATCAATTATTCGCCTGTACATTATGTTCAGAGATTAACACATTTATTCTTCTAAAATAAACATAAGCCAAAGGAACTGCTGCAGCAATCCAAGCCAAAGGATCCGATAAACATATTCCAGTAAAACCAATAAATTTAGGAAGAGTAAACGCCACTAAAGCTCTTGCACCAAGTTCATATACACCTGCCATCATTGGAATAAACGATTCTCCAATTCCTTGAAGTGCATTTCTATATACAAATATGAGACCTAATGGAATAAAGAAGTATGCTGAATAATTAAATACTTGTTGTGCATATGATAAAATTTCATCACTAGGATTATCAATAAACAGTCCAACAAAATATTTACCACCTAAAATAAGTATTACTGCTGCAACAACACTTGTAATTATAGAAATTTCAGAACACTTTCTAACTCCTTTTTTTATACGTGTGTATTGTTTAGCTCCAAGATTCTGACCACAAAAAGTAGCCATTGTAACTCCTAATGTTATTGCCGGCTGCATAACAATCTGAAGTACCTTTGATGCTGCAGTATATGAGGCAATTACAACTGATCCAAATACATTTAAAGCACCTTGTACTATCATTATTCCTATAGCTGTAATTGAAAACTGAAGTGCCATTGGAATACCTATTTTTAAATGATTTCTAAAAATACTTTTCTCAACCTTAAAATCTTCCTTTTTTAATCTTAAAATTTTATATCTTTTTAATGTATAAACCAAACATAATATTGCAGATATACCTTGAGAAATTACTGTTGCATATGCTGCTCCACTTACTCCCATGGAAAAATTAACAATGAAAACTAAATCTAAAATTATATTTAGAACAGATGATACTATCAAAAAATATAATGGAGTTTTGCTATCTCCTAGTGCTCTTAAAATACTTGAAATCATGTTATAACCTAAAACTGCAATAGTCCCAGAATATATTATATTAATATATTTTAACGAATCATCAATTATATTTGCAGGTGTATTCATTAGATTTAATAGAAATTTTGAACTTAAAATACTTATTATTGTAATTATTATAACAGCAGCTGCACTTAAAATTATTGAACTTGACACAGCTTTTTTTAATCCTTCTTCATCTTTTGCTCCAAATTTTTGAGCAACCATAATGGAAAAACCACTAGTAAGACCTACAATAAACCCATTGATTAAAAATGCCATAGATCCTGTATTTCCAACAGCAGCCAAAGCATCAACCCCTAAATATCTTCCAACAATAATAGTGTCAACCATACTATAAAATTGTTGAAACACATTACCTATAAGTAAAGGTATAGAAAATATAATTATTAATTTTACTGGATTACCAGACGTCATATCTTTTGTCATATGTTTCTCTTATCTCCTAATCATTTTATTGCCGCATATAGAATATCATGTTTTTCAAACATAATAAAGCAGTTTTTATTATTTTTATATAAATACAAATAGAAGTTTAAAATTCCATTTACAACATATAGTATAATACATAAAAATAAAGCTAGAGTTATAAAACTCTCGCTTCATTTTAACTTTAAATTTTATTTACATTTTATAATTTTGATTTACATACCCCTATATAAATCATTTTAACTCATAATTATTCTCTCTAATTTTAGAAATTTTAATTTTCTTCATATAATTAACATCTCTAAATTTCTCTTATATTATTAATCAAATAATACCATTAGTTGAAGATTTATCCATATCCTTAACTACTACCAATAAATTTAAAACAAATTTTATTAATTCAATCATAATATATTTCTTCTTATCATATCTTTTCCTCCTATAATTAGAAAATCTGCCTATAGTAAGATAAAAGTTTAATTGATCGTTAAAAAAAACACTCAAAAAGAGTGATTCAAAAATTCTTAACTACAAAGAATAGAACTTACTCTTCGGCAACTGGCTGACATAGTTTTCACAACCTTAGTCCCTATAGCTTTGCGTCGCTAGATTTCTCTAACTTTGCTAAAACATACTTAAATAATAAACTAAGTACATATGTATAATACTATATTATAGTATTATTAGCAAGATATTTTAATAAATAATCATAATTGTAAATTATTTATTTTTTATTTTAATTCTTTAATATATATTACATTACTCATTATAATATCTTTTTTAAAAAAATCCAAACAAACCTTTTAATATTTTTAAAGGTTTGTTTATACATTTATATAAGATGAACTATTCTACTTTTAACTCTTCATTGCTTTTATTAATATTTTGTTTAACTATTAATTTTAAATATTCAAGTTGATCTGCACTATTATCCTCAATATTAGCTATGCTATGCATAAGGTTTTTTATAGCACTACCTACTATTATAGTGAATATACCCATTACAACAGATACTATAAGCCAAATAATATTTATTGATAATAAGCTTATAAATGCAATTATAAAATCTATAACTGCAATTGCAATAAACCATCCCTGAACATTATCTCCTGAAATCTTAGTATTATTATATTTTCTCTTTGTTTTCTCCATTACTATTTCCCCCTTTATAATATTTTAACACAAAAATGGAATTATACCTTTAATTGTATTCTATTTCTCTCTAATTTATTAGAATCTTTATCTAACTAAGATTTTTCAACATAACAAAAGGCTTCCTTAAAAAGAAAACCCTAGTAACCTCTATTATTAAAGGTTAATTAATTTAAAATTGACTTGCACTACAGCTTACACACTTATATTTATTTGTATTTTTCTTATTAAACAATATGGATGCATGAGAATAATATTCTAAACTTCCTTTTGTAAATGATATACCGACTAAATATCCATCTTTATAATTCTCATCATAACTATTATAATTTGTTATACTTATAGAACTATCATTAAAGTTTATACTATTATCATTTACAAATATTAAGTTTAAAAGTATCTGAGCCTATTCTATCTATAAAAAATCCTAACTTCTCACCAGGCTCGGCATTTTCTTTATAGTATTCAAATATATTATCTATCATTTTTAATGCTTCCTTTTCAGTTAAATCTTTAGCTATAACATCTGCAAGTCTAGGATTATATCCACCTGACCCTCCTGCACATACTATAAATCCAGTTTTATCAGCTATTAGTCCAACATCTTTACTATATACACTTCCACATGCATTTCTACATCCAGCAACTCCTATTTTAGTTCTGCATGGCATTTCCATCCATGTATATTTTTTCGAAAGTTTCATTCCTGTACTGATTGTATTAAACTTTTCTCTCTTACAAAAACCTGCTGGACACATTTCTACATTTTTAACTGAATTTGTACTTTTAACAGCTGGTTCCATTTGCAGTTCATTCCATATAAAAGGAATGTCTTCTTCTCTAAGGTTAGTTATCAATATTCTCTGACCAGATGTAATTTTTAATACACCATTGTATTTTTCACAAACATTAGTTATTTTTTTCATAGTATCAATGGTAATAAATCCACCTGGAATATGTGGGGTAATACTGTAAGTTCTTTTACCATTCCTTATTTTTTGAAGATTAGCATAATTCATATATATCCCCTTCTTCTTTTATCATTCTACTTTCAATTTGTTTTATCATATATATAGTTTCCTTTTTTATAAAATTTTCATCATAATTCATTAACTTACTTTTAGTATTAAATTTATTCTTATACTTAGTAAAGTCATTCAAAAGATTTTTTATTTCAATAATATATTTTTGAGTTTTTTCTTTTAAATCTTCTTTTTTTAAAAGAGCGGGATATAAGAATTTATCTTCTGTATTCAAATGTATCTGTAATTTTCCTGACAATAATGATAAATCACGTGAAAATTCTGTATAATAATTCTCAAAGTCACTTTTAGAAACAAGTTTCTTTATTTTATCTAAATCCTTATAAATTTCTCTATGTTGTCTTAATAAATTATCTATTTTCATAAATTTACCTCTTAAATTTAATATTGTAAATTAATTATATATGAATTTATAATATTAATATGTAACAAAGGTTACATATTTAAAAGTGATTTCTTAAGTAATATTATATAAAATAAATTAGCATCCTAAAATCGTATTTTAGGATGCTATATCAATTTTTATGTCTTACCTTCCAGTTGAATTTCCAAGTATTGTGACTGTAACATTTCTTACACCCCAATTAGAACATTCAGATTCGCTATCAAAGTAAACATCAATTTTATTTCCTTTAATAGCACCACCACAATCTGCAGCTATTGCATAACCATATCCTTCTACATAAACTGCTGAATTAAATGGGATTACATCAGGATCAACTGCAATTGTACTTAACCCAAAAGGTTTTCTCACACATGAAATACCAGTAGCTGTTACTCCACCACCAGTATACGCTGTAGAAGAACATACAATATCCGTATTTGCAACTGACGTAGAAGAAGTTACAGCTTGTACTTTTTCATTTACAAAAACAAAGTTACACAATAAAGTACATAACATAGTTATTGTAAAGAATTTAAGACTTGTTTTATTTAAAATAAAACAAGAAAATGAGCTGTATTTTTTTCGCATCAATTCTTTTCTCCTTTAATTTTTATAATATAAAAATTATTATACTATATAATGTAAGCTTTGTAAACTTATTCATAAATTATTAACTTATATATATATATATATTATTAATTCGCATATTATTTTATATATTTTTTTCAAATGCATTCATTTTAATAAAAAAGACTTCATGATCTTATGTGAATAATGAAGTCTTTTTTATGGTTTTTACTCTGTATTTTAATGTTCCTCTACTATATCTGAATTAGAATTTGAAGTATCTATACTTTCTTTTATTCCTAAAATAACAGGTATCCACAAATTAATACCAAACACTGCTCCAAATGCTCCATATAAATAGAGCTTCTTAAACAACGTTCCTGAAAATGATAAAAATAATTCATGAAGTTCCTTTGGATTCATGAGCTCTATTTGATTTTTTGTTATTGCCTTTAATTTTATAGATTCTATTATATTGCTTGAATTATTAATAAAAGAATCTAATGATGAATCACAAAGAATATCAATTATCTGGGATTTAGTATTGTAATTAAAAATATTTTTCTCATTTCTAATTAATATTTCACTAAAATCACTAATTATTTTAGTAGAATTCTCTATAAATTCACTATTATCAAATAAACTAGTATATTTAGATATTAAACACTCTTGTGCAATAGATTTATCAACAATATTAGAAATACGTTTATTTTTTATGTAGACACTCATTAATTCAAATGTTTTCTCTTTTAGAAAATCCTCAATTTCCAACTTGTTTGATATGTTGTTTAATAAGTCTTTTATATTATTTAAATCATATTCTTTAAATATATTTTGCATTTCCATATTATATATTGATTGTATAACATAATTTTCTGATACTCTATATACATAGTCCGAGACTTCTTTATTTTTAATATTCTCTGAAATTAACCCTTGAATTAAACAGAATTCTTTATGAAATTTACTTACTGAAGTTTTAATAATTTCTTCATCAATGTTATCTAACACAGAGTGCAATAATGTATTAATACTACTTTCATAATATTTTGTTATGTATTCATTATTATTTAGATTTTCACAAATTCCACATATAAATTTGTTTACATTATCCTCATTAAGCGAAGAACAAATTTCATTTATCTTTACTTTATATAAATAATTATCAAAACTGTCTTTAATTATATTAGTTATTTCAAAGAAACGGTCACTTATGAAAACAGGCATATTTTTGTGAATCATAATATTTACTGCCCTATCTACTATGTCATCACCACCAGCCATGGCATAACCCATTTTTTCAAAAAAGTTTAGAGATTCTCCTATCTTTACTTTTATATTGTCCTTAATAAAATTTTCATTATCTATTAATAGTATTTTTATTTTATAAATAGCAAACTCTGTGAGTTTAAATAAATTTTTATCAATAAAAACTTTTATCTTTCCATTTAATATTGTTTCTATTGTATTTTCATCCTTTAAAATTACTGATGTAAGTTTTGATCCAGAGTTTTCTATTGAATTTATAATGTATCTTTTGCTATTTTTACTAATAAAATAAGAAATATTATCAATAATTTTATTTGAAATTTCTTTGTTTTTTATTATATTAATTACATATTCACATATAATGCTTTCCATTTGAATACTTTCAATTTTATTACCAATATTATTTATTGATTTATTTATTCCACGATTAAAGTATTCTCCTAGTTTATCTTTCGCTTCTGGCAAAATAAACTCTTCAACCTTATGAGAACTTTTAATTATGTTTTCCAAATATTCAAAAGAAATTTCCTTTATTTTCTCTTCTATTTTTGCTTTTTCAATAATATCATCAATCAATTGTTTTTTGATTAAGTTTTCATTTATTTTTGTATTCATTAAATGTGAATTTATCTTTTCAATTGCTTTATTTTTATTATTGATAAAATAATTGAAAAATATTTTATTCAAACTCTTTTCTGCTATATTTTTTTGAGAAATTATAAAATCTGATACTATTTTAAAATCATTTTTTTCTGCAGTTTCAAAAAGTTTTATTTTAATATTTTCTTTATGTTGCTTTAAAATGGAATAAAGGTAATTTCTATTTAAAAGATCATTATCTATAACATTTCCAATTGCATTACTCATATTATCTTTATGGGCTGGAATATATCCTAATGCAAATCTTCTTATAAAAGGTATTTTAGATAAAAATTTATTTTTAGTATATGGTTTAAATAGCATGTTAATAGCTATAACATTTGTTATTATTCCAACAAAGCCCATAAGTAAAATAGATAATATCTGTTCACTCATATTGGAATAAAATCCATTAATACTTATATTCTTAAAAACCAAACCAAATAATATACCGCAGATAAAACCTAAGACACCTCCAAACATGGATAAAGGCTTAAGCTCATTCCCCATGAATCTTTGAGCTAAATCGCAAATTTCATCTTCATCATACTGCATAAGATTATTTCTAATAGTACCTTTTACTTTTCCTTTTAACATTAAATCTAAATTTTTTACAAGAATATCTTTAACAACTTTGGTTACAGATTCATATACTTCATCTTTGCATAAATTATCATATATAACATCATAAACATTAGAATTTCCTTTATCTAAAAGATTTACTTTAACAATGCTTATTGTACTTTTATATATTTCATCTTTAGCTTTTTCACTATTTTTTAGTAAAGTTAAACCATTTATTAAATAACTACTCATATTGTGGCATAAGATATTCTTATTTTCATTTAAAATCTTATTTATAAATTCATTGATTTTTTCAATATTATCAGTTAATGTTTCTTTATCTATAATCGAAGAAAGTGTAGACTTTTTAAAATCTTGAAAATTACTAGATATTAAAGTTTTTAGATTTTCCAAAAGAATATTATTAATGTTTTGTTTATTTGTTATTATAAGATCATTTATCCATTGTTTAATATTACATTCAAAAATTTCATCTAAATCCCTTTTTAGTAGAACTTTAAATGTTTTTGACATCTGCATATTTAATAAATTATATATTATACTCCTACCATGAATATTGCATTGCTCCTTTAAAAATCCAAATAAATTTTCTATTTGAGAATTTTCAATTATATTAGTCTTCTGTAAGCTTTCTACAATTTCACTTATCTTAGTGTTTCTAAGATAATTAAGTATTGTATCACATATTTCATCAATAGAATTTTCATCAATATTATAGTTTTCTATATAATTAGTAATTTTTTCTACTATTTGATTTTTAGCAGAAACATTATCTAGGAATAATGCACGGACTTTTGCTATAATCATCTTCTTAATTCCTGGATCAAGGCTTCCTATAGCTTCATCAATAGAATTCTCAATTATTACATCAAACTCATCTTTATTTTTATTTATCCACTCAGAAAAATATGGCATCATTTTATGTATTGAATTGTTTATGAACTCTGTAAGTTTCTTACTTGAATCCTCTGGAAGAATATCATAGATTGTATAATCCATATCTTTAATTATGTTTAATGCAAATGTTGAAACCTCTTTAAAGTTTGACTTTCCATTATTAGAATTTAAATATGTCATAAATACATCAAATAATTTATCACATATATTATCAAGTTCTTCTTCTGTAATATAATCTGATAAAGTCTTATTGTACAGATTCTTCTGAAGTTCTATCATTATAGATTTTGTATCTATTTTATCATGTAAGTTATTTAGTATATTTAAGATTATTTCATCATTTGAAAATAAATTATTAATTGATTTTTCAATGTTTACTGTTAAATTCTTTTCTACTAAATCTAAATTCTCACAACATAAAATTTCACTAATATTTTCTTCAGAAATTTTACCATACAATTCTTTTACACAATCACTAGTAAAGTTAGTTTTTGCAACTTCTTCTTCAATTTCTTGAATAAATTTTTCACAAATATTTGTTGTAACTTTAAAAGTTATGTCATCATTAAAATCTATTTCATTTATCACTTTATCAACTAAATTAGAATTGACTTTTAATGTTTCTGTAAAACAACATAATATATTGTCAATTATACTTTCGTAATTATGTATATCTCTAAATTCCATATTATTTATTAACTTTTTAAGTTCTTCATTAAAAAATTCTTTTACAATCTCATTAAGTACTTTTTCAAAGTTTTCATTATTAAAATTAGCTAAAATTGTATCACTATTAATAATATCTCTTTCAACAAGCTCGCTTATTTCTTCAATAAATTGTTCTTTTCTATTCTTTATTACTCCGCCAAATTTTGCTGGCAATAAAACTTTATCAAAAATTTTAAATGGAGTATATTCCTTAAAAAGCATGTTTACTGCATATTTGTTTGTAACATATCCAGAAACAGCTCCGGCACCACCTTGCAATAATAACAGTATTAAATTTGATAAATTCATTACATTCACCTCAACAGTATTTTATAACATTCTTGAATAATTAACAAATAAATTTGAAGCTAAAAAATGTGCTGTGAATTTAGCCACAGCACATTTTTTAGAAATAAATATCTCAAAGAAACATGTATTATTATTTGGTTTTAGAAAATAATATTTATACAATCAATCGTATAGTACTGAGCAGAAATTATATCTTAAAATATTAGGCAATAATAAGCTAAGTTATAAGAAGTACTTATTTTACTAAAATTTTAATCGTATAATCTACTTTCTTCTACAATATAAAAATACATAATCTCTTTTTTTGCAATGTACAGTTATTAATATAACACTTAACATATTATATGTCAATATTTTACAATTGATTTCGTTAATACTCTATAATACCTGCCATGGATTGTCTTTATTTTGATCAAAGAGCAAGATGCTTTTTATTGAATTTTCAACCATATCACTTACAGCTTGATCTGTATAGAATGCTGTGTGTGGAGTAACAATTACATTTGGAAAAGATTTCAAAATAGCAAGGTTTCTGTTTTCTAGTATTTTCCCTTTTAAGTCATTGTAATACAGCCCGCTTTCATTTTCAATAACATCTAGTGCTGCACCTGCAATTTTTCCTTTTTCTAGACCTTCAATTAAATCTTCAGTATTAATTAGCGACCCTCTGCTCGTATTTATTATAAATACATTGTCTCTCATTTCTGAAATAGTTTTTTTATTTATAATGTGATAATTATCTTCAGTTGCTGGCATATGAAATGTTAAAATATCACTATTTTTTAAAACATAATCTAAATTTTTGTACTCTGCATATTTTTTTACAGTATCTTTTTCATAAACATCATGAGCAATAATATTACATCCAAAGCCACTTAAATGTTTTATTACTGTCTCTCCTATTCTTCCTGTCCCCAAAACACCTACAGTGAGATTTTTAAGTTCTTTCCCCTGAACCATATTTAAAGAAAAATCTTGAACTGTACTTCTATCTAATATCAATTTCATTTTTCTAACTGACATTAGTATCATCATAATAGCATAATCTGCAACACTGCTAGGTGAATAAGTTGCATTTCCTATATGAATTCCTAACTTTTGTGCATTCTCTAAATCAATATGATCATATCCAATTGTTCTTGTAGAAATAAATTTCACACCATATTCTTTAAATTTTTTTAATAATTCTTCATGTATAGGAGTTGTTATTATACTTATGTACTCTATTCCTTTACTTAAATTTACTGTTTCCATATTAGGTTCCTCATCTGTAAGTACAATATCCACATTATACTTTTTGCTGAATTCCTTAAAAAATTCTGTTTCATCTTTCCTATGACTATATGCTAGAATTTTCATTATTAAGCCCCTCTTTTCTTATTGCAATAAAATTTTATATTCATACAAGTAAAGTTCTCTTTCATAATTATATTACCTATATGTTAAACTATTAACTCTATAATTGTAATTTAGAAACTAATATATGGTTTCTACCACCAATTTACAATTATCATATATATTTTATCATAATTAAATCAATTTAGTTATATATAAATGGGAAATATCACATTTTCAATATAACTTGACTAAATATGCCAGTAATTATATAGTAGATAATGTACACAATTATAAGGGGGCGTTTGTAATGAGTTTTACAAATATAAGAAAAATACCGTCTCCAGAGGAAATAATAGCTATGACTCCTCTGGAAGAGCATTTAAAAAAAATCAAAGCTGAAAGAGACGAAGAAATAAAAAATATTTTTGCTGGCAAGAGTGATAAGTTTGTTGTCATTATTGGGCCTTGCTCAGCTGATGATGAAGATTCTGTGTGTGATTATGTAAATAGATTAGCACAAGTAAATGAAAAAGTTAAAGATAAATTATTCATAGTTCCAAGAATTTATACTAATAAACCAAGAACTACAGGTGAAGGATATAAAGGAATGCTTCATCAGCCAGATCCTGAAAAATCACCAAATATGCTTGAAGGTTTATTTTCAATTAGAAAAATGTTTATAAGAGCAATTAAGGAAACACACCTAACTCCTGCTGATGAAATGTTATATCCTTGTAATCACATTTACTGTGATGATTTATTAACTTATGTTGCTGTTGGTGCAAGAAGTGTTGAAAATCAACAACATAGACTTACAGCAAGTGGTGTCGATGTTCCTGTTGGTATGAAAAATCCAACAAGTGGTGATTTAAGTGTAATGTTCAATTCAATACACGCAGCCCATTGTAAACATGACTTTATTTATAAGGATCATGAAGTTACTACAAGTGGTAACCTTTATGCACATGCAATCATGAGAGGTTCTGTAAACAAACATGGAAATAGCATCCCTAATTATCACTATGAAGATTTATTAAGAGTTGCTGAACTTTACAGTGAACATGATTTTCCTAATCCAGCTGTTATAGTTGATGCAAATCACAATAATTCAAACAAAAAATATTTTGAGCAGCCACGTATTGTTAAAGAAATTTTACATAGTAGAGACTGCAATAGTAAACTAAAGAAATTAGTTAAAGGTGTTATGATCGAAAGCTATATTGAAGAAGGATGTCAAAAAATTGATGAACATATTTATGGCAAATCAATTACTGATCCATGTCTTGGATGGGAAGAAACAGAAAAACTTCTTTATCAAATAGCTGAACAAGCATAACATGCTGTTATTATAAACTGTCTGTTTTTCAGGCAGTTTTTTTAATATATGGGATATAACTTAGTCGCCTTGACGATTTTTTTATCTATTTAAAATAAACTTTTAAGAATACCATCATTACTATTAAAAAGTATAATTAATTTGCTTCATGTTAATAATAATTACAGAATTATTTAATAATATATATTCCAATTAACAATTGACATTGTATGCCCTTTTGGGTGCTCCTTGTGTGAGCAATCCACATTTAAGGTGAAAATCTTTACGTGATTTTTAAGACTTATATGTAAAATATTTATTAGAATATATATACAATATTTTATTGACAGAGGTGAATATAATTTGGATTTAGTAAGCACAATAGTTAAACTTTTAGGCGGTTTAGGATTATTCATATATGGTATGAAACTCATGGGTGATGGTCTTGAAAATGCTGCTGGTGATAGTTTAAAAAGCATTCTTGAAAAAGTAACAAGTAATAGAGTTATTGCAGTGCTTGTTGGTACAATAGTTACTGCTATAATTCAAAGCAGCAGTGCTACAACTGTAATGGTTGTGGGTTTTGTAAATGCTGGTCTTATGAATTTATCTCAGGCACTTGGAGTAATTATGGGTGCAAATATTGGAACAACTATTACAGCGCAACTTGTTGCATTTAAACTTGATGAAATTGCACCTTTATTCGTATTTGTTGGTGCCGCTATGGTAATGTTTGCAAAGAATAGAAAACATCTTGAACTTGGAAATATTATATTAGGTTTTGGTATATTATTCACTGGTATGGGTATTATGAGCAGTGCAATGAAGCCACTTGCAAAGACTCCAATGTTTACTCAACTTCTGCTTGCTGTTGGTGACAACTGGATTATTGGTATACTAACAGGTCTTGCTTTAACAGCAGTCCTTCAAAGTTCATCAGCAACAACTGGAATATTAATAGCTCTTGCAAGTACAAATTCAATTACTGTATCACTTGCTATTCCTATACTCTTTGGTTGTAATATTGGAACATGTGTAACTGCGCTTTTAGCAAGTATTGGTACAAATAAAACTGCCCATAAAGCTGCTTTTCTTCATCTCACCTTTAATGTTCTTGGAACTATAATCTTTATACCATTTTTAAGAATCTTAGGTGACTTTGTAGTTACAACAAGCACTGATGTAAGTCGACAGATTGCAAATGCCCACACTATTTTTAATATTACAAACACAGCGCTACTTTTGCCATTTAGCAAATATATCGTAATGTTTGTCAATAAAGTAATACCTGATGATGAAAATGAAGAAAAACCTGGTGTTAAATTTATTGATGATAGAGTTCTCGAAACTCCTGTAATTGCTGCTGGGCAGGTAATAAAAGAAACTATTAGAATGGCTCATAAAGCAAAAGAAAATGTTGAACTATCCATGAAAGCATTTATTGATAGTAATGAAAAACTAATAGAGCAAGTATACAAAAATGAAGAAACTATAAATTTACTCGAAGAAGCCATAACAAGCTATCTTGTAAAACTTGCACAATGCAATTTATCTGAAAAAGAACAAACAATTGTGGCATCTACTCTACATGTTGTCATAGATATTGAGAGAATTGGTGATCATGCTGAAAACATTGCTGATTTAGCACGTGAAAAAATCAATAGAAAAGTTAAATACAGTTTAGATGCATTAAATGATTTAAACGAAATTTATGAATCTGTTGTAAAATCCCTAGATATTTCTATTGGTGCTTATACCGATAGAAACGTCAATGAAGCTAAAACAAACTTTAAAGTTGAAAATCAGATTGATACATATAAAAAGGACTATAGAGAAAAACATATAAAACGACTTTATGACGGTAAATGTAGTGCATTTGAAGGGGCATTATTTCTAGATATCATAAGTGATTTAGAACGAATTGGTGATCATTCTAACAATATTGCTCAAAGTGTTGTAGAAAATAATCAATAACAATAAAAGCATCAATAAATGAATTAAATAATCATTTATTGATGCTTTTAATTTTTATATTAATATGCTTTATCATATTACATCAAATTTTATTATATGGCTTTTCAGCTTATTTTATAAAGCTTCTTCAGCAATATATACTCCCTCTATATTGTTAAGTTGAAGAAGATATTCTCCATGATCACATTTTCTTGCAAGAGTAAGAGTCATTGTAAGTCCAACCATACCTCTTTCCATAGTATCATTTTTCTTTACTTCTATGTTTGATATCTTTGTCCCATCAGATTTTACCATATTTATAAAGTTTGTAACTCCACATATATCTTGAAGTTCTACGTATACTTCAAGTACTTTTGAATGAGTCCTTGAATATAAATCTAATCTATGCAAAAAAGTCACAACAGCAAGTAAATAAATACATGTAATAATTGCCCCTTCATAGAACCCTATTCCAATAGCTAGTCCCATACATGCACATGCCCAAAGTCCAGCTGCTGTAGTAAGTCCTTTTACCTGATTACGTCCAACTACCATAATAGTACCTGCACCTAAAAAACCAATTCCGCTTATCACCTGAGCTCCCATTCTGCTTGCATCTGTAGTTATTCCTAAAACATCCGTCATATACTGACTTGTTACCATAACCATTGTTGCCCCAATGCACACCACAATATGTGTTCTAAAACCTGCAGGTCTTTTCTTTTTTCCTCTCTCATGTCCTAATATTCCTGCACATATTGTTGCAAGAGTCAATCTCACAATAATTGAGACAGTATTTAATTCTCTTAAGTAATTCATAAGATCATTATACGTGTTAATCATAATATAGCCCTCCTAAGTCTTTTTTTAATGTTTTTATTATATAACACATAAAGGCAATGTGTTACCATTAATGACACCATTGCCTTTATGTTTTCATATTTCTTTTTTTATTTATAATTTTTAATAAGTAATCTGTCATATAGAAATAAATTTATTAATTCTTTTTTAAGCTACAAGGTATACTTATTTAGATATAACTCAGTTAAACAGTTGAAGAATCTCGTCATCATTGAGTTTATTTACAAATACATCAGCACTTAAGTCATCACTAAGTACTTTATCTATAAGTTCTCTTTTAGAGTTCTGAAGATCAATGATTTTTTCCTCTATTGTTCCACTTGCTATAAGCTTAATAACTTCAACTACATTTTTCTGCCCCAATCTATGTGCTCTGTCAGTTGCTTGATCTTCTACTGCTGGATTCCACCATGGATCAAAATGAATTACAATATCTGCGCTTGTAAGATTCAATCCAGTTCCTCCAGCCTTCAATGAAATAAGAAATATATTTTTATTTCCATCATTAAATTCATTTACCATTTTCATTCTTTCGCTGCTTGTCATGGAACCATCTAAATAACAGTAACTCATATTATTTTCTTTTAATATGGTACTTATATTTTTCAGAACTGAAGTAAATTGTGAAAATACAAGAACTTTATGATCTCCTTCTATACTTTGTTCCAAAAGTTCAATAAGTGCATCAATTTTCCCACTTGTACCATTATAATTATCCATTATTACAGATGGGTCAAGACATATCTGACGTAGCTTTGTAACATATGATAGTATCTCTATTTTACTCTTTTTAAATTCATCACTTTCAACTTTCTTTTGTATCAGATTCTTTGCATATTCTGCATAAGTTTCATATACAATTTTTTGTTCATCTGAAAGTGGAATATTCATTATTTTTTCAATTTTATCTGGTAATTCCTTTATAACATTTTTCTTAAGTCTTCGTAATATAAATGGTTTTACCATCTTATGAATCTCTTCAAGTATTTCTGGACTTTCTTCCAGTCTTCTGAAGTATCTTGTGGTAAATCTTTTTTCATCATATAAATAACCTGGCATTATAAAATCAAAAATTGACCAAAGCTCCATAAGTGAATTTTCTACTGGAGTTCCTGTAAGGGCAAATCTCACTCTGCTCTTTATTTTTTTAACACATTTTGCATTTAATGAATTATAATTTTTTATATTCTGTGCTTCATCTAGTATGCAGTAATCAAAAAACATATCATAATGTTCAAGGTCATTTCTAAGCATATTATATGTAGTTATTATAACATCATAGTCTTTATAATTTTCAATATATTTTTTTCTCTCATCTGGAGTACCATTGCATATTAGAACCTTTAATGAAGGTGCAAATTTTTTAAATTCACTTAGCCAATTATAAATCAATGAAGTGGGTGCAACTATTAATGTTTTTGAATTGGCTTTTGACAATATAAACGTAATTGTCTGAAGAGTTTTTCCAAGCCCCATTTCATCTGCAAGAATACCTCCAAATCCAAGATAATCAAGAGTTCTAAGCCAATTATAGCCCTGCTTTTGATAATCTCTTAATTTAGCTAAAATACCATAAGGCATCTGGAATGTCTTATTTTCAATATTATTCAGCTTAATCTTAAGATCTTTCATCTCATCACATGTTTTTATGTATCTGAAGTTCTTATTATCAAGATAATCTTCAACGTATGCTCCTTTACTTAAAGGAATTAAGACTATATTATCATCAAATTCTTCATTTATAACAAGACTGTCTATAAGATTTAAAGCTTCCTTAAGAGCCTCTTCCTCTAAATCGAGATATTCACCATTTTCAAGTTTATAATACTTTACATTATCTCTAAAGCTTCGTAATATTTTTGTAACTTCATCTTCGTGTATATTGGTAAGTTTAAATTTTAATTCAAAGTAGTCAAATTTTCCTTTACGCACTTCTCCTTTGAAGTCGGATTTTTTAATAGATCTTATTCCTTTGAATCTTTCTGAATAAAATACTTCACCATATCTTTGAAGCTTTTCTATTTCATATTTAAAAAATTTGAATATTTCATCATCATCTTTTAGAAGATAAAATTTCTCATTTACTTCATCAAAACCAAGATTTTTTAGAATATTATAAACTTCATTTTCTTTTTGGGTATCTCTATATATAATCTTATCTTTGTATTCTTCGAAAAAGTTGAACTCATGTCCTTCATAAGATACTTTATACTGAAGAGATACATTTTCTCTCTCTTTGTCAAAGTAAAACCTGAAATTAACTGGACCTGAAATTATTTTCTTCCTTATACTTTGTGATAAGATCAGCTGAGAAGAAGTCTTTTGTATATTAGGTATAAGTTTTCTTAAGATTGTCTCCTCATCATTCTTATCAAAAACTACTTTCCTTGTTTTATTGAATATTTTCAAATAAGGTTCAAGTCTCTCACATTGTTCTATAGATGGAATATATAAAGATGTTCCAAACATAAATACATCGTTATTATCGCTTAATGGCTCTGGCATAATATCTAAAACTTCTAAACTTATTTCATGTGATGCTGATTTCAAAGAAAATGATACAGGAATATCACCTTCTATTACATCACATTCAAGTATTCTGTAAAAAAATCCATCACCTAAAAATATTCTATTTTTCTTGACTATAGATAAAAATTCTTTCAACATTATCGATGGTATTGTCATTAGTTTTCCATCGATAATTTTATCTTGTCTTCTTACACTTGTATTGTTTTCACTAAATCTTTTCAAATTGCATATAAATTTAATGAGCCTGCTATCTTCATAAGAAAATTTTTGTTCTTTTATATTAAAAGTAAAATCTTTACCATATTTTATAGGAACATTATTAAACATAGAAACAAGAAAGTGATTTAAGTCCTTAATAACATACATTTTCTTATTTCTAAGACCTAGTTTAAATTCAGCCTGTAATTTTGATGACCAGTGATTTTTACTTAAAATAACTTCAAATTTTAAAATATTTTCTCTTTCATCTATAAGTGTATTAAGAATTTCATTTTCCATAGTTTTATTTTTTTTATTTTCTTTTATTCTTCCATTTAAAATCTCAGATAGTTTTTCATCACAAGAGGCATTATTTACGAATTCATAAAAACTTGCAGCAAGATGTTTACAGCAATAATTTTCTTTTTTAAATTCATTTTTCTCATAGTCAGCACAGCTACAGTATGTGCCAATTATATCCATAGTTTTTATGTCAAATATAATCTTACAGCTATATTCACTAAGAAGACTCTCTGAAATAACAGTAGACTTTATAGTAATAGTATCTTTATCTAAAGTGTTTGTGACATCTTTAATAAGGTCATTTCTAAGAACATCATTAGCAGATCTCATTACTGAAGAAGTTATATTTTTATTAAATTTGTCCATTAATACTTGTTTAATCAATTTCAACACTCCGTACTATTTATTGACTTCAACTATTTTCTTTATTAAGTCTGCTGCTATATATTGAGATTTTGATATACCTTTTCTAAAATACCTTATTTGTTTATATTTTTTCCCCTGCATCTCAAAATCAAGAACATCAATTCTTTCACCTGTAAAAACTGAAGGTTCACTTTTTCCTTTTAAAAAAATTTGTAATTCCATGTTTCTGCCTCTTTCATATTAATTATTAGTTTTATATTCCTCAATTGCTTCTGCAATTTCATTTAAGTATTCCCATCTTTCATATTTTTCATCAAGCATACTTTGAGTTTCTTCTTTTTCTTTCATAAGCTCATTTAGCTTTCCATAATTTGATGAATTTTTAGCCATTTCATTTTCAAGAGTTGAAATTTTTTCTTCTAATTTTAAAATGTCTTCATCTATAGTTTCAAATTCCTTCTGCTCTTTAAATGTAAATTTAGGCTTATTTTCTCTGCTTCTGTCTTTTGTTCCTTTTGCTTTAGGCTTTTCTTTCTCTTCTGCCACTGAAATGCTGCCTTCTGCATTTTCAATTTCCTTTGCAATAAGAAAATCACTATAATTACCATTATAACCTTTTATATAGCCATTTCCCTCATAAGAGAATATCTTATTACAGATTCTATCAAGAAAATATCTATCATGGGATACAACAACAACTACACCTATAAATTTGTCTAGAAAATCTTCAAGAATTTTTAATGTTTCAATATCAAGATCATTTGTAGGTTCATCAAGAATTAAAAAGTTTGGAGATTCCATTAATACTCTTAAAAGATGAAGTCTTCTTCTTTCTCCTCCAGATAATTTTTCAATAGGTGTATACTGCATATTCCCATCAAATAAGAATCTTTCACACATTGTAGATGCAGTAATCTTTGTTCCATCTTCTACGGGAATGTATTCGCCACCTTCTTTAACATAATCTATAACTCTCATTTTAGGATCCATGTTTGTATTATCTTGAGCAAAACATCCTATTTTAACAGTATCTCCTATTTCAATAGTTCCGCTATCTGCATTAAGTTTGCTTCTTAATATATTTACTAAAGTGGTTTTCCCTGCACCGTTGTGACCAACAATACCTATTCTGTCATTTCTTAAGAAAATATAACTAAAGTCTTTTATAATAGTTTTATCTTCAAATGATTTGTTTATATTGTATAATTCTACAACTTTTTTTCCAAGTCTTGTTCCTACAAAAGATAATTCTATGTCATCTTGTCTTTTAATTGTTTCAGTATTAACAAGTTCATCAAATCTTTGAAGTCTTGCTTTTTGTTTTGTAGTTCTTGCTTTAGCACCACGCCTTACCCATTTCAATTCATTTCTTATTAAGGCATCTCTCTTTTCTTCTTGAACTGCTTCTGTTTCCAGCCTTTCCATTTTCTTTTCAAGGAATGCTGTGTAATTTCCTGGATATGAGTAAAGAGTTCCACGATCAAGTTCAATTATTCTATTTGTAGCTCTATCAAGAAAATATCTATCATGAGTTATCATTAAAAGAGCACCTTTTCTACTATTTAAAAATTCTTCAAGCCATTCAATAGAATCTGAATCCAGATGGTTTGTAGGCTCATCTAAAATAAGAAGATCACATGGTGTAATAAGTGCACATGCAAGGGCTATTCTCTTTTTCTGTCCTCCAGATAAATTTCCGACTTTTTCATTAAAGTTTTTTATTCCAAGCTTTGTAAGTATTGTTTTAGCTTCACTTTCAAGATCCCACAAGTTTAATGCATCAATTTCTTCCTGAATCTTAATAAGTCTGCTGTTTAATTTATCAAATTCATCGCTTTTAGCTTTATCTATTTTATTTAATATATCTTCATACTCTCTAAGAGTTTGCATTTCCTTAGTATTTCCTTTAAATATCTGTTCTATTACTGTTACATCATCATGAAAATCTGGATCTTGATCTAAAAATTCAATTCTTATATTTTTACCTTTTGTTATAGTTCCATCAAAGAATTCTTCTTTTCCTCCTATTATTTTTAGAAGTGTTGATTTTCCCGCACCATTTATACCTATCAAACCTATTTTATCGCTATCACTAATTCCTAGTGATACATCTTTTAAAAGAACTTTTTCACTATAGGTTTTACTTATATTTTCTAATGTAATAATATTCATTAATTTCTTACTCCTTTGTGTCTTTATCTATTCATTATTTTATCATACTTATAAGATAATCCAAAATTGAAGTTGTATTAATAAATAATTTCACATAAAAAAATCGCCAAAGCGACTATGTTATATCCCATATGCTAAAAGTTAGCTTTAATAAAATTAATTTTTTAATAAAAAATACTCCTCTTTATGATAGACATTTTTATTATTTTATGTGTCTAGCATAAAGGGAGCATATCAAAACATATACAGTGCTTTCTAAAAAACAATAAATATTATTAATCAAATATTTATATAAAGTAAATTTAAATTAACCATTAATTATTATTGTACCTGAATTTGTACCATTAATAATTACTGAATTATTATAATATGTTCCATATGATGGATTATTAGTTTCATTTTCTTTCTTTTCATTTTCAATATTAGTTAATTTTACATCAAGGTTTTTAAAGAAATTGATTATTTCACTTTGAGTAAAAGTGTATATTCCTGCATTGCTACTTATTGTTGCATATATGTCCATCCCATTTGATGATGCATAACAATCAAAATATATTTTATAATTTCCACATGTACATATTACTCCATTTGCATTATTAGGATCACTATACCAAGCACAAGATGAATTTGCCCCATCATAGTTAGGTGTTAATGCTCCTAGAACTTCAGATATAGTTCTATTTATCCCCAAATTAGAAAGTTTAAAGTTCTTAATACTACTTAAAAGATCCTTATTCTGAGAAGATGACATTGGGATAGTACCAATATATGCATCATAACTCACTTGTGTATAATTTGTTGTTTCTGGTGAATAATATAAATTTCCAATACTATCTGGGGTGTTTGTTAACTGTGGAGCTCCATATGGTGCCTTATTATTTGGTATACTTGAATTTACTGCATCATGATAACTAGTTGATGGTGCAGTTGGGAATGTATATGCTGATGCTGGTGAATAATTATTATAACTCTGTGCAAATACTGGTGCTATGGAAAATAAACTTATAGCACCACCTGCAATAATAGCTTTTACAACTTTATTCATAAATTTCACTCCTTTATATTTTTATTCTGTATAATTCTAATATCGTATAAAAACTCAAAATATTTACAAAAAATCGAACCAATAATATAGTTCGATTTTTTGTAAATATTATAATTTGAATTTTTCAAAAATTATTTCTCCATCTTTATCCATATAAGCTTTAAAATTTCTGCTATCTTCTTCTAAAACCTTAGAACGTTTACCAAACATAAAAATTGTATTTGAATATGCCACTTCAGCCGTTACAATACCATCTTTAGGTACTTCTATCCTTGTTGACACTCCTGCAATACTTCCTACTGTTCCAAGCTTTACATCACCTTTTGCAGATATAACTCCCCCTCTTGCAACAGCATCTTTATTTAAAAATTCAATATTTTTTAAAGCTATAAGATTTGTAATATACTCGCCTTTTCCTGTTACAAATATATTTCCTGTAGATTTAACAAGAGAATCTTGCAAATATCCAACATAAATATCACTTTGAATAATCATATCATCATTATAATAATCAATTTCTTCTTCAATAAGGTCTAATAAATATTCCAAATCTTTCATTGTTTTAAGATTAGAAATATTCAATCCCATGACCTTGCATCGTAAAAAATCAATCAATTGATTATCAACTTCATCATGAAGCTTTATACACCTACTTATTATATTTAATGATAATTTAGGAATATCTTTATGTCTACTCTCTATTAATATCCTTGCTATATCACAAATTCTTTTCTTACTATTTGAAGAATCATTTATTTTTTTTACACCCTCAATAAGTTTCTCTACTTCTCTTTTATAAACATTTAGTATATCCAAATATTCCTTTTTTTCAATATCAACCTGTCCTGTATATATTTTTGAATTAATTACATTACCGTTAATATTTATTTCTCCTCCAGCTACTACAGAGGCATTATCCACATCATTTTTTATTATCAACGAATTTCCAGCCTTTACAGCCATTCCAAGACCAACACTTCCATCTATTTGAACATCACCTAAGAAATTAATATTTCCTGATTTCATATCAACATTCTTTACGCTATAAACATTATTTACACTTAAAATACCATTTTTAGATGAAGGTCTACCATCTCTAGTTGCGATAACTTTATTATTTTCAATTTTACATCCATCACCAGCTTTTACTGGTTTACTCTTTGCACCTTTTTTCTTAATTATTTCACCCTTTATATTTTTCCCATTTTGTCCTAGCCTTTCAGGGATAATTTCAGCTAAAACTTCATTACATTCTACACTACTTATTGAATATACATTTTTATAATCAATTTTTTCCATTGATTCACTCTTGAAATGTGTCTTATCTCCAATATCAAATAATATTTTCACTTCTAGAGGCTTATCATCTATTGGGTGATTTCCTCTTGCAACTAATAATTTTTTTACACTTTCTTCCAAACTTGCTCTTAATATATTTTCCTTTATTAATCCATATTTAACTCCATTTCTACCCAATTCATTCATTATTTCTGTAACAGTATACTTAGGTAAAAAACCATTCTTTTCTTTTGTGGCCTTTAGTTTTAAGTCACTTTTGAAGTTCATATCTTTAAGTTTAAAAATATATTCTGGAGTATAGCTTATATCAACATATGCTTCCATTGAATCCTTAGATATACTTATATTTATATTACGTTTTCCCTCTACTGTTTCACTTACAGTACGTATTTTATCTGCTTCAGTTACATTATATTTAGTATCTTCACGGCACAATTCTTCATTTATATAGAGTTTTATTCCTTCACATGTCATAATAGTAAATGGTGTACTTTCTTCATCAAAATTACTCTTAATTATAATTTTTTCATTTTCTACTCCAATTCCATACAAGCTCACATTATTTTGTTCATCATCTATGTAAATATCATCAATATTTTCTGTTGTCTCAGATGAACTATCATAATTATTATCTGCGGCATTATCATAATTTTCTTTTTCATTTATTACTTTGATTATATTGCTAAAATGCTTGTCCAATGTTTTTGCTAACATTCCGCTTAATTTACCGCTCATCTTTTTCAACTCCTTTATCATTATGTTATTTATATTGTAACACAAACGTTTTCAAAAAGATATTCTTATTTTGACTAATTCCATATATTATAATTTTAGCCAATATTATAATATATGAATTAGTCAAAAGTAACATTTTCATTGCTTATATCATACAAAATTTTGACACCTTTATAATTTAGCATAAATCCAATCAATCCAAAAACTGCTCCATAAAAAATTTCATCATTAGCTGTTGTTGTAAGCATCAAATCTCTTCTATTTATATCCTTAGGTAGTCTTTGAAGTTTTATATAATCAAGATTTGTTAATATAATTTGGCCATACAATTCAAATTCTGCTGCAATAAGTGCAGTCTTGTCTGCATTAAGACCTTCATTAATCCATTTCTTTTCCTCTTGTTCAAGCTTTTCTTCCTCATTTTCATAATTACCAGCAGCCTTATCTGAGTTTCTTTTAGCCATTCTCTGCCTAATTATTTCCATAGCTTGATTGGAAGCTTTATACTCTAAAAGGTATCCTAGGGCAAGTATAATATGTGCTTGACTTTGGGCCTCTAATATTTCCATATCCTGCATATCTTTTATTGTTTCATTATAATATTCTGTATTTTCATCATTAACTTTATTTTTATCGCTTTCTATAATATCACCCCTCATACTTAATATAATATACACTATAAATATTTTTGTGATTTCTAGAAAATCACAAAGTGGCTTAGTCGCTTTTTCCGTTAATAATTTAAAGAAAAAAGACTCTCTCATAAAATGAGAAAGTCTTATATATTGTAAATATTAAGCTCTGTCTATAGAACCGAATAATTCCATTTTTTCTTTTACGATAGTCTTTATAGCTTCAAATCCTGGATTTAATAATTTTCTTGGATCGAATCCTTTACCTTCTAAGTCTTTTCCAGCTTCAATATATTTTCTTGTAGCTTCTTGGAAGTATAATTGACATTCAGTGTTAACATTGATCTTAGAAACTCCTAATGATATAGCTTTCTTGATCATGTCTTCTGGAATTCCAGTACCACCGTGTAATACTAATGGCATAACTCCACAAGCTTTGTTGATTTCTTCTAAAGCATCAAAAGCAAGTCCTTGCCAGTTTTCTGGGTATTTACCGTGGATATTTCCGATACCAGCAGCTAACATTGTAACTCCTAAATCAGCGATTTGTTTACATTCTTGAGGATCAGCAACTTCTCCTCTTCCAACTACACCGTCTTCTTCTCCACCGATTGAACCAACTTCAGCTTCTAAAGATAATCCTTTTTCAGCAGTCTTAGCAACTAATTCCTTAGTTTTTTCTATGTTTTCAGCTATTGGATAGTGAGATCCATCGAACATTACTGAAGAGAATCCAGCTTCCATTGCTTTGTAGCATCCTTCGTAGCTACCGTGATCTAAGTGTAAAGCAACTGGAACAGTGATGTTTAATTCTTCTAACATTCCGTTAACCATTCCAACTATTGTCTTATAACCACACATGTATTTTCCAGCACCTTCAGATACACCTAAGATAACTGGTGAATTATTTTCTTGAGCTGTTAATAAAACTGCTTTAGTCCATTCTAAGTTGTTGATGTTGAATTGACCAACAGCATATTTTCCTTCTCTAGCTTTGTTTAGCATTTCTTTTGCTGATACTAACATTGTACGACCTCCGTATACTTATATATTATTGTATAAACTATAATCTATAAGAAAAATTTAATGGTTATAAGTTTACATAACCAATTTTTCTTTCAATGCCTATTATACTCTAAAATTTCTTATATGAAAACAAAAAAATGAAATTTTTATCTCTATATCGGAAATTTTGTTAATTTATTAACTATTAAAAAACACTATTAACCTTTTGTTACAATTTATGAATATTATTTTATTGTAATTTTTAAATTACAATAAAATAATAGACTGAATTAATTATAATATACTGATATAATTATATTATTAAACATTATTATCTTTATTATTCACTTCTAAATATTCCAACATTGCATCCATATCTTTATCTCCTCTTCCTGATAAGTTAACAATTATAATCTTGTCAGCATCAAGTTTTGGTGCAAGCTTTTTAGCCTGAGCAAGTGCATGAGATGACTCTATTGCAGGTACTATACCTTCTAGTTTTGTTAAATACAAGAAAGCATCTACAGCTTCATCATCAGTTATAGCCTTATACTCAGCCCTTTTTGTATCAGCAAGAAAGGCATGTTCAGGACCTACACCTGGATAATCAAGACCTGCTGATATTGAATAAGCCTCAGCAATATTTCCATTCTTATCATGAAGCACATATGTGTTCATTCCATGTATAATCCCCCTTTCACCTTTACTTATTGTTGCTGCTGTAAGCTCTGTATCGACACCTTTTCCTGCTGCTTCAACTCCTACAAGTTGTACTTCTTTATCATCTATAAAAGGATAGAAAATACCTATTGCATTACTTCCTCCTCCAACAGGTGCTAATATATAATCCGGAAGACGACCTTCAAGTTCCATTATCTGTTTTTTAGCTTCATCTCCAATTACCCTTTGAAAATCCCTTACTATTGTAGGATATGGATGTGGTCCAACAGCTGAACCTAAAAGATAAAATGTTTCACTACAATTATCAGCCCAGTAATTAAGTGCTTCATTAACTGCATCATTAAGAGTTCTTGTACCACTCATTGCAGGAACAACTTCTGCACCCAGTAATTCCATCTTTTTAACATTAAGTGCCTGTCTTTTCATATCTTCCTCGCCCATAAATATTTTACATTCCATTCCAAATTTAGCTGCAACAGTTGCAGTTGCAACTCCATGTTGCCCTGCGCCAGTTTCTGCTATAACCTTTTTCTTACCCATTCTTTTAGCAAGAATAACTTGACCAATAGCATTATTTATTTTATGAGCACCGGTATGGTTTAAATCTTCCCTCTTTAAGTAAATCTTAGCACCGCCTAAATCCTTTGTAATATTTTCTGCATAGTATAGTGGGCTTGGTCTTCCTGTATAATAACGTAAATAATACTTATATTCATCCCAGAAAGTTTTATCATTTTTAGCTTTTTCATATTCTGCTTCCAATTCATTTAATGCCTTTAATATATTTTCTGGAACGTACTGTCCACCATAATCATTAAATCTACAACTCATATTTATCCATTCTCCATTCTTTATTTTTTAATTGTTTAATATCTATATTTATAAAACTCTTTGTAATTTCTTTATATAACTTAGCTAATACTTCTTAATAAATACCATAACTTTTCTAGTTCTTTTATAATAATTTCATTCTTTTTAGTAACTTTTACGTCATTCTCATCTTTTTAACGTTAGAGTTTTTTTATATACTAAAAACTTATTTTATCTGATTTTATTAATAAGAACTTTCATTTTATCAAATGACTTCATTGTCACTCCATCTTTATTAATATCTTCAACACCAGATGAAACATCTACTCCCCATGGATTGGCTTCTTTGATTTTTAACAAAACATTTTCTGGTGTTATTCCTCCTGCAAGAATAAATTTAAAATCATTATTTAAATCACATTCTTTTTTTATAATTTCCTTAAATGGTGCAAGTGAATATGTTTCACCACTCCCAGGATTACAACCATCTATAAGAATGTTATCCATAACACAATTATTTTTCATTCTCATATAATATGAAACATATTCATTCAAAAATATTTTGTTATTTATTGAAAGTGCTTTCCAGATTTCAAATTTATGATTCTCATTTTTTTTAAGTAAGTTTATAAAATCAAAATTTTCGCTTCCATGAAGCTGAACTACATCCAGGTTCACTTTTTTTAAAACATTATTTATTTCAATAAGAGAATTGTCTTTGAATACACCAACACATTTAATTTCTGGATTTAACTTCTTTCTTAAAAATTTCGCATCGAATGCACTTATTTGTCTTTTGCTTTTTGTAAAGACAAAACCTATATAATCTGGTTTTAAAATATTTAAGTATTCTATTTCCTTTTCACATGTTATTCCACAAATTTTAATTTTAATAAAATCACCTCCTCTTTAAGAAAAATATCACCATTAAATATTAATTATTTTTTTTACTTCATTTTTAAATTCAGAATTATCTATATTTCTCATGAAAAACTCACCAATAAGTACACCATTTACACCATAGTCCTTTATTGTCTTTAAATCTTCAATACTCATTATTCCACTTTCAGAAACTAGTATTTTGTCATGTGGAATATACTTTTTAAGTTCCTTTGTAACATCAAGGGAAACATTAAAGGTTTTTAAATCTCTATTATTAATTCCTATAACATCACAATCATATTTGAGTGCAAGGTCAAGTTCTTCTTTATTATGTACTTCAATCAAGGGCTGAAGATTAAATTTCTTTGCTTCATTATAAAAGTCTCCAAGTTGATCCTTTAAAACAGATGCAATAAGCAGTATTCCATCTGCACCTAACACTTTAGCTTCATAAATCTGATAAAAATCTATGATAAAATCCTTTCTAAGTATTGGAGTAATTGAAGATTTCTTAATTCTTTTTAAATATTCATCACTGCCTTTAAAATAATCTTCTTCAGTAAGTACAGAGAAAGCACGTACTCCCAAGTTGTTATAACAAAGTAAAATTTCCATTATATCAAAATCTTCTGAGATTATTCCCTTTGAAGGCGAGGCCTTTTTAAATTCACCAATTACAGAAAGGCCATCTTTTAAAAGTGCTTCCTTAAATAAATTCTTGTAATTTCCTTTTGCTCTTTCATTTTCAGCTTTTAATAAATTCAAGGCGTGAATTTTTAATTCAGCTATTGGTATTTCACTTTTTCTTTTATCTACTCTCATTTTCTTTTTTTCAATAATTTCATCTAAAATCATATATGCCCCCAGTTTTAATCTATTTTTTCATAAAAACCTAACAGAATTTCAATTGAAGATAGTCAGTTATATTCAAATTTCTAATGAGTTTTCTAACAAGCAGTCAATTCTTCATATTTTTCATATGCTTTCCCACTATCAATAAGTTCCTTAGCTTTATTTATACCTTCATTTAGTGATTCAACTAGTTCTGCTGCATAAAGTGCTGCACCACTGTTTAACACAACTATATCTCTTTTAGGTCCCTGCATTCCCTTTAAAATATCTATAATAATCTTTGCATTTTCCTTTGGTGTACCACCCTTAATTTCATCAGCATTAGCAAGCTTTATCCCCAAATCTTCTGGATTTAACTTATATATTTTAAGTTCTCCATCTTTAAGTTCACAAACGCTTGTTGTTGTAGTTGTTGTTATCTCATCAAGCCCATCATCTCCATGGACAATAAGAGCTCTATTTAATCCAAGATTTTTTAAAACAAGACCTGCACTTTCAAGAAGATTTCCATCATATATTCCCATAAGTTGCCCTGTTAAAGGTGCAGGATTAGAAAGTGGTCCTATCATATTAAACAAAGTTCTTGTACCAAGTTCTTTTCTTTCATTTGCAACATTTCTCATTGCCCCATTATATTGTGGTGCAAACAAAAAGGCCATTCCTTTTTCCTCAATTACTTTCGCACTTTCATCTTTACTATAATCTGTTTTTATATTTAATTCTGTAAGCACATCTGCACTTCCACTCTTGCTTGAAACTGCTCTGTTACCATGTTTTGCAACCTTTGCCCCACCACTTGCTGCAACTATTGCTACTGCTGTTGAAATATTAAATGTCTTTCCTCCATCTCCACCAGTTCCACATGTATCAATAAGATGCTTTGGATTTTTAATTTCTACAGGAATAAAGTTATCTCTTAATGCTTTTACTGCACCAAGAATCTGCTCTGGGGTTTCTCCATTTATCCTAAGCCCCATTAAGAAGCCTCCAATCTGACATGAAGTTGCTTCACCTTTCATTATTTGATTTATAACATCTCTCACATCATTTTCACTTAGTATTTCTTTTGCTCCCAATTTTTTGATTGCTTCCTCAATAATCATTTTAAATCCCCCTCCTTATTTAGTTAACAGTTAACAGTTAACAAGTAACAGTTAATAAGCTTTTAAGCTACAACTTTAGATGCTCATTGGCAATTAACATGTAACAATTAGTTTTATTGCCCCTGAAAATTTATATCTTTTTAAACTTAAACTTTAATTTCTTTGTTACTTCTGTTCTTCGTTACAGATATTAATAACAAAATTGCTTATGATATGCTTTCCTTTAGGTGTATAAATTGATTCTGGATGAAATTGAAGTCCATAAATATCATGTTCTTTATGTTTCACTGCCATTATAATATTGTCATCTATTGTAGATCCTATAACATCAAGACATTCTGGAAGTGACATATTATCTACTATTAAAGAATGATATCTCATAACATCCATCTTCCTTGGAATTCCTTCAAATATTAATTTGCCCTTTACAGATATTTTGGAAGTCTTTCCATGGTATATTTCGTCTGCACGTATTATCTTTCCACCATAAGCTTGTGCAATACTCTGATGTCCAAGGCATATTCCAAGTATAGGATATCTAGCTCCAAGCTTCTGCACTACATCTATTGAAATTCCAGCATCATCTGGAGTACCTGGACCTGGTGAAATCACTATTCCTTTTGGATTTAATTCTATTATTTCATCAATGGTTATTTCATCATTTCTTACAACCTTAACTTCTGCAAATTCCCCAATATACTGATAAAGGTTATATGTGAATGAATCATAGTTATCAATTAAAAGTATCATCTTAAAGCCTCCTTTAATGCCATTAATTTATTCTGAACCTCTTCAAATTCCTTTTCTGGGACAGAATCAAAAACAACACCTGCACCTGCTTGAAGATATGCAGTATTGCCTTTCATTACTATTGTTCTTATTGCTATTGCCATATCTGTATCTCCTCCATAGGAGAAATACCCAACTGACCCTCCATAAATATCACGTCTATATTCTTCTAATTCTTCAATTATTTCCATTGCTCTTATTTTAGGAGCTCCTGATAAAGTTCCTGCTGGAAGGCATGTACTTAATGCTTCAAAACCGTCTATATTTTGTAATGTCTTTCCTGTAACTGTACTTGTAATATGCATTACGTGAGAAAACTTTTCAATTTTCATAAAGTCTTTTACTTCAACAGTTCCAATTTCACTTATTCGCCCTATATCATTTCTTGCAAGATCAACAAGCATAACATGTTCTGCAAGTTCTTTTTTATCCTGAAGAAGTTCTTTTTCAAGAGCTGAATCTTCCTCCTGAGTTTCGCCTCTTTTTCTTGTACCTGCAATAGGCTTTGTAGATGCTCTCCCATTTTTAACACTTACAACACTTTCTGGTGATGCTCCTATAACTTGATAATCATCATAATCAATTAAATACATGTATGGGGATGGATTAACTTCTCTAAGTCTTCTATAAATTTCAACGAAGGATTTTTGTGTTATACATTTCATCCTTAGAGATGGAACAAACTGAAAAATATCACCTGCAAGAATATGTTCTTTTCCTATACGTACATTTTCTTCATATTTTTCTTTTGAGGTGCACAATTCAAAATGGACATCTTTCTTTTCTTCAAATTCTTCTATATTAGTAGGTCTGCTTAAAAGTGAAAATATATATTCTCTTTGATTTTCAACTATGCTTTCATATTCCCTATGGTCATCATTTAATATGTTATCAATGACAAATACCTTGTGAGTAAAGTGGTCATAGCATATATATCTGCTGTATAAATTAAATCTTATTAAAGGTAAGTCAAGTATATCTGGATTATTAAATTTAAGTCTTTTTTCATACAAACAAATTGTTTCATATCCCATATATCCTATAGCTCCGCCTTTAAAAGAAAAATCATTTGTACTTTCGTCAAAATCTAATCTTATTGATTTTTTTAGTTCATCAATTATATCTATACTTTCTCCCAAAATTTCCTTATACGGATTTTCACCTAAGTATGAGTATCGTCCAAAATAATTTTCTGTGCTTCCACTTTCAAAAATGAATTTTCTTCTTCCCTTAAATCCATTAAAAATTCTTATGGGTGTAACTTCATCACCTCTATATTCTGTTATTAATGAAAAAACCTTATTTTCTTTTCTTTTTTCATTAAATTGATCTTTAGAAATATTTATCATCTAACTACCTCCTTTAATTCTTCTACTCTTTAAAATTCATAAGATATATAGTAAAATCCATATTTTTATACACAAAAAAAGTCACTTCATCTCATATTGGGACGAAGTGACTCGTGGTGCCACCCAAATTTTATGTAAAAATAGCTTAGGAAATTTAAATATATTATTCTCAAATACTAAAATAAAACAACGTACGTATGTTAAAAAATTATATTATTTATAGTACTTTGAAAAAACAAAAGCACTTCATCCTTAATACAGGACGAAATGCTATAATTTCGCTATGCCACCTATGTACATACTTCAATACAGATACTCAAATTTAATACTGAATCCACAATAATAAATAATTTATATCCTGTCAATATAACGGTAGACTTCCGTATATTCCTACTTTAAAATAATTTCAGAATATCACCTCAAAGACCCATTCAGCAATATCTACAGTATCTGTTTCTCACCAAAAATAACAGATTCTCTTTACACTAAGCTTTATTGCTTACTTTTCTTATCAACGGCTTTTTAAAGCATATTTACTATATTTGTAATATATCATACAAGCTAAAATATTTCAATACTTTTTTGTTAAAATTTGAGATTTTATTTTAAGTTCAATAATATTTACAGTGAATGTAAAAATACTGTCATGAATTTATTTAATTTGTATCTTCTATATTTATTACAATATATATGTTGCACTATGAAATTTGCAATTACTACTATGTCAATGAATATATATAGTATTAAATATAATACATATCGTCTTTTCCTTTATTCTTATAACCATCTGAAAGATCTTCTAATGTCATTGAACAGAAAAAGTTTCTGATTTGTTCATTGGCTTTACTCCATAACTTATCAATAAGATAATTTTCCATGTCATTATCCTCTGCTTCTACATCAATTAGCAAAAGATCTCCTTCAAGTACACTTAATATTTGTGCAATGGTGAAATTCTTTGGTTCATCAGTTAAAAAATAACCTCCCTGAGCACCTTTCTTGGCTTTAATAATACCACCTTTTCTAAGCGATGAAAAAATCTGTTCTAAATATCTTTCTGAAATATTCTGTCTTTCTGAAATACTTTTTACTGTAGCCATTTCATTACGTGAATACACGCATATATCAATAAGTGCCCTTAATCCATATCTTCCCTTTGTTGAAATTTTCATTTAATCACCCTTATAAACTCTTTTCTATTTAATCTCTTCTTTTTATTATTATACTATATAATCACCATTCTACAATAACAAAATTGATAACTATTCTTATTTAGATTAAAGTTCAACAGATCTTCTTGGAATTTTAAATCCTATAGTATCTTCTATTTCTTCCAAAGCCCTTTTATTTTTAGGATCTACAAACATACATGTAATTCCGCTTTCACCAGCTCTTCCAGTTCTTCCTATTCTATGTACATAACTTTCAGGTGTTTCAGGAATGTCATAATTATAAATATGAGTTACCCCTGTAATATCAAGTCCTCTTGCAGCAACATCAGTAGCAATAAGATATTGTAATTTTGCTTCCCTAAATGACTTCATGATTCTTTCTCTCTTATTTTGAGCTATATCACTATGTATTTTTGCGCAGTTATACTTTCTTGATGCCATTACTGTTTCAAGATCATCAGCTCTTCTTTTTGTTCTACAGAATATAATAGCCATAAACGGATTATCTTCATCAAGAACCTTGCATAAAGCATCTCTTTTCTGTCTGTCAGTTGTTTCAACTACAAACTGCTTTATTGAATGCATGTCAACTTCTTCTTTTTTTACAGAAATAATTGCAGGATCATTCATGTACCTATATGCAAGTTTTTTTACTGCTGAATCCATGGTTGCTGAAAAACAAAGCATCTGCTTTTTCTTTGACATCTGTTCCATTATCTTTTCAACTTCATTTTTAAATCCCATGAAAAGCATTTGATCTGCTTCATCTAAAACAAAAGTCTTTACAGTCTTTAAATCTATTGTCTTCCTTTCTATATGATCTAGTAATCTTCCTGGCGTTGCAACTATTAACTGCACATTTTTATTAAGCTTTTTAAGTTGTGAATTTATATCTTTTCCCCCATAGCATGCAAGTACATTTATTTTTTTGTCTTCATTTAATTTATCCGCTTCATTTGTTATCTGAAGTGCAAGCTCTCTTGTTGGTGTAAGTATAAGTGCTTGAACATCCTTGGATTTTGGATTTATCTGTTCAAATATAGGCAGTAAAAATGCAAGTGTTTTTCCAGTTCCTGTCCCTGCTTCTGCAATTATATCTTTACCATTTTTTATTATTTCAATGCTTTCCTCTTGAATTGGAGTTGGTGCACTAATTCCATTTTTCTTTAATATATCAACTAATTCTTTACATATTCCAAGTTTTTTGAAATCCATTATATCAAACCTTCCTCGTTTATCATATTCTCATTTATCATATTGTTGTCTTCTATAGTATAAGTTAATATTAGTAATTGTCAAATTAAAATCCCATAGTTATTAGTAAAGTTCTCATTTATATTATTATAATTAACTTATCACAAGGAACATCCACTTTAAATTGTTAATTGTTATTTATATACCCAATATAGGTTGAATATTATTTCTCTGAACAATTGCAACTGAAGCCTTTAATGCATAGCATAAAGCTACAATTCCAAGTATACTAGAAATATTAATATCTCTACTCGGTTGCAATGAATATTTATATGTGCCTTCTGCTTTTTGTTTTACACGTATATTATAAGTTTCAAATGCAATATAAGTAGAAATTAACCTACTTGTAAAAAATCCATAGACAGCCTGAAGAGCTAATTCATCTGGGTTATTCTGGAGATTTGTTGTATTATTTATTCCACTATTATTTTCATTATTATTATTATTATTTTCCTTATCATTACTGGCTGAAATTTTTTCTAATAAAAGTTGTATACCTTGAGATGTTGAATTAATAAATATGCTGTCTGAAGTTAAAGTTATAAAATTAGCAAATTGTTGAAGGTACAATAATTGTAATAAATACTTATCATCTTCATTCATGTTTTCAAAATCAATATTATTATATTGATCATTATTCTGTGATTTTTCTTTATTTTCATACTCATCTTTTTCATTATTTAAATTTTCTTGTGTTCCACTATTGTCATATTTACTATATAAATCTTCTTCACATGTGTTTTTTTCTCTTTTTTTATTAGTACCCTTCTTTTTTGACATCTTGATGCTCCTAAAATTGTTCCCTAGTGTATAATATTTGTAAATAACTTACTTTGTTACATAAAAGAAAACTATAAAAATAGCAAATAATTTTTAATTTTAAATTTTTAAAAATTATTTGCTATTATTAAAATACTATTATAAATAATAAGTTTATTCTCACCTAATAAATAGTGATAAGAGCACTTTTCATTTATTATTTTAAAACATTCATCACTGGAATAATCATATCCATAAGGTATATCAAGTAGGGTTGAGAAATATTCTTTATAAGTATGGCTACAGATATCATATTGATAATTAATAAAATATCTCAAATAGTGCATACAGTATTTAATTTCCCAAATAATTAAAAGCTTATTTCCAGTGATTGTTTTTAATATCTTACTATTTATAGTCTTTGGATAACAATTAATTTCACATATTTTTATCTTTTCACATGGTCTTAAGCATATTGTAATATTACTAGATACTGATGTTTGTTTGAATATATTATACATAATGTATGTTTCAACCTTGTTAGTTGATAAACACATTTCAATTGGTTTTTCTTCAACATTATATATATAATCATAGCAAATAAATCCTTTATTATTAATACTATCAATATATTCATCCTCATATATTGCAACTTTAAAAGTAACATCTGCTTTTTCATGACACTTTAAATTACCAATATGCAGTTTTTCTGTAGTTGCTCCATACTGAGTTATACCATTTATCTTAACAGAATCCTTTATAAACAAAGTTTCTTTAGGTATTTTATCTTTTAAACATATATTTTCAACAGTTTTATTGCTTATATTTGTAATATTTATTGTATAAGTAAGTACATCAGAAATAGATGCAATTACTTTATCTACTTCTTTCCTCACACTCAAATTTTTATCAAGAATAGGTGTTACAACACGGTTACTTAGTATTGTATCATATATAACTGGACCCTCTTCTGAAACCTTGTACCTGTAATTCACTCTTCCTTGATTAATTACTATCAAATTTATCATCCTTACTACAATTGCTTTTTTCTATTTTTATAAATTCCCATCTTTACAAAGTACTTTTTTATTATTACAAATATATTCAATAAAAAGTGTAATGCTTATAAAAACATAGTTACACTCTATATTTGTTATTGTAACATCTTCTATGCAGTAATCTATATCATAATAATCTTCTTTATTTGTATCACCTGGAACGACAATAAAAGTGCTTAATGGAATATCTTTTTTTATATAAAAGCTCTTACTTCCATAATTAATATAAAATGAAGTGTGTAAATACCCACATAATACTAATTTTTTACCACTTAATCTTTGTCCTTCATAAGAAACACCTTCAATAGTGTCTATTAAATTTACGCATGGTAAATGTAAAACTGCATTTTTAAAATCTATATACTTATTGTCTATATATTCACAAAAACTAAATTTATCATTTACATTAATTTGCTTAAAATATCTTTTTTTATATGTGTTATCTATAAAATTTTCATTTATTGTTTTTGCAATATCACTCAATTTTTATTCCTTTTTTATTAATTTCACTAACTAGTATATGATTTTCATGATAAATTGAGCTAAAATGTAATAATTTCATTTAAAGAATAATAATTTAAACATACATAAATTACTTCCTTTAATCTTATATTTTAATAAAATACAAAATATATATGTTGCAATAATTATTCTGCATATAATTTTAAAAATCCTGTAAGGATTTTCACCTTAATTGTCAATTCTCAATTGTCAACTGTCAATTACAATATATATACACTACTTAGAAATGAACAATTATTAAAAAATGCGTAACCCCTAATCTGGACTTACGCATTAAAATATTTATATTAAATTAGTAATTATTTTTACTATTAGCACATATCTACAATTTGAACTTTATATACAACTGTTATAATCTGTCCTGGTGTCATTGTTCCTAAATCAAATCCAGCTGATGGATTATAGTCTGGATAAGGTGTTCCATTTATAGTTGTTGATCCTATAACAAACATTGTATTATGAGGTGTAGGATCCTGAAATACAACATTTGTAGCATTAATATTTCCTACATTCTGAATAGTAACTGTATAAGTTATCTGTTCTCCTCTTGTTGCATATTGTTTATTAGCAGCTTTTGTTACATTAAGACTTCCATATGATATATTTGTTGTTACTGTATTTGAATAGCTTGTATCAGTGTAATATGGCTGTTTTGGATCTACTGGATATTCAAAAGCAATAACTGCTTGGTTAATGACTGTATTTGTTGCTGGAACTGAAACTACAGTTACTACGAATTGTACAGTTACTACATTACCTATTCCTATATCTCCCAAACTAAATCCAGTTGTTGGATTACTTAATGGTTGGCTTACTCCATTAACTTTTACGCTTCCAGTCTTAAATGTTACTCCATTTGATGGTGTATCCTGGAATACCACACTATAATCAATTACATTACCTACATTAGTCAATGTGATTGTATAAGTGATTTCATCACCTATAGTGGCTATGGTTTTATCGACAGCTTTAAGTGCAGTTATCTTACCTAAAACCACATTTGTTGTTACTGAATTACTTGGTACATCCTTAGTTGTTACTGAACCACTTGGATCAATTCTATAACTAAAGTTAATATTAGAAGTATTCTCTACATATGCTGGAGTTGGAAGTGATGTTACTGTAGCTTGGAATTGAATAAGCGAAGTATTTCCTGATATGATATTATTTGGCATATTAAATCCTGCTATAGGATCATAAGTTGGATAACTTACTCCATCAATGACCAAAGTACCAGCTTTAAATGATGCACCATTTGATAAAACATCGCTAAAGAACAACTGAGATATTGTTGTATTTCCTGTATTTTTAATTAAAAGACTATAGTTTAGAACATTCTGTATTGTTGCATATACTTTATCAACGACCTTAGACACTGTCATGCTTGGTTGAATTATTATAGTATTTACAGTATTTGATTGATAAGATTTAGTATAATACTGACCATTTGGATCAATCTTATAACTTAATGTTCCAACAGCATAGTTTATTACCGAAGCATGTGTTGGTAATGGAATAACAGTTACAGTAAAGACCACAGTTACAGTATCTAATGGATTAATGTTTCCTAAATTAAATCCTACAGTAGGATCATAATCTAAATGAGTTGTTCCATTAACCTTTACAGAACCTAAATTGAAAGTTATATCGCTCTGAAGACTATCTGTAAATATTACATTGTCAGCTCTTACAGTACCATTATTAGTAACAACAACTGTATAAGTCAAAATATCTCCTATTGTAGCATAATTTTTATCTACAGTTTTTGTTAATGCTATTGAGCCTAGATTTATTTGTGTTGTAACCGTATTTGAATTAATCTGAACTGGAATATCTGAACCATTAGGATCAATACGATATGAGAATGTTAAATTAGCTGTATTAGTTACTAATGACGGATTTGGTACAGATGTTACAATAGCTTCAAAAGTAACAACAACAGTATCTCCTGATATTATATTACCTAATGTGAAACTGTTATAAGGATTATATCCTGTATAAGAAGTTCCATTTATTGTTACTGAACCTTGTATAAATGTCAAACCTGATGGAATAACATCTCTAAAGTTAACGTTCTTAGCTAGTGTGTTTCCTGTATTTGCAACACTTACTGTATAAGTCACTAAATCATCAATTGTTGCATAAGCTTTATTTACTGATTTAGTAGGAGTAAGACTTCCTAAATTAATTTTAGTTGATACAGTATTTGTTCTTCCTTCTACAACCACAGGTTGATTTAATGGATCTATATAATATTTATAATCTATAGTTGCAAAGTTATAAATATAATAATCTGATGGCAATGTCTGAACTGTTACAGAAAAAGTAACTACAGAGCTTCCATATCCAGCTATATCATTTAAATTAAATCCTGTATTTGGATTATAATTTGAATAAGATGTTCCATCAATCTTTACAGATCCTGCAACAAAATCTAAACTTATTTTTATACATAATTTTAATAAACCATGAATAAATTAATTCTTTTACTATTATAATAAAAATGAATGAACTATTTATATTATTTTATAAGCAACATATTTTATTGAGGGGGGATATCTTCAATAATGGACATTAAAATTGCTTCAAATACACCAACACTAGTAAAAAAAATACTTGGCAGCAATACTTTTAATTCATCAGAAAATGGAAGTGTAGATACACAGACTTTCACAATATGTTCCAATACTTCTTATACGGATAATTCAGCTATAACAATAACAAATATAGAAACCTATTACTCTGATTTAGGCTTATTAAATATTTTATCAGATACAACATCAACTGAAAGATTAACTACATTAAATCTATCAAAAGATATTTCTGAAGAATCAATTCCTTCAGTTATAAATACCATTCCAAATATTAATAAATTATATGAAGAAACTTTACAAATGATCAATAATAGCGCTGATTCTAAGGATTATATATCAAAAGAAACTTATCTTCTTTTAGGACTTCAGAATCTAGTAAATATAGATTTTACTATTTCAGATTATATTTCGTGTAATGATAATATAAAATTCTGTTGCTGTTATGATTCTTTAAAGAATTTTATAAACAGTGCATGGACTATCATACATTCTATATGCATTTGTGATAGGTATCTTTATTTTTTGATTGGACAATCATCTATAACATATAACTATAGCTTAAAGATCTATAATGAACTTGTTTTATCAACAAAGCTTTTGGATAATACTATAGATAATTTAAGCATAGATTCTTCTTTCAACACTAATGATAAACAATCATTGATTTCCATAAAAGCTTCCTTGAAAAATTATATTGAAAATATTGAAGTTTCAGAAAATAATATTCCATCTTTTTTAGACTTTGAAAATGTATGTTCAAAAATAATAACTTCATTGGATTTATGTTTAAAAATTATTTCTTCATCCACTGTTTTTAACTGTGATGCTAATTCAATTAATCCTATTTATTCGTTAATAAATACAGTAAATCTTATAAAATATACTCTTGCAGCTATAACCTCTTCTTATTCATGCATAAATGACGATTATCAAACAATAGTAAGTAATATTAAATCAGCATTATCTTTTTTAACATCTATTGTAGCAATAAATAATGATATTAATCTTGTTAATAACTTTAATTCTAATATAATATTAAAAAAGACTTCATCAAAAGTATTAAATACTGAAAATAGCAATGATAAATTAAATTCTAATATTCTTCCATCATTTAATTTTATATCTGAAAACGGACAACCATTTAATATAGAATCATCAAATTTAAAGATAAATAACAATGAAAATATACAAGAATCTACTAAAACTATAAATACTGAAATATATGATAATAATTCTTCTTCTGAAGAATCCATAATAACAAAAAGCGTTACACTAAATCTATCATTTTATGTGTGTAATTTAAATATAAGAGTTTCAGGGACAATAGGCTCTGATAATTTTACAGCATACATTTTCTATTCAAATTTATATAACTTGAGCTATTTTGGAATTAATGATACAAATGTTACTATAAATGTGGATATTCCTGAGAATACAAATAAATTTAATATTTCAGAATGTTTAAATCCCAGTATTAAGGCATCTTCTGTCACTCCAAATTCAAATTATAGCTTAACATCTAAAGATAGTTTTAACGCAGATATTAAACTTGAATTTACTCTAAATGGTGAAGTACTTATAACTTCTATATTACCTATAGTCATTGCAAAATAAAATCCTTGTTTAGAATTTTATCATATTCTAAACAAGGATTTTTAAGTATTAGAAATCAGTATATTTGTAAGCGCTGATATTGGTTTAATAATGGGAACCTGTATTGAACAACTACTACATTCAACATTATTTATACATAAAATAAATTCATTTGAAATCATGTCATTTATACATTGAGCATTTTGTATTTTAGCACTTATTATTACGTCTATCTTCTTATTTTTTATTTCATTTGAATTATGAAAATTTACACTTACCCATGTTCCATCCTGAACAAACTCTAAGTTTTCTATCTTTTTACCATCTATTGAAGCATAACTTTGCATATGATCAAATATAAGATTTTCACCTATGTTATTTTTTAAAAGAATATCATAATTTACATTTGTATCTAAAGTATTGAATGAAGCTTTAGCGCTTATTTTTTCCCCATCTATTGCAGGAACTATATTAGTAATTTTTTCTGCTTTCATATTTATTTTAACACTATTAAACTTTATATTTATTAGATTTGATTTTGTTATTAAACCATCTACACCTTCGTATCCCTTTATTTTAATATAAGCCATATTGCTAATTATATAGTTACTTTCAACTATTGCTGCAAGATCAGTTATATTTGTTGCGATTGTTATTTCAATTTCTTTGTTTTCTTCCACTGCTGGATTATCAATTTCTATCTTTAATGCTTTCTCACCATCATCATATTGAAAACTCCCCTCAATAATTTCTCCTTCACATTTTACAGAACTGTTCTTGTAATTAAATGTAAGTGCTCTATGGAGAGTTTCTTCAATAATAAATGAGCTATAAATTTCTTTTATACATGGTGCATTGAATTTAACTATAAAGTTAAGCGAATGATTATATACAGCAATATTTTCTTCTATGTCATTCAAAATTCATACTCCCTTTTCTTTATAAATTTTATTGCGGTCCTTATATGTATATTTCCAATAGATATTTCATATAACAACAAAATAATTCTAATAGCAATTTATGTATTTTGGTTTTACATAATAAAAATACCCCAAGATAAAAATCTTGGAGCATATCTTTATAAACTTTAAAGCTTATAATCTAAATTATAATACTTTTTGTATTATTTATATTGAGATTATTTTTATACTGTTCTGTTTACAGGTTGAGGACATGGTGTAGTACTTGTACAAGGAGTGATTGGTGGGCATACTGGTGTTGTTGTTGCACCATCAGTACAAACTACTTGTGCACCTGAATTAGTCATTACAGCTAATTTCTCAGTTGTTGTAGCATAAATTTGTTTATTTATTACTAATGATAAATCACCTGTTGCAACAAATGTCGCATAAGTTATAGGATCACCAGTTACTGGTGCTGTATAATTATAAGTTGAATTTACTGGTCTTATACAGTCAACAATTATACAACTATCAAATTCTTCACTAATGTTTAATTTTGTATTTGTTGGTAAGCATAATCTACCTGCAAAATTAATACTTGGTGGGAATCCTAAATTACTTAATAATGTTGGATTACCTAAACTTGTTTGAGATTCTACTGACCCTGTTCCTATTAAGTTTGCTATAAATGGAGTTCCTCCAATAGTTCCTGTTATAGAAATACTTAAATTACAAACAGAAAAAACAATACCTTTTTCAACTATCTTAGTCATTGCATAAGCTTGTTCTGTCTGATTACAGCAGCATGAATTTGTCTTAATGCTTCCTGCAAATTGATTGTATAAAGGTGTTGTTGTTGGTCCGCTTGTACACGAACATGCAGCTTGAGAAGCAGTTAAAGTAAGAGATTTACTATCTACAAATCCACTTATTGTAGTATTTTGTGAACCTATACAGTCATAACTGTAATTTACACCTGTAATACATATTTTTCCTGATGGATTAGTACTTTGTAATAAATTAGTCTGGAATACTAAATTTGTAGGATACCCAGTTTCATATTTATTTATACACATACAATTTTGAATTACATCAGCAAGTACAGGTACCAAAACTTGAGTTGATACGTCTCCCTGATTTATTATTACTGGTGTATCACAAGGAGTACATCCACAGTTTACTTTTGAAACACTTCCAGAATTACTCGAAAAACAATTATTATTTACTGGTGATGGTGTTGTACCATTACAATTTGCCATTATAAAATAACCTCCTTAATTTATGAAAGTTCTATTTCGATAATTTTTATCTTTATAGTGTATATTATGATAAAGTAATTACTTTGTTCATAAAAGTTATAGATGATTTATGCTTTTTAATGTAGAACAAGTATAATGTTAACTTAAGATTAATATATATATTAGAAGAAATATTTCAGGGGGGTTTAAATGACTTTTATGAGAAAATTCAACACTATACTTCATAAATCCAATGACAAGATTTTCATGATAGATTCTGAAGATGGTATTAATCTTTCAAATTTTGATATGAACTTTAAATTATTATCATCTAGAAAAATAGAAGGCGGCAGTTTCTCATTCATTGACTACTGGTTTGACTTAACTCCTGATGATAAAATATATGGAATCATTAATGATAAAAAAAACTCATTGCTTTTTTATCGTATAACAGATAAATATATAATAAAAAATGTTTTACTGAAATATAATCCTGATAAGGTATTTGTAAAATTTGTTTATGCAAAACAGTTTAATTTATTTACCCATATATTCTATTATGAAATAGATAAGTTAAACCCATACAATGTCAAATTAATACATCTATTTAAAAATAATTTGACTTGGAATAAATATGTCGTTGATTCATTTTCATATAATGTACTTACAAACTTTTTAGTTACATATGATAACGACTTTTCACCTTATATATTTTATTACAAGCTTATAAATGGATTTGAAGAATTATTTGTCTCAATTTTTGATACATCCTCATGTAGATGGTCAGATCCACAAAAGTTGACTAATTCTAAAAAGCCAAAAATCTATCTTTCAGCTATTAAGGATTCTACAAACCATTATCATATAATATATTCTGAAAATAATTTTAATAAATATTATTGTACTTACATACATGGTTATTTTGATGATGGTGATTTTAAACAATTAAATAATTTCAAATTAAGTGACACAGTTGCATGTACATTTCCTAATGTAATTGAATATAATGATACTATATATGCCCATTGGGTTGAATATCATAATTTATATGTACGTGTCTCACATGATGGTGGATATACATGGGAGAAAGTATCTATTTCAGGAGCTTCTTCTGCCCTTCCATTTACATGTTGTAATTACCATGATAATAATAATAATAAATATGGTACTTTTAATTATTTTACTTTGTATATGGTTGATGCTTCTGAAAAAATTCTTGGTTTAGATTAACTATTAATTTATAAATATTGCATTATATATAATATGCACTAAAATGTTTTCTAGAAATCATAAAGGAGATAATTAAATTGGTAAATACAATTAAAATAAACTGCAGTGAAGCAGCATATGTTGATAAATATCATTCTTACGTTAATTTTTCAAAAAGTAGTAATTTAATAGCTGGGATTATTAATAACCGTAACCTTGGAGTAAATTTATATAAAACAATACTAAATTTCAAACTTTCCGATATAGCTCCAGACTCAGTTAAAAGTGCTTATATATTCATCTTTGTAGAAAACATGAAATATTCTGGCAATACTCCAAGTAATATTGGAATATGCGGTAATTATGAACATGTTGATATTCCAGTTCTTAATTGGACTTCTTTTCCTAAGGAAGGTTCTACGGAAATATTGAATTTGAGTATGCCTAGAAATTCAACCGGCTCATATATAAAAATAAATGTAACATCCATACTCAAAGAACTTTCAAAATTTGATATAAACTACAACTTTATTTTTACTCCTACTTCAGTAAATTCAAGCATGATAATAAAATTAGGATCATGTAACTGTAGCAATCCTCCTTACTTAAAACTTGAATTATTTGAAGATGATCCTATATATAAACATACTGAAAGAGAAATTGATGATAATTTCTCTACTGAAGAAGATAATCTTGATTTAAATGAAAAAGATGAAATGCTTCCAGGTTCATCAGACATTATATTCCAAAATAATATATCTGATAATATTGATGTTCCTGAAAACAATTCTAAAAATTCATATGATAGTGAATATTCTGACGACATAAAAAAAGAGGATATAAATTATAGAAATAAAGATATGTTAAATGTATATGATAAAGTTCTTGATATACCAACACTTTTTACTGAGGTATTAAATACCCTTGCATATCAATCAGAACTTCTTGACAATTTGAAAATTCCTGATAACAAAGAAGATTTTGACAATATGTTTTCAAATATTTCTGGTAAACTCAATAATGTTAATGAAGAAATTTTAAATCTTTATAATGAATTATTAACTAAATCTTCTTCAAAAGATATTGTTCTTACAAATACAATGATTGAAAAATTAAATCAAAAACTTGAATCACAAACTTCGATAATTAATTCTATAAAGGTAATAACATCTGATAATTCTTTAACTGAAGATATAGAAAAAACAAATGATCTTATTTTAACCTTATCTGATAATATAGAATCATTATATACGATTTTAAATGAAATAAAAGAAATATCATCTGCAAATTCAACATCTGAAGAAATAACTGCATTAAATTCAATTATGACACTACTAGTAAGCTCTCTTGAAATTCAAAACTCGGATATATCTTCTTTAAAAGAATTTATTGAAAACACATGTACTAAAACTGATGCATCTGATATAAATTCTTCCATAACTGAACTTAATACAATTTTCAGTAATCAAACATCTTTAATAAATAGCATAAATGAAACTTTAGGACGAACATGTTCAACTGATGATTTGAATTCTACTAATAATTTTATTTCTAATTTATCAGGAAATATTGATTCTTTATATGAAATAGCAAATTCCATAAAAGAAACTGCTTTAAATATTCCAACATGTGAAAATATCGATGATATAAATAAACTTATTTCTAATATTCAAAATACCATTAATGAACAAAACTCACAGCTTGAAGATATAAAATATAAATTTACTGGTATTATTTCAAAAAATGATATAGAAAATACAAATGCTTTAATTATTAATTTAAATAAATTGATAGATAACAATAATAGTAATGTTGATGAACTTAATAATACTGTTTCTATATTAAAATCTGATTTTATTAATCAAATGAAGGATAATTCATCACTTATTTCATCTTTAAAGGATATATGTTCCAAAAATATTGAAATAGGAAACCTTGAAGAACTTATAACTTCATCTATTACAAATTCATTTTTATCTCAAAATAGTATAATATCATCTATTAATGAAAACTTTTCAAAGCTATGCAATTCTGATGATGTTTCAGCTTTAAAAGAAAATTTGATTTATCTTCAAAATAATCTTGATAATAGTAGCGTAGAATTTAAATCCTATACTAAATTAAATGAATCATACTACAAGTCAATAACACAATCATTAGAAAAATTCGATGCTAAACTCTCAAGTTTTGAAGCTATAAATAAAAAGCTTGATTTATTTGAAAACAATTCTACACTTCTTTCTAATAACTTTTTAGATTTAAATAAAGAAGTTGAAAAATTAAAAAATGTTGTTATACCTGTTTCGGAAAACCTTGAATTATTACAATCTGATTTCAATGAACTTAAGGATACCATATTAACATCTTATTCTGCTAAAAATGACAATAGTGTTCCTTCAGATACTTCTGAGATTAATTCTATTAATGAAAGACTAAATATTATATGCGAAAACATTCAGAAGGTAATGGATGTAATATCAACTATAACCATAGAGCCATTAGATTAGATATAAATTAAAAATAATAAACTCCACCATAAAGCACAATCTTTTATTGATTATATGCTTTATGGTGGAGTATTTTTTAGGATATTTTCCATATTCTAAGACTTATATTATCTACATTTATATCTGTTGTTCCTGTATTTTGAAAACTTATATAGTTGTTTTTAAAAGGCTCAACTCTAACAAGAGTAGAAATATAAATAGTTCCATTATCCTTCCTATAAAACAACCCCTGATTTAAAGGATATTCATTTAATTTTAATTGTATGCCTATATAATCTTCAATTGAAGTATAACCAATAAAATTTGCATGACCTTCTAAAGTTATAAAATATACTCCTCCACGATTTAATTTTACAAAACATGTACCATTATTATAATCTATTACATATCTATTTCCAGACATCCTATTACCCAGTTCAATGTAATCTCCTTTTGGAACTGTCTGACAGTCAAATTCCATAGAATAAAAAGTTGCACAGTCTGAATCTGAGCCCTTTGGACCAGTAATGCCTTGCATACCTCTAGATTCTAAATTATCTGCTATTGGAATATTGAAATTTTCAATATTACTATTAATAATCTCGTTTGATATACCAGTTTTAGTTATATGCGGATTAACAAGTACCTTTTCAATAAAGATCATATTATTTGGTATATTACTAACAATTAAATAATAATTTCCTGATGGAATATCTTTTAAAATGTATGTTCCGTCAGCTCCTGTTATTGTAGTGTATTCAGTAGATTGTCCATCTTCAGTATATAATTTTATTACCACTTTATCTACACCTTGGGCCATAGGATCAATACTTCCATTTCTATTGGAATCGATAAATACCTTTCCTGAAATAGATATATTCGCTCCACGATTTAATTGACCTGCATTATCTTTAATATCTTTTATTATATATTTTAATTTTTTACCAGTTTTTGAATCTTCTGATTTATTGTAAAACATTATTTTATATCTCCAAATTAAAAAACTCTCATTTTATTATATTTTAAAGGCAGATAAAATGTTCTATATTATCTGCCTTAACTTATTACAAATATCTAATTTATTCTTATAATATTAAAGTTTAGATTATTTATTCTTATATCCCCTGTACTTACATTGACCAACCTCAAAATATTTTTTCTATTAGTACCACATAATCCAGTGGTATTTACTAAAGCTTCTCCCTGTAAAACTCCATTTTCGGTAGTATAAGAATATCCTTGAAGGATAAAATCATTATTTAGTTTAAGCTGAAGTGCAATATAATCTTTCTCATTTGGAGTTTCTAAAAATTCTCCATAACAGGAGTAATCAATCATAAATGTTCCTTCTCCATTTAAAATTACATAATTACTATTATTCTCATAAGAACTAAACTCACCATTATTAACTGCACTACATCCTAAATTAACGGTACATCCTCTTTTAACTTCCTGATTATCTAGATAAATACTATTTAGGTTATTGTACGTATAACAACATCCTGAAGGTCCTGGAAGCCCTGGTGGCCCTATTAGTCCATCATTAAATGCTATTGGTGCATCAACAGTATCAACAAATGTTCCTGACGGAACATCTATAAGCTTTGGAGTAACTCCTGTGTTTGTTACATATCCTTTCGCAGTAACAAATAAATAATCCTGAGGTATATTTGAAAAAACAGCATAGTATTTTTGTGGTATTACCTTATCTATTAAATACTTTCCATTAGAATCTGTAATTGCAGAATAATCTGTTCTTATTCCATTTTCATCATATAAAGTTACAACAACACCAGCCTGACCCTTTTCTCCTGGGTCATACACACCATTTTTATGTGAATCAATCCATACAAAATCACCTACAGATGATAGTAAATTACTTGGATAAACACCTGCATCAATTGTCATATCTATTGAACCAGGAGTTGTTACTGTTGTTATAAGGTCAGTAAATCCAGTTGTACGATCTGGCTTGCTTCCATTTTGTTCATTAGCTTTTTGCACTGTTAAAACATAACCATTTGGTGATATAAATTCAATATAGTACTCACCTGGGTCAATGTTCTTAAATGAATAGTATCCTGGATTATTATTTGAATCGTAAGTTGTTGTAGTTGTTGAAATAAACACTTTATTAGAATCGTATAAATTTATGACAGCTCCATTTATACCTACTTCTCCATTATCGTATATACCATTATGATTTGCATCAATCCATACAAAATCACCTAAAGTTACAGTGTCTTTTCCAGGAAGCTTTACTTGTATTCCAACTTTTTCAGGTTCAACAGGAAGAAGTTTTGCATCTTTTCCATCTTCGTCTGTAAAAGTTCCCCTTAAAGCAAATGAATTCCAACCTTTAAGTCCTTCATTTACACCTAACGGTACTACACAGTCAACATATATATTTAGTGTCTGTCCAGGCCTTATTATTGTTCCACCTGTTGTTATTATTTTAAAAGATTTTGCATTGGTAATTGGTGATGGTGGTGTTTTTGTCCAATCATTATCTCCTGGTATTGTACCTCCACTTTCACTAAATCTTTCTGGATTGTAAATTTCAGAGTACCATATTTCTATTGTAGGTGAAGGATCTCCTTGATATGGAGGAGTAAGTTCAGCTACAATATTCTGACCAAGATATACAGGAAATTCTGATCCACGGCTAGTAGTATTTAGTATTACTCCTGTATCTCCAATATGAGGTAATATATCAACCATTTCAATATTTCTATAATTTGTATTACTTATATTTATAAATGAAAGTTTATATAATGCTGGACCTCCATTATAAGTATTTCCAACATCTGGCCATTGAGTGTAATTTGTATCAAGTGCTCCCTTTACTTTTTTATCAGATGCATATTTAGTAGAGAATAATACATTATTATATACTGTATTAGTAATTAAAAGCTGTTCATTGGTTATTCCATCACCATCTTGGTCTGTTGTATCAAGATAAGGTGGATAAGCTATAGATTTCCCTTCATTCCCTATAAGCATATTGTTTTGAATTGTATTTGTTACTCCTGGTTTAACAGTTGTATCAAATCTTATACTCATTAAACTTCTCTGTGTCAAGACAAAAGGGTTTATCTCGATTCTCACTCTAGTTCTTCCAGTATTATTATAATTTTCATCACTTGTTACTATAATCTGTGGTCCACTTCCAATAACCGGATTTAATGTTGTCCAAACCCACTGATTAGAAAAATATTCTGCATATGAAACAGATACATTGCCTATATACTCAACTTCTATAGGAAGCAAATCAACTATTATAGGATTTACTATTGGTGATGCCCATGCATTTATAAATCCCTCATAGTTTATTGTATCTGTTGGAATTACACTTCCACTTGGATGATTATATTTTGAACCATTAATTTCTGCAACGCCATCTAAATAAGTTGTAAAATCAGTCTGTTCTGGTGAAATTTGATCAGCATAATAATTAACAACATTAACTGCAGTATCCGTAGGTTCTGCAGTTGGATCAACTACTCCATTTAAACGAGGTGCGTCACTTTGAGTAAAATCTATATCGGCATCTGGAAATTCCCATTTAAGTCTTGTAACCTTATTAGGTGTTGTTGGAAGATTATAATATGTCCAATAAGGATTATATCCATATGGAAATCCTACTCCTATTTCTGTCCATGAAGGATTTACTACACTATAATCATCTGTTGTATAGAATAAGTGAAATGTTTTAGCTGGAAATGTTCCTAATCCTCTTATAGAAAAGTTTCCTGGAAAGACCTTTTCTATTGTAACATTGGCTGGAATTGTGTCTATAACAACAAGATTTGTAAGGGCAGTATTACCATTGTTTTGAATATATATTTCATAGCTTATTAAAGCTCCAGCATAACTATGGTTAGGGCCATACTTGCTTACTCCTGTCATTGGAAGAAGAGATGTAACTTTAGATGTCTGATTTGAATAATCAAGTACATTTCCTTCAGAATCAATAAGCTTAACATTATTAGTAAGATCAGTATTTAAAGCTACATTTTTATCTATATTTACTTTAATTATTAATAATAAATTATTACCTGTATACTGAGTGATACTCCAAGTAATGCCTGTATCTCCTGGATCTTTTACATAAGTTGGTGGGTTGGGATTTAAAATACCTCCACCTTGATTCATTACAACAGGTACAAATAGTGGATCTAAAGTCATACCAGCTGGAAGAGTATCCTTAATTGTAAAATTATTAAGTGCTGCTCCTCTATCACCTAAATTTTTTAAAAATATAGAATAGTATGCATACCCTCCTGGAGTTGGATTATTATTTACTGGAGAAGTCATTAATTTATCTATATCCCACTTAGCTTTAATGCTTAATGTTACAGTTGGGGCAATTGCAGTAAATGATGGTGTATCTGATCCTGCTAAATATAACTGAGCATTATTAGTACAAGTACTTCCATTTAATGTTCCATCTTTAAATTTGCATATTAAGTCTATTTCATAAGCAATACCTGTATCAGTTACCGGTGGAAAGTTAAAAGTAATAACCTTGTTTAAGCCTACTGTTTGTACTGAATAAGTTATCACTGGATCTACTGCAGAAAAATCTAGTTCAATATAGGATGGAACTGTATCTACAAGAACAGCAGGATTAATTTCTGGAAGTGTAAGTCCATTAAAACTAGCCTGAATGGTATAGGTAAAAGAAGTATCATAATTAACCGTTGTTTTATCAACATGTTTTAATAAAAATGCCATTTTTTCTCCTATTAATTTTAAGTATTTACCAAATTATATATAATTTGAATATCTTTTTATAGAATGTAATCATTCTTTTTATTGACACATCTACTGTACATATATACAAAAATATTATTTAAACAATAAACTAATTTATCTGTCTTATTTATTTAAATAAAAATGTGCTAAAGCATAATAAGTATACTCTAGCACATTTCTTGTTATTTTTAAGAATATTTAAATTTGAAATAAGATTAATTAATTGGGGTAAATTAAAAATTTAAAGTTATTAATAAATTTTTTAAATTAGTTATTTTCTATTATCTCTATTATTTTTGATTTACATCTTCCACCGTTGCAACATCCTGATCCAGCAGTAGTCGCTTCTTTAACTTCCTCAAAAGTTTTTGCACCATCTTTAACTGCTTTTACAATTTCTTCTTCAGAAACTTTTTTACATAAACAAATATTTCCCATACCGTTTCTCCTTTTACAATTGTATTTTTTCTTAACATATACGTTATAAAATTTAATATTAAATAATATTTTTATTCTTCTATTGAAATAGCTGCAACTGGACAGCTATCACAAGCTTCTCTTACATTTTCTTCATTATCTGCACTTACTTCACCTGCAACTGCAACTCCAGTATCGGTAGTAAATACCTCTGAGCATATTCCTTCACATAATCCACAACATATACATGTATTTTCATCCACAAATGCTTTCATTATTAGTTCCTCCTAGACACACTTTCTTAGTTTCTTATTAAGATAATTTATATAATTATTATAATTACATAAATCTATAATTAAGCAGCTGAGAGAATTATTATTACTCAGAACTTGAGAGATTATAACTTTATACCTTGCAATTAGTTTGATTCAACATATAAATCATATCTGAGTTAATAATAATTACCCAACTCTTATAATCATTATTAATCAATAACGATTATTTGTCAATACTTTTTTAGTTTTATTCAATTATATTTTTATAAATTTAATTTCATAAAAAAATCGTAACTAAAGAGAATTTTTTTACTCATTAATTACGATTTAGAGCCGTTGAAAGAAAAATGTAATGCAACAACTTTTTTATTCTATTATAATCTCTAACAATCTTGTAAGTTCTAGTCCTTGAATTGCTGTAACTTTCGCACCTTTTATATCTTTTAATCCAACGCTTATTCCTGCAATTTCACAGGTTGTAAGATCAACATTTTTTAAACTTGTATTATAAAATACTCCATTTAGTAAATTTGTATTATCAAACATTATTTTATTAATACTTACTTCTTGAAAAACTCCTTCTTCAAAATTACATCCATTCATGTATACTTTATTTAATCTTGAAAAAGAAAAGTTTGAATATTTACCAAGGCAATCTTTAAATAATACATCTTTAATCATACATTCATCAAATTTTGCACCCAAGAGCTTGCAATTTATAAATTCCACTCTTTCTATGCTTCCATTTCCAAAATCTATATTTGATAAATCGCAGTTTTCAAATACAGTATCAATAATATCTATATTTTTAAAAATACAATTATTAAATACCACATTTCTAAAAATGCAAGAATCAATATTCATACCTTTTTCTTCTTTACCTTCTATTATTTCACTATCAACTATTTTATTCATTATTTTATCACTTAGTACTATTTCATCATAAAAATCTTCTATATCTTTAAAATCATCTACAAATTTTGGTTTACTTATTTTTAAACCTTTGTTCATTTAAAACGTCCCCATTTCTTAAATAAATTTACTAATTATACAATATCACATAATTATTATAGTAACATTAATTATTTTAAAATAATCAAGATTCCAACATATTTTTCTATAACATTTCTATTGATATGAATTATTCCCATGTACAATATATGGATTCACGTGAACCATACAATGTTTTATTTCTTTATCTTCTTCTATATACTGATGAACTTTCATTGCAATGCTATGGCCCTCTTCAACTGACATTTCAGAATCAACTGAAATATCTACATCAACATATAATTTACTTGCATACTGACGTGTTTTAAGATTATCAATCTTTATAACACCCTTAGTATTAATTATCTTTCGTCTTATTGTCTTTACCTTTTCATCACTAGCTGATGCATCTATAAGCTGATTTACACTCTGCTTGCATATATCATAAGATATTTTTATTATGATTATACAAATTACTATTGCAACTAATGGATCTAAAATCGGATACCCCATTCGTGCTCCTATAATTCCTATTAAAGCTCCTATTGATGATAATGAATCTGATCTGTGATGCCACGCATCTGCTTTTAAAGATGTACTGTTAATTTTCTTAGCATATATTAGTGTATAATAATACATGGCTTCTTTAGATAAAATTGAAATTATAGCAGCCACTATAGCAAGAAATCCTGGTACTCTATAATTTTTATTTATTATGTTCTCAATTCCTGAATATCCAATTCCAAGTGCTACTATAAATAATACAATTGATAAAAATAAAGCTGTTATGCTTTCAATTCTTTCATGACCATAAGGATGCTCTTTATCAGCTTTTTTGCTAGAAAGTTTTAATCCTATTATTACACCTATGGTTGTGAATACATCTGAAAATGAATGAATACCGTCTGCAATCATTGCTGCACTAGTTGCTACTATTCCACAAAATACTTTAATTATAGAAAGAACTAAATTTCCTATGATGGTATTTATACTTACCCTTACTCCAATTTTTAATCTATTATCTTCCAATTTTTGTGCCTCCTATATTCTCAATTGAGTTTATGTTATTAAAAGTAATATATTCATTAATCTATATGTTTGTGAACTATTTTTAGTAAGAATAAAAAATATAACTCCTATACTCTGTATATATTGAGTATATTTTCTTATTTCAAGATTATACTTGTAAAATTATATATAAATAAAAAGCGTATATATTATCAATTGATAATATTATTCAATACTATTGTGACATAAATATAAATGAAGCATAACATTTCTGCTATGCTTCATTTATATTTACTATTTATTATTGTAACTGAATAGACTCAATTAATATACCGCCACTTAAAGTCTTGTTAAAGAGAAATGATACTTCGTCTATGTTACTTAAATCTATATTCTGAAAATCCTTTAATGGTATTCTCACTTCTCCCAATGGAATTTTTGTGGTCCAATACTTTATTTCTTCATTATCAAGAGGTGTTACTCCTATCTCACCGTCGTAATATTTTAAAGCATTAATACCTTCAGGAAGTGATATATTTGATATCTTTTGCTTCTTATCCTTAAGCTGTACTGTGAATGATTGCGACTTGTTCTTTTCATTAAGTTCATCTGCACTATCTACTGCTAAGTTTATTATAAGACTTTTGCTACTAGTAAAATCACTTGTTTTTGGTTTTATAGTTACAGTATCATTTTCTGATGTCCATTTTACATTTAATAAGGGTTTTATTTTTAATTCTCCATTTCCAAATGTAAGTGTGTCTATTAAAGTCTTATCATCTTTAAAAAACCATGAATCTACAGTTGCTTCTATTACTGAACCTTCTGAACTAACATTCTCTATATTTTTCATATCCACAAGCTGTGTAACTTTTCCACTTATTGTTTCAACTTTTACATCATATCCATACATTTTATTAGGCTGTGGCTGTTCAAGATCATACATAGTATTTTTCAAATTTTTGCTTAGTGATGTATTAAAAAAATCTACAGCAAAATTTTGTAAAAAATCTTCTTGCTCTTCTCTTGTCAATTGTTCTTTTGAATACTTATCCATTACAAATTCTGCATCATTTCTCACAATATTTCTGTTAAAATAGTTATGGTTTGCTCTTTCAAGAAGTGTCACTGATGCAAGATAATTTCTATCTTCTTTTTTTAAGGAATCATATATTCCATATCCTTCAAGGCTTGCAACATCTCCATCATACTGGGGAACTATTATTGAAATATCGTATTCTCCAACTTTTATATCCTCATTTAATGTAGGTGCTATCAATAAAACTCCCTTTACATTATTACCCTTACGTATCTCATTATTTGCTATTTCAATTACTGCTAATCCCCCTCTTGAGTGCCCTGCAAGACACAAATCATCAAAATTAATTTTATTTGTTAAATCAATGCTATATCCTGGATTTTTACCTTCATTTGCGTTCTTTAGCATTTCAATATGCTTTTCAGCCATTGGGATACTCTTTTCAGTATCATCATTATCTCCATATTTCCATATATATGCCTTGCTCATATCCATAGATACTGCCACATATCCATTCTCTGCAAGACTTTTTATAAGATAATCAAATCCTGTATCAAACCTCTTTGATTCATCTATATTTTCATGTGAGCCGTGTGTTATAAATACAACTGGAAATTTACCTTCTCCTTTTGGTACGGCAATTCTTCCTCTTATGTTATAGGGCATAGTACGTCCCCATGAAGATGTGTATGTATAATCACCAAACTCAAATTCTGAAATTTCTGCTTCGTATTTATTTTCTACAGTTTTTTCAATATTAAGTGATTGTATTTCCCCTTCTGATATATTAATATTTTCTTGTCTATTGCTGCATGCTATAAAAGTTGTACTTATAATCATTGATAGTGATAAAATACCGATTATAGATTTTCTTAAAAACATAAACTTCCTCCTTAGTACATGAATTTTTTTAATATTAATAATATTTTTTATTATTCTTCCCATAACCTCCTTACAATATATAATTAACAGTTATTCTTTAAAAATTTTCAAGATTTTATTAATTATTTGAATATCTATTTATATTTACAAATGTGAAATCTATATTATTGTACTATTATTTAAATATACATAATATTTATACATTATTACAATTTTTTATCATATGAATATATGCTACACTTATATATATATTTAATAAGGAGGATATTTTAATGTATAATATTGAGAATTTTGAACTAGAAATTAACACATTACATCGAAAAAGAATGATAAGAGTTTACTTACCATCTGATTATAGTACTTCTATAAATAAGCGCTATAAAGTTATATACATGCATGATGGACATAATTTATTTTATAAGGAAACTTCAGCATTTGGTGGAATATGGGATATTCAATCTGCTATGAATAAATGGGAATCTGAAGGAAGAGATGGTATCATAGTCGTTGGGATAGACTGCAATCAAGATGGTGGAAGATTTGATGAATATTCTCCATGGATAAATGAAAATCTTACTGAAATGCTACCTACTAGAAATATCAGTACTGGTGGTGGTGAAGGTGAACTTTATATAGATTTTATAGTAAAATTTCTAAAACCTTATATTGATAAAAAATATAGAACATTGCCTGATAGAAATAATACATTTATAGCTGGCTCATCTATGGGTGCATTTATATCTTTATATGCAGGATATAAATACAATGATGTTTTCTCTGGTATAGGCGCATTTTCTACGGCTGCCTGGTTTAAAAAAGATAGTCTTATAGAATTTTTAAATAAAAACTTTAAGAAAGGCACTAAAGTTTATTTAGATATTGGAACAAAAGAAACATCTGATGATAATAACAAAGATTTTAACAATATTTATCTTAACGATACTAAGGAAATTGCAAACTTGTTTCTGAATTTAGGACAAGATAAAAAAGATTTATTTTTATTTATAGATGAAGGTGCAAATCATTCAGAAGAATCTTGGAAGAGAAGATTTCCTATGTTCTTGGACTATATGTTTCAATAAATAAACTTAAGTTAAAATGAAATCAAAGTAATATTTATGAAAAGCCTCTTAAATCTTCAAAGTTATAGCTATAAGAATATAAAATTAAAACCTGACTTGATGCACAATAAGTGTTCAGTCAGGTTTTATATAAACTTTATCTAAAGTTATATTCTGTAACTATGCTTTCTCTTCCTGTTCTTTTATCATTATAATATTCGTAAAAAGATAGTCCTAAGAAACTTCCTGTAATATTATAAATATTCTGAAATCCTAAATTCCCAAGTGCTTTTGCTGCATTATAGCTTCTCTGCCCTGTTCTACAATGTAAGTATACTGGAATATCTTTTGGTATCTCACTTATTCTGTCTCTTAGTTCACTTAAAGGGATATTCACTGCATTTATAATATGTCCATTGTCATATTCATTCTTTTCACGTACATCAATTATATATGCGTTATTTTCAACAAGTTCACGTACTTTATCAACATTTACCTGTCTAAAGTCACCATTTAATAAATTACATGAAACATATCCAGCATAATTCACAACATCCTTAGCAGTTGAAAATGGCGGTGCATAGCAAAGTTCTAAATCTTTTAAATCTTCAACATTTCCACCAAATTTTATAGCTGTAGCAATTATATCAATTCTCTTTGTAACATCACCTTTTCCAATGGCTTGTGCACCTAAAATTTTACCTGTTGGTACTTCATAAAGCATCTTAAAGTGTATTGGTGATGAGTCAGGCATTATTCCAACCTTATCACTAAGTATTAATCTTACAACATCATATTGTATATTCATATTCAAAGCTTTTATAAGACTTTCATTTAATCCAGTTGATGCTCCATTATAATCAAAAACCTTTATTGCAGACGAGCCTATGTATCCTCTATTCAAAGTACTCTTATTATTAATGTGATCTGCAACATTTCTTGCCTGCTTCTGGGCTGGACCTGCAAGTGATAGCTTTGTATAAGAATGAGTAAGGGAATTATATACTTCTATGGCATCTCCAACAGCATATATATCTTCATCATTTGTTTTATAATTACTATCTACTTTTATTGCTCTTGTTTCACCTAGCTCAATATCTGAATCTTCAGCAAGTTTTGTTTCTGGTGCTACACCTATTGCCATTATTACTGCTTGTGCTCTAACTTTTCTTCCAGATGATAACACAACCGTATCTTTTTCAAATTTTTCAACCTTGTCTTCTAATATTAAATCTATTCCTTTATCATAAATCTCTTTATGAAGTATCTGTACCATATCATAATCAAAAGGTCTTAATATCTGATTTCCAGCTTCTACAAGTGATACATTATAACCACCATCTTGTAAATTTTCTGCCGCTTCTACTCCAATAAATCCACCACCGATAACTGCTACATCTTTAATATTATTATTTTTTAAATACTGGTTGATTTTATCTATATCAACAACATTTCTTATGGTAAACAAGCTAACTTCATCACTTCCTTCAAATTTAGGAACTATAGGATGAGCACCTGGTGATAATATTAACTTATCATAACTTTCCTTGTATATTTCATCATTATCAATCTTTCTTATTTCTACAGTCTTATTTTTTCTATCTATTGAAATTACTTCGCTATTTGTTCTTGCATCAATGTTAAACTGTTTCTTAAATTTTTCAGGACTCATAAGTACTAGTCTGTCAGGTGTCTTAATTACACCACTTAAATGGTATGGCAGTGCACAGTTTGAAAATGATACATGAGGCCCCTTTTCAAACATTATAATTTCATCTTCTTCGCTGTTTCTTCTAAGTCTTGCAGCTGCTGATGCTCCTCCTGCGACTCCACCTATTATAAGTATTTTCTTCTTCATAATTATTCCTCCCATTTTCTAATGATAGTGTAAAATTATTTATACTATCATTTTAATTTTTTATTGATATATCAAGGGTTTCGAACGTTTTTTTGTATAATTTAATTTATATCTAATCTTAATCTATATGTTGCACTATTAACTTTACAATTATTTTCTTTGCGAACCTGCGTATGATCCAACTCCGCCTGATACATTTATAACATCATACCCTTGCTTTTTAAGGAATGAACAAGCTCTTGCACTTCTCCCACCAGACTGGCAGATAATATAATATTCTTTATTCTTATTTAAATATTTTTCAGGATTATCTAAAAGATTTCCCATTGGAATATTCTTTGCCGATTTAATACTTCCACCTTTATATTCATAATTCTCCCTTATATCAATAAGTTCAATCTTTCCAAGTAAATTATCGATATCATTTACATTAATCACTTTTCCTATATCTCTTTTAAAAAGTCCAAACATTCTTTGTTCCTCCTTGTTTTCTCTCTAAATTTCACAATATTATAGTTGGTTTAAATTTTCTTTTTATACTAGAAAATCTTAAAATCAAATTTGTCTATGTATTAATTATATTTAATATTAAATAGTTCTTCTGTAACTTAGTCACATTAAATTATTAATACTTAATATAATGAAATATCCCGCTTATTAATTGTATTAAAAAAGCTGAATCATATTAATTCTTTTAAATTAATATGATTCAGCATACTTTTTGAAAAAAGTCATTAAACTTTAGTATTTCCATACTTCAATGATTTCTTTCAGTAGTTTTATTTAACACATATAATATTAAATAATATTTACATTATATTTTTTAAGCTCATTCATAATACTACTCTCTGGCATATCTTCTGTTATTACTGAATCAACTTCTGAAAGTTTTCCAAAATTATATACTGCATCAATATTAAATCTCTGATTTAATACTAAAAGATAAGATTCTTTTGAAATATCCATAATAACCCTTTTGGTATTTGCATCTTCACCAATAGATGTACTTAAGTTTCCATTTTGAGCATTTACGCCTCCACATCCAATAAAAGCCTTATTACAGTGATAATTTTTTATTGAATTTATAGCATGAGAGCCTATTGTTCCTCCTACTATAGAATTATAATTTCCACCAATATAGATAACATTTATATTATCAGTACATTCAACTATTGATGAAAGTACTATCATATTTGTGATTATTGTAACTTTTTTATTGCTCGATGCAATTAACTTTGCTATGCAGTAAGATATGCTTGATGCATCAAGAAATATAGTATCATTATCATTTATCATTTCATAAGCTTTTAACGCTACTTTTTCTTTCAAATTAATATCTGTGTGGATTCTCTTTAAATAACTCACTTCATTAACAATCTGTCTTGTTATTTGTATTGCTCCACCATAAGTTCTCTTAAGCATATTCTGTTTTTCCAATGCTTGAAGATCTTTTCTTATCATGCTTTCGCTAACATTAAATCTTTCACTTAAATCTTTTACAAATATCTTTCCATCTTGTTCTAATGATTCTAAAATACATTTATGTCTTTCTTCAATAAACATATGAATCCCTCCTATTTATTCTTATTGTATCAATTTTTATATTATTATTCAAGAAATAACGTTGAAATTAATACTAAATGGTAATATAATTAAATAAAATAGTAATAAGTGATAACAAAAATAATATTATCAATTGTTACTAAATATAATAACAAGTCATATGGAGGAAATATAATAATGAAAAAAGCAGTATTTTTTGATATTGATGGTACACTTCTAGATACTTCTAAAGGGGTGAGTAAAATAACTTCACCTGTAAAAGATGCTATACGTGAACTTCAAAATAACGATATTTTAGTCTTTGTATCAAGTGGACGACCTTATGCATTTTTAAATGAAGATATCCTGACTTTTGGATTTGATGGATACATATTGATGAATGGATCTCTAATTTTATTAAATGATAATAAATCTAATAATTTAAAGCCTTTTTATAAAAATAATATCCAAAAAGAACATTTAAAAGAACTCATTTGTAAATTTGAAAATTATAATATGGAATATATTCTTGAGGATGAAAAATACTCTTATCTTAAAAATGATTTTAAATCTCAGAAAGCTTTTTATGAAAGCATTGACATATCCATGAAATATATAAAACATGAATATGATATTGAAAATATAAATGCCTGCAAAATTGAAATGCACTGTCTAGATGAAGAAGCTTACAATTTCTGCAAAACACTGGAGGATGATAATTTTAGATATACATATTTTGATGATTTTAAACTATTTGAATTATATTCAAGAAAAGATACAAAAGCATCTGGAATAATGAGAATACTTGATCATTTTAACATTGATATAAACTCAAGCTTTGCTTTTGGAGATAGTCATAATGATATTGAAATGCTTAATGCTGTAGGTTGTGGAATTGTAATGGGAAATGCTTTAGATGAAATAAAAGACCATGGAGATAAAATTACCAAGTCTGTTTCTGAAGACGGGGTTGCTTATGGAATTAATAATTATATTTTAAATAAATAACACCTACTTAAATCTAAAAATATATTTTTAATCAAAAACAGGAAATCACTTTTTTGATTTCCTGTTTTTATTTCTATTCCTAAAATAAATTTTATTCTTTTTATATGAAATTATAATTTATTTATCATCAAATTTCATGTTTCCAAGTAAAGCTGCAAATGGATTATCACTCATAGCTTCCTGCTCTGCTTCTTTTTTCATCTTGTTCATTATCTTATTTACTTCTCTTTTATCTACTTTGCCCTTTTTATCAAATCTCTTTTCAAATACAGAAGCTTTTTCTCTGAAGTTACAGTTTGTTCCTGGACATACATATATCTTTCCATCACCATGTCCTCTAAGTTCAAGCCTCTTCTTACATTCTGGACATCTTGCATTTGTAGTTCTTGATACACTTTCTCTATGTCCACAAGATCTATCTTGACATACATTCATGACACCATTCTTAGTTTTTACTTCAAGCATGTATTTTCCACACTCTGGACATTTCTTTCCAGTTAAATTATCGTGAGTAAATTTACTGCTTCCACACTTAACATCTTCAACTAATGCTACAGAATAATTTTTCATTTCTTTTATAAATGATAAATTATCTCTCTTTCCTTTAGCTATCTGATCTAACTGGCTTTCCCATTTAGCTGTTAAAAGTGGTGACTTTAAATCCTTAGGTACAAGTTCTATTAACTGTTTTCCTTTTGATGTAGGATAAATATCTTTTCCTTTTTTCTCAATAACAAAAGAGTTGAATAATTTTTCAATTATATCTGCTCTTGTTGCAACTGTTCCAAGTCCGCCTGTTTCATTTAAAGTTTTAGCAGCATCTTTTTCTATATTTATGTACTTCTGTGGGCTTTCCATAGCTGATAGAAGTGTTGCTTCATTGAACCTTGCAGGTGGTGTTGTTTGTTTTTTCACCTTGTTTACTGATTTTATAATTATATTATCACCTTTATTTAAATGTGGTAATTCTTGCGAATCTTCATCATCATTTAAATTATCATAAAGAATCTTCCAGCCTTTGCTTTTTGTTATATTACCCTTAGCTGAAAATGTTTCTTTTCCTATATTTACTGTTACTGTAGTCTGCTCATATTCGTAAGCAGGAAGTAATACACTTAAAAACCTCTTAACAACAAGATCATAAATATGCTTCTCATCACTGCTTAAATTAGCAAGGCTTCCTTTTTCTTCTGTAGGTATAATAGCGTGATGGTCAGAAACCTTTGAATTATCAACATAATTCTTGTTAGCCTTAACCCCTGTATTTAAAATCTGTTGTGCTGCTACTCTATATTCTCCAAAGGATACAGCTTTTAATCTTTCAGGAATAGTTGCTACTATATCTGAAGTTACATATCTAGAATCAGTTCTTGGATATGTTAAAACCTTGTGATTTTCATAAAGTCTCTGCATTAAATTTAATGTCTGCTTTGCTGAATATCCCCAAATCTTATTTGCATCTCTTTGTAGTTCTGTTAAATCATAAAGTGCTGGTGAATACTTTTTCTTAGTTGTCTTTTTAACTTCTAATACTTCTCCATTTTGTCCTTTGCACTTATTTACTATAGAGTCTGCAATTTCTTCTTTAAAAGTTGAATTATTTCCTTTTTCATTTACCCAGTTTAACATGAATCTATCAGTCTTAGCATTTAAGCACCAGTAATCCACTGGCTTAAAATTTCTAATTTCTTCTTCTCTTTGAACTATCATTGCAAGAGTTGGTGACTGAACTCTTCCTGCACTAAGCTGTGCATTATGTTTACATGTTAATGCACGAGTTACATTAAGTCCAACAAGCCAGTCTGCTTCTGCTCTACATACAGCTGCTTTATATAAATTTTCATATTCTTTAGCATCTTTTAAATTTTTAAATCCATCTAAAATTGCCTTATTAGTTTGAGATGAAATCCATAATCTCTTTAATGGCTTTTTTACCCCTGCTTTTTCTATGATCCATCTGGCAACTAATTCACCTTCTCTACCAGCGTCTGTTGCAATTATAATTTCATTTACATCATTTCTTAGTAACTGTTTTTTTACTTCATTATATTGTTTACCAGTTTTCTTTAAAACAGTAAGCTTCATGTGTTTTGGAAGCATTGGAAGAGTTTCCATTTTCCATTCCTTATATTTATTATCATATCCTTCTGGGTCCATAAGCCCAACTAAATGTCCCATTGCCCAAGTTACTATATATTTATTTCCTTCAATATATGAACCTTTATTTACATTACATTTTAAAACTTTTGCTAAATCTCTGCCTACTGAAGGCTTTTCTGCAAGTATTAATGACTTCCCCATTTTAAGGCAAACCACCTTTCTTTTTCTATTTTCCAAGACTTTTTTTAAACTTATTATTACTAATCCTATCTTTGTTATCATAATAAGCTTTATCTTTCATTAGTAAGTTTAACACAAAATAAGATTTTATCATACTTTCACTAAATATTTTTATGTCATTATTTAATTTATAGCCTAAAAAATGATAGATTCATTTAGAATGTACCATTTTCAACTCTCTATATAATTAATTGAGAAGTTTTCTTTCCTAAGTTCAATTTTATATAATAAATATGCAGAAAGTCCTTTAAGAATACTTGATAAACAAATGCTTATCCATATTCCATTTATTCCAAAAGGCTTAATTAAAACTAGTGCAAATGGAATTCTTAAACTTGTAAATATAATACTTATTGCTGCTGGAATATTAGGTTTTCCAATTCCAGTGAAAAATCCATTAGATATCATTTCTACTGCGCTGAATGCTTGAGAAAAAGCTACTGCTTGTAAATATGATGCTGCTATAGCAATGGTTTCTTCATCACTTATAAATAATTTAATTATTGGCCTATTAAAGATAAAAAATATACCTGCCATAGCCAATGCATATGCTATTCCTACTTTTAAAGAACTTTTATATCCTTCTTTTATTCTATCAAATCTCTTGGCTCCAAAATTCTGTCCTGTAAAGCTTGCAACGGCTCCATTTAATCCTCCAATAACCATATATGCTATTGATTCTATCTGAACTCCTACTTTTTGTGCTGCTATTGCATCTGAACCGAATATAGCAATTATTTTAGCTAAAAATATATTTATTATTGTAAATAATACTCTTTGAAACGCCATTGGAAATCCCAAAATACAAATTTCTTTTATTTTAATATAATCTATTCCTATACCAAATTTATAATTTAAAATTCCATTTGATTTTATTCTGAATAAAATAAACATTATTATATTAGCAATAAGTGTGCTAATTCCAGCTCCTATTACCCCTAAGTTAAAAATGTAAATACACACAGGATCAAGAATTATATTTAAAATTACACCTACTCCATTAATTTTAAATGCAAGTTTGTTATTTCCAAAACTACCAAGTATTCTTGTATATATCATATTGAAAAAAGCAAAAAATAAAATAGGTGCATTCAATGCTAAATAATAATATGCATTTTTTTCAACCTCAGAATTATTTAATCCTAAAAAACCTATGAAACCTTTACCTGCAAAAATTAGTACTATGCCAAAAACAATTCCCATAATAAGATTAATTATTATTCCAGAATTAATATATTTGTTTACTTCATCATTATCTTTTCTCCCAATTGCATGGGCTACTTTTATTCCTGTTCCAATAACAACTAATGCATTTATTGCATTTCCTATATTAACATATAAACTTGATGAACCTATGCTTGCAACTGCATTACTCCCAAGCTTTCCTACCCATATCATATCAATTAAATTATAAGTAAACTGAAGTAATGAACTTCCCATAATTGGAAGTGCAAGTGCAGCTATAACTGAAATGACTCTCCCTTTAGTTAAATCTATTTTTTTCATATTGTCTCCTATTTTTTATAAAATCCTATAAAGCGATAAACTAAAAACAATAGTCTATCGCTTTAATTACTTTAATTATCTGCTAATTTTGAATATTGTTCCTTACTTATTTCACTTACAAAGTTTATTGCAAACTCTGTATAATGGCTTAACTTCTGCTTGCCTTCTTCCTCTTTCATTCTAATAAAGTAATCAATTGGATCAGTATCTATAGCTTTACTAAAATAAACTCTGTTTCCACTATATCTGATTTCTGCACTATAAGTCATAAGATAATATTTCATAATACTAATTCTCCTTTTTAATATAATTTTTTATTAAATATTGAGTTTTACATGTGAAGTCATAAAATTATTATCTCTTGTAAACCACTATTAGTTTTCTCTATAAACTAACATACTATACTCTTCAATTACTTTTAAACCATCCTCTAGTATTATTTGCTATCTTAACAAGTGCAAGCATTACAGGAACTTCCACAAGAACACCTACTACTGTAGCTGTTGCTGCTCCACTTTCAAGGCCAAATAAAGATATGGCTACTGCAACAGAAAGTTCAAAAAAATTGCTAGCTCCAATCATTCCTGCTGGCGCTGCGATATTGTGAGGTAACTTTAATAATTTAGCTCCAACATAAGCTATTGTAAATATAAAAAATGTTTGGATTGTAAGAGGCACTGCAATTAATAGGATGTGTAGTGGATTTTTTAAAATAATATCTCCTTGGAATGAAAATAGAATTATTAAAGTTAAAAGCAAACCTATTATTGTAATATTATCGAATTTTTTTAAGAATATATTATTAAAGTAATCTTCGCCTTTTTTCTTTGTGATTATGCATCTTGTTAAATAACCTAATCCTAACGGTATAACCACAAATAATACTGTTGAAAGAATCAAAGTTTCTATTGGTACTTTCACATTAGAAACTCCAAGTAAAAATGCTACTATTGGTGCAAAAGCTATTAAAATTATCAAATCATTAACAGCAACTTGAACTAAAGTATAGGCTGGATCTCCTTTGGTTAAATGGCTCCACACAAATACCATTGCAGTACATGGTGCTGCACCTAAAAGCACTGCTCCTGCTAAATAATCTCTTGCAAGGTCTGATGGTATTAAATTTTTAAACACTACAAAAAGGAAAAATGCACTGATTGCATACATAGTAAATGGTTTTATAATCCAGTTAGTTATGCAAGTTAATATAAGTCCTTTAGGTTTTTTAGTAGCATTTACTATACTTGTAAAGTCAATCTTAAGCATCATTGGATATATCATAAGCCAAATTAAAATTGCCACTGGTATTGATACGTTATAGTATTCAAACTTATTTAGAGTATCAGGTATTATAGGTAAATACTTTCCTACTGCAATTCCTATTACTATACATGTTGCTACCCATAATGTTAAGTATTTTTCAAATATGCCCAATCCTCTTCCTTTATTCTCCAACATAAATATTTCTCCTCTTTTCAATAACTATATACAAACTCTACATTTATTAGTAGAGCCGCATTATAAACTTATTTACAATTCATTATTTTTTATTCTTAAAGCAAGGTCTTTAATTTTTTCTTCAATGACTTTAGCTGTTTTTATAAATTCTTCATCACTTTTTCCTGTAGGATCATCAAGTCCCCAATCTTCTGTATGCTTTGCTGGCAAATATGGACATACTACATTACACCCCATTTTTATTGCTATATCTATCTTTGGTATATCTGTCAGCAATTTTGATTTTTGAGTTTCGTTCATATTCACCTTATATAAATCTTTTATTATTCTTACTGCATCTTGATTAATTTCTGGTTTAGTTTCAGTTCCAGCTGAATAACTTTCAAAAACATCTCCTCCAAAAATTTTACCAAGTGCCTCTGCCATTTGTGATCTGCAAGAATTATGAACGCAGATAAATGCTACTTTTTTCTTCATGTTTATCAACCTTTCTTAACATAATGTTATTTTTTTTATTTTAATAAACCAATGAGATTATCACCTTTAACTTCTTCTGAGTTCCAATCTATTATTGCAAATCTTTCTCGTGATACTTCATTTACTTTATTTATCCACTTTACTTCATTTAATGCTTTTACTTTTAATATTTTATTTGTAACACCAGCTTTATACAAACTTGAATTAATCACCCACCATTTATTATAAATCTGCGCTCTGTCTAAATCCGCTTTAAGCCTTACTGCTTCATATACTGGTGTTGCTTCTGGAAGTGTTACAATTACCACTTCTGTCATACTATTATCTTTTAATTTTGGAAGTAATTCAATAACTGATTGAGGAATATCTCCTTCACTTCTTGAAATTTCTCTATTATAATTTTCAGTTGATTCTAATAATAATAATGTATGTCCTGTCGGTGCTGTATCTATTACTACAATTTCATCATCTGACTTTTTAACAATATCTGCAAAAGCTCTAAATACTGCTATTTCCTGAGTACACGGAGACCTTAAATCTTCTTCTATATATTCAATATCTTCCTCGGTCATATTATTCTTCAGTGCTTTATTTAAAACTTCATTTTTGTACTTTTCTAGTTCTTCCTTTTCATCTATATTGCTTAATGTTATCCCATAACTTTCATCTAATACATATTTTAAATGTCCTGCAGGATCAGTAGTAGTCAAATGAACTTTTTTTCCTTTCTTAGCTAAACCTATTGCAATGGCTGCTGCTACTGTTGTTTTACCTACTCCACCTTTTCCCATTGTGAATATGACTTTTTTATTATTATCATAAATATCATCTACAATATCATTAAGTTTCTTTATTGATGATACCTTTAATACTTCTTGTGAATATTGTACATGATCTTCTTTCAATAATGCCCTGACATTTTCTAAACCAGTTATATTATACGGTCTTAATGGAATTTCAAATGTTTCAATGTTCTTTAATCCTTGTGGAATTTCACTTAATGCTTTATGCTGTTTATGATAAATTGCATTTGATATCTCATCGTCATGTTCCTGCATAACTCCATTAATAATAAGCATTTGGTTTTTAATTCCTAATTCACTTAACTCAAATGATGCTCTCTCTGCTTCTTTTAAAGGTGTATTCTCCGGACGCGATACCAAAATAAGGGTAGTTTTATCTTTATTAGCTAGAGTCTCAACAGCTTGTTTATACATTGACTTTTTACTTTCAAGCCCAGCAAGCTGTCCTAAACAAGATGCTCCATGTTTACTTTCAGTAATAAAACTGCTCCATGCTGATGGTAACTGAAGCATTCTTAAAGTATGGCCTGTTGGTGCTGTATCAAATATAATATAATCATATTTATCTTCCACGTCGGAATTAGTTATCATTCCTGCAAATTCATTAAATGCAGCAATTTCTATGGTACATGATCCTGAAAGCTGCTCTTCCATATTTTTCAATACACTTTCTGGAAATTTACCTCTATAAGGATCAATTACACTTTCTCTATATTCCTTTGCTGCCTGCTCTGGTTCAAAATTTGCTACTGTAAGATTAGGTGTTTCTTTTATTTTTGTACCTTTATTATTTAAATTAGTATTAAATACATCCTGTAAATTAGATGCTGGATCAGTACTTACAAGCATTATATTCTTTCCACTATCACTTAGATTTAATGCTACTGCACATGCTGTTGAAGTTTTGCCAACACCACCTTTTCCTGTAAAAAATAAATATTTTGTCAAATTAATATTATCTATATTAAATTTATTGAACATATTTTTTCATCTCTTTTCAAAAGTAATCATTGGGAATTGTATTTATATCAATTAATTTAACAGCATCCTCCTTTGCAATTACACTTTTCACTTCTTTTGATTTTTATATTGCTTTTTAAAAATTCTGCTGGTATGCCAAGCAATGAACAGAATTCTTCATTTGTAGGATAACTTCCATGCTTTACAACAATACCATCTACCATAGTTACAGGCAGTACCTTAACTCCATTAGAATTTAATATATCGCTGATTGTTTTATTATCAATGAAAGCCTGCGGATTTTGAGATAGATTATATCGCTCTATAATTACTCCTTTGTTTTTTAAAACATTAATAGTTGTAGCAACCCTTAATAATTCAGGATTTACAGATGGACCACATACCCCTGTTGAACAGCACATAGCTGGGTCAAAAATAATCATTTTTTTCATTTTTATCACTCCAACATATATAATTCATATCTATTTTTTTCGATATGTAAAGTATTTTTTAAACCATCTAAAAAGATGGCCTTAAATTATGTATGGCATCTGCTATCATCACACTTTTTATTAGAAATAACTTGTGTTAGCTCTTTTAATAGTTCGCAAGCATATTTGCTTCCTTCAGAGCTGATTGAATAGTAGGTCCATTTTCCTTCTTTTCTACTTACAACAATGCCTGATTCACAAAGTATTTTCATGTGATGTGATAATGTAGATTGACTTATATTCATTTGTTCCAATAGATGACATGCACACTTTTCTCCATTTTGTAGCATTTCAATTATCATTAATCTATTTTCATCACAAAAAGCTTTAAAAACTTTAGCATTAATTTGGTATCTATTTTCCAAATTCTCACCTCACATATATTTTTCTTATATTTCTATTATATTCTTCAAATCGAATTTTATCAATATGTCTAATAAATACTTTATTCAAATTCTACAATATTGTTCCTCATGTTATAGAAAAATTATTATATTTTTATTACATTTTTATAATTATTATGTAAATATGTTACAATATTTAATTGAAATAATACTCAGAAATGAATATTAAATATTTAAATTAAATAAGGAGACATAACAGTGAACAGTATAAAAAAACTTGTTATAGTTGCTATTACAGTAATAACTGCTGGATTACCAATAGCATCTTACGCAGCATCACACGAAACATTAGGACAATCTGTTGATTTACAACAATACGAAAACAATAGTAGCTTACAAAAAGAAGAAAATGAAAACACTTCAGCAAAAAATTTAAAAGGCTGGAATACAACGGATGGCAATAAATATTATTACACTGATGATAATAAAAAAGCTAAAGGCTGGACTAATATAGATGATAAATGGTACTATTTTGATCCTTCTGGCAAGTTACTTACAGGATGGATTTTAGATGATACAAAGTGGTACTACTCTGACAGTAATGGTGAGAAAAAGACTGGATGGATTACTATAGACAACAAAAAGTACTACCTTGATGAGTCTGGAATCATGGCTACAGGATTAGTTAAAGATAAAGATAATACATATCTATTCAATAATAGTGGAGATATGCTCACTGGTTGGAAGTTATTATCTAATAATAAATGGTATTATTTTAACGAAGATGGAACCATGAAAACTGGCTGGTTCATCTCTAATAATTTAAAATACTATTTAAAAGAAGACGGAAGCATGTCGACTGGTTGGCAGACAATTGATGGAAAAGATTATTATTTTAATAAGAGTGGTGCTTTAAGAAGTGGCTGGATAGGTATTGGAAAAGATATTTTCTATCTTGATAACAATGGTGCTAAAGTCACTGATAAAGCCATCGATGGATATACACTTGATTCAAATGGAAAACTTGTTCTTCCTTCAAATCAAACAGAACCTGACATAGACCTATATTTTACAAATAAAAATATAAATATCAACACTGAAGAATGTGATTATAAAAGTAAAAATAAAGGAATTCAAGAAAGCGTATTTAAAGGAATAGATATAAGCAACCATAATGGATATGTAGACTTTAACGCTGTTAAACAAGCTGGTATAAAAGCTGTTTATATGAAAGCTTCTGAAAGTGATTACTTTGTAGATCAGTATGCAGAAGAAAATTGCAAGAATGCTAAGGCTGCTGGACTTAAAGTTGGATTTTATCACTACTTAACAGGTACAAGCTCTCCAGAAGATCAAGCAAGACTTTTTTATCAATGCATTAAAGACAAGCCTAATGATCTTAAACCTTGTGTGGATGTTGAAGTAAGTTCTTCAACAGCATTAAATTATACTGTAAGATTTATAAATGAGTTTAAAAAATTAAGTAATATGGATGTTTGCATATATACTTATACTAACTTTATAAACAATTTTGACTCAAGCTTATCATCATATTCACTATGGGAAGCAAATTATAATGATTCTCCATTCTCCCTTCCTGGAAATAGTGTTTGGAATTCAAAAGCCGGACATCAGTATACCTCTGAAGGATATATTCCTGGAATAGGTGGACAACTTGATCTTGATGTTTTTAATCACGATATTTTATTGTAATTTGTATTGTTTAATAATTTAAAATTTATTACAAATATATTTAATTTAAAGGACAATGTTTATTAAAATATATAATTGAAATATATATTATTTACATCAGTATGTAGTAATATTATAATTACTACATACTTGTGAAAGGAGTTTGTTATTGATGATAAATTCATTTACTTATGATACAGACTTTGGGAAAATAACAATATGTGAAAAAGATAATTTTATTATTGAGACAGTCATTGGTATTTCATCCTTTAAAGCCGATAGAATTATAGAATCTCCTATGATAAGGAAAGCACATACACAGCTTAATGAATACTTTAAAGGTATTAGAAAGTCATTTGATCTTCCTCTTAATCCAAAGGGAACAGAATTTCAAAAGAAGGTTTGGGATGTTTTGTTAAAAATTCCATATGGCTCTACCTGCTCATATAAAGATGTTGCTATCAGTATTGGTAATGAAAAAGCCTGTCGTGCTGTAGGAAGTGCAAATAATAGAAATCCAATATTTATCTTCATACCATGTCATCGTGTAATAGGTACAAATGGAGGTCTTGTTGGATACGGTGGTGGTATTCAGTTAAAAGAAAAACTTTTACTTCTTGAAAAGAAGAATAAATAATAAAAACTTTCCTTAAGTGTATAGTTATCTATAATAATAAACTATACACTTAGGAAAGTTTTTTAGTTTTATAAATGAAAAAGAGCAAAGACACAATCTATGCTTTGCTCTTAAATATACTTAAGATAGAGAAATATTAATTTGAATATTTATTCCATCTACATCCATCTCAACACAAACAACTTTATCAGTACTTGCATTAGCTGTAAATTCTCCTTGAATAAGTGTAGGAGTTGATATATCTACTGTTATGTTATCTCTAGAAAAATTTGTTGCTACATTTGCTGTGAGCATATTTACAAGTTCTGAAATTGCACTTTGTGCCATTTCATTGAAATCATCAACAGGCATTCCCATCATCATCTGTGAAGCTATCTTTTTTGCATTATCTATAGATAATCCATAAATAATATTTCCTTTAACGTCACCTATAAGTCCTATTATTATAACTACACCTGGACTTTGAATATTCCTATCTTTTAAAGTTACTCCCTTTTTTGAGACTTCAGCAAATCCTAATTGTGGCATTATATTGCCTACTGATTCTATTACTGGATTTATATGTCTGACATCCATTCACTTTCACCTCTTCTGAAACCTAAATTTAATGAAATATCCCCAAATTCACTTTTTATATCAGCCGAAAAATTACATTCAAGTTCAGCTTTAGAAATATTTATTGATTCTCCATGTATCGTCGTTGGAGGTGCTACTCTAAGACCAAATACTTTATTTTTCTTATTTATTATTGAACATCCATTTCCAGCAAGCATATTTGCTACTTCTGAAACAACATTTAAAACTTCTTCGTTATTTTTTGCCTTTCTTCTAAGAAGGCATTCTGAAAACTTTTCTGCAGTCTCAAGAGACATGTCCATAATAAGTCTTCCACTATATTTTCCTATTATTCCAAGTACAATAGATATTCCTGCACTTGTTTTTTCCTTATTTTCAAAACTAATATTAGTAATTTCAGGTACAGTTTTTGTTAATCTGTTAAATATATTTAAAGTTGCCTCAGTATAAGCCCCTAAATATAAAATTTCCAATTCACAAAACAAATCTTCATCTGCCATTACCCTATTAATAAGAAGTGTCAATTCTTCAGTATCTACAGGTTTTTGAATAAAACCACTTATTCCAAGTTTTTTAGCTTTATTTATAAGTTCTTCATCCATCATTGAACTTACAACTATAACTTTTATATTGCTATCGATATCATGTACAGCTTTTGTACATTCAAACCCATCTGTTCCTGGTATCGTTAAATCCATGGTAACAAGATCTGGTTTTGTTCTCTTAACCTCACTTTTTACTTCTTCAAGAGACATAGCTTGTCCCACTACTTCAAAACCTTGTTCTTCTAGTACATCACTTAATAATGCGATTTGGAATGGAGAATCATCAACTATTAAAATTCTAGTATCTTTCATACTTCTATACCCCCTGATTGTATAACTTTACTATAAAGTCCAACTCTTTTATAACGCATATTTCGACTTATAAATTATTGTCATTATAATATTAATTATATGGTATGCATGCTATATTTTCAACAATTTTCGTTTAAAAATAGAAATCCAGTATAATAATATAATAATAAATACTAAAAATAAAAATATTTTCAATCATTTCTTATGAAAACTTTTACTTCATTCATATTATTGATTTTATAATATTCCATCAAATATTCCTTATTAGATTCTTATATGACTAAATTCTAATAATTCATACTTAATATATATTAAATCTTCATAGAAATTATGTAAATGAAATCTTCTACTATTTATAGATAATATATAGTCAAATTATAACTATTTTAAAAAACAATTATGTATAGATTACACTTAAAAATTAACCATCAATTTTTTTACTCATACAAAGTTTTTAAAACTTTTTTTGGGTTCTTTCAAAGAATAAAGAAAGATACCTGTCATAATTAATCAGAAATAATAACTAAAAAATTTCTAATTTATTATGATCAGGCATCTTTTTATAGTTAACAAGTAACAGTTGACAGTTTCCACAGGAAACCTAAGGGTTTCTTTAATTTTTATTTTCTAGAAATCTTCCTAATAGAGTTCCTCTTTAACTGTCAACTATAACTGGTCAATTAAATTCTATTCTTGACTTGCTAATCTCTTATAAGTTGCATATCTTTCCATTGCATCAGCTTCTGTTTTAGCAAATAATTCTTCTGCTGCTTCAGGGAATGCCTTTGCAAGTGATGCATATCTAACTTCACTCATTAAGAAGTCTCTAAAACTTGTTTTTGGTTCCTTAGAATCTAAAGTAAATGGATTCTTAGTTCCTTTTAATGTTGGGTTGTATCTATAAAGATTCCAGTAACCACAATCTACAACGCTCTTTTCTACAGCTTGAGTATTAGCCATACCAACTTTAATACCGTGGCTGATACATGGAGCATATGCAATTATTAATGATGGTCCATCATAGCTTTCAGCTTCTGCTATTGCCTTAAGTGCTTGATTTTTATCAGCTCCCATAGCTATTTGAGCAACATATACATATCCGTAGCTCATTGCCATCATACCTAAATCTTTCTTCTTAGTCTTCTTACCACTTGCAGCAAACTTAGCTATTGCAGCTGTTGGAGTAGACTTTGAAGACTGACCGCCAGTATTTGAGTAAATTTCTGTATCAAATACCAATACATTTACGTTTTCTCCTGAAGCAAGAACGTGGTCAAGTCCACCGTATCCGATGTCGTAAGCCCATCCATCTCCTCCAAAGATCCATTGTGATCTCTTCATTAAGAAATCTTTATCTTCTAAGATAGCTTTAGCAAATTCGTTATTTTCATTTTCTAACACTTCCATAACTCTTTCTGCTCTTTGTCTTGTAGCTTCGCCAGAATTTTTATGTTCTATCCAATCTTCTAATACAACTTTTGCATCTTCAGAAACACCAGTTTCAATTGCCTTCTTAGCATTAGCTTCAATTCTATCCCTTATTGCTTCAACACCGAACTGCATTCCAAGACCAAATTCAGCATTATCTTCAAATAGTGAATTTGCCCATGCTGGACCGTGTCCTTCTTGGTTCTTAGTGTATGAACTTGCTGGTGCTGATGCTCCCCATATTGATGAACATCCTGTAGCATTTGCTATCATCATTCTATCACCGAATAATTGTGTTACAAGCTTAGCATATGGAGTTTCTCCACATCCAGCACAAGCTCCACTGTATTCAAGTAATGGTTGTTCAAATTGACTTCCCTTAACAGTATTTTTGTTCATAGGATTCTTGTTCTTAACTTTTTCCACAGCATAATCCCAAGCTTCGATTTGATCTTCTTGAGTATTTTGTGGCTTCATGATAAGAGCCTTACCTGGTGCTGGACAAACCTGTGCACAGTTTCCACATCCAGTACAGTCAAGTGGTGTAACACCTATGCTGTATTGTAATGTTTCTTCGCTCTTTAATGCTTTAGCTGGTACTAATTTAACACTTTCTGGAGCATTATTAGCTTCTTCTTCATTTAATAAGAATGGTCTTATTGCAGCATGAGGACATACAAATGCACATTGGTTACATTGTATACATTTTGATGAATCCCATTCTGGAACATTAACTGCAACCCCTCTCTTTTCATATGCCGAAGTACCATGCATGAATGTACCATCATCCATACCTTCTCTTAAGAATGTTGAAACAGGAATACTGTCTCCTTCTTGTCTGTTCATTGGTACTACGATATCTTTAATAAATGCTGGAATTTCTTTAGATTCAGCTTTTGCTTCGTGAACTTCATCCTTTGCATCTTTCCATGAAGAAGGAACTTCAATTTTAACAATTGAGTTTATACCGGTGTCAATTGCATCATGGTTCATGCTAACAACCTTTTCACCTTTTTTCCCATATGATTTAACTACTGCGTCTTTTAAGTATTTAACAGCATCTTCTAATGGAATTATGTCAGCTATCTTGAAGAATGCAGATTGCATTATCATATTGATTCTTCCACCAAGACCTATTTCCTGTGCTATCTTAACGGCATTTAATGTGTAGAATTCAATTTCATTTTCTGCAATGTATCTCTTCATTTCTGCTGGTAATTTACTTTCTACTTCTTCTTTTGACCAGATTGTATTTAATAAGAATTTACCATTTTTCTTTAATCCAGCTAATACATTATACTTGTAAACATAAGCCTGGTTATGACAAGCAACAAAATCTGCTTTATCAATTAAGTATGGTGATTTTATTTGTTCTTTACCGAATCTTAAGTGAGATACAGTTATACCACCTGATTTTTTAGAATCATAATGGAAGTATCCTTGAGCGTACATATCTGTATGGTCACCGATTATTTTGATTGCATTCTTGTTAGCACCAACAGTACCATCTGATCCTAGTCCCCAGAACTTACAAGCTGTTGTTCCAGGCTTAGCAGCATCAATTTCAACAACTTCTAATGAAGTGTTAGTAACATCATCAACTATACCTATAGTGAATCCGTTCTTTGGTTCTTCTTTATCTAAGTTAGCAAATACCCCTGCAATATGAGATGGTGTTGGATCTTTTGAACCTAAACCAAATCTTCCACCTATTATTTGTGGTGCATTAGCTTTTCCAGCGTAGCTTCTTAAAATATCTAAGTATAATGGTTCACCAATTGAACCTGGTTCTTTTGTTCTATCTAAAACAGCTATCTTTTTAACACTTTGTGGGATAACCTTTAATAATCTTTCTATTGAGAACGGTCTATAAAGTCTTACTTTAACTAAACCAGTCTTTTCTCCATGAGCATTTAAGTAATCAATAGTTTCTTCAATTACGTCTGTAACTGATCCCATTGCTATGATTATTTTATCTGCATCTTCTGCTCCATAATAATCGAAACAATGATATTCTCTTCCTGTAAGCTTTGTTATTTCACTCATATATTCTTCAACTACTTGTGGAATATCATCGTAGAATTTGTTAACAGCTTCTCTAGTTTGGAAGTATATATCAGGATTTTGTGCTGTTCCTCTTGTTACAGGATGATTTGGATTTAACGCATTATTTCTAAAGTTTTCTAATGCATCTTTGTCAACTAACTTAGCTAATTCGTCATATTCTAAAACTTCTATTTTTTGTACCTCATGAGAAGTTCTAAATCCATCAAAGAAGTTCATAAATGGCATTCTACATTTTAATGCAGTTAAGTGTGCAACAGGTGCTAAATCCATAACTTCCTGTACTGAACCTTCTGCAAGCATTGCATATCCAGTTGCACGTGCTGACATAACGTCTTGGTGATCTCCAAAGATATTTAATGAAGATGTAGCAAGTGCTCTTGCAGCTACATGAATAACTCCAGGAAGTCTTTCTCCTGCAATCTTGTACATATTTGGCATCATTAAAAGTAATCCTTGTGATGCTGTATAAGTTGTAGTTAAAACACCAGCTTGAAGTGATCCATGAACAGCTCCTGCTGCTCCTGCTTCTGATTGCATTTCTACAACCTTAACTGGATGTCCAAATATATTTTTAGTTCCTTTTGCCACCCATTCGTCAACATGTTCTGCCATTGGTGAAGATGGTGTTATAGGATAAATTGCAGCTACTTCTGTAAATGCATATGATATATAAGCGGCAGCTGTATTACCGTCCATTGTTTTCATTTTTCTCATCGCGTCTACCTCATTTTCTTTTGTATATTTTTTATTATACGATCTTATTATAAGGTCTGTATTAGTAAAGTAATCAGTAACTAGTAATAATTAATAATAATTATTACTTAATTTCCTTTTCTTTATTATATATTGTTTTTCCACATTTGAAAAGTAGTAATTGATAATTTTTATAATACTAATTTAAATATTACTAATATAGGTAAACAACTATTAAATTTTTATAAAGAGTATAAAACTAAAATATTGAGACAAAAATAGTCTATGAATGGAGAAAAAATATATAATAAAAAACATAAAAGTGGTGATAACATGAACATTTACATTATACTAACGGCTATACTTTTATTATTAGATATTTCCTGTGCTGTTTCTCTAATCTTTATTGAAAGACGTGATTCAACCACAACCTGGGCATGGCTTTTAGTTCTCGCTATTTTCCCATTCTTAGGTTTTATTTTATATATATGTTTAGGTCAAAACATATCAAAGGAAAAAATCTTCAGTAAAAAAGCAAAAATTGATAAAAACAAATTAAAACATATTCTTGATAAATTTAAAAGCACTTATGATTCATCAGAAAATGATCAATATTGTCTTGATTTAATAAAAATGAATTATAATACAAATGGCAGTGTCTATACAGACAATAATTCTGTAAAAACTTATATAAATGGTGAAGATAAATTTAGAGATTTAATAGATGATATCAAAGGTGCAGTATCCTTTATAAACATACAATATTATATTTTTAGATGTGATGATCTTGGAATGGAACTTTTAAATCTTCTTGGTAAAAAAGTTTCAGAAGGCGTTGAAGTAAGGCTTTTAGTTGATGGTATGGGATCAAGTTCATTAAAAAAGAAAAATATTCAGTACATAAAAAGTCTGGGAATAAAATTCTCATTTTTCTTTCCTAGTATTTTTAGTTTTGTAAACTTACGTATAAATTATAGGAACCATCGTAAAATAGTAATAATTGATGGAAGAACTGGATATGTAGGTGGATTTAATGTAGGTAATGAATATGTAAATAAAGGAAAACAGTTTGATTTCTGGCGAGATACTCATTTAAGAATAAAAGGTGATGCAGTTCTTGAACTTCAAAAGCGTTTTACTCTTGACTGGGAATATGCTGCAAAAGAATCAATTGATGAAAAACAATATGTTCTTACAAAATTGACTCCTTCTGTTGATGAAGCTTATGTTTTAAGTGATTTATTTCTTGATGCAATTAAACAACATAAAAATGAATTAATGAGCAAAAATAATAAATTTAATTCTACCATAAATTCAAGTAAAAGCAGTACTCCAGCAAATTATTTAAAAACATTCAACAAAGTTGGAATACAAATAATCTCAAGCGGACCTGACAATCTTGAAGAATATATAAGAAACTCATATTTAAAAATAATAAATAATGCACGTAAAAACATATATATTCAAACACCTTATCTTGTTCCTGATGAGCCTATGATAATGGCATTAAAATTAGCTGCATCTTCAGGTGTTGATATAAGAATAATGGTTCCAGATGAAGCCGATCATTTTTTTATGGCTTATGCATTAAGTGCCTCAATAGATACACTTATAAAAAGCGGAATAAAATTTTACAGATATAAAAAAGGATTTATTCATGCTAAAACAATATGTGCAGATGGATGTATATGCAGTATAGGTACTGCAAATTTAGATATCAGAAGTTTTAAACTCAATTTTGAAATTAATGCAATTATTTATGATTCTGATGTAACTTCATACAACGAAAATATATTTATAAATGATATGAATGACTGTAAATTTCTTTCCATAGAAGATCATAATAAACGTAGCTTTAAAACAAAAACTCTAGAATCTATAGTAAAGCTTATTTTTCCTCTTCTATAAATAAGTCCTTAAACTTTTTACTGTATAATTTAATCTTTTATTAAGGATACACTTCTTATTCAGGAAATTATAATGATTGTACATGTAAAATCTAGTGAATTCAATAGTTTTAGAGGATTTAATGTTAAAAGTTTCTGTAGAAAAACACAGATTTTCTACAGAAACTTTTAATTGTTAACTAAAAAGCTTGTTAAGCTTTTTTCATATTTCTATTTTATTAAAATATTTTTTATTTTGTTTGAAATTTATTTATTTCTATTATATTTTTTCGCATATTATTTTATTTAATTTTCTGTTATAATTCCGGTTACTTCATCTAATTTTGCAAACTTATAAAACTCATCATAATTATACTTTTCAGTTTCCATTACAAGATAGCTTTTATTAGAACATTCTATTATTGTTTTTTTTGTATTTCCATCTTCAAGATTTATTGTGCTTACATCCCCACTTTCCTTATTTATCCCACACACTCCTATAAAGCATTTATCATAAGTAAAGTTTTTTATGTACCTGTCTGCAGCTGCACCTATAACTGCTCCAACTTCTGAATTAAATGTCCCCCCTACAGTTATAATCATTATATTAGTACATTTTTTTAATTCCATAGCAATTTCAAGCATATTTGTTACAACTGTGATTTTGATTTGTGAATCTTTTAATTTTTTTGCTATTTCAAGATTAATGGTTGATACATCAAGAAAAATTATATCTTTCTCTTCTATGATATCAATTGCATTCTCTGCAATCTGCTTTTTTATTTCTGTATTTACGTTTTTTCTCTCATCAACAGATTTTATATCACTATGACCTCTATTTACTATTGCACCTCCATAAACTCTTTTTAATTTCTTTCTATTTTCAAGTTCCCGTAGGTCTTTTCTTATGCAATCTTCACTTACTTCAAATTCTTTTGCAAGATCTTTAACTGCAACTCTTCCATTCTTATTTACAAGTTCAATTATTTTTGAATATCTTTCTTCTAGAAACATTATCTCACTTCCTTTTATTGCATATTTAATAATAAATATCTTCTTAGATTAATTTAATTATATCATATATTTATTATTTATTATTATTTTATTATTATTTATTATTGTTTGTTATTATTAGTTCTTGATTTAAAGGATTTTTTTATATATAATGAGTAGTGTAAAGATTCCGAACATAAAGTGGAACTTGATTCAAGATGGGCTTAATCCCATGTCTGAATCTTAGTTGAACTTATACAATCAATGTACACCTAGTCTAGGGTGTGATGCTGTTATATATCATAAAAAAGTGTGAGTTTTACAGTAGCTAGGCATGAGATAAAATAGCGTAATAAGATTCGTTCTTAGCGTAATATTTTATACAGCTATATTTCTATTTCTTCATATTTCCAATTAAGATTTAATAGAAATATGGCTTTAATAATATATAATCTAATTAATAATTGAGAATTATCCTTTAAATATATATTAAACATTTCTTATATTTAATGTAAAATAATTATTAGCAATATACATACTAAAATATAAATAGTTATACGAGGTGACATATAATGATAAAATTAATAGCAACAGACATGGATGGAACTTTATTAAATGAAAAAGGCTGCCTTCCAGAAGGATTCTTTGAAATGCTTGAAAAATTAAAGGAAAGAAACATAAAATTTGTTGCTGCCAGCGGCAGACCTTATAAAACACTCTATGAAAATTTTAAGCCTAAAAGCGACTACCTAGATTATATTTGCGATAACGGATCTTATGTTGTATTAAATGACATGAAGCCTGTTATAAATGGATTAAAAAAGGACGTTGTACATGCAGTTATAAAAGCATGTGAAAAAATAGAAAATACAGTTGTAATTTTATGTGGAGTAAATGGAGCATATCATATGCCATGCTCTGATGATTATTTGAAAGAAATAGATAAATATTATATTGAAAAACATGTGGTAGATAACATTTATGATGTTGATGATAACATATTTAAAATTGCCATATGTGATCTTAATATCTCTTCAGAAAATTCATATAAAGTTTTAAATCCCCTTTTTGGTGATGAAAATAAAGTTGTAGTTTCAGGCGAACTATGGGTAGATATTAATGGTAAGTCTGTAAACAAGGGGGCTGCTCTTAAAGAAATTCAGGAATGTTTCAACATTTCTTATGAAGAAACAATGGTATTTGGCGATTTTTACAATGATATTGAAATGCTTAAAGAAGCTCACTATAGTTTTGTTATGGAAAATGCCAATGATGATATGAAACAATATGGAAATTTTATAGCAGAAAGTAATAATGATAATGGAGTAATTAAGGCAATAAATGAATATGTACTAAAAGAAGAAATAGCTGAAGTTTAAACTTCAGCTATTTCTTCTTTTTGAATATAATTATTAAAATTTTCATAAAATATAAAAATTCTTTAGAAAATTAAAACTCTCTACTTATTTATTTCGTCTTCAGTGATAAATTCTAAAACAAGTGTACCTATTCCATCACCTTCAAGCTCATTTTCTAATTCATAAATATCTCTAAATCTTAAGAAAATATCCTCTCCGAGCTGAATAGTATGACCTACACCAATTTGTGGCCTTTCTGTATATTCATAATTAAAAATATCTTCAAACATATCATAAACCTGCTGTGAGTCCTCAAAGGAATCACCTTTAAAAGCATATTCATGAACACCATAAAGAAAATTTCCCTTAGTTACGAACCAAACATTATCTCCATATGGCATTTTAACAAAATTCCTCCACACCATCATAGCTGGTGTATAAGCCATCTCTTCTATTCTTTTATCTTCAAATAAACCTTTTAATAATCCTGGTGAAATTGCATTCCATGCATATCCATTAGCCATTCCAACAAAGTTATCTTCCAAAAATCCATATGCAAGCTTAGCATAAGCATTATATATAGTATTATAATCTGTGCTTTTACCTGCATAAAAAGCTATAATATGGTAACTATGATTTTCCATAGCTTCAAGTTCTTCTTTCTGACCATAAGCGCAGCCAACTGTATATTCTGTTATTTCACTAGGAATAGAAATATCAAGTCCCACTATTTTAAATTTTTCTCCATCAATTTCAGCAGTCCCATATATATTAAATGTATCTTCTTTTTCTAATATATTTTGTATTTTTGCATTTCTATCACATATTTTGCTTATTCGACTTTCTATTTTTGATATATTAAACTCTGGCTTTTTTGAGAATAATAAATATAAGGCAAACCTATCATCTGTATTATTGTTATTAATTACTTGCACTGATTCTTCTGTATTTTCTATATCAGCCTCTTTTTTATTTTTGTTTAAAAAATCAAACATTCTTCATACCATCCTTTAACTCACATTTTTTCATCTTATATACTTTAATTACACACTTATGTTTAACTTATTGATAATATTTACATTATATAGTAAATAATGCACATTTGTATATACTTTATTAATATATTTAACTTTTAAAATAATTAAGATGTCATAATATGCAGACTTCACTTTTATATGAAGACTTTATCTAAATATATTATTAACTAAAAACATTAATAATATATTTTAATCTTCAAGGTATTATTTACATAATTTATACATATATATAAACATATGAAAATTTATTTATATTTTATTGTTATGGAGGATTTATTATGAAATATATGTATGTTAAATATAATTCAAATAAAAGAGAATCTATTATCAAGGAAAATGATAATATAAGATATGAATCAAGTGAATCTTTAAAAGATAAGTGCAATTCCTGCAAAGTTATAGATATGAATTCTTATATAGATAAAAAAAATACTATTTTAGATGATAAAATTACAAAATTCTTTTTTGACAGTATTCATAAAAATCACCTTAAGAACAGATAACTTCTGTTCTTAAGGTGATTTACTATATAACATTAATTTCTTCTATACAAATATGAATTAAAAAATACTAGTTATTAATTAAAATAAATGCAAACTAAAAGTTAGGTTCATCTAAATAAATATATCCATAAAGATAATCTGTATTATAGATCTCTCTATAATTAAAATATGAGCCATGCCATGATGATTCTGAAATGTAAATCTTATTGTTTTCTATTTTTTCAATAATTGCAACATGACCACACCCTCCTGAATTAGGAAGTGATGACTTCCAGACTGCAAGAGCCCCTTTCTTTGGAGTCTGTCCATACTTATATTTCCCACTTCTTATATTAGCATTCCACCATTCATAACCATTACCAGTGAAACCAGCATCATAAGGTATACGTCCTGTCATTTCCCATATTCTGCCATAAGCATACCATGTACAATTACCTACTATAGGTTTTCCACTGCTATTTGTAAATGGAGGTGATAATTTTACTTTATAAAAAATATTATCATCAGAATAATAATGTATGTTATTCTTTTCAGGTCCAGTAGTTCTTATTGAACCAAGGCTTATATTAGTATTTCCAGATGAATTTTCATTATTATTTCCATTTTCAGTTTGAGGTTTGTCAAAACTTATCCATTTACTACTTGCATAGCCTGTCTTATTGTTATATTCAACCTTATAAAATCCATTATTTTCTTTTCCTATAACTGTAATTTCGCTACTTTTAGGAATAGTAATAACAACTTTAGAATCTGATGAGGGTTGAAGTCTCATGTTTAATGGACTACTTTCTGTTACAACATATGCTTTTTTTCTAATTTCTTCTACAATACTTCCATCTGGTATACTTTCTTCTTTGTCAAGGGAAGGGTCATTAACTGATGAATCTCCTTCAGTTAGAGCTCCACTTTCTCCAAAATCATATTCTTTACCATCAATAGTTATCTTTCCTGTTGCCATTTCACCATTAGGTTCAAGATAATATTTATTTCCATCAAGAATAATCCACCCTGTAACCATAGCTCCACTATCACTTAAATAATACCACATCTCATTAGAATCCTTAAGCCAACCTGTATTCATAGAACCACTTGAACTTAAGTGATACCATTTTCCATCAATATCTTTAAACCAACCAATTCTCATTTCTCCAGTAGTATTCAAATAATACCACTTATCTCCTTCTTTTAACCATCCACTTGCCATAATTCCATTATTATAAAAAAAGTACCATTTTTCTTGTATAAGCTTCCATCCAGTTACATTTATTCCATTCTCATTCCAATACCATCTGTTTTCAGAATCCTGTTTCCATATAGCTTGTACACTTTCCAGATTCAAACTTAAAATGGTACTGCTACACAGGACCAATAATAAAATATTCTTAATAACTTTACTTTTCACTGGTTTTCTCCTTTTATCTTTAGTATGATTTGTTTTATTTGTTATATTAAAATATATATTTTGCAAGTATAAATCTACATACAGTATCAAAACTTTATCAATTAAGCTTTAAATATTAATTGCTCACAAGTAGTACCCACAACAAATTCATTCAGTACCGCATGTCAATTTTAAGTAAAAAAACATATATTTATTTTATCATAAATTTCATGTAATTAATAAAAAATATATTTAGTATGTATAATGAGAACTTCATCACCTATGAACTTTTATATTTTCAAGATATTATAAATTTTCAATTCTTAATTTCTTGAAAATTTCAACTTTCTCCAATTTAATTTTGTAACAATTAATTCTTTTCTTTTTATTTTAATTAATACTTTATATTTCAATAATTACCGGTAATACCATAGGCTTTCTTTTCATTTTTGTATATACATAATTATCTACTTCTTTTCTTATAATACTCTTAATTTCCGACCATTGATTTACATTATTACAAAGACATCTCTCTACACATTTAGAAACTATACCTTTAATACCTCTAATTAACTCTTCTGAATCTCTAACATATACGAATCCTCTTGTAATAATATCTGGTCCAGATATTATACTTCTGCTTTCTCTATTTATAGCAATAACTACTGTTATGATACCATACTTTGCTAAATTCTTTCTATCTCTGAGTACAATATTCCCTATATCTCCAATGCCTAATCCATCTACAAGAACTCTTCCTGATGGCACATTTCCAACTATTTGTGCATTTTTTTTAGATACTTCAAACACATTGCCTATTTCTAAAATAAATATATTTGACTTATTCATACCCATATTTTCTGCAATTTTAGAATGACTTAATAAATGCATATACTCTCCATGTACTGGCACAAAAAATTTAGGTTTTAATAATGCATGGATAAGCCTAAGTTCTTGTTCACAAGCATGACCTGAAACATGTATATCTTCTATTGCTTCATATATTACCTCTGCTCCCTTTTCTGTTAAATCATCAATAACATTAGACACAGCTTTTTTATTTCCAGGTATTGGAGTTGATGATATAATTACCATATCTCCCTTTTCTATTTGAATACTTCTATGATTTCCTGAAGCTATTCTTGTAAGTGCTGCCATTGGTTCACCTTGGCTTCCAGTTGTAATTATTGTAATTTTATTATTAGGATATTTTTTTATGTCATTTAAATCTATTACAATTTCTTCTGGTATAAATAAATATCCTAATGACATAGCCACTTCAGATATTCTTTCCATACTTCTTCCGCTAAAAGCAATCTTTCTACCATATTTTATAGAAGCATTTGCAATCTGCTGCACTCTATGAACACTTGAAGCAAAAGTAGCTACTATAACTCTTCCATCTGCTTTCGTAAAAAGATTATCTAAAGCTTCACCAACAGTCTTTTCTGACATTGTATAACCTGCACGAGTAGCATTAGTACTATCAGCCATTAAAAGCAGTACTCCTTTTTTTCCTAACTGTGCATATCTTTGCAAATCAATAACTTCTCTATCAATTGGAGTAAAGTCAATTTTAAAATCACCAGTATGAACGATTACTCCTATAGGTGTATGTAAAGCAATTGATACACTATCTGCTATACTGTGATTTGTTCTAATAAATTCAATCTTAAAATTGCCTGTTTCTAGCATATCACCTGGTTTAACCATGTTTAATGTGCAGTCACTAATCATATTATGTTCTTGTAGTTTACTTTCAATTAATCCTAAAGTTAACTTTGTAGCATAGATAGGAACATTAATTTGTTTCAAAATATAGGGTAATCCTCCGATATGATCTTCATGCCCATGAGTTATGAAAAATCCCTTTATCTTGTCTTTATTGCTTAATAAATACGTTATATCAGGAAGTACAATGTCGATTCCAAGAAGCTCTTCATCTGGAAACGACATTCCACAATCTATAATTACTATCTCTTCTTCATATTCAAAGACAGTTAAGTTCTTTCCTATTTCTCCTAAGCCTCCTAGCGGAATAACCTTTACTTTACTTTTTATTTTGGTCCTATTTATCATTATATCTCCTAACTTATAACTAAGTACATAAATATATTCTAAGATTAAATTGAAGTTTTCTAATAGAAATACTAATTTATCTAATTGTGTCTTAAAAAAATCTATCCCCTAAATTTGTATAATATTATTTCAAGATTGACTTGTAACAATAAGTATTCAATGTACTTTTGAGGACAAAAAATAGAACTTAGTTATCACTTAATTTTTACTATTGTATAATATTAATTTTCTGTGTTCTAAATTATCTATAATTCCGACGAGCAATATCATCCTGTTAAAAGTTTTCACTTTTATAAAAGTTATTTTGTCTAAGAATTAATTTTTCAAAGATTAAAAATAACTTACAGTACCTGCACCTTAATATTTTATATAATAATTTGACTATCATAAAAAAACTTGAATAAATACAAAGTTCCATCATATAAATTTAATTCCTTATATTCATTCATCTTTTTTTATTAATAAACATTTAGTGTACTTTAACAAAATAACTTCTATCTAAAATATTACCATTAATACTCCTATATAGTCAATTTATATTTATACTATAATTCACTTATTATATTCTTTATTTCAGAATAAGCCAAACAGCATCAATTACTGTTTGGCTGAAAATTTTATATTAGACATCTTTATATTTACAAGTCAATGTATGTAAAGCTTCTATGACCATCATCTTAGTTGTACATATATTATTATTAAAATTTACTAACTACATAACCTGAATATGGTATGCGAATAGCAACACCACTGCTGTCAAATTTGTATTTTGTATTATACAGTGGATCTTTTCCTTGAACTAAATTATTCCCTACAAGATATAAAGCTTTTGCCATTTCATCTATATTCTGAACTACGGTCCCTGTCATTTCTTTCTTTTTAATTAGTTCCAATGCCTCATCTAATCCATCTATTCCAACTACAATTACATTATTATTATTTAAATTACCCATATTATATCCAAATTCATGAAGTGCTTCAATGCTTCCTTCTGCCATCTCATCATTATTACATATTATTCCTTCTATAACATTTCCATATCTTAAGAACAGACTCTTTACTACAAGTTTAGCATAATCTTTATCCCAATTACAATATTCAGATGCTACCTCTAAAGTGTTTATACCATATTCATTTAAGCTCATTATTACATATTTACTTCTTAATTGAGTCTCTACATTATTCTTTTCACCTTTAATAAGAATATATTGAAATACATTATCATTATTTTTATCATATATTCCTTTTTCATCCCATGCTTGATTTATTATTTTTCCTTGAATCCTTCCCGCTTCTGCACCATCTGCCCCTATAAATAATGCTTTTCCATATGATTTTATGCTTTCTAATGATATTGGTTCTCTATTAAATAGTATTACAGGTATATTGCTCATTTTTATTCTATTTATCACTGATTCAGCCGAATCTATATCTACTATATTCAGAAGAATAAGATCAGTTCCTTCTTTTAATATTTGTTCTAACTGACTATTTTGAATACTTTGTTTTTCTTCTCCATCATAAAATTTATAGTTAATTTTATCTTTATTTTTTTCTTGAATCTTTTCAAGATTCATCTTTACTTTATTTATATATTTATCATCACCTTTATACAAAAGTACACTAACGTTTATTATCTTATTAGGATTTATTGTACTTTTACCACTTACCATATACATACTTATGAAATTCATAAATATTGATATTATTAAAATTTTTCCTATTATTTTTCTTAATATTTTCATAATACAGCTCCATTAATTCATTTATTTTATTTAATATTTATCATATAAAAACTCTTTCTCAAAAATTTCACTTCATCAAAATCATTAACTACATAACCTGAATATGGTATACGAACAGTAACACCACTACTATCAAATTTATATGATGTATTAATAAGAGGAGGTTTACTTTGAACCATATTATTTCCAATCAAATATAACGCTTCAGTCATTTTATCTGGGTCTTGAATTACTGTACCAGTCATTTCCCTATTTTTTATTAATTCTAAGGCTTTCTCTAATCCATCTATTCCAACTACAATAACACTATTATTATTAAAGTTACCCATATTGTATCCAAATTCGTGAAGAGCTTCAATGCTTCCTTCTGCCATTTCATCATTGTTACATATGATTCCGTCTATAACATTTCCATATCTTAGGAGAAACTTTTTAACAACAATTTTAGCACAATCTTTATCCCAATTACAATATTGTGATGCTATTTGCAAATTTTTTATACCATAATCATTTAAGCTTTTTATTACATAATTACTCCTTAATTGAGTTTCTATATTATCTTTTTCACCCTTAATAAAAATATATTGAAATACATCATCATTATTTTTATCAAATTTTTCTTTATATTTCCATGCTTCATTTATTATTTTTCCTTGAAGTCTTCCTATCTCTGCACCATCCACTCCTATAAACAAAGATTTTCCGTATGATTTTATACTTTCTAATGATACTGGTTCTCTATTAAATAGTATTACAGGTATGTTGTTCATTTTTATTTTATTTATCACTGATTCAGCCGAATCTATATCTACTATATTCAGAAGAATAAGATCAGTTCCTTCTTTTAATATTTGTTTCAACTGACTATTTTGGACACTTTGTTTTTCTTCTCCATCATAAAATTTATAGTTAATTCTATCTTTATTTTTTTCTTGAATATTTTCAAGACTTATCTTTACCTTATTTATATATTTATCATCACCTTTATACAAAAGTACACTTGCGTTTATTATCTTATTAGGATTTATTATACTTTTACCACTTACCACATACATACTTATGAAATTAATAAATATTAATATTATTGAAATTTTACCTATTATTTTTCTTGATATTTTCATAATACAGCTCCATTAATTAATTTGTTATTTTTTCCTCAAAGTTGTTTATCTCCTAACTAAAATCTTCAACACTTACAGATAGAGAAAATTAACTATATTCATATTATTAGCAAAAAAATAGAATTAATTCTTTAATTACAATCATAATAATATAATAGTTATAAAAATGCTGAGGTGTATATTATGGTAGATAATCAATACGATTTTTATTACAATCCTAAAACTGAAAATTATCTTATTAAATATAAAGGAAACTTTAAAGAACAAATTGATACCGTTGATTACGCTATTGGAAATGTACTCACTGAAACTCTAGGTATTATTACAGTAGAAAGAGAAAATTTAAACAGACTATTAAATGATGTAACCTCTATTATTTATGTTGATATAAGACTTATGTTTGTTCTTCAAGACATATCTCCAACTTACATAGATAATATAAACAACATAAAAATAAATCCTTATTTAAACCTTGATGGATATAATGTAACTGTTGGTATTCCTGACACAGGAATTGATTACCTTAATGAAGAATTTATACGAGAAGATGGAACTTCGAGAATTTTAAGTATCTGGGATCAAACTATACGTAATGATACTCCTGATATTGGAGATCCTTATATTGGAAAAATTTATTCACATGAACAGATTAATGCTGCTATAAGTGCATATAGAAATAATGAAAACCCTTATGCAATTGTTCCATCTAAAGATGAAATTGGTCATGGAACTAGAGTTGCAGGAATTATTGGAGGCAGAGGTGCAACCGATATCTTTAAAGGAATTGCAAATAATTGTAATTTCATTATTGTAAAACTTATAGAATCAACTAACTTTAAAGATATGTTAAAAGAAAATTTATTAGAAGATGTTCCAGTATATAATACAGCTGAAATTGTTGCGGGGATAGAATATTTAAAAAATGAATTTTTTAAACTCCAAAATAAAGCTATGGTAATATACTTAGGTTTTGGTGCTACAGAAGGAAGCCACGATGGCGGAAGCGTTCTATCAAGCTATTTATCTAATATTGGTACAATACGTGGAATTTGTCTTGTTTCAGGAGTTGGAAATGAAGGAGATAAACAAGGACATACAACTGGTTATATAAATTCTAAAGGAGATTTTTCAATTAGTGAACTATTAATTCCAAGAGAACTTAAAAAGCTTAACGTTACTATATGGATTCATAAACCCAACAAAGCTTCTCTAAGTGTTATTTCTCCTACAGAGGAATCATCAAAATTAATAAAAGTAAAAATTAACAGAATAGAAAATTTTAAATTTGTCTTTACGGATACTCAATTTACTGTTTTTTATAGAACACCTGACCACTATACAGGTCATGATGTTATCAGAATAGAATTTAAAAATATAAAACAAGGTATATGGAAATTAAAACTTACAGGTGAATATATACTCGATGGACGATATGATATATGGCTTCCACCTTATAAAGTTCTTCCTGAAAAATTAGTATTTCTTGAACCAAATCCATACACTACACTTACTTTCCCTTCTACCGCTCAAAATGTTATCTCTGTATCTTATTATGGAAATAATAATCAAATAATGGCATCTTCAGGAAAGGGATTTACCACAAATACAACAATAAAGCCAGATTTAGCAACAATAGGTACAGATATTTTAACAACAAAACCTGGAGGTGGTGCTACAACTTTTTCTGGAAGTTCTGCTGCTACGGCTGTAATTGCTGGAGCCTGTGCACTTCTTCTTCAATGGGGTATTATTAATAAAAACGATATAACAATGTACTCAAATAAAGTAAGAAGCTATTTAATTTATGGAGCTACAAGAAATAATATTTATAGATTTCCAAACAGAGAAACAGGGTATGGAGATTTTAATTTATTAGGAACTTTCAATATAATTGCAAAATTATATAAATATACAAGACTTCAAAAATATGATTATACAAGAATAGATAATAAAAATATAAAAATTGTCAATGCTGACTTTTTTGAATATACTGTAAAAACACTATTTATTAGAATTCCAAGAAATAATTTAGGAGATTTTATATGCGAGAAAATATTTTAAAAAATAAGGACTACTATCATTTTCTTGTTCAATACCAAGGAAATATAGAGGAAGAATTTCAGTCATATCCAATGTATTTTATTCAGATTATTAGCGATAGGTATGCAATCCTCTCTATTCCAAGAGAGGATTTAAAAATTATAGATGATGGACCACCTTTTTCTACAATAGTATATATAAAACCAAGCGCTATGTACACACTACAACAGATTTCACCTCTTGACGCTTCACAAGCTGGTTTTCTTCAACTTGAAAATCTACCTTTAAACCTTACTGGAAAAGGAGTTACTGTAGCTGTAATCGATACAGGTTTGGATTATTTAAACGAAGAATTTATGGATCGTAATGGTATTTCAAGAATTGACCTTATATGGGATCAAACTATAGATTCAGATAAAAAATATGAAAATATGAAAATTCCTTTTGGCACCATATACTCTAATGCAGAAATACAATCTGCTATTGATGAACAAAAAAAAGGGAATGATCCTTATTCAATTGTTCCAAGTAAAGATGAATATGGTCACGGAACTAAAATGGCAGGTTTAATTGGAGCAACAGGAAAGAATCCTGATTTAAAAGGAGTAGTTCCTGATTGCAGATTTATTTCTATAAAATTAATTGAAGATATGTCTTATAAACAGATTTTCAGAGCAACAGTTCCTGTTTTTAACATTGTCGTTTTATTTGCTGCCTTAGAATTTTTATATGAGTATTCATTAAGATCAGAATCTCCTTTAGTTATCTATATACCACTTGGAAGTAACCTTGGAAATCATAATGGAAATTCAATATTAGATCAATTTATAGATTTTATATCTATTAATGCAGATATAATTATTGTTACAGTTACTGGTAATGAAGGTATGTCTGGTTCTCATGCTTCCGGGGAAATTTCTGAAGAAGAAATAACAAAAGTAATTGATCTTGATGTCCCTCCTGAAGAGAAAAACATATGGATAGAAATATGGGTTGACGCTCCAAACATACTATCTATAGATGTTGTTTCACCATCTGGAGAAAACACAGGTGTCGTTAATTCTTTTATTAATAACACAGTATATTATAACTTTATTTTTGAAAAAACATTACTAAAAGTAAATTACTATATACCTGAAGAATATTCTGGTAATGAGCTAATACGATTACGTTTTTATGATCTCCAACCGGGTATATGGAAATTAAGATTAAGCGGGGATTTAATTTTAGATGCATCCTTTAATATTTGGATTCCACAGCAGGGACTTATCTATCCTAATACGCGTTTAAGTCCTGCTAATACTTATGGAACACTAACAAATCCAGGCAATTCAAGCTTTACAGCTACAATTGCGGCATATAATCAAAGCAATAATAATATATTAAATTATTCAGGGCTTGCTTTTAGCGATAATTTTGTAAATACAATAGATGTTGCTGCTGGTGGGGTTAACGCTCTGACTGTAGCACCTAATAATACAACTGATATTGTAAATGGTACAAGTGTTGCTTCAGCAATAGCTGCTGGTGCCTGCGCTATGCTATTTCAATGGGCAACTATAGATAAAAATTATCCTCATCCATATGCTAAAGCAATTAAAACTTATCTTGCACGAGGAGTTTCTACAAGACCTGGTGATATATATCCTAATCCTCAATGGGGTTATGGAATGCTTAATATATTAAACATGTTTAAAAATATGAATTAATATAAAAAAAGCATCATTTCAAAATCTGAAATGATGCTTTTTTCCTACGTAATGCTAAAAATGAAGTTTAAGTCATACAGACATATTTTAACTTGAGGTTTTGTTTAAGTATTAAACGACAATTGTAATCATAATTTTTGCAATCTAATTATTACATGTTTATTGCTAATAATAAACATATAATTGATTATTGAAAATCAGTAATGTGCACAATTTAAAGTTGATTAAATGTAATATCCTTACCTCTTGATACAGGATTTTTACTCTTTAAATCTTCTCTTTCTGAGTAAGATTTAACTTTACTTTGTGAAAAGTCTCCAGATGTCTGTATTAACTTTTCCTTTTTACTTTTTGACACATTCATCATCTCCTTACAAGCTTAGTATTACTCATTGCAAAATACTTATTCTTTGAAAAGTTAGACAAATATATCATTTTCCTTCCATTTTTATGATAAATATTCTAATAATAATTATTTTTCAAATCTCCTTCAAGCCAGCTCATAAACTGTCTTGCTGTTCTTGGTGAACGTGCATTTTGATATCTTGCCCATTTTAATGCTTCTCTGTGAAGATATTCTTTATCTACATCAATACCTTCTGCATCTGCAATTCCATCAATAATTGCAAGATATTCCTTTTGGTCTGGTGAATAAAAGGAAACAGTTATTCCAAATCTATCTGATAATGAAAGTTTTTCTTCAACACTATCCATAGCGTGTATCTCATCTCCTCTTTCACTAAATGTTTCCTTAATTAAATGCTTTCTATTTGTTGTTGCATAAATAAGCATATTATTAGATCTGTTTTCCACTCCACCTTCAAGTATTGTCTTCAATGCAGAATAACTTGCTTCTCCTTCCTCAAAAACAAGATCATCTACAAACACTATAAATTTCAAATTTTTATTTTTCAGTATTCTTATTATCTTTGTAAAATCAACAAGCTTGTCTTTGTCAACTTCTATAAGTCTTAAACCATCCTTATAAAATTCATTTATTATGGCTTTTACAGTTGATGATTTTCCTGTTCCCCTCTGTCCGTATAATAATAAATTATTAGCACCATATCCATTTAAAAATTGTTTTGTATTTTCTATTATTTTTCTTTTCTGCTCTTCATATCCTACAAGATCTTTTAATTTTACAGGGTCTGGTGAGTCAACACCTCTTAAATAACATTTTCCATCTTCATTTTCCCATACAAATGCCCTATACTCTCCAAATATTCCTGTACCGTACATCTTATAAAATTCAATGATATTATCTAACGATTCTCCCCATCCATCACAATTTAAAATACTAAGCTTAAGCTTATCTATAGCTTTATAAGAACTATATTCGTTATTTATATCATCTTCAAAATCCATAAGATTTCTTATAATCTCGTCTTCAAAATCAATTGCCTTGGTTTTATAAATGATAATTTCTTTTAAATCTTCTGAACTAATACTACATATATACTCTAAAGCTTTGAGTTCATATTTAACCTGCTTTATTATGTACTCATTTGAAAAATTATTTGTATCAATCATTTTTGTAAAAGAATTGTTGTCCAAAAAAATTCTATCTATTATGTATTTCTTTAAAGAACTACCATTTGACTTGTCTAAAAGTTCAAATATAAAATCATTATAGTAATGGACCGCTTTTCCAATTTCTATTTTTTCCCCATTTAAATATTCTAATAATGAAACATATTTTTTTAATACACCATCTTCTTTCAAATGTGTATATATGCATAATGAATTTATCATTAAGCTTCCTCTTTTAATTTTTTCAAAATCTGTATGCAACTTTAACGCCCCCAATTTTTATTTTAATTAATCCAATTATATAGTTTGAATTTTTTCCACTAACTTATAATATAAATTGTCTACTATTAAGAAGATTCTCATGTCCAATAGATAATTTGTAAAATAAGAATTTTTTACAAGAATTAATTAATATTATAATAATTATATCACCTTATATAAATCATTTTCAAATCTTATTATGGCTTATAATGCTAATACGATAAAGTTAAAGCTTTACTTCTAAAAGATTTTACATTTCTTAAAGAGTATATAATATTTCTTTAAGAAGCTAGGTTATTCCAATACTTCCACTAATAAATTTTATTTCTACTTTATCAACTTGTATTATTTTATATACAAATTACTATACAAGTTACACGAAAATATTTTGTCGATAGGTATTGTCTATTTTTATCTGTGATGTTATAATAAGTCTGCGCTTAGGCGTGGGTGGGAGAGGGAACATTGAAGGCGTGGATGAAAGGATGAATAATTTTTTTAAACTTAAAGAGCACAATGTTACTTTTAAAGGGGAGGTTCTTGCAGCACTTACATCATTTTTTGCAGCAATTTATATAATAGTTGTAAATGCCAGTATTTTAAGTGATGCACATATAGCAATGGAACCGCTTATAATATCTACAGTGTTTGCATCTTTCACAGGATGTATGATAGCTGCATTTGTTACTAACGCTCCTCTAATAATAATGCCCGGTATGGGAATAAATGCTCTGGTAACTTATACTATAGTTAACACTTTAGGTCTTACTTTTTATGAAGCACTTGCTGCAATATTTATTGCAGGAATTTTACTTGCTGTAATCGCTTTAACACCTCTTTCAAAAATTTTGATGGATGCAATTCCTCATACTTTGAAAGAATCAATAACTATTGGAATAGGATTGTTTGTTGCATTTCTTGGACTTCAAAAATCAGGACTTGTAGTCGCAAGTAGTTCTACCCTTGTTACAATTGGTAAGATTAATAGTCCAGAAGTTATACTTTTCATATTTATAATGATATTAACTCTTGTACTATTTTTAAAAAATGTCCGAGGAAGCTTTTTAATTTCAATAATTCTCGGTACAGTATTATCTATAGTTTTTGGTCTTGTAGATACAAGTACATTAAAATTTAGTCTACCAGACTTTAACAGCTATAAAGATATTTTCTTTAATATGAGCTTTAATGCCATAGGAAATATTAATTTTTGGATTGGAACATTTTCATTAACACTAATTCTTGTTTTTGAAAATATCGGAATTCTTTATGCACAAACACATCAGCTTCTTGGTGCTCCAGAAAAAGCATCAAAATCACTTGCTGCCGTATCATTTGCAACTATAGGATGTGCACTACTTGGATGTAGCCCTCCTGTTTCAACTGTTGAAGGTAATGCAGGAATGACTGATGGTGGACGTACTGGATTAACATCAGTTATATGTGGAATATTATTTTTAGCATCATTATTTTTTATTCCATTTATAAACATAATTCCGAATATAGCAATTGCTCCAATACTTATAATTCTTGGATGCCTTATGGCACAGAATTTAAAAAATATGAAATTCCAAGATTTTAGTGATTTCTTTCCTTGCTTTGTTACTATAATTTCAATACCATTTACTTATAGCATTATTGATGGTATAGCACTTGGATTTATTTTATATCCAATTTGTAAAATATGTACTAAAAAGCAGAATGAAATTTCAATTCCTATGTATATAATAGCAGCTATATTTCTGTTATATTTCATAATAATAGGTTTAATTCATTAAAACATTTAGAATAGCATCATAATATTTTTAGTAATTAAACTTAATAATCTACTTTATTGATAGTAATTAAAAATTTAGTAATATATTTAATCACTAGGTTCCTTCGAGAATAATATTTAGCATCTATTATTCTCGAAGGAACCTTAACAATTAAGGGTAAATGATAATGGCATCATTTACCCTTAATTGTTTTAATAAAAGACACAACTGTTAAATACAACAACTGTGCCAAAAAATGTTTGTAATATATGTTTAAAAGACATTATAAGTATATCCCTATTTCTATTTTTTATTCATGTGTCTTCTAATTATATATAATACTTCCTTATAAATTATCAAACAGTTTTTCTCCAAATATTATAAAGTTCTGTAAAACAAGATAGCATTTAATATCTAAATTATTATTGCTTTTAATAATCTCTGTAGCCTCTTCCTTTGATATAAGCATTGGTTCTATGCATTCATCCTCTTCCATGTTATCACAGCTTAGTTCTCCTTCACATGTACAGAAAACAAGATTTACACATTCATCTGTCATTCCAGGTGAAAGATATAATTTACTTTTAGATGCTGCAATATCCTTAAGATCAAGTCCTGTTTCTTCTTTAAGCTCTCTTTTAACTGAAGTCTTAAAGTCTTCTCCTTCATCAATAAGACCTGCTGTAAGCTCATATACAAAATCATTTACTGGAACCCTGAACTGTCTTACAAGAACAAGTTTATTTGAAGGTTTATGAAGTGCTGCAATAACTACTGCATCATCATCATCTTTATTATTTTCAAAGAATTTTCCTTTAAGTACTTCTTCACTTTTTCTTGAAGCAATCATCCACGATTTTTTATTTCCAACCCTATTTTCATATTCTGCTTCATACATACTTAAAAATTTAGTTTTACTTAAAGCTTTTAAACCAGTTACTTTACTATGCTTCATATACTTTCCTCCTGCTCTTAGGTGACTGTCACCTGTCGAATTATCATGTCGAATTAAGATTCATTTATCATCAATTGTCCAATATGAATTCTTAATTAGAACATATCTAATTAAATTATACTTCAAATTTATATATAATTCATTAAAAAAACAGTACAACACAAACCATAATATCCCTTAAAACATTTAACGAATTATTTTAGTTGTTTATTGTACTGTTTTTTATTATTTACATGTATTAAAATATATATTCTATATATGGACATCTAGCCTCTAGAATCTTTCACACTCCCAGAATCATGGAGAAACAGCCTAGTGAGCTGCTAGAACCTTTCCGTACTTACTCTTAATAAGTTTCATTACTGGAACTCCTACTATTGCTACAACGACAAATTCACCACATGCAACTTGAAGAATAGATAATACTAAAGGAAGTTGATACAAGTAATTAAGTTCCCATCCAATTATAAGGCCATTGAATATTACTGGCCATAATGATGCAACTATTAATGCTTTAGTATCGCTTTTAATATATTTTCCAGTTATTGATATAGCATAAACGCTTATAAAAGTAGCTATTGTTCCGAAAACTGCATCAACCATTCCATTTGGTCCAAGAATATTTGCTACAAAACATCCAAGTGTAAGTCCACCTATATAGAATGGATCAAAGAAAGCTAAAAGTACCATTATTTCTGATATTCTAAACTGTATACTTCCATAACTTATAGGTGCAAGAAATAATGTAAGCACCGCGTATAATGCAGCAATAACAGCTGTTCTCACAAGTCTTTTTGTTGTATTATTTTCCATGTATAATTCCTCCAAAATTAAATACTTTATTAATTTTTATTATACAGTTTTTAAGCCACACAAAATCAAACTCAAGGCATAAATAGAAAGTATGTTGCAATTAACAATTTATATTAAAATCAATATTTGATTTCTAGGTTATAATTTTAAACTTAATAGTGCAACATATATATTATTAGTCTATAACTATAAAATATCCATTACAGACTCAATTATTTAATTCTAAAAATAAAAAAATCGCAGGAAAACTCCTACGATAAACAAGCATAATATAGCGCACCTTAATAAAACGTTAATGACTCTAAAGTTCACTCTCGCATATTAAAATACATGTCATACCAACTATTTAACCGTAGTTTTATTTTAAGTCAGGAGGCTTTCGAACTGACTATAATATTAATCTTTAATTCGGTTATGATTATATCAGACAAGCACATAGATTGCAAGCGAAATTTTTTTCTTAACAATCCTTATAATTTTATATTCCCTCGTTCTAATTCTACTTTCACTCTTTCAAAAATATTAATACTAAATATATTTATATAATTACTTTCTATAATTACGCTTGTTAAAATCATATAAAAAGCTGTATGTGCCAAGCTTTTCAGTTGAGTATTCTACCTTTAAGCCTTACCCTTTCATCATAATTTCCTATGTATTAAAATATAAAAGCAGATATGATACTCTTTGGGATTTTATAATATCTGCTTTTCTTATTATTCTTCTACGAATTCTATTACATCCTTATCAAGTCTTGCTATTCTTGCTAAAGAATAAACATCGTATCCTTTTTCTTCAAGAAGCTTTGGACCTGGTTGGAATGATTTTTCAATTACTATTCCTATTCCAGCAACCTTAGCTCCTGCATTTTCAACAAGTCTTGCTGCTCCAAGGGCTGCTTCTCCATTTGCTAAGAAATCATCTATTATAAGTATATTATCATCTTCATTTATGTATTTTTTTGATAATGTTAATTCATAATCCGTACCTTTTGTAAATGAATGAACTGTTGTCTGATAAACATCACCATTTAATATTTTTGATCCCTGCTTTTTAAGTGTAACCATAGGAAGGTTCATCTGTAGTGCAGTCATTGCTGTTGGTGCAATTCCAGAACTTTCAATTGTGAATATTTTTGTTATGTTATGATTTTTAAAGTATTCCTTAAAATATGTACCCATTTCATACATTAACTGTGCATCAACCTGATGATTTAAAAATGAATCAACCTTTAAAACTGTTTCTGATAATGCATTTCCTTCTTCTAATATTTTTCTTCGTAAGCTTTCCATTTAACTTTCTCTCCTATTCCTATTTTATACATATCTAAATAGATTTTTATCTTATAGTTTATTTTAACACATAATTCTGCAACAAAAATCTTTTTTTACTTATCATCTCTTTCTTTAAGAATAATATTAAGTACAAGAGCAACTATTGTCCCTGTTGAAATACCTGAACTAAATATCATAGTCATCCATTCTGGAAGGCTTGATAATATTTCAGGCCTAAATGTAACACCAAGTCCAAGACCTATAGACGTTGCTATAACCAATAAATTTTTATTAGTTAATTTTACACTGCTTAATGTCTGTATTCCTGCTGCTGCAACTGTACCAAACATAACTATTCCCACTCCTCCAAGTACAGGCTGTGGCATTATGTTTATAAGTGCTGCAAATTTAGGAAGTAATCCAAGTATAACAAGAAGTATACCTGCCATAATTGCAACATATCTGCTTGCTACTTTTGTTAAAGGTATTATACCTACATTCTGGCTAAATGACGTATTTGGGAATGTACCAAGGCAGCCTGCAATTGCGCTTCCTACTCCATCTGATAATACGCCTTTTCCAATTCTCTTTGGATCATCCTCTATTCCAGAAACTTGGCTTATAGCCTTTAAACACCCTACAGTTTCAATTGTAGTAACTAAATATGCTGGTATAAATGGTATTACATATTTAAAGTTGAAATCCACACCATATTGAAATATTTTAGGAAAAGAAATCCAACTTGCTTCTTTCACAGTTGAAAAATCAATCATACCAAGAGGTATACAAATTATATATCCTACTATCATTCCTATAAGTATAGATGCTGAACTTATTATTCCTTTTCCATAATGATTAAGTAATATTGTAAATATCATTACAAATGCAGCAATAGCAATATTTATCATACTTCCATAATCAGAAGCACCGCTTCCCCCTGCTGCCCAGTCAATTGATACTGGCAAAAGAGTTAGACCTATAAGGCATATTACAGTACCAGTAACAAGTGGTGGAAAAAACTTCATTATAGGCTTAATAAAAAAGCTTAAAATAACTTCCACTAAAGCACCTAAGATAGTTGCTCCTATAATACCTGGCAGTCCTGCAACTGATCCAACTGCAATAGCTGGTGTTGCAAATGTAAAGTCTGTCCCCATTATACATGCTGTCTTTGATCCTATTGGCCCTATACCCTTTGATTGAATAAATGTAGCAATACCTGCTGCAAGAATTGTAGCACTCATAAGAGCAGTTGATGTAGCTGCATCAAATCCAAGAGCACTTCCAATAACAAGGGGAACAACTATTATCCCTCCAAAGGCAGCGAATATATGCTGCAAACCTAAAAGTATCTGCATTGTAAGCTTCGGCTTATCATTAATGCCATACATTAGTTTAATGCCGCTTTCGTAATAATCTGATGTCTCTTCTTTTAATTCATCACAATTTTCTCTTGTAACTTCCATTTTTATTTATCTCCCATGTCTTTTATTTATTAGACACAGAACATCGTAAATTTCATGTAGTTTCTATGAATCTTAATAATAGCTAAAGTACTATCTCTTATAATAATCAAAATAAAAAAGAGACTACCCATTAAATAAATCAGTAAAATACTGATACTGTTATTATAATGAGGTAATCTCGGTAAAATTCTTAAAACAACTATATTATAACTTATAATTAATAGATAAAATATTTAAGCTTTTACAATATTACACCTCATAGTCTGCTAATAACGGTAGCAGGTAGAAACTTTCAAGCCATATTCCTGAAAATATACGAGTGTTTGTGTTATCGTCTCAGATTATATCACATTAATCTACCTTTGTAAAAATTTTTTCATATAAATTACCAAAAGCCTTAATGATTTATATACTTTCCGTATAAATCATTAAGGCTTTATTATTTTTAATGCTATCTACATTGACTTTCAAGCTGCTCCAAATCACTTATTATCATATTGATAACATCAATTTTTGATTTTGCAGCTTCATTTGTTGGAAGCCATTTTAAACCGCATTCTAAAGATTTTTTCGTACTTTTGTACTCTTCTATTAATTTACTGATTCCTTCTGACATAGCACACCCCTTTAAATTATTAATCCCTTTTAAATAAAAAACAATTTTATATTTTCCAGGCATCAACCTCTTTCTCAATTTTTACCATAGAAATATTATATCACATATGTATTGTCATGTAGCCTTATAAAGATTATTTTTTATAATTAAAATTTTCTGTAAATTAGAGGGTTTTCGCCATATTAACTCATAAGTGCACAATTTTTTTATAATATAAATTACACTTGTCCACATTAATGTTGTATATTAATAGATTTTAAATGATGATTATTTATCAACAATCAAGTCAAATAGAATATCACATTGCTCTAAAATGCTCACAATATAATTTGCCTAATATATCTATTATTCTATTTATTCTCTTTAGATGATACATTCTTGTGGTCTTTTATAAGCTTCCTATAAAAAATACTAAAGCATATAACTGTAGTTAAAGTTGCTACTATATCTGCTACTGGTTCTGCCACAAGTGTTCCTAGTAACTTATTTTCAAAGAATACAGGTAATATGAAAGTTAATGGAACAAGTAAAATAATCTTTCTTAAAAGAGCAAGTATTAATGAAATCTTTGCTTTTCCAAGTGAAAGGAAAGTCTGCTGACATGCAATCTGTCCTCCAAATATTAATGTTCCTATAAAGAATATTCTCATACACCAAGATGTTATTTCTACAAGTTCAGGCTTGTCATTAAATATACTTACATAAAATTCTGGGAATAACAATACAGTTCCACCTATTAACACTGTATATGTTATACATGATGCAAGAAGAAGCTTGAAAGTTTTTCCCACTCTATCCATCTTGTTTGCACCATAATTATAACTTAAAATAGGTTGTGCTCCCATAGTAAGTCCCATCAAAGGCATAAGCATTATCTGCATTACACTGTTCATAATAGCCATTGCGCCAACTGCAAGGTCTCCACCATATTTTAGAAGCTGATTATTAAGACTTATTAAAACAAAGCTTTCTGTTGACTGCATTATAAATGGAGAAACACCTAACGCTAGTATAGAACCTACAATTTTTATGTCTGGCATTAAATATTTTTTTCTTATTCTAAGAATGCTCTTTTTACCAAACAGGAATTTTAATGCCCATACAGCAGAACCAAACTGTCCTATTACACTTGCAAGTGCTGCTCCTTTAACACCCATATCTAATCCAAATATAAAGATTGGATCTAAAACTATGTTTATTACAGCACCTATCAAAACTGTTATCATACCAAACTTTGCAAATCCTTGAGTATTTATATATGGATTTATACCAAGAGATAATTGAACAAATATTGTTCCTAAAAGATATATTCCAAGATATCCTGTTGCATATCCTATTGTAGCTTCACTTGCACCGAAAGCCATAAGTATAGGTTCTTTAAACATGCTAAAACCAATAGTGAGTATTATTGATATTATAATAAGCATCGAGAAACTATTTCCTAGGATTTTTTCAGCACCATCATTATCTTTCTTACCCATTTTAATAGCTGCAATAGGTGCTCCACCATTACCTATAAGTGCACTGAATGCAGATATAAGAGTAATTATAGGAAATGCTACACCAATCCCTGCCATGGCAAGGTCACCATTGTCTAGTCTTCCAATAAACATTCTGTCCACAATATTGTAAAGAACATTTACAAGCTGAGCAATAATCGCTGGAAGGGCAAGCTTAAATAGAAGCTTTCCTATTGAACCGCTTCCTAAATCAGTATTTTTCTTATCATTCATATTTATATATTCCTCCTATGTTAATTATATAATTGAATGTTATCTATCACATAATCAGTATAATATTATATAATTTCCTTCTTACTAATATAGTGATAAAATTCAAATTGGATTCACAATCTATTATATATAATTTTCTTGTGAAAAAGTTAACTTTACAAAAATATAATATTTTGCTATATATGAATTCGACAGGTGACAATTCGACAGGTGACTGTCACCTGTCGAATTAAATGCAAAAAATCATCTATTAAAATACTCGTTTCTAAGGATTCCATACCACGAAGTATCACATATCCCTGAATTGTTTTTATCACAACATCTTAATGTTCCTTCATATTTTAATCCACATTTCTCCATAACTTTTCCTGAGTGTGTATTCCGAGGATCATATCGTGCTTCGATACGTTTCACTTCAACCTCTTCCATAAAGAATCTTATAACTTCCTTTAATGCTTCACTCATTATTCCACTGTGCCACCACTTAGCTCCAATACAGTAACCAATCTGAACACTTTCCACTTCTTTATTAAAAGCTACAACACCAATTGACCCTATTGGTTGTCCAAGTTCCTTTAATTCTATTGCCCATTCATACATTGTATTTTCAGTATCTTTTTCATAATTTTTAATAACCCAGTTTACATAGCTTACTGACATTCCCTTTGCCTTATGATGTGGCCATGTTAAAAATTTAGTAACATTTTCATCAGATGCCCAGTTATTATACACATGTATTCCATCATTTAAATTAAATTTTCGGATTGTTAGCCTATCTGTTTCAAGGGTTATACTTCCTAGATTGTTCATTTTGCTTTCACCTCAATACCCACAGCTTCACTTTATTTAATACATTCATTAAATATTTCAGAATATTTTGTTGGCTGGAATTCTATAATTTCATACTCAGCAATTTTATTTAAATTAAAAGGATCTTCACTAATAATTTCCTTTACCTCTTCTATATTTTTTGCATTGCATAAAATAACGCCACCATTACGAGGATTTTTTCTTCCTGAACAAATAAAATTGTCAGTTCCATAATATTTATTTAAAAATGTAATATGCTCTGCTAAATACTTTTCAACTTCTTCTAGCGGTCTAATATATGTTAAGTTTACTATAAACATTTTCGTTTCCTCCAAAATTAAATCTGATAGCTTAGGATCACCTTCATATATTTTGGTGTAATTACACCCTATACTTCAATGAAAGACCCTTCCAAATAATAGTAGATTATATTTTAACTCCTAGTTATTTTAAATAAAAATTTCACTTATAGCATAAATAACAGCTTTTCCTGTTATCTCAACTCTGTCACCACAATCTTTGCAGTATAAAATTCCTCCTCGCTCAGAAATCTGTTTTGCATTCATTTTAGTTTTGCCAAGCCTCTCAGACCAGTATGGTATTAAATTACAATGTGCTGAACCTGTAACAGGATCTTCATTAACACCACATTTAGGATAAAAGCATCTTGACACAAAATCGCAATCGCTGCCTTCTGCTGTAACTATAATACCATCACCTATTGATAAATCTTTCATCTTATCAAAATTAGGAGTAAGATTTTTAATAATATTTTCATTTTCAACAACTGCCATTAAATCTCTTGAAGTAAAAAGTTCTTTTATTTCTATTCCCAGAACCTCTTCTACTTCTTTTAATTTTTCTATTTTTTGTGGTGGTCTTGATGGAAAGTTCAATGTATAAAAACCATCTCTGCATTTTACTTGTAAATCTCCACTCTGACTTGTGAAATTAATTATCTCTTTATTAGGGTCAATATAATTATCTATTATAAAAGCACTTGCAAGAGTTGCATGTCCACAAAGATCTATTTCATATAATGGCGTAAACCATCTTATATGATAAACCTCTCCCTCTTTAACTATAAATGCCGTTTCTGAAAGATTATTTTCAGCTGCAATAGCCTGCATTTTATCTTGATTCATCCAGCTGTCAGTAATACAAACCGCTGCTGAATTCCCCTGGAATACTTTTTCTGCAAAAGCATCTACTATATACATTTTCATCTATATTCCCCCCTTATATATTCGTTTCTCACATTATTCTAATTGAATTGTTTTCCATTACAATCTCCGTTTAAAATATTTACACGCTATCTTATTGCTTACTTTAATACTATTTAAAATTCTAAAGACTTTATAAAATCTTTACTTTGCAAAATATTTAAGAATTTAGTCATATTAAATGACTCATATACTCTTATAATAACTTCAACATTAATTAACGAAGATTTTTCATCTCTTTTACTTTTTAAATTAAGTATAATTATCTCATTATCTTCAAAAATGTCTTGAAGCAATTTAATAGCATCTGCATTATCCACAATCTGTAACATTAATGTTTCTGTCCTTGGCGATGATAAAAATCTAATTTTTCCATGCAAAAGTATTTGTCCTAATATAGTAATAACGGTAGCTGCTATCCCAACAAAATAAAGCCCAGAACCTATTGATAATCCTATAGCTGCTGTAACCCAAACCCCTGCTGCAGTTGTTAATCCTACTATGGTTTGTTTTTGCATAAAAATCACACCTGCCCCAAGGAATCCAACTCCTGTGACTACCTGTGCTGCTATACGTGACGGATCAAGAGACATGTTCGGCCACCCTATCTGATCTTGAAATCCATATTTAGATATAATCATTATAAGCGCTGCTCCTATAGCAACTATGAAATGTGTTCTAATTCCAGCCTCTTTCATTCTATTTTTTCTTTCATATCCAATAGCCATTCCGCATACTGCAGCAATAAAAAGTCTTAATAAATAATCTAATTGAATTAAATACAATTGTTTCATACTTTATCCACCTTTCTTTTACAATCTTAATCCAATTGCTATACTATAACATTTTCTTGATATGAATTTCATTACCGTATTGTTCAAGTTTCAAAGAAAGATTTTTTATTTTAGTTTATTATCTAAATTCTACAAACTACGTATTATTTAATTTCCCAATGCATTTTATAAAGAAAATTATTAATCTAAATTTTTTCTTTATTTTCTAATATCTTTATAATACTATCTATTTTTTTATCCATTTCATTATTTCTGTTTATAAAATTCTTTATTCCTTTTATTCCTTTGAATATCAACATTAATAGTACTAAATATAAGACAATATTAATTATTGTAACAGCAATTGTACTCAAATCTATTTGCAAGTAAAATCCCTCCCAATTTTGTTGTATAGTTATATTTTAACTTCATTTACATTTAACTTAATTATAAAATTTCCTTTCTCCCCATTAACTTTTGAATAATCAAGAGAAAAATAAAAGTTATCTTTGATAATATTTAAATCTTCACTAAAGAGTTTTTCCGAACTTATTTCTCCGACACCTTTGTTTAATAAAAATTCATCAGGAAAGACTATTCCTTTATTGTCATTTTGAAGTGATACTGAATTAGATAATACTACATTGTCATTATTTCCTTCTTCATTTATATAAATTTTTTTAGAATATGATTGTATGTTTTCATTCTTACTTCCTGTATATAGTATTTCACCACCACTAACTATCTGCTTGTTTGGATATACAATTATAATTCCATTACTTATTCTTATGTCTTTATTTTCTCCATTAAATGAGTATACTTTGAAATATTGATTATCAATTTTATTTTTATATAATGTGGTTGTAATGATAAATGCTATAATTGAGATAATTATAAAACCAATTTTAAGTTGTTTATTTATACTTTATCACTCTCCCTTTCAATTCTACTCCCCATTTCACGTTAAATTATTAATTTGATCTTTTAAATAACTTTATTTTAAGATTAAGCATCGACATTTTCATTAATTATAACATAAATAGTAATTAATTACATTTACATTGCACTACTAACTATTTCAGATATTAGATAAATTTTAGATATATGATAAGATTTTTTATATAAAAAAACCTTGATAATAAAAATTACCAAGGTTTCTTTAATAGATACTAATCTCTGTAGTTTTGATATGCACTATTTGATACGGACACGGCATTATTTATTGCATTTAAAGCTTTTTCTATTTCTTGTTTATTCTCTGGTTTTTCAACACTACTCATAGCTTGATTTAAAGCACCTTGAGCAGTTGATAATTGGTTACAAGCACTTTGTAATTGATCTTTTGCATTCATTTGCATATGTATCACCTCGTTATTTTTTTGTACTACTTTTGTACACAACTATTATTTGCTTTACAATTTGTTTTTATTCTTGGTACTTTGTTACATTTTATTTATACATTGTGTATATTAACTATTAACTTGCACAATATAATATTGATATTAATTATAGGGATGTTACATAATGAGTATACTTTATACAATAGCAGTAATTTTAGTTCTTGTAGGAGCCTTAAACTGTTTTATAAATTTCTTCCCTTTCCCGAGTCAGATATATTTACTAAACATTTTGGATATGGATTAAAGAATGTTTGATTTAGTACTTCTTCATTATTAAATCTTATTGAATACATTTGTAGTGCAACTATTATAGAGCTGAATGGTGTTTTTTCATTTTCATATAAATTTAACAAGTTATAAAAGTAATCTATTTCATTTTTTATTAGTTTATCTTTAAAATTTTCAAATATACCCTTACAAATCTTTACTTTACTTTTCTTATTTCTTTTTTTATTTAATAATTCATATAATTTGCTTTTGTATAAATCTATATCTTTTTCATTTAAATTTTGTTTATTTGCAATAGAATCTAATTCTTTACTGATTTTTGTACTATACGATTTTAAAAGTAATATGTTTTTATTATGAAAATCTAAAATACTATCTGTGCATTTAAAATCATTAATAGTAAATATTTTTGTCAAAAATTCATCCCTTATATTATAATTTTTTAATCTTCCTTCATTTTCTATTGGAATGTTTGACATTCCTTCTATTACTTTACTCGAAAAAATACCTGTAGCATTCTTACTTATACTACATTTTTGAGCTTTGGGATAAACTTTAACATCTTTTATACCACAAGATGGAGATCTGCTTTTTAATATAAACCCATCTATGTCATCTATTCCATTTATAAATTCTTCTGCAAATTCACACATTTGATAGGTATAATCTACATTTGATTTTGCTTCAATTAATCTATTAATATCACTATCTTTTTCAATTCTTAGAGGATTTCTAGGTATAGATAAGCCTATAGAAGTTTCAGGGCATACAGTTTCTATGTCTACGTAATCTCTTAATAAAGATATAACTTTATCATCATAGCCTTGACCATCAAATCTACATTTTTCTGAATTTAAGCATTTACTTATTATTAATTTGGGCTTTCTCATATAATGTCACCTGCCATTTATATTGTATTATATTTCTAATTAGCTTTGGTTATATTTTTATCTAATCTTGTATTTTATATTCAATATATGTAAAAACTTAAAATAAACCAATTAAAAATATAAAATTATTAGAGGTGAAATTATGTTTATTCCTAAAAGAGTAATATTTGAAAAAGATTCATTAGAAACTGAAGTTGGTAAAAATATTTACAATAAAATAAAAAATAATCCCAATATCGAAATTATAAATGCATCTTCTAATAAAATTAAAAGTCATATACCTGGTGATAATTTATTTGAACAATATAAATCTGGAAAACAGACATTAGTTGTAGGTAAACGTAAAAGCTTAAAATTCCAAACTTGTAAACCATCAGCTAATTATCAATTACCATTAGTTAGTGGATGTATGGGAAGATGTGAGTATTGTTATTTAAATACACAGCTAGGTGATAAACCTTTTGTAAGAGTTTTTACTAACATTGATGATGTATTAAATAGAGCCAAAGAATATATAGAGGAAAGATTACCACAGATAACTATTTTTGAAGGTGCAGCTACATCTGATCCTATTCCACTTGAACCGTATACCAATGCCTTAAAAAAGACAATAGAATTTATTGGCAAAGAAGAAAAAGGAAGATTTAGATTTGTAACTAAATATAATGATGTAGATACTTTATTAGATGCAAAGCATAATAATCATACTGAAATTAGGTTCAGTATAAATACACCCACTGTCATAAACACCTATGAACACTATACAGCATCTATTGATAAAAGAATTGAAGCAGCTGTAAAGGTTGCTAATGCTGGCTACAAAATAGGATTTATAATTGCCCCTATTTTTATCTACGATAATTGGCAAAAAGAATATAAGGATTTAATTGAAAACATAAAATCTAAATTACCTAGTGAATTTAATGAACAGATTATATTTGAAGTTATTTCTCATAGATATACAACTAAGGCTAAAAATCGAATACTAGAAATATTTCCTGAAACTACATTACCAATGAATGATGAAGATAGAAAGTTTAAATACGGACAATTCGGATATGGTAAGTATATCTATACTAAAGATCAATTAGCAGAAATTAAAGAATTCTTTATTTTTAACATTAAAGAAATATTTCCAAATAGTATAATAAAATATGTAATTTAATTAATAATAATATTTTAAACTTCAAGTTTCAGAGAACATTTTATTAATTAGTTAGCAAAATATGAAAAGTCAGAAAAATAGTAGTTAACAAAAAAGGAACTCCTTTTAAATCAATAAATGAGTTCCTTTTAGCTATATTTAAATAAAATCAAATTCAGTTTATTTTTAACATTATAAAACTTTCAATTGCCTATATAAATCAGAGTTATAGAATTACATTTGTTTTATAAATTCAAACATCCCTTGATTTCCATCTCCCACAAAATCATCTGGAAGGTCAGGCATAGGATGTTTTTCATTGAAAAACTCAACAATATGGAACCCACATACATTCACATAAAAATGAATATTTCTTACATCAAAATATGGAGTGCAAGTTTCCCAAATCTTTGTTTCCGGATGTAGTTTTTCTATCTGAAACCAAATACTTTTACCAATACCCTTACTTTGTATTCCGTGTTTTACGAAAAGGAAATCAAGATGATTATGTTGAGTTCCTTTATCAATCTCGACAACGGCCCCTCCAACAAATTCACCATTAATAACTGCCTTATATGCAATGGCTCCTTTGGCATTCAAAGCTTCATCAATATCTTTCTCTGGAAGAATTGTATCAGTAGTCTTCCCAAAATGTGCTTCAAATCCTTTTTGAAAAGCTTCCTGTGCACTCGCTTTGAATTGACCTAAATCTCTATCTATAATTGGAATAAGTTCTATCTGCATTTTGCTATTTCTCCTCTATAAATTTGTCTATATCTATATACTATCTAAATTTTTAGGACAGTCCAATCAACTATTTATACTTATAAAAAATAAGTATATAGGCAAAAATAGATTGTACTAAAATTATTGTTGTAAGTAAAATATTTGTATTCTTTCATCTCTGGAATCATAAATGTTTTTTATGCTACTGTTTGTTAATAACTTAATTATAGCATCTCTGTCTTTATCAGAGTATGGTTTTAATGTTAGCCTCTTTGTTTTAATAAACATTATTAAATAATACTAGGCTTATATTTATTTATTAATTCTTGTAATTCATTTATAAAGCGGCAAATATGAAATCCATCACAAACTGCATGATTAACCTGTACAGCTAATGGTAAAATATACTTACCTCCTTCTTCATAATATTTCCCCATGGTGAAAATGGGAAGTAAATAATCATAGCCTTTTTGTAAATTTAAATTAAATCCTTCAAACGTTGTCCAAGGTATCATTGATACGGAAAAATTATTCATAGGCATATCTGGTTTTGCCATCATCCTATTTACAGAAACAAAATCCTTAATATCCTTTTCATATAACTCACAAAAAATATCATAATCATCAGAATACTCTGTCCATATATTAGAAAATGTTTCTGTCTCTTTATTAAATACTGTATAACAAGGTAACATTTCATTAAAAATTCCTAATTGTCCATTTATATTAAAAGATGTTCTAAATTCACTATGTCTGTTAACTACTTTTGTAATGTAGTAAAGCATTGTTGGATATAGTTTCTTATTTGAAATTTTAATTTTGCTAATATCTAGCTTAACAGTCATACTGTATGTACATGGAATCTCTGAAAAATAATGTTCAAAATATTCTCTTCTATCCCAATCATCTTTGTTAATAATTCTAAAATCCATTAATATATCATCCTTTCAATCCCTATCTATTCATTAGTTTCATACATATTTTTTTAGCAATAACATCTTTCGTAAAATTAATTTGTGTTTGTTCACTTTTTTCAATAAATCAATAGTTATACTAAGAACTTAAGTTCAAAAACTAAACTTTTAGTATTCGAACTTAACATAGGTACTAAATGTTTTAAACTAATTTTATAACAAATGAAAAAGTACTAGATCCCAGCAAGAATAGTCGTGCTTTTTCATAAGATTTCATTTAATTTAAAATAAATCATACTAATAACCTAAAACTAAAACGTTCTAATGATTGCTTAGTCCTATAACACTAAGCAATCATTAGAAAAACTCGCTTTTCACGTAATATTTTGAACTTTCATTTTATTGACCTCCAAGCTTTTTAGTGTTAATAAAGAAATTATAACTTAGTAATAGAATAAGTATACGGTAAATTTACTTGAATTAATATACAAGTCAAGTAAATAATTATATGTTTATTTAGTATCCATTTTACTTAAAAGAATAGGAAATACTCTTCTTGGTAAAAGTTTTGATAATAAAACTGTAAATTTAGTTTTAGTTCCATCTACAACAAATGGCTTATTTTTCTTTAAACCCTTTAATGCAGTTTTCACAACTTGTTCAGGTTCTCTTAGCTTTCCACCAGAAGCATTAGATTTTCCCGCCTTATCAAAGAAACAAGTATTTGTTGCACCTGGACATATAGCAACAAATTGAATTCCTTTATCTCTATATTCATAATATAAACCTTCAGTAAATGATAATACAAAAGCTTTAGTTGCAGAATAAACAACATTATAAAGTGCAGACATAAATGAGACTAAGGATCCAACATTTATAATTATCCCTTTTCCATATACTCACTTAATATTCTTCGGTTTGCTTTAGCAGTGTCATTTATATATCTCTAAGATAAATACGTAAGGTTTTCTGGTTCAATAGGAATGTCATTAAGTTCAGTTCCCATATCAACCTCTATTCCTTATTATTGATACAATGTATTTTTGCAATTCTTTCATTATTTAAAAGTATTATTTGTTTTCTCCTATCTTAAACATATATATTATCGTAAAATATTATTATAAAGAAATTATATTATTTTTTGTAAATATTATACTATTAAATTTTCAAGGATTAAATTCTAATTTAACTTTATAAATTTCTGCACTTTAACATACTTTTAAGTTTCATTATAAAGAGTAGAAAAATCAGCATAGTACTCAGGTTCTGTATACCTGATCAAAAACAACAGTTGAACTTTTTATACTCTAAAACAGTGTTCTTTCTATATATGGTTAAAAAAAGTATTACGCATAAAAAAAATCGCAAATCTGATAATGCGATTTTACAATTTGTTATTTAATTTTCTTTATTCATAATAAAAGAACTTTACGAATTAACATAAGTAATTATTTTATCTATATTGTTCTTTAATGTAAAATCTGCTGGCTTATCATATAAAGCAAGCATACCTATTTCATCAGATGATAATTCTTCTTGTGTTTTATTTTTTATTTTCCATTTAAATAATGTCATAAGAAACTTATCAAAAGAATTCAGTTTACTATAATTAAAACCTCCCCTTAGATAAAAAAACTTAATAAATTTTTGTTGCTCTGTGGTAAAGTTTTTATTTATAACATCATTTAGTACCTCAGTTCTTGAAGGTGATGCCCCTGTTGCAAAAACCACTACCTTTTTGCTTTTAAGTTTATCAATGTTTTTTGTTATAAATTTCACTCCAATGATACCTACCGCATACAAACTCCCACCATAAACTATTGCATCATATTTAGTTAGCATATTGATATTAACCTTTTTTATATCAAAAATGTCCGCTGACAAATCTTTCGCAATCCACTCTGCATATTTTTTTGTAAAACCTGTTTTAGACTTGTATATCACTACTATTTTCACTACTTACCCCCAAATACATATTGCACATTAATTTACTATTACGAATCAATTATAACATATTTTGTAAAACATATTATTAATCTTATTTTCCAATGTATTCATAATAATATCTATTTTTTTATCACCTATCAACCTATCTGTTGTAACTTACTCATCCACCAATCTTTATCGTAATATAAAGATTTAACTGGAATCATAACAATATATTCATTATTTACTTCTATCATATTAGATGTACCTGTATATACTAAATCTATATATAAGTTAAATGGCTTAACTTTCCTTTTCATGAGATTTTCAAATTCATAAATATAAGTATAAATTCTTTCATTATCTAAACCTTCAAAGTATGAAAGTGCATTTTTGCCTCCGCCAACCATTTGCCACCATTCTATAAAATACTGCCATGACTTTTTACAATAATCTTTTAATTCATAAAATGGAAAATCAGAAAAATTAGGTGGATTGAACATATTACTCTTAAAATTAAATGATTCTTTTAAAAGAATTTTTTTCCCTTTATCATTAAGCATATGATTAACCCATTCATTCCATTGGTCTTTTATTAAAGATAATGGTTGATTTAATTTATTAATCTTACATTTAGGAGGCCAAAGTCTATTATTACTTATTTCATCAAATTCATCTATCAATCCATATAAACAACCAGTAAAAAAAGCAAAATTTAACTGCATATCACTTGATACAGTTAATTTCCAAGATTCTGCCCCTTCTTTATACATACTATAATTCTCCTTACTTAATTATTCGATATTGTTTAATTTAAAATTTAATCTCCCTATTATCACTATATATGTTAATTATATCATATAAAGTAATATGTAAAATTATAAATTATTCTTATTTTAAAAATAAGCTGTGCTATATAATTATGTTGATTTAGTATTTAAATGTACAGATAGCCATAAGTCGTATATTCAATTTTCAAAGAACCTTTCATTAGACCATAAAAGAATAATGAGAGGACATTATAAGAAGAAAAAACATGCTTATACATAGTGTAATGCCATTTATAGATACTCGAATCCAAGCGTATAAAAACTGAACACTTGTGTAAATAACAAAAAGTTGTTAATCTTGAGAGAGGCAACAGTAGACGATGCTAACGATATTATTGAATATTTGAATACTGTTGGTGGAGAAAGTAATAATTTACTTTTTGGAGAAGGTGAATTTAAACTTACAATTGAACAAGAGAAAACATATATCTAAAATATTAATAAAGATAAAAACTCTCTTATGTTGTTAGGTATAATTGATAATAGAATTGTGAGTGTTTCTCAAATAAGTAGTGAAAACAGACAAAGAATAGGACATAATAGTGAACTGGCAATTTCAGTAATAAAAGAATATTGGGGAAACAGAGTTGGTAGTTTTGTTATAGAGCAGTTAATAAAATTTGCAAAAGATAATAAATCTATAAAGAATATCAGTCTTGGTGTTAAAGAGGATAATCATAATGCCATTAAACTGTATAAAAGTCATGGATTTGTAGAAGTAGGCATTCATAAAAATTTCTTTAACATTAATGGTGATTATTATGATGAAATATTAATGGATTTATATATATAAAATTATTAAATAAACAAGCAATAGGTAGTTTAAATTTAACTACCTATTATTACTATAAATCAACAATTATATTTAACAGAGCCAAAAAATAAAGCTGTAGGAATATAGAATAAATAAGGTGCTGTAAATACAGCTAATGAAAGCGCAATCTTTTTCTTCTGAGCACTATTGATATCCAACTTTTTCAAACATAGTTTATAATTAATTATATAAATGCATATTGCTGCAATCATCACACAAGCAGTAACCCATACCATAGAATAAATACTCTCGAAAGGATTATAATTCACAGCATATTCAATATTGTTTTGCCACCATTCATGTAAATTAGAGTTGTTATTAAAACTGATTATAGTCGCTAAATACATAGCTCCTGCACCTATAAAATCCGAAATAAATCCTACTATCCATATTTTTGTAATAACATGTTTCACTTTCTTTTTAATGTCCTTAATTTTCATGAACTTCATTGTCAACGCCACAACAATTAAATCTATAAAAAATTTGCAGGTAAAATAAAAATCCAAGTTATAGGTATTAATATTAAAAACCATATAGGGAAAATTAAATTATATAATTTTATACTTTTTCTATTCATTTTATTCCTCCATCTATATTACAATAGTATAAAAACATTGATTCTCCCTTATCATTTTCAGCATAATAATTTATACTATTATGTTCATATTTTTTATATAAATTTACTATTTTATATTTCTTTAGTATGTTTTTGTTGGAACCTCCAAATTTATCTCTAGAGTTATCAATTGTAAGCTCAATACAGTCAGTTCCCACTATCAAATCTGTTATATATGGATCACCTTCATCTCCATATATTGTTATTCTTATCATGTCTCCTACTTTTGCTGTTTTATTATTATAATTTTCAAAAAAGTTATCAAGTTTTTGTACATTATATTGTTCCATTAAAGAACACACTACATCTCCATTTTCTTTTGCCAAATTAAAGCTATAGTCTAGTGGTAAATCTTCAATAGCTTTATAGCTAGTAGTATTAGCTTTTATAGTATCACTACAATATTTTTCTTTCCATATATCACACCACTTTAGATAAGTTAATCCCGTTACTTCTTCTAATGTTTTTCCATCTAATGAATAAACTCCCCCAACAAAATCTCCATTTGGTACAGAATATCCTCCTATCACTTTTCCATCACATATCATAATGAAAATATTGGTAGTATCTACATTATATATTTTCTCTAAAGGATGATTTTTCACTTTAAATCCATATACACTGATTTCTTTTCCAAAGTATACATCTGGCTCTACATTCTGTTCTGCCCATATATCTGAATATAAATCCGATTCTATACTTCCATAAAGCATGTCTTTATTTAATATATAACTATCCACTTGACCCTTGCTATTTATTATATTATATCCCTTGATTTTAATATAATCAGAAGCTATTTTTTCATATTCTTTAAAGTTATCTGAATTTGATATACTATTATTTGATAACATCCTGTCCCATGCTCCATTTGAATCTAACACATATCCATCTATAGTACTGTCTTTAGCCATAGCACCATTTTCTAACAAATAATACCAATTGTCTCCATCTTCAATCCATCCGGTTCTCATATATCCATTACTATCAAAATAATACCAGTTATTTTCAATATATTGCCATCCTATTGACCATGAATTTCCTTCAGAATTCCACCAACCCTTATCATCTTTCTTCCATTCTGCATTTGCTGATATAGGATTTGATATTAAACTTAATTCTACTAATGATAGAATAATAATTATTTTTATCCTTTTCATTTTCTACCCCTTTATCTATATCTTTTACCTTTTAATTTTATATTAATCCAAATTTTTCTCTTTATTTTTTAATGTATTCATTATAATATCTATTTTTTTATCCATTTCCTTATTTCTGTTTATAAAATTCTCTATTTTTTTATTCCTTTGCATATCAATATTAATATTACCAAATATAAGACAATATTCATTATTGTAACAGCAATTGTACTCAAATCTATCTGCAAGTAAAATCCCTCCCAATTTTGTTGTATAATTATATTTTAATATTCTATATATTTTTTACTACGCAGTATTTACAGATTGTTCTTCAAATTCTATTCGCTAAACTAAAGATTGTGACGCTTACTTATGGGTTGACACAATACGAACTGATGAAGCCATACCTCCATCACCATACGATGGATTGTGTATAAAATCACTTGATGTTTCGCTTAATTGTTTATTATTTATTATTGAATGAATAATTTCATTTTCCAATCGATATAGTCTTGAATTAGATATTTCTTCAATACCCAATAAAGCATCTGCAATATGATTACAATAACTGTTAATATGTTTTTCGATAATAAACCGCATAAGTTCAAGTCGTTTATTCATACTTTTTACATTAGATGAAGCAGGAGCAGTACGATAGTTAATCAACGGTCTTTCAACAATTCCAATATATGCTTCTGGTATAGTTTCCAACATGCTTAAAAAGAAATCCCAATCTTCAAAACCTGAACGCATAGATTCATCATAACCACCACATTGTTCAAATACTTCTCGTCGAAGAATATGTGTCGCTGGACAACAATTATGAGATAAAAATGGCACTACATTCCCTCCAGTAGGGCAAACAATTGCATCTAAAACTCCAAAAGTATGCATCCAAGATGAAGTTGCAACCATTGCTGGATTATCACGAAGTAATTTACTTACATATTCAATATATGTAGGTTCAAGTTTATCATCTCCATCAAGCACTAATACCATTGGTGCTTCTGCTTTTTTAATCCCAGCATTTCTTGCAGATGATACACCACCATTTTGTTGATAATTTATGATTACTGGAATTGATAAACTGGAATCTTCTTCAATTGTTTTTAAAACATTAAGAGAGTATTCATCTGTAGAACCATCATCTACAATTATGATTCTTTTAGGTAATGATGTTTGAGTACATAAGGAATGTACTGCTTCAAGAATCATAGAACCTTGATTAAAACTTGTTATAACAACTTCAATATCTGTGCCCAAATTATCTTTATTATAATTCATATTCATTTCATAATCCCCCTACAAATTACTATTTATGTAATAAACATATACTATATTTTACAAATAAAAAAGGAAACCAAGTAGGCTTCCAAGAACACTATGAATTGATTAAAATCTTTCTAGTGCTAATTTTAATCACCTTTAGAACAATTAGCTGCATCAATAGCTATTACCAGTAATAGACCCATTATTTCATTTTCTTGATTAACAAAGTCAAGTACATATGTATCACCAAAGTGAAGCAACTCCTTTGATATATGCATAATTTCATTGTTAAAATTATCTACAACATCATAATCCCATTCAAAAATATCACCTGTAACATTCCATCCATTATAGTTTATGTGATATTTGGGTCTGAATAATGTGAGCTGCTTACGGACAGAGCCAACGTTACTGCCATTTATATGGATATTAAATTCAGGTAGGAATGTAAGTATTTTTTCCGATATACTTCCCACTTCTAAATTTGTAAGCGTACTGTATACATGTATTTTGTGCCCTATTGAAAAAAACTCACTTTTCACATAATATTTTGTATTTCCATTTTCATCATAAACATCATAGGTATCAGTCCAGGAAAATACTCTTTGCTTAATTAATAATTTCATAAATAAGACACTCCTTTTTATATACACATTTTTATATACTAAATATCATACTTTGTTTTCTAAAATAGTTTTAAAAATTCTTGAGTATACATCTTCAATATTTTTTTCATTTTCAATATCATTGTATAATCCATATTCAATACTAAATAATTTATTATCATTTATATATATGCCTGTAGCATAAGATGGTGGATTCCCTGCTTGATCAGCATCTTCATATGATATATTATCATATATAAATGGAACATGTCCCTTTGTATTTTCAATAAAAAAGAAAGGAACTCTACATTCTTTATAAATATGAGCATATTTTTCTCTTGATGCTTCTGAAAGATTATCCTTTGTAATAAAAACTGCATCATATTTTTTCAATATATTTTCTTCTTCCAAATCTTCAAATCCTATTTTGTTAAATGTAATATTATCTTTTCTGACTTTTGATATTTCACCTATAATACCAATATTTAAATTTTTATCATCATATTTTTCAAACTTTATATTATGGCAGCCAATCAAACAGATTAGAGATAAAATTATTATAGATACTTTATAATATTTTATCATTAATTACAATCTCCTTTATTAATTCAATAAGTCCCATAATATTTCTCCTTTCAATTCATACATATAAAGTTATTTTAAATAAAGTTAATCTTTCTTATTGAAATATAATTCTATTATGAAACCTACCCCTGAAAAGCTAGAAAGTATTGAACCTGATATATTCATACTAATAACGCTTCCTAAATTCCAAGTATCGCTTCTTAGTATTATTAATATTCCTATAAGGAATAACATTCCCCATAATAATAGGATGACTTTCTTTTTCATTTTCTTAACCTCCAAGCTTTTTAGTATTAAGAAAAAAATTATAACTCAGTAGTAAAATTAGAATTTATTACTTTCCATTCTGGTAAAAATACTGTATATTTTTATATTACGTTTAGCTTAATTACATATCTAGCTGAATGGCTTGATTGTACTGACAAATCACCTATAACATCTACTACATAAGCATGTTCACCTTTATCTATTGGTGCTTTTATAACATATCCACTAAACTCAACAGGAATTGTTTTTCTATCTTCACCATCTTTAATAACTTCAAATACATCTATTTTTGAAATGTTCTTATAATATGAGAGCTTAATTTCTAATACGTCATTAGAACTTACATCTATACTATCCATATCTTGTGCCATTTCAATTTCTGATACACTAAGATTGCTATTGCCTATTGTCTGTCCAGGTATTTTTACTTCTTGCCATATATATTCATTTAATTCTGCTTTAAACTCATTTCCATTATATTTCACCTTCAATTTAGGAGGGTTGTCTGGATAATTTGATGTTATCTTATCTCCTATATATAAAATTGAAAATATAATTAATATTACAATAGTTAACTTTTTCTTCAAGCTAACTCTCCATACTTTAAATCTTTTACTTTGATATATGAATAAATTACATTGCTTTGAACCATAAAACTCTTAACCTTTTTAAAGCTATAATTCTCGAAGCCAATTTTCACAAAGTTTTGGCCAGATTCCTACCGTAGGTTCATCCTCACCCAATCCTAAACCATGAGGACCTTTAGAGAATACATGTAAATCAAATGGTAGATTTAACTCATTTAGAGCTTGAGCAAAAAGTAAGTTTTGGCTCTGAAAATTCCATTGATCAGTCGCTGTAATCCATAAAAATGTGGGTGGTGTTTTCGCTGTAACATGTTTATGATTTGAAGTAAAGTCTATAAATTCATCCATTGTAATATCTTTTGTCAATAACGAATCTGGTGGCAATTTTTCCATAGAAAATGGGGATGTCTCAGCATAACATAAAATGATTGCATTAAGTTTACAACTCGTTTGATCAATCGGATCGTTAAAATCTGGTTCTCCCAAAAGCATGGACATAATTTGCGCATTTCGACTATCCTGTTCTATAATTCCATTATCAAAACGAGTTCCTACAAAAGCAGTGAGATAACCACCAGCTGAAAATCCTATCATACCGATTCGTTCCGGATCAATATTAAATTTTAGGGCATGATACCGAATATATCTAACTGCTCGTACTGCATCTTTTGTTGACGTAAATGGCGTAAAAGGAGCAACCCTATAATTTAAAACAAAAGCATTTATTCCTATTTGATTTAGCCATTTTGCAATCGGTTCTCCTTCAATAGACGCTCTAAATTGAAATGATCCGCCCGGGCAAACAATAATTGCAGGGCGTGGTTTCTCCCCCTTTAATAGATAAGGAGTCAGGGTAGGTAACCCTTCGTTATTCAAGTCCCCAATAGTAGAAATCAAGTCGGCATCAGGTACATTTTTTTCCCAAAGTTTTATATCTTCTAATCTCATAAATATTATCCTCCCATTTTTAATCTGCGGCTTAGATGACCGCGACTTTTTACCATATAATAACGGTTTGCATATCTCCACAACTTTATCTCTAATTGATGGTAATTAATTTATTAAAAATATTAGTCAACAAAATTTCACCATTATATATTAATTATAGCATAAATTGTAAATACCCATCATGCAATTTTCAGTAAAACATTTATATCTATTACTAAGTCATATATTCAAATTACGCAGTATATAAGAGTTGAGCACAAAAAATATCACACTATTCTTTATTATTTGAATAATGTGATATTTATAACATTTATATTTATAACATATAACTAAAAAAGCTAATACTAATTTTCTAAATTAACTCTAAAACTATTATTTAATCTTTCATTTTTACAAGACAGTCTTAAAACCGCCTTAAACTTACCATTGTCAAGATAAATATGATAATATTTTCTTTGATATTTGTATCTGTTTAAAATTATGAGCATTTAGATTATAATAAAAATAAAACATAAAAGGGAGGCAATATTAATCGACAAATTGGAATTTATCTGTGTAAATATCCTTTTTGATTGAAATAGTTTAAGTAACGGTTCTTCTGTATTTCTATTATTTCTTTTGAGTTTACAAACGAAATAAAATCTGTTTCATTTACCCATTTATATGACATAGTTTCTCCATTCTGAAGTGCTATAGATGTTTTATCACAATCCGTAGTGCACAAGAAAGTATAGAAAATACACTTATAATCATCGTAAATGAATCTGCCAAGTTCTTTAAAGTTTTCCGAAACAACTCCAGTTTCTTCAAGTAATTCTCTCTTAACACATGCCATCTTGTCCTCACCTTTAAGTGCAGAACCTCCTGCTGTAGCTTCATAATATCCACCATAATTAGATTTAGAGATATCACGTCTCATGAGCAAATAATCGCCATCCTTATGTTGAACAAGAACTTCGCATACCATATGATACAAACCATCTGGTAATATATCACCACGAACTAAGTCAATATTAGCACGTGTTCCATCTCTAAAATATCCATCCCAAATTTCCATCATCAATCACCCCTTCAAATTCCTATTTATCAATCTACTTTACAACTTGTAATTTATAGTATGATTTATCTTCTAATAAACTCCAGTACTTTTCATAGATAAAACTTTCTCATACCTTGTTCTATTTTTATATGGTTGTAGTGAAATTATTCTTATTAAAAGGCTGTGTTTTAATATAATGTTGAAATACAGCCTTAAAAATTATAGGCGGGATTGTCCACCTATAATACTCAATATAAGAAGATGATAAATTAACTATAGATTGAGACTATACTCATTACTTTAATATAAATTCAACTGCTTCTGAATAATTTTCTACTTTTTTCACAACAAAATACTTCTTAAATTCCTTCGTCCACATATCCATTTCTTCTTCTATCTCTTCAACTTCATTCATTATAAACACAACATATTTACAATCCGTTTTTGCCATTTCTGGAAGTAAAAAAGAAAATCCCCATTCAACATCTGCTTTATTATCTTCAAATCCATTTCTTGCATCAAACACAAAATTACTATTAGAATATTGTTTCATTAACTCTAACGCAAACATTGTTGGCTTTCTATAATCATCTAAACAGCAGAATTTCTTCCATGTTAGAAATACTATATTATCCTTCTCAATGTATTTTACATTACAAAATTCTGAATCAAATTCTATTTTACTATTCATTATTAACCTCTACATTATATAAATAATTTTACTTCGCAATTTAATAAAAGTATTGTGAATAAAAAAATAACAAATTCAATCTCTTGAATAATATGATTTTTACAATTTGCTATTTAATTTTATTTATTCATAATATAAGAATTTTGTCAGTCAGAATGAGCCTACTTATATGGATTTAATATTGCATATACATATGTATCCCAATATATAGGACATCCTTTCTCATCTTGATGGAAAGAAACATTTTTCCTAAAATGTGCTTCACGTATCATTCCAATCTTCTCCATTAACTTCCATGAAGGTATGTTTTGAGGAGCACATTCTGCATAAATTCGATGAACGCCTTGATTAAACATATATTCTATAGCTGCTTTGCTGGCATCGCTTCCATATCCCTTATGCTGATATTTCTCATTTAATACATATCCAAGCTCTCTTGTATTAAAACTTCTATTTCCTAAATAAATATTTCCAATAACCTTATGCTCTTTTTTCAACTCAATTGCGTAGAATTCATCACTTTTTACCCTAACTTCAATCTCTTTCTTTGCTTTCTGGCAAGTGAAATCTGGATATGCCTCAAATTTAGCATTAACTCTCTGTAACATATATTCACACAAATCCTCTTCATCACTCAACTCAAAATTACGGATAATTAAATCATTTATCTCAATTTTCATTTCTATATTCTCCTTTATTAATAAAACTTTCTTTTTCAATTTACCATTTGTCTGTGAATTATATAAATAATTTTTTACATCATTTCTGTATATCGTTCTTCAAATTCTAATTGCTAAATATAAAAATTAAGAATCACCTCAACGATAGATTAGAATTCACTAAATACTTGTTTCATCTCTATTTCTGATATACTGTCTGATAACATATTAACATTCCCTGTTTTATAAAACCCATGCTTCTTTTATTGAATTTACTTCTTATGAAGATATTGATATCTTTTAACTTATTCGGTATGTAATACACACCATTAAATATAATCAATAGAATTAATTATTATTCATTGATATCCTCCCTAGTATGCAGGTATACATAGTGCATATTCTTTATTTCGATTATGAAATTTTCATAACAATATATATTTCTTTATTATCTAAATCAGTTTAATCCTATAATAATCACGATAATCTCTGTATGTATCAATGCTCTCCCATCTATTGTTTACCAAAGCCTCACGACGCTCTAATGCCTTAGAAATAGCCTTTGTTACTATATATTCATTACCAAAGAATTCATAGAAATTATCTCTTGCAAAATTGAATAGTTCAGATAGATAGCATGCTTTCTCATATTCACTACAAATATCTACACGTAGAACCCCTGTTTCACCACTAAAGCCCTCTATTGTACCTACAGCCTCTTCTGTTGCATTATCAACTATAGAAAACCTAACAAAATATTTCTTTTGGTAAAAATTAATCCAATAGCCAATTGTCTCTTGCATCTTCTCCTCAGAATCAACATAAAAACTAAAGTCACAATTATCATCATTCATACATTCAACTGCTCTTTTGTCATTATAGCATCTAAAAAGTGATTTTCTATCAGACTCTCTAATAAGTCTAATTGTAAAGCTCTTTGTTTTTATTGTTGGGCATTCTACATATGGATTCATTCTTATAATCTCCTTTATTTCTATTTATTAATTTTGATTTGTATGTCATTATTCTATAGACATCATATATACGCTATGCATCTAAATTAAGCGTGTTTATTGAATTATTAGTTTTATTATTTCTACTGAAATCGGTTATAAAAAAGTCATCCCTTCTACCTTTTCTAAAAGAAGTCTCCACAATTATATATCATAATTTTCGAACTTTTTTTAATACTTCTTCTATATTCTATACAACATCGAAACACTTTTATTTGAAAAAAACAAATACTAAGTGTTTTATAAACATTCTCTAATTGGTACTTATTTACTATTATTAATTATAACATATTTTGTAAAAATCATATTGTTTAATTTTCAAAGATCATTTTTATTAGTTACTACGTCAAATCTGCAGAAGATGTAGTAAGTAAATTACATCTTTAAATATTGATTATACATGTGACAATAATGGAAACATTATTCTATTATTATCAGAAAATATCTTTTCTTTCATAAACTGTGAACAATAAAACATTATAAGACCGTTATTATTTACCATTTTTAAATCTGAGAATGGATTTGATAGATCATATTTGTCAGTATATGTTTTACTTATTCAAAAGCATGGAATTTGTCTACACTAAATACTGTCTATTCATTATAGTAACTTCCATTCATCCCGCGTTATTGCATATGCATATGAAATCTTATTCTTTTCATCTTGATATTCTTTTACCTTCCTCATACCATTTGCAATAGCAGTAGAATATGAACCAACATTTGTATACTTCATATAAGAATAAATACAATTGTAATCTGTATTCTCAAATGCCCAATCCCTTACGGCTCTAGCTGCTTCACTCCCAAAACCTCTTCTCCAATATTTCTTGTGTATGTGATAACCAATCTCAGGTAATAGTTCCCCATCAATATTCTGAATTGATATGCCGCAATCACCTATAAATTCACCTGTTTCCTTTAAAGTAACAACCCACAAACCAAAACCATAATTTTTATAATTTTCAAGATTCCATTCAATCCAATCTCTTGTACGTTCTTCATCAAACGGCTTTGGATAATGCCTCATGGTTTCAGGGTCTGATACTATCTCATATAAATTATCAAAATCATCTAATGTATACTCCCTTAAAATCAATCTATTTGTTTCAATAATCACAATCTTACTCCTCCATAAATTATAATTTATCGGTTTATTATGAGTAATGTAGTCATCAGTCATTTTAATTAAAGGCTATGTTTAATATAGTGTTGAAATATAGCCAATAATAAAATATAGGTGGGATTGTCCACCTATAATACTCAATAGATTAATATTCTGAATTAACTCAACAATTAAATTGGAATTTATCAATCAAGTTCTAACCGCATAAGAACTACTTCCTGCCAACCAACAGTACGAGAACAAAACCCTTTTGGGTTCCGCCCATATTCTACAAATCCTACGCTTTTATATAATAAAATTGCTGCTATATTGTAAGCTACAACATTCAACTCCAATTGGACATAACCTGCTTTTTTGGCGCACTCAATACAAGCTTCTATTAATGCACGACCTATGCCCAATCCCCAGTAAACTTTCTCTATGCTGATACCCAGTTCTGCACGATGCTTAACTTTATCTTTATGTCCAATAGCTTCAATTCCAGCAGTTCCAACAATTTTATCATCTGTAAAAGCACAGATTTCAATTTCATTATCACTGTTTTCCTTTTCAATTAGAAATTGCCTTTCTTGTTCTACATCAAAACTATTTTCATCAGGATAAGAGAGCAAAAACTCTGTTTGTCCATGTGTTAAATTAAAATTATCATATACTGCCTTTGCATCCGCTGCTTCGCAGTTTCTAATCAGGCATTGTTTTTTATTTTTTAATATAATAGTCCTACTGTATTTCATTTCTACTCCTTACAAATTCAAATTTTGTTAATAACATAGTTCTACTGGATAAATTCCTGTTTATACAGTAGTCCAATAATATTCTGCCATTATAAACTTGATATTATTCTTACTATAACGGCACCTTCTAAGAATTGTGTATTAAAAAAATCGCAAATTCAATCTATTGAATGATACGATTTTGCAATTGCTATTTAATTTTATTGATTCATAATATATGAATGTTGTGTATTAGTGCTAATATCAATGTATTTTGTTATATATCCGATAATAATAAAATGGCTTTTCTTCGGTGTCTCCACTATTTAAAATCATTTTGGTATTCATTTTACTAAATCCACATTTTTCAACTACCCTTTGGGATGGTATATTATCAGTTTCAACAATAGCTATTAGATAATCAAGTTTTAAATTAGTAAACGCCCACTCTGTCATTGCCTTTGAAGCCTCACTTATGTATCCCTTATTACTATATTCCTCTGAAATAAAGTATGCTATTTCTATTTCATTATTTACTTCCTCCTTATTTCCAATACCTACCATGCCTATAAGTTGCTTATTGGATTTAAGAGTAACTGCAATCATTATTCTTGCAACATCTTTTGTTGGGTTCAAATAATTATTTTGAACCCAACTTATCCATTCCTTTCTTTCTGCAACTGTTCTTTTCCAATCAGGCATCCATTTTAATATATACGATTGACTGCAAATAGAATGTAATTCTTCCACATCATTTAAAGTAAATTCTCTTAATATAAGCCTTTCAGTTTCAATATAAATACTCATTCTTACTTTCTCCTTTTAAAAAAATCGTTATGCACTTCGTAATAATTTACTATTATGAATCAATCATAACATATTTTGTAAAATACCATTATTCAATTTTTACAGAACATTTTATAATTTGCTACGCAAAATCTGCATATTACGTATTCATATAGTCTTTTCAACCTATCGCTGTAATTTATTCATCCCTTAAATCTATTTCCATCTCAATAATAGAATCTTCGTTTTCATCAATAATTTCAACAGAAATTTTATCTACTATTGTGCTGAAACTTTCTTTTATAAGTTCCGTATCTTTAAATGCTATATTTAAATCTTCTCTAGAAGTAAAATTGCCTATTGTCATATGAGGCATAAATGTTTCTTGATTTAACCAAGTAGGCTTATATATTTGTAAAATTCCTGTGTATAACTTCAAATTCATTTTCTTTATTTCTTTATTACCTTGCTTTATATCTAAAAATAGATACATTCCTAAAGGATTATCAACTTTAACTATTTCCTGTAAAGTTAGCCTAAATGGCCTTATTCCATCAAGAATTTTTTTTAAATGTTCGTTAACTTCACTTGTTGTAATATGTTTCACCACCATTGTTTACAATATAAGAACCATTTGGAGCTTGTCTTAATATATTCCATATATTTAAGAAATCTATACACGAGCCCATTGCATTTAATAAGCATAAAAATAATATAAACTCATTCAATAGCCCAAAAGTACTTAGTATTAATGGAAATATAATTGATAATAAAATAAATGGCATTATAGAAATAATTATGTATCTACTCTTCTTGATTTTTTCAGTAGTACAAACAAAACCAAAAAGCACATTTATTCCCCAATATGTCTTATCTGACTTCAAGAAATCAGGTATGAAGCATGCATGAATTAATTCATGTATTGTCATGAATAAAAAAGTAATAGCAATATATATCAGCGTCATGATATTTATATTTAATGTGATACTAATACTGTTCTTGCTATTTATAAACTCTTCTATTGGTGGGTATATAAAATATGCAATCACCATGAAAATAATACCATTTATAATCATAAAAGGTATTGACTGCAAGATTGCCTCGTTTAGGTTTGAAGGTTCTTTTATTTTCTTCCAGCCCGTTGATATCAACATATTACTAAAATCACTATCTGTAGGTGGTATTTTCTTTATATATTTCATTAAATATTCCTTCCTCAGTAAAATTCAGTATTTTACTATACATAAATTTATATATAGTTTTATATTTACACTAATAATAAATTATAACATAAATTGTAATTTATAAACTTACTTATATGCAGTAATTTCTTCCAAGTTATTCATTCTAATTTTATTTTTATTAATTTTAAATCCTCTTTCCACTAATTCATGTAGTAATGTTCTAAGAAAAAATCCATGAGTAAAAGTTCATATTTACTTCCCCATGGCGTATTATTACTATTTTCATTTTAAATCTCCTCGTATAATTAGTTTTGTAGTTAAATCCTATATAAATTATACATACAAATCAATTTATTTACATAATAAACACAAAAATGTAATAATATTGTATAATTATAATGATATATAAAATATAGCAGGATGGAGATAAAATATATGAAAAAAATCAAAAAAATAATAGCACTTATATTAGGAGTACTTTCCCTATCTACACTATATACCGTAAAAGCAAATGCTGCATGGGTAAAGGATTCTTATGGATGGTGGAATACTGAAGGTAATTCATGGTCCATTGGCTGGAAACTTATTGATGGAGAATGGTACTATTTTGATAGTCAAGGCTATATGAAAACAGGATGGGTTATTGATAATGGTAAGTGGTATTACTTAAATTCTGATGGAACTATGGCTAAAAATACAGTTATTGATAATTACACTATTGGAAGTGATGGCGTTTGGATTGAAGAAAAAAATACAGAAATCACTACTGATAACACACAAAGTGATAGTACTTCTCTTACAATAACTTCGTTTTTAAATGAATTAAAAAATACTGGATATAGTCCTGAAATTAAAAATGCTGAAAAAGGTTTTTTAAAGGGTGAGAAAAAAATAATAAGCATTGGTAATGAAAATTTAGAAGTATATACTTATGCTAGTAATGAAGAAATGGAAAAAGATGCAGCAAACATTTTTTATGGAGGATTTTCATATGAAAATGAAATAGGAACAAGTATAGATCTTAGTTGGAACTCATATCCATATTTTTATAAAAATAAAAATATGATTGTTTTGTATGTTGGTAAAAATGAAAAAATTATAAGTGATTTAAATAATATTTTAGGACATCATTTTATGGGAATTGAACCTAGTGCTAGCTTGAGTAATATGGATGATGTTAGAAAAATAGTACTTGATAATTTTTATAAAAATTCAAAAAATACATTTAGATGTCCATGGCAAAAAGCTAAGATATTAGATTCTAATGAAAATTCCTCTGTTGAAGAAAATGAATATTTGATTTATTTTCTAGGAGAGTATAATGATTTAAAAGGGGTTACTGTAGATAAAGATACACTTGAACCTACATCATTTTGGGACATAGATTAAATCTGTTATGTATTTCAAACAAATCACATCTTTGTTGAGGAACTTATATATATATCTTAAATGTTTTAAAATATATGAAAAAATCACAACTATTCTTGGTAGAGTTATGTTTTTTCATAATTTTATTTACTTTTAATTTAATCTAAATAATAGCTCTAAAACTAAAAACATTCTAGAAATTGCTTAGTGTTTCCAGCACTAAGCCTTTCTTATTTATGTTATGTAAATTTATCCATCTCATTTTATCTATAACTTTTGTATAGTCTTACTAACTTATTTAGTTAACTGATTTTTGTTATATATCAGTATTAGTCTTTGAATATTTTATTAAATCGTCACAAAAAGCAGCTACATCACTCCCAGTCACCTCTAACACATTTTTCTGCAATTCTGCTCCTTCTTCGAAAAGATCAACAATGCCAACAAGTAAATCTATGTCTTCTGTTAACTCAACAGGCCCTGCTTTAAAAAGATATTTTTGAATTTCCTCATAAACAATTTGATAATCTTTTGGTAACATTTTTACACGAGCCATGTGGGCTCTCCATTCTTTTTTTCCTTTTATTATATCTTTTATGCTCATTTAATCCTCCTATTTGCCTAACTTTTTAGAAATATTACTGTTGAGCTGCTTTCTCCACTTATCACGAAAAGACTTCCCGTTATATTCCAAAGCTAGTTCTGAACAGAACTCTCTCATATCTTCACCTAAAACTACGTCTACACTAAAACCATCAGCAGCTCTTTCCTCTAAGAAACTAAGCACTCCTTCAAGAATTGGTATGATATTACGCCCACTAAAATCAGATTCTTCCCAAATATTAGATTTAATTTTTTCCCATTCCACTTGATAATCATTGGGTAGCTTTTTAACTCTAAATTCAAAAGACTTAATTTCTTTAGTTATGTCATTTCCAGTGATTTTATCCCAAAAATTCATTATTTAATCTCCTACACTATATTTCTTTAATTTATTAATCCTTGTTGAAACAAACTCCCACTTTGACCAGAACTTTTCTAGTTCTTCATGACCTGCATCATTAAGAGTAAAAAATTTTCTCGGTGGTCCCATATCAGATTTCTTTTTTGTAACTTCTACCAACTTATTTTTTTCAAGTCGTACTAATATTGTATAAACTGTTCCATCTACAACATCTGAAAAACCAAGTGCATTTAATCTTCTAGTAATTTCATAACCATATATTTCTTCATGGCTAATAATTTCAAGAATACATCCTTCAAGCACTCCTTTTAACATTTCCGTTATATTTTCCATATAAATAACCTCATAATACATATTTTTCAGTAGTAAGTATTACTTAATACCACTATATAGTATAACTTACTAGATATTATGTCAACATACTTTTTTATTTATTAAAATAAAAATATCACAAAATTCATTTATTTTTTGAATAATGTGATATTTAAAACTGATTATCTTTTTATATGTTTAATAAATTATTTTCGTTATAATAATATTTACTACTTGTTCAACATTTAAATTGTTCGTATCGATTTTTTCACCGTTAATAGTACTTTTAAATGCTTGCAAACATCTATCAATCTGTTGCTCAGCCCATGAATTTTCAAATTCACCTCTACTGATTAATCGATGCTTAATATTGTCTTTGTCAACATTAAGAATAAAATGATAAACCTTAACACCATCTTTAATTAAATTTCCTATTATTTGATTATAGTAATCTATATTTGTAATAGTCATGGGAATAATTAGAATTCCATTATAATTGTCATGCATGTGCTTTATTATTTGATAATTTATACTACGCCATATTTCAAGTTCTTGAAAATCACCTTTTTCTTTAATGCCTATTGGAAAGCTATCCCATAAAAAATATCCTACTTGTTCTGGATCATATATATGAGAAATCTCTATCTTTGAATGTAATAATTCTGCTGTTGTACTTTTCCCACTACCAAAAGCGCCATTTATCCATATTATCATTTTACACCTCAAAAAAATATAGTTTAACTATTTCAAATCACTTATTAATCCTGATATTACCTTTTCTCTTTTAATAAAAGATATATATTAAACAATATTCCTAATATTACAATAACTCCAGATATAATATAAAATAAATCACTTGTTTTTTCCCATATAATAATTGAACTAATTATTATATACATTAATACAATACATAAAATTATAACAACTGTATTTATAATCTTATTATTTAATGAGTTTTTATTAAACATAATAATAAATCCTTTCACTTCATATGTCTTAATTAATTAGAAAACACAGGTATAAACAATAATTTAATACTATTCTAACTCACTTTTTTTCATACAATAAAATCAAGAATTTTTATCTATATATATTCTTAATGCTTTTATTAATAAAACAAGTGCATAAATCCCTAACCCCCAAACACATATCATAACCAACGGTATAATCCATGTAAGTAGCATCATTATTACCTCCCCCTCTCTCTAACATAACTTTTTACTTCTTTCTAGTAAATAAATTCATACCAGATAATACACATATTAGTGAAACACATCCAATCATAAGCCAATTCATATATAGTCCTATTTTACCTCCTAAGACTACATCTGGTGATGTGTTAAATTCATCAGCATAAATACCTAGATTGCAAAATAATTTAGCTGCTATTAATAAACAAACAAAACTCAATGCAAATATACCTATATTTAATACTTTAACTTTCATAAGCTTTCCCCCTAATTTATTAAGCATTTTATGAAATATAAATAATTAAATCTTTATATTCCTTAAGTAAAATAATACCATAAACCCAAAATAAAAGTATCTTATTTTTGACTATACTTCAATCAAAAATAAGATACTTTTATATTTACCCTAACTTTACACTTAAAAATCAGTTGTTAAGTTCTAACTCACACATTAATTTTGATAATTAATATCTTGGTTTGTTAAATACTCAAACTTCTTGATTTCTTTAGCATTTAAATCTTCTTTGTTCATATCTACGGCATTTATTCTGCTATTGTTATAATTTTTATAATAATATATACCTTTTTCTTGATCCATACAAGAAGAATAAAGAGTTAAATCTTCTAAACCATCAGGTGTAATAACGCCACCCTTAACCATCTTCACATAATCAAGCATATGGAAAAACTGAGTTATAGCTTTTATATCATTTTCTATAGATGGCATATTAGCTCTAATATATGCAATCCTTACAAATCTTGAAACTGAAGCAAAATCTCCTGGAATCCCTAAAGTCCCAGCTCCGATACCTAATGGTGATAATTTTTTATCACTCCAGCTAGTATCACTAGGATTATCGGGACTTAACTTTACATACTCATTTAAATTTGTTAAATGCCAATCAAAGGTTGGATTATTAGTCATTACTCCTACAGGATTATCATAAACTGCAAATTTATCCTTTGTTTTTTCAACTACTATTGATTTACCACTTTTATCAGTAATCATCCAGTGAAGTATTGATACTGGTGTTTTATCATTAATAGGCACATTAACTAATTCTAGATTACTAAGTTCTTCTCTAACTTCATCTACTGTAGAATGATTAGATAAAATCCATCCTATAAAGTCATATGGTGCTATATTTATTTTTCCCTCTACTGGTTTTTCTTCAAAATAACCATATCCAGTAAAATTCAAGCCTGCACATGCTAAGCCTTTTTCATTCATACCATCTGCTAATGCTGGATGATTATCAATTATAGTTCCCATCGCCATAATCGCATATTTATTAGATAGATATTCCCCAGTAACTTTATTTTCAATTTCATAATTTCTTGGAATAATCATTGGACATTGATTAAACTCATATGCAAGATCCATATTTCTCCCAAAAAAATTCTCTCCATTATCTGCTTTAATACTTAATGCTGTACACATGTTTCCACCTCATTTATATCATTAAAATTTCTATCAAAGATTATGATCACATGTATCACAATAAATTTGATAATATTACCAAGATAAATATATATATACCTAATAGAATCTACTAAGTATAATTCCTTCTGTTATAATACTATATATTCTTTAAATTAAATTTAATTCAATCCTTTAAAGTTTTCCCTTAAGTTCATAATTTATATTCTTAAAATTATAAATTCCATTTTCCACACCTTCAAGTTCCCAGAACATCTTATGTTTCTTAGATTCTCCTTCAAACTCTACGCCTATGTCTTTTTTTTCACGCTGAAGCTTCTTTATCATTATGTTAAGATTACGTTTCTTCCAATTATTATAATCACTTTCCATTCCTTCTAATACTTTAAGTGACGTAGTACTCTCTATAACAGGTCCTCCTAAATCACGTTGAAGATTTCTTAGTGTATATTGATTTTCTCCTGGATCAAGTATTATAAAGTAGCCATAATCAAAAGTACTTCGTACAAGCCTTCCATAAATCTGCTTTACCTTAATACAAAGCTGAGGATAATTAAAATCCTGATACATCTTATGCTGATATGTTGTAACTGCTCTTAAAATTGGATACTCTGGGCTATGGTTAGGAAGTTTATCAAGCATTACACATGACAGACCGTCTCCAGGTACATCTATTCCTTCAAAAAATCCCTTTGTTCCAAGTATTATTGCCTGTCTGTTCTTATCATTTAATATATTAATTGATTTTTTGTTTGTATGAACTTCTATCTTGCTTCCCCTTGTAAGCATTTCTAGTTCTTCATATACACCATTTCGCCTTATATTATTATTAAATAAGACAAGTACATGTCCACTAAGCTTCTTACTTGTTTCATAAATAAAATTTGAAATTCGCTTTATGTAATTTGCATCATCATAACGTCCCATATCTGTAAGTGCAAAAATCTTTGTCTGTTTCTTTAAATCAAACACAGGTGGTATTAAAAAATCATTTGCTTTTTCCTGGCCAAGATGCTTTTTTATCCTGTTAAATGAGTTTTCTATACGTAGTGTAGCTGATAAAAATGTTGTGCTCTTAACATCTTTAAGCATATGTTCATTAACAAGTTCACCCACATTTAAAGGAACTGTCTTTAATCTAAACTCATCATATTCTTTATCAATTTCAAGGATTTTAGCAAAGAAAGTTGATGCTTCAAGAAACTTATCGAGCATATCAAAAGTTCCTTTTAATTTTATAATATAATCATTTATATTCTTATAATCATTATCACCTGTAACTTCATCATCAAGAACAATATTTGATACATATGTATTAAGCATTTTATAAAGAGGATATATACTTTCTTTTAATGCACTTATTTCTGGCTGAAGACATTTAGTCATGGTCTTTAAGTCATCACGTGGAATAAAAAACTCAGTATTGAAATCATATTCTCCGCTAACAAGCCTCATGGTTCTAAAATCATTCATAAGTATATTTAAATTTACTATTATTTCATTTACAAGATAAATAATCTTATCTTTTTCAATCGTTTCCCTGAATCCAAAGGATGCATTTAAATTCAAAAGAAGCCCTATTATATTTGGATGTCCCTTATCAATCATATCCAGGCTTTCAAGAAATTCGCTACTTGTAAATTCTTCTGCAAAAAAATCATAACACTTTTCCATAAGATTATGGCCCTCATCTATAATAAGATGATTAATCTTTTTCTTTTCAGTATATGGCCAGCATGCAAGAAGCGAATGATTAATAACAGTTATATTTTCAGTTGGAAGTTCATTATATCTCTTTCTCAAATAGCATGGCTTTATGCATTTTTCAAGATTACAAGAATCACTGTCACAAGTTACATCTTTAAAATATCTTTCAAGGTTAAAGCGCTTTACTATAAAATAGCTTATATTTTCTATGTCGCCATACTCACCTTTTTCTGCAAGCCTTCTAAGAAAAAGAAGTGCCAGGTTTCCCTCTTCATCACCTTCAAGCCTGTCGCATTTATTTAAGCGTTCTATGCATATGTAATTTGCCTTTCCTTTCATGGCACCAAACTTAAGCTTATCATAAAGACAAAGCTTTTTTAAAATATTTGGTATGTCACGTTCTATAAGCTGATTTTGAAGTTCCTTTGTGTTAGTTGATATTATGAAGCTTGCATCATCTTTTCTTTTCTTAAGAGAATTTAAATATGTACCGATTGCTGCAATAATAACGTATGCAAAGGTCTTTCCACTACCTGTAGGTGCTTCAATAAATATTCTTTCGCCTTTTTCATAATTTTCACGAATCTTTTTTGAAAATTCCAGCTGATTTTTTCTATAAGTGTATCCAAAGTCTCCACCATTATTCCATATCTTCTCGTCCTTTAAAAGTTCCTCATACTTTTTATAATCAATTTTTAATGGCTCAAGGAAAGTTTCATTTTCTTTCTTATCTTTATATGATACATAATCGTAATCATCGTAAATAAAAAATGGAGGCTTTAAAAGATGTTTATTCCATGACCATTTTTTTAGATACGGATAATATTTATTTATATTTTCATATAAAGTTCTCTTTTTTCCTTTCTTTTCTTCACTGCTCCAAAGTCTGCACAAAAGACTGTTTACAACCTTTAGTGTGTTTATAGAATCATCAAGTCCTCTGTGAATTTCATTTTTATTCATATCTGTAACAGTCTTCATAAGTGCATTTAGATTATATTCTTTATGATAGGGTTCAAGGATTGCTGCAAGTTCCATTGAATCCATTATTGTATTTTTAATCTGTGGAAGATGATATCTAAAAAACTTCTTTTCAAAATTTCCATTATGACATATTAGAGGAAGATCTTCTAAAAACTGCGAAAGGCTTTCTCTTACATTTCCAAGAGATGGTGCACTATAAAGTTCTTCTTTACTTAAACCTGTACATAAATTATAAATGCCAATTGGAACACGTCCCCTAGGTCTTATAAGAGTTTCAAATGTTGTAATTGTATTATCTTTAAATTTTATTGCACCTATTTCAATAATTTCACTGCTCGTTTCGTCAAGACCTGTTGTCTCTATATCAAGATATATTACATTGTCTAATATACTTTTTAACTCCTCTGACATAAAATCTCCTAATTAATCTATTTAAATCTAAATTTTTATTCATTATCTAGTAATTATATCATAATTAAATAACTTTTAAACATACGTTCTGTTTTTCATTAGATTTTCTATACATTTAAAAAGGAACTGCTGTGCAGTTCCTTTTCAATAGTGTGAGATAATTTAGCACCATTTACTTTGGGATTTGTTAGGATCTTCTTTATCATCGCCCTCAAATCCTTTAATTTGATAATGCTCTGTTAAAACTGAAGGATCATAAGAAATATATCCACCAGCGCGCTCATAATGTTTAAGCCCCTTGGTATTATTGCTTTTTGAAAAGTTCATAAGAATCACGCCTTTCAATAATTATTGCTTTATTTTTTTATTTACAAGTTGAGCACCACTGGTTATTTCCCGCATCTTTTTTATGTTCTTCACAAGATTCTTTAATATCATAATTTTGTGCTACTGAAGTCCAAGCATTATTTCCTGCATCTTTTTTATTACATCCACTTGATAATTTTGTATTTGTTTCAGCTTTTAATGTATTTTGTGAGCTTTCACAACTACTTATTGCTCCAGTATTACAGCTACTACAATTAGTTTCTTTTTGATTTTTCATATTACAACACATCCTTTCTATGAAACTATGTTGTGTAAAAATCACTTTTAATATGCTTATTTTCTAGAGTAATTTTTTTCTTCTAATTCATTAATTACGTCTAAAAACATGTTATACATTTCCACAGTTTTATCTTCGTCAGCAAGTACTTTCATACCAAAAAACAATACAGCTACAGCATAAATTGCGAGAGATAACGGACTGAGCTTTTTCATATAAGTATCCATATAAGTACATACTCCACTTGCTGTAAGACCAGCCAGAAGAGAGGCTTCAATTCCACAACCACCGCTTGTATAAGAACCAAGCTTTGTCTTTATGTGAATTTTCTCCATATTCCAATTTATATTTTCATTCATGTACCACTGTTCAACCTTTTTGTACATTATAAATAAAGTTTTATCATGATTCTTTGTTACCTTCATAGTAAATTTGAAACATTCTTTATATTTTTTAACCATCTCTGGTGTATATATCTTACAATCAGAATAATCAAAATTTTTACTCTTAAATAATTTATTTTTTATATTTATTACTTTATTGTTTTCCATAGACAATCTCCCATATAAATACTACAACAATTTATCCTTGATATTACTCATGTTTACAATGTCATTCTAAAAACTATCAAGTTAAAATATATAAGAAAAGTCAAAACATATAGCACTTACTAACGTAAACATTATATGCTTTAAATTTCAAAAAAGTTAAAAAATTATTGTGAAGTTTTTCTTTATATAATATTTTAAATTTTTGATGATCAGACTTAATAAAAATGAATAATATGTATATTATCAAAACAACTTAGATATTTTTTATATATTAATATTTTTAATATGTATATATGCTGTTTCTAATATTATATTAAGAAGTATATTTTAATATTGTTAAAATATTTAATTTTTTCTATTTAAAACATAATCATTATGGTTGCTATTTCCATAGAATAAAGTATAAAACTATATTTTAAAGGATGAGAGATTTATGGACGATTTCGGATGTATAAATGAGCTTAACGGTGATTTTAACAACCTGAGCAACAGTATTAATGATCTCAACAACACTCTTGGTATGAACAATTGTGTTGCTAATGCTTATGATGCTGGAGAATTAAATGGCATGCAAAGCTTCGGTTTAATCTCTAAACAGTATCAGGCCTTGATAATTCTCCTTATAATTCTCTACTGGTGGACTACACAATATACTGCAAATTACTTTATGAATTCAAACTCCCAGCTTATGAATAATGTATCATGTGTTCTTGACAAGCTTGTAGATAACGCAGTTGATTGCTGTTCTAACTGCAGTGGCACTGCTGGAGACTCAGAAAAAAAACATCACAAACACAAAAAACATCGCAGATGTAAATGCTGCTGTTCAGATTGTGACTGTGATTCAGACTGTTGTTAATAGTCATAAGCATCTTCTGCCAAGTCTTTTTACGACCTCTGGCAGATAATTTTTTTATATATTTTTCAATATTACATAATTTATTTTTAAAAATTATACCCATAAGCATATATACTATATATAGAGGATGTTTTTTCACCAACATACTATATATAGTGTTTTTTATTGCCAGATAATTGTATGTTAAAACCTCTATTTGTAATAAACATTATTACTTCAACTTTAAATATAAAATATGTTTCTGGAGGGTTTATGGATTACGCATATATTGAAAACCTTGTATTAAAATCAAAAGCACATGATATAAATTCAAAAGAAAAAATTCTTGAAGAATTCAGACCTTTTATAATTAGAACATCTAAAAATATATTTATAGATGGATACACCTTTGATGATGTTGTAAATGAGTGTTACAAAACATTGTTTGCATGTATAAAATCTTACGATTCTCAAACTCATAGATTTGTAGCTTATGCAACAATAAGCATAAAAAATAATATTCATTATCTTCTTCGTAAAAGCATAAAACGTAGAAATTCAGAGGGAAAAGAAGCTCTTGTTTTAGATGATTCACTTACTCATGTTCTAAAAAGTAATGATGATATTGAAAATACTGTTTTAGAAAACCTTCTTTATGATTCATTAAAGAAAGCTATTGATGCTCTTACAGATGATGAAAAAGAACTTATTAATTGCATTTATTATGAGGGAAATAGCATAAAGACATATGCACAGATGAAAAATATATCCTATTTTAACGTGTTTCATGCAAGAAAGAAAATATTCAATAAACTTCATACCTTTATGGGATAGATAAAATCACTAATTGTTAATAATATGCTTTTAAACACCTTTTATTTACTTTATGAAGGGAGGTGAAATTTATGGATATTAATGAACTTGTAAGCCTTATAGGTAATGTTGGATTTCCTGTTGCAGTAAGTACGTATCTTCTTGTACGTCTTGAAAAACAGATTCAAAGCCTTACAACATCAATAACAAGACTTAATACCATAATTTCTGCAAGGCTTGGAGTCTTAATTGACAGCAGCTGTGAAACTGAACAAAAATAATTTAAATTATTTTTTTCAAATTCATGAACTAAACCATATATATATTATGAAAATCATGAGTAATGAATTTTACTTACGATTAAACAATCAAAATTTTTCTTAATTAAAAGGAGGTAATGTAATATGGCAGTTAACAAAATCGCTGAAAGCGCAAGTTTTTCAATCGAAGTAAGAAAGGGTACTGATGCTCTTGGTAATCCTACTTACAGCAAAAAATCTTTTTCTAATGTAAAAGACGGTGCAGATCCTGAAAAGGTACTTGCTGTTGCAAATGCAGTTAAATCAGTGTTATCTGATGAGACTAGAAATGTCTATATGACTGTAAGTGATCAGTTAGTTCAAGCATAATATTTTACTTAAAACTTTAATTTTAGGCAGATGCTTTAATCTGTCTAAAAGAATTATCTGACTTTTGACTCTTGACTCTTAATAAAACAATAAAATTCAATCTGTGTACAGAAAAGTGCACGAGATATTTTAAGGAGGAATAAAATTATGGAATATATTTTAACTTTAACTTTCATGACTGAAACTGGTAAGAAAAATTCTCTTACTATCTCTGGTGTTAAGGAAGATGTAACTTCAGAGCAGGCAAATGCCCTTATGGATAACATTCTTGCTAATGATATCTTTGAAACAAAAAACGGTGCTTATGTAAGCAAAGTTGAAGCTAAGCTTACTGAAAGAAAAATCACAACTTTTGATGCAGAGTAATACTTATCCCCTCTCATATTAATCCTTCCTGCATATAAGCATTTCTTATATGCAGGAAGGTATTTTTTTATTAATTTCCAATTGAATATACCTTCTGAAATTTTGGCTCATAAGCAAATTTCAATGTGCCCGTCCGTCCATTTCTCTGTTTTCCAATAATACATTCCAGTATTCCACGATCTTCTGAATCTCTGTTATAATATTCATCTCTGTACATAAAAGCCACCATGTCTGCATCCTGTTCAATATTTCCAGACTCTCTTAAATCAGAAAGCATTGGTCTTTTATCCATTCTCTGCTCAACAGCTCTTGAAAGCTGACAAAGAATAATAACGCAAACATCAAGTTCTTTTGCCATGAATTTCAGTCCCTTTGTTATTTCACCTATTGCAAGATCTCTTGTACTTTTTTCTGGAATATTCATAAGAGTAAGATGATCAATGACTATAACATCTAGTCCATGAGTCTGTTTTATTGCCTTTGCTTTTGCTTTAATATTTAATAAACTCTGCCCTGGAGAACAATCTGTAAAAAGGTTATCCCTCTTTGACATATCCTCACAAGTTTTAAACAAGCTTAATATCTCATCATCACTGAGCATACCAAATTTCATCTTTTCAACTTCTACTGTTGAGTTACTTGAAAGTCTTCTCATACCAAGGGATTCTGCTGTCATTTCCAGTTCACATAAAAAAGTCTTATAACCATTTTTACCAAGTCCATCAATAAGATTTAATGCAAAGAGAGTTTTTCCCATTGAAGGTCTTCCTGCAATAACATTAAGTTCGCCTTTATTGAGTCCACCAATATTTTTATCAAAAGATACAAGGCCACTCTTCATTCCTGGTATTTCCCCAGATGATTTTAATCGTCTGTCAATCTCTAAAAGAGTAGCTTCAAAAAGTTCATTATCCCTCATTATATTTGATTTTCCAAGGTTTTTATTTAAAAGAATATTCACCATAGCATCAGTTATTTCATATGGATTATTTTTTTCATCATATATTTTTTCAACAGCCTTTGTAAGTTCCTTTATGACTTTTCTTCTATAGGATTTTTCTTTTACTATATTTATATAGTGGGCTGGATTTATGTTTAAGCCACCAGTTATTATATCGCTGATATAAGTTATTCCTCCTGCACTTTTAAGGTTATCCTTTCCAATTGAATTTACAATAAGAGTAAGGTTAATGTCCTTTCCTTCTGCAAAGAGCCTGCACATATGAGTGTATATAGTCTTGTTTGTATTACTGTAAAAATCATCTGCTTCAAGTTCATTTATTACTTCCCCCATGATTTTACCATTGTGAAAAACTGCACCGAGAATCTCTGCTTCACAACGTAAATCCTTGGGCATAACACTAAGATTGTTCATCTAAAATACTCCTCATAGGACTATAAGCCGCATGATTTATCTTTTTATCTACCTTTACTTCACAGTAACTTCTTTCTGTATATCCAATACACTTGCTTTGAGCTTTATATGATGATGTTTCCCCATTGTATCCTTTTGTCCTCCAATTTTGAAGTATTCCTGTAAGATAACTGTAATTATTAAGTTTTCCACGTTTTACACATACATTTGCTGCATCCATAAGATATTTTTCACCATAAATAGTAATATCAGCTTTTACAAACTCTGCAAGTCTTGAAGAAATAATAAAACCACACTTTTCAAAATGCTTTAAAACATTGACTACAACATACTCATCTTTTTCAATCTCATGAACCTCTTTTAATAAATTTGACTTATCCACCAAGGTTTCGTTTTTCCTTGTGTTATTGTTTTTTATATGGTTTTTATTATACTTTCTCTTTTTCTCTTTTTTTATCTTTATATTTTTCTCTTTCTCTGGTGGACAAATGTCCCTATTTTGTCCCATCTTATAAAACGTATCTTTCACTACATTATTAGATTCTTCTAAACCTTCAATTTCACTATCTTCATTAAATCCTTTACAAAAATTTTCAGAATTTATAATATCTTTCCTCAAATCTTCATGAGTCTTTTCAGAGTTTTTTATTTCTTTTGATTCTATTTTACATGATTTTATTTTTCTTTCTTCTTCCTCAAAAGATTGTAAATATACACTATGACCAGTTTCACAGCTTTCGTAATCAATCTCCATAACTTTGTCGTCACTATTTCTTATAAAATTTCTTTCATTTTCTATCTTTTTTCTATATCTTCTCTTTCGGTCTCCCTCGCTACTTGTCCTACCCACATGATCTTGAATATCAAGAATGTAAATGGCACCGTTACCAAGAATTTCAATCCATTTAAACTTCTCAAATATCTTAATTGCATTTTCAACTGTTTCAATCCTATGACCAGTAATTGTTGATATTATTTCTGCATCATATGGAATATTTTCTTTAAACATAAGTCTACCTTCATACTTTAAAGATTTAAGGCTCAGCTTCATTAGTATGTCAGTATATAAATATCCATCTCTCATGCTTTGAAGCACTTTCATATCCTCACGCTCATAAAAATTTTCATGTAGCCTCATATAATAATAAGTCTTATTGTCACTCATAACGCCCATACCCTCCAAAAATTCTATTTATAATGTTTCATTTTAAAATATTTTAATCAAATATACTGTGAATAAATATCCTCCCCTTTTCTGTCCATTTTCTATCATATACTTTTATTCCACATTCAAGTTCACAGTGACGCATAACCACAAAACCCTTGTCCACATATTTTGAATAAAGCATCCATGTTCCATTACGCTTAAATTGAATCTTCTTATGTTCGAGAATATTGTTAAGCCTTGCAGCACTTGATATTCCAAGTTCCTTTGCAATTTCTCCTGTTGTATAAAGCCTTTCGGATTTATATTTCTTCATAATACCACTAATATTATTGTCCATATTTTTTCCACCATCCTTTAAACTTATATTACGGTCCTCCCCATATAAAATATAATTGTCTTTGAGTATGTCCTTCTTAACTTCTTCATTCATAATATTAAATTCATTTTCTTCAATAATCATATATCAGTAACCTCCTCTATTATCTTTATACATTCTAAAGCTACTTCTGATAATGTCTTAAAAATATTTTCTTTTTTCATTGTTTATATTTTATTCTCCTTTCAATTTACTGAATTTATAATCCCAAAGGTAAATTTAAATTGCATATTAAAATATGCTTTATATTTTAGCCTTTGTTTTACTTAATTGTAAATATTTTGAATTAATTTGCAAAGAATTATTTTTATTATTATATATTTATTTTTCAAGTTTAGAATATTTTTAACATAATTACAAAATAACTTTTCAATTTATAAAAATATTTTTTCTATATTCATATAATAATTTCTATTTATAAATTTTTTGGCTATAATTTTACAATTCTTAGTATTCAAATTAAAAATAATATTTTACATTTCTGATAATTTATTCTATAATATTAGAAAAAAGGAGATGACAAATATGTTTAAAGAGAGGTTGGAAGAATATCGAAATACACTTCACTTAAATAAATCGGAAATGGCTCATAAGCTTAATGTAAGTGAAGGATATTATAGCCTTATAGAAAATGGAAAAAGATATCCACCATCAAAGGCATTTCTTGAAAAGCTTGTTGCATATAGTCAACTGCCAGAAGAACACTGGCTTTATGGAATTGATAAAAATGAATATATTAATACACGAGAAGATTTTAAATCCTTAAAAAAAGCACTCGATACAATTTTAGAAATTGGTTCATTTGCTTCTATTGATGACTTCTTTGATGAGGAAAATAATCCAAAAGATTCTCTTGGAAAATTGCTCATATCAGCTTTAAAGTCAGACATAAGCAGTCTTATTGCTAAACGAAATAATCTTAATTTATAAGAATTGCTAAAATACCATATCATCTCCTAAATAATCTTTGCAAAAAAACCTTTTTAGCTGTGCTTTACTGCTAAAAAGGTTTTAAAATAGTGAATTTTCGTTTTATATTCAGCTAATGTATAAAATATTATGGTTGGATAAATTTAATAATTCAAGATAAAATCAACCGCTTTAATCACACCACCACTACTTTTTATTTTATCTGAATATATCTTGAGATTTTCTTTAAATGTATTCTCTTTAATAATTTCTCTACATGTTTTTAAAAGAAATTCTTTATTAAAATTCTTTATGCCTGGATTTAATGCACATCCTATTTCAGAAGCTTTTTCTGCATTAAAATAACGTTCGAAATGCTTTCCAGGGAAAATAATTGAAGGTACTTGATTTTCAATACATTGTACAGTAGTATTTTGTCCACCATGGTGAATAGCTATATCTGCCATTTTTATAACCTTATCTGATGGAACCATCTCCATAAAGTATACATTACTATTATTGTAATTTTTATCACTTTTAAACTGAGGGGTTCCTCCTCCTGTTACTATAACATCAAATTCAGAACTTTTAAATGTATCTAAAATTATCTTTTGATATACATCTGGTTTTATTTCACCAACGCTTAAATATACGTATACTAGTGGGTTCTTCTTTATAAAATTAAAATCTGATTTTATAAAATTCTTAGGTGTCACTGAACCTAAGTATATATACTTTGAACTTTCCTCTAAACCTTCCAGTTCAGGTATGCTTGGAATAAAAATTTTTTTACAATAATATTCGCCACTAACAAGTTCACATATATTATCTATAGTTTTCAAATTTAAACTTTTTAAGAGTTCATTATACTCTTTTTCATATCCATATACAGTTTTATTAGAAAAGCCATAGTAACAGAAATCTTTTTTACTTGCAGTCCCACCTGTTGAAAAATATGGTATGTCCATCTTTTTTGCAACTATGGGCATGACTGTTTCAAATTCCCCAAATATAATATCTGGCTTAAAGCTTTGTACTAATTCCATTTCTTCTTTAAATGTATTCTGTACATATTCTTTTGATATAATACCTTTAAGCCTTATTACATCACATAAACTTTCTATAGATAAATTCGGTTCTGGTAAATCACCTTTAATACGGCTATTGATATCTTGATTCAATAATTTTTCTATATTAAACTTAGGCTTATATCCTTGTACCACTTCATATCCACTGGATAGAACATAATCTGCTTCTCTTCCGGCAGCTCTAAATATTATTCTACAGTCTTTTTCTCTTTTTTTTATTTCATCTGCTATTGCAATTAATCTTGTTATAGTTCCTAAAGCTTCAATAGAAGCTATTCCTGGAGTAAATAATATTTTTTTCAAATTAACCTCTTCCTTCCTAATTAAAATCACTTTATTATACTTATGACAAAACCTAAGAATACTGTAACTTTATATTTTAGCTCAACCTATGAAAGTTTTTCTATTTCAAAACTTAGATGTTATTTAATACTTTTTACTTATAAAACAAATATCTCAATACAACAATATACTCTATACTAGTATATATAATACTACTATATTTTATAGTAGTAGGACAAAAAATATGTCTCTCAATATATTAATTTATTAGAGACATCAACTTATTAATTGTAATAATCAAAAACTTTTTCAGACCATTTTTCTAAAACATTATAAAATTCGTTATATAAATCTAATATAAGAAATTCTGAACCTGATCTTTCTTTGTATTGTTTTTCATGGTTATAAACAGACTCTACAAATGCTCTACGTTCTTCTGCCTTATTTTTAAAATTTTCAATATATTCTTTTCTTTTTTCTTCAGGTAAATTTTCTATATTAACTAAAAAAGCATTAAAATCCAAATAAATATTTCCTATATGGTTTGAGCTTTCTTCCATTAGTTGATTGAAATATAACTTTCCTTTTTCATTCATTGAATACAATGTTTTTTCAGGCATTTCACCTTCTTTAACAGTTCTTGAATTTAAATATCCATTATCACGTAATTTAATTGTATTTTTATAAATTGACGGAGTACTGATTTTTAACCACTTAGTAATATTCCATTTATCAAATTCTTTAACCATTTCATAGGCACTTTTCTCTTTATTCTGCAAATACCCAAGTATTATTAAATTTATTGAAGACAATTTAATCACCACCATATTTTATACTACTATAAAGTATAGTGGTGTATTTTTTATTTGTCAATATAATACTCTAAATCACAAGTACCCTGTCTTAATTCATGTAATCTTTCCCACACAAGTCTAATTCATCATTATATATTAAAAGCCCTAAATCATAAACTGAAACTTTAAATCTCAAATCCATTTCATCATCATTTAAATAAATAATATCAATTTCTCTATTGATACTATTTCTAATCTTATCTGCTATGTCCATGATACATATCAGATTTATTTTTTCAGATGTTAATATTGCAATCAATATTAACATCTGAATACTATTGAAATTCATCTGTTACAGTGCTTCCAAATATGATTACACTATTGATATTATTTTCCTAAATATATCTATGAATATCTCTGGTTTAAGAATTTTCATAATCTGACTCTTATCATAAATATCATTCTGTGCTGAATCCATATCTGCACCTACTACTAGTTTCTCATAGCATAGTTTTTAATATAAATTTTATGAGCTATTTGTATTTAATAGTAAAAACATGCCAGAAGACACTCCTATTTTGTAAAAAGAAAAGTATTTAATTCTACAGTCAATGATATTTTGTAAAGCGTTGTAAAACTTAATATATTTGTAATCTTATTCGCGGTTTACGACACCCATATGTCAATCTAAAACTAAATATTTATTTAATAATACACAAAACTTTACTGCCTGATTACTGGAGTTGTCCATTAACAATATCAAAATATTCACTTTTTAATGCTTTTGCATTATTAAAGTTTAATTTCACTTTAATTTTAGTTGTGAAATTTAGATTTGGTGTACGCTCTATATACTGCTGCAATGCATTTAGTTCAGGCAGTAAGTAAGCATTTTTATGACAAATCCATTTGCATAGAAAATTACATTTTCCGCTACATTCCTTTCCTTTGCCAATTTCAATTTCTATAAATTCTTCAGCAAGGTTAAGTGTAGACGACACATCTTTGCAATTAAGTCCTTTAACATTGGTTAAGTTTGAAGTATTTAAATATATTTGTACAGTAATAGTTTCCAGAAAGTTTTCACGCTTTAATATAGACATGAAATCATCAGTAGGAGAGTCTTTACTTCCAAATGTATATTCTGATTTTATTTCAAATTTATCAATTGCAGAATGTGTAATCCAGTGATATTGCGAAATTTTTGGCATATTAGCAATATTTCTATCTAAAATATCAAGGCTTACTCTATCTTTTGCTATATCTAATAAATCTGCAACTCGTAGTAATATCATCATATATTTTTCGCTGACTATCTCTGATTTTGCATTTGATTTTAATCCATAGATATCAGTGCAATTAGCTCCATGTGCAGCTGAAACAGCAGACACAATCGCTCTTATCGGCAAATCAATAAAATCTAAATCAGAAGTAGCTTTTATAAAACTTGCACTCGATGCTACATGTGTATCTCTGGAAACAGATTCAAAGTAATAATTTACCCTTTCAAATGCATCTTTCATAACTAATTTTACATTTGATTTGTTATCGAAATGAAATTCATCTAAATTAGCATCAGTAAATACTTCTTGTTTGAATTTTAAAAACGAGCTATAAATCTCATCTGTTTGTGAGTTGCTTTCAAGAAAACTATCAATACTAGGTTGTAAAATCATTGATATATCATGTAAATAACATGCTAAAAATAATATATAATAATCAATTGATTTAATTTGTAAAAAATCAAACATTTTGCATATATTCACACTAGATCTAATTAATTCTACCGAATGTTCTTGGTTATGTAATGTGTAGAAATACAAAAATCTTGATCCATTTCGCCATACACTTGATACATATTTATGTACTAAAATAAGATTATCAATTAACTCAGCCGATTTTACATGTGTTTTAAAAATATTCAATACTTCAATCAAAGAAAAGTCAACTTTTTCATAATTTTTAACTATAATACTATCAAGTATAGATGTTAGAAAAGTCACAAAATTTTGGATTGTTGTACTTTTATTTCTAATATATAACAAAATTCTAAGTTCATAGTATTTCAGAGGTCTTTTATCTAACTTAATGAATTCAATATCATTAGAAACGTCAATATTAAAAATTGTAGAAATATAACTATTCAGTATATTTCGTTTATATGTATTTGAATTCTTAAATATCGTCGTATTATAGCTATCAATTTCATCAAATCCAAGCCATACCTCTGTCTCTTTGGATAATATTAATTTTAGTTTTTCTACTACTATTTTTTCGGGCTTACGTGCAAAATTTCCAAGATTAGTCAAGGATATTTCTTTTAGTGTTGTGAAACAACAATTCGGATACTCTAAGCTTTTAGAAAAATTTTCTGAAAAATACATTGTAGCATCAGACAAATTAGGTGCTAACCTTTTGTCAAAATTTAAAAGTTCTTCTATGAAATCTTTCTTTTCATCATTAGGTATTTCATCTAAAATTAATGCAGCTTCTGATTGGAAAATATCTTCATCAAAATATAAAAAAACAGATTCAAAATTATCAGGTGTATCTAGTTTATTATTAAGATATTTTTCATAAAACCACTCCTTGATTTCTGAAATGTCATCAAGCTGTCTAAATTCTAAAATTCTCTTTCTGTAACCAAAAAATTTCTTGTAGCGAATTAGTGACTTTAGATAAATTTTAAACGTATATGCTTCGATACTTGATGAACCTATCTTTTCAATATGTTTCTTTACATTTAATATTTCCTTTTCCAGTGCATCATATATATTTAGTATTTTATCAAGTATACTTACATCTTGCATTTCATCAGTTGTAGTATTAATTTCAAAAGATACTCGTGAAGCTTCAAGTCCAACTCCTACTAAAAATGACTTGCTCATTTTAATAGAACTTTCTATTTTAGCCGAATAGCTTTTTTCTTCTTCATGGACTCGTACCATATACTCTATATTACTTTTTACACAAATCCTATTTTCTGTATATTTTGATATCTCGGTTGCAATATTGTTGTTTAATTCGTTAAGTGATTGTTTGAATTTTTCGGGACTTGCATTTTTGCTGTTTGTATAAATAACAGAATCATCAACATAGTAGAATGATTTTCCAGGAAACATTTTATCAAATTCTTTTGATATTGGTATCATTGCTATATTACCAAAAAAATATGATTGTGGTAAACCTTGCGGTATACCAATATTTCCCACACTGCTGCCTTTTTGTGGTATTCCTATTTGCTCATCCTTGAGCTTAGAAGTGCTGAAATATTCATTTATTTCATTCTGTGTATTTAAGTTTGAAACATTAAAACACAATAATTTTTTAAGTATTTGCTTAAAAAAGCGTTCATCTTCTCCAGTGTAAATTGATGAAGTTTTTTCTGAAATAAAGTTATAAATAAAACTTGGGTCAACTGAAGGGAAAAATTTTTTTAAGTCTAAGGCAACTTCATATTTGTATGTCTTATTTCTTCTGATAGATTCATAGTTTTTCATCACATCTTCAGTGTATTCTTTATATTTAACTTTCCAATCGTAAAAAATATTTTCATATTCACAAGACGGTAAATTTCCATAAAAATTACTAGGAAGAAGTTGACTTAAGTCAGAAAGTTGACGTTTATCATCTTGTTTTGTAGAATACATGATTATATTTAATATGCTAACCATACATATTTGTGTTATTAAATCAGCAGTATGAATGGGTCTAAATTCAACTTTGTCACTTTCTTTATCATACTTTTTGGCTTTAAAAAACACTTGAATATCAAATTCTTTATCCTTTAATAGAATCTCATCTAATTTTAATCTACAGTCTTTTATTACACTTTTTATTAGATGTTCATCATATTTATTTTGTAGTTTATGATACAATTTTAAATCCTTTTGAGATAATAGATTTTTTTCGAATACATATGATTCCAAAGAATAAATTGCTGAAAAAATATTTGTATCACTTATTACTATTCTATATAATTTGCTATTCTCCATCATTTTCTCCTAATTCCGAGTTATTCTTTGGAGCCAATGCTTTTTTCACCATAGAAAATAACTCTATTTCTTTATAAGAGTTGTTTGATTTAATTTTTTGGTTCTCAAAATACTCACTTTCTATTTCTAAAGAATCGCTATTCACATTCACTTTCACATATCTTATTGAAATATAATCAGAGTCTAATTTAAAAAGATTAAATTGATCTATTAAGTTGTTAAAATAATCATATTTATCAAAATTTAATAGAAGTTTGATTTCAAAGGTTGGGGTCAATACATAAAGATTATCAAAAATTATATACCATCCTTCTAATGAGTCATAGTTAATTGAAATCTTGTTTTTAAACTGAGTAATTAAATCCTTTTTCTGATTATAAATGTTAAGCTTTTCTTTAAAAACTGTAACAGAATCTGTTAAATATGTACCATTATACTTAAAATTTGGATTTGAAGAAATGTATTCGCAAAAAACATCTAATAGATTAGTATCTTCGATTTGATCACCAGTTAGATTGTTTAGCTTGTTGATATATTCGCTAAAATAACTATTATTTATCATTATTTATATTTTCTCCTTCTAACTTCATATTTTTATAACCTTTTATGTCATCACAAGTTCATTTTATTGTCTTTAAAATCTTGAAGAATATCCATATGCATTATAAAATCGTTTGAGATTCTCATCCTTATCATTATGTAGCAAATGATAAAAGTCTACAAAGAATTTTTGTGTTTTATCATCTATTAATATTCTAGGGGGAAAAGTATAGTATGAAACCTTATATCAATTATGTACAAGTTGCTTTTTGTATTCACCAGCTAATAACTTCACCAATTTTACCTACTGATTAAATTCATTATATTACAGCAATTATAATTTTTCTATAAAAAAAGCTATATATTTCAAAACCCAATTAAATTTTGAAATATATAGCTTTAAATGTTAGCACACTCAATAATACACATATGCTTTACTCCTGTTATTTGCTGGTGTTTCTATTGCCAGTATAGCACAAAGATTAGGTCATTCCAGTATGACTAATACTCAGAAAACTTACCTGCACACTATCCATGAACTTGAAAATAAATATATTGATTTAGTTATGCTTAGATCCACTTGAAAAAAACTTTTTAGCAAGTGCTCTACTTTACTAAAAAGGTTTTAAATTTATGTCCCACAATAAGTTTTATAAGTACCACATGATGTTTTAGGTACAGTAACATAATAATCATTTTTTACAGAATAATCATATGGCTTTGTAATAACATCTAACAGTTTTCTCATTACAGTGTAATCATTATTTTTTACTGCTGCCTCTAAAGCTTCTTCTACACGATGATTACGTGGAATTACTGATGGATTATTCTTTCTCATAAGTTCTCTTGATAATTCTTTTGATTCTGCCTGTCTTATAAGCCTTTCCTGCCACATTTTATACCAATTATTAAATTCCTCTTTACCATATAATTCTGTATCTTCAGTTTTATCCATAGTTAAACTTCTAAAAGTATTTGTGTAATCAGCATTATACTTTTTCATAATATTTAACAACTGGTTAATTAAAGTTTCATCATTTTCTTCCTCATTAAATATACCAAGCTTTGCTCTCATTCCAGAAAGATAATTTTCATTATATAAAGTAATAAATTTTGATATTTCATTTTGTGCTAATTTGACTGATTCATTTTTATCATTATGTAAAATGGGTAACAAACTTTCAGCAAACCTTGCAAGATTCCATACTGCAATTTTAGGTTGATTTCCATAAGCATATCTTCCATTAACATCAATAGAACTAAATACTGTTTCAGGATCATATTTATCCATAAATGCACAAGGTCCATAATCAATAGTTTCTCCACTAATTGCCATATTATCGGTATTCATTACTCCATGGATAAAACCAACTAACTGCCATTTTGCAATAAAATGAGCCTGATGCTTTATTACTTCTCTAAGTAATAAAAGATATTTATTTTCCTCATTAATTAATTCTTTAAAATGTCTTTCTATAGTGTAATCAGCTAACTCTCTAATTTCTTCAACTGAACCAAATTTTGCAGCATATTCAAATGTACCTACACGTATATGACTTTTTGCAACACGAGTCAGTATTGCACCTTTCATAAGACCTTCTCGAATTATATTTTCACCTGTTGTAACTACTGCTAAGCTACGTGTTGTTGGAATGCCCAATCCATTCATCCCTTCACTGATAATATATTCTCTAAGCATGGGTCCTAAAGATGATTTTCCATCTCCACCTCTTGAATATGGAGTTTTACCTGCACCTTTAAGCTGAATATCTACTTTTTCACCTTCTGGTGTAATATGTTCTCCTATTAGAACTGCTCTTCCATCACCAAGAATTGTAAAATATCCAAACTGATGTCCTGCATATGCTTGTGAAATTGGTGTAAATCCTTCTAAAGTCTTATTTCCTGATAGTATCTCTACTCCTTCTTTACTTTGTAATACTTTTGCATCCAAGCCTAACTTTTCTGCTAATGAGTAATTTAATACTTCTAAGTGTGGTGAAGGTACATGTTCAGGATTCTGTATCGTAAAAAATATTGATGAAAGATTTGCATAACTATTTTCTAACTTAAATCCAGCTTCTTTTGATATGTTTATATGTTTCATAGCGTTATGCCTCCTTTTATTCTCTAATTATAGTTTTCCTAAATAAATAGATACAATACTAAAATTTTAAGTATATTCTTTCATCTTTGTCTTTAAATTAATTTTATAAATAAAACCTTTTTTCTCTAAAATATATTATCAGAGACAACAGGTTTCATTATGCATAATATCTTTAAATAGTATTTATCTTTATCATAAAAATTTAGTTGCAACTCCATCAGAATCAAATTCATATCCATAAAGAACTGTATCACGAACCATAACGTCATTGTTGTAAATAAGATAAATTTAGCCGCCACACTGCTGAACATCATGTTCCATAAAATAATCTCCACATACCGAATTAGCCTGCGACACTCTTGTAACGTAATTAGTAGAAATTCCAAACCCTGTATAACCTAAAGACTAAAGGAACTATTATTATTGTATAATTTGACTCATACAATAATAATACTACTCAATATACTTGATGTATTATCTACAAATTTAAAAAGTTATACTCTAGTTCCTTTGCAGGTAATGGTTTGCTAAATACATAACCTTGAATTTCATCACAGCCAATATCTTTTAAAATATTCACCTGTTCATAATTCTCAACACCTTCAGCAATTGTAGCTACCTTTAAAGATTTAGACATTACAACTATTGCTTCAACTATATGATTGTTGCTACAATCTGTTGAAATCTTATCAATAAGCTCTTTAGCAATTTTTAAACGGTTAAATGAGAATTGTTGAATATAGCTTAATGATGAATATCCTGTACCAAAATCATCTATTGAGGTTGAAATTGACAAATCATTTAAAGATGCAAATATTTTCTCTAAAATCTTTTCACCTCTCATGGCTATATTCTCTGTAATTTCAATATCTAGCCATTTTGGTTCTAATTTATAGGTATCAATAATATATTTTATTTTATTTACAAAATTTATATCACCAAGCTGTTTAGGTGAAATATTAATTCCCATCTTAAGATCTAATCCGTATTTTGTATTCCACTCGTAAATTTGTCGAGAAGCTTCTTTCATTACCCAGTCACTTATTTCTTCTATAACACCTATTTCCTCAGCAATTTTTATAAATTTATCAGGTCTAACATTGCCTTTTATAGGCGAATTCCATCTTATTAAAGCTTCAACTCCAACTAATTGGTCATTTTCAAGATTTATTTGTGGCTGATAATGAAGCTGAAATTCTTTATTGTAATCAGCATTTCTAAGTAACATCTCAATTTCATGTTTCTCCAAAATTATATCATTCATATAAGAATTAAAAAATGAATATTTATTATATCCTTTTGATTTTGAATTATACATTGCTATATCAGCATTTTTTATAAGAATATTTCGTGTATCACCATCTTCAGGAAAAGTTGTAACACCAACACTAATAGTTACTCGAAATTCATACGTACCAATATATATAGGTTCATTACAACAGTTTATCATATCGATTACTATATTTTCAATTTCGTCCTTACTATAATTTCCAGATATCATTAATACAAATTCATCCCCCCCTAGTCTTGCCAATATGTTATCTTTGTTATTTGTTATTGCAAGTCTTTTTGAAATTTCAATTAATACTTCATCTCCTACATCATGCCCATAAGTATCATTTATTGATTTGAATCTATCAAAGTCTATGTATAAAACTGTAATTTTATTACTGCTATTTTCACTATTTATCATATCATCTAAAGTATTTTTAAAATACCGTCCATTATAAACCTTAGTTATAGAATCATGATTTGAAATATACTCAAGTTCTTTATTTTTAAGAATAAGTTCCTTGGTACGCTCATTAATTTTTTCTTCAAGAATAAGATTCATATTTTTTTCTTTAATTAAAAGTTTTTCATTTTTAATTACATTTTGTACATAAATGCTTAAAATTTTATAAAACATATAAGTTAGAATTAGCAAAATTAATTCAGTATATTGGAAACCTTTAAAAATTATGAATATAATAGGGAATGTAAGCAACAAGAAACTTTTCTTACTTGTTCCACTATTTTCAAATTCACAATAAAATTTTTTTACCTGTGATTCATTTTTTTCCTTTAATACTAATAATGCTCCATATGCAATTAATAAAAATGATAAAATATACCCCGAATCTATTATAGAATTAGGAACATATAAATCGTAAAAATAATCATATGAACACAGCAAATCTATAATTGAGTAAAATCCTCCAGCAAAAAAAGTAAGATAAATTCCGCCTGGTATTCTTCCTTTTCGTATAGATAAAACTAAAAGTGCTACACTGCTTATTATAATACAATCAGATACCATGTATAGAAATAATATTAAATTATCCAAACTTCTAATAAATGCAATAAAACTATTGTGCATTAATAAATTCCAAAAAATAATTATACTTGAATATGATATTGCTACAATATCAAGTAAAAACTGAATTCTATTGAATTTTTTAGATATTTTAACAAAAAACATTAATACCGAAATTAAAATAAATACATTAGGAATGAGATACAGAAAATTAAATATCTTAATATTTGGGGGATTTACGACTAAAATAAGTTCACAAATTGCCCACGCTATATCTGACATGGTCCAAAATAATGCACTTAGACTTAAAAAGAGCCATATTAAATGCATACCAGTTGATTTTTTATAAACATAAAATAACATTATAAAAGCAATAATGGTTCCTACTGGAGAGAGAATATCTCCCCAAAAACTAGACTCATATACTGTTGATATAAAATAAATATTAAAATATATTATTATAGCAAAATGTATCGAAATTTTTGATTTATAATTCATAATAATTTATCTCCATGTAAAAATCTAAGAGTATCAAGCTGCATATTTACATTTTTATTTATAAATTCTAGCAAGTCTTTACCATTTTCTATACTACTTTTAAATGCTTGTTGAACTTTTGAAATAGTATTTTGAATTGAGTTCACAGCCTGTGATGATTGTTCGGCAAGCTTTTTTACTTCTTCTGCAACTACTGCAAATCCTTTTCCTTGTTCTCCAGCTCTTGCTGCTTCTATTGCTGCATTTAATGCAAGTAAATTTGTTTTTTCTGATATGCTTGCAATAGTATCTGCCATAATTTTAATATTGTCTACAACTTTACTGTCTTAAATAGCTTTCAACATTTTGTCTTGCTTTTGTTTGTATAGTATGCCGGTCTCCTCAATAGCTTTTTTGCTATTGTACTTAACCTTTGTTGCTTTTTCTTTAAATTTATAAGAATTGTTACTTCCTTCTATTGCCTTATTAGAAAGTGCATTAATTCCCGAATCCATTTCTTCAACCGCTGCACTAATTTCTTCAGAAGTTGTACTTGCTCCCTCCATCTCTTGTGCAATATTATTTATAGCTTCATTAATATTTATAGCTGTTGCTGATACTTCTTCAACTGTTGCTGATAATTCTTGGCTTGATGCACTCATATCATGTGTTTCTTGTATTATTATTTTAACTAATTCATTTACATTTTTTTGAGCTCTATTTAAAGCTACACCTGTTTGTCCAAATTCATCTTTTCTTGTTATAAAAATTGGTACTGAAAAATCATATAGAGCTAAATTTTCAGCAAATTTTTTAATCTTCTCCAGTGGTTTAATTATATCTCTTGCAATTATAATTCCAAGCATAATTGCTAATAATATTCCAAAAATATTTAATACAAGCATAATCATCCTTGATTTTATGTAAGTTGAGTGATTACTTTCATTTGCTGCATTTGCATAATTTAAATTTGTTTCCACTACATTGTTAATGCTGTCAAACACCTTTTCTGTTATTGATTCCATTTCGATATATTGATTTTTTGCTTCCTGCAAATTATTAGAATTAACAGCATAAACTACACCTTTTCTAACATTTCTATATGACTCTAAATTATTTTTAAATTCTTCCCACTGATCATATTTTATATCTGAAATTATCTTATCAAATTCTGTTATATATGTATCATCCTCTTCTACAAGAAGATACTTCCAAAAGAATTTTTTCTTCATACCGCCTTATTTTTAATCTTTCTAATAATATTAATCATAATAGTCTTAATTTTCTTTGATAAAAAATTAATTAATAAAAGACAGGTTTAATAGCCTGTCTGTTTACTTACTTTCAATGTAATTTTTATAATTGGGATGCTAAAATTTTTATACTGATATTAAAATGGATATCAACGTCAGTGTAAAGTAAGTTTTACTTCATAGAATTAGAACTCATAACTTTACAATATTCAGCTATATCATTAGCTGCTTTCATAGCACTACTTAAAGCCCCTTGTACCCATCCGTGGCTAACTGAAACATGCTCTCCAGCAAAATATACTCTATTATCATATTCTGGTTTAGCTGATGCATACAAAAAAAGTTTTTGCTGGCCTGGCTTATTATAACAAACACCTCCATAAAACCCCTTTTCTTTATCCCAAAGAACAGTTTTATAATCTTCTACTATGCTATCTAATTCCCCTTCTTGTAAGCCATGAACATTTTCAACTTGTCGCTTTATTAATTCAAAACGTCTGCTTTCTTCTAAATTACCTAAACGAATAGCATCTTGATTCAAGTTATAGGATGATAATAAAATTCCTCTATTATTACGATAATTTTTCTTTTTATTAAATTTCTTTCTATTTTCTATCTTTCTACTATCATCATAAAACGGATACCATATACTTCCAACAACTTCATCTGTATAGGATCCTCCACCAATTATCTTTTCATGAGGTCCTCCACGTTGCCAAAACCTTTCCTTACATACAAATGCTGTCTTTTGAATTGATGCATAGTTAAGTTCTTTTATTGCTTGCATTTTTTCATTACTAAACATAGGATATATTTCCACATTACGAAGACTTGAAAATGGAATAGTACAAATTACAAAATCGAATTCTTCATTTTTAACTTCTAACGTTCTCTCATCTTTATATCTAAGAACTACCTTATTATTTTTATCTGATTTATATATTCCAATAACTGTTTTTCCATTTTTCAAAAAAACTTTTCCTAAATCTTCTGCCTTTATATTAGAATATTCTTTTGGATCTTTTTCCATCAAAGAATTATAAAATGCTAGTGGTATTTTCACATATCCATTTACTATCTCATATCTATAAGCATAATTCACTGTATACTCATCTTGAAGATTTTCAAAATAACTATTGTAGTAAAAATTGCCCAAAAAAGAATTAACTCCTGAGAGCATATCAATTGCACCTTTACTTAATCCCATTTCTTCAAATACTTCTCTAATATTTAAACTATCAAAATATTCAAGTATACGATTATAGTTTTCTTTAATCTCTATCAATTCTTTTCTTATAGACGGACTTATCTTTAAAAGATTCCTTGATAGTGTATATTTAAGCATCTCTTGCCAAGGTGTTCTTCTTTCTTCTGGTGTTAAATTAAATTCTGGATATATTTTTTCCATAACACTTTTTCCTTCTAAATCATTTCTTGCTCGTTTATTTCTAACATAAATAAACGTATTTTCATCATTCTGAATAAATGGTCTTGTTTTTAAATTAAAGAGATCTATATAGTGCCATACGGTTTCATGACTTATGGGTATTCTCATAGCTCCAAGTTCACCATATAACTTTTTACGTTTATCAAAATAATAAGTATAAATCCTACCTCCAATTCTACTATATTCAGTTTCAAATATTGTAATATTAAATCCAAGCTTTCTTAATTCAAAGGCAGAAGCTAGGCCAGCTACTCCACCACCTATTATTCCCACCTTAATTCCTTTACACTTTCCTGTTGAATTAATGTTGGTAATATCTATAGGAGGAGCAAGTAACTCTACTAAATTATCAAAATCTTCAGGACGGTTTACTTCTTCTAATGCAATTTTTAACATTTTTAATCTTTCTTCATATTTGGGATTAATTGGTGGTATATATTCATTACTCCTGACCAAATAATTTCATCTCCTTAATTATCGCTAAAATAACCTCTATATATTTATACTCTCTAACGGTTAAGTAAATACTTTTTTATAAAAAATCATTAGTATATGTTAATTATATTATGATTATAATTTCCTAATATTCGAAAAAAATTCCCAAAATCTAAGTCTTGGGAACATATAAATACACTATTAAATATTTTATTTGTAATATCGCTCACAAGTTCCATACCAACTTCTAAAATTTCTTAACATTCATTATACTTTTGCTGCAACTCCATCATAATCAAATTTATATCCATAAAGCACAGTATCATGAGCCATAACACCATTACTGTAAAGAAGGTATAATTTACTTCCATCTTGAAGCCAACCTGTTGCCATAGACCCATCCCTATTTAGATAATACCATTCATTTTTATATTTTATCCATTTAGACTGTACCATAGCACAATTATCATTAAAATAATACCACTTGCTTGTCTTACTGTCATAAGCCCATTCATTTTGGCGTGCTCTTCCATCATTATCTTCACCTAGGTAATACCAGTTTCCATCTGGATTTTCCCATTGTGTCTTCATATATCCTTTTGAATCAAATAAAAACCACCCTAAATTAGAATTATTATTGCCAATTGGTAACTTAGCCCATCCTGTTGGCCATGTTCCATCAGAATACTTAAACCACCATCCATTATTATCAGCTATCCATGTTCCATTGCCATAAAATGTACTCTGTCCTGTAAGCCCTTCAACAATAGCTGATGCGATTATTTCTGCATTATAAGCCTTATAATCTATTTCATTGTCAACAAAGCAACATTCAATAAGCATTGCAGCCATAGAAGTATGATTTAATACGTAAAGTCCACTACTAGTTTTATACCCTCTATTTGTAATACCTAAATTACTTGCAATAGAGCTTGAAACTTTTTGAGCTAAACTTGAAGCTGATGATCCATTTGTTGTATAAACTTCACAACCAGTTCCTCCCCCTGCATTAAGATGTATTTCAACAAAATAGTCTCCGCCTTCTAAATTAGCCTGAGAAACTCTTGTAACATAATCTGTAGAACTTCCAGAGTCTATCTGAAGCTTAATTGCTGTATTCCCTAGAGATTGAAGCTTTTTTACAACCAAAGGAGCTATTTCTCTTGTACAATTTGATTCATCCAATAACCCTACTGCTCCGCAACCTGTCTGTCCACTTGCTGTATGCCCTACAGAAATTAAAAATTTGCTCATATTCTATCAATCCCTTCATTATTATAATACATAATATGAAAAAGTAACCCTATTGCTACTATTACTAAGGCTACAATAAGGACACTATTTTAAATATATGTTTTTAGAAGAGATTTTTAAAATTTTCTCTACCTATTAGGTAAAATAAGAAAAGGCAATAAATTTTTAATCTTTATCGCCTTTTAATTTGCTAGATACTATTTATTTGTCTTATTCATCCTCTTTATTGACATGAACTACGCCACGTTTATGATGAGGTGGTGCATAGATAGAGTATACTTTAAGTGGTTTGTCACCTGTATTTATAATGTTGTGCCAAGTACCAGCAGGTATCATTATTGCAAAATCATCTTCAAACTTTTTTTCAAAATCCCAATTATCTTTGCTTTTTCCCATTTTGACTATTCCTTGTCCGTCCTCAATACGTATAAACTGATCAGTATCTTCATGAATTTCTACACCTATATCATCATTCACTTTAATACTCATCAATGTAACTTGAAGATGATTTCCTGTCCATAATGCTATACGGAAATTATTATTTTCCTTAGTAGCTTCATCAATATTAACTACATAAGGCTTTGGACCATAATCCTTAATCATACTTGTATTACTCTCTATATCACCTCTAAAGTCACATTTTGCTCCATCAAAAATCTTATTCTTTGGAACATATATAAACCAAGAACCGTCATCTATATACTTATCATTATTACTCATATTATTTAATCCTTAATATTAATATCACAATTATAGTATGCTTCTGTTTTTGTAAGTGTTCTATAAAGATTTTTTAACTATGAGTATACTTATCTACTATATCTTTATACTTTTTATATCTTCACACATAAAAAGCTTCTATTTAACTCTTTCATATTTTATGAACAAATTAAGCAAATATAATATTATAAAGCATGAAATAAATGCAATTACAGCTACTAATGCTAGCTTTATTACATATACTTCAATTTCTAAATTAATTTCATTTAAAATTATCAATGATATGAAGCAGCTAATAAATACACTTAATCCAGTAGCTATCCTATTATTCTTTTTATATTCTGCACTACAACTAGAGCAATGAATTTCATTATATTGTCTATTCCAAGACTTTAATCTCTCTTTATATAAAAATTTAGTACCACAATTAGGACAATATTTCACTGTTTTCCCCCCCTGACAATAAACTTTCATTGTCTTAACTTTTTAATATAAACCGTGTAAAATTTGTTATTGTACCAACTATCAATGCAGGTATAAATGCTATTATAAAACATACAATAATTTCTTTTAATTGTGCTGGTGCTGCTAAATTAAATGCAAAAATAGCTAATACTACTAAATAAGATATTATATAATTTAACTTTCTAATCTTCATTTTTTTCTCTCCCTATCAACTATTACGTTCTGTTAAGTTATATACACACATTACTTTTTTAATAACCAAAGTCATTAATTTTCCAATTGCTTCTTTTATTTTCCCTTATTAATATCCAATTATAATCTGAATAAATTGTATCTGCATTTAAAACAGGATTATCCCTTCCACTTATTAAGAATTAACTCCACAAAATTATACTATACCCCATTCATTCTACTACTATAATCAATAGCCCATTTACTCAATTCTTTTAAAATCGGCATAAGACTTTTCCCATCATCAGTTAGTGAATATTCTACTTTAGGTGGAACTTGATCATATAATATTCTATTAATCAATTTATCTTCTTCCTATCAAATATTTTAATTTTTAACATCATCATTACCAAAGCTGATAACAGTTGCCCCCATATCGTCTGGCGTATCCTTGCTGTCACATATAGAATATCTAATGCCATCATCTAGAACTGTTTTTGTTATTTTTGCTGCATATATTGGTTTTCCTCCTATTAATTCATTTTTATCAGAAGACACATCATACGATGTAGTTTTAATATATTTACCATCAGTTTCATATTCATCTAATTTATTCAATATAAATGTGCCATCTAATTTTAAACTACCTTTTATGACACGTACATAAGCTTCTTCACCAGAATTAAATGAATCAATAAATTTATCCAAATTTGATATATTGTATATTTCGTGCTCCCTACTATTATCTTTTGAAAACATTATCACACTACCATTTTTTAATGATAAATTAAAATCTTTAGCATCTTCTATACTAGGTTTATCTAAATTAATTAATTCGTTAAATGATAATTTTTTATTTTCCTCTTGATTATTTTTATTAAAATTACTTTCTACATTAGTTGAATTAATTTCATTTAAGGTTCCTTCCTGATTGTTTGTATCATTATGACCACTTCTATTTGCTGTACATCCATTGATATTTAGAATTAGTGTTATAATAATAATTGACAATGTCCATCTTTTCATACTACCTATCTTTTCCTTTCTTTTATATCTTTTCTCTAATTACCCTAAGATGATGTATATTAATTTTTTCACCTATATCTTATACTATTCATGATTATTATTACTATTTTTAAATCACCATTATAATTCACTTTAAATATTGTTCTGGATTTCGTGATATTTCTTCTACATCTGAAAAGAATAATGAACAGTGATATCCATCTGCAACTGCATGATGAACCTGAATTGTTAATGGCATAATAATTTTATTGTTTTCTTCAAAAAACTTTCCCCATGTTACCATTGGAAATAAAAATGGGTTACTGCCTTCATTGTTTACATTAAAAGATGTGTAATTAAACCAAGGCAAGCATGAAACAATAAAAAAATTATTTTGAAAGGTTGTCGTAAATTTATTGTCTTTTTTATAACTATTTAAAGAATTTTCCATATATTTATAGAATTTTATAAATACATTATCAAATGATGTATATAAATCACTCATCACTTTAGTCTTATCATTTAATACAGAATAACTTGGCCCAATTTCATCAAAAAATCCTAATCTACCTTCTTCATCAAATGACATTTTGAATTCTTTATATTTGTTTATAACTTTTGAAACAACCCATGTAAAAGTTGGATAGAATCTCAATTTGTTATTTTTTATGTACTTATAAAGATTTGTAATATCAATATTTACAGTTATACTGTATGTACATTTTGCATTATTAAAGAAATGATTAAAACATTCCCTCCTGTCCCAAGTATTCATATCAATTATATTAAGCCCCATAATTTACTCTCTCCCCATCTAGATAAATTTAATATTTTCTTAAACTTTCACTATATTACATATAAAAATACTTTAAATTGAATATAGTCATTCATTTATTAATTCCTTTATGTTCTGTATATAAATCATATAATATTTTAACATATTTTAGAAATAAATAACAATTAAGAGTTATTTTAATGGACTTAATAAAAAAATAAAATGCCCATTATAGAAACAGTTTTTTATTTTAACTGTCTACTATAAGAAGGAACATTTTATTTAGATATTCTTCATCTATGGCATCATAACTGTATCTATTACATGTATCACTCCATTTTTAGCCATAATATCAGTAATTATAACTTTAGCACCATCAATATATACTTCATTATTTTTTACTTCTATTTTAGCTTTCTCCCCATTTGACATTGTTAATTCCTTACCATTTAACTTTAATACATCTGCTGCAGTAAGCTTTTGAGGTGCAACATGATAAGTTAAAATCTTAACGAGAGTATCCTTATTTTCTGGTTTTAGAAGATCATTGACTGTATTTTGTGGAAGCTTTGCAAAAGCATCATCCGTAGGTGCAAATACTGTAAATGGGCCTTCACCTTTAAGGGTATCAACTAACCCTGAAGCTTTTAAAGCGGTTACTAGAGTTTTAAATCTGCCATCTTCACTAGCAATATCAACAATATCTTTTGAATTATTTTGTTGTTCTTGTGTTAAAGAAATAACTTGGGTTTGAGCATAACAATTTACCCAATTAATATTAAGTAACAACACCATTACTTGCAACATTATAAATATTCTAATTTTCTTTTTCATGATATAACTCCTTTTTTGTAATTATTATTTATCAATATTAATATGCACAGTTAATGTAGGATTTATTAATTAATGTTAACTTTTATTTTTTGTAAATTTAGTAATTCCACAAAAAAATACCCTGCTTTATTTTTAGCAGAGTATCTTTTATTTGCTTATTTAAATGTAATTTTATGCTTGAATATATACTTTAATTCTATTAATTCTCTTTTCTTTTATTTCATCTATTTTTAATACTAAATTATCATGCTCAACATTATGTTCATTATCAACACTTGAAGGAATTCTACCTAATTTATCGATCACAAATCCCCCTATTGTATCATAATTGTTAGCTTCGATATTTGTATGGAATTTTTCATTAAATTCATCTAAGGGTATTAATCCATCTACCATAAATATATTTGAATCTATTTTTTTAATAGTTGATACTTCTTCATCATATTCATCTTCTATCTCACCCATAATTTCTTCAATCAAATCTTCAATTGAGACTATTCCTGAAAATCCACCATATTCGTCTATTAATATAGCCATATGTTTCTTACAAGACTGCAATTCTTTAAATAATTCATCAATATTCTTAGTCTCTGGTATAAAGTAAGGTTCTTGCAATATTGACCTAATATCAACATTATCAAAACCAAATTTTCTAGCTTCAATAAAGAAATCTTTCATATAAAGAATACCTATTATATTGTCAGTATCACCTTCATAAACTGGTACTCTTGAATACCTTTCTTCAATGAGTTCATCTATATATTCACTTAACGGAATATCTATATTAATTAAATATACATTAGTTCTTGGAGTCATAACTTCATAAGCTAATTTGTCATCGAACTCAAATATACTATCTATCATTTCTTTTTCAGTTTCATTTATTACACCATGTTCTTGTCCAACTTCAACCATTGACTTTATTTCTTCTTTTGATACTTTTTCATCTAAACCATCTACATTAAAACCAAATAATTTTATCAGTAGATTTGTAGATAATGATAAAAGTTTTATAAAAGGCAATGTCACCTTTGATACAAATAAAATTGGTTTAACAGAAAACATAGCAATTGCCTCTGCATTTTGCAAAGCAATTCTTTTTGGAAATAATTCACCAAAAACTAAAGTTATATAAGATAGTATCACAGTAACTACAACTAAAGCTATTTCATTGCTATATGGAATACCAATGCTTTTTAATAATTCTCCAAAAGTCCCTGATAATCCAGTAGCTGCTGATGCACTTGAAAAGAATCCTGCAAGAGTTATACCAACTTGAATTGTTGATAAAAATTTTGTAGGCTCTTCCATTAATTTTAGTAATATAGTTGCTTTTTTGTTACCTTCCTCAGCAAGGTGTTTCACCTTATTTTTGTTAATTGATACAATAGCCATTTCTGCTGAGGCAAAAAATGCATTAATTAATGTTAAAATGACTATTAAAATAATTTGAGCTGTTACATTCGTAGGCCCGGGTTCGGTTTCCATTATTTTTCCTCCATTTAATAAAATTTAAATTAATAATATCACAAATTTATTTTTAAGTAAATATATGATAATTTCTGGTTCATTATTACTGCTAATACTTTAAAATTACCCAAACCATAGAATATCTGGATTTATTTATTCTCTATTTTCAACATTAATTTAAATCATATCTATTTATTAATAAAATTATTATTCAATAGCAATATATACCTCCATGTAATCACTACCATTTTTATTATATTCTTTTTCGAAACATGAAAGGATTTCTTTATTTTCTTTATGATGTAGTCCATTCACCTCCATATAACGCATAAGTGTTTTGTATGCGTTAGGAATTATTGTAAATGGTGATTTAAATGGATCTTTAATTGTAATTATTGCATAAAGTTGATCTGACTGTGTAATTTTTTTAGAACATTCTATTTCTGAATATTTAGGTATTATAAGTGCAGCTACGTATCCATGCATATGGTATACATTTATTTGTTCCTGAGAAGCAAAGGGGAAATCCCAACCAATAATCTCAGGCTGCTTAATACCAGAATTAATAGCCCAATCATAAATATGTTTTTTTGCATCTTCTTCTGGCTGAGGACTAATCACTTCATATTTTACATATTGGAAGGAAGATACTTTTTCTACACGAATATTAGTATAAGCTTCATTATCCAAATCTATATTTCCTAATACCATTTCATCTAAAGAGCAAGAAAAAAGATTGCAAAGTGCAATGGCCTTTTCCATTTCTGGAAAGGCACAGTCCATTTCCCATTTTGATATTGTTTGCCTAGATACATTCATTTTTTCAGCTAATTCTTCCTGCGTCATTTTTTTATGCATTTTTCTAAGAAATTGTAAATTTTGTCCAAAACTCATTTTGTTACCCTCCTCTTTAATTCATATCTAAAGTATAGCTGATGAAAATTCAGAGGTACACCAACTTACATTTTCTATTTTCGAAATATACGCAACCTTAAGTTGCTGTATTTAATATAGTATATTTTCTATAATTTAAACTATTATTATTACTTAACTCTTCTATTAGCTCAAATATATATAATATTTCAATTGCAATACCAATTCATAAATTTTAAAAGTCATATTTAAAATATTCTTTAACAAAGTTAGCCATAGAAAAATCTTTATCTTCTTTACCTATATAATCTAAATCAAAATCATAAAAATATAGATATGCTATACTATTTTTTTCATCTGATGTACCTATGATTCCAAATGATTTAGGATATTCAATATTACTACTCTGAGTATCATCTATTACTCTAAACTTATAACTATTTATTGAAAATTCATTTTCAGTAATATAGTATTTTGTCTCATCGAATTTCGATTTAACTTCTTTCTTTAAAAAAACATAATCATCATCCAATTTATTCTTTTCATTTTCATAAGTATCGTCATCATAATTTACAATAAGAGCAATAGAATCAGATTCAAATAACACCATTGATCTATGAGTACTTACATATTTTATATCCTCATATTCTGGCAAAGACTCAAGACTCGGCATTACATCTTTTGCTTTTGAATCAATTTTATTATCCCTACTAAGATATTCTTTAATATTAGAATTTGAATTACTACATCCAACGCTACTACAAACAAACATTAATATAATAATAATTAAATATTTTTTTATAATATCCACCCCTTTATTACCTATAAATTATATTCATTAACCGAAAAACTTCCCCTTATAAAAGTTCTCGTTTCCAAGTTTCTTTGCTGTCAACCTGAACATAACACAACCATCTGGGCATACAAATTCCTTGCTATATTTTCCATTCCCACCTATGTTCTCTAAATCTCCACCACTTCGGACAGCTTCCATGATTGGAAACAAAATCATCATTACTTTTGAACAAATACCCTGCCCTTCTGTATTTACAGGACAGCCATATGTACAGATGTACTTATCTCCTACTTCTTCACCATTTCTACAATACCGCTCGGTGTGATCACTGTTAAGAAATCCTATTACCTCAATTTCAAATTCGTATTCCTCATCATACCATTTTTTCATTGTTACCCTCCAATTTCAATTTGCTATTTACTTATTATACCATATTTTACAACTATCGCTTTACTTCTCATGCATAACAGCATTATAGTAGCCAAGTTTATGGAAGTTATACCATTCTATGATGTTATTCTCTGGTACAACTTTTAAAGTTAACATTACTTCTTTAGCAAATTCTAAAGCTGCTGTACCATTTGCAGTAATAACGTTTTTATCACTTACAGCTTGCTGCATAATATATTTTTCTTCTCCTGTATAGGACTTTCCTGCCCATTCCTTTAAGTCATTTAAATCGTTACTTGTATGATTTACATTATTCAAAACCCCTACTGTACCAAGAAATGCTGAAGCATCGCAAATACCTCCTATCACTTTGCCTTTCTTAAAACACTCTTCTACTAAAGGTTTTACCTGTTTCGCCTTTTCATTTCTCCATGTCATTCCACCAATTAAAATTAAAGCTTCATACTCTGAAGGAATTGATTTAATATCATAATCAGGAACTGTATGAACCCCCCCTATTGATGCAATACTTTCATTAGTTAAAGATACTGTTTTAATTTCATAACTTCCATCTCCTAGCATATTAATACCTGATGATAGATAAGCTGCTTCCCAATCTGCATACTGTTGTAATATAACAAATAAAATAGTCTTCTTCATAATATCTGTTCTCCTTTAAATAATTCTTATTTTCTTAAGTATAATAAAATAACTATGACAGCTGTATGTCATAGTTAGGAAAATAATATCTTATTATTTATCTAATAAGTTCATAATCAATAGAAGATTCTATATCTGTTTTTTCTATTTTAAAAATAACAGGTCTTATTCCATCGTTACAAGAGCATATTGCAACACCTTCTTTTTCTATCCAATCTTCATAATAAAACTTTTCAGCACCATGGGATATAGCAAATACATATTGATACATTGCCTTCCATGCTTCATCACACAAACCCTCTGGTTTTGAATAATCTCCATAGAACAGATCTCCTACCTTATGCATAGGACACTTTCCAATGTTTTTACAACCATATTTTTTTGCTAAATCTTCATGAAAGGTTGTTTTTAATACCTCTATCTTACACTTTTTCATAAATAATCCTCTCCTTACATCTATGTTTTACTTATATCAGTATATGTGTTATTTTATATTCAAACAAGTATGCACTTTTAGGTAAAGTACTAACATTAAAGTTAGTATTAAGTTGTAGGATGGTGATAAAATGAGTATGAAAAATTTTGAAAAATCTGATTTAACTGACATAAAATCTACACCATTTGGATATACGCTTTCAATTATAGGCGGTAAGTGGAAAATGATTATAATGTTTTGGTTAATAGAACATGATGTATTAAGATATGGCGAATTAAAAAGATGTATTGGACAAATAAGCGATAAAATCCTTAATAACCAGCTAAAAGAACTGGAACGTGATGGTATTATTACAAGAAAAGAATATCCTCAAATCCCACCTAAAGTTGAATATTCCCTTTCCAAAAGGGGCTTATCATTAATGCCCATTTTAGAAGAAATGTGTAAATGGGGAGAACAAAATAAAATAAACTTATAACTAATGTCAGCACAATACTTGCTGACTTAATTATAACTTTACCTTGTAATATTCTCCCTCTCAATATGCATAGTTTTTGCAGTAAGAAATTGTTCAACTTAGAACAAATACTCCATCATCTTTTCAGGATTTTCTAAAAACTTTCTTGTTATCATGTAATTATGGATTTATGTCAATATAGTAGACAGAAAAAATCGAAAATTTATGCAATTTTCCTTGCTAACGCTTCGCATTGATTTGGAGTCATATAATTTATAGCAGAACGTATTCTTTTTCTGTTATACCATCCTTCTATATATGCAAATATAGCATAGCTTTTTTTAATATTTCATTTTCCTCTTTAATACGTGCCATTTCTTTTTTTAATTTCATAATTTCATTTACAGTAATAACTTCTTCATAATTAACTTTGATTTCTTTACCTATCTCAGTAACTGTCATTCCTTATTTGTATAATTCAACTATCATATCTTTATATTCTTGATCGTAGCACTTGCCTTTACCCATATTGGACACATCCTTTCTTAACTAAATATTATTTTACTTATGTCCACTATTTTATACTAACACCAGGCGACTTTAATATAGCCACCAAGTTTTGCTTTTATAAAAAGAAAAACGGCAGCTTTGATTGTTATTTCAAAACCTCCGTTAGACTACTGTATTTTGTTAAAGCGCATAAAAATCCTGCCACCACAACAACGGTTTTTTTATTGCCGTTGGGCGGCATAGCTTACTAAGCATAAGCTACCAAGCATTAAACATTCTATTAAAACAACCTTTTCCCATCTGAAATATTTATATCAAGCTCTTTTGCCAAGCTAGTTTGCTTAAATGGATTTATTTTTTCCACTACGTTGTCATGTTTGAAAAGCGAGCCTGTATTTTTGAACCAAAATGTTACATCTGCTTTTACGCATTGTTCACGGATATTAAGCACCCAATCATAATCACAAACACGAGCTTCTCGCCCTGTTTCACCGCCAACAGTAACATGGTCTACACCATTAAGGTATGGTGTTAAGTCTATCGCCTCTAGCAGTGGGGCACAAGCAATAAAACGCCGCTTTATCGGATAGGATAAAAAAAGCGGAAGTCTATAATCGGCAAGTGTTTGATTTTCCACCGTACAGCCAATATTCACATTATCATAACCTGTACCCCAATCAGATGGAAGTGATACAAGGAAACGGTCAATTCTCTTTGTCAAAATCAAAAAATCAATATCTGCTCTTTCTTTGATGATAGACCAAATCTCTTTACGCCATTCATCTGCTTCAGGCAAGAAAAAGTCAGTCGCAAAACAGGTTGCAAGAATTTTGTTGCCTTTAATATTGTACTCGCCCTTTGCGGTTTTCCTTATCGGCCAATCGAATTTATCTGTTTTTTGTATGGTGTTTTGACCGTAACGTTTCGCATGTGGTCCATAAAAATAGCAATTTGTACAGCCGTCACTAATTTTGTAACAGCCTGTCCAAGGCTCCCAATTCATAGATGCCCTCCTTTATTTAGAGTAAAATAGCGGCTTTGATTTACCAAAGCCACCATGTGTCATAGCCCAAAGCTCGACGCGTAATGTTTTACGACTTCGATGGGAAACATTGTGCGTGTAGAAATTTCTTCTGGCGACATTCCTTGATTAAAAAAACGTTTGATAACCGTAGTCATATCCTCTGCAATCTCTACAATATGTTTGTCGGGATCATATACTCGAATGTCACGTTGCCCCCACGGATACTCTTTTATTTCATGTACCCATTGCAGGCCGGATATTCTTTTTAGTTCGGCATACACTTCATCTAAGTTTTCTACTTCAAAATAGACTTGGAAGCTGTGTGACTGCTCTTTCAAGCTATCTACTGATATTCCAACGAGTTCTGCATATCCTTGTTGCAGCGAAAAACCCTCATAGGTCACATGCACGCCAATATCCATGACTGCATTTTGATGAAGTACTTTTTCATAAAAATACTTAGAAGTGGATATATCCTTAACCGCTAAAAGACAACCTTGATATTTCATTTTTCAATCCTCCTTTGAGGATATTATATCGTATATCTCTGTTCCGTCATAGTAAAAATCCGACATTGTTTTCAGATATTTTTGAGGTGAAACACCGCTGATAGCCTTGAAATCTTTATAAAAATGGGCTTGGTCAAAATATCCGGCTTGTTGCGATAATGTCGCAAAAAGGCAAGGCGATGTTTGAATGTGCTTTAATACATAATTAAAGCGAGTTAAGCGTGCATAGCTTTTAATATTCATTCCAATTTGTGTAAGAAATAATCGGTTTAGCTGTCGTTCGCTATAATGGGATTGTCTTGCAACTTCTTTCACTTGTATTTGTCCACAATTATCAGAAATCACTTTGGTTGCCAACAGTAAAGAGTCTGAAACAACATGCCTTTCCATGCGTCTGTACAAAACTTTTTCACAAGCATTTGCTAAATCAGTTGCTGTTTTAGACATTACGAACGCCTCAAATAATGACTGAAAAAGTTCGCTGTCAATATCCGCAAGAGAAAGACGTTTGCCTGCAAACTCCGCTTGACTCTGACGTGTGATTTGATACAGCCCGATGGGGGAAAGTTGGATAAGCAAAAGTACACGATACCCATTTGGCTCTACACCTAACAAAACAGGGGTTAAAGATGCTCCCCACAGTTCAGCAATGACTGTATTTCCATCAAATGCAAGTGACAGCGTTCCGCATGCGTTAGGCATAAGCGTATAATGTGCTACAAACATATCATTCGACGGAAATACGATGTTGTAATATTGAATATATTTCCTAAGCCCTACATGGGAGGGAAACATATTAAATTGTTTGTCATTCTTAATTATCAATTTATTTCCTCCCTTGTTTTTCAAGTAAAACTTCACTACATTCATTCAACATTATCATTTCTTCAATTCTCTAAGTCTGACGAATCTTTTATCAACAGGTCTTTCTGTATCTTTGAATATCATATATGCGACAATCGTCCATTTGCTCTTTTTATCTATAATTATATGCAATCTGAGTAATAATAGCAATTGGTAGTTTGTAAACAATGTGCTCTATTCTGACCTACGGACAGTTATTTTCAATATATTTTAATAATTACATAAAATTATACTCCCTGTAATTTTATATGATTAAATACAGAGTTTAAATTGCATTTTATGTAAAATATAAAAAATATGTAAGCGTTGGGGTTGTGGACGTTACAAGTGTATGTTGTCAACGTAATAATTATCCATTAGCTTTCAGATAGTATTCACTGAGATTAGAATAGTAACATCTTTTAAACTATTTATATCTGGCTCTAAAAAGACTATATATTACAACTTTTTTGCCTTTTAAAAATTTAACTGCACCTATTAATTTATTCTTCTTATCTTTAGTACATGAAGTACCTAAAGTTATTATCCAGCAATAAGCTATTGAAATACATAGATACATCATTTTTATTTTACTTTCCTCATTTCCCCTAGAATAGCAATCTTTTAGTTCTTGAGATATATTAGATAAAATTACCGAACGTGAAACTATAATTCCTATTATTACAGCAACTAAATTATTTAAGCGAGTTGATTTTAAAATCAGCATTTTTTCTAGCACTTGTTTTAATTCTGTAGTAATATATTCTTGATCATTGATCATAAAAAAAAACACCTTTAGTTAAGATTGTGTTGTTGCAAATCAATTTTACACTAAAATAGGTGGTTTTTTTATCTTTTCAAATTAAATTTCTTCTTAAAATATGAATTTCCAATTATATAGCTATTAACTGTCCGTAGGTCAGCCCTCTCAATATGCATAGTTTTTACAGTAAGAAATTGTGCAACTTAGAACAAATACTCTATCATCTTTTCAGGATTTTCTAAAAACTTTCTTGTTATCATGTAATTATCAGTCTTCTTGTACGGAGTTTTCACAATTTCATCATTATCAATAACAAATATATCCGCATCTGGATACGCCATTAATATAGGAGAATGAGTTGCAATAATAAACTGTGATTTTTTCTTTACCAATTCATTAATAATAGTAAGCATAGCCATTTGCTTTATTGGAGATAGTGCTGCTTCCGGTTCATCCAATATGTATATTCCATTTCCGCCGAACCTGTTAGTCATAAGCGTTATAAAACTTTCTCCATGTGACATATTATGTAGAGATGTACCACCATAACTATCTATAATTGGCCTCCCCATAGAACCTTGTGAATCAAGATTTTCTATTTCTGAAGCAACATTATAAAAACTTTCTGCTCTTAAGAAGAATCCATCCTTAGGTCTATTTATACTTTTTACTACGTTAATATATTTATATAAATCTGAATGAGTTTCCATTGATGAAAAACAGAAGTTTCTCGTTCCACCTTCTGCATTAAATCCCATGTTAACAGCAATAGCCTCTAGCAAGGTTGATTTCCCACTACCATTTTCACCAACGAAGAATGTAACATTACTTGATAAACACAATCTATTTAAATTTTTTACTACATGTAAATTCTTAATATAGCTTTCTTCTTTATAAATTTCTTTTTTGAGTCCAATTTCTTTTATATACAAATTATCATACAACATTAATTTGCCACCTCATTTATGTCTTGTTCTAATAAGTAATTAGCTCATAAGAAATAAAAATTATTCATAAGTTATTACATGTTTGATTCCAGGCTGTAAATTTCCTATTTCTTTTTTAAGAAAAGATGGATAAGCTGTGTATTTATCAATATCCTTAATAGGAATCCAGTGCATTTCTTCCCTAACACCTTGAGTATAGCTATTGCTATTTAATTCTTGTGACCCTCTTGGCTTCATTATATAATACAATGCAATTTCATGACATTTCATTCCATCAAGAGATCCATCCCCATCAAAAAAATTTTCATGTATAAATGCAAGTCTATCTACTTCATATGCAACACCTGTTTCCTCAAAAACCTCACGTTTAACTGCATCTTCAGCTGTTTCACCCATGTGAACTCCACCACCTACAGAGTAAAAATACTTATCTCTTGTGTTTCTTACAAAAAGGATACTGTCGTTTTCAATAATTATTGCAGCTGCCCTATATCTAAACCAATTATTTTCTTTTGTAAAACCACAATCGTATTTCATAATTGCTACACCTCTACTAATTATAAATTTTAATATCTCTCTAAATTCCCTGAAACTGCTTTTCTTAAATCTGAAATATAAGTATCCTGCTGTTTCTTTAAATACATACCTACAAAAGGTTTCATTATCCATTTCTTTGGAATTATATTTTCCGTAAAACTTATCTCCGTCTTACCATCTATCTTTGAGAATAGTCCTATCCAATGTCCAGACATATTATCGTTCTCCATATCAAATTCATATCGTTTCATAGGCTCAATTGCAGTGATTGTAAAAGTTGTAGCATACCCGCTTCTTGTATACTCTATGAATTTTTTTCCATCTTCTAAAATTTCTATTTTACTTAAGTCACTTCTCCATGAATAATAATAAAGAGAGGTGACTATTTCCCACACTCTTTCTATATCCACTTGTAAAGTCGCTTTTACATTCGATATTGCCATTTAATCCTCCTGTAAATTATACTATTTCAATGCTATAGTCAATATAATTACTATAATAATATCTCCATTACTTATTTCTTCTAAAGATTATAGGTATAAAATTCACATAAATACTACTCAAAAGTGCACTTACTATAATACTTAAGTAATTGAGCTCATCATAAATACACTTCAATAATTGTTTTCCATATTCAATTGAAAATACAAATGATATGAATAATAAAATGAAAATGAATTTAACATACTTATGTTTTTTTACTATGGATTTATTGAATAACTTATTATGAACATCTGTTTTTCTAATTATCAAATCAAATATAGCATAAAAAACAACAAAAATTATAAAAAGAACAATCAATGTACTTTTCCTCCTGTAAAAACTAAATATACTTTTCAAACCTGCATTGTTCATGAATCTCTTTTCCCAAAAGAGTAATTGCTTTTTGAGGACAGAGGCTTATGCATCTATAACACATTGTACATCTATCTTCTGCAACTGCCTTTTTATTCTTTATTGTTATATTTTTCATTGGACAACTCATTGAACAAACACCACAGCCAACACAATCATTACTAATCTTTATCTTATCTGAATATCCTTTTGTTTTACCATAAAACCAAAGTCTTTGTGCCAAAAGACCAGCTATATGATATAAAATATTTATTCCTTCTTGTGGATATATTCCTCTTTTAATTGCTTCAGCAGTCTTTCCTATCTTTTTATCTGCTTTTATTACAATCTTCTTATTTTTTTCAACAGTCTTTTTTAACAGTTTAACATCACACACTGAATCTGGCATATGAATATGTAAACCACCAAGTATTATAGCTCCATACTTTTTTAGCAATCTTACGCTACATCCAGCCCCATCACCACTAAAAGCCCCCATTGTTGCAACACAAATAACCTTTTTATCTTTCCAAATCATAGAATTTCTTCTTATAAAATCCCTAACCATAAATGGTGAATTAGAATACTGAACTGGATATCCCAGTATGACTGTATCATTTTTTTTAATTTCTTCAATAACATTATCATCCTCTAATGGAATAGTCTTTGATTTAGAATCCATTAAATACGCTAATTTTTCTATACAGTGTTTTGTATTGCCTGTACCACTTAAATATACCCCAATCATCTATTTACACCCCTACAAATTCAAATTTGTTCATAACCAATTATAGCATATTTTGTAAGTATATCTTAGCTACCGGATTTTATTTCATATCCATTGTCTTTAAGAACATTAATTGCCCTATCAAAGTTCTCTTTTTTAGTAAGAATATAGTCAGTATTATATGTAGATATTGCAAATATTCCAATTTTATTTTCTGCAAGTAAACTAGATATTTTTGATAATATTCCTATAAGGGAAAAGTCCAATACTCCCTCTATTCTGAATGCTTTCCATCCATTGTCACATTCAATTATATTTTCTGGTACTAAATCAGTACTACATACTAATGAAAATTCCTCATCTGTCTTTCCTATAAAGCAAAATTTATCAGAATAATCAATCTGTGATAAATCCTTGACTTTACATACTGAAAAATCTTGATTTATTATTTTTAGTTCCATTTAATTCCCTCCAATTTCTTAAATCGTAAATTTATTATTTGCAAAAAAGCATCCATTTGCACATCTTCTAAGACCTAATGATGTACAAATGAATGCTCGCTACATTCTTACCCGGTGGTAATCTTTAATTCAATATATCACATTTATGGAAAAGAAATCAACTTGTATTCCTTCTTCCATACAAAATTTGTTGTTTACTAAAAAGCTCCCTACATAATTACATTAAATCTGTACTACGTGGTTCTCTCTTAATCTTGCTAGGAAAATTCTTTTCAAAGCTTTCAAGTTCATCATTTCCTATGTAAAAGCATGAATCAAAATCATAAATACCACACATATTTTTCAAATATCCATCTTCAAGTTCTCTTACCATAAAAAATTCAGCTTCATCCTCTTCTGACATTCCTGGAAGCAGTATTTTGTATTTACTTGCACATTCAAATCCAAATTTATTATAATAATTTGAATCTCCTGTTATTAAAACTGCTTTAAATCCCAGTTCTTTTGCTTTAGCCATAGTATAATTAATAAGCTTCTTTCCAATACCACTTTTCTGATATTCTGGATGTATACTAATTGGACCAAAACAAATAATATCTTCACACATCTTTTTATCAGTTCCAAAAAACATTCTACTGTATACTATACTTCCTATAATCTTGTCATCTTTTAATGCGACATAGTCCAATTCTTTTATAAAAGATTCTGCATTTCTTAATTTATGCAAAACAAGATGTTCATTACAGCCGGGTCTATAAACATCCCAGAATGCTTCTCTTGTTAAATTCTCAACTTCAAAAAAATCTTTTTCATTTTCTAATCTAAATTTCATTTAGTTTTCATCTCCTATAGTTAAATCCATATGGTATAATCCAAGTATAACATATTCTTAGAGTCTTTATTTTAAAAAATTTCTGCTACTCACCTCTTATTAATTCAGATAAGCTTATATATGGATTTCTATATCTGTTTTTGTTTACTGTTGAATTTCCTATATTTATTGCTTTCTTAGGACATATGTTGATACATGCCATACAATCTATACATTTCCCATTCCATTTTGGTTTATTATCTATAATTGAAATGTTTTCTGCTGGACATATCTTTGTGCATATTCCACATCCATTACAGTTATCATTCGAATTAAATTTTTTATCTTTATTTTTTAGAGTATCCTTAAAAAATCTATACTCATATTTTCCTAGAATACTTACAAATTTGCAGGATTTCTTCTGTCTTTTTCCTATAACCTCTATAAATTCTTCTATTTTATCATCATATTTTGCTATTGCATCTTTTAAATTTTTCTCTGACGGGTTTGTCCCTAATTTCAAATAATTAGAAGTATATTTAATCGAAAGACAGTTATCAATATTTCTTCCAATAAGTTTATTAATCTGATAAAAACTTGTATTAGAAGATCCTCCTCCTGAAACACCTACTGCAAAAACATATGACTCACTCTTTATTTTTAATTTAGATAAAAAATCATACATTGTTATTGGAACTCCTGCGTAATGTATTGGATAAACAAAACCTATAACATCATCATCTAATACCATTTCCCCTTGTTCACTTATTTTAGGTATACAAACAAGTTCACAATCATTAATTTTCTCCTTTATTCTTTTTGCTACATATAAACTGTTGCCTGTTGCTGTAAAATAAAAAATCTTCATATCTTTCACCTTTCTTGTAACCAAAATTATAATTTTGATTATGAATTTTATTTTTATATTCTCTTCACAAATATATCCATTCTATATTTTGACAACTATCGAATTATACAGCCATAAATGACTATAATAAGTCATTTATTTATTGCTATCTAATTTAAGCATGTCACATGCTTCATCTACTAAATCTTTATTAATTTTTGCAATTACAAACTTGCCCTTTTTCTCAGTAAAAATCAACCCGGCATTTGTAAGTTCTTTTAAATGATGAGATATAGTCGGTGCTCCTATATTAAACTTGCTTATTATATCTGTAAGAAAACACTCACAACAATTATCATCTTCATATGATTTTTCTGTACATCTTAATATCTCCATATATATCTCTAATCTATTTTCATTAGATAGTGCTTTAAATATTTTCGCTAGTTCTTTTGAATTCATATTTCCTCCACCAAACAATGATGTTCTTTTTCTTTAGAATCATAGCATATTGCTGCTATAACCATCTTTCTATCTTCATTTTCTTTTATAAACTTCTGTGCATATTCTTTATTTTTTATCTGCTTTATTGCATTTTCTGGAGTATCATCTTTTTTTAATTCTAAAATAAATGCTGTATCATTTTTTCTTCTTGGATGAAATGCGAAGTCTACAAAACCTTTTCCGCTCTTTTCTTCACGTTCTATTCTATAAGTGTCCCTTGCTGAAAGATATGCCAGTGTTACAACACATGCCAGACTATTCTCGTCATTATACTGCAATATAGGAATTTCTGAATTATGAACATCATGAAGTATTTCTGCCATTATTTCAATATCTCCATTAACTGTAGCTTTAAGCATCTTCTTTGAATTTTCAACTATCTCTGAAACATATCCAAAGGACTCATCCTTTAAAGCCTTTTCAAACTCTTTCATAAGTTCTTTATTAGGTATTCTTAAGTATCCATCATAATATGATAAAAATCCAAGAACTATCATTGCCGAATATATTTCTTCCTTAGTTCGTGGTGCTCTTTGCCCCGCTCTGAATTCTTCATCAATTATAATATCAATTTCATTTCCAGCAACCATTTCTATAACATCTTCTCTAATGTCATGAATGTTGTACTTTAGATATTCTGCAACTTCATCCATTGCTCCTGTATTTGTCCAGTAACTTCTGCATTTTCTATTTACAAGAGATTTTACAACAGATCTAGGATTATATACTCTTTCTCCATCTTCATTCATATATCCATTATACCATTCACTAATTTCATTAAAGTATGGTTTATCTTGTTTACTACAAAGTTCAAAAACCTCTTTTTCTAAAAATCCAAAATAATCTCCATACTGCAAATCATCAAGCATTGTAAACTCATCAAACATATTAAGAGCTGATCCACTTGAATATTTTTTTATTGGAAGAACTCCTGTCATATATGCTAATGCTACATAAGGCTGATCTTTTAGTAAGTTTCTCAAAAATTCTAGAAAATCATTTTGATGTTCTTCAAACAGATTATTGTTAAAAATATAATCCCATTCATCAAATATAAATATAAATCTTTCATTAGTTGCTCTAAGAACAGTACTAATATTATAGAAATCACCTATATCTATCTCTGGGTAATTATCTGAAATATCCTTTTTTATTGAATTCTTCACCATACCAATATAATCTTCATATGTATTCATATGATCAGGAATTTCATTAAATGAAATATTTATAACATTGTATTTATTTAAGTTTTCTTCATATCCATCACATCTGCCTATATTTAATTTATCAAATAATTCTTTTGAATGAACTTCCTTTGAATAATAGGCTCCAAGCATATCCGCTACACTTGATTTTCCAAATCTTCTTGGTCTTGTTATGCAGACATAACAATTTGTTGTGTCTATTATTTGATTTAATTTATTTATAATTAAGCTTTTATCTACAAAATATGGTGTATTTACAAGCTTATTAAAGTTTATATATGACTTATCAGTATTTAAATAAATATTTATAATTTTCAGCTCCTTCCTGTATTGATATATCATTTTTTCATAAATTATTGGTTACATTATATCATACTTTAAATTCTTATCACATAATCATTTTATTATACTTCTATAACTATCAAATTATAAAACTATATTATTCCGTTCTTAGAAAATAGTCAAGATAATTTTAAAAATAAGATTCTGTTGGTCTAAATTGTTGATATATATACTCTAAAATAGGTAGTCCAGTTTTAACTTAAAATTAGACTACCTGTTAATACATAATATTAATATTGTATATTAGTGCTAATATCAATGTCTTTATCATAATTTACTTAATCAACCTCAATATTTAATAACTACTTCATTTAATTTTCTTCTGCCCATTTTCTGCATTGATTTATCTTAGGTTTTGGATCAAAGCCTTCTTCAACACCCATGGAAGAGAGCATATTGCAAGGAAATTGTGAACACTTGCCACAATGATTTAATTCTCTTTCTTCACAGCATTTTTTCACACCACATTCTCCGCCCCAGAATGGTTTTTCCATATTAACACAACCATTACAATTTACCTTTTCTCTTCTTTCGCAACTATTACAACATACACCGCATCTAGATTCAAACATTTTCTTACCTCCAGTTATTATTTTTACAACATATCCATTCAAATAATCTGATATACTTAGTCTCCTATTATATTTTCATTAGTGATACTTACACTTCATAATACCTATTATTAAAATATTCAATATATCTTATTATTAAAAACCCATTGCTTCCTTTACAACTTCCATTTCTTTTTTAGAAGTTAATTTTTCTAATAATGCAAATGCAACTCCAGAGGCAGTAGATAGACAATAAGATGTAATTACATTCTTATCAATAACAATTGGCTCATTAACAACATTTTTAAAGATATATTAAATTTGTACAATATGTTTATTAACTTTGATTCCCGTTACATTAAATCATACTCTTCTCTTAAAATAGAATAATATAATCTATCAATATATTTATTTTCACTTTCTACATAAAAGAAATCCCTTAAAGTTCCTTCATACGATGCACTTTCACATTAACAAATGCCTTCCCATTCTTTCATAATCTGTTCTAATTCTCTTTCTATCTCTTCCTTATGAATACAAAGCTTACCAGCTTTTTCATAATCCGCTCCTGCCTCAATCATTTTCCTTTCAATTTCTTGAAGCTTTTCCTCTAAGCTGAATATTTTTTCCTCTAGTTTCTTTACTCTGCTTTCACTCAAGCGTTTCTTCTTCTGTTCTTCTTTTTTCTCTATCCATTCATTTGAAACTTCTTTTTCAGGAACTACTTGAATTTTTTCTTTAACAGATTCTAATTTAACTTTTTCATTTTTGTAATAATCATAGTTTCCTTCATAGTTCTTAAATTTCTTGTCTTTAACTTCTATTATTCTGTTGCTCATTTTATTAAGAAAATATCTATCATGGGAAATAAATAAGATTGTTCCCTTAAAATCTCCTAAAGCTTCTTCCAGAGTATCTATTGAATTTATGTCAAGGTGATTTGTAGGCTCATCAAGAATTAATAAATTTATATCATAGTAAAGCAGTTCACTTAATTTCACTCTTATTCGTTCTCCTCCAGACAGATTCTTAATCTTCTTGAATACATCACTTCCAAAGAACATAAATTTCGCTAAATATTCTCTTGCCTTACCTTCAAGCATTGATACATTATTCCTAAACTCATCTAAGATTGTCATTTCTTCATTATCAAATACGATATTTTGAGGCAGGTATGCATATTTTACACTATCCCCAATGATAAGAGTTCCGCTGTCTTGTACTTCTTCACCAAGAAGAATCCTTAAAAAAGTAGTTTTTCCACATCCATTTGATCCAATAATACCCACCCTGTCCTTATAACGTACCATCAAGTCTGCATTATCAAACAAAACTTTATTATTGTATTTTTTGCTTAACCCTTTTACCTTAATAACTTCATTTCCAGATCTTTCAGTTTCATTGAAATCTAGTCTTACGGTCGTTTTATCAAATTTCGGCTTTTCCAACCTTTGGACTTTATCTAGTGCTTTCTGCATGCTTGCAGCTCTTTTAAAGAATTTTTCATTATCTCCTCTGGAAGCCCAGTCCCTTAATTTTTTTATTGCTTTCTCCATAGCTTCAATTTTTTTCTGCTGTTCTTTATATTGATTGAATTGAATCATCATATTTTCTTCTTTCTGTTTAGTGAATGAAGAATAATTCCCATTATAGCTTTCACACATCATATCTTCAATTTCTATAATTCTTGTAACCACATTATCTAAGAAATATCTGTCATGAGATACAATAATAATCATGCCTTTATAAGCTCTTAGAAATCCTTCAAGCCATTCACATGATTCCATATCAAGATGGTTAGTCGGTTCATCAAGAAGCAATATATCTGGATTTTCCAGCAGTATTTTTCCAAGCATTAAAGTAGTCTTTTCTCCACCACTTAATTTTCTGAAGCTGCTTTCTAAGAATGCCTCAGTTATCTTCAGACCAGTGCATATCCTACTTAGTTTTTCCTTCTGCTCATATCCGCCCTTTGAATCATAGCTTTCCTGAAGGCTGCTGTATTTTTTTAATGCTCTTTCTAACTCCATTCCATCTAGTGAGCTCATCTTTTCTTCTAATTCTTTTATCTCACTCTCAATTTTCTTTACTTCATCAAATGCCATATTTAATATATCTGCTGCCTTTAAGGCGCCAGGATAATCAGGAATCTGTTCAAGATAACTTATTTTTGCATCCCTTGGAATAAAGATGTCCCCCTTATCATCTCTTGTCAATTGTATAATTCCTGCAATCAACTTTAATAACGTGCTTTTTCCTGTACCATTATCTCCTACTATCCCAACTTTTTCTCCTGAGTATATTTTAAAACTTACATCTTCAAAAACCTGAGTCGAATCCAGGTATTTTTTTAATTTATTCACTGCTAATTTAAACATTTTTCTTCTCCTTTTAAATTATCCTAACCATTATCACTAAATTACACTTTATTTTTAATTTCTCCCTCATAATATGTAATCTTCTCATTTAATTTTTCCAAATGTTCATTAAGTGTCTCTATTTCTTCTTCAAGCTTATTCTTATGCTGTGTAAGCATAACCATTCTTTCTGTCATGGTAGACTCCCCATCTGAGCGTAATTCAGCGTACTTCTTTATTTCTTTAATAGGCATTCCGGTATCTTTCAATCTTTTTATAAATTGTATCCATATTATATCTTTCTCTTTGTATACACGTCTTCCATTACTTTTTCTATCTGGTGTTATTAAATGCTCACTCTCATAATAGCGTAATGTATATATACTTATTTCTGTAATTTTAGAAAATTCTCCAATTGAATAATCCATATAATAAAATTCCTCCAAATATGCTTGACCTCTAGTTGACTCTAGATAATATAATCCAAGTATAGCATATTTTAGGAGGTATTATTATGAAAGAAAAAAATAAATATACACTTATTACAGGGGCAAGCTCAGGAATTGGATATGAGAGTGCAAAACTTTTTGCATCTAAAGGGAAAAATTTAATAATCGTAGCTCGTACAAAAAACAATTTAATAGAATTAAAGACTGAAATTTTGAAGGAGAATCCTTCCTTGGACATTGTAATTAAAAATACTGATTTATCAGTTGTAAAAAATGTCTATGAACTTTATAACAGTTTGAAAGATTATAATATTGAAACATTAATTAATAATGCTGGATTTGGTAATTATGATAATGTAGTGACTCAAAATTTAAATAAAATTGAAACAATGCTTGATCTTAATGTTAAAGCTGTTACTATTTTATCCTCATTATTTGTTCATGATTATAAAGATGTTGAAGGTACAACTCTTATAAATATTTCTTCTGCCGGAGGATATACACTTGTACCAAATGCAGTCACATATTGTGCAAGTAAATTTTTTGTAAGTGCATTTACTGAAGGATTAGCACATGAACTTATAATAAGTAATGCAAAACTTCAAGCAAAAGTGCTTGCACCTGCTGCAACTAAAACAAACTTTGGAAATGTAGCAAATAATATTTCAAATTATGATTATGATGAAAGTTTTGGTACTTACCATACAAGCAGAGAAATGGCAGAATTTTTATTTGAATTATACACTAGTAAGAGCATTGTTGGATTAATCGATAGAGACACTTTTAAGTTTAAACTTACTCCACCAATGTTCCCTGATTCTTATAAATCCACACATAATCAAAATTTATGATAACAAAAAAGCTCAATGCCTATTAATTATCTGGCATTGAGCTTTTATATTTAAAGATATCTTAAATTTCATAGTAGCTATTATTAAAATACTCAATATCTGATAATATACACATCAGACATTGAGTATTAATTTTTAAACTAAACCATATATTCTTACTTCCAGCGTGCTGTATCTTAAATATTTCCCTTAAATTTCATGTTTATAAACTTATTTTCTGCAATAAATTTCAATGGCTTTAGCCATAAATTCTGCTGTTCCTTCACCGTTCTTATCTATATTTTCTTTAAATCTTTTATCACTTACATACATCTGTCCAAGTCCCTTAAGTATTTCTTTTGTGCATTTATAATAATATTTTGTAATATGATTCTGCCACTTGGCTACAAGCTTCTGAACTTTATCCTCTTCTGGATTTAAATTTATGTTATTATAAAACTCTTTCATAATAACGGTATATTCAATATTGATTTTTTCCTTATCTTCATCACTATAAGATTTTTCTTTCTTTTTACTCTGCTCATATTCTTTTGTATTTCCATACAGCTTTTGGGCTTCCTCTGCATATTTCTTCTTCACTTTTTCAATTTCGTCTACATTAAATTCTTTAAAACTCATGTTGTCTTCTCCTTTTAAACTATTATCTATAAGCTCTATAATCTTTCTAAGACGCTTTTCTTTTAAAATCAAAAGTTCTTTTTGCTTTTTTAAGATTACAAATTTATCATAATGAGGCTGTCTTATAAAATTTGAAATATCCTTAAGTGAAAACTCCAGCTCCTTGTAGAACAAAATCTGCTGAAGTATTTCAAGAGATTCTTTATCATAGTAACGATATCCGGATTCACTTATTTCTCTTGGCTTTAAAAGTCCTATCTCATCATAATAATGTAGTGTGCGCACACTTACACCACTAAGTTTTGCTGTTTCACTTATGCTTAATTTCATTCTGCTCACCTCACATGTTTTATAATAGTCTATCACGTTACGTAATAGTCAATACTTTAATTTAACTCTCCTTAATATATTCTATCAATTCATTTTTACTCCATAAAATAGTAATTCAAAAAGACCATGATTTTATTACATCACAGTCTTCACTTTAAAATTAATATTTAACAAATTATATAACTTCAGTTAATTTTCCTTCTGGATCAGCAATATAACATGTTCGCTGTCCCCATGGTTCTGTAATTGGTTCAAATACTGATACTGCCCCATTAGAAATCAGATCATTATATGTTTTATCTATTTCAGACAAACTTTCTACACTATTTATCTATTCTAATATAAACTTTTCTATTATATTTAACATCTTAAATCTGTAATCTCCATTTTTTCTGGCATGTTTAAATACTGTTTCTAAATCATTTCCTATGTATGACTCATAGCATGTTAATTTTAAATATTGTTCTACAGCATTTATTAATTGCAATTCATCTGTTCTTTCTATTGTTTTCATATTTATCCTCTCCCCCTGCTTTATACAATTAAACTCATCCCAATGCGAACATATGTTTATTATATTTTACGCTACATCTACTATTTTGTAAAGTAATAAATTTCAATAAAATTCCAGTTTACTTGTAAATAGAGTCAACTCTTTTGATTAATCATCATCTGTACTAGTAATCCGTTATTTAATACTTGTAACAATACAATATTCTATTATAGGATCATCGAGGCATGTCTTTATTATTTTCCTACTCCTAATTATGTGGTAGACTATAATATAAGACACTAAATAAATTTAATATTTTAAGGATAAGTTTTATGAGGAAAAAAAATAATAATGATGATATAATTAATTTCTTACTACAGACTATAGAGTATATAAAATATATATTATTTGTTGTGGGTATATATATTATTGTAGGATTAGCTGCTGAATTTAATGATATTGTTATAAAAAGCTTTTTATGTATAGTAGCTACTGCTGTATATTATCTTATATATAATTGGATTGATATATCTTTTATAAAAACAGTTAAAGCGCAACAGAAAAGATTAAAAGAAAAACAGTTAAAGAAAAACAAGTATTGGTATATACTGTTTATAATTTTGATAGCTTTATTGATTTTAACAAATAATTCAAGATTTGCAGCTTGTATTTCATATTCTATTTTAACTTTAAATATGTTCATGCTCATATGGTTATTTAAATAAGTAATAATCTTGAAACTATTTCATTAATTTAATGCATACTTAATATTATTTATTAAATTAATGAAATATCAAGCTGCTTTTATGTCTTAATATTATCTTTTATGAAGATAATATGTAATTTTTGCACCTCCCAGTATATCTGAATTTTCTAAGACCATAACTCCACCATGCTTTTCAATCATTTTTCTTGAGATGTATAATCCCATACCATAATGACTTTTAGAATTTCTGCTTTTATCTCCTCTATAAAATTTTTGTGATGCTGATGTTAATTCTTCCTTAGTAAATTCCCTACCTGAATTTTCAATTGTAATAACTATTTTTTCAGAATCTTCACATACTGAAAATATTATTTTTCCATCTATAGGAGTATATTCTACTGCATTTGAAATAACATTACCTATTGCTCTTTTTAATGCATATTTATCTGCTTCTATTACTTCTGGTATATGACCTCTCCTTGTTTCAAAGCTTATTTTTTTATTTACACACATTGATTCTGCTTGATTTATTACTTCACATATAAACTTATCAAAATTTATTGTTTTCTTTTTTAATTTCATTTCTTTATCACACGTCATTATTTCAATTAAGGTTTTTATATACCCTTCCATATTTTCAACTTCTGTTAAAATATTTTGAGTAAACTTATATTCCTCATCCGATAACTTTCCTTCATCTATCAGCTCTGCATTTCCTTTTATTATTGTTAATGGAGTTTTAATATCATGTGCCATAGCCGCAGTCTGTTCTTTCTGAATTCTTTCCATTTCCCATTTATCATTAAGGGAATTTTTCAGTTCACTTTTCATAATATCTAATGACTTAATAATATCATTTATCTCCGCTATTCTAGAATAGGTTACCTCAAAATCTAAATTCTCCATTTGTATTTTTTTTGTAGTTTCCAAAAGAAACTTCATTTCTTTTTTAATTCTTTTCTTAAACATATTTGCAAAGATTAAAATTTCTACAACAAATATAATCAATACTACTATGTAAATAAACATTTCTGGATCTGGTATATATTTATTTAAGATTGGATTCACAAAAGAAGGTTTTATCTCATATGCCACAATGCATATATCTTCTTTTCTTGGTATTACCTTATAATAATAATTTCCAACATTTATTTTATTATTTTCTACCACTTGCCATACATCTTTTGCTTTTTCATTTGTCATATTTCCACTTAATACATTTCCATTAAAATCATATAACGAATAAAAACATCTATCTGGTATCAATTCATCTATTGATTCTTCCTTTGAAATTTTATCTCTATTACTCTCAATCTTCTGCTCAAAATAATTAGCTGGATACATTATATGTGCATTAAATGCCAAGCCATATAAAAAAATTGTAATTGCAATGAATAATATATTTGTTATACAAAAGCAGATAATATATTTCGCAAAAACTTTTGATATACTCTTTTCTTTTACTATTCTTTCCACTTGTATCCGATCCCCCATACTGTCTCAATTGGGTTTATTCCAATCTTCTTAAATTTATTTCGTATATTTTTGATATGTTCTACTATAGCTAAAATATCACTTTCCCCATCAAATCCAAATACATTTTCATATATTTTTTCTTTAGAAAATACCTGTCCATGATTCAAAGCAAGATATTCACATATTGTATATTCACTTTTAGTAAATGGAATTATGCTTTCATTAAAGCTTATTTGTTTAGAATACAAGCTGAATTTTATACCTGAAATAGAAAATGCATTTTGTTTTTCTCTATGCTCTCTTCTTAAATGAGCATCAACCCTTGCTCTCAATTCCTTTATACTGAAAGGTTTTGATATATAATCATCTCCACCAACACTTAATCCTGTAACAACATCTTCTTCCATATTTTTGGCCGTCAAGAATATTATGGGACAATCCACTAAATTTCTTATTCTTCTGCACAATGAAAAACCATCTATTTCCGGCATCATTACATCTAATAATATCAAATCATACTTTAGATATTCATTATCTAATATTATTGTCGGATTATCTACCATCTTAACATTATGACCTGCTTTCTCCAAAGCACTTTTTATAATATTTAATATTCCAATTTCATCATCTATTGCTAAAATATCAGCCATAATTTCATCCTTTCTTAATTAGATCTGATTATAATACTATTCACAATTACTAAATTCAAAATAATCAAACCACATCTTTAATGCAATACCCCCTACAAATGTAATTATAATACAATTAATAAATCCTGCAGCGCACTGTTTAATCCAATATCCAGTACCTGCTAAAGTATTAAATACATCTGCTGTTCCAGCTTCTTTTACAAAAAATCCATCACTAAATCTTACAGCAAAACTACACGGAACATATCTCCATATACCATCACCAAGACCTGTTATGAATAACCCTGAAATCATACTTTCAAATATACCCATTCCAATTGATACTCCACTTCCAAATCTTATGCTTAGAAATACATGAAATAGATATAAAGATATCTGCGCTATAAATACAACTACTGCTATATTTATATAGAGATTTATTGAAAACATATTTTGTTTTAAAAAATATTGGAATCCTACATAAAATCCACTTACTGTAATTATAAGGGATATTGCACCGCATATTATCATTACCATAAGCTTACTAAAAAGACATATCCCCCTACTATTTTCAGTAGATATCATTTCTTTAAATTTTCCTGCTTTTTTCTCCTGTTCCATTACTAAGGCACATATTACTCCTATAATAAGAGGAAATGCAATTGATATTGCTTCAAAAAATCCATTTAATTTTGATATTGAATTTATTTTTGAATATGAGTAATATAGTAAAAAAGCAGTAACAACACTTATTGGCACAAAAATATGGATCCAATAAAATGGTGTATGCTTTAATTTCATAAAATCAGCTTTTATTAATCTTAATACCTGCATTTATTATCTTGCCTCCTGTTTCTCATACCATTTTGCTGTCATGTAAGTAAATACTGCAAAAAGTATAATTGATACAACAATAGCAAATGGAATTTGTGATATTTCAAGAAGTTCTGGTTTAAATGTCTGACTGTCCTTAACTGCCATGAGACCATTAGGTAAAATCTTAAGTATAGGACACATAAGTCTTGCTGTATATGAAAGTGGATTTACCCACCACCAGCTTTCAACTGCTGTTATAATAGAAAATATTCCTGCGCACATACTTATAATAACAGATGGAAATAATCCTATCTTTTTTCCTATATAAAAGTATACTGGAATAAGCCATATACTTGTAAGAATCATTACTATAAATGCTAAAAATCCATTTATAAAATTAATATTACTTATACTTTCAAATGGACTTACATAAATAATCGTCTGCGCTGCTACAAAAATCAAGAAGCAGGAAATAGTAATATTTTTTATTGCAACTACCACTTTAGATACCCAAACTTTTTTTAAGTTCACATTAAGTGATAAAACCCCTTTATTTTTATTCTTTTCATCAATATTCAATAATAATAAACATTCAACAGCCAGTACTCCCGGAAATATTATTGTATACCACCAGTTATAAATATCAATTTGAAAATATGGTCCCGCCATTAATGTTGAAAAAACAATAATCATAAATGGTGCTATAAACATAAGTCTTTTTGCAAAAGTCCTTTTAATTTTCATATTTTCAGAAATAATATACTTAAACATAGACTACATTTCCCTCCTATACTTACTTGCAATATCCATAAATAATTTTTCTAGATTTTCTTCATTTTTAAGTTCTCCTTCATAACCTAAAACACCAGCTGATATAATGCCAATATGGTCAGCAATCTGGTTTACTTCACTTAACATGTGACTTGATAAAATCACTGTAATTCCCTTCTCAGGGAATGATTTTATAAGTTCTCTAAGCTCCTGTATTCCAAATGGATCTAACCCATTAGTTGGTTCATCTAATATTAAAAGTTCTGGATTATTTAAAAGTGCAATTGCTATTCCAAGCCGCTGCTTCATTCCCATTGAAAACTGGCCTGCTCTTTTCTTTCCTGTATTCTCAAGTTCTACTATTTTTAATACTTCCTTAATTCTTGAATCTGGTAAATTTAATATAGTAGTTCTTACTTTAAGATTTTCTTCTGCCGTTAAATTTTCATATAAGGGTGCTTCTTCAATTAAAGAACCTATACTTGCTAAATCCTTTCTATTCCATTTGTGGCCATTAAAAAGAATTTCACCACTACTTGGCTTAAGCATTCCTGTAATCATCTTTAATATTGTTGATTTCCCTGCTCCATTAGGCCCAAGTAATCCATAAATTGAATTTCTATTTACCTTTAATGATATATCCTTAACCGCTGCCTTTTCTCCTTTAAAATTTTTACTTAAATTTTTTGTTTCTAAAATAATGTTATTCATCTTTATCCACCTCACAATTAACATGATAAATGTTAATTATAAGGATTTTATAAGGAAAACTTATTTTTATATTTTGAAAGATTATTTTTTACTCTCTACATCTATTTTTAGTGGTTATAATTCAAAACATAATTAAAATTAAACTAAAAAAGCTCAATGCCTATTAAATTAATGGTCATTAAACTTTTTTTGATTTCTATAAATTATCTATTATTATGATAATTACCTATATCTTATTATTCAAGTATAAAATTTCTTAGAAATGTAATTACAATTTTATTTTTCCTCAATGCTTCCTGTTATATTCCAAAAATTCTCAACTAATATTCTGTAGATTTTTTTGCATTTTTACAAATACTATTAATATAGTTTTATCATAGAAAACTATATTAATAGTATTAAGAAAGAAGGCCTTAATATGAGCAAAATGAAAAGTATCCAAGATTTAACCAATGTCCAGACAAAATCATGTACAAAATGTGCTACAAAATCTAAAGAACCAAATGATGGGACTTTCATATCTTATGATCCAAAAGATAGTTTCAGTGCTAAAGGAACCGTAAGATATGGAGAAGAACAGGATGTAGATGACTTATAATCCTTACTCCCCATATGATTTATCAAATTTCACTGAAACTTCTATTTGGGGATGAGCACTACAAAACTGACTTATTACATAATAGCAGCTGGGACATGGCTCCCATCTGCTATACATAACAAGATTACCTCTATCATCAAGTTTCTTTTCTTCAATCTGTTTATGGATTTCCTCTAATATTTTCTTTTCACTATCATAAAATCTATTATAACCAATTCCAATCTTCCCAAGTCTATTAACCCTGCAGCTTTCAAATACTGTTTCTTCTTTTTCCATTGCCACGCAGTAATCATCTACTTCATCACTTCCGCTTACAGCTTTAAATTCCTTTTGATTATAGACTGCCACAGCTATATTTATAGAATCCTGAAGAGCTTTGCTTTGGTTAATCTCACAAACTGTATTTCCTTCTTCATCACTGGTTATTTTCATATATTTATCAAGATTTTTTATGAGACGCTTTATACGTGGTATATTTCTTGATATATGTTCATGATATTCAATAGATCCTTCTAATGGCTTTATATAACTACCATTCATATTTTCCGGTATATCTATGTATATTCTCTTGTTACATGTAAATTCATCATATGTATTCTTAACTTTACCTTTATCTTTAATAATCATTTTTTTTAGTAATTCAATATCTTTAGCATAGATATAGTTTTCATCAATTCCTGTCTCCAATTCATATAATCTCAATTTTTCATATTCATCTATTTTTCCACACATAGTATTCTTAACATTTTTAATTGCATTAAGCATATGCTCTACATCTTCTTGAATTGATGGTTTTCTATCATATTCAATCCTATCTATATGGATTTTATCTACTTTACAAATTTTCTTCCAAAGTATTTTTTCATATTCCTTGATTTCTGTAATCTTTTCCATATAATCAAGAAAATCTTGAACATTATTAGACCTATAATTAATCTCTCTTTCACACTGACTCATATTAGAATAAATATGTTCTGCAACACTGGGTTTTATATTGAATAAATTACAAATTTCACTTTTAAATTCCTCAATATTTAAATTTTCAAAACTAGCTACATCATAACCCTCATTTTTCATCGCCTTTTCAAGTTCATCTATGGTCTTTATATTAATTCTTACTTTTTTTCTACCTATTTTTATTTCAGTCTGCGTCATTTATACCTCTACTATAATAACTAATAAATTTATATGATTTCTAAAATTAATTCAAAAATATATAATTCCAATTGTTAATTGGAACAGATATGTTTATTATATCTGAGTTTATTTCTTTAGTAAAACTTTATTGTTACTACATATCCCTCACAAAATTCAATTCTAATAATTATATAAATTAAAAAAACAGCAGAAAAATCATCTTCTTATATGATTTTCTTGCTGTCTCTTATAAAAAATTGTAGCTACTAATTTTCACTTGATTCACTATTTGATACCTGCTGTTTTTCACTTGCAGAATTTACATTTGTATCACTTGATGATGAAGTGCTTGACTGATTTGCTTTTGTATTACCAGCAGTATTTGTTGGCGTACTAGTCTTTGTACTTTGATTTGCTTTCTCATCTGCTGACTGTTTGTTTGTATTATTATTGTTTGCAGTAGATGATGAACTATCCTGATTTTTTTCATTTACTGTTTCTTTATTTGCATCTGTATTCGATGCTGATGTACTTTTATTTTCTTCTGAATTTGCATTAGTTTTATTATCAGATGCTTTTCCATTATCATATGATGAAGAATCTTGTCCCTTTACTTCATTACTGATACCATCTTTTGAAGATGATTTTGTACTTGAGTTTTGATTTTTTCCATTATTAGATGTATTGCTACTTGAATTTTTAGTCTTTTCATTTGATGAGGTATCTATAGAATTTGATTTCTGCTCAGTATCACTTTGAATACTCTCATCCTGTGCTATTCCAGATATACTTTTATAAAGTCCTTTTCCCAAAAAGACAATACATAATAATGAAATTATAGATGCTGTAGTAATTAAAGTCTTCTTATTCAAAATACTCTTTTCTATTTTATTCTTCTGAATATTTCTTCTATTCTTCTCTTCTTTATTTGAAAATAAGCTACATATTTTTTGTGAAGTTCCTGATAATACAGTAAAAACCCCATTGTTTTCTCCATGGCCTATCTTTTTAAAATTCTCTGGTGATCGTAAAGTTATAACTGGCTTGCTATGTTCTCCTTGTACATCATCCACAAATACTTTAACTGAAAACTCATCATTTTTGCTCAAAAAAGGTATACTTACATTAAAATTATTATATTCACCACATATATCAAATTTTAACCCTCCTGTTATTTGGGCATCGTCCATTTTCAAATCGTTGTGGTGTCCTTGTACATTAACAGTTAAGTCATGAAGAGTCTTATTTGATATGTTTTTTACTTTAAGAATATATGCTCTTATTTTTTTATTGTTTATTTTTATAGGTACACATTTTCCCATAGTACATGATATTTTAGGTGCTAAATTTTTGTAATTATCTAGTAATACTCCTGATATAAATGATATTATGATTGTTATAATTGCAGTTTTAATAACACTTAGCATATTAATTTCGCTTCCTTTTTTTTCATTTTTACGTTACTAATTGTAAAATATACTTTTATCAATGTCAATCTGCAAATTTAGCTTTAGACTACATATAATCTATGTATATAATACAAAAATGTGTTTATGAACAAGACTTAATAATATTTGTTTAATTGTCATTTAAATATAAAAGCTCTCAGCAAATTAATCTGAGAGCTTTACTATTTTCTTTTAAACAACTATATTATTTATCCATACTCCTTTTTTAACAAGTACATAACCTATTATGCATTTTATTATACTTATAAGCTGGCATAATAAATATATTGTTACTATTCCAATTGATGTAAAGTTCATGAGAATGTAAGCAAATGGAATTGATATTACCCATATTGAAACACTATCAAAAAGAAAAGTTATAAATGTCTTTCCACCTGAACGAAGAGTAAAATATGATGCATTCATAAATGCTTCAAGTGGCATACACATTGCTATTATTAGTATAAAATATGATGCATAATGCCTTACTTCATCAGTTGTATTATATATTTTAGGGAAGAATGGCGAAATTAATGACATAAATAATCCAAATCCTATACAGCTTACAACTGAAAATACTATAAGTTTTGTGTCAGTATCTTTGGCTTCTTCCATCTTTCCTGCTCCAAGAAGCTGACCTACAATAATCGAAACTGAACTTCCAAGGGCTATATATACAATATTAAACACATTGGATACTGTATTTGAAATATTAAGTCCTGCAACTACAGCAAGGCCTCCACGAGAATATATAGCATTTAATGCTGACATTCCCATTGCCCATAGTCCTTCATTCATTAAAAGAGGAGTTCCCCTTAATATAATATGTTTTGTAAGATTTTTTTCAATTTTAAAATTACGATATGCTCCTACGATAAATTTATTTCTTTCTTTGTGTCTATGAGTCCATATTACAACTATAAAACATTCAATAAATCTTGAAATAACTGTTGCAATAGCAGCACCATATGCACCAAGCATTGGAAATCCTAACTTACCAAAAATCAAAAGATAATTGAATACAAGATTTACTGCTACAGCTACAATACCTGCTTTCATTGGTACAATAGTTTCTCCTGTTTCCCTAAGTGTACTTGAGTAGCATTGCATTATAGCAAAAGGTATAAGACCTATTATATCAATTGCTATATATCCGCTTCCGTATTTCAATGTTTCAGAAATATTTCCTGTTACACTTCCCTCATGAAGAAAAAGTGAAATTAGTTCATGCCTAAATGTACCCATTATAAATATACCGATAACACTAATTATTCCACATAATATAAGTTTAAATCTAAAGGTTTGTCTTACACCTTCATGATTATCATTTCCATAAAACTGTGCACTAAAAATCCCCGGGCCTGATATCGCACCAAATATGAAAAGACTAAATATAAATATAAACTGATTTGCTATAGCAACTCCACTCATAGCATCTGTTCCAATCTGACCTACCATAATGTTATCAAGCATACTTACGAAGTTTGTTATTCCATTTTGAATCATGATAGGGATTGCAATTGTTAAAACCATTTTATAAAAACTTTTATCCCCTACGTATTTTTTTAGTTTCATTTTTCACCTCTAATATTTATTCTCCATAAAAAAATAATATAAATTCTTATAATAATTCTTTAAATATATATCTATATAAATTTTTTATCAAAGAATATTATAGCACACTGTTCTACAATATTAGATTAATTTGCATTCTTTTGTTAAAAAAGCTTTTATAACCCATATAAACACATATTAACGTTGATATTGCTGCTGATGATAATATCATGAAGGTAACCATTATCTGATACTTTATAGCAACAATTGGAGATGCTCCACCTAGAATCAGTCCTGTCATCATTCCTGGTAAAGATACAATACCTAAAGTTTTTGCTGAATCTATTACTGGAACAAGACCTGTTTTTATGCTTTCTTTTAATATATCATGAGAAGCTTCTCTAATATCTGCACCTAAAGCTAATTTAATCTCTACTTCCATTTTTTTATCATTAAACTCATTATTAAGATTTCTATAAGCAAGTCCTATAGCCACCATTGAGTTGCTTACTATCATTCCTCCAGTAGGAATAATATCTTGTGGTTTAAATTCTAAAGAACCTGATAATATTAATACACTTAATGTTACACCAGTACCTATAATCATGGCTATACAAGAAATAAATACTGCTTTCTTTAACTTTCCAAACTTTTTTCCTGCGTTATATGATGCATTTATAATCATTATAAGAAGAAGAATTACTGTTATAAACTTATTATCTACTTCAAAGAAAAACTCAAGGAGATATCCAGCTATAACAAGCTGTATTATAGCTCTAACTATGCTTATAAGTATGTCCTTTTCCATAGATAATTTTTCTTTATATGATATAAAAACTGGTATTCCAATTAAAACTGATGATAAAATAAGTGATTGTGTATTCATTAAGCTATTACCTCAACTTTTTCTATTTTTCCATTGGATATTTCTATTCTCTTATTAAATATGGATTGACTCTGTTCATTACTATGAGTTATCCAAAGTACAGTTACGCCTTCTTCATTAAGACTTTTAATAAATTTTTCTATATTTTTAGTATTTTTTTCATCAAGTGCACTTGTAGATTCATCAAGTAAAAGTACTTCTGGTATATATATGAGACTTCTTATTATTCCAATCCTCTGCTTTTCACCACCAGATAGATGATTTATATCTTTATAAAGAATACTTTCATCAAGTCCTGTTATTTTTAATAAATAATCTATTCTTGTTTTATCTAGTTCTTCACCCCTTATTTTATAAGGAAATTCAATATTATCCATTACTGTATCACCAAAAAGATATGGAATCTGAGTACAATAACTAATTTTCTTTCTAAGTTCACAAGGATTATATGTACAATAACTTTTTCCATTAAACTTTATTTCTCCTTGTGATGGCGTAATAAGATCTGCACATAATTTCAAGAATGTACTCTTTCCACTTCCTGACGGCCCCACAATAGATATACAGTCTCCTTTTTTAATTTCTAGTGATAATCCGTTTAAAATTGGCTTATTTCCTATTTTATAGTGAATATTTTTTATTTCTAAAGCGTTGTTCATTTAATTCTCCCTTTAATCTTTTCTTCTTACATAATTAAACATTTTTATTCAATATCGAACTCTGATATCGTAATCCGATATTATCATATAAAATAAAAAAAGTAAAGGAAGCAAAACAAAACTCATTTTACTTCCTTTACTTATGTAACATCTCTTGTTAATTCCTTTAAGTTTTCCTTTAACTCTTTAAGAATTTTTATACCTTCATCTGTAGCTTTATAGTATTTACGTATTTTCCCACCAACATTTCTCTCTTCTTTTTCAAGAAGTCCTTCTTCAACCATAGATTTTAAAATTGGATATAAAGTTCCAGGGCTTACATGATATCCATGATGTTCAAGTTCTTCAAGCATCCATACTCCATATATAGGTTCAATTTCTGCATGATGAAGAATATGTATATAAATGAGTCCATTAACTATTTTCCTCATAATCACTTTTTTCATAATCTCAACTCCATATTTTCACTTACATATCTAAAATAGCATATTATATATTTTATTTCAAATACCTTAAATCCATAGATATCATCTGCAAATAAATATAAAGCCTTCATCTATTATTAGACAAAAGCTTTATATTTAATTAATAAAGTATCTACTTATTTTTTCTTAAGTAATCTTACATACTTATTATTCTATCCATGCTCCATTTGATCCTAAATTATATCCACCAACATTAGTATTTACAGCCATAGAACCGTCAGTATTTAAATAATACCACTTTCCATCAGTATCTTTTAACCATCCAGTTTTCATGGAACCATCATTATTTAAGTAATACCATTTATTATTAATATATTTCCAACCTGTTGCCATGTATCCATTATTATCAAACCAATACCAGTTTCCATCAACAAGTTCCCACTGTAATTTTGGATAAGAATTATCAGCTCTTTTCAGCCACCATCCTATATTATCTTTAACCCATTCTGTTTTTTTATCTATAACTGAATCTACATTATTCTTTGTAAATCCCATAGCTTTTAATACTGGTATCATTTCATCATACCATCTATTATTCTGCCTGTCATAAAACTTTGTATCTGAATTTACTGCAAACGGTATATTAGCCTTGTCCAATTCATCTGATACAAACTTTGCAAATACAATCTGTTCTTGTACTGAATAATTATTTCCATCATTATAATCACCAGCCATCCATGCACCAACCCATGTAGGAATACCTGTTTTCTTTTGCCAATCTAGTGCTAGATTTATCTTATCTATTATTATCTGTTTTTCTTTATCAGTACCAGTTGTCCATAATTTTTCACTATTAGTTTTACTTGGACCAGAAGCATAAAAATGCCATTCAGCCATTAAGTATCCATTATGATTCGTTGGTATTTTTAAATCATTTAAATATTCTGGATTAGAACGAACTCTAGGTGATATCATTAAAATTCTTTTTGAATTTGTTTTTCTAACTTCAGTTACAATTTCTTCATATATTTCATTTAATCGTTCTGGCTCTTTTTTCAATTCATCTGTAACTTCAATTATTAAATCGAATGACAAAAGGTATGAGTAATCTTTATAATGCTCTGCAGTTTTTCCCCACCATTTAACTACTTTCTTTAAATTCTTATCTGATGGATCATTTTTTAACTCATCTGCCTGATATGCAATAATAGGTATTATGTTATTATCAAGACAATCCTTAATTTGCTTGTCCAAAAGTTTAAAAGATTCATCAGTCATATCATCTTTAATTCTTATTCTAACATGTTTTATTCCCATGTCACTAAAATCTTTAGCTGTTTGTGAGTTATACGCTTCTTTCCCTTCTTTTGTTTTTGACCAGTCAACATCTAACCCTTTTCCAAGCTTTTGTGCATAATCCCATGGTTTAATTGGAACATTTGCCGCAAAACTCTTCATTGGAAGTATTGAAAAGAACAAAAAAAGTAAAAGTAGTGCTGATATTTTTTTCTTCATTTGAAAAATTCTCCCTTTAAATCTAATATTATTTTTATAATCTTTTTATTTATATCATAACAGATCATACCATCTCAACGGATTTATTACATTATTAAGATTAATTTAAGGTATCAAGTAATATACCACATATTTATAAGTATGATTTCTTTAATAATTAAGCATAATCTTTTAATATATTAAACAATATTTATTAAATTTTCATAATCAAAATAAAATCAATAGAATGAACCTTCTAATTGATTAATCATAAAATAATTATATATAATCACACAAAATTTATATATCAAGGAGGCTAATTTAATGACTAATTGTGAAAAATCAACTGCTTCTTCACAGCAAAATTGCTTTTCAAATGATGTATCATCAAGAATAAGCAAAATAAATTGTGGCTGTATTCCTTGTGACACTCCCTCAATAATAATCCAAGGGGATCCATCTAACCAAATATCAGTTCCTATTTTGGCAAATGTAATTCAAAACTGTGTTTGTACAAATAAATATGAGGCTGCATATCCTAATTATTTAGTAATAGAAACTAACTTATTAAAATCTCCAGCATCAGGATCAACTGCCACAATACCTTATGGTAAGATATGCATTACCAATATTAGTTATTCATATTCATGTATTGGAGTTGGACCTTCACTAGTAGCGCCATATTCCACCAACACAATTACAGGAAGTATTGATGGTAAACAGTTTATACTTTCTCCAATATCACTAGAATGTAGCTGCGGTACCCCAGTAACAAATTTATATACTGATTTTTCAGGAAATGTAAAAACATCATCTTGTTGCTGTAATCAGGCATCACAACCTTATGCTCAAAATAAAATAGTTGAAAGAAATATATCATTTTATATTTGTAATTTGAGTATGAATGTATCTGGTACAATAGGCAATCAGCCATTCACTGGAGTAATAAAAGGAGCAACAACACCTGAATTAGTTGCAAATCCACCACTAGCTGTAACAGTTTTCCAAAATGCAACTCCAATATCAAATGGTTTAGGTTTCCCAAGTTCTTTCAATTTTGCAGAAGTAATGTGCTTACCTACAAATACCAAATTAAAACTAACTGAGAATTTCGATATATGTTTCTCTATTGATTGTGTAAAACCTATGAGTTCAAGCTATTCTGTTAAAGATGATCCAACTACTAGTCCAACATCATCTATACCAGATACATCGCTTTATGCAAACTTCCTAGCATCTGCTGATTTAGGATTAATTATAAATAAAACTATGTATGCTACAATCATTGAAAAATTAGCTGTATTAACAAACCAAGGTTCTTCAGTAGTATGTAATAACAACGATATAACTCCTCAGTGTCCTAGCCATTCCTCTTGTTTAAATGCTACACCATGCCCTTCTCCTTCAATTATAGATTGATAGTTATTATAACAAATTCTATTTACTGTAATTTATGATTGCAGTAAATAGAATTAAGATTTATAAATTGTCAGTATAAATAATAGTGATATAAAATCTCTGTATATTATTTTAATTTACATCTTTTCTTTCATATAAATGTGCAGTAATAAAATATGATGCTGTTGTTAAAATGACTCCTACAATTGCAACTATTGTTTCCATTATTCCCATTGATATATTAATATTAAAGAAATCAATTTTTGATAATGCAAAAACAATTGTACTTGAAAAACATATTGGCATTATAGCTAAAAATATTAGTATTATCCTTGCTTTATTAAAACCTACAACAATAGCTATGGGATTAACTATATCTACAATAATCATTCCTACTATTATTACTGCTATATTTATAATTCCAACTGGAATATCTTGTTGTGATATATAGTTAAACATATTTAATACCATATATAAAACATCAGCAAATATAATTGAAATTATTACGTTAATAAATCCAAATATATATTTAGATAAAACATACTCTTTTGGCTTTACTGGAAGTGAATAAATAAGGAAATCAGATTTACTGTTACTTTCATAAGCTAAAGAATTGTAGTTTAAAACCATAACCAACAAGGCTGCTCCAAATGGAAGCATTGACCCATCATTATTTGATATTGTCATAAATACTGCAAGTGCCAATATTATAAGTGCTGTTTTCTTTAATGCAAAAATTGAACTGTAATGTAGTTTCAATAAATTTTTTATATTATTCATATCTTTCCCTCTCTAATATCATTAATATTTCTTTCCCTTTTAGTTAATAATTAATATTCAAATTAAATTTGTTATCTATAGATTATTACTTCTTATTCTTCTTTACATAATGTACTAATATATCATCTAAAGAACATTTTTCATAAATAGCTTCCTCCCCAAAAAGTTCGTAGGCTTTTCTTTTGTCATCTATAAGTCCTTCATATCCAAATTCATTTTTACTTATAGAGATAAACTCATTTTCTATTTCCTTATCATACAAATCCTTTTTAAATTTGACTAAAACATGATTTTCTAAAATCTCGTCCTTTTCACCTTGAAGAAAAACTTTTCCATTATATATAAACACAACATAATCAGCACACTTTTCAATATCAGTTGTTATATGTGATGAATAAAATGTACTTATTTCTTCGCTTAACATATGTTCGCTTATTATTTCAAGAATTTCATTTCGTACAATAGGATCAAGATTTGCTGTAGGTTCATCCATTATTAAAACTTTAGGATGATGTGAAAATGCCATTGTAAGCTGAAATTGCTTCTGCATACCCTTTGATAGTTCTTTAAATATTTTGTTTTCATCTAAGTTAAACTTATCCATATAACTTTTGTACATTTTTTCATCCCAATTGGGATAAAAAGGTGCTATGCTGTTCTTTATATATTTAAGTCTACTTTCCTGAAGAAAACCTGGTATATCTCCTACATAGCCTACATCTTCTTTAACTTTTACATCTTCTAAAATATTCTTACCTAAGACTTTAATTTCTCCCTGGTCAACTTTAAGCATTCCCATTATGGAATTGATTGTAGTTGTTTTTCCTGATCCATTAGGTCCTATAAACCCTGTAACAAATCCAGATTTAATATCTAATCTGTCTATATTTAAAGTAAAATCCTTATAAATCTTTTTCAAATTTCTTATTTCTATTGCTTCCATAATAAAACTAGACCTCCTCATATAAATTTTTAAAAATCTCAATACATTCATCCAGTGTAAGTCCTAATGCTTTTGCAGAAATAATAACATCTTCTAAACGTCCCTCCATTTCTGCCATAGCTGCTTCTTTCAGTCTTTCAGAATTTGCATTGGAAACAAAGGTTCCCTTTCCTACTACTGTTTCTATAAACCCCTGCTTTTCTAGCTCCTCATAAGCCCTTTTAGTTGTAATTATGCTGACTTTAAGTTCTTTTGCAAGCATTCTTATAGATGGCAACATCTCTCCCGGATTTAAACTTCCATTTAATATATTATTTTTAATGGAAGTTTCAATCTGTTCATATAGTTTTACTTGAGAATCATTGTTTATCAAAATATCCAAATTGTACACCTCCGTATCTAAGTGTGTATATTCTCTATATACACATATTATCACCATATTTTGTTTTTGTAAATACTTTATAATTAAATAAGTGTCTACACCATGCTTTTTAGTTGATAATTCATAGGGGAAAGTTTAAAGTTTCCAATTAAAAGCTTTAGTTTTTGCTTGTGTATAAATTTCCTTCATATGGTTAATCCTTAACTATAAATTTTCAACTCTATAGGATTTCCTTTACAAAAACGAAAAGGTAGAAAACAATTATTCTAACTCAATTGTTTTCTACCTTTTATTAAATTCATTTAATTTATTGGAATTAATGAACCAAAGCCCCTCAAAGTTATATGAAATTTAGTTTCCATATATTTCATATGTCTCTAATACTTTTTTTATTTCTTTATACGAATCTAATGTGTCTATATCCATTAATTCAATTTCATTGTCTGCATATACTAATTCAACATCCTCAATATGTTTTTTTAGAATTCTCTTTCCTCCAATATCACCTTTAAGTGATAACAATTCAGAAATATAATTCTTAGAAAAAATCACTGGATTTCCTATAACATAACTCTTATCTGCTAGATTGTCTTTATTACAAATATCATGAATTTCTACTTGTTTCCTCATGCCAAGTGCAACAATTCCTTTATTAGTTTCCTCAAATGTTTCTAAAATCTTCTCTAAAGTTTCTTTTTTTATGAAGGGCTGATCGCAAACTATGAACATATATCCATCAGCATTCATATCATAACTAATTCCTAGCTTTATAGAATTAGAAACTCCTAAATCACTATTGTTATTTATCAACACATTTATATTTGTATCTTTTAAATTTTCTTCTATCTCTTCATATTGAGTTACACATATTATTTTATTAATATATGTTGAAGATAAATGCTTATGAGAAATAATTTCCCTAACTGTGTCAACAATGTACATGTACAAAGGTTTGTCATTTAACTCTGTAAGAAGTTTATTTCCATTGAATCTTCTGCTAAATCCTGATGCTAGTAAAATAAGATTAATTTTCACCTTTCATCATTCCCATAGCTATTTTTTCAGCTGTTATTGGAAGAGTTCTTACATTTACTTTAGTTGCATTATATACAGCATGCGCAAGAGCTGGTGAAGGTGTATTTATAACTATTTCACCTATTGATTTTGCTCCAAATGGTCCTGTTGGTTCATAGCTGGCTTCAAATTCAACTCTTATTGTTCCAACATCAAGTCTTGATGGAATCTTATATTGTAAAAATGAATTATTCCTCATCATACCAGCTTTATTATATGTTATATCTTCATATAATGCCATTCCAATACCCTGTGCAATTCCACCTTCTGTCTGAATTCTTGCAAGGTTTGGATTTATTACTGTTCCACAGTCAACTACTGCAACATAGTCAATTATTTCTACCTGACCAGTTGTCATATCTATTTCAGTTTCAACCATTCCTACCATAAACGGAGGTGGAGAAACTGGTGAATAATTAGTTTCACTTGCACTTATTGTTTTTATCCCAGCAATATAACTTCTATTTGCAAAATCTTTTAACGTGATTTCTTTATCATCTTCTAATGAGAATATTTTTCCACCTTCGAATTCAAGATTTTCTCTTTTACATTCAAGAAGTTTTGATGCTTCATCAAGAATCTTTTCTTTTAATGTTTCGCATGTTTTTATAACAGCACCACCAGTTATATATGTGGTACTTGATGCATAAGAACCTGTATCATATGGAGATTGATCTGTATCAACACCGTGAACAATTATATCATCAACATCACAATCTAAGCAGTCAGCTGCCATCTGTGCAAGAATTGTATCACACCCTGTTCCCATATCTGATGCACCAATCATTAAAGTATAAAAACCATCATCATTTAATTTTATTTCTACTGCTGCTGTATCAACATTTGAAATACCTGACCCCTGCATTGCAAGTGCAACTCCAACAGACCTTACTTTTCCATTACCCATATCCCTGCATGGATATTTATTATCCCAGTCTATCATTTCCTTAGCTCTTGAAAGACATTTATCAAGTGTACAGCTGTTAGCTTTTTCTCCATAGTAAGCAGGCATTATATCTCCTTCTTTAACCATGTTCATTTCTCTAAGCTTTATAGGGTCAATATTTAATTTTGCAGCAAGTTCATTTACTGCAGATTCAAGTGCAAATATTCCTTGAGTCGCACCATATCCTCTATAAGCTCCACCGCCCATTGTATTTGAATATACAACATCAAAGTCAAACTTATAAGCTTTTGGTGTACTATATAAAGGCATTGACTTATGTCCAGATAACCCAACTGTTGTAGGTCCATGTTCTCCATAAGCTCCTGCATTGGATAATGTATATATGTGAATTGCCTGAATTATTCCATTTTCATCAGCACCTAAACGCACTTTGATTTCCATTTCATGTCTAGGACTTCCATTAGTAAGTGTTTCTGCTCTTGTAAATAACATTTTTGCAGGTTTTCCAGTCTTTAAAGTAACTATAGCAGGGAATACTTCTGCAACAACACTTTGCTTTGCACCAAAACCTCCACCAATTCTAGGTTTAATTACCCTTATCTTTGATTTTGGTATTTCTAATGCATTTGCTAAAATACGTCTTACATGGAATGGAATCTGTGTTGCACTTGTAACATTTAATCTTCCATATGTATCAAGTTCAGTAAATGTTCTAAAAGTCTCCATCATTGCCTGACTATTAGCCTTTGTATGATAAGTTTCTTCTATTACATGTGCGCATTTTTTAAACTCTTCTTCAACATTTCCATGTTCAAAACCACCAGTTGAGCAAAGATTTCTCTTGTTATCTGCTCCAACATCACATAAAGCCTTAAAATCTTCTTCTGGATGAACTAAAATATTGTTATCCTTAGCTTTTCTAAAATCTAATACTGGTTCTAAAACTTCATATTTAACCTTTATTAAATTTAATGCCTTATTTACAGCCTTTTCATTTTCACCTGCAACAATTGCAACAGGATCTCCAACACATCTAAGTCTTTTATCCAAAATAAGTCTGTCATATGGACTTGGTTCTGGATAAGACTGACCAGCCATTGTAAATCTTGACTTTGGCATATCTTCATATGTTAATATACACTCAATTCCTGGAACCTTGCTTGCTATAGACGTATTAATTTCTTCAATCAATGCATGAGCATGAGGACTTCTAAGAACTTTAACTATAAGACATGAAGCTGGTGCTAAATCATCAGTATAAACAGGCTTACCAGTAACTAATGCCATAGCATCCTTTTTTCTTATTCCCTTATTAACGAATTTCATCTTTAGTCCTCCTTAACTTTATTAAGATACTTTTTAATTGCTCTAAGCTGACTCATATAGCCAGTACATCTACATAAATTTCCTGCTAAATAGTACTTTATATCTTCTTCACTTGGATTATGTAATTCTTTTTTCATTGCAATAACATTCATAACAAATCCTGGACTGCAGAATCCACACTGCTCTGCACCTTCATCTGCCATAAAAGCACCAAATTCTTCAGCTTCTTCTTTTAGTCCTTCAAGTGTTGTTACATGTTTTCCATTAGCTTTTGCTGCAAGAGTACTGCACGATAAAACTGGTTTTCCTTCTAAATGAACTGTACAAAGTCCACAGTTTGCTGTTTCACAACCTCTTTTCACACTAAAAAATCCCTTGCTTCTTACAAAATCAATAAGCATCATATCAGGTTCAATATTATCTATATATACTTTATCATTTATCCATAATTTAATTTCCATTGGTTCCTCCCACACTAGTCTACACTTTTTATAATTTTAGTCTAAAATATATTTTCAAAATTACACATTCCGTAATCTTTTTTATTCATTATATAAATTTATCAATTAAGATAATGTTTCATTAATAGCTCTTAACACTAAAGTTTTTGCAAGAAGAACTCTATATTCCATACTAGCTCTCATATTGCTTTGAAATTTAACATTATTTACTATATGAGATATTAAATTATTTTTTTCTTCTTCAGTAGGAATATCACTTAAAAATTCTGTTCCATCTATTAATATAGCTCTTTGAGGTCTTGCACCTATTACAACATTCCAAGTAAGGTTTTTCTTAGATACAGCAATAGCTAATGTTGGAATATCAGTTGCACTATTACGCATAGTTAAGTATGAGACTCTTCTTTTATCTTTTTTTATTATTATTCTAACTAGGACATCTGTATCATAATCCATATCTTTATAAACTTCTAAAGGAATTATTCCTCCCTTATATAGTTCAACATATGTATCTAACGCTAACAAACATGTTAAAACATCTGAAAATCCAAATCGTGAATAAACACTTCCTCCTATTGTTGCACAATTTCTAAATTGTACTCCAACAATATGTATTAATGATTTTTCTATTGCACCATCAAAGTATGAATTTAAATTCTTGTCTACTTCTAACTGCCTTAAAGTACACATACATCCAATTTTAAATGATTCATCATCTTCTTCTATTGTATCTAAACCAAGATTAGATAAATCAATGGCTGTCTGTATATTTCTATTCCCCATCTTAAGCCAGGCTGTTCCTCCTAAAATAACATTATTTTTCTTTTGATTAAGCTCATAAGCTTGTTCTAAACTTTCTGCAACCACATAATTTTTAATTGTAAACAAATGCTTCTCCTCCTGCTATTAAACTTCATACTTATATTATACAAAAATCCACTACCTTTTCTATATAAGCAGTGGATTTCTTTTTAATTAATTTATACTTGTGCAGACATTTCTTGAGCTTCATCTTTGTCCTTAGGTAATACTAAGTTTAACACAGAAGCTATAACAAATGTCATTATTATTCCATTTTGAGCAAATATTTGTCCAATGAATTTTGGTAATTGATCTAATGCTTCTGGAACATTACCAATTCCAACTCCAATTCCAATTGCTAATGCAACTATCAATCCATTTCTTCCTTCTAATCCTTCATTCAACAATGATTTAAGACCACTTACAAATATCATTGCAAACATTATAACTGCAGCTCCACCTAAAACTGACTGTGGCATTACCGATAATAATGCACTAAGTTTTGGGAAAAATCCAGCAAGGATTAAAAATACTGCTCCTGTCATTATTACAAATTTATTTACTACTTTTGTTACTGCAACCAATCCTACATTCTGACTAAAAGAAGTATTAGGTGCTACTCCAAATAAAGCTGCTATAAAACTAGATACACCATCAGCCATAACACCGCCTGCTAATTCCTTATCAGTAGCTTCTCTTCCAAGTCCTCCTACTGAAATTGCAGATATATCTCCAATTGTTTCTACTGTAGTAGCTATATACATTATACTCATTGAAATTATTGCATCTAGTCTAAATTCAAATCCCATTACAAAAGGCCTTGGAAGGCTTATCCATGAAGCTTCCTTAACTGCTGTAAAATCAACCATTCCCATACATACTGCTACTATATATCCAACAATTATTCCTATTAATATTGCTGATGTTTTAACAAATCCTTTAGTAAAATTCTGTAATACTATTATTACTAAAATTACAACTGTTCCAACTAATAAATGTTTAGGAGAACCAAAATCTGCTGCTCCAGCTCCACCTGCAAAGTATTTTACTCCAACAGGAAGTAATGATAGTCCAATAGAAATTACCACAAGACTTGTAACTATTGGTGGAAATAATTTTCTAAGAGGTTTAATAAAAAATCCTAAAATAATTTCTAAAATTGCTCCTATTAAAGATGCTCCCATTATTGCGCTGTATCCATAAGCAGCACCAATTGCTTTTTCAGTTCCTATAAATCCTGAGCTTGTTCCCATAACAACTGGTAGACCACTACCAACCTTAAATACAGGATATAACTGAATTAATGTAGCTATACCTGCTATAAACATAGAATTTTGTATAAGCATTGATTTTGTTTCAAGTGGAATGTTTAATAATCCACAAACAATGATAAGTGGTGAAACATTACCTAAAAACATTGCTAATACATGTTGAATTCCTAATGGAACCGCCTGTCCTAATGGTACTCTGCCTTCTAATTGATAAATACTTCCTTTTTTCATGTTGTCCCCCTAAACGCTATTACCGAATATTTTTAATGTTTATCAATAAAACATACGTATTTCTGAATTTATTGTATCACACTTTTTAAAAATTGTGTAGACTTTTTTCTTATATTGTATATTCTTTATATTTTTTGTTTTAATTTTATTCACATGATATAATTATATTATATATATTTATTTCACATTATATATAGACGAACGTACATTTTTAATATCAATAGAATGTTCATATATATTACAATTGAAAATTGACAGTTGAGAATTGACAATTAAAGTGAAAATCCTTACAGGATTTTTGAAATTATATGCAGAATAATTATTGCAACATATATATACAAAATTTTCATATTATTTTCAAATTCTAATTATAAAATTCATAGTGTAATATATATACTAGGATAAACGTAGTACACATAACTTTTAAAGGAGTTAATATAAATGAAAAAAACAATTAAATTAACAGAACTTACAAAGACTTCTGGATGTGCTGCAAAAATTGGTGCAGCCACTTTAGAAAAAGCTTTAAAAACACTGCCTAAATTTCACGATTCAAATCTTTTAGTAGGCTTTGATACTAGCGATGATGCATGTGTATATAAACTAAATGAAGATACTGCTATAATTCAAACAGTAGATTTTTTCCCTCCAATGGTAGATGACCCATTTACATTTGGACAGATTGCAGCAGCTAATGCTCTCAGTGATATATATGCAATGGGAGGTACACCAACACTTGCAATGAATCTTTTATGCTTTCCATCATGCCTTGATCCAGAAATAATGCATGAAATACTTGCTGGAGGATACAATAAAGTTTCAGAAGCTGGAGCTGTGATTGCTGGCGGACATACAATTGCAGATGCTGTGCCCAAATACGGACTTTCAGTAAGTGGATTTGCTCATCCAAATGATATCTTAACAAATAGTAATTCAAAAACTGGAGATCTTCTTGTTCTTACAAAACCTTTAGGTATAGGAATAATGAATACAGCATCCAAAGCAGGATTACTGTCTTACGATAAAATCAAGGAAGTTTCTGACATAATGACTACTTTAAATAAGTACGCCAAAGAAAGTACAAAGGGCCTTAAAGTAAATTCATGTACAGATATTACAGGATTCAGTCTAATAGGTCATAGCTATGAAATGGCTAAAGGAAGCAATAAAACAATTGAATTATTTTCTAAAGATGTGCCTATAATAAGTGATGCTCTAACTTATGCTTCCATGGGAATAATTCCAGAAGGTATGTATAATAATCTTGAATACTTAAAAGATAACTTTACTCATTCCTCACATATAAAACAAGAAACAATAGATGTATTGCTTGACCCTCAGACATCTGGTGGACTTCTACTATCTATGCCTGAACAAGATGCAGTGAAGTATGTAGCTAGAATGAATGAATTTACTCCATATTGTAAGGTAATAGGTCAAACTAAGGATACATGCAAGAAGTATATAGAAATAATTTAATTTTATAATATTAAAATTATATGTAAAATATGAATTAAAACTTTAAACATAAAAACATTAAAATTTCACTTAAAAAAATAGACTGCATTGAATGAAGATTTTTATTTCAATACAGTCTATTTAACATATACACGTTATTTTTAGATATTATATATTTTCTGATTCAAATGCTTTCCAAGGAATGTTTACAGATTCACCAGAATTTATAATATTGTCTATCTGAATTATCATAGGAAAGTCTTTAATATCAACAATCCCTTTTTCAGCCTGACATCTTATAAATTTAGCAGCACGTTCAGCAATAACTATTGATTCCAACGTAACACCCTTTAATTTTTCCATTGCTTCTTTAAATGAATATCCTTGACCTAATAAAGTTCCTATCTTACGAGTTCGTCCTCCAAAAACTGTTACATAAAGATCCCCTCCGAAATATATAATATTTTCATCTTCTCCACCAACTAACTTCAGTATACGTCTAGCTTCTTTTATACTTTCTCCGAAAAGAGCTGCTTGTGAATTATAATGTTCTTTCCCACTTCCATCACGTCCAATGGATAATCCTATTGCTAGAGATACACCTAATGCATATGCATTTTTTAATGCTACAGCACATTCAACTCCTACAATATCTTTGGATAAACTTATGTGATAATATGATGTTTCAAACATACTTTTAAGCATTCTAAGGGTATTTATATCTTCTCCACAAAATACTACTTCTGAATTATCCTTATCTGCAAGTTCATAGCTTGTACACGGACCTCCTACTGCATTAATACACAGATGCTTATTATGTGGAAGTTTTCTCAAAAAGTATTCTGGATAATTTATCATTTCCCCATCATCTTTTGTTATCATGCCTTTTGTTATTGAAAGAACTGGAATATCTTCTGGTAGAATAGGTAATATATTATCTGCAAACCATTCAACACCAAAACTACTTACTCCGCAGATAATTACATCGGCTTTATCCAGTGCTTCTTCTATTTCTTCAATTTGGTAATAATCAATCCCTCTGGAAGGCAATTGACGTTTTAATGTTATGTGAAATCCTGTATCTTTTGCTTTATTAATAATCTCTCTATCTAATGGAGTACCGACTAAACGTACATTATTATTATTTTCTACTGCTGGAAAAGTTAATGCAGATGCCATCTGGCCTGCACCTATAATGGTTATATTACTCACAATTGTTACCTCCTTATTAATTAAAACTTAAACAACCTATATTTTTATACACTAACTCTATATTTTTGTAATTTACACTTTTTTCAATTTTTCACCAATATCCTTAATAGATGAAAATACATAATCAGCATGTATATCAGAATTCATATACATTTTCTCTGATGTTTCTCCACTCAATACAAGTATACTTGTTATACCTGCATTTTCACCTGTCTTGATATCTGTATAAAGCCTGTCCCCTACTATTGCTACTTCCTCTTTCTCTAAGCCATACTTTTCCATAACTGCATCTACTATATACTTACTAGGCTTTCCTATAATCAATGGAGAAACTTCTGCTGATGCTTCAAACATTTTTATCATCGAACCTGTATCTGGCATATATTTATTATTTTCAAGTGGACAGTTAAAGTCTGGATGAGTTGCTATAAACGGTATTCCATCCCTCAAATAATCACAAGCAGTCCAAATTTTCTCGTAGGTTATTGTTGTATCAAAACCAAGAACAACATAATCCGGTTTGTCCTTTTTATCTTTAACAAGTAAAAAACCCGAATTTTCAAATTCTTTCCTTAGGGGTTCTGTTCCCATTACATACACACGATTGCCCTTACAGTATTTTTTCATATACCATATTGTTGCATCTCCTGATGTATAAATCTTTTCTTCATTAATATAACACCCAAGATCAAAAAGCTTTTTCTTATATACACTTTTGTTTTTCGATGAATTATTTGTTAAAAAATTAAATTCCTTGTTTTGCTTTTTCAAGACATCTAAAAAATCTAATGCTCCATCTATAAGTGTATTTCCAAGATAAAACGTTCCATCCATATCTAGAAGAAAACACTTTATATCTCTTAAATCTTTCATTGCTACCTCCAGATCAAAACTTAAATTCTATCATGATTTTTCAGTTTTATATAATTTATCAGCTATTAAATATGCCATTTCATAGGTCATTCCAATATCATCAATTAAATGTACGATACCATACCTTGTTCTTATGTCTTTGGCTGCAATAAAACTTCTAATGAATAAATTTTTATCTATTCCTAATTCTGATGGATGCCATATACATCCACCATCATTCAATATCTTTTTTATAAGCTGTGAGCTTGGCACTATTGTATCTGCAATTTTAAGAATATCATTCCATACATCTTCAATTTTTTTAGCATTTTCTTCTCTCTTATCAGAATCCAATTCTATTGCATCTTTTTTATAATTGATTATATTATCTGCAACGTTACCAAATACGCTCTCAATATTTTCTCTCCATTTCTTCAAATCATAATCCCTAAAATTTTTTTTAACCATAACATCTTTAATATTAATATTCTTCAATTCTTCATATAACATTGCCATTACTACTGTTCCAACACCCACAAAATTTCCATGCACCCATTTTTCATCACTATTCATACAATGAAACATTATTTCCCATCCATGAGCAATATGATGTTCAGACCCTGATGCTGGTCTTGAAGATCCTGCCATTCCTATGGTTATACCTGATAAAACTAATGCTTCAACTATATTTTTTATAGCTTTATCATCTCTTTTAACAATTCTAGGAGCTTCATTTGCACACTTCTCAACTGCAGTCTTTATTAGATCTGAAATAGTTTCACAAAAATATTCTCCTTTTAATTTTTTTGAAAGCATCCAATCTGCTCGTGCTATATATTTTCCTAACACATCACCAAGACCTGAACAAATGAGATACATAGGTGCATTTTTCATAATATCAATATCTCCATATATACCATAAGGATATATAGCCTTATGAGACTCTTTAAATCCATCTGTAATAAGTGGTGATACAACAGATGCATATCCATCCATAGATGGTGCAGTACATACTATGGCATAAGGAATATTAACTTTATACGCAACATACCTGCACACATCATTTATAACACCTGAACCTATCCCTAAAATAAGTGCTGTATCTTCCTCAACTTCAATAAGAACCCTTCCAAGTGCATACTCATCAGGCAGTAAATGATTTTGTTTAAATACATGGGTCTTTAATTTAAATTTATCTTCAAGAATTTCTTCAACTTTTTCTCCAGCTGCTTTGCGAGTATTAATATCTTGAATTATTAATACTTTTTTATTTGAAAACTCTTTCAAATAATCTGGAAGATTATTTATTATATTTTTTCCAATTTTAACAGAATTAATTTCTACACTATGTTCTTTACCACATTCACACTTAAAATTAATTCCCAAAATCTCTTCTAAACTTAAGTTTGTTATATCCAATCCAATCATCAGCCTTTCTATAAAAACTAAACAATTTATATCATTTAATAATTATTATTCAAATAAAAATACATAAAGTTCCCCATTAAAGAATCACAAAACATTCTTTAACAATCAATCTATTTAACCTTATGCAAATAACTGGAATATCTTAATTATTATCCAATTCAAGAAGTTTCCTCCCATATCTAAACTTGAAATAGTGGATGCTCCTTCTGGCATTGTAAACTGAGCCATTGTTGCCATTTGAGTGTGAAAAGCAGAAATATTTGTTGCCATCAACAAAACAAGTGCCATTACTATTGTACCTGCTATTATAGAATGAACAATATTACCTTTTGCTGCTCCTACTATAAATGCAACATAAAAACATATTGTTGTTAAATCTCCAAATGGTAATACTTGATTTCCTGGTAATACTACTGCTAAAAATAGTGTAATTGGAACTAATACAAGGGCTGTTGCAATTACTGCTGGATGTCCTACTGCTACTGCTGCATCTAAACCAATTGTTAATTTTCTATCTTTACCAAAATCCTTTTTCTGCAAGAATTCCCTAACTGATTCAGACACTGGAATCAAACCTTCCATAAGTATTCTTACCATTCTAGGCATCAAAAACATAACACCACCCATTGATACACCAATTTGAAGAGTTTTTCCTAAATCATATCCTGCAAGAATACCAATAACTATACCTAAGACAAGTCCTATCATCATAGGTTCACCAAAAATCCCAAATTTTTTCTGAATAGATTCTGGATCTGCATGCAAATTTTTAACCCCTGGAATTTTACTTACTGCTTTAACAATTGGAATACCTAAAAGACCACATGCTGCTGTGGAACCAGTTGGCAAAGATACACCTTCAAGTCCAAAGAACTCCTGAACCATTGGTGCTGTTTTATCAGCAATTTTAAGAACTGCAATTTCATATAAAATACCTGCTAAAATAGAAAGGAACCAGTTACCACCAGTCAACACATATACACTTGCACCTGCTGCAGTAAAATGCCAGTAATTCCATATGTCAATATCGACTACATTGGTTGCTTTTGTAATAAGCAATAAAAAATTTACTAACATTGCTATTACTATCATTATTGCTGCTATAGGAGAGGCCCAGCTTATTGAAGCTGCTGCTGGCCATCCCACATCTATTATATTAAGATGTAATCCATATCTACTTACCATTTCCTGTGTTGCTGCTCCAAGATTTGTTGTAAGTAATCCAATTACTAAATTAATACCAACAAATCCAATACCAATTGTAATACCTGACTTAAATGCTTTTTTAAATCCTTGTCCAAATATAATTCCTATAATAGTAATAGTTAATGGAAGTATAACTGTAGGCCCTAAATTCATAACATACTGTACTATTTTTAATAACATGCCACTAGATCCTCCTTATATTTAATTCATAATTTTTTATTTTAAAGCATCAATAATTTCTTTATCTACTTTATCAGGATTTATATTAGTTAAATAATTTACTGCCTTTATTACTGGAATCTTATAATTTGATGATGAAATTGTAGTTGTTACCAAAAGATCAGCTTCATCTTCATATCCTGGAACTTCTGAAATTTTACACTGTATAATCCTTGCATTTAAATTATTAGCCTTAATTAAATCCTCTACTCTCTTACAAACAACTGTTGAAGTTGCTATTCCTGTACCACATGCTACTAATACTAATTTTTGTTTATTCATATTTATGCCTCCTCAAATTTTAACTTATTTTTTTCTTTAAACTCTTCAATGTTATAAATCTTCCTAGTTATAGGCCTTGTCAATAATTATAAGTATCCTTTAAAAGGTATTTTTTTATGCTCCTTATAATTATTACTTACTCACCACTATACTTAAACTTTGAAACTATTTCATATAGTTCATCACTATTATCTGATTTCATCATATTTTCTAATATATTTTCATTTTGAATAAGCTCCATAAGCTGCTGAAGCATTAAAAGCTGGCTATGTGGTTCACTAAGTGCCATAGTAAATACTATATTTACCTTAACCTGTCCACTTCCATCCATACAATTGAAAGTCACTGGATTTTTCAATGTACAAATAACTATAGCTGGTATTTTTATATTTTCAGCATCTGTATGTGGTATGGCAACATTATATTTTATAAGCTGTAATCCTGTAGGAAAATTTTTTTCTCTATTAACTAATCCTTTAAAAAATGACTCTTCTACAAAACCTTTTTCTAATAAAAGTTCAGATACTTTCTTAAAAATATCACAAGATGATTCTGCTTCAAGATTACTTATTACTAAATCCTTTCTTAAAAAATCCCTAATGCATTTAGTCATTTTTATTCCCTCCTTTTAATTTATACGTTTTCATATTTGTTATCACACAATATTTATGCAGCAAGTATCATGCCAAAAAACATGTTGAAATAGTAAATCCTAGTATTATTTCTTATAAATTTCAATTCTAAATCTTATATTTAAAAATTAACGAGTACATCTAAAATCTCTTTGGCTGAATTTGCCTTTCTTATTTCATTAAGAACTCCTTCTACGGATATTGTATCGAATAATTTTCTAACTATCTCACCATCACTTTCTTTAACTGCCAACATAATTACAATATCAACTTTACAATCATAGTCCCATAAAACAGGTTTGCTTAATTTAAAGATAGCTAATGATGATTTTTCTATAAATTCTGATAATCCATGTGGGATACCAATTGTTCCTTGAAATAAAGTCCCGCCCATTATTTCCCGTTTATACACACTAATAGTAAATTCATCCTTTACTCTTCCCTTATCTATAAGAAGTTTACACATTTCATCTATGATTTCACTTTTATCAAATACATCATCCCTTATTTGTATCAACTGTTCATCTAACACATGTATTAAAGGATTTATCTTATGATCTAACCCAATAATATTCATAAGTCTCACTTTACCAGACTTTTTTAAAATATCTTGAAAGGATATAAATGGTACATTTTCTATATCAGGATTAATTGTTCCAACTACTGCAATTACATTATTATTCTTATAAACATCCATAATTTCATTCTTACCATTACTTATATTAGCAATTCCAATAGGTATAATATTAAGACTAGTTTTTGATTCTCCAAGCATTCCTTCAATGTATTTCTTTATATTTAGAGCACTTCCTTCACCAGTTAAACATACTGTTATTATTGTTTTTAAGTACTTCTTTACACATTGTTCTCCTTCACCAAACTTCTTATCTCCTTCAAGTTCTTTATATATTTCATATAGGTTACTATTTTCAATCAATGATTTTCTTACAGCTTCTAAAACCATCATTGTATCCACTCTTCCAATTACCTTTGTCAAAATACCAGTTTCTTTTGTTATGATATGTCCAAAAGAAACAAGGGACCCCATATCAACCAATAATAAACAGCCTTTTCCCTCATCAAAATTTCTTACAGCTTCAATAGTTCTTTCAAGCATAATTTTAGGGCTTTCATCTAATTCCATTTCTATACCTATGGCAAGATTTGTACATAAAAGTTTATTGGCTACTTCTGCCATTCCACAGGCAACATGGCCATGTGTTAATACAATAACAGCCACTCTGCTTACTTTTTTATCTTTTTCAGAAAATGTTTTAAGATACATTGTTATAAATCCTATTTCATCCTCTGGAAGCTCTATATTTAAATTATTGTTTATTTCCTTAGTTAGTATTTTTGCAATTTCATACTCTTCAGCATATTCCGTTTTTATATAATCTATCTGTGGATTTTTTATAACCTTTCCTTTCCTTAATCTGTCATATGTTGAATTCAAATGCATGGCTATACAGTAGTAAAAATTCTCTTCAATATCTTTCACATACCTTTTTGCCATATCAGTTACTTTTTCAACCACATTTAATATATTTTCATCAATTATATTCTTCAACTCTTCTTTAGGATACATTATATTGGATTCAATATTTTTAGCATATTTATTTAAATCAAATTCCATTTTTCCCCATAGCATTTTATTAATTTCATCTTTGTTTAACCCTTGTCTCTCAAACTCATAGTACTTACTTTCTATATTTTTATATATTTCATCAGGAAACTTATATCTATCATACTTTAATTTAGGTGTTAAATAATCATCAGGATTAATAATAAGATCTTCATTAAAAATATCTTCTGATATTAATTTTGATTCTTGGTTTCTTAATATCTCAAGTGGAACCTGTTTAGGCAGGTCTTTCATATAAATTACAACCTCATTTGTATTATTGCTTAATGAATTAAAAAAGCCTTTTGCACATGCAACCTGTATATCGCTTCTCAATTGACCTATATTACCTGGACAATTATATAATAATAACGAACGTATAACTTCATAATGTACAATTATTTCTTTTCCAACTCTTGATGATTCCTGGGCAAAAAAACTTTTAATAATTAAGTATTTTTCACTAATTGGCCTATTGTTTATAGATGGCAGTTCAATTATCATAGGTATTCTTCTTCTAAATGTAAGTAATAATGCTGATTTAGGATCTTCAGTTGTTGCTGCGATAACCATTACATTTGAAATCCTGTTATTTTCAGTTTCACCTAATCTTCTATACTTTCCCTTATCCAATAGATAAAATAATATTTCCTGCCCTTCACTTGGCAGTCTGTGCACTTCGTCTAAAAATAATATTCCGTTATTTGCTCTTTCAACAAGGCCTACTTTATCACTATTTGCTCCTGTAAAAGATCCCTTGCTGTAACCAAAAAGCTGAGATAAAAGTAGCTGGGGATTGTCTGCATAATCAGCACAGTTAAATATTATGAATGATGCATTATTTTCGAAGTTAGTAGTTTTAACAGCAAAATTATACATTGCCTCTGCAAAAAAACTCTTTCCAACGCCTGATGGACCTAATAAAAGAGTATGAAGCCCATGTGGAGGATATAAAATTGCAGCTTCTGCCTGACTGATTGCATTTTTCAATGAACCATGATACCCTATGATTTTTCTTAAGCTATTATTATTTTTTTCATCCTCCATTGGATTTTGCTTTTCCCTTTTGTTTATTTTATCTTCAGTATCTTTTAAATAAAGCTCATCTTCTTTGAAGTTTGATTCAATATCTCCAACACTTCCTGCCTCATTAATTATTTCTATATGAGATAATACATCCTTTTTTATCTGAGATGCAGAATATCTAGAAATATCATATCCAAGAAGAGATAATTCCTTACATAACTTCCTGTCTGAAATACTCCTATCTTTAATAATTATCTTCTTTATGTCACTATATAAAATTCCTTCTTTTCTTTTTCTAGAATTATCTATATGTTTTTCTGTTCTAAATTGAGTTATATATTCTCTTGTTGTATTTACTAATTTCGCAATATCGTTATCAGTCAAAGGATTTCTCTTGTCCTCATTTTTTATTAATTCCAATATCCTTTCTTCTATCACACATTTCACTCCCATATTAAATTTCCTCTTATAATATTTTATTGTAATATAGTTTACTTTTTACTATTCTTATGTTAATATTTTACAATTAAATATATTATTATACCATTTAAAGATTCCGTTGTTATTATCTAATATATGACATATAATCTTCTAAGATTTATATTCTATAATTATAAAATCCTGTATAAACTCTTTTTATCTTCTGTACCATTATCAACACCATATGATTATCCATTTATAATTATTAAACCAGTCTAATTCCTTAAATTTATTTGCTATATAGTTAATAAAATCATAATAAAAAAATGACATATAAATTGTATTTAAAAGTCAAAAATACAATTTATATGCCAACGAATAATTTATTGATATATTATTATAAAATCCTGTGCTAATTATAAAGTAATAACCTTATCAGTAGCTTTCATAGCATTAGTTATGTCATACATATTACTTATCTTACCAACTTCAAGTTTTTCTTCAAGATTGTAAAAATTAAGACATGCTCCACACACTAATATTTCAACACCTCTATTTTCAAGTTCCTTTAAATGTTCTATAGCCTGTTCATTATTTGTAGGCACTTTTACACCATCATTCATAAAAAGTAAATATTTTGGAATATCATCACTTTCACTTAATGTATAGAAAAACATTTTCATAAGATTTTTTCCAAGTTCTTCACTTCCAGAGCCTATTATTTCTTTTCCAACAAACACAGAATAATTTCCTACTGACGTTTTTTTATCTAATTGTGATAATATTTCATTACATTTTTCACAGTCCTTATTAAATACAACTGAAAAATTTCCATTTTTTTCTTTCACATTTGTAAAAAATCCTTGACTATTGGCTAGCTTTTTAAGATTTTCAACTGCAATTGAATTATCAACTTCAATTATAAGTTCTTGTGCCCCTGCATCTATTTCCTTTTTAGCCATTATAACTGGCATTGGACAGTTTTTACCTTTTGCATCAATCATTTTGCTCATTACTTTTCCTACTTTCTTTATTATGTTTTAAAAAAATATATATGTTGCAATAATTATTCTGCATATAATTTCAAAAATTCTGTAAGGATTTCACCTTAATTATCAATTGCAATATATATTACAATTGACATATGACAATTAATAATTAATGTTGAAATTACAATATGATTCTAAATTATAATTGTAAAATTTATAGCCCAGTGTATATATTACACATTCAACTTTTCTCACGATTTTCATTGTCCACTATCTGTTAACTATGAATTAGAACTTATATACTCAAATAGCACCTTTACACTTCCACCACATGCCATTCCTAATTTAGAAGCTTTTGAATTAGATAAATCATATGTTTCTATGTGGCACTTCTGGATTTTTATAAGTTCTATGGCTTTTTCATAAACAGCATTTTCTACACTACCACCACCAACTGTTCCTATTACGCCTCCATCTTCAATAATCAACATTTTTGCCCCTACACCCCTTGGTGTTGATCCACTCTTTTCTACAATAGTTGCAAGAACCATATTTTCAGATGAAGAATCTAATTTATCTATTATGCTGTCTTCAATATTACAGGCCATCTTTTTATTTTTCACTTCTATTATTTCTGCAAAGATACTTACAGCTATTTCTTCTGGAGTCTGTGCACCTATTTTCAAACCGATTGGACTATATACTTTTTCCAATTCTTCTTCTCTGTATCCCTCTTTAATCATAGCGTTAAATACAGATGCAACCTTACCTCTGCTTCCAATCATTCCAATATATTTATGATCAGTTCTAATAACTTTTTCAAGACATTTTCTATCATCTTTATGTCCTCTAGTTACAATTACAATGTATGTATTACTGTTTACTTTAGCTTCTTCAATTGCTTCATCAAAATCCATGCATATAATCTTATCAACATGAGGAAATCTTTCTTTGCTGGCAAATTCTATTCTATTATCAATTACAGTAACATCAAACTCAAGCATCTTTCCCATTTTGCTTAAAGGTAGTGCAATATGCCCACCTCCACATATTATAAGCTTTGGCTTTCCTACAATATCTTCAACAAATATCTCTTCATTACCAATTTTACATATATGTGTGCCATTTTTTAAATCTACATCTTTAATTGAGTCTTTTAAAAATTTATCATATTTAATTTCATCTACATCATAATCATTTATAGAATCATTCAAATTCTTATTTACTATAATTTTTTTACCTATATTTTCATTCTGGCTTATGACAGTTAAGGTCTTAACAAATCCATTTTCATTTAATTCTCTTATAACTTGTTTATATAATCTTTTCCCCATACATATTCCCCTTATTTTTTATTTTGATAATTGCTTAGTCAATGTTAGTACAGCTTCTAATACTCCCCCGCCTATTGAACGTGCCTTATCTGATATTGTAAAGCAATGCTTTTTTTCACATCTTGGATCAATATCCCCACTTTTCATTCCCTTATGTACTTTTACACCTTCTTGAAGCATTCCTCTAACTATACCTGATATTTCTGCAAAAACAGGCTCACTACTATCATCACACTCTAATGAATTAACTACCCTTGCGACCACTTGTCCTTTCTCAACATGTTCACCAATTTCCACCATAGGCTTAATAAAACCATCACCAGATGATCTTATTATTCTCTCCACAGTATATCCTCCTATATTCCCTGGAATACCTGTATTAGCTATTGCAGATCCTTTATAAATTGTTCTTCCCAAATAATGTCCCCTCTGAGTTTCAATAACACAATGACAATCAATTCCAGCTTCAAAACCTGGTCCAACTGCAATTACTATAGGTGCATCATTTATAGTTGTATTGCCACAGTTCACCTTGCTTATGATTGAATCTACAACAATATGGGGTTTCAATTCCTTTATAAGTTCAGCTTTTGAATCTATAACTATCGGTATGTTTCCTTCTTCTATAACTTTAATGGCTCCATTTACATCACTGACTAAAATTCCTTTAACACCTTCAACCTCAGCAATTCCATCAAAAACAGCTTGAGAAAAAGCTACTGTTCTTCTTACAGTTGTAGGCATAGCTATTTCAGTCATTATAACATCAAAACCACAAACTTTTAATCTATGTGCAATTCCAGTTGCTAAATCTCCTGCTCCCTTTATTAATATAATCATACTTTCATCCCCTTGTTTACTGTCAGGTAACATTATAGTAATATTGTCTACCTAACAGATTTTTATTTAAAACTTGTAATAACACTATTTATATTTTTTTCATTTAATAATTCACTAATTTTTTTTCCCTTATCTATGAGATATTTATTATCACATTTATTTATTGCTGCAACATAATTTACACTTCCATTAAATGATTCTATGTATTTCATCTGCCCTTTATTGCTGGATAATAAAACTCCAATATCTTCCTCTGTAATTATGTGAGATTCATCAACATTTAAAATATTGCATACAACTTCCTTTCTATGGCATATATCTTTTATTGATTTTCCTACAGAATCAATTCCAGCTACACCTATTACAATATTAGATTTATCAATTATAACAGGCTCATGATCATGTGGTGCTTTTAATGGAAGCCTTCTTGAACCATCAGATTCTATTAATAAAAAATCACATATTTCTATAAGTTCATCATAACTAACATTAGTTAAAGAAGTAAACTTGTTATTGCCTACTGGTGTTCCTAAAACCACTATTTTAGATTTATTTAAATATTTCTTAATTTCAACTAAATCACTGCTGTATAAGAAGTATTTTTCTGATATAAACATATTAGTAGTTGTTGTTATAATAACATTTTTCCCAAGTTTCATTAATTCTTCTGCCATATTATAAATTAATGTTGTTTTCCCACCTGCTCCAACAAATGAAATTACATTCTTTTTATTTATATCTATTGAAAATCCTTCATATAAATATTCTTTTTGTTGAAGCTTATTATTATAATTAAAAACTTTCATCTGTTGTATCTTCCTTTAATATTCTATTGATGTTCTATAATAACATTTAAATTATAACAAAATAAATATAGATAGTTAACTTTAATCCAGATTTAATTTAATAAATCATTAATCTGAAATTATTGCTTCTATATTTTTAGTGTCATTAAATGAAATTTTTATCTGCCCTTTTGAACTTTTCCCAACAATCTTAAATCTGTATTCGCCCTTTTTTAATTCTATATTTTTATTTCCTGTTGCACTTTCTTCAAGTATATTTTCAATGTGTTTATCAGGACTTACCATGACAAGCTTAAAATTACCACTTTTAATATTTAAATCATAATTCAATGTTATTGTGCTGTCTTCACTTACTTTTAATATTAATATTGTATCGTAACCAGAAAAACCACTGAATTTTAAATCTAAGTCATTATTTGATTTTTGACTTCCTATTTTATCGCCATAACTATAAGAATCACCTTGTTCAGCTATTTTTTTATCGTCATTATATATATCTTTACTACAGCTGCTAAATATTAAAATTATAGCTGAAAATACCACTAAAAATATACATATAAAAAATATGCTTTTCTTTTTAGCTCTTCTATTTAAAATTCTTCTCATACTCTCCACCTTTATTTTATATTGCTAAATGAATATAATTTACTGATGTATCAATATATCTATTTATTTAGAGAAATATTCTTAATTTACCTATAAAATATTATATTTTGAAAAACTGCCTTATCTTCATTTAAATTTTTATATGTATGATTTTTATCTGCCATAAATTTAATTGAGCATCCCTTTTTCAATATAAAATTTTCTTCTCCAATGGTCATCTCAATTTCACCTTCAGTTACAATAATGTATTCTTCAACTCCACTGTTATGTGAACTGGATTCATGAATACATCCTTTTTCAAGTTCTATGGTAAATATCTCAACTCCCCTATTAGGATCAAAAGGAAATATCGGATACAACTTCATTGTACTATCTTCTTCAATTACCGGTTCTATTTCATCTATATTTATAACTTTAAGTTCTTCTTTGCTTTCATCAATAAAAGATGAAAATGACACCCTAAGTCCCGTTGAAATCTTCCATAATGTTGAGACAGTAGGATTTGATTTTCCTCTTTCTATCTGTCCAAGCATTGCTTTACTAACACCTGTCAATTCTGCCACATCATCCAAACTTAAATTTCTAGAATTTCTAATATTTTTTAATTTATTTCCTATAACTAAAGTTAAATTTTCCATATTCAACACTCTCTTTCATTACATTTTTAAAATTGTGTCTGTTATAACATATTTTATTCTAACTTATTGTTTTTGTAAATCCCATGTTGTATAATATACTATACTTATATATGTTATAACATACATTTAAATTTTGGAGGTTTATATTTATGAAAAAAGCATTTATGCTGGGAATTTGTGCATCATTCTTTTTTGCATTTACCTTTATCTTAAATCAACAGATGCATCTTTCAGGTGGAAGTTGGTATTGGAGTTCATCTTTAAGATATATCTTTATGTTACCAATGCTTCTTATTATAATGATTTCAAAAAGACAATTAAAGGAAGTAATTATTGATATTCGTAAAAAGCCTTTATCATGGCTTTTGTGGAGTACTATAGGATTTGGCTTTTTTTATGCTCCTTTAAGTTTTGCTTCATCTTATGGTGCATCATGGCTTGTTGCTGGAACATGGCAATTGACAATAGTAGCTGGTGGTCTTATGTCACCATTATTCTTTAAGATTATAAAAACAGAAAAAGGTATAGTAAAAATACGAAATAAAATTCCCAAAAAGTCTCTTCTCATATCATTACTAATTTTGGTAGGAATAGCCCTAATGTATATTGAAGAAGCTACTGATATTTCTTTGCTAAATACAATGCTTGTTATTATTCCAGTTATAATAGCTGCATTTTCATATCCACTTGGAAATCGTAAAATGATGGAGATTTGTGATAGCAATATAAATACTATACAAAGAGTTTTTGGAATGACTTTATGCAGTATACCATTTTGGATAATAATATCACTTTTAGGAATTTCAAATTCTGGACTTCCAGGAAAAAGTCAGTTAATACAATCATTCATAGTAGCTGTCTTTTCTGGAATAATTGCAACTATATTATTTTTTAAAGCCACTGATATTGTTAAAGATAATTCTCATAATATTGCTATAATAGAGTCGACTCAAGCTGGCGAAGTTGTGTTTACTCTTCTTGGAGGAATTCTTATATTTCATGATACAGTTCCCACAACACTAAGCCTTATAGGACTCATTATCGTTGTCCTTGGAATGATATTAAATAGTTTTGTCCGTTCCTAAATTTGAAAACATTCAATCTATGAATTTAATTATTAATAACCCTGTTTATAAATTAAGTTAATCTTAAACAAATATTAAGACTTAATCTATTGACGCCTCCCCCATGTAATAAGCTAAAATAGTATTAAGTTTTAAAAAGTAATAATTGAAGTTTTAGATTATTACTTATAAATACTAATTTATTACTGGAGATAATTATACATGGAATATTTAAGGTTTATTCATATGATTTATGAACCAATTGTTTTTCTAATCAAACTAATGATGATAATTTTAACATCAATATTTATTCTTGGAATATTTAGTATAAAAGAAAAAATCGTTCCTTATACAGTAGCTTCCAACAAAATAAACAATGATTTAAAAATAGTTTTAATAACTGATCTCCATTCTTGCTATTATGGGGATAATATGAATACACTTATTGAAGACATAAAAAGTCAGAATCCAGACTTGGTGCTTCTTGGCGGAGATATTTACAACGATAAAAAATCTGATAATGCAAATACTGACACATTTTTAAAGCAGATAAGCAGTATTTCTAAATGCTACTTTGTAACTGGCAATCATGATTCAAAAACTGAGACTTTAAAAAATACACAAGAGGTTAAAAAAGCTACTGAAAAATACGGTTTAACTATTCTTGATGGTATTTATGATACCCTTGAAATCAATGGTCAAAAAATTAATATATGTGGTGTTGATGACCCGACTATTGCAAAGAATTCTTTTTACAAACAACTTGATAACACAGGCAAGGCATGTGATAATGGTAATTTTTCAATACTTCTTTCACATAGACCTGAGTTAATTGATAAATATCGTAAATATGATTTTGATCTTGTTTTATCTGGCCACGCCCATGGTGGACAATGGCGAATTCCAAAATTAATTAATGGAGTAATAGCTCCTCATCAAGGGCTTTTTCCTAAATATGCAGGTGGTAGATATGACTTTAAAGACACCACATTAATTGTAAGCCGTGGACTTGCTAGAGAGTCTACACCAGTACCAAGAATATTCAACAATCCAGAAGTTGTTGTTATTAACATTACATCTATATAAATAAATATTGCAATATGCACTTTACAATTACTAACAAGGAATACCTACACTGAACATAACATGTCAATTTCAATGTATATAATAAAAAATTAAACTTCAGTAATAATCTTGTGCTGAAGTTTAATTTTAAATAATTTTTTTAGTATTCTTGATTTTATCATATCTTTATCTTACATGCATTTCAATCTATTCTCTATGTAATTGTTAACTGTGTCTTTAGGTATGTTTAAGGCAATTGCAAGCTCACCGCTTAGATATTCTTGAGCTCTCTTTAGATAGTTTGCATCACTTACAGATAGTTTTTTCCCATCTGAACTGTATTCTCTTTTCTTTTCAATTATAGTCTTTATTATCTTTACGAATCCAATGCAATCATAATGTTGTATTATATCCTTAAATTCATGGTCTCTTTCTTTCATATTATCAATCCAATTTACTTCTACAGATGGAATAGTTCCAATAAGATCATCTGCTTCCTGTCTCGTTAGTACCTTTCTCATTACAACTTTTTCATTATCAACAGGTGCAAATATTCTCCCATTTTCATATACAGGTTCAAGAGTATAATATTCCTTTTCACTGTCAAACCTACTTATTTCAGGAACCCCAACATCAGTCACCTTACAGACACCATTGCCCCCATAAATAACATAATCATCAATTTTGAACATTTTTACTCCTCCATTTCTTTGATAACGTTTACACACCCTCATAAACAAAATTCAAATTATAAAAACCATATTTTTATGAATTATAACTTCATTTTTTTAATAAAAAATCAACTTATTAATTAAAATTTATTTAATTCATAAGCGCATGTAAAGGCGTGTTTTTTAGTTCTAAATTCTATTATATCAGAAAAAAGCCTTTTAGGTAAGTAAAACTTTTAATATAAAAATAAAAGAAACCATATTCATAAGAATAAATCAGTATGAATGCAGCTTCTTTATATATATGTGGAATTAAATTTTCTAATATGAAAATGAGTTCTTTCCACATTTGTGGGTGTGCTACCCTTTTTAATTATATCATTTTTAAAAATTTGACAATGTAAATTTTTTTAGATTTTTATATCACTTTTTTAAGATGTTTTAATTTTTTTAGGATCTTTTGAAAACTATCTGTGTAAAAGATCATTACTATTTTTTAAAATATCTTTATATATTGTATCCATCATTGGATTTTCACTACTTCTTTTTATTTGTGCAACCTTATCAGCCTTATAAAGCCCTTTTGCACGTTCTATCTTAGTTTTATTTAATCCAAATGGCTGTCCAGCTCCTCCAATACAACCTCCATTACATGCCATAACTTCAACAAAATCAAAATGCTCTTTTCCACTTTCAATACTCTGTATAATCTTTTCAGCATTTGCAAGACCACTTACTATTCCTATTTTTAATTGAAGTCCATTTATTTCTATTTCACACACCTTTACACCATCCATACCACGCATGCCTACAAACTGTAAATCCTTTAATCCTTTCTGACTTTGATCTTCATATATGGTACGTATAACTGATTCTGTAACTCCCCCTGTAACTCCAAAGATAACTCCACCACCAGAATATAATGAAAATGGTGTATCTAAAGATTCCCCTTCTACTTCATCAAACTTTATTCCACTTTCATTTATCATGTCACACAATTCACTTGTTGTAAGAACATAATCAATGTCTTTAATATGATCTCTTGTAAATTCTTCTCTATCTGCTTCTGCTTTTTTAGCTGTACAAGGCATTACTGCTACTGAAATGGTTTCTCTTCCTTCCTTTAGGTCCCTTTCCTTAAAATATTCCTTTATTACTACACCAAACATTTCCATTGGTGATTTACATGAAGATATATGTGGCATAAGTTCTGGATGTTTAGTTTCAGCATACCTGTACCATGCAGGGCAGCATGATGTGAATAAAGGATATCTAATATTTCTACGATTTTCAAAAAATTCTTTTTCTATATTCTTATTATGGCAGTCTACCACATCTAAATCTTTATGTTTTAAATCATTATTGATAGAAATACATCCACTTTCGAATTTTATTTTTTCTAAAAATTCCTTGCTTTCTTCAAGTGTAGTTAAATCTGCTCCAACTGATGTATCATATATTTCATCAACACCAAGTCTCCTCATTACTGCAACTATTTTATCCATTACATTTTCACCAGATTTAATTTTAAATTCTTCTCCAAGTGCAACCCTTACTGCTGGAGCTATCTGCATAACAACTCTTTTATCTTTTTCATATATGGCTTTCCATACGTCTTTTACACAACTTTTTATTGTAATTGCACCTGTCGGACATACTGCAGAACATTGCCCACAGCTTACACAGTTAGTTTCAGACAAGTTCTTCCCAAATGCTGGACTAACCATCATATTTGAACCTCTAAATGCAAAATCTATTGCTCCTACATTTTGAACTTCACTACACATGCGTACACAATCTCCACATAAAATACATTTGCTAGAATCAATTACTATGGCCTTTGAAGAATTATCTATTGGGAGCTTTTTCTTTGTATTTTTAAATCGTATTTTATCAACTCCAAATCTTAATGCAAGTTCCTGAAGTCTACATTTTCCACTTTTTCTACACACTGTACAATCTCTGCAATGGGATGCTAAAATAAGTTCTAGTATCATTTTCCTATGGACATAAAGTTTCGGTGTATTAGTCTTAATCACCATTTTATCCTTTGGAGGCGACGAACACGAAAAAATTATCCTTCCCTTTTCATCTTCAACTGCACACATTCTGCATGCACCATAAATTGATAATTCTGAATAATAACAAAATGTCGGAAGATCTATTCCTGCTTTTCTTACTAAATCCAAAATGTTCTTTTCCTTATCAAATTCAACACGATTTCCATCTATAATCATGTATTTCCCCATAAAATCCTCCACCTCACCTAGACTACTTCTACTGCATTAAATGGACATTCTATAATACACTGGCCACATTTAATACATTTTTCTTTATCAATTTCAAAGGTTTTTTTAATTTCTCCTTGTATAGCCTGAACAGGACAATTTCTCGAACATTTTGAACATCCTCTGCATTTATCCTTATTAATTTCATAAGATATTAAAGCTTTACATACTCCACCCGGACATTTTTTATCCACTACATGCGCTGTATATTCTTCCTTAAAATATTTTAATGTACTTTTAACTGGTAGACATGCACTTTTTCCAAGTCCACAAAGGGCTGTAGCTGAAATGGTATCTGAAAGCTCTTCAAGCATGTTAATATGTTCATTTGTTCCTCTTCCTTCAACTATATCTGTAAGAATCTCAAGCATTCTTTTTGTTCCTTCCCTACACGGAACACACTTTCCACAAGATTCATTTTGAGTGAAATTCATAAAAAATCTTGCTACTTCAACCATACAGCTTTTGTCATTCATAACGACAAGCCCTCCGCTGCCTATCATTGCACCTACTTTCTTTAAAGAATCAAAATCAAGTTTTAAATCAAGATGTCCAGCATTCACACAAAGACAACCTCCTGAAGGTCCTCCAATCTGAACTGCTTTAAATTCACCATCTTTAACACCTCCTCCAATGCGAAATACGATTTCTCTTAACGATGTTCCCATTGGCACTTCAATAAGACCTGTGTGTTTAACATTTCCTGTTAAGGCAAAGGCTTTTGTCCCATAATTATTTTCTGTTCCAATAGTCTTATACCAGTTAGCTCCTTTAAGAATAATAGGTGGAACATTACAAAAAGTTTCAACATTATTAAGGACAGTAGGCTTTCCAAATAATCCTTTTTCTACTGTTCTTGGTGGCTTTACACGGGGCATTCCCCTGCTTCCTTCAATTGATGTTGTAAGTGCGCTTCCCTCGCCACAAACAAATGCACCTGCTCCTTTGCTTATACGAATATTAAAATCAAATCCTGAATTTAAAATATTATTACCTAAAAGTCCTTTATTTTCAGCTTGTTCAATGGCCTTTTCTAACCTTTCAACTGCAAGTGGATATTCAGCTCGGACATAAATATAACCCTTATGAGCACCTGTTGCAATGCCCGCTATTATCATTCCTTCAATTATTCTATGAGGTTCACCTTCCATCATTGATCTGTCCATAAACGCTCCTGGATCACCTTCATCACCGTTACATACAATATATTTGTCATTTTCATTTTGTTTATAAACCTGACTCCACTTTATCCCAGTAGGAAAACCACCTCCACCTCTTCCTCTTAAAGAGCTTTCACTGATTTCATCTATAATATTACTTGGAGTCATATCAAAAAGTGCCTTTGTAACAGCTTTATAACCATCTAGTGCAATATATTCATCAATAGATTCAGCATTTATATGTCCACAATGTTCTAACGCTACACGAGTCTGATTTTTATAAAAGGGTATATCTTCTTGTCTGCTGTATCCTTTTTTTCCATCACTATAAATTAATTCTTCAATAACTTCATCATTTATTATGCTCTTTTCTACTATTTCTTCACAGTCACTCTCCTTAACTTTTACATATAGAATTCCTGCAGGCTCTATTCTTATTAATGGTCCCATTTCACAAAATCCATGACATCCACTCTTTTTAAGACCTATAATCTCATTCTTTCTATTTTTTATTGATGCTGTCTTATTATCATCATTACTGCTATCTTCTTTTTCTCCATTTTTAGTATTAATTTCTATTGGAGGATGTTCTATTTCTTTTTCAAGTTTTAATTCAAGCTTAAGGCCCTTTTCCTCAATAATTTTCTTGAATTTCTCATAAATTTTTATTGATCCACCTGCCATGCATCCTGTTCCAGCACATACAAGTATCTGCTTTTCCTGACTATTTAAAGCTTTTCTATAATCATTTCGGATTCTTTCAAGTTCTTCTCTTGAATTAATCTTCATAAGATATATCCTCCTTTGAAGTTAGGATTTTTGCTTTAAAATCTTTTTTAATATCATCAACAAGTAACTTTACTTTTGCCTTTGTCATATTAGGATATACTTCATCATTAACTGTGCACACGGGGGCAAGTCCACATGCCCCTAAACATGAAACTGTTTCCACTGTAAACATCATATCATCTGTAGTAGATTTTTCTTCGCATAATCCTAATATATTTCTGAACTCTTCTAATATGGGAATTGATTTTCTAACATGACATGCAGTGCCGTTACATATTTTAATTACATATTTTCCTTTTGGTTTAAGAGAAAAATTTTCATAAAAAGTAGCAACTCCATATATTTTTGCTTCGCTTATCTTAAGTTTTTCTGCTATATATGATAATATCTCTTCTGGTAGATAATGATATTCTTTCTGCACGTCCTGCATAATTGCAATAAGAAGCTGTCTATTATAATCATATTTTTCTAGTATGGAATCAATTTTATCCATTCTATACCTTCCTTTTGCTATAAAATTCTCATTTATATTTATATTCACATGATAAATTATTAGAACTTATGTAGATAACTTAATAGTCAATATAATATAAGGTCATAAAAGCCTCTTCAGATGCCAAAAAGGAACCATAATTTTTTTATGATTCCTTTAGGAACTTCTCAAAACATGCTCTCCAAACTTACATTCTTATATTACAATAAGTTTAAATATTCATTAAGTTTATTTTATTGCACCTTTAGTAACTCCACTTATTATCCATTTTTGTGCAAACAAATAAAATAATAAAATTGGAATTAACGCTAATAAATATGATGCAAATGCTAGATTGTAATTAGTTCCAAATTGTGATTGAAAGATAAATTGAACCAGTGGAATTGTTGCAAAATTTGGATCACTCAATATTACAAGTGGAAGCATAACATCATTCCAACACCATAAAGCTGTCATAATTGCTACTGTTGCATGCATTGGTTTGCACATTGGAAATACGATTTTGAAGAATACTTGCCAAGTACTTGCACCATCTATAAATGCTGCTTCTTCTAATTCTTTTGGAATAGCTTTTAAAAATCCTACATATAAAAATACATTGGATGATAATCCATAAACTATATATAGTAATAATACTCCAAAAATGTTATCCATATTCCAGCTACTAACTTGCTTTACAAGAGGAAGCATTATAATTGGGAATGGGACAAACATTGCACTAATAAAATAGTAATAAATTGCTTTGTATGATTTCTTGTGTAAATTTCTTGCAATGGCATATCCAACCATGGAATTAGTTACAACTGTAAAAATAACAGTTGTTATTGTAATAAATAAACTATTTTTTAATGCGTTAAAGAAGTTAGTCATTTCTATTGCATTTTTAAAATTTTCAAAATGAAATACTTCTGGTAATGATAAAACTCCACCCATCATATCTTGTGGTGATTTTAATGCTATTAGCACAGTTATAATTAAAGGGAATATGATTGTCACTGTTCCTATTAACATTAATATAGTTAAAGGCCAATTTGATTTTTCATCTTTATCTTTAAATTTTTTCTTTAATATTTTTGTTGTAGATAATTGTCCCATTATAACTCCATCTCCCTTTTTTCAAGAATTTTTAGTTGTAGTAATGATATTGCTACGACTACTATAAAGTATATAACAGAGTTTGCTGATTGATATCCGAATTGGCTTCCTTCAAATCCAGCTTTATATATTAGTACAGCAATAGATTCTGTTGAGCCTGATGGACCACCACCTGTTAATGATATTATTTGATCAAACACGTTTAAGAAATTTTTCATAGCAAGAACCATATTTATAGTAAAGAATGGTGCTATTAAAGGGAATGTTATTTTCTTGAATTGAACCCACTTACTTGCTCCATCTATAGAACTTGCTTCATATACATCTTCTGAAATAGTTTGAAGACCTGATATATATATTATTGTATTGAATGCTATTGCTTGCCATGCCGCAACAATAACTACTCCAATCCATGCTAGATTAGGATCTCCAAGTATACTTTTACTTAATACTTCGCTTCCAATTGCTTGTCCGAACTCAGTTAATATGAATGTAAATATATAGTTGAAAATATACCCTACTATTAATCCACCTAAAATATTAGGTATAAAGTATATAGCTCTTAATGTGCTTTTAAACTTTATCTTAGAATTAAGTCCTATTGCTAATCCTAAACTTATTATATTAACTATTATGGTTGCAAATATTGCAAACTTAATTGTAAACATATATGAATTAACTATTCTCTCATCAGAAAAAATACTAAAGTAATTTTTAAAACCTACAAAATCAAAATCTCCAAAGCCTCTCCAATTTGTAAAACTATAAGATATACCTTTTAATAAAGGTAATGTATGAAATACAAAGAATAATATAACTGCTGGTAAAGACATTAATAAAAATACTAGTTTTCTTTCTTTCACATTTATCACTCCTATATATCTGGTGTACTTACTTGTACACTAATTCAATTTATTTTATCTTTGAGCTCTATTCCATCTATCATCTAAACTATTTAATAACTTATCTATGTCATTATCAAATAAATATCCTTGTGCTAAATCTGCAACTTGCATTGATGAAGGATAATGATGATCTGGGAAATCTAGTACTTTTCCATTTTCAAAATATGGCTTTAAGTCTTCTACAGTTTTATCTTCTTGATACATATCCTTTAATGCTGGAATTGCAAACTGCTCATTTGCATATGCTTCCATACTTTCTTTCTCTGTCATAAATTTAATAAATTTTATTGAATCTTCTTTATTTTTTGCTTCTGTTGGTATGGAAAATAACAAGTCCACTCCTGATACTACATTGTTGTTTTTAATATCATTATTTACAGGTAGTACAAACATTCCTATATTTGCATCAGGATTTAATTTTAATATTTCAGGAATAACCCAATTTCCTTGTATCATCATAGCTGCATTTCCTTGAGCAAAAGATACATTTCCATCATTATATCCAATACCGAAATTATCATTATGACCATATTGTATTAATTGAGATATTTTCTCTGCTATTGGTTTATATACTTCTTTAAATGTATTTTTATTTTCTCTACGCTTTGCAAAAAAATCAATTGGCTGTGTATTAGCTGTTATTGCATTCCACGCTGGCATTGCAGTCCATGAATCTTTCAATGAGAAAGAAAATGGTACTATACCTTGATTTTTTATATTTTCTGATAATTGTATAAATTCATCCCATGTACTAGGAATACTTAAACCAAGTTCATTAAAGATATCCTTGTTGTATACTACTCCACCTGCATTGCAAGCGTATGGAATACCAAATACTCCATCTGTATTTTCAAATTCTAAACTTTTTAATACTTCTAAATATGCTGGTTGTATTCTATCTATTATTTCTTTTTCACTAGATAAATCTTCTAAAATACCTGCATCTATAAAATCTGCATAATTTAACTCCCCAGCCATAGTTATTATATCTGGTATATCATTTTTTACTAATCTTGTTTTCAAAACAGTCATAGCTTGAGCTGGACAGTTTATGGTTACATCAATATCTGGATTTTCTTCTTCAAATTTTTCTTCAAATTTTTTAAAAGTTCCAATAGCTTCTGCTTTAGTCAAAAACACTTCAACTTGTCTTTTTCCTTCTTTATTTATATTATCTGATTTACCACAACCAAATAGAATTGACATGGATAAAGTACATAGAATTGAGTAACTAATAAATTTTTTTAGATTTTTTTTCATAACAACTATTTTCATACAACTAACTTTTATAAACGTCTTACTAAATATTTTATTAAGTGTCTTTTTTATTTTTAGTTTCAATATGAAAATAGAATTCACCTCCTAATATTTTTATTAGAAATTACTTATACTTTTTTTAGAATTAATTAGGCATTTTTCTTATAAAACTTTGCTGTTTTTCAAATTATATAAACTCTACATTCATAGGGTCTTAATTTTATATTTTCTAACTGTTCATCTATACAAACATCATAATTACCTATAAGCAATTTTTTAGAATTATACTCAACTTCTGATGGTAAGTTAAAGGTAGTTTCTTCTTTAGAGAAACTACAAATTACCAATAATCTTTCATTATTTAAAGTTCTCATATATGAATATATTTCTTCGCTTTCTTCTAATAACAAATCGTATTTACCATAAACAACAATTTCATTATCTTTTCTTATTTTTATGAGTTTTTTATAATAATTTAAAATTGAATCTTCATTGTTTATCTCTTCTTCTACATTTATCGATTTATAATTAGGATTTACCTTAATCCAAGGTGTTCCTAAAGTAAATCCACCATTTTCACTGTCGTTCCATTGCATTGGTGTACGTGCATTATCTCTACCTCTATCATATATACCTTGCATCATCTCTTCATGAGATCTACCTTTTTTAACTACTAAATCTTCATAAGCATTTAAAATTTCTATATCTTTATAGTCACTTAACTTCTCAAAAGCTACATTAGTCATACCAATTTCTTCCCCTTGATATATATAAGGAGTTCCTTGCATCATATGAAGACACGTAGCTAACATTTTTGCTGATTTATTCCAATACTTTTTGTCATCACCAAATCTTGATACAACTCTTGGCTGATCATGATTATTCCAATACAAACTGTTCCAACCATTGTTCTCTAATCCTTTCTGCCATTTAGTCATTATTCTTTTTAATTCAGTAAGTTTAAATGAATTTTTATGCCATTTTCCAAACTCTCCATTACCAATATCCATATGCTCAAATTGAAATACCATATTAAGTTCATCTCTATCTTTTCCTGTATATAAATTTCCTTGTTCTACAGTAACTCCAGGCATTTCACCAACTGTTATTAAGTCTTTTTCTTTTAATACCATTTGTTTCATTTCCTTTAAAAACTCATGTATTCTTGGTCCATTCATAGCATAAGGGCCAAAATCACCATTTTCACCATTTGGGAAATTTTGATCTTTAGATATGAAATTAATAACATCCATTCTGAAGCCGTCAACCCCCTTATCTAACCACCATTTCATCATTGAATAAATTTCATTTCTTAGTTTTGGATTTTCCCAATTTAAATCTGGTTGTTTTTTCGAGAATAAATGTAAATAATACATCTGTGTTTCTTCATCATATTGCCATGCTGGACCACTAAATACAGATCCCCAATTATTAGGAGGTTGTCCATTAATTCCTTCTTTCCACACATAGTAATCTCTATATTCATTATTTTTAGATTTTTTACTTTCCATAAACCAGCTATGCTCATCTGATGTATGGTTAACAACTAAATCCATCATTATTTTTATATTTCTTTTATGACATTCTCTAAGTAATTCATCGAAATCTTTCATTGTTCCAAATTCATCCATTATATTTTGATAATCACTTATGTCATATCCATTATCATCATTTGGTGACTTATATACAGGTGAAAGCCAAATTACATCTATTCCTAAATAATTTAAATAATCTAACTTTTCTATAATTCCTTTTAAATCACCAATACCATCTCCATTGCTATCTTTAAAACTTCTAGGATATATTTGATATACTACACATTCTTTCCACCATTTCTTTTCCATAAATCATTTCCTCCCTTTATATAAAATTATTTATAGTTAATCGGTTACGTAAAAGTTAATAGCTAATTTATAATATAGTTAATCGATTACTTAAAAGATTTTAGTTAACCGATTACGTAATTTTGATAAATAAAGTGGTTATTTTAACCACCTTACTGTTTCCCTCTCAATAATACTATGATTCATAATTGTACCATCCATAGAATCTCTTCCATTTATCATATCTAGTACTCTAATAAATGCTTTACATCCCATTTCATACAGGGGTTGAGCCAATGTTGTTAATGGCGGTATAGACATCTCTGCTGTTTTAGTATTATCATATCCAATAATCGAGAGCTTATCTGGAACTCTTATTTTTCTTCTATAAGTTGCATTTAATACTCCTGCTGCCATATCATCACTTGCAACAAATACTGCAGTAAATTTCTTTTTAGTATCCAACAATAAATCAATGCACCTAATACCACTTTCGTAAGAAAAATCACCATATTTTATTAATTCTTCATCCACTTCTAAATTATGCTCATTTAAAGCATTTAAATACCCTTGCACTCTAGGCCATCCAGCTATCTTATCTTCTTTTGTTCCACTGATCATTGCAATATTTTTATGCCCTTTATCTATCAAATATTTAGTTGCTGTATACGCTGCCATTGTATCATCTACCCTTATATAAGGCATATTGTGTTTGAATGACATTGTAGATATTAATATATATGGGATGTTCATAGATTTTATAACTTTATAATATTCCTCTGTTATTTCTATACTTACTATAATTATGGCATCTAATTTACGTTCTTCTAGAATTTTTAAATATTCTAGTGTTCGCTTTCCCTCAGTACCTGCATTGCATATTATAACACTGTAATTATTATTATGAGCTACATCCTCAATTCCTCTTATAATTTCTCCATCAAAATTTGTTGACACATCTGGTATAATTATTCCAATTGTTCTAGTAATGTTAGTAGAAAGCCATCTTGCAATAGCATTTCCTCTGTATCCCAATTCTTCTACAGCTTTTAACACATTATTTTTCGTCTTATCAGAATATCCTCCTAGATCATTTAATACTCTTGATACTGTAGCAACCGAAACATGTGATGCTTTTGCTACATCCTTTATTGTTACTGTCATTATATTCTCCTTTAGTTAACCGATTACTCAATTTAAAAATAACATATTGTGTAAACAATGTCAATGCATATATTCTTAAGTAGCTATAGGTAATCACTAATACTTAAAACTTAGATTTTTGTATATTCTGATGTTAAAAAAATACACTATTTACTTATACCATAAAGTAGCTGTATCAAATTGAAGTTCTTTTAATTTGATACAGCTACTTTGAAATTTCATTTTTAATTTTCTATACTATTCTTTAAATAATCTAAAAAGTAATTTTCACTTGCATCTTTTAAACAGTTGGATTATTTATTACTCCTAAAAACAAAGGAGTATTATCTTTATCAGTAATAGCAAAAATAAATGGTCTATCTAGTGTCATATCATAAGATTTTGCATTTGGATCATAAACACATCCATCCATTTCAATTTCTGTATATGCAGCAGCTTCTCCTCCATCTTCATCAATAGATACTGTTGCTTCCTGAGATATACTTGAAACAGCTAATCCACCTTTTTCACTGAATTTAGAAAAATCAGCAGTTTTTCCATTAAATATATTTTCAAGGCCTAAAGTTTTTGCACAATTATTCAAATCTAGTTTTGATGAAACCTTAAACTTAGGAACCTTGTAATGTACATCCTCCATGATTACATTTTTATCTGATAATGAATTTAGAGCTTCATTAAATTTGTTTTTATCATTTATAATATCATATACAGATGTTCCTTTATCCGGAAGAATAAACACCATTTCATTACCATTTTCAAATTTAAGACTTGAAGATTTATATCCATTATTGCTTTCATAAATTTTACTGTATATATTATTAGACATAAAATCACTTTTAACTTTTGATCCATCACTTAAACAAAAGTCTTTTTCTTCAGTAAGATTCCTACTAAATACATCTGCCCATTTATCTTTAAAGTAAACAGAATTAATAATGTTCATTACTGCTCCTTCATCACTTATAAAGTCAGAAGGATTTCCACCTAAAAGTCCTCCTGTATGTTCTAAAAGCCAGTTACTTATATCCTTAGCTGTATTAAAGCTTTGAAGATCTCCTTTAAATATGCCTGCATTATAATCATTTTCTATTTTGTTTAAAGTATCTTCATTAAATTTTACATCATTGTTATCATCATCAATCCATACAGAATCTGCTAATATACATTTGCCATACTTAGAGTCGAAACTTTCTTTTTCATATAACTTTCTACACTCTTCACTTAATTTTTCTTCATCATTTACATTCAATCCATTTAGAATTTCAGTCTTTGTATTGTTATCTGAACCTTCACTTAATACTGCAAGAGCCATGTAAAAACTTAATGGTGAGTACGATGTATTTAGCTTTTTATCTTCATTAGCTAAGATCATTGCACCTGAATCTAGACAGAATTTATTAAGTCCTTCTGTAAAAGTATAATTCTTTTTATTTTCAATATAAACACCATTTGAATTTAAAGTATATCCATCAATAACCGTATCATGAGCCATAGAACCGTTGCTATTTAAATAATACCATTGATTATCAATTAACTTCCATCCCTTAGCCATACTTCCATCATCATTTAAATAATACCAGTCGCCCACATCCTTAATCCAGCCTGTTTTCATAACTCCATCATTATTTAAATAGTACCAGTTTTCATGATCATATTTCCATCCTGATATACTATTCCCATTTTCGTAATAGTACCAGCTTCCATTTATTTTTTCCCATCCATTCTTTGAAGTTCCGTATGCACTACTTGGAAGTAAAGTCATAATTCCCATAATTCCACTTAAAATAATTGATATTTTTTTCCTGTTCATGTCTTTTCACCACTTTCACCAAATTAGTCAAATATTGCTTATGCAAGTATAAAATTGTGTTTCAAAGTCCTAAAATACAAATTTATTAACATAAAACTACTATAATTATTAATTAGCCCATAAACATAGTACAAAGTGTTTTTTGTTGTTTTGGTACTTAATTCCATTTAATTAGTATCTAATTTCATAATCCTTACTTTAAATTTGGATGTATCATTTACTTTAATAATGATACAAACTTGAATTTAATTTCATAAGTTTCTATTTTTACAAAACATTAATTCTACTTTTCCTCTCTTTAAAATTAACTCTTTGTTAAAAACCCTCTTTGTATAGTTAGATGTGTTTATGCTATAATTGAAATAAACGCTTGTAAAGTAGAGGTGATCAAATTGAACTTAAAGGAAAATATAAACAAATCCATTCTATTACTTAAAGATTTTAACATAATTTCAGTCTACCTTTTTGGTTCTGCAGCTAAGAATCAATTAAAACCTGAAAGTGATATAGATATTGCTTTTTTAAGTTTTTTAGATGTTGATGAGTATGAATGTTTTATGAAAGCTCAAGAACTTGCAGAAATATTTAAAAGAGATGTTGATTTAATAGATTTAAAAAAGGCCTCTACAGTTTTCAAAGCACAAATAATAGGTACTAGTTCATTAATCTACTGTAATGATGATGTGAAACGAGCATACTTTGAAATGAGAGCTTTAAAAGAATACGCCCTCTTAAATGAGGAAAGAGCTGAAATAATAAAAAATATTCAAAAGGGTGATAAAATCTATGGTTAATGATGTTATTTTAAATAAAATTGCTAGTATAGAGCGTTGTATCAAAAGAATTAATGAAGTATATGCTTCAAATCCATCTAATCTTGATGATTACACTAAACAAGATTCTATATAATTCTTAATATACAAAGAGCTTGTGAATGTTCTATTGATTTAGCTATGCACATAGTATCAGAAAAAAAGTTAGGAATTCCACAAAATAGTAGAGATGCTTTTGAAGTTTTAGAGGCAAATAATATTATAGATAATACTCTTTCTAACAAATTAAAACCTATGGTTGGATTTAGAAATATTGCTGTTCATGACTATCAAAATGTTAATATGAAGGTTGTTCAAACAATTATAGAAAAACACTTGATTGATTTTGAAGAATACACTTCTGCTATAAAGAAAATGATATTTTAAATTATGCTTGAATGACAATAATTTCTTCAATAACAACAAAATCCTAAGTCATTTATTACTGACTCAGGATTTTTCACTTGATTTTTATAAATTACTATCCATTTATATGTAATATTAAATTATTTATCAACTTATGGATAACTCGGCCTTTAACAATTAAAGCAACTTAAAATTGTTCATCGTTACATCTCAATCTTTTTTAAAATTTCATTTAAATCTTTTAAAATGCTTATTTTACCTCTTTCAAGTCTTATATATCCTTCTTTTTCAAAAAGTTTAAGCTTTCTACTTACCACTTCACGTCTAGAATCTATTTCAAAAGCTATATCTTTATGAGTTTCATATATTATGCTTGTTTTCTTATTTAAAAAATATTCAACAATTCTTGATTCAACAGATTTATGATTTTTATCTTCTTTTTTTTCAATAACAACTGTGAATTTTTCATAAATGTCTTTATACATATAACTTAAAAATTCACTGCTTTCAAGAAGGACTTTCTTTACTATATCCATTGGAACTATACATATTTCTGACTTTTGAAGTGCAATCCCCATTATATTTAATGGTTTATAACTCAAAAGACAACTTAAAGCTTCATGACAAAGTTCACCTTCACCAATATTGTATAGGTTTGTTTCATCGCCATCTTCATTTATTCTCTTTATATTTATATTTCCATTTAATACAAAAAGAATTCCCTGACACGTACCTTTACCTTTACTGGATATATCTTCATCTGCTTGTAAAGTCCTAAACTGTACATTGTTCTTTATTATGCCTTCATTTTTTTCTTCAATCATCTTCAACACAGGATAGACACTAAATAGATTTTTTATTTTGTCTTCTCTTATTTCTTCATTATTTTTTCTATTCATAAAAAGCTCCCATAGTATTTCAAATTTAAAACTCTATTTAAATATTATCATTTAATATATATTCTAATAGATATTAAACTGAAAATCAAAATATGTTCTTAATATTTTTAATCATCAAACAATAGTAATTTCAATGTCCTAATTTTGAAAATCTATTCATCAAGTACAATTTTATTATTTAACTAAAGATTTTATATATAAATAAAGAGCTCTAATTTATAACCTTAGAACTCTTTAATGTATCTTTCATCTAATATACTTTTCCTTTATTCAAAATTAAGTTTTTATCAAAAACACTTTTAATGCTTCTTATTATATCTATATTATTTTGAGATTCATGACATAAAAAATATTCTCTTTTATCAAGTCCAATACCATGTTCACCTGATGGAATTCCTTTAAACTCATGACTTTTTCCATAAAGCTCTAAAAGAAAATTATGAGAACTGTTTTTCCATACTTCTTCAGTAAGATTACCTCTTACTACACATAAATGAATATTTCCATCACCGGCATGTCCAAAGTAAATTACTTTTATATTATGCTTTCTACCTAGAAAGGATGCATACTCTGCAAAATCACATATTTTTGTAATTGGAACAACAATATCTATTGGAATCTGCTCACTTCCTGCTGTCACTGCACTACATAATGCCCCTCTTATTTTCCATGTATCTTCGCATTCTTTTTCATTAAGTTCAACAAAATCAATAGCATTTTTCTTAAAAACTGCATTTCTGGCTTTATCTTTATTAATATTTATTGATGTTTCATCTCCATCAAAAGTAAGAAGAATAAATGCCTTTCCACCATCATATGGAAGTTTTAAATCAAGATATCTTTCTGAATTTGATACCACATCTCTTTCCATAAACTCAATTGCTGTAGGATTGCTGCCAGATTTAATAAGTTCTGTTACACATTCAATTCCATCCCTAAGATCATTAAAAGGAACAAGAATACTTATACATTTTTGTGGTTTTGGAATTATTTTCAATACTATTTTTGTTATTACACCAAGGGTTCCCTCAGAACCTATTATAAGATTTTTTAAATCAAGTCCAGAACTATTTTTTATTGTCCTGCTTCCAACAGTCACAAGTTTACCATCTCCTGTAACAATATTTAGCTCTCTTACATAATCTCTTGTTACACCGTACTTTACTGCTCTCATTCCACCTGCATTAGTACTTACATTTCCACCTATTGTAGAAGTCTTTTCACCTGGATCAGGAGGATAGAAATAATTTTTCTCTGAGACAAATGACTGAATGTCCTTAAGAAGAACTCCTGGCTCTACAGTAATAGTCATATTTTCTTCATCAATATCAATAATTCTATTCATTCTTGATACATCAAGAATTATCCCTCCATAAATTGGGATTGTAGCACCTGTAAGTCCTGTCCCTCCACCCCTTACTGTTATATTAATATTATTATTATTTGCATATTCTATAACTTTTTTTACTTCTTCTTCATTTTCTGCAAATACAAGTGCTTCTGCTTTTCCATATTTTATACCAAGACCATCAGTTAAATACTTATTTTCAATATTATCTCCGAGTATAACTGCATTGTTGCCACTGACAATATTTTTGAGTTCTTCATAATTCATTTTTCAAACCTCCTTTAACTTATGCTTATCTGTATTAACCTTTTCTATTATCTTCTGTTAGATTTCTTTGCTATAAAATCTCCACTTATCTGAATAAATTGAACTAGAACAACTAATATAACAACAGTTACAATCATTACTCCGGTTTCATATCTATAATATCCATATCTTATTGCTAAATCTCCAATTCCTCCTCCACCAACAATTCCTGCCATGGCTGAGAAACCAATAAGACTTATCAAATTAACAGTAACAGCTCGTATTAGACTTGGAAGAGCTTCAACAATTAATACGTCTTTTAATATTAGGGCAAAACTAGCACCAGATGCTATTGCTGCTTCAATTACACCTTTGTCAATTTCATTAAATGCTCCTTCACTTAACCTTGCAAAAAATGCTATAGATGCAATTGTTATAGGAACTGTTGCTGCTTCTGGTCCAATTCCAGTTCCTGTAATAACTTTTGTAAGTGGTATTAAAAGTACCAATAATATTACAAATGGAAGAGAACGTATTATATTTATAATAAAACCTGCAACACAATTTAATGTCTTATTCTTAAAAAATAATCTGTTTGAAGTAAGATATAAAATAAGTCCAAGAATTCCTCCAATAAAAAATGAAATTATCATTGCTGTAATTATCATCTGTAATGATGCAAAAACAGCTGTACCTAACTCTGCTTGTAATATTTCTATTGTATTTTCCATCTAAACCACCTCCAAATATTGATTTATAACTCTTTCAGTATAAAATGCATTTTCCTTTATAAACTTCTTTGCTTTCTTTATTTCATCTTTCTCTCCTAAAACATTTATTATAAGAGTTCCAAGAGGTTTTCCTCCAATATAATCAATCTTTCCATGAATTATGCTTATATCAACATTAAAATTCTTTACTGCCTCAGAAATAATAGGCTTAAGACTTTCATCCCCTTTATAGCTTACTTTTAATATTTCTCCATTTTTTATTAAATTAAATACTTCTTTCGGAAGTTCTATTTTTGCATTTCTTTCTATAAGTGATTTTGTTACTTGGTGTACAGGATTTGCAAAAATACTGTACACATCATTTATTTCAACTATTTCCCCATTACTCATGACTGCTACTTTGTCAAATAATCTTTTTGCAACATCCATTTCATGAGTTATAAACACGATTGTAATATTAGTTTTTTCTTTAATATTCTTTAAAAGAGTTATTATTTCATCAGTATTTTCAAGATCAAGTGCAGATGTGGCTTCATCACACAAAAGAATTTCAGGATTATTTGCAAGAGCCCTTGCAATTCCTGCTCTCTGCTTCTGACCTCCACTTAAACTTGCCGGATACGAATCTCTTTTATCTTTTAAGTTAACAAGTTCAAGTAATTCTTCTATCCTGTCTTTTCTCTTTTCCTTAGGATAATTATCTGCTTTTAATACAAATTCAATATTTTCATAAATTGTTTTCCCACTTATTAAATTAAAATGCTGAAATATCATTCCAATCTTAAGTCTCTTTTTTCTAAGTTCATTTGATTTAAGATTTGTAATATTTTCCCCATCAATTATTACTTCTCCCTTTGTAGGCTTTTGAAGAAGATTTATCACTCTTACAAGTGTACTTTTTCCTGCTCCACTTAAACCTACAATTCCAAAAACTTCACCTTTATTTATATTTAAACTTACATTATCAACAGCATGTACAATTTGTCCTTTATCTTTAAAATCCACACTAATATTTTTTAATTCAATCATGTTTATGCCCCCTTTATGCTTATTGTTTTATTTCCACCATTCTGGTTTAGAAAAATCTTTAAATTTGCTACTTTCAATTGCAGCTTTAAATTCTTCACTTTCTATTATTTCTTTGAAATCTGTTCCTAATGTTTTATCTAAATCAGAAGTTTTTACTGCTACAACATTCTTATAATTTTCTGTTAATGGTTCGATTGCTAATGCTTTAGAATAATCAAGACCTGATGCATATGCATAATTTCCTGGAATTAATGAAGCATCTGTACTTTCAATACTTCTTGCAAGTTGTGCTCCTTCTACTTCAACAAGCTGAATATTTTTTGTATTTTCAGCAATATCAAGTTTACTTGCCTTTGTAGCATCAACATTATCTTTCAATTTTATAATATTATGAACACTTAACACATTTAAGGCTCTTGCTAGATTAGAAGCATCATTTGGAACTCCTATTTTTGCACCATCTGGAATTTGATCTATTGATGTATACTTATTTGAGAACATTCCCATTGCAAGTGTAGGTACTGTTTTTACTGCACTTATTTCAAGATTGTTATCTTTGCTGAATTTATTTAAATATTCAGTATGCTGCATTAAGTTTGCTGAAATTTCACCATTATTTAATGCTTGGTCTGGCTGAATATAATCACTGAATTCTTTAACTTCAACAGTGTAACCTTTCTTTTCTAATAATGGTGTAAATATTTCCTTAACCATATCCCCATAAGGTCCTGGACACACCCCGACTATTATATTTTTACCATCTGCTGCATCATTTACTTTCTTTGAAGTCTTTGACCCACACGCTATTAGACTTAAGCCTATCACTCCTGTCAATGTTAATATTGCTAATCTCTTTAAAATTTTCATTTTTATTCCCCCTCGAATATGCTTATTACTTTATTTAAATATATTTAATATTATCAAGTTACTCTGAATTAAAATTGCATAATGTATGCCTCACTATGAACTTTACAACTATACTCTAGAAATTACATATTAATTTCAAAATTAATTGAAAACAAATTTACTAAAGAAAAATACGCCAGAGAATAAACTCTGGCGTAATACATACACACAATAATTATTCTCTCATCTACCAGTTTAAACAAACTGCAGGAATTAGCACCGTCACATATAGTAAATGAACTAAATGTCGGTTGCCGGGTTTCATAGGGCCAGTCCCTCCACCACTCTTGATAAGTTGTCTCTATTAAGTTGATAAACTTAGTATACTTTCCATTTTCAACCTTGTCAACCTTTTTTTATATTTTTATTTAAATAGTTGAACTTTCTCATTTAAATTTCACCTTGAAAAATATCTGATTTCAATTGCAATACACATCTGTTAATTTATATACTCCTTAAGCTTTTCTAATCTTTTTAAAGCCTCTTTGAGTGTCTCTTCCTTTTTAGCAAAATGAAATCTTATATAATTATTTACATCTTCCTTGAAGAAACTTGATCCAGGTACTCCAGCAACACCTATATTTTTTATAAGCCATACTGCAAAATCATAATCACTTTTGTGTCCAAACTGTGATATATCTACCATGACATAATATGCACCCTGTGGCATAAAATATTTTAATCCAATTTTATCAAGTCCATCTAAAAATAATTTTCTTTTGCTATCATAACTTTCTGTTAATTTATCATAATAATCCTGATCAAATTGAAGTCCTACAACTGCTGCTTCTTGAAGTGGCGCTGCAGCTCCAACTGTAAGAAAATCGTGGACTTTTTTGCACTGCTCAATTATTTCTTTAGATGCAATAACATATCCAAGTCTCCATCCTGTAATAGAATATGTCTTAGATAATGAACTACATGAAATTGTACGCTCAAACATACCTTTAAGTGACGCCATGTATGTATGTTTGTATGGTGGAAATACAAGATGCTCATATACTTCGTCTGTTATTACAAAAACATCAAATTCAATTGCAAGTTTTGCAATATAATCTAACTCCTCTTTGGTAAACACCTTTCCTGTAGGATTGGAAGGATTACATAAAATAATTGCTTTAGGCTTCTGCTCAAAGGCTCTTCTAAGTTCATCCTTATCAAAATTAAAATAAGGTGGTTTTAAAGGTACATAAATAGGTTCTGATCCTGAAAGTATTGTATCTGCTGTATAATTTTCATAAAATGGTGAAAATACTATAACTTTATCGCCTATATTGCATAAACTCATCATTGCAGTCATCATAGCTTCAGTACTTCCACAAGTTACAACTATATTTTCATCTGGATTTATATTTACCCCCATAAATTTACTTTGCTTTTTTGCAAGTTCATTTCTAAAATTCTGTGCTCCCCATGTTACAGAATACTGATGTGGTCCTTCATCTGCTACTTCTTTTAATCTATCTGTAATCTCCTTTGGTGGATCAAAATCTGGAAATCCTTGAGATAAGTTTATTGCGTTATATTCATTGGATATCCTTGTCATTTTTCTTATTACTGATTCTGTGAATCCGTCTAGTCTTGTACTTAATTTTGGCATGTCTATTCCCCCCATTGTCTTATTGCTTTTTATTATGTATAAGAAATTATCCATCATAAGAACTAATTAAATAATCTTCCAATTCCTTATAGAATTCTTATCAGCTTACTTGGTTTTAGTTATAATACTTTAAATTTCTTATTCTGTCAATACTTACCTTAGTTCTAATAAAATAATTATTTTCACTAAATAATTTCATTCTCCATGACCTTTTAAAATTTTTCTTGACAACTCTAATCATAATTACTAAAATAAAATTCATTAATCCCAAGTAAACAAATAGGAATAGTGTGCATACACTATGAATATGAATTATTGATTGATATAAATACATAAACTTACCCAACAAGGAGGATTTAAATATGAAAATAGAAACTTTATTAGTCCATGGAGCAGTTGATGGAGATGAATTTACTGGTTCAGTCAATGTACCTATTTACCAGACATCAACTTATAAGCAGCAAGGTCTTGGAAAATATAAATACGAATATTCAAGAACTGGAAACCCTACTAGAGAAGCATTAGAAAAAACTACTGCTCTTCTTGAAAATGGCATTGGTGCTCTTGCATTTGGCAGTGGAATGGCTGCAATTACAGCAGTTCTTTCTCTATTTAAAAGTGGCGATAAAATAATAATTCCAGATAATCTTTATGGAGGAACATTCAGAGTTATAGACAAGGTATTTAAAAATTTTAATATTAATTATGAACTTGTTGATATTTCAGACTTATCAAGTATAAAGAAAATTTTTGACAAAGACAAAAATAGTCATAAGATTAAGGCAGTATTTGTTGAAACTCCAACAAATCCTCTAATGGATATTACAGATATAGAAAATGTAAGTAGCCTTGCAAAAGAATATGAATCTTTGACTATTGTGGACAACACTTTTATGTCACCATATCTTCAAAAACCATTAAATCTTGGTGCTGATATTGTAATTCACAGTGCCACAAAATATCTTGGTGGTCATAGTAATGTAGTTGCTGGACTTGTTGCCGTTAAAGATAATAAAGAAATACTAGATAAACTTTATTTTATTCAAAATTCTACTGGTGGCATTCTTGGACCATTTGATTCATATATGCTTCTTCAAGGGATAAAAACCCTAGGAGTTCGTATGGACAAGCATAATGAAAACACTTCCAAAATAGCAGATTATTTATTAGCAAGTAAGTTTGTTGAAAAAATATATTATCCAGGCTTAAAAACTTCAAAAGGCTATGAAATACAAAAAAAGCAAGCTTCTGGTTTTGGTGGAATGATATCCTTTGTAACAAAAGATATTATTGACTATAAAAAATTTCTTAAATCATTAAAACTTATAACTTTAGCTGAAAGCCTCGGTGGTGTTGAATCATTAATATGTCACCCATCAACAATGACTCATGCTGCAATTCCATATGAAATAAGAAAAAAAACAGGAATTGTTGACAATCTCCTAAGGCTTTCTGTTGGAATTGAAAATGTTGATGATCTTATAGATGATCTTGATCAAGCCTTCACTAAAAGTATTCTACTCTAAAATTTAACCATATATTGTTATCTTTTGTTAAAGAAATAATTATAAATCCTAGCACTACAATTCAATAATATTAAACTATAATTTTAAAGTTAAATATGCAATTTACTTATTTTATTAGATAAAATAACGTTCTTATACAATTCAATAAAAGAGGAGGATTATACTATGCATTATATAAATGATATACGAGATATTATTGGAAATACACCACTATTGAAGTTAAATAATATCACACCAAATAAAGATATAAATATTTTTGCAAAACTTGAATATTTAAACCCAGGTGGAAGTATTAAAGACAGGATTGGAATTGAAATAATTGAAACTGCTGAAAAAGATGGCCTTTTAAAACCTGGTTCTACAATAATTGAAGCAACTGCTGGAAATACTGGTATCGGTCTTGCACTTGCTGCTTTTGAAAAAGGATATAAACTAATCATAGTTATTCCAGAAAAATTCTCTATTGAAAAACAAATCCTAATGAAAGCTTTAGGTGCTGAACTTATTATAACTCCATCTGATAAAGGCATTGAAGGTGCAGTTGAAAAGGCTGAAAAACTCTTAAATGAAATTCCAAATTCATTTATGGCAAGACAATTTGATAATCCTGCAAATCTTGAAGCAAATAAAAAAACTGGAAAAGAAATATATGATGCATTAGATGGAAAAGTTGATGTGCTTGTTGCTGGTGCAGGATCTGGTGGCACAATTACCGGAATTGCTCAATATTTAAAATCTAAAAATCCTAATATAAAAATAGTCCTTGCTGACCCTGTAGGATCTATTTTAGGTGGTGGTGAATCTGGAACTTACAAAGTTGAAGGTATTGGTAATCACTTTATTCCCAAAATATTCGATTCTTCGTTAATAGATGATGTTGAAAAAATACAAGATGATGAAGCTATGTATTTTGTTCGTCTTCTATCAAAAAAGGAAGGGGTGCTTGCTGGTTCTTCTTCAGGTGCTGCTGTTGCTGGTGCTGTTAAACAAGCGTATAAAGCAAAAGAACCTATAAATATAGTGGTTATACTTCCTGATAGAAGTGATAGATATTTCAGCCAGCATTTATATGATTTTAACATGAAATTATCAGATTTCAGATTTAATGCATTATTTGATGACTGGGCTGATGAATACGATGAAACAGTTGAATCTAAAGAAGGTGAATACAATGAAGTGTTTGATAACTATAATGAGATATTAAATGAAACAGCAAAGCATATTTCAAAGTATAAATATGCAAAAGTTCTGGATATTGGTGCAGGTACAGGTAATCTTACAAATATAGCATCAAAAATTGGATATAATATTGTAGGAGTTGAACCTAATATAAAAATGAGAAAAATAGCTTCTGAAAAATATCCAGATATAAAATTTATTCCTGGTACCTTCCTTTCACTTCCTATAGAAAATAATAGTATTGATGCTATTATTAGCAGCTACGCATTTCATCACTTGACTGATGATGAAAAAGAGGAAGCTGTGATTCTATTTAAAAATAAACTAAAAAAAGATGGAGTTATGGTCATTGCAGATACCATGTATGAATCTGAAGAATCTAAAAAGAACATTTTAAAAGATGCAGAAACATCTCATTGCTTATCTCTTCTTCATGATTTAGAAACTGAATTTTATTCAACACATGAAGTACTAAAAGACATATTTGAAAAAGAAGATTTTAAAGTAAGTTTCCTTCAAATGAATAAATATGTATGGATATTAACAGCAAAACTAAACTCTTAGTTTTCAATAAATTATAATAATTTTCTTCAGATGCTAAAAAGACCCTACCATAAAACATAAAAATTGGTATAGGTCTTTTTTACTTTGAAACAAAAACTAATTTTTATAATCTTATGACTTTATAAATTTTCATTACAAATTCTTATAATAATTTCTAAAGCACATGGATAATATAAATACATAATATTTATTACATAAACAGCAATAGTATTCCTTATATTCTCTTTGATATTACCTTGACTTTAATACCCCACAGAAAGGAAATAACTTTATGAAAATTTTAAAATACTTTTTAATATTTGTTCCTATAAGCTTTATTGCCGAATTTTTCCATGCCTCTGGTACAATTATGTTTTTATTATCATGTGGATCAATAATTCCCCTTGCAGGTTTAATGGGAGAAGGTACTGAAGAAATTTCTTTTTACTCTGGTCCAAAAATTGGCGGATTTTTAAATGGAACATTTGGTAATGCAACAGAACTTATAATATCTTTTTTTGCTCTAAAAAAAGGATTATTCGAAGTGGTAAAATCATCTATTGCAGGAGCAGTTATTGGAAATATACTACTTGTAATAGGGGCAAGCATGCTGGCTGGTGGTTTAAAATATAAGACTCAAAAATTCAATAAAAAAATTACAGAAGTTACATCAAGTATGCTTTTGTTTGCCGTTATAGGTCTATGTATTCCTGCATTATTTACCCATTCAGTTGATCCTGCACTTTTAAATACAAGATATGAAGGTTTAAGTATATTTGTTGCTATAGTAATGATGATAATTTATATTTTAAGTTTATATTTTTCATTTAATACCCATAAAGACATTTACACACATGAATATGAAGAAGAAGAACATAAGGCAAAATGGAGTTTAAAAAAAGCCATTTCTGTTCTCGTTATATCAACAATAATAATTGCAATAGAAAGTGAATTCTTAGTAAATGGAATAGAAGATATTACAGCAAGCCTTGGATGGAGTGAATTTTTTGTTGGTATTATATTAATTCCTATTATAGGAAATGCTGCTGAACACAGTACAGCTGTTATTATGGCACTAAAAAACAAAATGGATGTTGGACTTGAAATTGCTATAGGATCAAGTCTTCAAATAATCTTATTTGTAGCTCCTATTCTTATATTTATAAGTCTTTTCTTTACTCCTATGAGTATAATATTTAATACATTTGAACTTATAGCTCTTATTGCCTCTGTACTAATTGCAAATAGAGTTTCACAAGATGGTGAATCTAACTACCTTGAAGGAGTACAACTTTTAGCTGTTTATCTTATAATCGCTGCATCATTTTTTATCGTTTAAATCTTCTAAAATAAAAAATAAAGGATATAAACTACTATACAAATTTATATCCTTTATCCTTAAAAATACTGTTTACTAACTAACTTCATTACCAGCATATTATATTCTATTTTTAATCAATATCTTCTTTTATTATTTTAAGCATTTCTTCTTTTTCATTAATATTTTCATTAATAATTCTAGTTGCTTGCTTCATCTTCACATTTTCAAAATATTTTCGTACAAGACGTCCATTTCCAAAATTTCTTCCTTTATTTTCTGAAAGTTCTTCAAAATCCTCTTTAAGTTTTTTATATGCATTATGAGAAATTTTATACTTTTCCCTTTTGCAAAGAGATTTAAATATTTTAAAAAGTTCATCTCCACTATAATCATTGAATTGAATATTAAATTTAATTCTGCTTTCAAGTCCAGGATTAATATTTAATAGTTCTTTCATTTCTTTTGTATATCCAGCCATTATTACAATAAGTTTATCACGGTTATCTTCCATTTCCTTTATGAGAGTTCCTATTGCTTCACCTCCAAAATCATTTTCACTTCCGCTGTTTAATGTATATGCCTCATCGATAAATAGAATCCCACCATAAGCTTCTTTTATTTTTTCAAGAGTCTTTGGACCTGTCTGACCTACATACTGACCAACAAGATCAGACCTTGTTACTTCCACCATGTGTCCTTTTTTTAATATTCCCATGGCTTTAAGTATCTTTCCTACAATCCTTGCAACTGTTGTTTTTCCTGTCCCTGGATTTCCTGAAAAAATCATATTTAAAGAGACATCTTCACAATTTATTCCCATTTCCTTTTTTCTATGTATAAGTTCTACAGTGTTTAATATGTCTTTTATAAGACTTTTTACATTATCCAGTCCTACAAGACTTTCAAGTTGTGTTTCATATTCTTTTATACTATCTCTTGCAGTAAATTTTAAATCAACTCCAAAATCTTCACTTGTAAGTGTTGTCAACTCTTCTTCACATACGGTTTCATCACCAGTTCTGAAAGCCTTTTCTCTAACAGCTTCATCCATAAGATTACGTACAACACGTGCATTTGCAAAATTTTCATCAACTTTTTCCTTCTGGATCCTTTCAATGAAAGCCTTTTCACCATCTTCACTAAGTTTATAATACTCTTCTTTAGCAATATTTTTCGCAATATGTATCAATTCTTCATCTGTATAATCATCAAAATTTATCATAAGATTTATTCTGCTTTGAAGTCCTGGATTCATATTAATTAAATTTCTCATTTCTTTTTTATAACCAGCAAAGATAACTGTAAACTTTCCTCTGTTATCTTCCATAGACTTAAGGAGTGTTTCGATAGCTTCTTTACCATAATCATTACTATTTTCCCCGCCTTTTGCAAGGGAATATGCTTCATCTATAAACAGTATTCCACCCATAGCCTTATCTATAGCCTTTTTAGTAAGTTTTGCAGTTTCGCCAATAAATTTTCCTACAATATCACTTCTATCTACTTCAACAACATGTCCTTTTTCAAGTATTCCAAGATAGTAAAAAATATCACCAATAAGTCTTGCAACTGTTGTTTTTCCAGTACCTGGATTTCCCATAAAGGCAAAATGATACGATAAGTTTATCTCTTTATTTATTTTAAGAACTTCATTTCTATTTTTAGCATATTTAATAAGCCTTACTATTCTTTCAATTTCCTTTTTAACATTTTTAAGTCCTGTCAGTGAATTTAATTTTTCTAATGCTTCTTCAAGTGTATTTGAATTTCTTTCACCTTCATTAGACTTACTATTTTTCTGAAACTCTGATGATTCCTTCTTAGTTAAATCGTCTTCTTTCTTTGCAGGCTTTTTTTTATCCATTTTTTTATCATTGTGTTTATCTTTATTTTCAGTGCTTTTATAAGAGTCTACATTATCATATTTAGATTTGCTAAAATCAGATTTATATTCATCACTAGTTTTTTTCAGCTTATAATTTTCCGTATTTTCTAAAGCTTTTATTATAGTATCTATATTTTCTATAAATCGATTGGTGCTTCCACTCTTTTTGCAGCTTTTTAAATAGCTATCATGTTCTACTGTTTCAGTATCTTCTGATCTGACTTCATAAGAAGATTGAGATTCCTGTATATTTTGAACATCCTGCACAGACACGCTAAAAGTTCTTGTTGATATTTCATTAACATATTTATTTATTGCCTTGGCTACATAGCCTGTACAATTTTCTAAAAGCGATGTCCTACATTCTTTAAGACACTGTACATAATTTTCTGTTATATATAAAACTTTAATTATATCAAGACTAAGTTCATAATCTACACCCAGCTCTCTTGCTCTGTACAGAATTTTCAAAGTATCTTCTTCTTCTACTCCCATAGCAATATAAATTTTGCTTAAAAGCCTTACTGCGCAGAAATTGCAATCATCAAATTGTACTGCCATAATTCCATATGATAATGATTCCTCATAATTATTTCTATAAAGTTCAATTCTTCCAAGAGTTATTACAGCATCAATATCCTTTTTGTTAATTTCAAGTGCTTTGTAAGCATAACTATATGAATTTTCCACATCATTTATTTCATAAAATATACAACTAACAAGTCCCAAATACCTATTACTCTTTTTATCATATGTAATTCCTTTTTGGAAACATTCACTACCTTTAATATATTCATTACACTTGAAATAAGTAAGAGCAAGAAGATAGTATAGACCTGGATGACATGGAAAACAGCTTATTGAATTTTTTAAAATAGCTGTCGACTGATTAAAAAGCATAAAGTCATTGCAGTACTGTATTTCATGCTTAAATTTATTAAATTGTTTTATATTAAATAAATCAGTATATTCCAAAAATCATCCACTCCCTGTATATTATCTCAAAACTTTATTTATATTCCTTGAAAACTCTGTATATTACACTTGAGTAACCTCACAGTCAAGGTGATTTGTATCGTTTAATCCTAAAAGAGCCGGTTTCATATCATCGTTAAATGTTATAGTATTTACGCATGTATTACCTAGTGCTATTTTATGGTACATGCTCATGTCCCATTCAAAAATTCCTATAAGACCTGCCTTTATTATTCCTCCATGAGCTACAATAACAATTTTCTTTCCCTTATGCTTATTTGCTATTTCCATAATACAATTTTTTGCTCTTATGGATGCATTTAGAGTGCTCATATCTCCACCACAGAATTTTCCTTCTCTCTTATCATTTCTCCATTCATTAAATATATCTGGATACTTTTCTGCTATACCTTTTACAGTAAGACCTTCCCATTCACCAAAATTAATTTCTCTGATTTCTTCTGCTATACTAACTTGTTTTCCACTTTCATCACATAATATTTTAGCCGTTTCGTAAGCTCTTTTAAGTGGACTTGAAAATATATAATCAAAATCGCTTTTTAATCTTTCCTTAAGCATAAAAGCCTGTCTAATTCCTTCATTAGATAATGGTATATCAGTACTTCCTTGAAACTTTCCAAGTATATTCCATTCAGTTTCTCCGTGTCTTATTAACATTATTGTAGTCTTCATATGTACTCCTTTCAAAACCTAGCCTAACTCTTCTAATATTGTAACATATTTTAACATACTTATATAAAAAAACAAAAAGAAACTCATTATATTTAACAAATAATAAGTTTCTTTTACATTGCAGTAATTAATGAAATAAAATCATAATACTTATAAACTTTCTACTGCACCATGAAGTTTATTTATAAAAATATCAAACTTGCTATATAAGTTTTTGCTTATTGGATTCTTACTATCTTCTGTTAATTTAAGTTTATTTATTATAGTCATTGCAGCCTTATCCATTTTGTTTAATATATCCTTTAAAAGTTCTTTATTTTTGGTCTCTTCCACATTTATAAAATCAGCCCAAAATAAAAGTGGTAGAACTAAAAACTGAATTACCATATAACTCAAAGCAAATGTTTCCTTTATCTTGAAGTATTTACCATAAGTCATCATTATTAAAACACTACCTATTATTTTAATTATCCTATCACTTGACTGCTTTTTGCATAATACTGCTTCTATGCCGCTTATAAGTCCATCAACAGTTATTGATTTTAAATCATCTGGAAGATCCGATACAAGTGAAGTTGAAAAATCATTTATTATTTTTGCAAATATACTCCTACTGGTCTCGTCTCTAAGATTACCATCATAGTCAAGCATTATGCTTCCTTTATGATAAAAAAGAGGATTAAACTGAAATGATGTTTTAATGTAATGTGTTTCTCCTGCTACAGAATTAAAAAGACAATTCACATAATCATATTTAGAATTTACTGCAATAATTTTTTCTTTGTTACCATCAATAAGTTTCTTATATTTATTTATAAATTCATTGGAAAACCCTTGTCCATTTATTGATACACATTTTATAACTTTAGGAGAACGTACTGTTGTGTACTGCGCCTTATTTCCTCCTTTAGAATGTCCTGTTACAATTATCTTATCAGAATCGATGCTATTAACATAATTAAGTGCATAAATCTGCTGCTCCGTATCATATTCATATGCACCCTGACCGTTGTCATCCCATTCTTTTATTGTCGTTGTTCCTCTGAAAACCACAATTACATTTTCATCAGAATCCTTAAATGCTGCTGTCCTCATTCCACTTTTATGATTTTCAACATTAATTATAACAAGTTTTGGAAGATTAGGTTTAGTTAAAATCTGTTCAAGGGTTCTTTCCCATTCTTCTTTTGTTGATGAAACCACACAATTGCTCATCTTATCCATAAGTATCTTAAGATTATCGTCCTTTAATATATCAAGTACAAGTTCCTCTACACTTTCATCATCATATGCATCCCATTCCAAGTATATCAATTCATCTAAAAGTATGAATTCATCATTACTTAGCATGCACACTTTTCTCTCATCTCCTAATTTTTATTACGCTCTTATAATCACGTTTATATATGATATTTTATTCTTCATATGACAAAAAGAGACTACTTTAATTTATTTTCCTTTATTTTTTTCTTAATATAATTTTTTGCAGCCTTTGCAGTATAAACCTTAAGGTTTAAATCGTCTGAAATCTTCCTTGTATACTCCTCATTTTTTATTGCTTCTTTAAGCTGACTTATATTTCTTACTTCATCATCAAAACATGTTCTAACACATCCAAGCATTATAGGATAGTGACTGTCACTCCCCGTAATATAGGGAACATTGATGTTTTTTGACAGTTCAGCAACTTCTTTTTCAACAGTTATAAGTCCTCTTTTGTATATATCCTTGCTATTTAAATCAAGAGCATCTAGACGTTTTAAATTTTTTTCACTCTGAAGATAAAGTTTATGATTTTCTCTGTATGGATGACTTCCTATAGTAAGGCACTCACTTTCCTCTGCCATATCAAGAAGATCTTCAAAATGAATAAAGTCTGCTTTTTTTCTGCAATTTTTAAGATTTTCTTTTATACTATATACTTCCTGCCTTTGGCCACATACAATAACATGACCTCCATACCTTATATCAACTTCCATACCTACATATACATAAAATCCATTAACATCATATCTGTCGTTTTCATAAATAAAATTATCTTCAAGAAATGAAAAAGAGGAGTCGATATCTATTGCATTAAAATGCTCACAAAGGACTAATCCATGTAGTCCACTATTTTTAGCAAAATTAATTCCCTGTATAAACAACTCCTCATCAAAATTCAGCTTCTTACTAAGAATTCCATGAACATGAAAATCCATATTCATATTTCTACTCCTAAAAATTAATCTATTATTAGTATATTCTGAAATCTTGTAATTTTTCCACAAAATATATTAATAATCTATATGTTCACCATTAAAGAGAAATTTTTTCAAATATATCTTTGCTGTATTTTTCCATGTCAAGAACACTAATCATTTCATACTTATCTTTTACACCTGTAAAATATACTGACAATGCATCTTTGCTTATAATATCAGTTTGTTCTTCTAGATGTGTTTCGCTTTTACAATTCAACATTTTTTTCCTAGCAAGAATCCAAGGTGCTTCATTTTCAACCATCTTTTCAAGTATCTTACCACTATAACAGCCATAAAATTTCAAAACACCTTCCACAATATTCTTTTCAATATCTAAAAGATTTACTTCTTCATTATTCAGTATTTCATTATTTATATATTCAAAACCATAGACTTTATATCTTTCATATACACTTTCAAGTAATGGTCCTCTATCCCCTGCCTTAAAATCTTCATCAAATAAAAAATGTTCAGTAAACACATAATAAAAGGCCTGTACATAATAAATCAGTTTTTGAATCATTAATAAAGTAACATCATCACTTCTTGTAAGTATATATTTTATTACTCCATCAACCTTACTTTCAACTTTTCCTGTTGTCATCATGAATTTTACTGCTTTTCTACTTCTGCAATATTCATAAGCCTTTATTTTATCTTTATTTGTCTCAAGCATTAAAGAATAGTACTGAATATTTTTATATATCTTCTTTAAAACATTTGAATCATGAACAGATACCATGTCTCCTTTAAGATACCTTGAAACTGCATCATTTGATAATCCTAAAATAATTGATAAAGATTCTTCTGATATATCATATTTTTTTAAAATGATGCTTATTTTATCATTTTCTATAAGGTCATTCTTTTTTCTATATTCACTATATAATGTCTCTAAATTTTCTCTGCATATATCATTTACGAATATTTCATTTCTACACTGACAACAGATAGCGTTTTTACCATCATATGAAATTTCTTCATCATTTAAAGTTGTTGTTATATGTATGTCATTTACTATATATGGCTGCATCTTTATACAGTATTCACAAAAAGCATATTGTTTCATACTTTTTTCTCCTCTTCTAGAACTGTTATTTACTTAAAAATATATGTAATAGGTTTATTTCTTTTATGTAATGAAACAAGCATTCTATAAGGTTCCTCATCACTTTGTATCATATTAAATCTCATGTAAATATCAACACTTTCCTTTTCACCCTTAATATTGTAGAGATCTTTTACAGGACAAAATACATAAAGATCATTATGTACTACACCATCTTGCATATTCTTAAGTCCATAACAGAAATCTTCTTTAACAAGTTGTGATAATATTTCCACGAGCTTTTCTTCATTTATGTTATACTCCTCTATAAATTGAAGATTTTCTACCCTGCTTCCTTCAAGAGAAATTGTAATCTTATCTTGTAACGCACATTCTTTAATAATATCTATTAAATTTGTAATCATTTCTTTAGTATAATCTTTTAATATCAAGTTCCTGCCACCTCATAACTTAATACTGAACAATTCTATCAACATTTTTAAATCCTGATGCTTTCTGATGTCTCATATTGCATATAAAATAATCAAGAGCATCTATAGGATTAACAGTTTTAATATTCAGCTTATTTAAAGTTTCTCTGTCAAATACAATTGATAATATTGTTATATCGTTCTTAGCACCTTTATCAATATCAACCACATTATCAACAGCATGTACTACAACTTTATTTACAGGTATAATGTTCATAATATTCTTAGCTACAAAAAGTATACTGCTACATACATATTCTTCTATCATTTCATAATAAGTGATCTCCACTTCTTCATCATTTCCAGATATCTCTTTATTAAATCTGCTTTTTGGAATTACTTTTTCTGAATTCACCTTAAATTCAACTTCCATAGACTCTGAATCATTTGTGCCAATTTCTACTTCGCTTCCTAATTTTAAAAGTCTATCAAATGGTCTTATCTCATCTATAACCTGAAAATAGCAATCCAAATCTCCATTTAAGACTCGAAGGCTTAACTGACTTATTTTTTCATAATCCCCAAAAAGGGCTTTGTCTTTCATCTCTGCAATTTCAATATCTTTTAATAATTCTCTCTTTTTTTTCTCTTCTAAAAATTTAAAGATTCTAAAAAGAAATCCTGGCTGGAAGCTTTCATATTTTTCCAAAGCATCTATCTTATTGGGCCCATCTGAATTTATATCAAATGGTGGTTTTATATTATTTATACCTTGCCAATTTAATTCATCCAAACAATATTGATGCATACTTTTAATTTCTTCTAATGATATATTTTCACTTTTTAACTCTTCATCTTTACATTTAGTCTTATTATTTTTATTGTTGTTTTTATTTGCATTTTCTAATAAATCTTTTAGTTTTTTCCCACCAAGATCAACTCCCACACCTTTCTTATCAAGCTCCATTCTGCTTTCTAAAGAAATTATAGAAGTTCTTTTAACACTTAATCCCATTTTACCACCTCTATTTAAAGTCATTTTTTCTGTTTTCCCTAAAATATATTATAAATTTTTCGTTATTTCACTGTCAATCTTCTATTGTAGAAATAAATATGCAAATACAAACTTGAAATAAAGTACCCAGTGATATAAAACATTTACATCCTGGGTACTTTTTTATTTTTACCTATCTTAATTCTGATAAAACTCTGTCAATAAACTCATTTTTATCAAGTGCCTTAAAATAAATTTCATTTTCAGTAATTGGGATAAATGAAGAGCCTGTAAATTCATATTCTTCACTTATCCTTTCAATACACTCAGTAAATAGACCTTTTCCATTTTTATATAAAGTTATATAAATATAATTTATATCTATCATAGAATCACACACAAAATCATTAGTAAGCTTAAGCTCTATTATATCTTCATCTAGCCTAATACTTGCAAGAACTTCATTCCACGATTTTATTTCAGTATTATATACACCCTCTGCACCACTAAACATATCATCTACTTTCTTTTCAAGCTCTTTAACAGTAGTGCATATACATTCCTTTAACATAAATTCAATTTCTTCTTTTGTGTACTGGGATACATATGATGTAGCTTTTTCTTTATTTTTACCCAACTCCTCATCAATACTGTATTCATCTTGAACATAGCTGAATCTCTCACATACTTCATCATAACTTAAACATTCATCATTATAGATAATATTTTGTCCCATTCACAATCACATTCCCTTTACAATATTCCTAATATCAATATATTGCAATTATCACTATTATATAACTGTTTAAAGAACATTTATTTTGTTAAATATTACACAAAGTCTTATTATTACTCACATTAAGAAAAATTCTTTAATATACCTACAGCAACTCCAAGGATACTATATTCCTGTTCTCCATTAAGTATTATTGGATCATACTTATGATTTTCTGGTTTTAAGATTACATATTTCCCCTTTGTCTTAAAAGTCTTAAGTGTTGCTTCACCTTCAATTTCAACTGCAACTACATCATTAGTACATGGATATTTATTCTTATTAATAAGAACATGATCACCATCATTTATATTTTTCATTACCATTGAATCACCTTTAATTTTTAATATAAATAAATCTTTACTACCTCTTATCCATGATTTAGGAATATTGCAGCTATACTCAACTTCATCATTCATAAGAATAGGGCTCCCTGCTGCTATTTCATTAAAGACAGGTATGGTTACAACTTCTTCAACTCTATTCTTAAAATTATCATCTGATGTGTACACTTCTCCACATTCATAAAAATCAGTTATAAATTCATGACATACATTTCTATTTAAATCTATATATTTTATAGTTTCAAAATCCATCATGATTTCATCTGCTATATTCCCATTAATTTTATTAGTATTTAATATATTGTTTTCACTATTAAAAATATTATTACTATCATGATCTGTGCACTTTTCAATATTTGATAGATCGAAAGATAAAAGACTATAAGAATACTGTTTGTCATCGTTCCTATTATGTTTTTTCACAGCCTTTGGCTTTTTATGAACATTTAATTTACTCAAAGGTTTTTTTGCATCGTCTTTCATAATAAATTTTTCTTTTAAAGTTACAGATTTTCCTTTTACATTATATCCAAGAGATGAAAACTTTCTCTTTTTATTTATCCATCCACAACATTTATCCAGTCTATCAGTATCAAGTACCAAAGTCAGAGTAGAATACATTTTTTTATTATATAAAGTATCTATTATTTGAAGTTCAATTCTAGTAAATTTTTGAACTTCATCAACAACAATATGAGTATATTTTTTATTCTTCTCATTTTTACATTGCTCTGCTGCATACAAAGCTGCATCTTCAAAATCAACAAGATTATTATCTCTTAAAATCCTGTTATACTCAGTCATTATATTAAAAATACACTTCCTAGCTTTAGAATTCTTTCTTATTTTTATAAGTTTTTCTTCTTTTCCATACTTAATATTGAGTCTTGAACTTCTATCACATTCATAATAATCATTTTCTTCTGTAAAAATACATTCTTTAATCCATTTTATTTCATCCATAAAAAATTCTACATACTCTTCATTAAAGAATTTTATATTTTTGTAAACTGAACCACTCTTTTCTTTTACTTTCTTTATAGCTTCTTTTAAAGCTTCTCTGCACACCTTAATATCTGCAATTGAATAATCTGTTTTGTGATTTTCATTATGTTTACTAAAATAGGATAAAATAATGGAATTAATATTATTCATTTCAAGTTTCTTTTTATTCTCATCATCAAAAAAACTTTTTTGTATTATTGCTTTGCTTAATATACTTTCGTGAATACTTTCAAGGGCTTTTAGATGATGACTATCTTTTGCAAGTATTAAAATATCGTCATCTTTATTAACACAATAAAACTGCTGAAGCTTAAAAGCTCTTTTTATTGCTGAAACTGTCTTACCGCATGAAACTTCACCCTTTATAAGCTTTATTCCATTAGCTCTAGCGTTTATTATCCTTTTCTGTGCTAAATTAAATTCCATTTTACTTCCCTCTTCTTCCTAGCAAAAATAATACAAATTCCGTGTCTTTTCATTATAATTATTCTACTATAATCTGTCCATTCTTGCAAAGGCTTTAAATTCTTAACAACAAGTATATTTTTCATATTAATAATATAATGTTAAAATATTTGCCATTATTATAATATAATTGTAAAATATATTATAATATGTAATTGCTTTAGTCTAAATGTAATTTAATTTTTTAAGCAATCAAACCAATACCATACTTAGGAGGAACAAACAATGAATTTTGAATTTTCAAATAATCTAAAATACTTTCAGACAGGAATATTTAATGTTTTAAACGACAAAAAAGCTGAACTCATAAAGCAAGGTAAAAAAGTGTACAACCTTTCAGTTGGCACACCAGATTTTGAACCAGACGAGCATGTAAAGCAAGCACTTATAAATTGTGCAAAAAACTCAGAGAACTGGAAATATTCTTTAGATGATATGCCTGAACTAATAGATGCATTAATTTCTTATTATAAAAATAGATTTAATGTAAACTTAAACTCTGATGAAATAATGTCAGTGTATGGTTCTCAAGAAGGACTTACACATATAGGTTTTTCCTTATGTAATAAAGATGATATAGTCCTTGTACCTAATCCAGGATATCCTATTTTTGAAATAGGACCCTATCTTTCAGGCGCTGAAATATCTTATTACCCTCTTCTTCCAGAAAATAATTATCTTCCAGACCTATACAAAATAGATGAAGATATTTTAAAAAGAACAAAATTTATGGTAGTATCTTATCCTATGAATCCTGTATGTGCTACCGCACCTTTAGAATTCTATGATGAACTTATTGTCTTTGCGAAAAAACATAATATAATAATAATACATGACAATGCATATTCAGACATAGTTTATGATGGAGAATGTGGTAGCTCTTTTTTATCTCATGAAGGAGCAAAAGAAGTGGGTGTTGAATTCTACTCATTATCAAAATCATTTAATATAACTGGTGCAAGAGTATCTTTTGTAGTTGGTAATAGTGATATAATAAAGCACTTCAAAATGCTTCGTTCACAAATTGATTATGGTATATTTAAACCAATCCAGCATGCTGCAATTGCTGCTCTTACTGGACCACAAGATAGTGTTAAACTACACTGCAAGGAATATGAAAAAAGAAGAAATGCATTATGCAGAGGCTTAAGTAAAATAGGATGGAATGTTCCTGACAGCAAAGGAAGCATGTTTGCATGGGCTCCAATTCCATCTAACTTTAAAAGTTCAAGTGATTTCTGTATGGAGCTCATGGAAAAGACAGGTGTTATATGTACTCCTGGAAGTGCTTTTGGATCTCTTGGGGAAGGTTACGTTAGATTTGCTCTTGTTCTCCCTGTTCCTATTATTGAAGAAGCAGTGTCAAGGATTGCTGAAAGTGGAATTTTAAAAACAAAATAATTTTATAATTATAAAAAGTACCTAAATCTTAGAAACACTATTATACAAATAGTTATAAGATTTAGGTACTTTATTATATATTTACTCTACTATAAGCTTTGTAATTATAATCTAAAAATCACTTGGTTATTTCAACATCAATTGTCATATCTCAATTTCCTACTGTCAATTAATATATATGTTGCAATAATTATTCTGCATATAATTTCAAAAATCCTGTAAGGATTTTCACCTTAATTGTCAATTCTCAACTGTCAATTGCAATATATATATTATTTTTTATTTTCTTTTTTCTACAAATTCTCTTATTAACTTAGTTAATTGAATTGCTACAGTAGGCATAAATGCAAGTACGTGAATTGTAACTATATCATTTAGAGCTAATGGAGTAACTTCAAATAATCCTTGAAGTCCTGGTACAAGAAGTACAGCATTTACTAAAACTATACCTATACCAAAAGCCATCCAGCTGAATCTATTAGAGAAAAGTCCAATAGAAAATATTGATTTTTTCCCTCTACAGTTAAATCCGTGGAATAATCTTGCAATACATAAAGTAGCAAAAGCCATTGTCATAGCAGTTCCAACAGAACCCTTTGATAATCCAATATGATAAGCTATCATTGTAAATAATCCAATAACTAATCCTTGAAGTGTAATACTTATTATAAAGTCTTTAGTAAGTATTGATTCTTTGGCATTTCTTGGTTTGTCTTTAAGTACATCCTTTTTTGATTTTTCCATACCTATTGCAATTGCAGGAAGACTGTCTGTAATTAAATTTATAAATAATAAGTGGACTGGTGCAAATGGAGCTGGAAGTGCAAATATTGAAGCATAAAGAACACTTAATATTCCAGACATATTACCTGATAATAAGAATTTGATTGAATTCTTAATATTTGAGTATATATTTCTTCCATTAGTAATTGATTTTACTATTGTAGCAAAATTATCATCAGTTAATATCATAGATGCAGCATCTTTTGATACTTCTGTTCCAGTAATACCCATAGCTATACCGATATCTGCCTGCTTAAGTGCTGGAGCATCATTAACACCATCACCAGTCATAGCAACAATTTTACCTTTATTCTGCCATGCCTTTACTATTCTTATCTTATGTTCTGGAGATACTCTAGCATAAACTGATATATGTTCTAATGATGCGTTCAGTTCATCTTCAGACATTTTATCAAGTTCTAATCCTTCCATAGCTATATCATCTTTTTGCAAAATTCCAATTTCTTTTGCAATGGCAGATGCTGTTATTTTATGATCTCCTGTAATCATGATAGGTTTTATTGAAGCCTTTATACAATCAGCAACAGCAGCTTTAGATTCTTCTCTTGGAGGATCAATCATTGAAATAAGTCCAAGGAAAGTAAAATCATTTTCATCATCTAAATTAAGTTCTTTATCTTCTGCTGTTTCTTTATATGCAAATGCAAGCACTCTAAGTCCTTGTGTCGATAAATTTTTGTTAGCAGCATTTATATTATCTGCATCTTCCTTTGTAAATTCTCTTATACCAGACGAAGTCTTTATATTTACTGTTCTTTCTAAAAGCACATCTAAAGCACCCTTAGTTATCATTAAGTATTTTCCATTTATATTATGAAGAGTACTCATTAATTTTCTATCAGAATCAAATGGAATTTCTCTAAGTCTTGGATAAGTTTTTCTACATTCTATTTCATTTATTGAGAATTTATGTCCTAAGTTTGTTAAAGCTACTTCAGTTGGATCACCAATTTCATTGCCATCTACTGAAACAGCATCACTACAAAGAATAGAACTATTTAACAAAAAGCTTTCTAACTCATCATTTATATTAATATTTTCACTATCAATTGTCTTATTATCAACAAAAATCTTTTTTACAGTCATTTTATTTTGAGTTAATGTTCCTGTTTTATCTGAACATATTACAGATACACATCCAAGACCTTCAACGGCTTTAAGCTTCTTAATAATTGCATTTTCTTTTGCCATTGATTGAGTTCCTATTGCAAGAACAATTGTAACTATTGAACTTAATGCTTCTGGTATAGCGGCTACTGCTAAAGCTACAGCAAACATTAATGAGTCTAAAAGTGGAGTTCCTCTATACATACTTAAGAAAAATACCAACGCACATATACCTATAATTCCAATTGCCAATTTTTTTGAAAATTCATCTAAAGATACTTGAAGAGGTGTAGCTTTTTCTTGAGTTTCTTCCATTAAAGAAGCTATCTTTCCAAGCTCTGTATTCATCCCTGTTTTAGTAACTAAAACAGTAGCTCTTCCATATGTAACTAACGAACTTGAAAATACCATGTTTTTTTGATCTCCAAGAGCTACTTCAGTTTTATTTATAATATCTTGAGTTTTTTCAACTGCTTCAGATTCTCCTGTTAAAGAACTTTCATTAACTTTAAGTGAATAATTTTCTAAAATTCTTCCATCTGCAACAACTAAATCTCCTGCCTCAAGAAGAAGAATATCTCCAGGCACAACGTCCTTTGATGCTATTTCTACCTTTTTATCATCTCTTATGACTTTTGCATTAGGTGCTGATAATGCTTTTAAACTATCAAGTGATTGTTCTGCTTTAACATATTGAACTGTACCTAATACTGCGTTTATTAAAATTACTGCTATAATAACAATTGTACTTTCCAAGTTTCCAGTCAATGCTGAAATAATAGCGGCTGCTATTAGTATAATAACCAAAAAATCTTTAAATTGCTCAATAAATACAGACCATATACTTTTCTTCTCCTTTTCATTTAAAATATTTTCTCCCACTGAATTCAAAAGATCAGTACATTTTTCTTTCGACAGACCCTCCATAGATGAATTCAATTCTTTTAAACATTCATCTGTGGTCTTACTAAAAAAGTTGTTCATAATAATCTTCCTCTCTAATATTTAGTAATAAGTTATTTTACAAGTCCTAATTTTAATAATAAAAAAAGAGACCTTTAATATAACTTCAATATCTTTTAAAGTTATATTAAAAGTCTCATCACCATTTAGGTATATAACACCAGGCTAAACACGCCGCGGCTGTTGATGCTATATTTTTGACTACTCCCCTTTAACAAATCCAATATTTAATTTAATATCAGTATACTTCACTAGTAACATGTTGTCAATAAAAATAAATAACATTTTTATGCATATATTTCATATTTTTATTTAAAACACATAAATAATCCATATATATCTTAAACTATAAAACTTTTATAAAAATAATAAAAGCTACATATTTTTTAATTACTTTCTATAATAATTTATCTCCAAATATCTTCATTTAATAAATAAACTATTATAGAAATTAAAGCTGTATGTATGAAACATATAAAATCACATTTCGTACATACAGCTTATATAAACATTATAATATATTTTTTTTATTTATTTTAGTAAAGTGATATTGCCACACCACTATCAGCTAACATAAATCCATCAACAGTAGTTCCACTTGCCATAGAACCATCTTTATTTAAATAATATGCATTGTTATTATCTACAACCCAACCTGTTTCCATTGCACCATTATTGTTTAACAAATACCACTTACCAGCATCCTTAACCCATCCAGTAGCCATTATTCCATCAGCTTTTAAATAGTACCAGTTATTATTATCTCTAATCCATCCAGTAACTCTGCTTTCGCCATTTGAATAGTACCAATTTCCATTTTCAGAAATCCATCTTCCGCCTGATACAGTATTAGGTAACACTTCTTTATCTTTAATTTCACCTATATAAAATGAATTTCCATCTTCCTTAATTGAGTAATTTAATACGTCCTTATAGAAATCTAAGGATGCATAAACTTGTCCACCTAAAGTTATCATTTTACTTTCATGTTTTGTACCATTTAATATATAAGTATTTTCTGCAAAATTTATTACAAGCATCATATTATTTTTTCTTAAATAATACTCAGTTGATATATCACCTTCAAGTCTATCTCCCATTTTTAAAGTTACAGTTTCTAGTGGTAAATACACTTTTCCATCATATACTTTTACACCAAAGTCTGGATATTTATCAGAGTTAATATATATTTCTGGATTAAGCATCATAGCATCATCTATTAAATGATCTCCTGACAAATTAACATTTACTTCTCCATTAGCATTTTCATTATATTGTTCTGATCCTTCGCCTATATAAATACAGTTTCCTTCGTATCCCATATTATATCCTAAAACATCGCTTAAAAATCTAATCGGTACATATACTGTATTATCTACAACTTCAAATTTCACATTACTTTCTATACCATTCACTCTGTATTTATTGTTTTTTATGTCCATATTTATCATTTTATCACTTTTTCTAAGCATGTATGCATCTTCATATGAGCCTTCTAGTCTATCTCCCATGCTAAAAGCAACTTTTTCTAATGGAAGATATGCTTCACTATTTAATATTTTAACATCCTCTGAATTCAATTCCTTATTATTAACAAATATTTCAGGCTTAATCATGAAACCTGGATCTATTTCATCTTTTATAGCTGATTTTGTTAATCCAGTTCCATACGCTTCTGCATGAGCAGATATAACTGGTGTAATCATTAAACCTAAAGCTAAACAAAATGGTATTCCTCTAAATAAATTTTTTCTTATCATAATAAATTCCTCCTTGAAGTTAAATAACTAATTTAATAAAATTTTCATTAACTCTTTTAATATTCTCTTCAAAACATAAATTGTAATTTTAATATTTTTAGTCTTAAATAGTTCTTATACTATTAACACAATCAGCAAATATAAAATGTTGCACATTATATAAAACTTTTTTATTTTTTAATTTTTATTAACTATAATACTTGCCAAGCAAGTATTAGTAAAATTTATATCTTGAAAGTGATCCTTAAAAATTCTTTTTAAATTAATAAAAGCCTAGTAAATTTAAAAAGTTCAAATTTACTAGACTTTTAAGTTAAAGCCAATTATATGTTTTACATAAATAAAATTCTTAGCATTATATAACTGCTTTTTACGGTTAATTCGACAGGTGACAGTCACCTTGTTTTATTTGCATAAATCAATTATTGCTTGTGTAAATATCTTTCCACTAAGCATTAATTCGTCAATAACAGCAAATTCATCATTTCCATGCATGTTATTATCAGTACCTGGCATTGAACATCCAAATGCTACTCCATTTTCTAAATGATGTACATAAGTTCCTCCACCGATTGCAAGGCATTCTCCCTTTTGTCCGCTATAATCTTCATAGCATTTTAGTAATGTACGTACAAAATCAGAATCACTGCTTACATGATGTGCTGGATTTAATTTATCAGATTCTTCAGTTCCTAATACAATCTTAACATCTGCCATATTCTTTCTTAAAGCTTCAGTTAAATTTTCATCATTTGCACATATTGGTGATCTTGAATCAAAAGTTCCCTTTAAAGATGTAGTATTATATTCAAAAATAGTAAATGCCATACTTAAGCTTCCACTTAACTCGTCACTCATGTTAACTCCACATCCTGCACCAACATGGTCATTATGTGGGAACAATTTGTTGACAGCACATAATCTTTCAAATCCTTCACTCTTAGCACATGGCATTGAAGTTAATAATTCAATTATTGCTGTAATTGCATTGTCTCCATTTTCAGGTGTTGAAGCATGTGCTCCTTTACCTTTTGCATTTATTGTTATTACAGAACCATCTTCTGTAACACTAAATCTAACACCAGTTTTTTCTTCTGCTTTCTTGCATAAGTCTGAAACAACATCTAAAGTGAAACCTTCAACTTCTGCAGAAGCCTTATCTGGAACAACATTAGCCTTTACTCCACCATTTACTCTTATAACTCTTGGCAGTGCCTTATCTTCAGCATATTCACTTGTAAATTCTGCTGCTAAACGACCTTTTTCTATATTTATTAATGGGAATTCAGCATCAGGTGAAAATGTCATTGGAGCTTCTTTTTCTACTGCATAGTAATGTTCAATATCAGAACTTCCACATTCTTCATCTGTACCTAATATTAATCTTACATTTTTACTTAATGGAATATTCATATCCTTAACAGCTTTTAATGCATACAATGCAACTATAGCTGGACCTTTATCATCTGAACTTCCTCTACCATATATTTTTCCATCTTTAATTACTGGTTCATAAGGCTGAGTTACTGTCCATTCATCTCCAGCTGGGACAACATCTAAATGTGCTAGTATATCAAGTCCTTTTTCCTTATCACTAAAATCAACAGTTCCAACATAATTATCATAATTTTTAGTTTTAAATCCCATGCTTTCTGCTAACTTTAAAGCAGCTTCAAGAGCTTTAGCTGGACCTTCACCATAAGGCATATTTTCTTTTGCTTCACCTCTGTCACTTTTTATTCTTATTTGATCACATATATCATTAAGTATTTGTTCTTTATTTTTTTCAAAGTACTCTTCAATTTGTTTTTTATACATAATTTATACCTGCCTTCCTAAAATGAACGTATTAATGTAAATACTGTATTTCTTTATATTATAACTCAAAATACATACTTTTTTAATATTTTCTCATAAATATTAAAAATAATACTATATTTTTAATTATTGTTTCATGTAATTTTATACCAAAAAGAATTGCTTTCATTAATTCTAATTATAAATTATTAATGAAAGCAATTCTATAAATTTTTTATTCTATATCTATTATTGAATTGTTTGAATATTCATGTCATCTTCAGAATCTATATATTCTGAAGACTTTGTGATTTTATATTTTGTAATAATCACACTTATAATATACATAATCAATCCTATAGGTATCCAAAATAGCGAGTATCCAATACTTTCTTTTAAGTACGGAAGTATTATATCCCATCCAACGCCTTTTAAATTAAGATTCTTTAAAGGTACTGCTACCTGTGCAAGTGGTGATATAAACTTAATAAAGAATTCAACACCAGCTGGCATCATATAAAACGGATATGCCACACCAGATGTCATCATAAAAGGGGTTGAGCATACGGTATATACAAAAACAAAATAATCCATTTTACTTAATATGGACGCAAATACAAGTCCAAATCCAATGAGATTAAAGAAAAATGCTATCATTAACACTGCATATATCCAAAGTTCTCCTTTCATTGGTAGCGAATAAAATCTTTTTATTAAACATAATCCAATAAATGTTGCTGTGATTACTACTAAAGCAAATAATGCTATTCTTATAATTATATCTAGAAGACTAAATATAAATTCTTTTGAACGTATTTTCATTGTTGCAAAATCTTTTTTCTTCTTTATGAACATGGGTATGAAAAATTCACATAAAAAGGCCATTTGAATTACAAGAGGAACAACTGTATATGACATGTTCCTAATATAGCTTCCCTGAGGATCATATAATATACGCTGTACATATGAAAATGTTCCAATAGCCGTTTTAGCTACCGATGGATACATTCCATTTCCTTGAAGCATTTTAAGTTCTGTTCCGGCACTTAAAGTTCCCATAACAGATGCTGCACCGCTTAATGCATTTCCTCCAATAAGCATGTTAGTTCCATCGACTATTATCTCTGCTTTAGGGGATTTTTTCATACTAACATCTTTACTAAAATTTTGTGGTATTATTATACCTCCATGAACAGTTCTCGCTTTAACAGCTTGTTCTAGGTCAGATTCTGAATCAAAAAAATGATCTACCTTTAACGACGGACAATTTGATAACTGTTCAATTACTGTTCGTGATAAAGAAGTATTATCTAAATCAACTATACCAAAAGGAATATTTTCTACGTATACATTACTCCAAACATAAGATAATAGAAACAATGTAATTAAAGGTGATACAATTACTCCTATTAGACGGCTTGATTCTTCTTTTAAAATGGATAAAAATTTTTTCACTCCTAATTTAAAATAGTTCATCATTGTACCCCTCCTTTATTATTGACTTTTATAAGTTGTCCATTATTTGAATCTATTTCATGTATATCTTCAATAATCTTTTTTTTATCCTTATCTTTTAATTTCTTTTCTCTTTTAGGCATTTTACTTAATATAAACTGCAACGTTACTAAAACAAACATTAACAGAACAAATTTTAAAAGCCAGCTCACATGTGGTAAAACATCACTATATGTAAAGCCCAATAAAGATATATCTCTTAGAGGTGTTATAAAATGAGTATTTGGCATAAAGTTCGCAATCTTCGAAAAGAATTGTGGCATTGCAAGGACTGGAAATGTATATCCTGAAAATAGCATAGTCATTGATACAATACCACATGAAGAAGCCGCCTCTACTTTATTTCCTTTTTTACTATAATTAATTATTATTCCAAAAAAAGCCCACCCTAAATTACATAAAAGAGTAAGTAATACTCCACCCAAAACAGTTCCTCTGTAAGGAATATTAAAATATTTAATTTGTGTGTACATACAAATTAATGATGATAAGGCACCCAGTAAACCAATGATAGTTCCTTTTCCTATAAGTTTGATATAATTTTTCTTTTCACTAATAAAAGAACTAGCAATAGCAACTGCTATCTGCATACAGTTCAATACAATTCCCTCCATCATAAATATGGACATATTCTTAGTTGGATTTCCTAAAAATCTATAATTATATCCCATAGGTGAAATTAAATTCTGAGCATTTTGTGGTGTCATTCCAAATTTCCCCTCTGCAAGCTTCATTAGATATCCACTTTTAAGTGTTCCCAATGTTTCAGATATAGCACCTTTTGCTGCACTAGATGGTGATGTTACACTTCCATCAACAAATGATAATATAGTTGCTTCTTTTCCATTTAATAGGTTGTCAGAAAAATCTTCTGGAATAATCAAACCTGCCATTGCAGTTCCGTTGTCAATATACTTTTCTATATCATCATCATCATTACTATGAATAACAACATCAAAAACATCATTATCTTCTATCATCTGAATAAGACTTTGTATTGTAGATGAATTGTCATGATTAACTATTATTGTAGGCACATTGTCAACAGGATTTTTACAAAATTCAAGTCCTAGTAAAATGCTAAGGCCAGGTGGTAATACCAACAATATCACTATTGGTATTATCATATATTTATGTTTTAAAAGGTGTTCATATATAAAATTGTATAGTTTTCTGAAAAACTGACCTAGTTTGTTATTATATATTGAAGTTTTTCTAATTTCTTCTTTTAAATTCTCTGTTTTTTTATTCACCGAATCTTTTATATCAACTATTTTATCAATTCCGTATATTATTTTTGATTTCATATATAATCACACTACTTTCCAAAATCAACAAATGTTGTCATGTTAGCACGAAGATTTATTCCCATATTTTTAAGTTCTTCTAAATCATCAAATTCAACTTTTACTCCATATGATAAAATATCAAAATCTCCATTGTCATTAGTTGCTTTTTTTGTAGCAAAATCAGCATTTTTATTAATATTAGTTACTTTTCCCTTAAATGTTTTTCCTTCATATGCAGGAAGCTTTATTGTCACTTCTTGGTCTAAGTCTACTTTATCAAGATCAGTTTCTTTTATATTGCAAGTTATTGATGGATTATTTATAGCAGTAACTACTACTGCTGGCATTCCTGATGATACTAAATCTCCATCTTTTACATTTAATGTTGTCACAACTCCATCAACTGGGGATATTAAAGAGCATTTTTCTAAAGTGATTTCAAGTTGCTTTACTGACGCTTCTGCTTGTTCAACTCCAGCTTGCGCTTGATCAATACCTGCTTGTGCCTGTGCAACAGCTGCTTGTGCCTGTGCAATTTCTTCTGCTGTTGCACCTTTTATTGCTTTATTGTATTTTTCTTGATTAATATCCACATTTGATTTTGCGTTATCTAAAGCTGTCTGAGCACTTTGAAGACTTACTTCTTTTCCTTCAAGTTCTGCCTGACTTGCAGCTCCAGAATCATATAAGGTTTTTGTTCTATCATAATTTGTTTTTGCAACATCATAAGCAGACTGTGCACTTTCTACATTAGAATTAGCAATGTCAATTGCTGATTTTAACTGATTTAATTCTTCTTGACTTGCACCATTTTTTGCTTTTTGTAGTGCTGCTTCAGCTTGTGCCTTTCCAGCTTCTGCTTGGCTCTTTCCGGCCTTTGCTTGTTCTACTCCTGCTTCTGCCTGAGCTTTTTGAGCCAATAATGAATCGCAGTCTAATGCAACTAATGCTTGTCCCTTTGTTACAGTATCACCTTCACTTACTAAAATTTCTGAAATCTGTCCTCCTGTTAAAGAATTAACATTGCTTTCATCCATTTTTATGTTAGCCTGAATTACTAAATTATTCGAATTACCAGCTACTATTTGATCACCTGTTACATGAGCAAAAGGTAAACTACATGCCATAAAACTATTTGCTGTTATAACTGCTAAAAGCAGTAATGATACTTTCTTAAACTTCATAATAATCCTCCTTGTACGTATAAACGTGAATTTATAGTATAACTTTTTTCTTTAAACATATTTGTAAAACGTTGCAATCAGCAATATATGCACCCAAACTAGTTAGCACACTATGTATTTATTTGTTATCCACTTAAACTTTTAGTTATATTTATCATTATTAAAGGGATAAAACTAATATTTTTTACTTTTCTATAACAAAATATAGTTCGTACTCTATGTACTGGAACTAATAAACAATTATAAATTCTTTTTTTTATAATGTCAATATTTACTTTATAGTATGGAATAAAATATATTTTTTAAGTTTTAACATTATCTTTACGAATATTTTCAATAATTGAATTTATCTACTTATAAAATAAATATATATTAAAATTTAGTGCTCACTATTAAATCAAAAGTCTCTTTATTAAAGGGTACTATATGACTAATATCTTGCATAAATGTATTCAAGTACGGTAAAATACACTTATACTTAATGTTAAATGAATAGGAGATGTACTCATGAACTCTGATTTAAAATTTTCCATGCTCTTTGGTACTATTCGTAATGTATTTAAAAAAATCAGTGATAAGGGTTTAAAAGAAATGAATCTTACTTCATCACAAATGAACATCTTGTTTTATATATCTACTAATGACGACATTGAAATTAATCAAAAAGATATAGAAAAAAATCTTTATTTAAAAAATTCTACTGTTACAGATATACTTAACAGATTGGAAAACAATGGTTTTCTATATCGTACCGCCAGTGAAAAAGATGGACGATATAAAAAAATTGTTTTAACTGATAAAGGAAAAGATATTTATGAAAAGATGGTTGAAAAAGCCTTAATATTTGAAACATATTTTACAAAAGGAATGACTAAAGGTGAATCTGAAATACTTTTTGAACTCTTGCAAAAGGTATTGAAAAATGTATCTCAAGAATAGCTTAAATTAAAAAAGATTGAAAGCTCAAAATATTCACTTTCAATCTTTTTTATTCCTATATAATTATTCAATAACCTCTCATACTAAGAAATTTTATTATTTTCTATTAATTTATCTATAACATCAACAAGTTCTTCAATCTCAGGTTTACTAAGTTGTGCATTAGCTTTAACCGACTCCCCCTTATGTTTTAATTCTTCAGTTATTAAGGATGAGAATATAACAACAGGTAGTTTTTTAAGGGTTTCATCCTCTTTTATTTTTCTTGTTAATGTTAAACCATCAAGCTGTGGCATTTCAATATCTGTAATAAGAATATCTACATCCTCTAAAAATTCTTCTCCTCTTCTGTCCTTAAGTCCTACGATATAATCAAAAGCCTGCTTTCCATCATTAAAAACTGTCATGCTCTTGAATCCTGCTTTAGAAAGGGTTTCTTTAAGAAGTCTTCTTATCAATGCTGAATCATCAGCAAGTACAAGCTTAATATCAGACCTGTCCCTATAATCAACTTTAACAAGTCTATCTTCACTTATTCCAGCTCCTGGAGCAATGTCTGTTACTATCTTTTCAAAATCAAGCATTATGATTACCTTATCATTTAATAATATGTTACCTACAGATAATGAATTTTCAGATAAATCATCAGGTTTTCTTATGTCTCCCCATTTTATACGATGTACTCCAACTATATCATCAATATTAAATGCTACCTTAACCTTATTAAACTCACAGATTATAACCTTTGACCCAAGATTTCCTGCATTTCTCTTACAAAGAATATATTTTAAATCTATTAATGTAAGAATTTCATCTCTACATAATATAAGCCCTGCCACTTCTGGCTTTGGATCTGGTAATGTTGTTAGTGTTTCTTTAGGCATTTCTATTATTTCCTTAACCTTAACAACGTTTATAGCGTAACGACAATTATTTGCCATAAATTCAATTACTTCTAATTCACCTGTTCCTGATTCTAATAATATATTATTATTCATGTTCTCTTCCCCTTACTTTTTAAATTTATTTTATTTAATGTTCCCTATTAAGTTAATATTAAATAAATTTCATCAAACTACACCAATTTATTGTTTTCTATACTTTTATTTTACACTAAATTATCATTTTTCACCAGTTTTAATAATGTAGGTTCAAAATTAAACTCGTTTACTAGATTATTCACTTCCAGTAAAGATTTTTCTTTCTTTTCTTTTGTAATATTTCCTTTTGATGCTCTTATTAATATATTTTTAGGTGAATGTGCAATATCTATAAATTCAAGAAGCTGTGTCCTATATCCGCATGCTTCAAGTATATTAGCACGAACTGCATCAGTCATAAGTGCTGAAACCCTCTCCTGCACAATACCATATTTGGTTAATATAGATAATGAATCACTTTTCATCATACTATTAAATTCATGTTGACAGCATGGAACTGAAAAAATCATCTTTGCATTCCATTTAACTGCATTATATAAAGCATAATCAGTTGCAGTATCACATGCATGAAGTGTTATTACCATGTCAACTTTATTATTATATTTAAATCCATTTATATCTCCTAGTTCAAAATGTAAATTATCATATTTATAGGCTTTTGCTATTTCATTACATTTTTTAATTACATCTTCCTTTAAATCAAGACCTATCATTTTAACATTAATCTTTTTTATTTTAACAAAATAGTAATAAAGTACGAATGTAAGATATGATTTTCCACATCCAAAATCTAAAATAGTAAGTTCCTTATAATCATTTTTCTTTATTTCATCGTCTATAATTTCTACAAACCTGTTTATCTGCTTATATTTATCGTACTTTGAATTGATTACCTTTCCATCTTTAGTGAATACTCCAAGATCTATTAATGGTTCTATTATCATACCTTCTTGTAATATATAATTCTTTTTCTTATTGTGACTTTTTTTTGCTATTTTATCATTGTCATCCATTTTCTTTCCAAGATGAACCTTTCCCTTTTTAGAAATTCTAAGATCATATGTAACACTATCAGACCAAGCTGAAACCTGCTTATATCCAATTGCTATATTCTCTTCAAATTTAGATCTAAATAAATCTAAATCTATATTTTCATGAAAAACCTGCTTATCTGTATATTTTTCAATCTGATAATACTCTTTATTTTTGCTTTCCTTTAATAAAAATACTATTTTATTATATTTTGTTTCCTTATTAATCTTATTACTTATTACTACTTTTATTATTTTCTCTTTAGTAATTTCTTCTATTGCATTTTTTAATTCTTCCATGTTTAACACACCTTATCATTTTTATTATTAAAATTTTAATTTTTATCTGTTTTCTTCTTAATTATCACTGATTAATTTTTTTATGTAGATTATTTTTATTATATATGTCTTAATAAAAATAATCTACATAAAAACCATTTTTGAAAATAAGTCATAAATTTAGTGTGTAATTTTATAATTTCTTAAATTTTAATATGTAAGTTTTGTTATTACTTCAATCAATTAAAGCTATTATTATTTTACCAAAAATAATAATATCGTTTTCTTTAATCCACTCATTCTGTCATCATATTTAAAATGCTGTCGACTTATGTTAAACTTTATATATAATACAAATATTAAACAAAAAAAGCAATTCATGCTTGTAATTTGATATATTTTTTTAATATTCTGATTATAAATATACTTAAAATTTTTGAGGTGAATTATGATAGCTCCTAATTTGAAAATAAAAACAAAACTACCTCTGTTTGTAGCAATTCTTTCTGTGCTTCCAATTTTATTACTTTCATTTATTATAATGGAAGTTAACACAACTTCTGCAATGAAAAATTATCAAATGATAATTTCTAATCAAGCAGAATCTTCTGCAAAATATATATCAGATTTTTATAATACACAAAAGAATGCACTTATTTATTCTTCAAACCTTTCAGTTTATAAAAAATATTTACATTCATTAAATGGTACTGATTCAGCTCTAAATTCAAGCTTATTTAATGATATAATAAAATTACAGCAAACCGCAATTTCAACAGATAATAGAATAAATAATATTTTTCTTACAGATGCTGACGGAAAAATAGTAGCATGCCCTGATAAAACAAAATTAGGTATTTCATTAGAACATACAAAAGCATATAAAGATGCAAAAGAAAAGCGTATGGATACTTTTCAAATTATTGATGAAAATGATAAAAAAGAAATTTTAATTGCATATCCAGTTATAGATGATGATGGTTCAGTTATAGGATCCATCTTTCGTTTAATAAGTATTGATGAAATTGACAAACACGTAAACAGCTCCAAAATAGGTTCAAATGGATATATTTATATATTAGATCAAAATTATAATGTTCTATCTTGCAATAGCAATATAAATATCACACCTTTTTTAGAAAGCGAACAATCAAAAAAATTTTTAAAAATATAAAAAAGGATGCTCTATCGTATAAAAGTTATTTCTTTGAATATAATTTAGAAGATACTAAAACTCTGGCATCATATCATCTAATTGCTGGATGTTCTTGGATTGTCGTAGTAGCAATTCCACATTCAGAAATTAATCACAGCAGTTTTTTTATAAACAATATCATTATATTAGCAGCTACAATAACAGGGATTGTTTCCCTAGTTCTTAGTCTGTTATTTGTAAAAGGCATCACAAATCCCTTAGAATCACTTATAGATAATATTGATGCTGTTGCAAATGGAAATTTATATTGTAATTATACATATGAAGGTAATGATGAGTTTGCTCAAGTTTACAAAGCCATTAATGTAATGTCCAATAAATTAGATATTAGCTATAAAAAATTAGAAGAATCCGCTAAAACTGATATACTGACAGGTCTTCCAAATCGTACTGCAATTTATGATATTATGGATGAAAATATTAATTGCACCAATCAGGCTACAATGCTTTTAGATTTAGATGGATTTAAAAATGTTAATGATAGTTATGGTCATGATTTTGGAGATGCAGTTCTAGTATCAGTTGCTAATATCTTAAAAAGTTTTCAGGATAAGCATATTTATCAAGCTCGACTTGGTGGAGATGAATTTCTGATTTTTATATCACATTTTGATAAACCAGATATGGTTGAATGTTTAGCTCAAAAAATATTTGAAGAAATAAGCAATATTAAAACAGCTATTGGTAAGCCTATTTCTATATCAGTAAGTATCGGCATTGCATTTTCTGATGAAAATGACTTTGATAAGCAAAATTTAATAAAAAAAGCTGATTTAGCCATGTATAAAGTTAAAAGAAATGGAAAAAGTGGTGTTTTAGTATTTAATGATACTCTAAAAAATGAATGATTTGTATAATAATATTTATAACAAATTAACATAATAGCATAACTTTTAAATTAATTTGTTATAAATATGATCTTATTTTTTTAATTCTAAGATTCTTTTATTGGATATACAACTTTAAATTCTTCACAGACTACCATCATATTTTCTGTAAATTCTTTTCCAATACATTTTAATTCCTTTGTAAAAATTTCAGAGTGAATTTTTCTCCAAGATTCCAGTGTTCGTTCAAACTCACCTTCTTTGTACGCGTGTTCTTCACTTACTTGATTAAATGGTATTGTATATACCTTTAATGTTTCTGTAATACAAACAGCTTCTCCTTTGGTATTTAATATAATATTATATCCACCTAATGGTGGTAATGGAGCATTTTCATAAAGATAACAAGGATATGCACTAGCTGTTGCTGTTTTAATTCCCTTCAATACTAAATCTGCTAAAAAATCAGGCATTTCAGGTGTATTTCCTCCAAATGACCAAGCCTCATAATTTTTGGCATTCATATTTATTTTATTATATTCATTCCACATTTCTATTTCTGTCATATTGTTCATCCCCACTCATTCATTATAATTTATAAGCAAATTTATCTATAATAAATTCAACTTTATATTTATCCTTTTATAATAATTCACCATATCGCTTTATATAGATTTTTTTCATAACAGTTGTAATAAGCATATAAAGAATTATAGTTACTGCTAGCCAAAAGAAAAACACACTTGGAAATGGATACAAACCAATCATTCTTCCAAAGGATGTAAATGGTATAACAGTAAGTACTGCTATTCCTGTAAATGTCAATGATATTACTGGAAAAGAGGCTCTACTTTGTAAAAATGGTACTTTTTTTGTTCGTATCATATGAACAACAAGTGTCTGAGTCCACATAGATTCTACAAACCAAATAGCCTGAGCCATCATTATATAAGTACTTCTTACTGCCACTTCTGAAACTGGAATAGAATTAAATGTTCTCCCATCTGCCCCTGGTACAAACATTGGACATATAAAGAAGTAGGATAAAAGATAAGTTGTAATATCAAATATGGAACTAGTAGGGCCTATCCAAATCATAAATTTACCAATACTAGAAGCATCCCACTTCTTTGGCTTTTCAATGAACTCTTTATCTACATTATCCCATGGAATAGCTGTACATGAAATATCATAAATTAAATTAAGCAAAATTAATTGTATACTCGCCATTGGTGTATATGGAATAAATGCACTTGCTACTAACACTGAAAACATATTCCCAAAATTAGAGCTAGCTGTCATTTTTATATATTTAATCATATTTGCATAGGTTTTTCTACCTTCAATAATTCCTTTTTCTAATACCATCAAATCTTTTTCAAGAAGAATTACATCTGCACTTTCTTTAGCAATATCAACAGCTGTATCTACTGAAATTCCAACATCAGATGCCTTCATTGCTGCTGCATCATTAATTCCATCTCCCATAAATCCAACGGTATGTCCATTTTTTCTTAATAAAGAAACAATCTTAGCCTTTTGTGATGGGGAAAGTTTAGCAAATACAGTTGTTGTCTCAATTACTTCTGATAATACGTCTTCTTCCATGTTATCAACATCAGAACCTGTTAAAATATAATCTACCTTTAATCCAACCATTTTACATATGCATCGTGTTACACGTTCATTATCACCAGTTAAAATCTTGACACCAACACCATATTCAGCTAATGCCTTTATAGCTATTTCTGTAGATTCTTTTGGTGGATCAAGAAATGCTAAATATCCAATTAACACCATATCATTTTCATCTTTTACAGAAAATGCACCAACAGGTGAAGGATTAGTCTTTTGAGCTACAGCAATTACACGCATACCATCATCATTTAAATTATCAACTGTTTTAAGTACAGTTTTTTTCATGTCATCTGTAAGATTAATCACTTGTCCATTACGTTCTACATAAGAGCAAATAGATAGCATTTCTTCTACTGCTCCTTTTGTAATCATTTGTCTTTTTCCTGAATCATCAGAAACAACAACACTCATTCTTCTGCGACTAAAATCAAATGGAATTTCATCTACCTTTTGATATTGCTTTTCTATTTCTCTTAAAGAATAATTCTCATCACTTTCTTCTTTTACACGATTAATTACAGCAATATCCATAAGGTTCTTTAATCCTGTTTGAAAATAACTATTCAAAAAAGCATGTCTTAATACTCTGCAGTCTTCGTTTCCATCTACATCCATATGATATTCTAAAATTACTTTATCTTGTGTAAGTGTACCTGTTTTATCAGTACACAAAATATCAATTGCTCCAAAATTTTGTATTGAATTTAAGTTTTTAACAATTGTCTTTTCCTTAGACATTGCTACAGCACCCTTTGCAAGGCATGTAGTAACTATCATAGGTAGCATTTCAGGCGTTAATCCTACAGCAACAGATACTGCAAAGGTAAAAGCATTAACCCAATCCCCTTTTGTAATTCCATTTATAAAAAATACTATTGGAACCATTATAAACATAAAGCGTATTAGTACCCATGATACAGCATTTACACCTTTTTGAAAACTAGTAACAGTCGGTTTTTCTTGAATATCTTTTGCCATTGTTCCAAATAAAGTATCATCTCCAACAGCTACTATAATTCCTGTAGCAGAACCGCTTATAACGTTACTCCCCATAAAAGCAAGACAGTTGCAATTAGAAATTGACTCTTCTTTTATAATTTTTTGTGAACTTTTTTCTACAGGTTCACTTTCACCAGTTAATGAAGACTGGCTTATAAACAAATCTTTTGCATTAAGAATTCTTATATCAGCTGGTACCATATCCCCTGCTGATAAATATACAATATCCCCAACTACAGCATCATCAAGTGGAATTTCCATTTGATGACCATCTCTCTTAACAGTGCATGTTGTCTTTATTAACTTTAACAAGCTTTCTGCAGCATTTCCAGAACGTGTTTCTTGCACAAATCTTAAAATTCCACTTATAAAAATCATAGCTGTAATTATAATAACTGTAGTTGGATTTTTTTCACCTGGTTCTGCAAGAATGATATCCATATATGCTGAAATGATTGCTAAAAAGATCAATATACATGTAAATGGATTTATAAAAGCTTCCACAAATCTTTTTATTAATGATTCTTTCTTATGCTTTGTTATTTTATTACTTCCATACAAATTACGATTTTCTTCAATCTGTTCACTGGATAATCCATTTTTACTACTTTCCATGTGTGCTAGTACTAAATTTTCTTCTTGCATAGCAGAGATAATTAGACGTTTTTTAACATTATCCTTTTTTACCATGCTTTCCTTTAGATCTTGTGTTATTTTCATTTTTTTATTCTTGAACATTATTCTCCCTCCATTTCTTATGTTTGTTTTAGTAGTACTACAGTTTTTAGTATATTAAAAAGTATCTTTTAAACCCATGGCTAAAATCTTGCGATTTCCTTGCATTTTAGCAAGAAATGTAGAAAACAGGATTATATCATCTTTTATGATACAATCCTGCTTTCTATAATTAATACTATTCTTTTCTTATAAATTATCATTAAACTTATATCCAACTCCCCAAATTGTAATAATATAAATAGGTTCGTCTGGATTTGGCTCTATTTTTTTTCTTAATTTCCTTATAAATGCCATAATGTTGCTATCAGATAAAAAATAATCTTCATCCCATACAGCATTATATATTTGTTCTTTTGTAAACACCGTTCCTTGATTTTGAGCCAAAAAATATAATATTTCAAATTCTTTTGGAGTAAGTACAATTGCCCGACCACTTTCCTGTACCGTCCTATTTTTCGCATTTATTTCTAATTCATTAAATTTCAAAACATTTGCTGATACAGTATAATCTTCATCTAACTCATCTGTATTTAATATTAAACTACTTATTTCTCCCTGTAATAACTCTGATAGCTCATCCTTTAATTCCTTTAAACTATGTAGGCTATCATTGGGAACCTGACTCATCTTTTCAATCAACCATTTTATTGAAGAAGAATCTATTGTTATAAAGCTTGCATTCTTTTTCACATATATTTCCTCCTTCTTAGAATAGTTTTTTATATTTTTTAATATAAAAAGATTTTGCTAATGTTGTTATAAGCATATACGAAACTACAATAAATATTAAATAACAGTAAAATACCAAAGGTAATGCTGTTAAACCTAATAAATTTGCTACTGGTAAATAAGAAAATCCAGTAAAGCATATTATTCCAACTATTGTAACAACCATAACTGGAATTGAAGGAGTGCTTTGAATAAAAGGCACTTTTTTAGTTCTAAGCATATGAATTATAAGCACCTGTGTCCACATAGATTCTATAAACCATCCACTTTGAAATATCATCATATATTTGATTTGTAATGATACATCACTTATCATATGAAATAACTTTCCATCGCATAATGCTGGACACATTATAAAATATAAAAATATAAAAGTTAAAATATCAAATATAGAACTTATAGAACCAAAAAATAGCATAAATCTAGACAAATGCTTTCCTGACCATTCATTAGGCTTCTTATATAATTCTTCATCTACATTATCCCATGGAAGTATAATACATATAATGTCATAAAATAAATTTAAAAGTATAAGCTGTAACGATGCCATAGGAAGAAATGGAAGAAAAATACACGCACATACAATAGAGAAAATATTTCCAAAATTCGAACTTGCTGATATATGTATGTATTTTGTCATATTTGAAAATGTCTTTCTTCCCTCTAAAATACCACTTTCTAAAACATTTAGATCCTTTTTTAACAGTATCACATCTGCAATATCTTTAGCAGCATCTACAGCACTATCTACAGAAATACCAACATCTGCTTCACTTAAAGCAGGAACATCGTTAACTCCATCACCCATAAATCCAACAATGTGTCCATTGTCACGTAATGTCAAAATAATTTCTACTTTCTGATGTGGAGTCAATTCAGCAAAAACATTATTTTTCTCAACAATTTCATTTAGCTTTTCTTCAGATAATGACTCTAATTCTTTTCCTAAAATAATTCTTTCTGTATTAATGCCTAACCTTTCACATACAGATGCTGTTACTTTTTTATTATCTCCAGTTAGAATTTTTGTATCAACAGAAAGATTTTGTAATTTTCTTAATGCTTCCTTTGCAGATTTTTTAGGAACGTCAAAAAAAGCAAGATATCCAATTAAAATCAAATCTTTTTCATCTTCTACAGTTATATTATTTTTATCACGTTGAATATTTTTTATAGCAACAGCAATAACCTTTATTCCATCTTCTAATATATCATCAACAACTGCATTTATATTCTTTCTTTTATCATCTTGTATTTTAATATTTTCCCCATTAAAACGTACAAAACTACATTTATCAGCAATTTCATTTATATCACCTTTAATTACCATAAGTTTATTTTCATTATTATCTTCTACCAATATACTCACACATTTACGGTTATAATCAAATGGAAGTTCATCTCTTTTGCTCCATTCTTCTGAAATATTCAGAAAATGTTGTTCATGATTTGGCATGTTTCTGCATTTCAAGATTGCATCATCAACGGGATTCTGCGCACCAGTATGATAAAAACTGTTCAAATATGCATAATCAAGAGCTTGAGAATCTTCATTTCCTATAATATCCATAAAGTATTCTAAAACAATTTCGTTGTTTGTTAAAGTTCCAGTCTTATCTATACATAAAACATCCATGCTTCCAAATACCTGCATAGCATTTATGTTTTTAACAATAGTCTCCTTTCTAGACATAGAAATAGATCCCTTTGCAAGACAGGTTGTAATTACCATTGGAAGCATTTCAGGAGTAAGTCCAATTGCAACTGATAAAGCAAATAGAAATGATTTTATCCAGTCTCCTTTAGTAACTCCAATAAGAATAAATATTAACGGAAGTAATATAATCATAAATTTAATTAATACTGAAGCAATAGATGTTGATGATATTTCAAATCTACTTTTACGTTCTGAATTATAAATATTAAAATTTCCATATAATGTTTCTTTCCCAACAGCTAAAACAAGTCCTTCTCCTTTTCCACTTATAACTGTAGTTCCCATGAAACCAAGGTTTTCATAATCAATTAATGAGTATGACTTTCCCTTTTTCAAATTATTATGCGTTTTCTCAAGGACTGAGCTCTCACCTGTTATAACTGCCTGTGAAATAAATAAGTCAGATGTAAAAACAAAACGCATATCTGCTGGAATTCTATCCCCTGCAGACACTTTAATATAATCACCAACAACTAATTTGTCAGCAGAAATTTCCGTAAATTTTCCATCACGTAAAACAGTAACATGAGAATTTACTAATTTCATCAATTTACTAGCTGCATTTTTTGACCTTACCTCTTGTAAAAAACGTAAGCATCCACTTATTAAGATCATAATCCCTATAATTGGTGCCGTAGTTATTGAATGTGTTTGTTTTACACTATAAAGAACTGTATCTGTAAAAAATGATATAATTCCTAAAATAAACAGTATAGTAGTAAATGGGTTTATAAATGATCGTCTTAATCTAAATAAAAATGTATCTTCTTTTTTTACAGCTATGATATTTTTCCCATATCTATATTTCATGTTTTCAACATCTGAATCAGATAATCCCTGCTTTTTTATGTTAAAATCTTCATATATTTGTGAAACATTTTCACAAGCATACTTTTCCATACGTTCATTTAATATGGATAATTTAGCCACTTGAATTCCTCCTCCTTCCTTTTTTGTGATTATATCATAATTTATAATGAATATTATCAATAATATTTCTTGCTTTTTTCTTGTTTTAAAATCAATCTATTATTTGAAGTTGCCATCATATCATATTGTAATTTCTATTATTTATTGAAATGAATATCCTATATTTAAAATATATAGCAAATACCATACCATTTTACTTATTTTTAACTTAAAATTATTTATTTAGTTAAATTCTCCTCACATTTTGTGTGTATTTACAAAAATAACAAATTAACCCTTAAATACCCTTTTATTTTTTTGTAAAATATTGTTTTTTTTCTTAAACATGTTATTATTATTTTTGTAAACATTTATATGTTTATACTAATTTCTATAAATAAATTTATACATTGAATGGGCCCTCAATATATAAGTGTAATTTTTATTATTTTATGAAAAAGGAGTATCAACAATTATGAAGAAAAAATTCATTTCAAAATTGATAACATTTATCCTTGTATTTAATATTGCACTTTTACCTTCTGATAAATTAAATTTATTTAGCAAATATACTGGCCAAATAGTTTACGCTGCTGATTCTACTACACTACCATCTAACACAAAAGATGGAGTAATACTACATGCATTCGATTGGTCTTTTAATACTATTAAAAATCAATTACCAAATATAGCTTCTTCTGGATACAAATCAATTCAAGTTTCTCCAGTACAAGGAACTAAGGATTCCAGCAAGGATGCAAGCAAATGGTGGTTGTTATATCAACCTACTAATCAAGCAATTGGTAATAGTCAACTAGGAACTTATGATGATTTTAAATCACTATGTACTGAAGCTGATAAGTATGGAATTTCAATAATAGTAGATGTAGTAATGAATCATATGGCTAATAATGGTAATTCGGATCAATTAGATGCTTCAGTTGATTCTTCATTTAAAGATTCTAGTTTCTATCATAATCTTGGACAATGTAGCAATTGGAATGCTAGATATGATATTACACAAAAAGGTATTGGAATGCCTGATTTGAATACTCAAAATACTGCTGTTCAAAATAAAGCTATAACTTTTTTAAATCAATGTGTTGATGCTGGTGCTGATGGATTCCGTTTCGATGCTGCAAAACATATTGAAACTAATACTGGCTTAGATTCTAATCAATCTTGGGCTGGAAACTATTGGACTAATGTTTTAGGTAATCTTCATAATAAATCCAACTTATTTATATATGGAGAAATTCTTCAAGATGGTACAGTAGACAACATCTCATCATATGAAAATTTCATGAATGTTACAGCTAGTAATTTTGGATATTCTTTAAGAAATGCCGTTAAATCTTCAAATTTAAGTTCAATTGGCAATGGTTTTTCCGGTATCGATTCCAATAAAGCAGTAGATTTTGTTGAAACTCATGATACTTATCAAGATGGTACAAGCAAAGGACTATCTGATACACAAAGAAAATTAGGTTGGGCTATGGCTGCATCAAGAGCTAATGCTGTTCCATTATTCTTCGATAGACCAACAAGCAGTATTGGAAACGAAGGTGATTCATTATGGAAAGATCCTGATGTAGTTGCTGTAAATAAATTCCACAATGCAATGGCTGGTCAAAATGAATATATAAGATATACAAATAATAATCAAACTATGTTAATAGATCGTGGAACTATTGGTACTGTAATTGTAAATTCTGGTTCTAACACTTCAATAAATAGTTCTACAAATCTAGCAAATGGAACTTATACTAATCATGGAAGTGCAAACTGTACATTAACAGTTTCAAATGGAACAATTTCAGGAAATATTCCTGCAAATTCTATTGTTGTACTTTATGGTACAAGTACAAATGATAATAACAATAATAATAATAGTACAACTACTGTCTCATGTGATCCTTCTACTGCAGTTGCAGGTAACTCTATAAAAATAACTTATAACGCTTCTGGTAGAAGCTTACAGAATTCTTCTACTGTAAAAGTTCACTGGGGATATGACAGTTGGACTAATCCAACAAATACTACTATGACTTCTTCAGGAAATAACACTTGGACTACAACTTTAACAGTTCCAAGTACTGCTACAAAAGATTTAGATTTTTCTTTTACAGATGGAACAACTTGGGATAATAATAATTCAGCAAATTGGACTATTCCTGTAAAAGCAAATTCAAATGATTCATCTAATACTACTGGCTATGCACCTACTTCTGGTTATAAAGTAGATTATGATAGCAGCCAATTATTACAAGGAAAAAATCTTACTATTTATTATAATGGTTCTTTAACAAATTCTAGTTCTGTTTCTTTACACTGGGGATATAATTCTTGGACAGGTACAACAGATGTTCCTATGACTAAAGATTCTAATGGATTCTGGAAGGGAACTATAGCAATTCCAACTTCTGCTACTACATTGAATTTTACTTTTACAGACGGTAGTAACTGGGATAATAATAGTAGTAAAAACTGGACTTTACCAGTATGGTCAAGCACTGTACCAGTTAAACTTTCTCCAGCGCCTACTGCTGGAAAATCTGTTACTGTTACTTATAATGGAACTTTAGCTTCAAGTTCATCTTCAATTACATTACATTGGGGAAATAATTCTTGGGCAACAACTACAGATACAGCAATGACAAAAAATTCTGATGGAACATGGTCAGCAACTATTACTGTACCATCTGAAAGCTATCTACTTAATATGTGTTTCAAGAATAATTCAAACACTTGGGATAGTAATAATTCAGCTAATTACAATTATTCTGTAGCTAAATAATTCATTCATATACTCTAATATAATATTAGAGTATATTTAAAATTTATTTCTACTTAAAATAAGCAATTAAATTACATTACTAATTGCTTACAAAAAATCCATAGTAGATTATATTTTTAATAACTCACTATTATTGAAGTTAAATTATAATCTCTATGGATTGGTTTAATAATGCTACGCCAACAAATCAACTGATATTTTTAATCAAATTTACAGTAATTTTAAAAATAATTATAATTCTATAAAAGAGTTATTATTCATTTATAAAATATCTTTGCTTAGTTATATTATATATTTTTTCATCAAAAGTCTTTCCTAAAGATTCGGACTTATAAACTCCATCTGCATAAAATTCAAATCCACACTTTTCTATAACTCTTTTTGATTTAAGATTAAAATTAAAATGTCCACACAATAGTACATCAACGTTTAATTCTTCAAAAGCATATTTAATTGCTGCTTTTACGGCCTCAGGCATTAACCCCATTCCCCAGTAATCTTTACTTAAAACATATCCAATCTCTCTTTTCACATCAGATTTATTTTCTTTAAATTTTGTTGTTTTATGAATTCCTAAAGATCCTATAACCTTATTTTTTTCTTTTAAAACTAGTGCATATACTTCATCCTTTTCAATAAAATCCTTTAAAATTTTTTTAGTACTCTCTATATCTTCATGGTGTGGCCAACCAGCATTCTCCCCCACTCCTGGAACCTTTGCATATTCATATAAATCATCTAAATCTGACTCTTTGAAATTTCTAAGTATCAACCTTTCTGTTTCTAAAGTTTTCATATCTACCACACTCCCTTAATTTCATATAAAAGTTATTAATAAATTACAAGAATCACTACTGATTCTCTTTACACGTGATCTCTTCTACTTCAAGTTTTATAACTGCAATCTCTTCTATGATTTTCTCATTAAAACTCCAATTATCTTTATCTGAATAATGTTTCATTAATAACTGTAACCCATTTATTTTTTCATTTAAATCTGTAACAATAGTAATAATTCCTGTCCCAATTATACTTTGATACTTAAATGAATATTTACATGCTTCTTCACTTTTTTTAAGCATATGATTTGTATCCATTTCAAATCCTGCATACTTATTTTTATTTATTAAATCTATTTTTTTTCCTATCTTACTTCCATGAAAATAGAAAAGTTGCTTGTCACCTTCATTTATATATGCAAAATTCAATGGTATAATATAAGGTTTATCTTTATCAACTAATCCGATTCTACAGCAATCACATGATTCAATTATCTGTTCAATTTTTTCTTTATCAATAATTTCTTTGTCTTTTCTTCTCATACTATAGCCTCCCAAAACACATTTATTAGTGAGTATTATAACACAAAAAGTAACTAATTCCATATTTTTCTTTTGAAACTCTTAACATGTAAAAAACTTCTACATTCTACCGTGAATATTTAGACAAAAAAAATCGCATCATTCAAAATATGAATCTGCGATTTTAATTAATATGTTATACTTATTAAATCATTTTTTCTTTTAATTCATCAAGTTAACAGTTCATCCTATAAACTACTATATTAAAATAATTTACTTGTTAATATTAAAATAAACATTAATAATATAATAATTAACGATAATATAAATCCTTGTTTAGCTAAATAATTCTCCTTATATTTATATCCTATAAACAGTGCTATAACTAACATGACTAACGATATTCCGTTAATAGGTAATGATATACCCATTAGCTTTAAAATATGCTCCCCAAAATATTTTCCATTAAAGAAAGTAAAAGAAAACATAGTCGCAAATATAGAAAGAATTAAAGATACACTTCCTATTCCCCAATTTTTAGAATTGTTTTTCTCCTTCATATTCCCATCTCCATAAATATATCTTTATATTTTAGAATAATATAAACTCCCTTGTAATTATACCATATTTTTTCTTTATTAGGATTTATTTTCCATAAAAGATACATACTTAATATTAAGAAGAAATGGATTTCTGATTAAGTATATTTCTTTTACAAAAGTCTATAATCAACATTTCTACTATCACCTGTTATCATATTTTTTATTTTTACTTCTTTCATTTCTACTTCATCTGCACCAATTAGTATCACATTATTAATATCTAACTTATTTGCGTAATTCATTTTTTTCTTTAATGAACTTTCTTCAAAATAAACTGTAACCTTTTTCCCATTATATTGTAAATAATTCATTACTTCTATGCAATATTCAATTGTATCACCTATTGGTATTATTAAATAATCTAATTTATTTTTCATTTCATATTTATCTATAAATCCAATTTCTTTTAAAACAAAGAATAGTCTAGTTAATCCAATAGAAATACCTACTCCAGGCAATATATTATTAGTATAATTTTCAGCTAAATTATCATATCTTCCACCAGAGCAAATAGAACCACACCCTTCATTTCCCACTAATATAGTTTCAAAAACTGTTCCAGTATAATAGTCTAAACCTCTTATAATCTTTAAATTAATTTCAAACTCTTCCTCATTCACACCTAATATTGATAATGTATAACATATCGTTTTTAACTCCTCTATTCCTTCAATAAAATATTTATTTTCAATATTAAACTTTGAAAGTTCTTCTATTTTTTCTTTATTCGTACCATTTAAGTCTAATACTTTATTAATATAATTGCTCTTTTCAGTACCTATAATATTTTCTAACTCCTTAGAAAATACATCTTTACCTACTTTGTCATATTTATCTATTAATATCATAACCTCATTAACATTATCTATTTTTAATTCACTCAATATGCCTTTTAAGATCTTTCTATTACTTATTTGAAATCTATAATCTATTAAACCTATTGATCTAAAAGCTTTAGATGCTAAACTTATAACCCATGCATCATTGCCTATGCTCAATTTTTCTTTTCCTATAACATCAATATCACATTGATAAAACTCTCTATATCTACCTTTTTGATTTCTTTCACCTCTATAAACTTTTCCTATTTGATATCTTTTAAATGGAAATACTAAGTCGTTATAATATTGAGCCACATATCTAGCAAATGGTACTGTTAAATCAAATCTTAAAGCTAACTGATTTTTTCCCTTTTGAAAATTATATACCTGTTTTTCTGTTTCCCCCCCGGTCTTTGCAAGCAATACTTCTGCTTTTTCTATTATTGGCGTATCTATTGCTAAGCATCCATTATCTTCATATACATTTTTTATCTTAGAAACCATGTCATCAAATATTTCTTGTTCCTTAGGTAAAAGCTCCATAAATCCTGGTAATATACTTGGTTTTATAATATTCTTCTTCATTTAAATCACTCCTATATATTTTCTTATGCAAAAAAGCCATGTAGGCAGATATCCCACATGGCTGTAAATAAATTATGAATTCACTTAATTTATCATTACCTAGAGATACAAGCCTAATGCTGATAGACTTGTATCTGTTTTTTACAGATCAAGTCTCTAGTAATGATGATGTATTTTGTTTTCATTATTAATATTAAGTGTCCTCATAATTTCCCTCCTAAAATAATTTATTTACATTATACAATTATAATGTTTAATATTCAAATAGTATTTTATAGTCGGTCGCATAATTTCCATGGATATTTTCAAGACTCCCAATTTTAAAATGCTATTTTATATTTAATTTCCTTTTTCCTTAAGCTTTCTGACAAGATCCACATAAAATTCACACACATCGTACCCTCTTATATCCTGTCTTGTTAAGTCAACCATATCACCATGAGAAATTCCTTTCTTTCCTGCAGTCAGTGTGCCAAGGAAATTGCCCCACTTAGCTGAAGAAACTTCAACCAGCCCGTCATTCTCTCCATCGAAAATCTTTGCTAATATATAGCCAATATTTAGTGGAAATCCTGATGAAAACATATTTTTCATTTTAGAAGTCACACTTTGATATAAAACACCTTCTACATCTTTTACCTTTATGTTAAATTGTGAACATTTTTCTAATGTAAGGTCTGCTACTCCTGCTAAAAAATCAGGATCCTTATCTCCAAGCTTTACAAATGTTCTATTGTACTTTTTCGCCACATAATTCTTAAATTTATCAGGTGCTTTATCTAATAAAAAATCTACATATTTACAGCCTCTATGTGGTGTATTTACAGTAGTTAAAGATGCTACATACTTTGAAAGTCCGAGACAGCTTATTGCATATCTTGAATCAAGTCCACCTTTAGAATGTGCAATTATATTTACTTTTTCACACCCAGTATCATTTATTATCTTTAAAATGTTTTCTTTTAATTCCTGTGCACTTTTACATACTGCATTTGAGGACTGCTGTTTTCCATAAAATATTTGTGCCCCATTTCTCATGAGTTCCTTTGGTATTCTCCCCCAGTAATTAATAAACATCCAATCCCTGAAGAATATTCCATGAACCATTACAATTGGATATCTGGTTCTGCATACTTCATTTTCTTTTCTAACATCATTTCTTAATTCCTTTGACTGTTCATAAAAATACTCATATCTTACTTTTTTACAGCATCCATTTAAAATTATGAAATTTAAAATCGGAGCCCACCATAAAAGAACAATTAAAAGCCTGTTAACAACTCCTAAATTTCTTGATGTAAACATCATTCTCATAAATCCGTTTATAACAGGAATTATCAAAACACAAACTGCTGTAATTCCATTAATTATAAATTCTTTAGAATTTATTGTGAGATTATCTGTATTTAATAAAAAAATATACAGTATTATTTCTATAAGTACTGCCAAAGAACTGTCGGCTATGAGCTCATAGCCTGATACCATAATGCACACTCTTTTATTTAATTTTTTTAATCTTAATGGAATTATGTTTATATATAGATATAATAATAAAACTATTATTCCAATTATATAGCATAGAATTTTCGTCTTCATGATATTAAATATAAATATCATGTTCATAAGCAAAGTAAATATAATAATATTTCTAATCCTAAAATAAATCCTTTTATCATTCATGAATTATATCCCCTTTTCTTACTAATGATATGATTAATTTAAACTTTGTTCCTTTTTTATTTTTATTCTATTTTTTATCGATACTTTTAATAAATACTTTAATTTTACAATTAAACAAATTTATGTATTGTACGATAATAATCATAGATTTTAAAATTTTATATACAAAAGGAAGTACTGATTATGAATAACTTTTTAATTAACAATTCAACCAATTACACTAATGACAATTTAATTAATATTGATTCTACTAATAAAATAACAAATAAAAGTTCTTCTGATGAAATTACTACATCTGAACTAAGCAGCTCAATTAAACTAGATCCTGATAAAAAAAATATTATAAATAAAATTAATGCAAATCAGGCATTTAAGAAAACTTCCGAAGATATGGAACTATCAAAAGAAGAAGAAATAAATTTAAGACTTGAATATGCAAGAATAAGAGATCAAATGCGTGATCATGGATTCAATGTTCCTGATTTTGATTTAAATAATTCTGATCCAAAAACATCTTCATTTTTACCCTTTATTTCAGAAATGAAAGAATTTTCTAAAACTTATTTCTCTACCGGTGATCATCTTGTTAGTTCTGATGCTTTTTTAAATTTTTGTGATAAATTCGAAGAAAATTTAAAAAAGTATGATTGTTTTTAACCTATCTTTAAAAATGCAGAAATACATATTCTGAAACAGCTACAAAATAAGGGTATTACAATTAATTTATGTAATACCCTAAATATTTTCTACTTTATTCAATTTAGCTAAATTATTATCTCCTATTTTCTTTTAAAATATAAACAAATGTACTATTCATTCCATCCTCTAATCTAACTTATTCACTTATGTCACTTTTTGCTGGCAAATGTGGCTTAAGACTTGGTGAAACCATGGGAGTAAAATGGAGTGATATTGATTTTAAAACTGCTAAAATAATTAATCAGATTATGTGAGTATTTCAATAAAACGCATTCAAGAAAGTACTCACATTTTTGTTAAATTTGACTTTTGACGGATTTTTTACGTTTCCATTTAATTGGATAATACCATGGATTAAAATACCAAATATATTTTAATCCTAATCATAAATACCCCTATGTAACATAGCCTTAAATTCATCAAACGGAACCATCTTAGCTCCCATGGATTCAAGGTGTTCGGTATATACCTGACAATCAATGAATTCAAATTTCTGTTCTTTTAATACTTCTGCAAGAGTTATTAGTGCTATTTTTGATGCGTTGCTTACTCTTGAAAACATGCTTTCGCCAAAATAGCATCTGCCTATTACAACACCGTAAAGTCCTCCAACAAGCTCATCATCTAAATATGTTTCAACACTAACTGCATATCCATTCTTAAATAAATTTATATATGCATCTTTCATATCATCAGTAATCCATGTACCTTCATTATTCTCTCTCATTGATTTACAGTTACTTATTACACCTTCAAAATCATTATTGAACGTTACTTTAAACTGACTTTTTCTAATTATCTTTCTCATAGATTTTGAAATGCGAATTTCATCAGGTTTAATTATAAATCTAGGTCTAGGGCTCCACCACATTATAGGCTCGCCTTCATTGTACCAAGGAAAAATTCCATTACTGTATGCAAGAAGAAGTCTCTCCATAGACAAATCTCCTCCAAAAGCCAGAAGTCCATCCTCTTCACCAAGCTCTGGATTTGGAAAAATAAGTTCATTACTCAACTCATAAATTGCCATTCTTATCACCTCGTTAAATCTTAAAATACATAAACCATATTCTGTGGTTCATAGAATGACAAACCATGCTTTTTAGCAAGTTTCATTACAACTTCATTTATAAATTCTGCATTTTCAAATTCAGTGCTTATAATAATATATCCTCTACATTTATTACACTTCACAGCTTTTGTTTTTTTCATAAGTTCATTATAAAATTCATCTATTATTTCTATATCACCTACAAGAGATTCATCACCTTCACATAATCTCTCATATAAAACTTGTGCTCCTATTGCACTATTTACTTTATCACTATTAAATACCGCACAATACCATTCCATAATTATGCCTCCTTATAATTTACAATTAATCAACCCAATAAATATTAATTATATCTAAGCTTCAATTAAGTACAAATTTTCCCTTTAAATTTTTTAACATATAAATATTATTCTTACTATTTATTAAATTTCAATATATGATTTTCTCATAACATTACTTTACTATTAAACTTCTTTTACTTGTAATAATAATATTACATATTACCTGTCATTAGTATTTTATAGCAATTGTACAATAACATTCAACACATATTGCAATAGTTTTTTAATTATTCACATAAGTGTGTAACACATCTTGTTATGTTGAATATATTATCAGTATAGAAATATTAAATTTCTAAGGAGGTATCTTCAATGTCAAAGAATTGTTGTAGAATAAATAATCAATGTTGCAACAACAGATGTAACTGTAATTGCCGCGGATACAATAATTACTGTGGATATAATAATTATTATGGATATGGAAATTATGGATATGGCGGATTTGGTGGAGGCTGTAACTGGTTTTTCCCTTTATTATTACTTTTCTTATTGTAAATAAACCTTAGTCCTGTCTTATATCATTATCTTATTATTAAATAAACTTATATTACACTACCTTATAAACCCAACAAAAAATATAAAGCCAGAGCCCCATCACACTCTGACTTATTATTAAAAATTAATAGGACTGAAACTACCCTATCAGTCCTATTAATTATTTTTTATTTATATCACTTATTTTCTGCAAACATTTTATAAGTATTCAATCTTTCCTCTGCATCTTTTTCAGTTTTTGTAAATAACTTTTCTGCTTCCTCAGGAAAAGCTTTTGCAAGTGATGCATATCTTACTTCACCCATCAAGAAATCTTTAAAGTTAGATTTTGGATCTTTGCTATCTAAAGTAAATGGATTCTTCTCACTTCCCTTTAGTTCTGGATTATATCTATAAAGATTCCAATATCCACATTCAACAGCTTTCTTTTCTTCTTCTTGAGAATTTGCCATTCCTATTTTTATTCCGTGGCTTATACAAGGTGCATATGCAATTATAAGCGATGGGCCATCATAATTTGCTGCTTCAGTTATAGCCTTTATTGTCTGATTTTTATCTGCTCCCATAGCTATCTGTGCAACATATACATATCCATAACTCATTGCCATCATTCCAAGATCTTTCTTCTTTGTTCTCTTACCACTTGCTGCAAATTTAGCAACTGCACCAGTAGGAGTCGCTTTTGAACTCTGTCCTCCTGTATTAGAATATATTTCGGTATCAAATACTAATACATTTATATTTTCATTGCTTGCAAGTACATGATCAAGGCCTCCGTAGCCAATATCATAAGCCCATCCATCACCTCCAAATATCCACTGTGATCTTTTAACAAAAAAGTCCTTATCATTAAGGATTATTTTTGCAAATTCGCTATTATCCTCTTCTAACACACTTATAACTCTTTCTGCTCTTTCTCTGCTTCCCTCCAGAACATCTTTATTTTCAAGCCATTCTTTAAGAATTATTTTTGTATCATCGTCTATATCTTCACTTAAAGCAAGTTCAATATTGTGAGCTATTCTTTCATAAATTGTTTTTGCTCCTACATACATTCCAAGTCCAAATTCAGCATTATCTTCAAATAAACTATTAGCCCATGCTGGCCCATGGCCATTAGCATTTGTACAATATGCAGATGCAGGTGTACTTGCTGCCCATATAGATGAACATCCTGTTGCATTTGCAATCATCATCTTATCACCAAATAACTGTGTTACAAGTTTAGCATATGGTGTTTCACCACACCCTGCACAAGCTCCACTATATTGTAGTAATGGAACTTCAAACTGACTTCCTTTTACAGTTGATTTGTTCATAGGATTTTTATTCTTAACTTTTTCCACAGTATAATCCCATACTTCAACTTGATCATGCTGACTATCCTGTGGTTTCATTATAAGCGCCTTTCCAGGTGCTGGACATACCTCTGCACAGTTTCCGCATCCTGTACAGTCAAGAGGTGATACTCCAATAGTATAATTTAATTGTTCTTCACTCTTTATTCCTTTTGGAATTACAGATTTAAACCCTTGTGGTGCTTTATTTTTCTCTTCATCAGTTAATAAAAATGGACGTATTGTTGCATGTGGACATACATATGAACACTGGTTACACTGTATACATCTATCTGGAATCCATTCTGGAACATTTACTGCAACACCTCTTTTTTCATAAGCTGTTGTACCATGCATAAATGTACCATCTTCCATTCCACAATTTACAAAAGCTGATACTGGAAGATTATCACCTTCAAGTCTATTCATTGGTGTTACTATCTTATTTATAAATTCTGGATATTCAAATTTCTCTTTATCGCTTTTATCAACTGCAGTTTTCCAATCACTTGGTATATTTATCTTTACTATTCCGTTTACCCCTTCATCTATAGCATCATGATTCATTTTTACAACATTTTCACCTTTTTTACCATAAGCCGTTACTACAGCTTCCTTAAGATATTTAACAGCATCTTCAACAGGAATGATATTAGTTAACTTAAAAAATGCAGCCTGCATTATCATGTTTATTCTTCCACCAAGACCTATGTCCTGTGCTATTTTCACTGCATTTATAGTATAAAAATTTATATTGTTTTGTGCAATATATCTTTTTATATTAGCTGGAAGTCTTTCTTCAAGTTCATCAAGATTCCACAACGTATTTAATAAAAATACACCGTCTTTTTTAAGTCCCTTTGTAACATCATATTTATCTACATACGCCTGATTATGGCACGCTATAAAATCTGCTTTATCTACTAAATATCTCGATTTTATAGGATTTTTACCAAATCTCAAATAAGAAATTGTAATTCCTCCTGATTTCCTTGAATCATAATCAAAATATCCCTGAGCATACATATCTGTGTGATCACCAATAATTTTTATTGCACTCTTGTTTGCTCCAACTGTACCATCTGATCCAAGTCCCCAGAATTTACATGCTGTACATCCTTCAGGGGTTGCATCTATATCAAGAGGTCTTAATGATGTACTTGTTACATCATCTATAATTCCAATTGTAAATCTATCCTTTGGTTCGTCAAGGGTAAGATTATCAAAAACGGCTGCAATATCAGATGGTAGAGGATCTTTTGATCCAAGTCCATATCTTCCTCCAATTATACATGGTGCATTTTCTTTTTTGTAAAAAGCTTTAATAACATCAAGATATAAAGGTTCTCCAATTGATCCAGGCTCTTTTGTTCTGTCTAATACAGCAATTTTCTTTACACTCTTAGGAATAACCTTGAGAAGTCTTTCTATACAAAATGGTCTATATAACCTTACCTTCACCAAACCTGTTTTTTGTTTGTTTGCATTTAGATAATCTACTGTTTCTTCAATAACATCATTAACTGCACCCATTGAAATTATTATTCTATCTGCATCCTTATCTCCATAATAATCAAAACAATGATACTCTCTTCCTGTAAGTTTTTTAATTTGACCCATATACTCTTCAACAACTTCTGGAATTTTTTCATAATATTTATTTACTGCTTCTCTTGTTTGGAAGTATATATCTGGATTTTGTGCTGTACCTCTTGTAACAGGATGGCTTGGATTTAAGCCTCTATTTCTAAACTCTTCAAGTGCTTTATAATCTACAAGATTTGCAAGTTCTTCATCATCAAATACTTCAACTTTTTGCAACTCATGAGAAGTACGGAATCCATCAAAGAAATTAACAAAAGGAACTCTGCCCTTTATTGTTGCTAAATGTGCTACTGGCGATAAATCCATTACTTCTTGAACATTGTCTTCACAAAGCATTGCAAATCCAGTTGCCCTTGCTGCCATAACATCCTGATGATCTCCAAATATACTTAAAGAAGAAGTTGCAAGAGCTCTTGCTGCAACATGAATTACACAAGGCAGCAATTCCCCTGCAATCTTATACATATTAGGTATCATTAAAAGTAATCCTTGAGATGCTGTATATGTTGATGTAAGTGCTCCACTTTGAAGTGAACCATGAAGTGCACCTGCTGCGCCTGCTTCTGATTGCATTTCAACAACCTTTACAGGCTGACCAAATATATTTTTTTTACCCTTTGCAACCCATTCATCAACGTGTTCTGCCATTGGAGATGACGGTGTAATAGGATAAATGGTTGCTACTTCAGTAAAAGCATAAGAAACATATGCTGCTGCAGTATTACCATCCATAGTTTTAGTTTTTCTCATGTTTCATCCCTCGTTTTCTCTAATAAAATAAGTTTAATCAAATGAAATAATTTTTTATTTGTTACGAACCTTTCATATGGCTATATTTAAAATCAATGTCCATAACACATCAAGTCATTGTAAATAGCTTAACACTTTGACTTTCATAGTTTTTATTGTTTACAAGTTAACTTAATGTTATGTATTTAAAAACTCGAAAAATCATTAATAAGTTATATTTTTAATTGTATAAAACAAAAAATCTGTAATTGAATTATTTTCAAAATTACAGATTTTTATATTTTAGATTATATTTTTCTCCAACTATAACTATTTGAAATTTCATAGGGTATACTTTCAATAATCTTACCGTTTTCAATTTTATAGATATCAGTTCCACCTTGATTTGCAAGACAGTAAACATTATCTCCACTTACAAAATACCCTAACAAATCAATTTCTCTATCTTGTATCCAATACATATTTCCAACAATATCTGGAACATCCCAGTATTCATTACAAATTTCTTTTAAACTTACATTTTCATCAGTATAAAAGCTCCACTGAATATCTTTAAATGTATTATCTAAATAATCTTTATCATTTTTAATTATCTGCTCTATAGGATATGGTGCATTCTCTATCCAAACTCCATCACTGTTTATATAATATCCATCAATTATAGTATCATGTGCCATAAAGTTTGTATCCTTATAAAAATAATACCACTCTCCATCAATGTTATTCCATCCATCACTATAAATACCATTTATCATATATGACCATCCCATGGTACCATTTATCCATCCATTCCCCTCGCTTGTCCATGCATATGCAGGCAAAGTTGTAACACATGTTATTGTCATAAAAAAACTTATTATAAATTTCTGTATTCTTCTCATAATAATATACCTTCCTTATAAATAAATTTCATTTATACATTCTATGATTGAAGAACTATTTCTATAACAATAACTTAACTTATTTTTTATTAGGGAACCTTTTGGGGATATAAAAAATACTGCATCAGAGCAATCAATAAAATTACTTCTGATACAGTATTGTATATATAAAGACTAAAATGAGTGTGCTATTTATTATTTTTTAATTGGCTTTTTTAATAATGCTAATAATATCATTCCAATTACAGAACCTGCACCTACTGCTGCAAGATACATTAATGGATTTCCAATAACAGGTACTACGAATATTCCTCCATGAGGAGCTCTTAAAGTACAATTGAATATCATTGAAATTGCACCTGCTGTTGCTGAACCAATTACACAAGATGGAATAACTCTTAATGGATCTGCTGCTGCAAATGGTATCGCACCTTCAGTTATGAATGATAATCCCATTATATAGTTAGTTATTCCTGATTTTCTTTCATTATCAGTAAATCTATTTCCAAAGAATGTTGTAGCAAGTGCTATTGCAAGAGGTGGAACCATACCACCAGCCATAACTGCTGCCATTACTTCATAGTTTCCACTTGCAAGTGATGCTGTACCAAATACATATGCTGCCTTATTGAAAGGACCACCCATATCGATTGCCATCATTCCTGCAACAACAATTCCTAAAAGAACTCTGCTTGTTCCACCCATTGAATTGAGTACATTAGTAATTCCAATATTAATTGAACCAAAGAATGGATTTACAAGTATCATGATTAGTCCTATAAGACCTATTCCAAATAAAGGATATAATAATGTTGGCTTTAAGCCCTCTAAAGCATCTGGTAATAAATCAAAGACCTTCTTTAGACCAAGAACTAAGTAACCTGCTGCAAACCCTGCAAACAATGCACCTAAAAATCCACCGCTTATTGGTGAAATACTTGAATCAAAAGCACTTGCATAAGTAGTTCCTATCTTTGCAAGAACTCCACCAACAAAACCAACTGCAAGACCTGGTCTATCCGCAATACTCATTGCTATAAATCCTGCAAGTACTGGAAGCATAAATCCAAATGCTTCACCACCAACAGTCTTTAAAAATGCTGCTACCGGAGTATTCATACCAAAATTACTTGGATCAATGCTATAGTCGTCTAATAAGAATGCTAAAGCTATTAATATTCCTCCACCTATTACAAATGGAAGCATATGTGATACACCATTCATTAAATGTTTATAAATTTGACGTCCAATACTTTCATCACTACCTGAATCTGAAGTATCTTCACTTCCTCCTTCATGATTATAAACATGGGCATCTCCACTTGTAGCTCTATTAATTAATTCTTCAGCCTTATGAATTCCATCTGCTACTTTTGTCTTTATGACTTTCTTTCCATTAAATCTAGCCATTTCAACATTTTTATCAGCTGCAATTATAATACATTCAGCTTTTTCAATTTCTTCCTTAGTTAAAACATTTTTTGCTCCTCCAGAACCATTAGTTTCAACTTTTATAGAAACTCCCATTTCTTTACCTTTGTTTTCTAAACTTTCTGCTGCCATATAAGTATGTGCTATTCCAGTTGGACATGCAGTTACTGCTAATACTCTGTAAGAACCACTTCCTGATTTAACATCTTTTTGAAGCTCTTCTGGGAACTTTTCTGCTTCCTTTTCATCTATTAATTTTAAAAATTCATCCTTATTCGTACAGTTTATTAACTTCTTTCTAAACTCTTCATCCATTAATATAGTTGAAAGACGTGCTAATACTTCTAAATGTAAATTATCACTGTTATCTGGAACAGCTATCATAAAGAATAAATTTGCAGGCATTCCATCTAAAGAATCATAATCAACGCCATCCTTACATACTGCTGCTGCAAGACTTGCCTTTTTAACTGCATTTGTCTTTCCATGAGGTATAGCTATTCCATCACCTATACCAGTTGTACTTAAATCCTCTCTAGCAAGTATTGCTTTTTTATATTCTTCTTTATTGCTTAAATTTCCAGTTTTGTCCATAAGATCAACAAGGATATTTATACATTCTGCTTTAGAAGATGGTTTAATATTAAGGTTCATTCCTTGTTTATGTAATAAATCTACAATTCTCATTTTTCTTCCTCCTTAAAATAAATTACTACCTTAAATTGATATCGATTAATGATAAGGTTTACTATAATTGTAATTTTAGGTATCACGCATTTTATGCATGACACTTAAAAATTCAAATTCATATAAAATTTACTTTATGCTTAACTTATTTCATTTGTAATAATAAATTTTCTACTTCTTCTTTTGTTGCAAGTTCTTCTGAGAAAGCACTAGCACTTCCTGTTGCTATTCCCATTTTAAATGCTTCATCTAAATCTTTATTTTTTAGATACCCACATAAAAATCCTGCAACCATTGAATCTCCGGCACCTACTGAATTTTTTAAAATTCCCTTAGGTACTTCTCTCTTTATTGGTTCTCCATTTTCAGGTAATAATATTGCGCCATCTCCTGCCATTGATATTAAGACATTTTTGGCTCCCATTTCCTGAAGTTTTTTTCCATATGCTATTATATCTTCATCATTTTTTAATTCCACATTAAACATTTCTGCCAACTCATGATGATTAGGCTTTATTAAAAATGGTCTATATTTTAAGACTTTTAATAATAAATCTTTTGTAGCATCTACAATAAACTCAACTTCTTTATCTAAAAGACTTTTCATTATTCTTTCATAAATATCATCTGGTACACTCTTTGGAATGCTTCCTGACAATATTAAAAAATCACCTTTTCCAAGCTTATTTATCTTTTCATAAAGAGATTCTAAATCCTTTTCGCTTATGTCTGGACCTGCACCATTTATTTCTGTTTCTCCATCACTTTTAAGCTTAACATTTATTCTTGACATACCACTTTCAAGTTTAACAAAATCACAGTCAACATTATGATCTTTTATCTGTCTTAATATTTCATCACCTGTAAATCCTGCTACATACCCTAATGCAGTATTATCAACGCCTAAGTTTTTTAAAACAATTGATACATTTATACCTTTTCCACCTGCATAAATTTGTTCACTGTTAATTCTATTTAAAGCATCTGCTTTAAAACTATCCACTTTAACAACATAATCTAATGAAGGATTTAAAGTTATAGTATTAATCATATTATTCCACTCCTATCACTTTAGTATCATAATTACTATTCCCGTTTGTTTTACTTGTTATTAGTGTAGAATCACTTATATTTGCAAATGTTATAAAGCTCACTTCATCAAGTTTTGATTCATCTGCTAGTATGTAAGATTCCATACATCTTTTTATTGCTTCTCTTTTAACCATTGCTTCATTAACATCGGGAGTTGTATATCCACTTTTGTTACTTACACCATTTGTCCCAAAAAAACCTTTTGAAAAATTATATTTTTTAAGGTCGTCCACAGCACTGCTTCCAACTATTGCTTCAGTTACAGCTTTAACTTCACCACCTAATATGAAGGTCTTTACTCCCTTTTCTAGAAGTTTTTTTGCATGGACTATACCATTAGTAACTACAAGAATCCTATCACTTTGAATGTAATCAATCATTGCTTCAGTAGTAGTTCCTGCATCTAAATATATTACATCATCATTTTCTATAAGACTGCCTGCGTATTTTGCAAGCTGATGTTTTTCTTCTGTATTCAAAGTCTTTCTTACATTAACTTTATAATCATGTTTAGAAGTGTTATCACCAATTGAAATTGCTCCTCCATGAATTTTTTTAAGCATTCCATCATTATGAAGGGAATTCAAATCTCTTCTTATAGTAGATTCTGATGCATCAAGCAGCTCAACTAGTTCAGTTACTGAAACAATCCCTTTAGCATTTAATTCTTGAAGAATGATATTATATCTTTCCTCTGTAAACATTATCACCACTCCTCTGATATAATAATAAATCATTTTTTAAAATAAATCAATCATTTTCTTTCAAAAATAATCACTTTTTTTCATTTTTATAACAAAAACACATAGTTCTTAATCATTTAAATTAAATTTTATATTTCATTTATCTTTAACAACGTAAGTATTTTAGGCATTTTTCAAGCAATACCCCCTCTTTACTAGGATAATCATATTGGCTACTTATTTTCATGCACTTTTCCACAAACGCGCACGAACATTCACAACTCTTCAACAGCTCTATTCCATTCATCAAATTCCCTAATAGAACAGATGTGAAAATATCACCTGTTCCTGGATAACTTTTTTCTTGTTTTAAACTTTCTATTATGTCAATAGAATCATATTCATTATCATATACAACGGTTCCAATTAAATCCCCCTTGCCTAGTGGTACACTTGTTATTATTATTTTGTTACATCCAAAACCTGATAGTTTTCTACATATACTATATAAATCATTTTTTTCTAAGCATTCATGAATTTCTTCTCCTGCTAATAAACATGCTTCTGTATAATTAGGAGTTATTATTTGTGCAAATTTAATTACTTCTCTTAATTTATCTGAATAACTTTTATTAAAATTGCTATAATACCCCCCATTATCTCCAAAAATAGGATCAAATATAACTATTGACTCTTCTTTCATTTCTATATTTTCAAAATAGTTTATACATTCTTCTACATTCTTAATACTACCTAAATAACCTATAAAAATACCTTCAAAGTTTAAATCAAGTTCATTATAATGATTCATAGCTTTTTCAATATAATTATCTAATTTTATAGTTACTGGTTTTCCAAGTCCACCTGTATGAGAAGATAATATTATAGTTGGAATTGGACATGTTTCAATTTCCATTGTTGATAAAACTGGTATTATATTTGTAAGTGCCGCTTTTCCAACACCACATAAATCATGTATGACTGCCGCTCTTTTTATTGGCTTTTTCATAATATATCACCTCTTTGATTACTTTTTTCATTCTTATTTAAATAAATCTATAATTCATCATAAAATAGTACACTCATAGATAATTATACTACATTATGACATTTAAGGTATTTCATAAAAAAAGAATGTCTAAAATTTATTCAGACATTCTTCTCTTTCAAAATATTTATATACTTCAATAATACTTTAGTTCAATAAAAAAATTAATATTTAAGTTTTAGCATTTCTCAGATATATCTTTTGCAACTTTAGAAATATCTTTTTTATTGAAAGCTATATTCCTTAACTCTAAAATCATTTTCAACATCTATAATCTTATCATCAATTCTTTTATTGTTTATAGACACATTCTTAAAACCAATTCCTTTTATATTCTGTAATACAGCATCACCCTTAACTCCATTTAAATATACATCTTCAATTAAAATATTTTCAATTGGCGCATCTTTAAACCCTTTTAAAAATAATGCATTATTTGCATCTATACTTCCACCTTCTACAGTTTTTATATTAGATAAAGTAATATTTCTTAGTATTGGCATATAATTTCCATTAGTTCCTTCTTCATAGAAGAAATCTGCATGGATAACTGCAATCTTAGATTTATTTACCACACTGTTCTTTACATAAATATTTTCAAGCTTTCCTCCTCTTTCAGCATTGGTCTTAAATCTGATTGGATAATCAAGTTCTGAACTATCAAAGTAATTATCGTGGGCAAATATATCATTTACTCCTCCAGAAATTTCACTTCCTATAGTTATTCCCCCATGACCATCTTCAAACTTATTATTTCTAATTATTATGTTTTGAGAAGGAACACCTATGTTTCTTCCTTCATTATTTCTTCCTGACTTTATTGCTATACAATCATCACCAGTAGTAAAATGACAGTTTTCAATTATCATATCTCTACATGATTCAGGATCAACACCATCATTATTATATAAATGACTATCAACTGTAATACTATCTATTTTTATATTTTCACAAAGTACAGGATTTACTTCCCAAAATGGTGAATTTAAAATTGTTATATCCTTAATAAGTATATTTTTTGATTTATAAGGCTGAATAAATGGTGGTCTTATTGTTGAAATTTCATCATTGAATATTCTTCTTGTTCTTACACAAGCATTTTCCTGACCCAAATTAAATAATCTTTCCCTTTGAATCTGCTGATCTTCTTCATTAAAATACCCAAACTTCCAAGGCATCCAGTTAAATTCATCTGCACATCCATCAAGAACGCCCTTTCCACTTATAGCAATATTTTCAGCTTCATAGCTATATATAAAAGGGGAAAAGTTCATCATTTCAACGCCTTCCCATCTTGTATATACAAGTGGATAAAATCTATTAGATTTATTTCTTAAAAATTTTATAATAGCATTTTCTTCAATATAAAGTTCTACATTGCTTTTTAAAGTTATTGATCCACTATAATAAATTTTAGGTTCTTCTTTAGTTCCTCCTGGAATTATAACTTTTCCCCCACCATTTTTATTGGCATCATCAATTGCCTTTTGTATTACATCACCATAATATTTTACAATCTGTATATTTTTTATTAAAGATTTACTTATATATTCTTTATCATTTTTAAGTTCTTTTTTATCACCTTTATAAGGTCCATCTGGATGTGTAAGATAAACTTCTTCAACATTACTAATAAATTTTTTATATTTTTCATCTTCAATATTATATTTGTCCATATTTTCAAAGTTTATTATATTTTCATTAACTTTCTTTTCAATTGAATCATATAGTTTTTGATTCCACTCAAATTCTTTAAACATATAAAAATCCTCTCTTCCATAGATGAACTTACTAAAAATGCAGCAGTACTCTTACAAATCTCCTGCTGCATTTTATATAGATTATTATAGATAGTAATTCAATTAACTAATAATTTATGAATTAAGTGCTGTTTTTTCATGATATCCAACATTATTGTTACCAAAACAGTTTTCATAAGCATATCCAGTTAATTCTTCTATAGCTTTCTTAGCCTCTGGAGTAACAGCTGCTTTATCTCCACCTGCTTTAATTCTATTAACTTCATCAACTAATAATTTATGAGATTCTTTAGTTAATTTTAATCTTCTAGCTGCTAAGAAGCATACAAATAATAATATCATTGGAACCGCAACTGTCATTATTGTAATAGTTGTTACAGCTGATTGTGGCTGTACAGCTTCACCTTTAATAAAGCCTGAATATTGTAATATAACACCTAATAAGAATGATTCAACAGCTCCTGCAACTTTTGATAATAAACCGTTAGTTCCAGTAAATATTCCTTCTCTTCTCTGCATAGTAACTGCTTCATCAATATCAGCCATAAATGGTAATTGGAATACTGGAATATAATCTAAAGCAGCCCTTCCCATGAAGTTTGCAACAGCAACTACAACTAGCATAGTTACTAACATTGAAGAACCTTCAAATTTAGTTAATCCAACAAATCCTAAGCAAGTTATACAAACAACAGCTGCACCATAATTAAATGCTTTTGGTCCACCAAATTTATAACACAATCCAATAGTAACTGTAACTGCTACTATAGAAATTATTTGTGAAGCACCTGTAATATATCCTGCTTCTACTTTTGATAAACTTAAACAATACACAACAAAATAAGTGAATACACCAGCTGCAAGGTTTTTGTAAATACCTATTAATAGCATCATTGCAGAATGTAATCTGAATGATTTTATTTGCATTGCTGAAGGAATATCTGCAAGCATTTTCTTCATTGTTTCAGCAAAACTCTTAGTTTCAGTTACATGAACATCTTTAGGATCTCTTTCAAAAGTAAATGCATAGAACACTACTAAAGATAACACCATTATTGCAGCATAAGTAACACCTGCAAAGAAATAAGCTCTTGGATTATCATCACCCATTCTTGCTGCAAAGAATGCTGGGAATGCAGTAGCTATACCACTTGAAAATTGTCCAAAATATTGTTTTGCAGATACAAGTTTTGTTTTATCAGCTGCACTAGTAGCCATTTCTGCTGGTAATGTTGTACCCGTAACTACTACTAATGTAAATGTTAATTCCCAAATTAAATTCATTACAAAGTAGAATGAGAACGAATGACCTGTTGTCCATAATATTGGGAAAATTACAATTACTAAAGGAATACCTATCAATGTAAATGATCTTCTTCTACCAAATCGTTTACCAATTGCAGTTTTACCAAAGTTATCACTTATAGATCCAACTAATGGATTTAACACAGCATCCATTAATCTTGTAATCGTAAATATTGAACCTGCCTTAAGCGGATCAATATCACAACATTGAGTATAGAAAAACATTAAGAACGCTGAAATAATTGCTTGAGATCCACTACCTAAAAAATTTATACATGCATAACCAATCATATTCATAAAAGTTATTTTTCTTTTCATTGTTTACCCTCCAAATATTTGTACTTAATAATGTACATAAATTTATTTATTTCTATAAATTTCAATTCAACTTTAACAATTTCTAATAATAAATAGTCAAGTATAATTCCTAATTATCAAACAATTTTAAGCTAGTATTACTACTTTTAATTAAAATAATAAGTCATCTTTAAATGTATACTTTTACATATATACTGTTTGTCCACATTTTACTTCTACTATGTTCCCATCAACACTAAGCCAAACAGATTGAATTGATGGATTATATACAAAACTTGCATCCATAGAAAATTTCAAATTATTAAATGCCTTCATATAATCTATAATTTCTTTATTAGTTGCATACCAAATATCATCTCTATAGCCCATTTTTTTACCAAAACCTTCTATATGACTCCAGTTATCATCTTTAACAAATTCATAGCTATGTCTCCATACATAAAACATGTACATGTATTGTTTTTTAATAACCACATTCATCAGCAATAATAATAATTTTTATTCTTCCCTCAAACTTAATTCCATTATGAATTATGCTTGTAAAATTACACATTCTCTTCTTGCAGTCACAGTCAACACAATATCCAAGTTCAGCACAAGGAGTTTCATGTTTTATTCTCTTTGCATTCATCGGTGCAATTTCTCGTATTCTTTTCATTGCTGAGTCCAAATTTTCAACTATCTTATTTACTCCAGAAACAATAATTACATTTTTAGCACCAAATATCATAGGTGCAATCCTGTTCCCCGTGCAATCTGTATTTACTAGCTCACCATTTTTAGTTATTGCATTTGTGCTACTTATTAAATAGTCTGCACTCAAAGACTTTCTGTGAATTTCTATTATATCTGGATCAAATGGTAAATCTTGATATCTATCAAAAAATTTATAATTTCCATTTCTTAATGTTTCAACAACATTCATTTGAGTTAATGTAGTTGAACCTCCAAGGGCGACACTGCTTCCTTCCTCTATCATGCTAAAAAGCAGTTTTTTTGCTTCGTCTATAGTTTCAACATACTGAGCTTTGTAATGCTTTTTATTTAATATTTCAACTATTTCTTTAGCCTTACAAACATTATGCCATTTTTTCACTTCATCCATAGATGCTAATTTTCCCACTGTTATTCTCCCTTCTTAAATACTGCACTTTTAAATTCTTGTAATTATTTACATGGAATATTATAGTTATTATCAGTTTCACAAGATATGTATTATGAAACTGATAATACAACACTGTTACAGTAAATTAGCTTCAGATGCAGCTAAGATAAATGGTCCAAGCCCCTTTGGTTCATTACAAACTATAGGTTCACTGATATAGTATGAAAAAGATCCATCTCTCTTACCATGGCAGTTATCCTTTCCTCCAAGACCAGCTACAAAGCATATTTTATTAAGATTAATTAATCCAAGAGGAGTTTCTAATATAAATTCATCAATTAACCCTCTATATGATTCCTTAGCAAACTCTCTCAATTCTTCTGGTAAATATCCAAGTCTTACTCCCTTAAATAGTGCATATGCAATCATTGAAGAACCTGATGCTTCAAGATAATTTCCTTTTCTATCACCACAATCAAGTACTTGATACCAAACGTGTGCATCCTTGTCAGCAACCTTAATTAATGCATTCATTGTATCATTAAATATCTGTAAAATTTCATTTTTATATTTATTATCTTCTGGCAATTCTTCTAATGTATCAACAAGAGCCATTACAAACCATCCCATAGATCTTGACCAAAAATGCTTTGATAAACCAGTTTCTTTATCAGCCCATGGTTGTTCTCTAGCATCATCATAAGCATGATATAATAGTCCTGAATTAGGATCTATTGTATGATTTCTTGCAATTATAAATTGTTTTGCAATATCATCAAATTCTGAAACATCTCCGAATTCGTTTACATACTTCGCATAGAAAGTTGCTCCCATATATAAACCATCTAGCCATATTTGTTCAGGATAAATTTCTTTATGCCAGAACACTCCTTCTTTTGTCCTTGGATGTTTAGCTATTTGAGTTCTTAATAACTCTAATGCTTTTCTATATTTTTCTTCATGAGTTTCTTGATATATTGTTAATAATATCTTTCCATTATTTAAATGATCAATATTATATTCATCAACACTATATCCTCTTATTGTGCCATCTTCATTTACAAAAGTATCCATACACTCTTTAATATATTCAAAATACTTGGAATCTTTAGTTTGTTTCCAAACCTCTGCTATACCATCTAAAGTTAACCCAAATTCATAAGCCCAGTAACTAGTTAAATCAGTTTTTCTAGCAATGACTGAATCAGCCATCCACTTTGCATAATCTTTCATTATCCATCCTCCTAATATAAATAAGTATAATTCAAATTTCGTATGTTTAGTAGTTATCAACAACATTGTTGTTATCTTTTGCACACGTGCACATTTCATGCTCTTGCACACGTGTGCTTAAGACTATAATATTATTATATAATGTTATTTAAACAATTTCAATACCTTTTTTGAGAAAATTGAACACGTTTTCCAAATTATTTTTTAATTTATATATGATTGAATTATTTACATTCAATGTATTATATCTTTTCCTTAAATAATGTCTATTCTGCATTCTGCATTAACAAAATATATGAATAAACTAGAACTTTTTTGGTAATTCTAATATGGCATATATTTTTATAAGGAGAATATTTTTATGAAGTTAAGCAAAAGATTAAAAGCAATCTGCTTTATGATACTATCATCAATATTTTTTACGACAATGAACCTTTTAAGCAAACTTGCTTCTGATGTCTCTCTTTATCAGAAAGCTTTTATTTCTAACAGTATAGCTTTTTTAATAATAGCTATTGTAATGCTAAAGAACAACATATCTTTTTTCGGAAGAAAAGAAAACCGTAAACATCTTAACATAAGAGGTTTATGTGGTACTTTATCACTAGCTTGTTTGTATTATACACTAGACCATATGATTCTATCAGATGCCACAATGCTTTCAAAACTCGGACCATCTTTTGCTGTATTGTTTGGATGCATATTTTTAAAAGATAAAATTAACAAAAAACAAGTTTTATTTCTCATTTTGACTCTGGCTGGTTCTATTTTAATAATAAAACCAAGTTTCTCTTTCAGCATAATTCCATCATTAATCGGTTTATGCGGAGCTGCTTGTGCTGGAACTGCATTTACAATGATACGATTAATAGGCGACAAAGAAAATAAATTTACTATTATTTTTTATAATATATTTTTTGCTTGTATAGCAAGCTTACCTTTTATATTTATAAATATTAGTAATTTTAAAAATAAAGAATCAGTTGTATTCATGATCCTTGCAGGATTTTGTATTGCTTTTGGACAGATCAGCCTTACGCTAGCATATAAAAATGCACCTGCTTCAAGTATTGCTATGTATGATTATGTAGGATTAATTGTTTCTGCTCTTTACGGACTCGTTCTCTTTAAAGAAATTCCTGATATTTTATCTATTTTAGGATATATAATAATTTCAGGAAGCGCACTTGTTAACTTTTTTATTACTCAAAAAGAATCTCCATAAAAAATTTTATTTCCCTAAAAGCTTTTCAATAAATATATAAGTTCTATAAAATAAGCTTGTGATAAGTTTTTCATCTTTTCACAAGCTTATTTTAAACTCCTTATCTTACAAGCCAACCGCCATCAACTGTAAGTATATGTCCATTTATATAATCAGATGCTCTACTTGCTAAAAATACTACGGCTCCCATCAAGTCAAAAGGCTCAGCCCATCTTTCTGCTGGAATCCTATCTAGTATTTCTTTATTTCTCTTTTCGTCATCTCTTATTTGCTTTGTATTAGCTGTTTTTACGTACCCAGGCGCTATTGCATTAACTTGTATGTTTTTGCATGCTAGTTCATTAGCAAAAGCCTTTGTAATTCCTGCAACACCATGTTTACTTGCCGTATATGGAGGTACAAACTTTCCGCCTTGAAAAGAAAGCATTGATGCAATATTAATAATCTTTCCACTGCCTTGTTCTGCCATTATTTTTGCAACATCTTGACTTAAAAAATATAAAGAATTTAAATTTATATCTATTACTGCATTCCAATCCTCTTCTTTATATTCTAAAAGAGGTGCTCGTTTTATTGTGCCGGCATTGTTAACTAAAATATCTATTTTCCCATAAACTTGCATTGAAATTCTTATTATATTCTCTCTATCTTCTCTGCTTGTTATGTCACCTTGAATAAATGTAACTTGTCTTCCTGTCTCTTCTATGAGTTTTCTTGTTTCATCCCACTCCTTTCCATGAGTTGGAATTATAACATTTGCTCCTGCTTTAGCCAAGGCTATTGCATACGCTTGTCCTAACCCCTTATTTCCACCTGTTACTATGGCCACTTTTCCTTTTAACGAAAAAAAGTCCATTGAAAAACTTCTTAATTCTTCACTCATTTACATCTCCTCCTAATTTTACAAATAAAATATTATAGTATATTTATATTTTTTGCTTTATTTTATAGTGTTACGCCCTGCTTAAGTATAGCAATTTCTTTAAATTTATTAATTTCATTATTCACATGCTTACCATTAGCAACTTCAATTACAAATTTCATAAAATCTTCAGTAGTTTCTTCTAAAGTTTTATCTTCTACAAGACATCCTGCATTGAAATCCATCCAATGTGGTTTTAATTTATATAATGGTGAGTTTGTAGATATCTTAATTGTAGGTACAAATGTACCAAAAGGTGTGCCTCTTCCAGTTGTAAATAAAACCATATGACATCCTGCTGCTGCTAATGCTGATGCAGCAACTAAATCATTTCCTGGACCACTTAAAAGATTAAGGCCATCAGTCTTTAGAGTTTCACCATATTTAAGAACATCTACAACAGTAGCATTTCCTGACTTCTGAGTACACCCAAGTGATTTATCTTCAAGTGTAGTAATTCCTCCTGCTTTATTTCCCGGTGATGGATTTTCATATATTGGCTGATCATATTTCATAAAGTATTGTTTAAAGTCATTTATTAAATGTACAACCTTATCAAATGTTTCTTCATCCTTAGACCTATTCATAAGAATAGTTTCAGCACCAAACATTTCTGGAACTTCAGTTAGTATTGTAGTTCCTCCCTGTGATACTAAAAGATCTGAAAAGCTTCCAACAAGAGGATTAGCTGTTATTCCAGATAAACCATCAGACCCACCACATTTTAAGCCAATTTTTAATTTTGATATAGGAAGTGTAACTCTCTTGTCACTTTTCATTTGAAAATATAGTTCTTTTAAGATTTTAACGCCTTCTTCAATTTCATCAGAAACTTCTTGGCATACTAAAAATTTAATTCTATTTTCATTATATTCACCTAATGATTGTATAAAGTCTATCATGGTGTTGTTTTCACAGCCCAATCCTAAAACTAATACTCCACCTGCATTTGGATGCTTTGCAAGATTTCCAAGGATAGTTTTTGTATTTACATGATCATCTCCAAGCTGAGAACATCCATAGTTATGCTTAAAAGCTTCAACACCGTCAATTCCTTCAAAATTCACTTCTTCCTTAAATTTTTCAATTATTCTATCTGCAATTCCATTTACACATCCAACTGTCGGAACTATCCATAGCTCATTCCTTATACCAACAGATCCATTTTCTCTTTCATATCCTTCAAAAGTCAAATTTCTTTCTGGTATATCCAATTTATTCAATGACTGGTTGAATTCATACTCTTTTATCCCCTTTAAGTTTGTTCTTATATTATGTGTATGAACCCATTGACCTATATTTATATCTTTAGTTGCATATCCAATAGGATATCCATATTTTATGGCATCACAATTTTCCTTTATATCTTCAATTGCAATTTTATGACCTCTTTTAATATCCTCTTTTAAAGTTATTTCTTTTTCGTCAGTTTTGATTGTTTCACCCTTATTAAAATCTTTAAGAGCTACAACAACATTATCCTTATTATTTATCTTTATAAAATTCATCATTTTTTCTACCTGCTTTTCCTTAAACTAATTGCTATTTTTTAATCAATTTATTTAGGGTTAAGTGTAACCTTATATATTTTAAAATTACACTTGGTATTATGCTGCTTATGAACTAAAAACAAATTAATAAGCAGCTAAAATTAAAGTAGTTTAATTTTATCAGTTTATAACAACATATATATCCATTTTATATTTAAGTTATCTATCAATTAATTAAGTTGTTATTTTTTATAATAATGAGTAATAGGTTATTAAGTTGTTGTTATTTTTTATCTAATATATATGTTATTACTTCTAATATAAATTAAAGTACTGATTTAACAGCTTCTTTCATTCCTGCTTTTTCAATTAAAATTAAATTATCAGTTACAGCTTGAGTTAAGCCTTCAATTTCATTTAAGTCCATACCCCAGTTTCTATCATATGCAAGAACTTTAGTAACCAATGTCTTTAATCCACTTTCAGATCCATCACATTCTGACCATAAATTTTTATATAATTCTAATATATGCTCATCATCAGCAAGCTTAATATCTTCATTCCCTCTCTTTCCCTTATAAAATTCTATTAATGCTGCAAGAGAGAATACTAATTTTCTAGGAAGTTCTCCTTTTCTCTTTAAGTATTCAGTTAAGCTTGGTAAGTCTCTTGTTTTATATTTAGACATTGAATTTAATGCAATGCTCATTAAATAATGTTTTACATACGGATTCTGAAATCTTTCAATTATATCATTACCAAATTGAACTAATTCATCATGTGGTAAATCTAATGTTGGAACTATTTCATCAAATATTAATTCCCTTACATATTGGCCCATAATCTCATGATCTACAGTTTCTCCAACTGTCTCTAAACCATAAAGATAAGCAACTGGAACCATTGCAGTATGAGGTCCATTTAAAATTCTAACTTTTCTAGTTCTGTATGGTGTCATATCATCAACAACTTTAACATTAAGACCTGCCTTCTCTATTGGTAACTCTTCTTTAAGACATTGTGGCCCTTCTATAACCCATAAATGGAATACTTCTCCTACATCTACTAAATTATCATCATAACCTAATTCAGCTCTTACTTCTTCAATTGTATCTCTTGGATATCCTGGAACAATTCTATCTACTAAACTGCAAAAGAATGTATTGGCAGTATTGATCCAAGTAATAAATTCATCTCCCAAGTTCCATATTTCAGCATATTTTAATACAATTTCTTTCAATTTTTCTCCGTTTCTATCAATTAATTCACATGGGATAATATTTAATCCTTTATCTAAAGCTCCATTAAATGTCTTAAATCTATGATATAAAAGAGCCGTTAATTTTGATGGATATCCATTTTGACATCCACCTTCTAATTTATCATCATTTTCAAAAACAATCCCAGCTTCTGTTGTATTTGAAATTATAAATCTAACGCTTGGAATTTCTGCAAGTTCTAAATATTTATTATAATCTTTATACGGATCAACTGCTCTATCTATACAATCAATTACTGTATGCGTCTTAGTTGCTTTACCATTTTGAATTCCTTGTAAATATAATGTATATAAACAATCCTGTTCATTAAGCATATGAATCAATCCACCTTCTAAAGGTTGAACAACTGCAACACTTCCATTAAAATCCGCTTCTTTATTCATTTTATCAATTTGCCAGTCAACAAAAGCTCTTAAGAAATTTCCTTCTCCAAATTGGATTACTTTTACTGGATATGATTTATGATTTTTATATGATTCTCTATTTAATTTCATTTTTACTCCTCCAAATTCTTATCTATATAATAATTTAAATTTCACAATACTATACAACTATATAAAATTGTATTGTCAAATTTAAATTATACCAAGAACACGTTAACATTTTTGAAAGCCAAGAGTTCATATAATAATTAATATTTTCAATACAAACTCTCTACTTTCTATTTAATAATCCCATTATTTATGCTTATCTATCTACTCCATGCTTTTTCCCAATAAACTCCATAAGTTGTTCAAAACTCGGATAACCTGTCATGTCCCCACTTGCAAGAGTCGCCATAGCTCCCATTCCATTTGAATATTGTCCAATTTCCTCTAAAGATAAATTATCAAGATATCCACAAAGAAACCCTGCTGCAAATCCATCTCCTGCACCAACAGTATCAATAATTATATCAGATACATTGTATCCTGGTACCATACAACTTTCTTCTTTACTTTTTATGTAGCATCCTTCAGCCCCTAGCTTTATAGCAACTATTTTTGCATTCTTTCCTAAAAAGTAATCACAAATTTCATCTTTATCCGTTAACCCTAAAAGAATCTCTGCTTCATCGAGACCTGGCATTACAATGTCAGCTTTATTAGCAATATCCACCAAAATTTCTTTTGCTTCTTCTAAGTCCCATAACTTTAATCTTATATTCGGATCAAAAGATACTAAAATCCCATTTGATTTTGCTATATCTATCGCTTTATAAACTGATTCTCTTGCACTTTTGGATAAAGCAAGTGTTATTCCTGTTAGATGAAGTATTTTTGCACTTTTAATATATTCTTCATCAATATCATCTGGAGAAATTGTACTTGCTGCCGAGTTTTTTCTATAATAATAAACATTAGGATTACTTCTTTGATAATATTCCTTAAATATTAATCCAGTATTATTATTCTCATCTAAAATAACTCGTGATGTATCTACACCTTCAGCTCTAATAGAACTTATAACATCTCTTCCAAATTCATCATTTGATAATTTTGAAAACCATCCTACAGTATGATTTAATTTTGAAAGAGCTGTTGCAACATTTGATTCTGCTCCGCCTATTGTTTTTTCAAATGTATGAACATGTCTTAATGGTCCATGTGATTGCGGGCTAAAAACAATCATCGATTCTCCAAAAGTTACTACATCCATTTTTAAATCCCCTTCGCTTCTCTATATGCATCCATAAATCTTCTAGCCTCTTTTTCTACTGCATCATAATTACCAGTTGTAGCACCTTTAGTTAAACTTCCACCTGTTCCAACAACTACAGCGCCAGCTTTAAACCATTCATGTAAGTTTTCAACAGTTACTCCACCTGTTGGCATAAAATCTCCTTGTGGAAGAGGCCCTTTAAATGATGAAATTACTGATGGTCCATAAAGATTTGCTGGGAATATTTTAACAACATCTACTCCATATTCCATAGCAGTAATCGCATCTTTAACACTCATAACACCTGGCATAACACATACTTTATATCTGTTACATAATTTTAATGTATCCACATCAAGGCTTGGACTAACAATAAATTGTGCTCCTGCTAATATACAAGCTCTTGCTGTTTCTGAATCTAAGACTGTTCCTGCTCCAACAATAATGTCTGTATCTTTGTATTGCTCTACAACTTCTTTTAAAAAATCTACAGGATTTGGAACTGTCATTGTAAGTTCCATTACTTTTATTCCACCTTTAACTGCTGCTTCAACTATCTTCAGGCCTTGCTCTTTAGAGTTTCCTCTTACAACAGCAACAACTCCAGCTTCTTTTACTCTTCCTAATACTTCTTCTCTTTTCATTTCTTCACCTCAATAAAAATTTTTACTATTCTCTCTAATTTAAGGCATTATAAAAAAATGCCAATTCAATCTATCTGCCTATTTTCTCTCATATGCCTAATTGAATTAATATCTATATAAAATCTCATTATTTTAAAAGCGCAGCTTTCAATTAATTGTATGATTGTAAATAAAATATGGTATGGTTTACTCAATGTTATCAAGGTATAAAGGATAATTTCCAATTAACAGAAAACTGCTGCTATATTAATAAATAAATATTTATTAACTACATATTAAAGTAATTCTTAGCATTGTTATAACTTATATCACTTACTATTTCACCTAAGAATTCAGTATCATTTGGTAATTCACCATTTTCAACCCATTCCCCAATTACATTACATAATATTCTTCTGAAATATTCATGTCTTGTATAAGATAAGAAACTTCTTGAATCAGTAAGCATTCCAACAAATGTACTTAACATTCCTAAGTTTGCTAATGATTTAATTTGTGCTTCCATTCCCAACTTATGGTCATTAAACCACCAAGCTGATCCATGCTGAATCTTCCCTTTTATTCCATCGCCTTGGAAGCAGCCAAGTAATGTACCTATAACTGCATTATCATTAGCATTTAAGCTATATATTATTGTTTTAGATAATGCTTTTTCTTCATTTAATTCATTTAATAAATTAGATAATGGAACAGCTACTTCTGTATCATTAAGAGCATCAAATCCCGTATCAGGACCTAATTTATTATACATTGTAGTATTATTATCTCTTACACAATTCATATGGAATTGATTGACCCATCCCAAATCATAGTATAATTTTCCAAAGAACTTTAATATATAAACTCTTAATTTATTTTCATCTTCAAAAGATACTTGTCCATCTTTTAAAACATGTGCAAAAATCTCTCTTAGTTCTTCTAATGTAGCCTTTCCTCTTGGAACAAAATCTAACGCATTATCTGCAACCCTACATCCTACACTATGAAAGAATTCAACTCTTGACTTTAAAGCTTCTAAATATTCATCAAAATTAGTTATTTTTCTACCTACAACTGACTCTAACTTTGTGAACCATTCCTTAAATGTATCTTTATTAATACCTAAAGCTTTATCTGGCCTAAATGCTGGTAATACTTTAACATGGAAACTCTTGTCCTCTTTTAATGCCAAATGATATTCTAATGAATCCACAGGATCATCTGTAGTACATATTGCTTTAACATTTGATCGCTTAATTAATCCTCGTACTGTGAACTCATCTTTTTGAAGCATTTCATTACACTTTTCCCATATATCTGATGCTGTTTTCTTACTCAATACTTCATCTATTCCAAAGTATCTTTTTAATTCTAAATGTGTCCAGTGAAATAGTGGATTTCCAATTGCATGGGAAACTGTATCGGCCCAAGCTAAAAACTTCTCATAATCCGACCCTTCACCAGTTATATATTTTTCATCTATACCATAACTTCTCATAGCTCTCCATTTATAGTGATCGCCATAAAGCCATATTTCTGTTATGTTTTTAAATTTCTTGTTTTCTAATATCTCTTTTGGATTTATATGACAATGATAATCAATAATCGGCATTTTTTCTGAATGCTCATGATACAACTTTTCAGAAATAGAATTTGTTAATAAAAAATTTTCATCCATGAATTCTTTCATTTTACAGGTCCCCTTATTATTATATTTATTGTTCACGTTAACAATTGAGTGTGCAAGTAATAGTTAACGTGAACAATTTGTTAGTATCATTAACTAAACTTATTATAATCTTATTTCAAAGATAATGCAAGTCCTTTTTTGTTAACGTTAACAGATTTTTTCGCCAAATAATATTATTTTTTTATATTATTTGGCGATTTTTTTCAAAATTAAATTCTTTTAACAGAATTTCTTTCAACGAGATATGATTCTATAAATATTTTCTCTTGATTTATTAATTTTTTATTTATTATATCAAGAAGATTAATACCCCCTATTTCACTCATCGTAAGAGAATCTTTTTTTACACTAGTAAGTGTTGGTGTAACATAATTACAGAAATTACTGTTATCAAATCCGATAATTGATATATCATCAGGAACTCTAAGACCACTTTCAAATATTGCTTTCATAGCTCCAACAGCTATATCATCATTTGCACAAAAAACTGCTGTTGGTTTATCTTCAATATTTAAAAGTTTTTTCATGTTATGATATCCACTTTCAAGTGTATACTTTCCACTTAAAATATAATCATTGTTAACGTTAATATTGTTTTCCTCAAGAGCCATAATATATCCCTTTTTTCTATATGTACTTGATTCAAACTCTAAGTTACCCTGAATCATTCCTATCTTTTTGTGATTATTATTTATAAGATACTGTACTGCATCATATGAACCCTTTGTATCATTTGATAATACGTTTATAACACCATCTACACTAATATCTCTATTTATAACAACCATTGGAATATTTTTTTCTATTATTGTTTTAATAAACTCATCATCATTTTTGCTTTGACTTACAACTATAATTCCATCAAAATTTTTATTGTCAATAGGATGAGAATGTTCATAATTATCAATCCCTCTTATGACAAGATTATACTCCTTGTCCATTACTTTATTTACACCCTTAACAATTTCATGGAAGAACGTATCTGATGTTCCTTCGCTTATTGATGAGAAGAATACACCTATTACATAAGATTTAAGCAAAACAAGACTTTTAGCATTATAATTGGGAACATAGTTCAACTCCTTAGCCAATGCTTTAATCTTTGCTTTAGTTTCTTCATTTATATATGGGCTATTATTAAGAGCTCTTGAAACTGTTGTATGAGAAACATTAGCAAGTTTTGCAATATCTTTTATTGTCACACTCATTTTTAACACTCCTTACATTTTCTTAATGTATATTTTATCATATATTCCTACTTTAATAAATTTTAATTTATCTCATACTATTATATTGGAATAATCATCTAAAAAAAATATATGTACATATACTATTTATCTTAATTATACACTTTATAACACAATATATACAGAAAAAGCGGCATTATCTATAAATGCCGCTCTTTTGTAAATTTACTATACTTCTTTTATTCTATTTACAATATCAACTATCATATTTACTCTTCCAAATGGTGTTATAAAGTATAATCCATCACATATACCTTTTAATTTTTTGCCCATTGAAACTGCAATATCTATACCAATATTCTGACCTTCTTCTCTATTCATATCTTCTGAAAATCTATTTAAAATTTCTTGTGGTATTGTTACCCCTGGAAGCTCGTTATTTAAAAACATTGCGTTTCTATAACTTACCACTGGCAGTATGCCTCCAAGTATCTTAACATCAGTTCTTTCTTTTATACTTTTTAAAAATTCTACCGCAGAATCATCATAAATTGGTTGTGTTAAAAAGAATTTCGCACCTCTTTCAACTTTTTTCATCATTCTACCATATTCAACTTCCTTGTTAAGAACATTCAAATTAAGCGCACCACCAATAAATATATCATCACTTGTGAATACCTCATTATTCATATCATTAATAAGTTCTATTAATTTAAAAGAATTCAGATTAAATACACTTTTCGTCTCAATTCTACTTGCATCACTTATAGGGTCTCCTGTAATAGCAAGAATATTTCTTATTTCTTCTATATGACCTCCTATAAGGCTTGATCTTATTGCATTAGTATTCTTATCTCTGCAACACATATGAGGCATTGCTTCGATTCCAATTTCTCTTTTTATTTTTGATGACATTACTACTGAATCAGCTCTAACCTTAGACATTGGAGAATCTGGAACTGTTACAATATCAATATTATTGTCTTTGCATACTTTAGCTCCAGTCATTATCTTATTTATATCTGTATCTACTGGTGCACTTAATTCAACGGCAATAACAAAATCTCCATTCTTTACTTTTTCCTTAAATTTATTCTTTATTATATTTTTTTCATTATATGTTTCATGTTCATATCTTTTAATTTTATCTCCAGCTTCTGGCTTATTATCTATTGTATCTCTTAATTTACTTATATAAGATGGATTTGTTCCACAGCATCCTCCTATTATTGATACACCTAGTTTTTTTATTTCCTTTACTTTTCGTGCAAAATACACAGGATTATTTGGATAAACAGTCCTCTCATGTATTATCTCTGGAAAGCCTGCATTGGGAAGTGATGATACAATATCATCTCCTATGTCTATCTTTTTTATTAATTCTAAAGCATGAGTAGGACCAGAACCACAGTTAAAACCATAGCTATCTATAGTATTTATCTTTTTTACTTCGCCAACAATTTTGGATACACTATACCCATCTCTTGTAAATCCGTCAGGCTTCACAGCAAATTGTGTCAATATAAAACTTTCAGGTTTTTTATTTTTAATATATGTACTTACTTCTTCTAAATAATCCAAATTACTTAATGTTTCAAAAATAAATACATTTATATTATTATCTAAAAAACAATCAACTATAAACTTATATTCCTCTAATACTTCTACAACATTTTCATCTGCTCCATTTTCTCTTATAGGACCTATACTTGCACCTATAAAAACTTCTTTGTTATATACAGCCTCTTTTGCTATTTCAATTCCACTTTCAATTATATCCTTAAGTGTTTTTCTAGAAACTCCAAGTTCTTTTGAATTTGCACTAAAAGTATTTGTTCTTATAAGCTTAGCCCCAGCTTCTATATACTCTTCATGAATTCTTCTTATTGTATTCTTATCGTTTAAATTCCCAAATTCACAGTAGGATATGTCATTTCCTGTTTTTTCAGAATAATATGTTCCCATTGCCCCATCAC